>CAVRKD010000003.1:0-469306 GCA_963722185.1 uncultured Actinomycetes bacterium | reverse complement strand
GGACTAAACGCAAGGGATAGAGCGTCGGTTTCCTAAACCGACCGCGTCGCGCGAACGCGGCCACAACCAGCACGTTCTGCCGCACTCCACTACGACCGCATCGGCTTGGCCCATCGATTTGGCCCATGACTTCGCCCGCTGAGCGCGCTAACGCAGCGCTTATCGTGTCTCCCAATGTCCCCGTAGCTCAGACGGATAGAGCGACCGCCTCCTAAGCGGTAGGCCGCAGGTTCGACTCCTGCCGGGGACGCTGTTGTGATGTCGCGAGACATCGGAGACTGATGTCGCGAGTCATCGTAGACATCAGCTCTCCGATGGCTCCGGCGACGCCGGTTAGGCCATGGGTTGGTAGTCCTTGGTGGGGTCGAGTTTGGTGTGGCCGAGCTGGTTGCCTTCGAGGTCGAAGATCCGGATGTCGAGGCCGGCGGCGACGAGCATGACGATGTGCCAGCCTTTGTAGGCGGCGCCGACGCCGATGTGGTGGAGGCGGCCCTTGTGGCGGAGGGTGACGCTGCCGGCTTTGGAGACTTTGTCGTGGCGGACGCGGTAGCCGGCGACGTTGATGAGTGCGCCGCGGGGTCCGGCTTTTTCTCGGGCGGCGAATGCTTCAGCGGGCGTGTGTCGGCCGATGCCGCGGTGGGGGCGGATGTCGTTGTAGTAGGCGACGAAGGCGTCGAGTTCGACCTGGAGCTGTTTCTTGGTGTCGACGGGATGCTTGGCCAACCACTTCTTCAACGTCTGGTGGAAGCGTTCCACTTTGCCGCAGGTTTGGGGGTGGTAGGGCCGGGAGTGGCGCGCGCGATGCCTAACGAGAACAGTTCGGTCTCGAACACGGACGCGCCGCCGCGCGGGCCCGAAGTGAAGATGGCGCCGTTGTCGGTCAGGAAGCGTTGCGGATAGCACCATTTTTCGGCGCCTCGGTGCAACGCGCGCACAACATCAGATGATTTGGTGGTCACGAAGACGCGGGACTCGACACAGACGCGGGAGTGGTCGTCGATGATGTTGAGGATCTCCACGACGCTGCCATCGGCGAGGGCCCAGTGGGTGACGTCGGCTTGCCAGCATTCGTTGGGGAACTCGGCAACGAATCGTTTCCAGGACGACTTTGGTCGCTTCTGGGGTTGCGGGGTGACGAAGCCGCGTTGTTTGAGGATCCGCCAGATCGTCGAGGTTGATGGTGCGGTGCCGTGGCGTCGCTCGAGGTGGGTTTGGATGCTGACCGCGCCCGCGTCGACGCCGAGGTCGCTCAGCTCTTTGCGTAACACGACGACGCGTTCGTCCCAGGTGTCGGTGATCCGGGTCGGTGAGCTGTGCGGTCGGCGCGACTCGTGGTTCGAGACCGGCCGAGCCGTAGGTGCGGTAGCGGGCCAGGAGTTTGTAGAGCCACGACCTGGACACGCCGTGCGCGACGGCGAGCTCGCTCAGCGGTTTCTTCGTGCGCAGATGCGTCTCGATCAGGAACCGCCCCTTGTCCATCGAAGAACCCCGTTCGTTAGGTGTCTCCGATGTCTTGACACATCAACAGCGGCAGCTGTCGCCTATGTCCTGAACTCCGTCACTGCCGGGGACGCTGTTGAAGAACTGACATGCATTTGTCACGGCTGGTCGTTTGGGCGCGCCGCCAGCGCCGCGGTTGGCCCGAACCACGTGCGTGGCATGATTGATCTCTAGGCGCTGGGGTGATGGCACTGTTCACGCGAATTCTGGTTGTGCTGGGCGTGTTGGTTGCCGGCGTGATGACTCCTGTGGCCGCGGACGCGGCGACAGGCGACGCCGTCTTGCCCTCTCGGGCCGACGCCGTTGTGAGTCTCCTGGGCGCGCAGCTTCCGGCGTGGTCGCGTTTGCCGGCGACGGGAACGCCCCGGCCCTACCCGTCGGGCACGCGGCCGAAGACCGGCCCGCGCTCGGCGCATAACGGCACCCTCGTCGTGCCGTTCGACAACCGCAAAGGCGTGCCGGCTTCACAAGTCGTGGCATACAAGTGGGACGGGCGCGGCGCACGCTTCACGGAGATCCCGGTGCAGGTCGATCAGCGCTTTCCGTATTTCCTCGCCAACCCGCCGTCGGACTTCGCGCTGTACTCGGGCACCGACATGGAGCTGACCTATCAGTGGGACACCGAGTCGTGGAAGAAGACCGCCGGCGAGTGCGGGGCGGAATACCCGAGCGGCGGCAGCCCCATGATCGATCCCGTCCCCACGCTCGACGACGACGACGAGATCGTGGTGATGGCGTCGGACACCGGCACCCGGGCGCCGCGGCGCCACGCGCCACCGCAAGGCACGAGCAACCGGCACGGACGCGAGATCGCCGTGCGCGATCCGCTGCGCAACCAGTCGACGTACTTCTATCTGTTCCTTCGCCCCGACGGCAGCCGCTTCAACCGGTCCAACGGCTACGTGCACTACGAGCGCCACGCCAACGCGGATGAGTGGATCGACCGTGACACGTTTGCCAAGGGCGACCTCGAACAACTCGGCAGCAGCAACACCGGCTACGGGCCCGCTCTCAAAGGGACGGTGTGCGACGCCAACGGAACCCGGCGGCAGTCCAAGGACCGGTTCGCGCGCGACGGCCTGACGGTGTCAACCGACAAGTACCGCTGGACCGCCAGCGGTCGCTGGATGGTACGCGGCATGCAGGTCTCAAAGCCCGGCAAGCCGGGCGTGTACGGCCCCGACCTCGTCGATCGTTGGAAAGGGCGCGCCTTCCAGTCGAGCCCCAACTCGACGGTTTCCCTCGTCGGCTTCGAGGACGAACAGGTCAACTGGGAAGCCAACTCCGCGCTGCTGGGCGAGCGGGTCGGCTCGGTGCGCGCCATCCGCGAAGTGTGGGGCGCCGACTCCGGCACCAATGTGACGAAGACCGAGACCTTCTACCGCAACGTTGTTGCCTACCGGTATCGCGTGCGCGTGCATCCGATCCCGCCGGACGGGCTGTACATGTCCTGGGACTACAACGCGGGCGTAGCGACGCGCTACTTCAACGCCCGCCAGCCAAAGGGCGTCGCGATCGACGGCGTCAACGACGAGGTCTACGGCAACATCGACGAGGCAGGGGGGCAGCCGGCGTTCGTCGACATCGCCGACGCGACCTTCGACGTGCCGGCGAAGGCGTTTACGTGGGAACAGGTGTCGGGCCACGATGACCTCGGCTCGCTCGTGTACGTCGTCGCCCCGTCGGCGGTGACCTCGCTCGAGAGTCCGCTCGTGGCTCCGTACTACCGCGACGACAAGTGCTTCGACGACGGCACCGGCGACAATCCCGTGCCCCGTCCGTGGCCCGGCGAATCCTCCGCCGACCCGCGCGTCAGACAGGCTTACGGCGATGCACCGTGCGACAAGCGGCAAGGAGCGTGGGGCGAACACGGCGTGCACTTCTTCATTACCGGCGACACCGACAACGCGTTCGTCGGCACGCCGGTTCCGGTCACCGAACTCGACGCCACGCAGTGGCAGTTCGCCGTGCCGACCAAGTCACCCAAGGCGGTCGGCGAGCCGTACGCCCAAGAGGTCCGTGTGCCGCTCGTGGCGCACGCAAGCCCCTACCGCTGAGCCCGGCCCGCAGTTTGCTGTAGGTGGCTTTCGGGCACAAGCAATTGCGTGGTCAACCAAGCAACTAGCCAGGACGTGCAGCAACTCGTCGCGGTGTATTGCCACGACCATCAGTGCGACCTGGAAAAGGTCGCCGTCGCCGACGAGCACGACGTTGTCCTCGGCGTCATCCGCCGCGAGGCCAGCGGTGTCGCTCCGGACACACCCGTCGCCGCCGTGATGCGGCCGGCGCCGCCGACGGTCCGACCCAGCATTCCCTTGCGCGAACTCGCCGAGACCATGGAGAAGACCGGCGAGGACTTACTCCTCGTCACCAAGCTCGACGGCCAACTCATCGGTCTGGTGCGGCGGGCCGAACGCGACGCGGCGTAACGATGGACGTCGGCTACTGGCTGTCGTCGGAGGAGCACGCGCCGCACGACCTTCCGCATGCATCCCGCTGTCGTGGCCCACGCGGCGGCCACCGCGGCCGTGCAGTTCGAAGGGCGCTTCTTTCTCGGCCTCGGAACCGGTGAGCGGCTCAACGAGCACATCACCGGCGCCCGATGGCCAGCGTTCACCGAGCGCCAGGCGATGCTCGAGGAAGCCGTCGAAGTCATCCGCGCGCTGTTCGACGGCAAGAACGTCAACCACGCGGGCGCGCACTACCGCGTCGAGAACGCGCAGCTGTTCACGGTGCCGGTGATTGCGCCCGACCTGCTGATCGCCGCGTCCGGTCCGAAGAGCGCCAGGCTGGCGGGGCGTATCGGAGACGGCGTCATCAGCGCGTCGCCGGACGCCCGCGTAATCGAAAGCTTCGAGGCCGCTGGCGGTGCGGGACGGCGCCGAGTCGGACAGGTGCACGTGTGCTGGGCCGACACCGCCGAGGAGGCAGAGAACATCGCCCGCGCCCAGTGGCCGAACGCCGGCGTCGAAGGCGCTGCGCTGTCGGACCTCGCCCGGCCGCTGGACTACGAAAATTTGACGGCGCCGCTGCCTGACGACCTCGTGACGTCGCGCATCGTGTGCGGCCCAGATTGGGCGCGGCACGTCGAAGCCATCGCTCGCTTCGCCGCCGCCGGATTCACCGAGGTGTACGTGCACCAAATCGGCGCCGATCAGGAAGGTTTCTTCGACTTCTACGCCGACGAGGTACTGCCGCGCCTTGGCTGAAGGTCCGCCAGCGCGGCCGGAAATTCGATGAGCAGGTCGCTCGCGAGATAACCGACCGGACCAATCCGGTCGGCGCAACGCTCCCCTGCCCGGCGATGAAGGTGATTCGCCCACACGGTGGCGGTCATCGGCGGCGCACCGCGGGCGATGAGTCCCGCCAATGCCCCGACGGCGACGTCGCCTGATCCGGAGGTGCCGAGCCCGGGATTGCCCGCGGTGTCGACCACGATGGACGTGGCGGGGCCAGCGGTAAGCGCTTCGGGCCCGCGCAGGGTGATCACGCACGCGTATTTCGCAACCGCCTCACGCAGCGCGGCCGTGGGTTCAGCCTGGACGGCCTCGAGCTTCACGTCGAGCAAGGTCGCCAGTTCGCCCGGGTTGGGCGTCAACACACACCGCTCGGCGAGACCGCCGTCGAGCGGGGAACCGATCGTGGCGAGCGCGCCGAGGGCGCCGGCGTCGACCACGACCGACGCCCGCGAGCCAACCGAAGTCAGAACCGACTTGAGAAGTTGATCGGCTACGTCGTCGTTGAACGTGCCCGGCCCTACCAACACGACATCAACCTGTCCGCACAATTCCTCCACTGCGGCGAAGGGCGCCACGAGCGCTTCTGGCACCGCCACGCCCAGCGCGTCGCACGTCGCCGCGTCGGCGATCAACTGCAGCTTGCCGGCGCCGACACGCAAGGCGGCGATTCCCGCGAGACGCACAGCGCCGGGTGTCCTGCGGGTTCCGCCGACGACGAGGACGGTGCCGCGCTCGTGCTTTTCGGTCGTGTCGTCGGGGTCCGGCAGCGGCATCGACGCCAGCAGGGCCGCGTCGACGTGGACGCTACCGGGGCGCATAGTGCGTGTCGGGCTCCGCTGTGACAGGCGCGCCAGCGCGCTCGAGAGCGACAGCCTGGTTGTAGTAGTCGAGACGCATACGACCGCTAGCCGCTTCGGCGCGATCGAACACGAACGAGGTGACGGAGCAGTTCGTGAGTTCTGCCTCGCGGTCGATGGCCAGCAGCGCGGCTTCGGTCAGATCTTCGAGGACGTAGCGGAACACGCTGATGACGACCTGGTGAGTGACGATCATCACGCGCTCACCGGTGAACTCGCGGGCGATGGTGTCGACGATGCTGCGGACGCGCAGCGCGACGTCGCACCAACTCTCGCCCCCGGGAGGCCGGTGGTAGAACTTTCCAAGACGCCGCCGCGCTTCGGCTTGTTCCGGAAAGCGTTCTTCGATGCCGCGGCGCGTGAGGCGGTCGAGGATCCCAAACTCGCGCTCGCGCAGACGCTCGTCGAGGCTCAACGGCAAGTTGCTGAACCCGGCCGCGTCGAGCGCGATGCGTGCCGTTCGCTCCGCGCGGACGTAAGGCGACGCCAACGCGATGCTCGGAGCCGCCCGACCGAGATCCCGCAGCCACTGCCCCAGCGCCGCTGCCTGTGTTTCGCCCCGCGGCGACAGCCCAACGTCCATGTCGCGCTCGGTGATGTCGATCCAGGCCGCGTTGGCCTTGTGGGCAAGATCACGCGCGACGTTGCCCGCGCTCTCTCCATGACGGACCAGCAGCAGCTGCGCGGGCCATTTCGAGGATTGCCTCACGTGTGGCTGGTACCCACTTTTGTTAGTTCTTGCGCTGCTGCTTCTTTGTCTCGAGTTTCTCGTCGAGCGCGGCTGCTCGTTCGGTTGACGCGATCGCCGCTTGCTGCTTGGCGAGCGCCGTTTCTTCTCGGTCGAGAGCAGCCAGGCGCGTTCGACGCTCCTTGGCGGCAACTTCGCGCCGCCGGGTCTCGGCGGCCGCGTCGATCTCGGCCTGCGCCTGACGGGCTTCTTGGCTCAACTCCGTCTCCGCCTGCCGGATGTCTTGCTCGACTGCCTCCGCCCGGGATTGCGCGCGCTTTTCCGCGCGCTGGCGGTCCTGGGCCGCGGCTCGGCGCTGTTGTTCCAGTTTGGCGTCGGCGTTTTGACGGGTTTGCTCAGCCCGCAGCTCGAGCTCGGACGCACGACGCAGTTCACTCAGCTTCGCCGCTTGCAGCCGCCCCTGGGAGACAAGTTCGTCATCGCCCAAGAACCCGCCGACGAGTCGCAGCGCGTTGGCTTGGAAGTCTTGAAACAGCAGCGCCGGCGGCCACGCCTCGTTGTCTGCTTGCCCGGTGAGGCGCTCGAGGGTCGACAACGGCAGTCGGAGTCCTTCGAGGGTGGTGCGTACCACGGTGCGGTTGAGGGTCTTCAGCATGTCAATCATTGGTCCTTGTTCTGGGCGTGTTCGAGGATGGACGCGTTCTGCTTCGCCTGGGCGGCGGCTTGCTCGATACGGCGCGCCTCGGCTTCCGCCGCCAACCGTTCCTGCTCGGCGCGCTGCGCCCTCGCCTGCACGGCCGCTGCTTCGGCGGCGTTTTCTTCGTTGACGTTCACGGCCAATCCGCGCGCTGCCTCGTCGAGCCGTGCGCGTTCGATGACTTCGGCTCGCTCCAGCTCGTCGCGCTCCACGGCGGCGGCAGCGTCAGCGATGATCTCCGCTCGCTCGACCTGCAACTCCGCCGCTCGGCTTTGGACCTCGGCCTTCGCCGCCTCGGCCTCCGCTTCGCGGATTGCATCGCGGGCCCGCTCGGCAGCGTCGGCCTTGGCGCGCTGGATCTCGCCTTCCTCACGCAGGTCCTCGTTACCGACGACGGACCCAATGATCTGCTTGGCCTTCCCGGCGAGTCGGTCGACCACGCCGTGGTCATCGGGTGGTTCAGGGACAGCGTTCGTCACGGGTTCAACTCCTCGGTTGGGCGCGGCGATCGCCGCGCACGTTCACGTCCACGACTACCCGATGGCCGGCAACCCAAACGCGATCCTGATCAGTTGATGGCGCGGCGTCCGTTAGCCAAGCGGTACACGACGAGGCACACGATGGCGCCGAGCGTCGACCCGATGATGCCGGCGGTATGGAACGCGGTGTCGTCGACATTGGCGTCGCGGAACAGCAAGTCGCCAAGGAAGCCGCCAACGAAGGATCCGACGATGCCTAGGAGGATCGTTGCGCCGATGCCCATGGCGTCACGACCGGGAAGGAGCGCGCGGGCCAAGAAGCCGGCAATGAGTCCGATGAGCACCAAGCCAATAATGAAGCTAATCATGGCGGCGGTCGTACCCGAACGACTGCCGCGTCAGTCGGTTTATGCCGCGCTCAGCCGCGGGTAGCCACGTCGTATGCCGAAACCGATCGACTCCCCCGAGTCAGCGCTCACCGGCGAGGACTTGGAACAACAAGGCGGCGCGCCGCTCCCGGATCGCGAAGCCATGAGCACGGTCATCACCGGGACTGGCGTCGACAACTTCGCAGTTCCGATCAACGAAGCCATCGCCGTGAACGTCGATAGCGACTACTCGTACGCGATCGCCGACGCCGATCAGGTCGTCATTCTCAACCAGGAGAACGTCGACGTGGAAGACGACGGTGGCGACGCTGGCGATCGCGGCCATTCAAATGGAAAGGACAAGTAAATGAGCAAGAAATCCAACCTGACCGAGGAGGAGCTGCAAGCGCAAGGCGCTGCGAGCATTCCTGACAAGGAAGCGATGTCGCTGCTCGACATCAACGCCGACCTCGACTTGGCACTCGACATCGCCGCGCCGATCGACGCTGCCGTTGCGGCCAACGCCAACGTCGCCGCTCCGATCGACGCCGCCGTCGCTGCGAACGCGCTGACCGTCAACTCGGTCGCCGGTGCTTCGGCGGACCAAGACTCGATCGTTCTGCAGGATCTCGACGGCGTCGCCAACGCGACCGCGACCCAGGATGCTGATATCGACCAGTCCGGCGATCAGTCGGCCTAGGAGGAGACACAATGACGAAGAAGACCACCGAACCCGGCTTGTCGAGCGAAGAGCTGGAAGCGCAGGACGCGGCGAGGATTCCCGACAAGGAAGCGATGTCGCTGCTCGACCCTGATATCAGCCTGTTGAATCTGAACGTCGACCTCGCGCTCGACGCCGACGTGGCGGCGCCGATCAATGCCGCTGTGGCCGCCAACGCCAACGTCGCTGCTCCGATCGACGCCGCAGTCGCGGCGAACATCGGCACCGTCGACTCCACCGCGGTCGCTTCGGCCGACCAAGACTCGATCATCGTGCAGAACCTTGACGGGGTAGCCAATGCCACCTCCGATCAAGACGCCAACGTTGATCAGGGCGACTGACTCCACCAAGAACTCAGGCACTAACGCAAAGTGACCGTCACTAGTTCGACCGAGGTAGAGCGGCCGCTTGAACTCGCCGATGGGCTCGAGCTCATCGGCGAGTTCGAACACTCGGGTTACAAGGAGCCGCCGTCGCTTGTACGGCTCGCTTCTGGGCAGACGGTGCAGCTAACCGATCTGTTGTACGTCGTTCTCACGTGCATCGACGGTCAACGCGATCTGCCGGCGATCGCGGCGGCGGTCAGCGAATCGATTGGCAAGACGGCCACGACGGACGACGTGCGGTTTCTCGTCGAAGAGAAGCTGCGGCCGCTCGGAGTCCTGAAAGAACCCGACGGCAGCAATCCCTCGGTCGAGAAGCCGGGTGCGCTCCTGCAGATACGCGGTCGTTTCACGCTCTTCAGCGAGAAGACCACGCAGCTGCTGACGTCGCCGTTCCGGCTGCTGTTTCTTCCCCCGATCGTCCTCGTAGTCATCGCGGGTTTCGCG
This sequence comes from uncultured Actinomycetes bacterium, assembly GCA_963722185.1. Classification (GTDB taxonomy): domain Bacteria; phylum Actinomycetota; class Acidimicrobiia; order Acidimicrobiales; family JACCXE01; genus JACCXE01. The sequence goes on along the minus strand of CAVRKD010000003.1, from coordinate 459,927 downwards.
GCGATGGTCGGCTGGCTGCTCTTCGCCGAAGGCCTGGGCGGCGCGACGCGACAGCTGCTCTACAGCCCCGGGATGTTGATTCTCACCTTTGTCTTGACGGCGGCGTCGGCGGGCTTTCACGAATTTGGGCACGCCGCGGCGTGCCGCTACGGCGGCGGGAAGCCGGGAGTCATCGGCGGCGGGATCTACCTCGTGTGGCCGGCGTTCTACACCGACGTCACCGACTCGTACCGTCTTAGCCGCGGCGGACGGCTCCGCACCGACCTCGGCGGCCTGTACTTCAACATGCTGTTCTCGCTGGCCACGGTCGGCGTGTGGGCGCTGACGGACTACGACCCGCTTCTTGTGCTGGTACCGCTCCAACTGCTGCAAATGACGCACCAGCTGATGCCGTTCGTTCGCCTCGACGGCTACTACCTCCTCAGCGACATCACCGGCGTGCCCGATCTGTTCGCGCGCATCAAGCCGACACTGCAGTCCGCGATCCCCGGCCAGCCGACCACCGAGCGGGCCCAGGCACTGAAGCCGTGGGTCCGGGTCGTGGTGACGTTGTGGGTGCTGGCAGTCGTGCCAATCCTGCTCGCGTCGCTGACATTCGCGCTCGTAGGTCTGCCGCGTCTCCTCGCCACCGTCGGTGACAGCCTCGGCCGGCAGTGGGACAGCGTGACCCGCGCCCTGAGCGACGGGGACTTCGTCCAGGTCGTGGCCAGCGCGCTCGCCAGTTTCGCCGTCGCCCTTCCCGCCGCCAGCATCTTGTTCGTACTCATCCGGACGGTGCATCGCGCCTGGCGCAAAGGATGGCAGGCGACCGAGGGTCGACCGGTCGCGCGGGCGGCGCTAGGGCCGGCGGCGGCGTTGCTCGTAGCCGGACTGGCGTGGTTGTGGTGGCCGAACGGAGAGTACAAGCCGTTGCACCGCGGCGAGCGCTGGACGCTCCAAGACACGGTCAAGCAGGTCCGCCACGTGCCGAGCGGCCGACCGGGCCTCACGCCGGAACGCTCCGAGGAACTCGAACCGCAGCCGACGACTACGACCACCGCGCCGACGACCACGACGACACCCGAACGCGAAACCGAAACCCGGCGCCGCACACCGGTCACCAGCCGCGCAGAAACGCCCACAACGGAGGCGCCGACCACCACGACACCCGCCGAAACCACGGAGACAACAACACCATGACCACTTCTCGAAGCAGATTCATCCGCTGGATAACCGCGACCTTCGCCCTTGCCCTCTCGATGTCACTAGCGCCGTCCGCGACGGCCGACGAGAAGTCGAACGAAGCCACCGCGGTGAACACCGAGGACGGCTCGTCGGTCTTCCGGTTCGCTCTGTCGATCCGTGAGGTCGCCAACGGCGTCGTCGACCAAACCAACACCGCTACCGCGGAAGCGAGTTGCGTGGACTGCTCCACCGTGGCCGTCGCCTTCCAAGTCATTCTCGTTTCCGGCGACGCCGACGTGGTGGTGCCGGAAAACAAGGCGGTGGCCTTTAACAACGAATGCTCCGAGTGCTTCACCTTCGCGTCCGCGACCCAGATCGTGATCGGTACCGATGGCAAAGAGCTCAGTGAAAACGGCAAGCGAAGGTTGCACGACCTCGAGCGGCGAATGCGCGAAGTAGAACGCAGGGCCAATCAGATGACGGAAGCGGAGCTATTCGCGATCGTGCAGCAGGCCAAGGCGGAGCTCGTCCGCATATTTGAAGAGGAACTGGTACCGATCAAGTCCAAGAAGGCGGCCGAAGACGGCACCGGGCCCACGTCGACGTCGACGTCGTCAACGAGCACGACGTCCCAGTCGACGACGACGTCCACCACCGCGCCGACCACCACGACCACAGAGGCGGCGGCGTGAGGACCCGACCAAGCATCTGGACCGCAGGGATGGCGATAGTCGTGACGCTCGTCGCCGGTGGCTGCGGCCAGCCCAGCGCACTCGAGCAGACCGAGGCGAACATGGCCAAGTTGAAGGCGGCGACGATGGACCTGCGACTCGCGGCGTCAGCGGGAACCGGCGACACCGCTTCGGGCCCCGTCGGCTTCCGGCTCAAGGGCCCGTTCGCGTTTTCGACCGACCATGAGTTGGCGGTCTTCGACCTGGACTACACGCAGCTGCTGGGATCCAACTCCCGCACAACTGAGGTGCGTTCGACCGGCGAAGCGGCGTTCGTCACCGCCGGCAACAAGACGTACCGAGTGACCGACGACGACGTCGCGTCGCTGCGCGTCTCGAAGGACGCCAAAGGCGGCTTCGCCGACCTCGGGATCGCCGGCTGGGTCAAGGACGCCAAGACCAAGTCCGGCGCCAACGAAGACGGCGGCCCCACCGAGGTGATCACGGGGAAGGTCAACGTCGGTGATCTGCTTTCGGACCTCGCCCGTACCGCCGGCCCTCTCGGCGGCGACGATCAGTTGGCCGCGCTCGACCCGGGCGCCGCCGAGCGGCTCCAGCGCCTCGTGCGCGCCAGCACAATCACCGTGGTCACCGGCGCCAAGGACCGCCAGTTGCGGTCACTGCGCGCCGTCATGGACTTCGGGACGCGGACCCCGAAAGAGCTGCGCGACGTCCTCGGCAGGTACGCCGATGCTCGGATCGAAGTTCGCTTGTCCCTCACCGACCGGAACAAGAGCCTGCGGGTCAAGGCGCCCGTGGACTACGTGAAGCTCTAGAACACGACGGGCATGCTCTGAATACCGGTGATGGTGCGCGGCAGCGGATCGTCCGACGCCAGACGCAAATGCGGCAACCTGGCGAGGACGCGCTCGACGATGGCCGCGAGTTCGGCACGGGCCAGGCTGGCGCCGAGGCAGAAGTGCGGACCAAAGCCGAAGGCGAGGTGGTCGTTCGGATGACGCTCGATGTCGAAAGTGTTCGGAACCGCGAAGTGACGCTCGTCGAAGTTCGCCGACTCGTAGAGCACGATGAGTTTCGTGCCGGCCGGAAGTTCCACGCTGGCAATCTCAACGGCGACCGTCGTCGTCCGCGCCATGTTCTTGATGGGCGACGTCCACCGCAGCATCTCCTCGACGGCCGACGGTAGGAGTTGCGGCGCGTCCTGCAACTTCTCCAGCGCCCGCGGGGTCCGCAGCAACTGCTCCATCCCGCCGGCGGTGACCTGACGCGTGGTTTCGTCTCCGCCGATCAGTAGCAGAAGTGATTCGAACACGATCTCGTCGTCGGCGAGACGATCCCCGTCGACCTCGGCGTGGACGAGCACGCTGAACAAATCGTCGGTCGGTGCCGCGCGCCGATTGGCGATCACTGCGTGGGCGTACTCGACGTAGGCGCCGAACGCCTGCGCGGCGCGGTCGTAGCCTGCCGCGTCACCCGACAGCGACGCCAGCATCCCGCGTGACCAGTCGAGCAGCTTGTCTCGGTCTTCCACCGGCACGCCGAGCATGTCGCCGATGACGATCATCGGAAGCGGCGCTGCGATATCCGCCACGAAGTCGCACTCCCCTCGCGCCAGCACCCGATCGATGAGCGTGTCGCAGATGGCGCGCAAATGCGGCTCGGTCGCGCGCACGCGTCCGGGGGTGAACCCGCGACTCACGAGCTTGCGCCGCTTGGCGTGCGCACTGCCGTCCAGGTCGATCATCCACGGCAGCGGCCCGGAGTCGGGTCGGCTGCCGCCCGCGTTCGAGAACGTCTGCGCGTCGCGCTCGACGGCGAGTACGTCGTCGTAGGTCGCGATGCCCCAGAGGCCGCTGCGCTCGTCGAAGCAGACCGGAGCGTTGGTGCGCAACCACGCGTAGGCGTCGCGCGCGCCGTCGAGGTAGAACTCGCCCGCTAGGAAGTCGACGTTCGGTGCATCCACGCCTTGAGCTACGAGATCCCGTCGATGTAGATGAGGACGGGCTCGTCGAGTGCCGCTCCCGCCGCCGAGCGCAGGCGCCCGAAGTAGAGGCCGCGCGCCAAGCCGGAGTAGATGGAGATCGTCACCGGAGTGACGCCCGCAGGAATCTGGTTGGGACTCGGGGCGCCGGCGTTGGGCTGGGTCGAGATGGGCTTGCCGGCTTCGAGCATCGTCATCGTCGCCGAAGCGAGCGTCATCGCGCTGGCCGCCTCCACGGTAATCGTGGTTTGCCCGGCGACGCCGGTCCACGAGGGATCACAGCGCAGCGACGACGTCGCGGTAGTGCGACCTATCTCCGACTCGTCGCGCGGCTTTTCGCTTCCAGGCTTTTCCGTATGCCCCGACTCGGGCGGGAGGTGTGACGCGTGGTGGCTCTTGCAGGCGTCGACGGCAACCCCGAACAAGTAGCCGACGGCGTCGCCGACCTCCTTGCGCGTGTAGGTCATGAAACCCACCATCCCATCATCAAAAGCTGCTGCGCCCACAGCGGATGGAACCACGCCGGCCACGGCGTGTTCTCGATCCGCACCACCTTGAGCAGACGGTTCCGCCGGTGCACGCCCTCGTCGGTCACCGCCAAGAAGCCGTAGTCGACTTTGACCTTGCCGTCGTCGGCTTCGGGCACAGCACCATCGGGGGCCAGGTCGTAAGTCGTGACGGCGAACCGCGGTCCTTCGAGATAGCTCACCGCCAGGTTCGTGACGAGCGGCGTCCCCAAGACGAGCGCGCCCACCTTCTCCTGGATCACGCCGTTCCACGTGCCGCCTGGCGGCGCGGGCACGGGCGCTAGGACCTGGATGCTTTGGAAGAACCCCGGATACGTGTCGTCCCAGTTGCGCGGATCGACCGCCTTCTTCGTGCGTTCCATCGGCAACTGTGTGCAGAACTCGCACTCGATGACGAGGACTTCGACTTCCCGGCCTCCGAGCTGGACCTTGGCGTTGCGCATGTTGCAGTTGAAGCCCATGCCCCCCAACTCGCACAGCATCAGGGCGGCCTCGGTGGCCTCGCCTTCGACGGTCCACAGACCCGTGTCGGGGTCGACCGAGTACTGCACCTTCCCCTCGAAGGCCGTCGTCATGAGCTCGGCGATCTCGTCGGTAATCGTCGCGTCGCCGATGAGACGCGACACGGCGTTGCGCAACGCCGCTTCGCCCGAGCCGTTGGGGTCCGAGTTACCGAACCGGGCGACGATCTTCGCACCCAGTTCGTTCAGCTCGGCGTCGATCGATCCGCCGGCCTCCGCGTAACGAACGCCGAGCGCGTAGGCGAGGCTGGCGGCGTAGCGGTCGCGGCGGAACTCCAGATTGACCGCTTCGGTGAGGGGGGCAGCGCGGCCGCGGGGTCGGCCGACAGCGTGTCGACCTGTTCGGGTTCGCCGAGTTGGTTGAGGTCGAAGTTCGTCGGGTCGAGCGCGTGGTACAGCGAAATGAGCGCGAGTTCGGCTTCTTCCAACGGAGCTGCCCGCTACTTCGGTGGCCGGCGCGACGGCGACTTCTTGGTGGCAGCCTTCGCCGCGGTGGTCTTCTTCTTGCGTGCAGTGGCGGGTTCCGCGGGCGCGTCGCCCTCGCTCGGCCGCGCGATCGAGCCGAGCAGGCTAAGCAACGTCCCGCCGACATTGGCCATGTCCCGCGCCGCCAGTCCGGCGACGCGCATCATGTCGCCCCCGAAGTCGTCGACGTCGTAGGCGTTCTCGGCGTTCCGCTTGGCCGCGTCCTGCCAAATCGCGGCGTATTCATTGAGACGGTTGGCCATGTCGCCGAGAAGATCGCCCACGACCTCGACAGGATTCTCAGGCATGACCGCCGCCGCGATTCATGTAGGCGGCGGACCACGGACGGAGCAGCTCGAGCGCGAAGTCGACGCTGCGCCGCATCACGGGAAGCACCTCCGAGGTTGTCAGCGAGAGCTGGTCGACAAGCTCTTCGGCGTCCAAGTTCTTGTCGGGATCCTGCGTCAGGTCGTAGTAGCGCTGGAGCTCCCCGAGGAACACTTGCACTGCCTCGCTGACGATGGCCTGCGCCTCTGCCGCTTCCGGTGATTGCCGTGGAGCCACTGCGATCCCCCTGTTGGTCGGTCAAAGTCTTGCACAGCGCGTCCGTGTGGCGTCAGACCAACCAGGTGGCGTCGATGCGGTGGAAGCGATGACGGCCGAGCAGCGCGTTCGCCGCCTGCAGTCCTGAGAGCACGGCCGCCTCGATGCAGCCAGCGTTGAGGCCGCAGTCGGTCCAGTCGCCGGCCAACACCAGGTTGACGAAGCCGCTCTCGTCGGGTCGCAACCGGTACTTGTCGGTTCCGGGAAGCGACTGGACGTAACGGTCCGAAGGATCGACGTTGGCGCGCACGTACTGCGCGTCGACACTGCCGCTCAGCAGCTCGGGCCGGAAGTTCGGCCAGAGGACCGGGAGGTCTTCGCGACAGAAGCGCTCGGCGACGGCGCGCACGCGAGCGGTTTCGGCGGCGGCGTGTTCTGTCCAGTCGCCTGCCGGAGGCCACTCTCCGTCGAGCGTATTGCAGAAGTACGCGACCGCGTCCGGCCGAATGTCGGCCGGCCACTCTTCGGCCTCCAGCAGTTGCGGCATCGACGCCCACGTGTCGAACCCGTCGACGTAACCGGTCATGGTGGTCCCCGGTTGCGACCAGCCGAGCTCGTCCTCGCTAGCGAGCAGCCAGAGCTGCATCGACTGGGTGGCCACCGTGGCGAGGTTGGCCAGCATCTCCTTCCACTCGCGACGGGTGGCGACCAGTTCGTGCGCCACGTGCGCCGCCATCGGCGGCGGGAGGGCGAACACCACCTGGTCGAAGTCGGCGCCGCGCCGCAGGACGCGTACTTCGGCGTCGGGCCACGCGCACCACGCGGCCTCCAAGGGCTCGCCGACAACGGCGTCGTCGCATGCGAGCTGGTCGACGAGCGGCTTCTCCGGAAAACAGGTCAGGCCCTTGACCCGAACCAGCGGGTCGTACTCGTCGCGACCTTCGGCGAGCGCGACCTGGCGTCCGAGGCTGATCGACTCGATCGACTCGCCGTCGTCGGACACGTGGACCGCGTCGACACGATGGAAGAATTCGAAGTTGACGCCCCGCGATCGCAACGCCTCATAGAGCGGCGCGAACACGACGTCGCCCATTCCAGCGGTCATCTTCCAGAAGAAGGCGCCCTTGTAGCCGAGCATCGTCTTGATGCTCAGCACCGCTCCCAGGCCCGCACCGAAACCCGCCCGTCCGGGATCGCCGGCGACGTGGGCGAACACGAGGTCGTACAGGCCGCGCACGTAGGTCGACTCCACCATGGCGTCGGAAGCCCCATGGCGACGGGTCCAGTCGAGGAACTCTTCGTCGTTGAGCCGCCGCGGTGCCTCCGGGTCGAGCAAGACACCGTCGGCGATCGAGCCGCGCACGACGGCGACGATCATGCCGATCACGTGCCATCCCTGACGCGCTCCCCACACCTCGGTCGTGGTGGCGGTAATGACGTCGCGCAGCTCGCTCATGGCGATGTCGAGGGCGGCGACGGCTTCGCTCCCGGCGCGCTCGGCCAGCGGTCCGGCCACCAGCGCGAGACCTTCGACGAGCGCGCCGGCTGCGAGCACGGCGGTCGCGACCTGCGACCTCCGCCGCAGCGCCGGACTGTCCGCCGAGGGCACCAATACCGGCGACGGCGCGACGGGTTCGAACGACTCGACCAGGTCCTGCATCAACCGGCCGACGCGGCGCAGTATCTCGCCCGGCTGCGACAGCGTGTCGTCGGGATCGCCGGGCACGCGATCGTTAGGAGTCAAGTGGCCGATCCACGGCCGCCACACGCCGTCGTGATGATCGAAGATGCCGATGTCCGACGACGGGACGAACGCGTCGCGCCACGTGCTGATCGGCGAGTCCGGATCGGTGCGCTCCCGATCGAGTTCCTCGTAGCACTCGCGCATCAACCGGAACGCGTTGTCGTAATGGCCCAGCCACACATGCAGGCCGTGCTCCTCGATGCGCCCGTGCACCCCGCGACTACTCGCGCCCTTGCCGCCGAGTCGCCAGCCGCGCTGGTACACCGTGATCGACGAGAACCGGTCGCGCCACCCTGGCCCGCTGAGGCGCCACGCCGCGCTGATGCCCGCCATGCCTCCACCGAGGATCGCGATCTTGGGCTGGTCCGGCACGGGCTATGGAGCCGAGCGGAGCGAGGCGACCAGAAGAGACTGCATGGTCGTTTCGGCAGGCCGAAGGCCTGCCGAAGATGCCTTCGACGGAAGAACGGCGATCAATTCGCGCAAGCCATCAGTATGGTCGGGACGTGAGCCGGAGACGACTGATCGAGTTGTCGCCGATCGAGGAAACGCTGCTGCTGTGGCAAGAGGCGGCGGTGCCGTGGAACGCGCAGGTGGCGCTCGGCGCGCCCCACATCGACCCCGAGCGGGCGCGGCAGGCGTACAACGCCGCCATCGCCCTGCACCCACTCGCCGGTTGCGCGATCGAATGCGACGACCGCGGCGGCTTTTACTGGGTGCACGAGAGCGCCGCCGACGTCGGCGAGATCGAGACCATCGAGTGTCCCGACGAGGCGAGCCTTCAACGCGTCAGGCTCGACCTGCTCGAGCGCCCGCTGGCCATGGACGTCGCGCCGCTGATTCGCCCCGTCATCGCGCGCTGCCCAACCGAGGACATCCTCATCTCCTGCATCAGCCACGTGATGACCGACGGCCTCGGCGTCCTGCGGCTCATGCGCTCGGTCGGCCGCGCCTACCGCGGCGAGCCCGACCCGTCGCCCGCCGTCGACATCGCGACGGCGCACCGCGCGCTCGTGCCCAAGCCGCCGACCAGCGTGGCGGCGCTCACCGAGCGGTTGACGCAACGACTGCAAGTCGCCTCGACCCAAGTGCGCCAACGTTCCCGCCTCGCGTCCAGCGGCGCGTCGCCCGACGGCGGCTTCGGGCTGGTCCTCCGCACGGTCGATCTGGCGCAGATCACCCGCGCCCGGCGCCGCTACGAGACCGGGTTCGACGCCTACGCCATGGCGGCGCTGCACGTGACGATCCAGGGCTGGAACCACGCGCACGGCGCACCGTGCGAACTGGTGGGCGTGACCCAAGGCGTCAACCTCCGCCCCCCCGAGTGGTGGGACGACGTCGTCGTGAACCTCGCGGCCTTCGCCTCGGTGATGACCGAACCGAGCGACCGTCGCGATATCAGCGCAGCGTTGGCCAAGGTGATGCCCCAGCTCGACCCGGATCTGCGGCTCAGGCACGCACGCGAGATGGCGGCCGCGGCACGGGCGTCACGCCTGCTCCCCGCCTCGGCGCGCCGCCGCGCCTTCGCCCTCGTACCGGCCGACCAGTTCGACACCTGCGCCATCTCGAACGCCGGTGTGCTGACCGACCCGCCGCGCCTGGTCGACGGCGCGCAGTCGCTGAGCTGGATCGTGACCCCGGCGATGCCCGCCGCCGGCCTGACGATCGGCACCACGGTCGTCGGCGACGAGCTGCAGTTCAACGCGTGTTACCGGCGCGAGCGACTCGACGAATCGGCGGCCAACGTGTTCGTCGACGGGTTCATCGCGACACTGACGGCGTGACGATCGAGTCGCCACGTCCCGCCTAGCCTAAGGGGCGACAAAGCAAACCGGGAGCGGGGTATGAGCGACGACGTAGTCGCACGAGCAATCGACGCGATGACCGACGTGCAGCGGCGTAGCGCGGCGGCTGCCAGCGCGTTGGTCGAACGTCTGGTGTCGAGTGTCGACGGGCGACACGTCGACGACGAGGCGAGCGACGGAGGCGATGCGCGGCCGCCCACCGACGCCGAGGATGCGTTGGCCGGCATGGCGAAGCTCTGGCGTGAATCGATCACGAGCTTGGCCACCGCGCTGTCGGGCAGTCCGGCTGCGCCGGCAACGGCGCGCATCGACGTCACCGGTGGCGTCACTCCCTCGCCGTTGCGCGTCGAGCTGGATGCGGACTCGGCGACGGGCACTATCGAGGTGTGGCTGCACAACCCGTCGCCCGACGCGTTCGACAAGTTGCGGGTGCACTGTGGCGCTCCGGTTGCCCACGACGGCTCCACCATCGACGCCGACGCGCTCGTAGCCGAACCCGACGCCTTCGACCTGCCGGCGCGCTCGAGTCGCGGTGTCGAGATCGCGATCGAGGCACCCGACGCGCGACCGGGCATCTACCGCACGCTGGTGCTGGTCGACGGCCTGCCCGACCAGTGGCTGCCGCTGGAGATCGTCGTCCCGGAGCTGCCTGCGTGACCACGCTCGACCCGGGTTTGGAATCGGTCGAAGCGGTCCTGCACGACACGGGGCGCGCCGTGCGCCGAGCGATGCTCGACGCCATTCCCGACGGCGAGCCGCATAGTTGGCTCTACGGCCCGGTCCGCGACTACCCCACCCGCGGCGGCAAGGCCATCCGCCCCGCGCTGTGCATCGCCGCCTGTTGCTGCTTCGGTGGACGGGCCGCCGACGCGCTGCCGCTGGCGGTGAGCATCGAGTTGCTGCACAACGCCTTCCTCATCCACGACGACATCGCCGATGGAAGTGAACAGCGCCGCGGCAAACCAACGCTGTCGGAGACCGACGGCACGGCGATCGCGCTCAACGCCGGCGACGCGCTGGCCGTCGTGTCCAACCAGGTGCTGCGTCGCCACCTCCGCAACCTCGACCGCGACCTGGCCGAACGCGTGCACACCGAGTTCGACACCATGGCCATGCGCACCCTCGAGGGCCAGGCGACCGAGTTGGGGTGGCGCCGCGACCGCACCGCCGACCTCACGCCCGAGGACTACCTCGACCTCATCATGCACAAGACGTGCTGGTACACGACCATCCATCCCTTGCGGGTGGGTGCTCTCATCGGATCGCGCGGGCGCGCCGATCTGCGGCCGATGGTGCGCTTCGGCTTCCACCTCGGCGCGGCGTTCCAGATCCAAGACGACGTCCTCAACCTCGTGGGCGACGCCGCGGAGTACGGCAAGGAGATCAACGGCGATCTGTACGAAGGCAAGCGCACGCTGCCGCTCATCCATCTCATGTCGCACGCCGAAGGCGCCGACCGCGCCACTATCGCCGACTACCTCGCCATGAGCCGCGCCGAGCGCTCGCCCAACATCGTCGCCACGATCCGGGCGTTGATGGACAGCTATCGCAGCATCGAGTTCACGCTCGACTACGCGCAGGGCATCGCCAGCGCAGCCGTCGATGCGTTCGAGGCAGCGTTCGCGGCGGCTGAACCGGGACCAGATCGCGACTTCATCCGCGACCTCATCCCCTACATGCTCAACCGGCGGTCTTAGGAATCTCCACGCCGGCGAGGGTTGCCAGTTCGTTGAGGTCGTCGATGATGGCGTCGCACAGGTCCCAGATGTCGGGCACGAGTTCTGCACATCCGACCAACCCGAAGTCGAGCGTGTCGAGGTAGCTCTGCACGGTGATGTTGAGGCCCTGGCCCTCGGCGATGGTCGACACCGGGTAGTAATGCTTCAACATGGCGCCCGCCGAATACAGCGGTAGGCGCGGCCCGGGCACGTTGGAGATCACCAGGTTGACCGGCATCTGAAACCGGTTGCCGAACTGGAAGCGCGTCGACATGCGACTCGCGCGTGTGAACACCGCCGGCGGCGGGAACTGGGCGAACTGTGTGAGCGTGTCGGCTGGGATGGCGTCGTGCAGCCCCTTGGCCATCACCATCGCCTCGTGCACCTTCAACACGCGTTGCAGCGGATCGGGTTCGTTGGTCGGCAACGAAGCGATGAGGCCCGACACGCGGTTGGTCCACTTGTCCTCCTCGTCACCGGTGCGGATGGAGACGGGCACCATGGCGACAAGTGGTTCGTCGGGGAGCGTGCCGCGCTTTTCGAGATACCTACGCAGGCCACCGGCGCACACCGCCATCACGACGTCGTTCACGGTGGCGCCGAGCGCGCTCTTGGTCGCCTTGACGAGTTCGAGCGGCGCCGAGCGGAATGCGAACACGCGGTGGGGCGTGATCGCCTGGTTGAACGGCGTGCTCGGCGCGTTGTTCGGCAGCGGGCCGGTCACCGGGGGTTCGTCGCGCTCCTCGGGGCGGCGGCGACCGATGTTGAACAGCGAGCCGAGCGGCCCGCGCATCTGGTCACGCAGCTGATTACCGGCGGCCGCCAGGATCGGGTTGCGCGTGGCCGCTCCCAGTTCGCGCATCGCACGCGCACTTAGCACCAGCATGCGCGCCGGCTTGCGAGCCAGGCTCGCCGCCGTAACCGCTAGCACCTCGGCGTCGGTCGGCATCCGTTCCGGACGCTCGACTACCGGCTCGCTCGGCACCTCGTCGCCCTCGGGCGAACTGTCCAGCATCAGCATGAGCAGCTCGGCGCCCGACGCTCCGTCGACGGCCGCGTGGTGGACCTTGGTCAGGATGGCGAAGCGCCCGTCGGCGAGGCCCTCGATCACGTAGCTCTCCCACAGCGGGCGCGTGCGGTCCAGCGGCCGACCGATGATGCGCCCGACCAGGTCGGCGATCTGCTCGTCGTTCCCAGGCGGCGGCACCGCCGTGTGCCGCACGTGGAAGTCGAGGTCGAAGTCGAGGTCTTGCACCCAGTAGGGGTGGTCGAGGTTGAACGGGACGTTGCGCAGCTTGCGCGTCAGCGGCTCGAGTCTGTGAATGCGGCGCTCCACCTCCGAGCGCCACGAATCGAACGGGCGGTAGGACGGATCGTCGGCCGGCGGGTCGTACACCGACAGACTCGACACGTGGCCGAGGACCGACGACGTCTCCATGTAGAGGAAGTTGGCATCGACGCCCGATAGCTGCTTCATGGCGCCGACCCTACGCCTCGTCGCTCACTAACGCCGCGGCGACCGACTACTACGCAACTGGTCGCAGGAAACCGCCATTTATGGCGCTTTCCTGCGACCAGTTCGGTCAGAACGTCGGCACGCCGATCCGCGCCTGTTGGCGTCGCATCCCGCGCAGCCAGCGCTCGCGGTCACCGGCGCGACGTCGCTCGTACTCCTCGACTTCGGGATGCGGCAGGATCAAGAACCGTTCGTCGTGCAGGCCTTCGATCACTACTCGGGCAACGTCGGAAGGTTCGAGCACGCCGTCGAGCGAGGCGTGCGACACGTCACCACCTTGCGAGGGCGGTGTCTCCATTGGGACGCCGAGGAAGGCGGCGATCTCGGTGCGCACTGCCTGCGGGCACAGGCAACTGACCTTCACGCCCGTGTCGCCGTAGGTGATGGCGATCCATTCGGCGATGCTGACCGCGGCGTGCTTCGACATCGAATAGGGCGCCGCGCCCAACTGCGTCAGCAGGCCGGCGGCCGACGCGGTGTGCAGAAGGTATCCCTCGCCGCGGGCGACCATGCCCGGCAGCACGGCCCGCGCGGCATACACGTGGCTCATCACGTTGACGTCGAAGGCGCGGCGCCACTCGTCATCGGAAGCGTGCACACCGCCGAGCACGAGTACGCCGGCGTTGGCGCAGAAAAGGTCGACAGGACCGAACGCCTCCTCGGTCGCGCGAACCAGCGCGGTAACGCTGTCCTGGTCGGCGACGTTGGTGGTCACCGCCAACGCAGTGCCGCCATCGGCATTGATGGCGTCGGCGGATTCCTGGGCGCGCTCGCCGTTGATGTCGGCAACCACGACGGCGCGCGCACCCTCGGCGGCGAACGCCACCGCGAGGCCGCGCCCGATACCCGTGGCCGCACCCGTGACCACCGCAACTTTGTCTTTGAGCTCCATCCCGCCATTCTTGTGATGAATCGATCGACTATGTCGATCGATTCATCACAGATATTGATTTCGCAGCAGCATCAGGCAGTCGTACTCGAGTTCGCCGACGCGCCGGCCGCTGCCGGCCATGACGATCGAACGGAAGGTGCCGTCGAGGTGCGCTCGGCCTTGGCCGGCGAGGCCGAGCCCCCAGCGCAAGGTCGCGTGCAGCTTCCACCAGAAGAACGAGGCGTCATCCCACGCGCCACCCGCCCGCTCGTACCCGCGCCGCAGATCGCCGCGGCTGGCGAAGCCGCCCACCTCGAGTTCGTCGTTGCGGAACCGCCACATCCGCACGCACACCCACGCCAGGTCTTCCATCGCCTCGCCGAGGTGGGCGACTTCCCAGTCGAGGATGGCCCGCAGACCGTCGGGCCCGACGATGATGTTGCCGTTGCGGCAGTCGCGATGCACGACCCGCAGTTGCTCGCTCGGCGTCGGCGCGTTGGCCTCCAACCAGGCGTAGGTCAGCTCGAACACCGGCGACGGTTGCAGCAGCAGGTCGATCTGCATGCGGACGTGTTCGAGGGCGGCGTCGATGGTGCTGTTGCCGCCGGTCGGCCGCTCCAGCGCGGCGGGAGCAATGGCTGGGTCCACGGCGTGCAGCCGGGCGAACGACGTGCCGATGCCTTCGGCGATCGTTGCGCCGAGACCGGGCGTGGCCTCGGCTAGCCGCAAGATCTGGCGCGGGATGGTCTCCCCCGCCACCTGGCTCGTGACGAAGAAGGGACCGCCGCCGTAGGACGGGTCAGTGCACACGGCGTGCACATGCGCCACGGCCACGCCGGCGTCTTCGGCCAACTGCAGCAGGGCCGCCTCGGTCTCGACGCTCATGATCTGCAGCCCGGCGTCGTGAATGATCGTGGCCACGAGCGCGAGTTCCGCTCCGTCGCGCGCCGCGGTGAACAGCACGTTGCGCCTTCGGGCACCGGCCGTCGCGTAGGTCACGTTGGAGACCGCGACTTCCGACGACCACTCCTCGGACAGGAACGCCGCCAGGCCCTTGACGACCAGGTCGCTGTCGCTCACGGGGTGCGTTGCTCCCCGGCGAAGTCGTAGGCGTCGTGCCCCGGTTTGACGATGGCGAGCTTGTCGCGGGTGATCTCGATTAGCGCGGCCCACGCGTCGCGGGCGAACGCCGCGTCGTCGTCGGCGCGCAGCCGATCAGCGACCGCCCGGTTGAGCTCGGCGACGCCACCGGTGCTACCGACCAAGTCGCCCAGCAGGACGCGCTCGCGCTCGGCGGCTACCGGCCCGAGGAGCAACTCGCGTTCCACGATGCGAGCGAGGTTGCCCGCCACTCGGGCTTGATGCTGCAGCGGTCCACCGAGGGCGGGAACGATCTCGTTCTCGAGGAGGTCGGCGATGTCACGCAACAACTCGGCGCTGGTCGGTCGTTCTTGCATCGTTGCTACTCGCCGGTGAAGACGGGTTCGCGCTTTTCCATGAACGACGCGACGCCTTCGCGGTGATCCTTGGTCTGGAACAACTCGATCAGACTGGCGGTGACCCACGAGCCGAGTTCGTGCCAGTCGGGGTCAAGCGTGCGGCGCAGTCCCTCCTTCAGTCGCTGTACGGCCAGCGGCGGGTTGTTGGCGATCTCGTGCGCCAGCTGCATGGCGGTGTGCATGAGCTCTTCGTGCGGTACGACGCGTGACACGAGCCGCAGGCGCGCCGCTTCTTCGCCGGTGACGATGCGCCCGGTGAAGAGCAGTTCGGCGGCGGTCTCGCGGCCGACGATCTGCGCCAGTCGCCCGAGCCCCGGCACGTCGCAGTTGATGCCGCGCTTGACGAAGAGCTCGCCGAACTTCGCCTGGGTCGACGCGATACGGATGTCGGCCATCAATGCCAACTCCATCCCCCATCCGACCGCCGCGCCGTTGACCGCCGCGATCACCGGCACATTCGTGTGCAGCAGCGCGTCGGCCGCCGGCGTGAGCCGCGGCGTCAACGCCGGCCGATCGCCGGCGGGCGCGTCGCCCGTCTTCGAGAGGATCTGCTTCACGTCGTCGCCCGAACAGAACGCCGGGTCGACGCCGGTGATGATCAGGCAGCGCGCTTGCGTGCTGCGCACCGCGTCTTCGAGTTCGGCGTAGGTCGTGTAGGTCAGCGCGTTGCGCGCCTCGGGCCGGTTGAGGCTGATGACGCCCACGTGGCCGTGCTCGTCGTAGGTGATCTCGCTGTATGGCATCTCAGTGTCCTGTGAAGTTGGCGGGTCGGCGTTCGAGGAAGGCGGCGACGCCTTCGGCGTGGTCCTTGGAGTGGAAACACTCCTTGAGCAGTTCGGCGGTCTGAATGACGTGCTGTTCGAGCGTGTTGTGCATGGCGCCGTACACCAGTTGCTTCGTGCGCCGCACCGCGAATGGTGAGCCGGCGAGGTAGCGCTTGGCTTCCTCTTCAGCCGCCAACGGCAATTCTTCGGGCTCGACCACCGCGCTGACGAACCCGATCTCGAGCGCCTGCTGCGCGTCGATCGTCTCGCCGGAATACAGCAATCGCAGCGCCTCGGTGGGCCCGATGATGCGCGGCAGGAGGAACGTCCCCGCGCCCGTGTCCGATACCAGGCCGCGCAGCACGAACACCCAGCCGAACTTGGCGCGCGTGCTGGCGAGGCGCACGTCGCACTGCGTGGCGAACTCGGCTCCCATACCCATCGCCGGCCCGTCGACGGCGGCGATCACAGGCTTCGGGCACGCCGTGATCTGGAAGACGCGCGGTCCTTCGGGATTCGCGCCGCGCACGCCGCGCTCGTCCTCCGGCGTGTTGTTGAGGTCCGACAGATCGGTGCCAGCGCAGAACGCGCCACCCGTTCCTTCGATGATCACCGCGCCAACCGAGTCGTCCTGGCCGGCGCGGTGCACCGCCGCGAAGAAGTCCGCGTTCATGGCGTACGTCATGGCGTTGCGCTTCTCGGGACGATCGATGACGACGTGCGCGACGCGGTCGCGCACGTCGTACTGGATGTGGCCAATGGGAGTGCCGCCTTCGGCGGCGCCACTGGCCAAAGGCGCAGCCTCTTTGTCGCTCGCAAGCTCGCTCATTACACGCCGATCTTGAACAGCTGGCGGCAGTTGTCGCCGAGAAACTGGCGCCGCGTTGCGTCGGGGAACATGCCGGCGAGTTCGTCGAGGTCGAGGATGTACTCCGGCGTGTGATCGGCGTGCGGGAAGTCCGACGCCCACATGAACCGGTCGGCGCCGTAGCGCTCGGCGAGCGCTGGGATCATCCGCTCGTCGGGGTCGCAGCTCACCCAGCACTGATTGCGGAAGTAGTCCGACGGCTTGTGCTTCAACGGCGAACCCATCGCCATCACGGTGTGGCTGTACACGCCGTCCATGCGGTCGAGCCAGTAGCCGACCCAACCGCCGCCCGATTCGAGCACGAGCACCTTCAGCCGCGGGAACTTGTCGAACACCGCGTAGTCGAACAGCGTGGCGAACTGGGCGCGCACGCCGTCGGACGCCGCCACCGACGCGCTGAGCCGCAATTGCTTCGCGTGCTCCCAGGTGCCGTTGCGCTCACCCTTGGTCCACTGCGGCTCGAAGGTCGGGTGGATGGCAAACGGCACGTCGAGGTCCTGCGCCGCGGCGAACACCGGGTCGTTGTCGGGATGCCCGAGCGGCTTGCGGTCGTGGGTGAAGGGCGCGACGTAGCAACCGCGCGCGCCTTCACCGACGGCGCGCTCGAGTTCGGCGGCCGCGGTGACGGGGTCGGTGAGCGACAGGTGCGCCGAGGCGATCAGCCGTCCGCCGCTATCGGAACACCACTCGGTGACCCAGCGGTTGTACGCCTTGGTGTAGGCCTGCGATACGTCGGCGTCTTCGAGCTCGGCCTCCCACAAGAGGCCGGTGGTGGTGTAGATGACCGCGGCATCGATGTGCTCGGCGTCGAGGTACTTCAACCGTTCCTTGGCATCGGTCGCGGCCGGCGGGGCGTGGTTGTCGTATGTGACCTCGGGGTCGAACATCATCTTGCCGAGGTCGGGCCGTCCCATGGCCGCGAGCGTCGACGGGAAACCCTTGCGCGACATGCGCGAGCGCTGCCCGTTGATCTGCAATTCGTCGAGCCCGTTCTCGTCCTTGACGACGCGCAAGGCGACATCGCGGAACTTCGGGTCGATGTAGTCCTCCCACAGGTTGGAGGGTTCGAGGATGTGCCCGTCGGCGTCGACGGCGCCGTCCCACTTCAGCCGGTGCGTCTCGTAGAAGTCGCGCATGCGGCCATACTGCCGCGAACTACGGCACGCTCGCCTTGAGGATGTAAAGGCCGGCGACCTTTTGGTCGACGTCGAGGCTGAAGCGGCTCTTCATGGCCTCGCTGCCGAAGGTCAACGGTGTGTCGAAGGCGACGATGCCCTGCGGTGCTGCCGCGAGCGAGCGCGCCGTCGTACCGCGTGACTTGTAGGCACCGTAGGTGGCGACTACCTGGCCCCAGGCCGTCTTGAGCCCGTCCGCCGTCAACCCCGCGCGCATCTCGGCGTTGAACTCGGCTACGACGTCGTCCCATTTCCCGGCGATCAGGTGGTCGGTCAACTGGCTCGCCTTCGCCTGCAGTTGGGCGATCGGCACGGTCGAGGTCGTTGTCGTGGCCGGCGACGTGGACTTGGCGTCATCGCCCGAGGAACAGGCGGCGAAGGCAACGCAGACGAGGATGAGCAGGAGGCGTCGCATCAGCAGATCGGCGCAATTCTAAGTCCGCGGGCCTGTATCGCTTCGATGATCGCCGGCAACGCGGCGACGGTCTGGGACATGTCGGGACCGCTGTCGTGGAACAGGATGACGCCGCCGGGAACCGAGCCTTCAAGGGCGCGGCCGATGATGGACTGCGCACCGGGACGTTCGTAGTCGCGGGTGTCCTTGCTCCACTTGGAGAGCGCCAGCCCGCGGGCCCGAGCGGCGGCGCGCACAGCGTCATTCGTCCTCCCGAACGGCGCGCGCAAACACTGTGGCGTCGTGCCCGTGACTGAGGTGATCGCGGCGGTCGTCCTGTCGATCTCCTCGTCGAGAGCGGCAGGGTCGAGGGTGGTCAGGTCTGCGTGGTCCCACGAGTGGTTGGCCAGCCGGTGTCCTTCGGCGACGATGCGGCGGGCGAGATCCGGATACTGCTCAACGGCGCTGCCCAGCACGAAGAACGTCGCCGTCACGCCGTAACGCGCCAGCACGTCGATGACCTGCGGGGTGAAGGTCGGGTTCGGACCGTCGTCGAAGGTCAACGAAACCGGCAACGAGCTGCGTACCGAGTTCACAACCCCGCGCTTCACGGTCGTGCTCGTGGTCGTTGTGGTCGTAGAGGTCGAGGTCGTCGTGGTCGGCGGCATCTGCCAAGTGATCGGTTCCGCCCGCAGCGCCGCCGGGATCGGCGGCTTCACATTCGGGCGTTCGACGGCCCGCACGGGCGCGGCGACAAAGAAGCCCAGGCACATCGCGACCACGACGCGCAACACGAAGTACGGACGCCGCAGCCGCGGCCGCCTATGAGCGCCCCTCCCCACGGGAGGTGTCTAGCAGGGATGTTCCCGGCTCGACACAACTTCGATCGTGTGGTTGCTCGGCACGTCGTTCCCTCCGCTCGACCTCACCGACCAGGTCGCAGTACCGGGCGTGCTGAACGGTCCGAGGTTGCCCGTCCAGGTTCCACCGCTGCGCGACATGCTCACCGTGCCGCCCGATCCGGAGCTGTCGCGGAACTGCAGGATGAGGCCTTCACCGGGCGCCATTTCACGACCAGAGGTGGTGGCGCTGACGGTGGTGGCCTCACCACACGCGAGCGTGTTCGCCCGCGAGCCCGCGGAGATCATCAGACGGGGCTCGGCGGTCGTGGTGGTCGGCGGCGGGTCCGTCGGAGGAGTGACCCCGCCACCCGGGCGAGCCACGGTGGTCGTCGGCCGCTTGGCCGTCGTCGTCGTCGCCCCCTTGCGCGTGGTGGTGGTGATGCGCTGCCCCGCGGCGTCGGTGGGCCAGGGGTCGAAGAAGGCCTCGTCGCCCGGCTCGGTCGTTGACGTCACGTTCGACGGCGCCGCCAACTTCGGCGTGTCGTCGTTTGCAGCGAGCACCAAGCCGACGGCGACCAGCACGAGCAACGCAGCGGCGGCGAGCGCGGCGATGACGCGTCGGCGCGAGCTGTCTTCGATCGGAGGGAACCCGTCGCGTTGCCAGCCCGGTCCGCCCAGGGGACGCGAGCTCGAAATGAGGCGCGGGTCGTTGAGGACCTTGTGACGCAACGCCACCGGCGCGCCGAGCAGCGGCGCGGCGGCCAGCACGCCGAGCGCGTCGGGCGAGGCATTCCACGTCGGTCCGCAGATGGCGCACTCCGACGCGTGCCGGGTGACGCGCTTGCGCGTGAGGCCGTCGAGCGCCGCGTGTTTGCGGGGTGCGATCGACGCCAACTCGGTGCAGGCGTCGCGTCCACCGCGGATGAGCAGCGTGCAGCGGACCGCGGCTCCGAGCTGGGTCTTGGCGCGGCTCAGCAGGACCGAGGTCGCCGGGCCGGGCAGTCCGAGGGCGGCGGCGAGGTCGGCGCCTTCGAGGCCCTGGCGGACGTTGAGTTCGAGCACGGCGCGCTCGCGGTCGGTCAATCCTTCGGCGGACTCCCACACCAGGTTGAAGGCGTCGCCGGCGACCAGGCCGCTCGCGCTGTCGTCGGTCACCGGCACGTCGAGCACCTCGTCGTGCGACGGGCGCATGCGCGCCCGCTTGCTGGAACGGCGGATGGCTTCGTGACGGGCGATGGCGCACAGCCACGGCTTGAGTCGGTCCGGTTCACGCAACGACGCCAAGCGCGTCGCCGCGATGACGAAGGTGTCTTGCAGCGCGTCGGCCGCCTCGTGGGCGTCGCCGAGGATGACGCGGCACAACTCGTGCAGCGTGTTGGCGTAGCGGTCGTAGATGTCGGCAAGCGCGCCGCGATCGCCGCTGGCAGCGGCGATCGCGAGCTCACTATCGGAAGCCACGTCACGAACGTTACGGCCGGGTGTCCGTGACGCCGAGTCATCAGAGCCGGTCGGTGTTCTCGTCGTCACGGCGCAGCCGGGTGGCGAGAAGGGCAATCAGGGCGCCGACGAGAGCGGCGACGAGGGCGATGACAAACGGGGACATGTGGTTCGACTGCGCGTCGGTCGCCTGGGTGGCGGCGGCACCGTCGGCGGCTTCGTCGCCGTCGTCATTCGCGGTGTTTTCGAAGTCGCTGGCCACGACCGAGTCACCGAGACCGTTGCCGGCGGACGGGCCGACGTTGTCCGAGCCGCTGCCGTTGCCGGTGGTGTCGGGGCCGGGCCCGATGTCGTCGTCCTGCGGTGCCGGGGCGATGTCGCCCGGGCCCTTCGGTGGCGTCGGATCGTCGTCGTCGGGCGCCGGCGCAATGTCGCCCGGACCCTTCGGCGGGATGGTGGTGGTCGTCGGCTTCGGGGCGACTTTGTCTTGGCAGCACGGCTGCGGCTGCGTGGTGGGCGTAGGCCCGATCTTGCCGGGGCCGTTGGGCGTGGCCGCGGCGGCGTTGACAGACGATGCACCGAGAACGACGGCGACGGCCAGGCTGCTGATGATGAACAAACGAGTACGCATTGGATCTCTCCCTCTGGGCACCGGCTCCTTGCCGGCCGCTCAAAGGTCAAGACCCGCAGGCCACGCCGATCTTGCAAAAACCCCAAAAACTTTTTGAACTGGTCTCCGGAAACGGCCATTTATGGCCGTTTCGTGAGACCAGTTCGGGGTTTTCAGAAGCTCAGAGCTTCGAGATCACGTTCTGTTGGAACTGGTCGAGGCCGGCGCGGAGGCCGTCGACGTCGAAGGCCAGCGGTGGGATCAGCAGGCGCGACACGCCGAGATCGGCGAACTTGCGGCAGGTATCGGGGTCCATGGCTGCGCCGGCGGTGACCTCGATGGCGTTGCCGTCGCGGCCGGCGTCGGCCGCCGCCTTGCGCATCACTTCGAGCAAGCCCGGTAGCTCGTCGAGCCCGCCCTGGGCCGGGAAGAAGCCGTCTCCCAGGCGACCGGCCCGGCGCGCCGCGGCGGGAGTGTGCCCGCCGATCACGATCGGGACGCCGCCGGGTTGGACGGGCGCGGGCAGTACGTGCACGTCGGTGAAGTTGTGGAACTGGCCGTTATACGTGGCCGGGTTCTGCGACCACGCAGCACGCAGCGCCTCGATCGTCTCGTCGGTGCGAGCCGCCCGTTCGGCGAAGGGGATCCCCAGCGCGGCGAACTCTTCGGCCAGCCAGCCAACGCCGACTCCCAGGGTGACGCGCCCCTTCGACAGCTGGTCGAGGGTGGCCACTTCCTTGGCGAGGACCAACGGGTTGCGCTGCGGCAGGATCAGCACGCCGGTGCACAGCCGCAGTTTGGTGGAGTGCGCCGCCATCCAGGTCAGCCACACGAGCGGGTCAGGGATCGGGCTGTCTTCGGGGCCGGGCATCTTGCCGGTCGGCGAATATGGGTACGGAGACTGGTAGCCCTTCGGGACCACGACGTGCTCCACCGTCCACACCGATTCCAAACCGAACTCCTCGGCGGCTTCGGCCATGGCGGCGGCGTTGTCGGGTAGGCCCCAGGGGCCGATGTTTGCGAAAATGATCCCGAACTTCATGGCCGGACGATAGTGAGAGTCGTTAGTGAGTGACGAGTGGTTGAAAGGCAAGCTGTTACTGGCTCTGCCCGTCGTGCGCGATGACGAGTTCTTCCGCACGGTCGTGCTCATGCTCGCCCACGGCCCGCAGGGCGGACTGGGCGTCGTGCTCAACCGTCCGACCGACGTCGCCCTCGACGGGTTGTTTCCCGACATCGCCCTCGACGCCGCCGACCCGCGCGTGCTGTTCGCCGGTGGACCAGTGGAGCCTGACGGGCTGATCTGCTTGGGGCGCGGCGCGTCGCCCGACGAACGACCCGGGTTCGCGCCCGTGCTCGACCGGTGGGGATCAATCGACCCCCGTCAACCGGCCCCCGGCGGGGTCGACTACGTGCGCGTATACCGCGGCTACGCCCAGTGGTCGCCGCGCCAACTCGAACGCGAGCTGGCGCGCCAAGCGTGGCTGGTCGTGGACACGCTGGAGCAGGACTTGATCACCGACGAACCTGCCGACTTGTGGGAGAACGTGCTCGACCGTCAAGGCCCGCGCTACGCGCGCATCAAGGCCGTTCCCCGGAACCCGTGGCTGAACTGATGGCGTTCACCGGCTTTCCTCCCGAGGCGCTGTCGTTCTTCGCCCAGCTGGCCGCCGACAACTCCAAGGCGTTCTGGACGGCGCACAAGCCGACGTATGACGACAAGGTGCGCGCTCCCCTCGTCGCCCTGACCGAGGCGCTCACGCCCAGCTACGGGACCTTCACGATCTTCCGGCCCAACCGCGACATCCGTTTCTCGAAAGACAAGTCGCCGTACAAGACCAACATCGCCTGCACCGCCGAGACCGATGGCGGCGCATCCGTTTACATCGGCCTGTCGGCCGAAGGGCTCTACGCGGGCACCGGCTACTACCACTTCGCCAAAGACCAACTCGATCGGTATCGCGCCGCGGTGGCCGCCGATGGCACCGGTGCGGCGCTGCAGAACCTTGTCGACGCAGCGCGCAAGAAGGGCTACGAGGTGCACGGCGAATCGCTCAAGGTGGCGCCGCGCGGCTATCCGAAGGACCACCCGCGGGTCGGGTTGTTGCGCCACGGCGGGCTCTACGTCGGCAAGCCGTTCCCGATCGAGCCGTGGCTGCACACCAAGACGGCGCTGGCGAAGGTCAAGACGGCGTTGACCGCCGCCGCACCCGTCGCCGAGTGGATCGACGCCCACGTCGGGCCGACCACGATCCTGCCGGAGGACTGGCGCCGCAAGGCGCGCTAGGGCTAGTTGACGCCGAGTTCGGCGTAGGACGTGTTGCCTAGGTACGACTCGACCACCCGCGGATCCTCGAGCACCTTGCTCGGGCGGCCGAACGCGATCACCTGTCCGAGTTCGAGGGCGACGATGTGATCGGCCAGCCCGGCGATCAGCGGCATGTCGTGTTCGATGAGCAGGATGCTGCAGTCGAGGTAGCTCTGCACCTGCTTGAGCAGCGGACCCAGCGCCTCGGTTTCCTTCTGGGCGATGCCGGACGACGGCTCGTCGAGGATGATCACCTTGGGCGCGTTCGGCAGCAGCGCCGCGATCTCGACGATGCGGCGCGACCCGGTCGACAGTTCGGACACGAACTTGTCGCGGAACGCACCGAGGCCGAGCAGCTCGATCACGTCCTCCACCCGCAACGCGAGCGCGGCCTCGGCGTCTTTGGACGCCGGCAGCGCGAGGAACGCGGGGATGGGGCTGGTGACGGAACTTCCGATCGCCGCGGCGATCGCTTCTTTCACGGTAAGCGACGGCCACAGCCGCGCGTCCTGGAACCCGCGGGCGAGCCCGGCGCGGGCGCGGCGCCACGCGGGCCAGGTCGTGACCTCGCGGCCCTCGAGCGACACCACGCCGCGGTCGGGAATGTTGAACCCGGAAAGGAGGTCGAAGATCGACGTCTTCCCGGCGCCGTTCGGCCCGATGAGCCCGAGGATCTGTCCCTGGTGGAGTTGCAGGTCGACCTCGTTCACCGCGACGACTCCGCCGTAGCGCTTGGTCAGCCCACGCGTCTCGAGCACGACGGGCTCGCCGAGGAGCGCGTCGGCCGCCTGGTCGAGTTTCTTCAGAGCGGCGCGGGTGGTCGTCTTCTTGCCGTTGGTTTTGCCGTTGCTCTTGCCGTTCGACGCCGCGGTCGTCATGGTGGCCGCGCCCTGGAGGAACACCGAGCGGAGAATGTCGGTGCGGCCGAGCAGTTCGGAGGTCGGACCGGAGAAGCGAATCTCGCCCTTCTCCATGAACACCGCTCGCTTGGCAAGTCGCAAGGCCACGTTCACCGACTGCTCGACGAGGATGATCGTGGTGCCGCTGTCGTGGATGGCGCGCACGATGTCGAGGAGGCGGTCCACGATGGTCGGTGCCAGCCCGAGCGACAGTTCGTCGATCATCAGCATGCGCGGCTTGGCGATGAAGGCCTGCGCCAGGCTGAGCATCTGCTGCTCGCCGCCCGACAAGCTCCCCGCGGCGGTCTCCCACCGCGCCTCGAGCACCGGGAAGTACTCGAGCACGCGGGCCGTAGCATCGGCGAGGTACGTGCGGTCGTCGCGGTAGAGCCACCCGGCGGCGCGGATGTTGTCGGCCACCGTCAGGCTCGGGAAGATCCCGCGCCCACCGGGAACCTGCGCGATGCCGAGCCGGGCGATTTCACCCGTGTCGGCGCCGACGATGTCGCGACCGTCGAAGACGATCGAGCCACTCCTGCCCGGGTTGAGACCGGAGATCGCCTTGAGCAGCGTCGACTTGCCAGCGCCATTGGTGCCGAGCAGGGCGACGATCTCACCTTCCTCGACTTCGAAGTCGACGCCGAACAAGACCTGCGTCTGGTCGTAGGCCACGTCGAGTCCGCGCACTACCAAGAGCGGCGTCACGCGACACCCGTCTTCTCGACAACGTCGGCTTTCTCGGACAGGCCACCGAGCGCGGCACCGATGGCGACCCGCGCCTGCTCCTCCTCGGCCTCTTCGACGCGGCGGTCGGCCACGAGGCTGGGCACCAGCAGGCCGCGGCGCCGTGCGACGTGGCGCAGGAACGCGTCACGCACGCGGTACACGAGGCCGCCCAACCCTTCGGGCAGGAACAGCAGGAGGAAGAGAATGCCCGCGCCGCTGGCGAGCAACGCCCACTGCGGCGGCAGGAAAAACTGCACGCCGCGGATGTAGACCGCTCCGAGAATCACGCCCGGCAGCGAGCCGAGCCCGCCGATGACCACCATCGAGAACAGCAGCATGCTGGCGTCGGGATTGAACGAGTCGGTGTTGAAGCCCTTCTGGTGCAGCACGAACAGCACACCCGCGAACCCGGCGATGGCACCGGAAATCACGAAGGCGACCAGCTTCATGCGCGTGGTGTTGATGCCGGCCGCTTCGGCCGCGACTTCGTTATCGCGCACGGCCACCAACACGCGGCCGGTGTGACTCCGGCGCAACGCCGACGCGCCCGCGGTGACGCCGATGAGCGAGATGAGGCACAGCGTGTAGATCTGCCACGGTTTCTCGAGCGGCAGTCGCTCGAACAACGCCGGGCGCTGGAGGCGCGACTGGACGAACCACGGGAAGTACAAACCCTTGAGGAAGTACGTCGACGAGGTCACCGCGAAGGCGAGCGTCGTGACGGCGAGGAATGGCCCGCGTATTCGCAGGGCGGGCAGTCCGATGATGAGCGCGACTCCCGCAGCCACGAAGATCCCCGCGGCCGCCGCCGGGAAGATGTCCCATCCATGTCGGCCGTACAGCACCGCGGTAGTGGCGCCTCCGAAACCCACGAGGGCGAATTGGCCGAGCGATATGTGTCCCGCCCACCCCGTCAACACGAGCAGCGATATGGCGACGATTCCGTAGATGAACACGAGCGCGGCCGCCTCGAGCTGCGACGTGTTCGCCACGAACGGGTAGGCCACGACGGCGCCGGCGCCGGCGGCGATGAGCGCGAGGCGCGCCACGCGCACTTCGGGCAGCCCTCGCAACTCTTCGGGGATCGGCCGGACCTCGCGGATGGCCTTCCAGCTGGAAATGCCGGTCTCGACCTGGCGGGAGAAGAAGTCGCGCTGCACCAGCAATGCGATGAGGATGACGCCGACGAGCATGGCGTCGACGATCGTGGTGTTGCGCAGGTTCCACACGGCGCAGGCCTCGAACACGCCGATAACGATCGACGCCGCCGCCGCCCGCGGCAGGCTTTCCATCCGGGCGATCACGCCGGCGGCGAGCGTACGGAGCAACAGCGCGTTGCCGGCCGACGACACGCCGGTGAAGGACGCGAAGCCGACGAGCGGCACGTGCAGGATCGCGGTCAGCGCGCTGAAGACGCCGGCGATCGCCCACACCATCGTCGAGAGCTTGAGCACCGGAATGCCGAGCAGGCGGGCCCGATCGGAGTTCTCGGCCGCCGCGCGGATGCCGATGCCGTACTCCGTGAACCGCAGGAACGCTCCGAGACCAAGCATCGCCAGCGGCGCCACGATCAAGACGACGATGTGGTCACCGAAGAAGTGTTCGGGCCGGACGAAGAATTCCAACTTGAAGGGAGTGACGAAGCGCCGGGCCTTGATCCCGCGCTCCCACAGCACGGGGATGATGATCGACAGACCCAACAGGATCTGCGCGACGCCGATGGTGGCAACGGCGAGGATGAGACGCGGCGCCTTGCGGAATCGCCGGATCACGACGCGTTCCACACCGGCGCCGAGGATCGCCGCCACGACCAGGCCGATCGGCACGCCGATGAAGTACGACACGCCGTGCTGCACCAGCATGATGGCGATCACGGCGGCGACGCTGCCGATCTCCGCCTGGGCGAAGTTGATCACTCGGTTCGCCCGATAGATCAGCACAATGCCGACTGACGTCAGCGCATAGAGCAGTCCGAATACGACCCCGCGCAGTACCTGGCCGGGCGGCACGCCGTGAGGCAGCGTGGCCGCCGCGACCCACCACAGCGCGGCGGCGCCGACGATCGATCCTGCGATCGTCCGCCACCGCGTGGTGACGGCCTCGACGTAGTTGGTCACTGCCCGGGATAGATAGGCGGCGACTCTGCGGGCCACTCGCCGTTGCGGAATCGCTTCCCGCCGTACGTCTCGACGTACGTACCGAGCTCTCCGTCGAAGTCGGAGCGCTTCTGGCCCATCCAATAGATCTCGCGGGAGTCGTCGATCCCGGTGTGGTCGAACCCGCCCGGCGTTCCGTCGGGAGCGTCGCGGTAGGAGTTGTAGCCGACGGCGTAATCAGGAGCACCGGAGGGAGGCAGGCTGAAGATGCCGGCGGCGACCGCGTCTTTGCTCACGAGAGGACCGGTCGCCTGGAAGAGGCTGTACAGGCCGATGTAGGTCCAGTACTGCCCGTCGGTCGCGCCGCCCTCGGTGAGCACCTTGCCGGTCAGCTGCTTGTACAGAATCGCCGGCTCGCTCTGCTGACCGAACAGCTTCGGCGTTGACCCCAGCTGGCTCGGGCCGAACAGGTGGCCGTCGACTTCGGTCTGGTCCCACAACCGCGCGGCGTTGTCGACGTCGTTGAGCGCCACGCCGATCTGCACCCACTCGGGGTAGTACCCCTGCCTCGCGGCGGCCTGCGTGAGGAAGATCACCGAGATCGGGTCACACGCCAGGATGATCGTCGTCGCCTGGTCGGCGTTGAACTGCACGATCGCTTGCGCGGCTTGGTCGGCGAAACGCGACACGTCGAGCTGGTAGTTGTACTGCGAGGTCGAGTCCTTCTTCACGCCGTACTTCTTCTCGAGAATGTCCTTCGAGATGTTGTTGCAGTACTGGTAGTTCGGGTCGTCGGGGACGTACACGGCGAACTTGCGCGTCTGGTTCCTGTAGACGGGTGACCCCGCCCACTTCGCCTTCTTGCCGACGAGCCGCTTGCCGATGTACTCGGAGAGTTGGTACGAGATGCGCTCGCACTCCATCACGCCGCCCCAGGCGTAGTTGTTCTGCGCCTTGTACCACTTCTCGGGGTAATAGGGCGCCGAGCCGAAGGTCATCATGCCGCGCTCGGTGGCGCACTCGGAGAACACCGCACTTGTCTGGCCGATGACGGCGAACGCTTTCAGCGTGTCGTGGATGTAGGTGGCATCGAGACACGCGCCTTCGCGTCCTTGGCCGAGCGCCTCGTCGGTCGAGTCGCCGTGCTGCGACTCGTAGTCGACCCACTTGAGCTTGCGGCCGTACGCCTCGAAATGTTGGTCGAAGTACTTGATGAAGACGTCGCGCACCATGCGCGTGTACTCGGCGTTGGCGCCGCCCGCTTGTGCCACCACCGCGTCGACGGCGCGCGAGTTGGCAGATTCGGGAAAGGCCCGCCGGACGATCACGATCTCCTTGTCGGTGACTCCGAAGGCCGTGGCGCCGCCGTTCGCCCCCTGGAAGGCGACCGTGCACGGCGCGGCGTACTTGCTCGCGGGAAGCTGGCGCACGCCGGGCTTGCAGTCCACACCGCCGCGGGTCTTGCCCCCGGTTGTCTGAGCTGACTTGAGCGACTCGGCTACCGAGCGCGTGACCCGCTGGGCCGGCGCCGCGCCGGCGGCCGTCACCGTCGAGCCGTCGGCGGCCACGGCCGTGTCGTCGGTCGAGCCGAGCGCGTCGTCAAGCGCGGTCTCGGTGCCGGCCGCCTGCACGTTGTTCGTACCGCGGTCTTGAATCGACGGCACCAGCGCCACGGCGATCAGCGCCACCACGAGGAACAGGTACAGCACGAAATAGCGCCGTACGTGTAAGGCCGTCTTCAGCGACCTCCGAATAAACGGGTCGCGAAGCTGATTGACCACCTCAAGATCGCGTTGCACATCTCGACTCATTGACCTAACCCCCCAGTCGGTCCCCAGTCGCTAATTGCCCACTTGCATAGCACGTGCAAGGTAGACGTGCCATGCTTCGAACGTGCCGCAGCTGCTGCGCGACAACGCGGGGGACGCCAGAGTGGTCGAGGACATCGACGCGTTGGCACGCGCCTACGACGACGGCGCCATCGCCGCCTCCGCGGAAGCAATGCGCACGGCACGCGCCGCGGATCTCGCCTCACTGGCCGACGCGTTCGGCGACGAATCGTCGGCCGGGACGCCCTGGTGGCGCAGCGCCGCCGACCAAATCATCCGCTACCGCTTTTACGCGGCGGCCGTCGTCGTGGTGCTGGCCGTCATCTTGTTCCGCAGTCCTGTCCCGCTCCCGTCCGCCGACAGTGGCGATGCGGCTACGCACCTGATCCCGACGGCTGACAGCGAGCCGGCGATCACGAGCGAGCCTGGGCCCCCGTTTGAGCCGGCGCCGACGCAGGCGCTTGCCTTCGCGCTTCCGGGGACGGACTACTTCCCACCCGTAGTCGAGGAGCCATCAACGGAGCCGGCGCCACCGGCTCCGTCCGCACCGAAGCAGCTGCGGTTCACGCAGACCGGCTACGCCTCGGCGTTCGCCGGTACGCCCGTGGATACGCAGCCGCCGAAAAACGGACTCCCCGTCGAGGCCGTTACCGGACAAGTCACGAAGTACTCCTACGCGCGCCTTTCGGGAGGCGGCACTGTGCTCAAGCTGAGGGCGCTAACCGATGACGGGGCGTCGCTGAACGCGACCGAGGCGCGCGTACAGCTGTGCCCGGTCAAGACCGGGTGGGCGCCCAAGCGGGCCACGCCAATGCCGGACGCGCCCGGGTACTACGCGCAATGCCTCGAGGGCCACAACAGCGGCGGCGTGTGGAGCTTCACCTTCTCGGCGATCGCCAACCCGCTCGAACCCAACGGCTGGGCGATCGTGCCGTTCACCGTCGACAACTCGACCTTCCGCGTCACCTTCGCTCCTACAGCGGTCTAAACCTTCAATCCGAGCTCTTCGATGAGTGGCTTGGCGTACGTGACCTTGCCCGTGAGGACCTGCGGGTCGCCGGTGCACAGGGCGTAGGCCGCTTCAACCATTCGTTCCATCGGTTCGTGGAGTTCCTTGGGCACGAGCTTGTCGAGCTTGTGGTGCACGACGCCCGGTGTCGCCACCAGCCCCGTAGGCGACAACGCGTTCACTGCGATGTTGTCCTCGTAAGCCTCAGCGGCGAGACCGGTGGAAAAGCGTTCCAGCGCCGCTTTGCACATGCCGTAGACGGCGCCGCCTGCCATGCCGCGTTGGAACGGTGGACCGACAGGGTGACGCGCCGCTCCGGAGGAGATGTTGAGGATCCATCCCTGCTTCCGTTCACGCATGGAGGGCAGCACGGCTTGGCTCAGTTGGAACGGTGCCCGTACCTGCACGTCGAACATCACGCTGTAATGACGTTCGCTAAACCCGTCGACCGGTTCGAGGTAGGTAAGCGCGGCGTTGTTCACGAGGATGTCGATCGGGCCAAACTCCCTTACGACCGCTGGCACGAGCGCGGCGCGATCCGCCTCGACGCCGAGATCAGCCCTGAACGCCGCGGCAATTCCGCCGGCGGCGTTGATCTCGTCGACGGTGCGCCGCACGCTGCCTTCGAACTGGTGATCGCCCTCTTCCAGCGTGCGCGCCGCCACGCCAACCGCCGCGCCGGCCTGCGCCAGTCGCCGTGCGATGAACTCGCCGATGCCCCGGCTGGCGCCGGTGACCAGCGCGACCTTGCCCTTCAGTGGTGTCTCACTCATGCGTCTTTCCTAGTTCGCGCCGCAGAATCTTGCCGGTGGCGTTGCGCGGCAGCGCGTCGAGGAAGTGAATGTCGCGCGGAACCTTGTGGCGGGCCAGGCTCGCCTTGACGTGATCCTTCACGGCCTCTTCGGTCAGTGTCTTGCCTTCACGCGGCACGACGTAGGCGGCGAGGCGCTGGCCGAATTGATCGTCGTTCACTCCGACCACGGCGACTTCTTCGACATCGGGATGACCGGCGATCAGGTCTTCGACTTCGGCGGGGAACACGTTCTCGCCGCCCGACACGATCATGTCGTCGTCACGTCCGTCGACGAAGAGGTTGCCGTCGGCGTCGAAGTGGCCGACGTCGCCGGTCGACATCAACCCGTCGATCATTTCCTTCGTGCCACCGCCGGTGTAGCCCTCAAACAGGGCCGAGTTGCCCACGAAGATGCGGCCGGTCTCGCCTTGGGGCACTGGCTTGCCGTTTTCGTCGAGCAACACGACGGCGCTGCCGCGCAACGGTGTCCCGGCCGTGCCGGCGTGGGCGCGCAGCTGCTGGGGGTCGGCCACGGTCGCCACCGAGACTTCCGTTGAGCCATAGGTGTTGTAGAGGTTGTCGCCGAACGCATCCATCCACCGGTGCGCCAGCGGACCGGGCAACGCCGAGCCAGAAGATGCGGTGACCTCGAGCGAACTGGTGTTGTACTTGGCGCGCACGTCCTCGGGCAGGTCGAGGATGCGCTGCAACATCACGGGCACGACCACGAGCGTGCGCACCTGGTGCCGGTCGATCGCCGCGAGCACTTCCTCCGGCTCGAAGCGACGCTGCAGGACGACCGTTGAGCCGAACATCATCGCGGCCATGAGGTGCGCCGCACCCCACGCGTGAAACGCCGGCGCGGCGATGAGCACCGTGTCGCGGATCCGGAATTGCAGGCGCGCCGCGAAGCCGATCGCCGCGCCGCCGGCCGAGGATGTGTCGCGGCTCGCACCTTTCGGCGTACCGGTCGTGCCCGACGTGAGGATGACCGTCCGCGACTCGCGCGTCGGCTTGGCGGGATGGCGTCCCAGCCCTTCTTCGATGAGACCGTCGAGGGCGTCGGCCTGGAACTGGTGGGCGTCGATGCCCTTCACCAGCTCGTCGAATTCGGCATCGGCAATGAAGGCCACGACGCCTTCGCGGGCGGCGACGTCGGCCACCTGCGGGCCGGCGAATCCCGTGTTGAAGAACACGATGTCGGCGCCGAGCTTGCTCAATGCGACCGTCGAGAGAATCAGCCCGCGGTGATTGCGCGCCATCACGCCGACCTTGTGGCCGGGCTCAAGGCCGCGCTCGCCGAGCGCCACCGCCAGCGCGTCGGACTGGTCGCGCAGCTCGCGGAACGTGAGCGCCCCGAGGTCGTCGTACAAACCGACGGCGTCGCCGTAGGCGTTGGCCGCCGCCTCGAATCCCATCGCGGTGCCGATCCCGAACTTGCGCACCGCTGCCGCCAGCGCCGGCACGAGCCGGACGCCGTCGCCACTGAAGAGGCGCATCTGCGCGGCGAGGCCAAACCCGAACGCCGCGTTGTCGACGCGCTTCCGCACGCCGTCGAGAACACTCACGACGTCGCCTGGATGAAGTCGAGCACGACCTTGGCCAGCTGCGGGCCCTGGTCCTCCTGCAGGAAGTGGCCGCCGCCCTCGATGGTGGTGTGCGCTTGCCCCTTGGCGCCGGGCACCCGCTCCTGGAAGACGCGCTCGCCGCCCTTGGTGATGGCGTCACCGTCGGAGAAGGCGGTAAGCACCGGCTTCGTAAACCCCTCGAGCACCTTCCACGCGTTGCGGTTGTCCTCGGAGGCGGGATCCTCGGGTGACGTCGGCACGAGCGTGGGGAACTGCCGAGCGCCGGCCTTGTAGGACTCGTCGGGGAAGGGCGCGTCGTAGGCGGCGATGACCTCTTCGCTCAACTCGCTCACCGTGCCACCGTTGATGATCATGCCGACCGGGAACACCGGCGTGGTCTGGCTGAAGTTCTGCCAGTTGTAGAACGCCTCAGTGGTCTTCCCGTCGCCGGTCGGCATGCCGCCGTTGGCCACCACGAAACGCGCGAAACGGTCCGGATACGCAGCGACGAGTCGCAGGCCGACGAGCGCGCCCCAGTCCTGGCACACCAGCGTGATCTCGTTGAGGTCGAGCTGCTCGAGCCAGTCCGACATCCACGCCACGTGCCGGGCGTACGTGTAGTCGTCCCGCTCAACCGGCTTGTCGGACTTGCCGAAGCCGACGAGATCGGGCGCCACGGCGCGGCATCCACCGTCGACGAGCACCGGGATCATGTGGCGGTACAGGTACGACCAAGTCGGTTCGCCGTGCATCAGCAGCACTGTCGGCCCGCTGCCCTCGTCCACGTAATGGATGCGCAGATCACCACTCTCGACGTAATGCGGGGCGAAGTCGTATCCCGGCAGATTCTCGAACCGGTCGTCGGGCGTGCGGAGAGCCTTCATTGCTGCGAGGTTATGTGCTCATGGGCATCGTGGAGCTAGCGGACAAGTTGTGGCGGGGCGAGGTCAGCGTGAAGGACCACCACCCTTTCTCGATCGGCGGCGACCTCGAGGAGGTGGCATCCGGCACGGCGTTCGTTCCGTCCTTCGCCAACGTTGCCGCCTTCGCGACCGACGACGGACTGCTGCTGGTCGACACCGGCTCGATGTTCCTCGCCAAGAACGTGCACGACTCCATCCGTACCTGGAACGACTCGTTCCTCAACACCGCGGTGTTCACCCACGGCCACGTCGACCACGTCTTCGGCGTCCCCATCTACGAGGAAGAGGCGCGCGCCAACGGCTGGCGCGCCCCGGTTGTGGTGGCGCATGAAGACCTACCGAAACGCTTCGACCGCTACGTGCTGACCGCCGGCCACAACGGCGTGGTCAACCAGCGCCAGTTCCAGGCGCCCAACCTGCGGTGGCCGACCGAGTACCGCTATCCCGACGAGGTGTACCGCGACTCGCGCCTGGTGACCGTCGGCGGCGAAGAGTTCCAGTTGTTCCACGGCCGCGGCGAAACCGACGACGCCACGTGGGTGTACGCGCCGGCTCGCAAGGTGCTGGCGTGCGGGGACTTCTTTATCTGGGCGTCGCCCAACGCCGGCAACCCGCAGAAGGTCCAGCGCTTCGCCAAGGACTGGGCCGACGCGTTGCGCGCCATGGCGGCCACGGGCGCCGAGGTGTTGTTACCCGGCCACGGCGTACCGATCATCGGCGCCGACCGCGTGGTCGAGGCCTTGACTAACGCCGCGGTGTTGTTGGACTACCTGCACGACGAGACGCTGCGGTTGATGAACGAGGGCGCGTCGCTGGCCGACATCGTCGACGCCGTGCGCGGGCCGAAGGAGTTGTTGGACAAGCCGTACCTGCGTCCGGTCTACGACGAGCCCGAGTTCGTGGTGCGCAACGTGTGGCGCCTCTACGGCGGTTGGTGGGACGGCGATCCGTCGCACCTCAAGCCGGCGCATCCCTCGGCGTTCGCAGCCGAGATGGCGTCGCTTGCCGGCGGTGTCGACGCGCTCGCTGCCCGCGCCCTCGCGCTTGCCGCCAGCGGCAAAGACGAAGACCTCCGCCTCGCCGGACAGCTGGCGCAACTGGCGGTGCAAGCCGACCCCACCTCAACCCTCGCCCACAGCGCCCGCGCCGACGTGTACGAACAACGCGTCGCCGCCGAGGCCTCCACCATGTCCAAAGGCGTCTTCAGCTACGCCGCCGCCGAGTCCCGCCGCGCGCTGGACTCCTAAACCAAAAACCAAAAGCGGCTCTATAGGCGGTCCGCCGGCGTCTCGCCGCGACTCCTGCCGGCAAACCGCCCCGAATTTGTGAATCCGAGGCGATTCCGGGGCGGTTTGATGGCGGGAGTCGCGAAACTCCTGCCGCCCTCCTTTAGAGCAGCCTTTGAGTTTCAGACCGAGTAGTTGCCGGTTTCGAGATCGCTCAGGTGTTCGCGGATCCAGTCCGCGGTGCGCGCCAGGCCTTCGCGCAGCGGGACCTGCGGGGACCAGCCGGTGAGCGTGGTGATGCGAGTGTTGTCGGCCAGCAGGCGGTCGACTTCGCTGCCCTCGGGGCGGACGCGTGATGCGTCGACCACCACTTTCGCCTCGACGCCGACCGCTTCTATCAGCAGCGTCGCCAGGTCGCCGATGGCGATCTCCTCGCCGGATCCGATGTTCGTGACAATGCCAACGCACGCGTCGCACTTGGCGATGGCCATCATTCCTGCCGCGGTGTCGGTCGCGTAGTTGAAGTCGCGCGTCGGTGTGAGCGAACCGAGCTTCACCTCGGTCGCGCCACCCAATAGTTGCGACAGGATCGTCGGGATCACGGCGCGGGTGGACTGGCGCGGGCCGTAGGTGTTGAACGGACGGGCGACGGCCACCGGCAAGTCGAAGGCGTGGTGCAACGACAGCGCCATCATGTCGCCGCCGATCTTCGACGCCGAGTACGGCGACTGCGGCTGCAACGGGTGCTCCTCGTCGATCGGCACGCGCAGCGCCGTGCCGTAGGTCTCCGATGTGGACGTGTGCACCAACCGCGACACGCCGGCGCGCCGGCAGGCGTCGGCAACGTTGAACGAGCCCTGCACGTTGGTCTGGATGTAGCTCTCCGGGGCCACGTAGCTGTACGGAATGCCGATCAGCGCAGCGAGGTGGAACACGACGTCGCGCCCGTCGACGGCTTCGCGCACGCGGCCGGCATCGCGCACGTCGCCGGGCATGACCTCGACCGCCGCCCTCGCCTCTGACTGGTCAAGCCATCCCGCGCCGCCGAAGGACGTGTAGTAGCTGAGCACCCGCACACTGGCGCCCTCGGCCACCAGCGCCTCGACGAGGTGCGACCCGATGAAGCCTTCGCCGCCGGTGACCAGCACGTTGACGCCGCCCCAGTCCGTCATGTCTGCACTCCCCTGGCGAACTCGAGCAGCACCTGCTGGAACTCCTCTGGTGACCCGGCGTCGACCCAGTTCTCCCACAGCGGGAAGACGTGGACCGGCTCGCCGCGCCGCTGCACGGCGTCGATGAGGTCGGGCATCTGGAAGAACTTGTTCTTGGGCACGAGCTTGAGCGTCGGTCGGTCCACGACGTACATGCCGGCGTTGCAGAGAAAATCCAACTCCGGCTTCTCTTCGAAGCCGTCAAGCACGCCGCGCTTGTTGGAATGAACCACTCCGTACTTGAGGGTCGTACTGAAGGACGCCGCCGCCATCGTGATCGGCCCGTCGTGCGAGCGGTGGAAGTCGATCATGGCCCGGTAGTCAACGCCGGTGATGAGGTCGGCGTTCGTGATGAACACATAGGGCGCACCCTTCGCCGGAAGCATCGAGAGCGCACCGGCGTTGCCGAGAGGCGTCTTCTCTTCGAGATAGGTCACCCCCGGACCGATCTTCTTCTTGAACGTCGCCGCCTTGTAGTTAACCGACAGGTAGACCGCGTCGGCACCGGCGGTGGACAGGTTCGCCAGGATGCGCTCGAGGATGGTCGAACTCCCGAGATTCAACAGGGGCTTGGGCACGCCGCCGCTGACCGAGCGCAACCGAGTCCCTTTGCCTCCGGCCATCACGACAGCGTCGACGGGCGGCCGCCCGAAATGCACGACGTCTTTCACGACGCCCTTGTCCAGCACGAAGTGGTCCTTGCCGGCCTTCTTCATTACCGAACCGACGGGTTCGTCGAGCGAGACGCCACGCAACATCGCGTAGCGGCCGTCGGCGTCGTGGAACGTGCCGAGCCATTTGCGCTCGTCGTCGACGACGGCGGCGAAGCCTTCGCCGTTCTTGCTCACGCGCTGCATGGCGACGAGCACCGAGTCGGTCGGCTTGAGGAGGAAGTTGCGCACTACGAAGACGCTAGATCCAGGACCCACTGCGCTAGCGCGGTGGCCGCGCCGGCATGGCCGGCGTTGCGCGCCGCCGCGGCCATCGTCGCAAGCGTCGTCGCATCGGCGAACCACGATTCGAGGATCGCGCCAACGTTTTGCGCAGTCGCTTCGACGTCGCGCACCAGCGCAGCGGCGCCGATGTCGGTGAGCACCTTGGCGTTGTACCCCTGGTCGTCGTCGAGCGAGAACGGATAGGGCACCAGGATCGACGGGAGCCCGCACGTCGCCAACTCCGCGACCGTCGAAGCGCCGGCGCGCGACACGACCACGTCAACCGATGCATACACGTCGCCGATGCTCTCGAAGTACGTGTATGGCTTGACGATGTCGGTCTCGGCGACGGCGTGGGCCTTGTTGGCGCCGGTTTTCACGATGACACGGATGTCGTCGCGGCCGCGCCAACGCTCACCGAGCCCAACGGCCAGTTCGTTCAGCGTGACGCTTCCTTGCGAGCCGCCGGTAATGAAGACCATGCGTTCCGCCGTCCGGTACGCGTCGCGCCGGCCGGTGATGTTGGCGGGGTTCAGCGGCATGCCCACCACACGCGGCGTGCGCGACGGGAACGAGGCCGCCGCGGCCGCGAAGGACAGCGCGACGTTCGGCGTGAAGCGGGACGCCAGGCGGTTGGCGCGTCCGCCCGTCGCCCCCGATTCGTGAATCACGATCGGGATGCGGCGTCGCCGCGCCGCCAACACCGTCGGCAGGGACGGGTATCCGCCCATGGCGACCACGGTGTCGGCCTTCACACGTTTCAGGACTCTGCCCGCCTGGCGCGACGCCCGGGCGACGGCGGCGGCGAAGCCGGGCGCCCGGCGAGCGCCGGCCCACGGCACCATGTCGACGAGCTCCAGCGCGTAACCGGCCGGCGGGATGAGTCGTTGCTCGAGCCCTCGCGGCGTGCCGACGAAAGTGATGGCGACGTCCGGGTCGAGGGCGCGCAGCGCGTCGGCGGTCGCCAGGCCCGGATAGATGTGGCCGCCGGTTCCTCCGGCGGCCACGACGACACTGGTCACTCGCCGGACTCGAACGGGCGGCCTTCCTCGACCCACTTGTTCGTCCCGCCGGCGACCGAAACCGCGTCGAAGCCGGCGCGCTGTAGCGCTTCCGCCGCGCGTAGCGACCGGGCGCCGACGGCGCAGATCACCCATATCTGCTGGTCATCGGGCATTTCCTCGATGTGTTCGCCCAATTCCTGCAGCGGGACGAGCGTCACGCCAGGCACCCGCATCTCGAGCCATTCGTCACGCGTCCGCACATCGAGCACAAACGCGCCCTGGCCCAACGCCGCCGCAAGCTCGTCAGTCGTGACTTCCACAATTCCAAACTAATCAGAGGAACTAGTCCTTCTAGTTCCCAAAAATGGCTCAACCGACCGATAGGAAAGACACAACGGCAAGCGGAGGATGCATCTATGACCACCGTGAACCGTCGAACCCGCCCACTGCGCGCAGAAGAGCGCATGATCCGCGAGCACATTTACCTGGTTGGGTACGCCGTGTCCCAGCTCTCCTCGCGCATCCCGCGCCACGTCAACCGCGACGACCTCGAGTCGGCCGGCATGGCGGCGCTGGCCGCATCTGCCCGTGGGTTCGATCCTGACCGCGGCGTCCGCTTCGACCGCTACGCCAACACCCGCATCAAGGGCGCCCTGCTCGACGAGCTGCGCCGTGCCGACTGGGCGACCCGCTCCGTGCGCGCCCGCGCCCGTCAGGTCGCCGCCGTCACCGAGAAGCTGACTCCGGTCCTGGGTCGCGCCCCCGCCCGGTCGAGATCGCCGGTGCCCTGGGCTGGGACCCCCGCGACGTGGTCGAAGTCGCCGAGAACGTGAGCCGCGCTGTTGTCCTGACCTTCGACGGCATGACCGCCGAGGGAATCACCATCGGAGAGTCGGTTGCCTCCGACGACCTCACCCCTGAGATGGAGCTTGAGGAGAACGAGAAGCGTGGATACCTGGTGGATGCGGTCGCGTCGCTCCCGGACCGCCTCCGCCAGGTGATCATCGGCTCGTTCCTCGAGGACAAGACGATGGCGACCCTCGCCGAGGAGATCGGCGTCACCGAGTCGCGCATCAGCCAGATGCGGACCGAGGCGCTGGCGCTGCTCAAGGTCGGCCTCGAAGACCGCCTGAATCCGACCGAGGACGACGAGGAAGTCGACACCAAGACCACCCGTCGCCCGCACCCGAACGCAGTGCGCGCCGAGGCTCGCCGCAACGCCTACCGCCGCACCGTGGCCGAGCGTTCATCGACGAACGACCGGCTCAGCCAGAAGTCACTCGCCTCGCTGCTCAGCTAACCGCCCGTTCCCGCATTTCGGTGATGAATCGATCGACATAGTCGATCGATTCATCACAGATTTGCGTCGGGCTTAGACGTCGACGCTCTGAGGTGCGTCCGCTTGTCGCGGCGGCATACCGGACGATTGCAGGCCGCGTGCGAGCGAGGCGGGCAGAGGCTTGGTGTGCACGATCGTGACGCGCTTGGTGGCGCGGGTTAAGGCAACGAACAGTGACGCGCAGGCCGAACTTGGCGTCGTCCACGATGGACGCCGGTTCGGCGACGATCACCGAGTCGAACTCGAGGCCCTTGGCCAGGACGACGGGCACGAGCGCCACCGCTTGTTCCAGACCGTCTTCGTCGCGGCCGACGTCGATGCCGGCATTGGTGAGCGCCGTCGCGAGGCGGGTTTCGTCCGACGGTGTGCAGACGACCGCCAGGGTGCCGCCGAGGCCGCGCTCTCGGCGCACGGCGTCGACGATCGACGCCGCGAGGTCGTCGGCGGCGACGACCGACGGCGGTTGACCGCCGGGGCGCGCCGACTTCGGCATGTGCAGCTCGGGCGCCGCTTCGGCGAGGACGGAGGCGGCGACGTCCATGATCGCCCCGGGCGTGCGGTAGTTCACCGTCAGCTCCACGAGGCGCGGCGTGTGGCCGATCGACGGCAGGTGCGCCAGCACCTGATCCCACGATGACGGCGCCCAGTGCCCACTGGCCTGGGCGACATCGCCGACGATGGTCATCGAACCGAGCGAGCGACGGGCAAGGACGCGCAGCTGCATGGGCGAGAGGTCCTGCGCCTCGTCCACCACGACGTGGCCGTACTGCCGGATTTCGTCGTCGCCGTTGTGGCGCGTCCGCGCCGGCCGACCGAGATGGATCCGCAGTTCGTCGAGCAACGCCAGGTCGGCGGAGGTCCACGGCACTTCTTCGTACGACTCGCTGCGCGGGCGGACGAGCAGCTCGATCTCCTCGTCGGTGAGGGCGCCCTTGCCGGCGAGTCGGATAAGCGCTCGAGCGCCGAGCAGGTCGTGGAGCAGCTCCTCCGGCGTGATCAGCGGCCACATGCGGTCGATGGCGGCGACGAACTCGGGCACGCGGGAGAGCCGTAGGCGCGCCTCGCGCTCGCGCTCCACGGCGGCTTCCTTCAACTCTTCGGATTCCTCGACGCCGATCGACGGCCGGATGGCGGCCACGGCCCGCTCGTGCGCGGCGAGGAGTCGCTTCAGCACCAGCTGCTCGACCTGACGTCGACGCGCGTTGTGCACGCCGGGGCGGCGCTTGACAGCGTTGACGATGTCGACGGTCTCATCCGCGTGCAGCACCAACGTGAACGCGCCGAAGGGGATCCGCGCGTCACGCGCCAATGGACGTTGCCGGTCCTTCACGGCCCGCGCCATCACGCCGATCATGCGCGCGTCGCCTTTGACCCGCGCCTCGGCGTCGGACTCAGTGCCGCGTCGCGTCACGCGCGAGTCGGGCAGCGTCCGTACCAAACCGTCGACCGTGTACAGACCCACGCCCGTTTCGCCGAGGCTGGGAAGCACCTGGTCGATATACCGCAGGAACAGCGGGTTCGGGCCCACGACGAGCACGCCCTGGCGCTCGAGCGGGAACCGGTGCGTGTACAGCAGGTACGCCGCCCGGTGCAGCGCCACCGCGGTCTTGCCTGTCCCCGGCCCGCCCTGGACCACGAGCACGCCGTGCATCGAGC
This sequence comes from uncultured Actinomycetes bacterium, assembly GCA_963722185.1. Classification (GTDB taxonomy): domain Bacteria; phylum Actinomycetota; class Acidimicrobiia; order Acidimicrobiales; family JACCXE01; genus JACCXE01. The sequence continues at coordinate 419,269 of CAVRKD010000003.1, read as the reverse complement.
CGCGGATGACTTCGTCCTGCTCGCGCTGGACGGTGGCCACGATGTCGTGCATGCGGCCGGTGCGGTCGCGTTCGAGCGCCGCCAAGAGCGCGCCCGAGCCGACCATGTCGATGTCGGTGCTTTCGGGTAGGGCGTCAGCGCTGAACACCTCGTCCTCGATGGCCTCGATCACGTTGCCGGCGCACATGAAGTGACGTCGCCGCGCCAAACCCATCGGGTGACGACCGGTGGCCCGGTAAAACGGCTCGGCGACCGGGGCGCGCCAGTCGATGACGAGCGGATCCTGGTCCTCGTCCCATACGCCCATGCGCCCGATGTAGAAGGCCTCGCCCGGCAATGCCTGCTCGGAAGGGGTCTGATCGCGGTCAATTCGGCCGAAACAGATCGGCAGGTGTCCGACGTCGAGCTGGCCCAGCCGCATCGCCGCCTGTTCGGCCATCATTTCGCGTTCGACCACGGATTGGGGCGTGACGCCGCCCTGCAAAAGGACGTCCGTCAGCTGCTCAGACGTGCGTTCTCGCTGCTCACGCAGTCTTTCGTAGACCCGGTCAAGGTATGCCTGCTCTGCGACCAGTTCAGGATGTGGTGCCAAACCCCGGCCCTTCAGCGCGTCGAAAAGTAGCGAGCAATTGTACTTGAATGCGGGTCGTGAAGCCGCTTCTAGTAGCGGCGGTCGGCGGCCTCTTCGTGGCGGCGTCGTTGCCGCCCTTTGACCTCTGGTTCCTGGCCCCGGTGGGCTACGCGCTGTTCGCCTCCACGCTCCTGGACGGTTCGCGGCGAACCCGGACACTCCGGGCCGGCGGCTTCTTTCTCGCCTATTTCGTGGTCGGATTGGCCTGGTCGGTCGAGTTCAGCGTTGTCGCCTTCATCGCCCTGCTGCTGGTCGAAGCCCTGCTGGCGACGGCGCCGTTCGTGCTCACACCGCAAGCACCCCGCGTGGCGCTCGTGGCGTTTCCGGCGCTCGTCACTATTGGCGAGGTACTGCGCTACCGCGTCCCCCTTGGCGGAATGCCGATGGCGGGACCCGTACTCGGCCAGGTCGACGGCCCCCTGCTGCCCGTCGCCCGGCTGGGCGGCGACTTCGCGATGGTGCTGCTGACGGCGCTGGCGGGTGTCGGCCTGTTCGCTCTATGGCGCCACCGGGCGCTCGGCATCGCCGCGCTGACGACCGTGATCGTCGTCGTCACCCTCGGATGGCTGAGCGACGCGCCGCCCGCCGTCGGCCCGCTGCGCATCGCCTACGTGCAGGGCGGCGGACCCCGAGGCTTGCGCGCCGTCGAGAACACCTTCACCGACGTGTACGGCAACCAGGTCGACGCCAACGCCGGAGTTCGGACACCCGTTGACCTCGTGGTCTGGCCCGAAGACGTGATCGACCTGAGTGGGCCAGTCGAGGACGACCCGATCCGTTTCGACGTCGGCGGCTTGGCCAAGAAACTGAATACGACGCTCGTGGCCGGCGTGGTCGAAGACTCGGGCGAAACGAAGTTCCGCAACGCGGCCGTCGCCTGGGATCGCAGCGGCAACATCGTCGACCGCTACGACAAGGTCCATCGCGTCCCCTTCGGCGAGTACGTGCCGGCGCGCGGCCTGGTGAGCCGGCTCGCCGACATCTCCGCCGTCCCCGCGATTCGCTGGCCGGCCACGGCGACGGAGTTTTGCTCACACGGGCGGGGCAGCTCGGCGTCCTTATCTCCTACGAAGTGTTCTTCGCCGATCGGGCCCGCATCGCCGTCAACGCCGGCGGCGAGATCCTGCTGGTGCCGACGAACGCGTCGTCGTTTCGGGGTCGCCAGGTGCCCGCGCAGGAAGTCGCCGCCGCCCAGTTGCGGGCAGTCGAAGTGGGCCGCGACCTCGTCCAAGCGGCCCCGACAGGCCATAGCGCCTTCGTCGACGCCAATGGAAACACCTCAAAGGTCTCGAAATTGGGCGTAGCGGCGGCCGCAGAGCACACCCTTCACCGGCGTCACGGCCGCACGCCGTACGCCCGGTTCGGTGACGTGCCAATCATCGGGCTGGTCGTGGCGCTCCTGGTGGCGACTGCCGCTCTTGACCGCTCAGTCAAGACCACCCTGTAGCCTGTCGATTTCATGCGCGCCCGCCTCCGCATTGCCTTTCTGATCTACCGCGGCAACCCTTATTCGGGCGGCCAGGGGGTCTACACCCGCTATCTCACCAAGGCGCTGGTCGAACTCGGCCATGAAGTCGAGGTCTTCAGCGGTCCGCCGTATCCGGTGCTCGACGACGGCGTGAAGTTCACCCCCGTGCCCTCCCTCGACCTGTACCGCGAGCCGGACCCGTTCCGGATCCCGTGGCCGTGGGAGATCAAGTCGCTCATCGACCTCGAAGAACTGCTGATCATGGCCAGCGGCGGGTTCCCCGAACCGCGCACGTGGAGCCATCGCATCCGCCGGGTGCTCAAGGATCGCGTCGGCGACTTCGACATCATCCATGACAACCAGTGCCTCGGGTCGGGGCTGCTCGGCGTGGTCAAGGACGGCTGGCCGCTGCTGACCACGCTGCACCACCCGATCACCGTTGACCGCGACCTTGACCTGTCGCACACCAAGAATCCGTATCGCCGGATCACGCTCCAGCGCTGGTACCAGTTCCTCGGCATGCAAAAGCGCGTGGCGACGCCAACTCCCGCGCCTGGTCACCGTGTCTACCTCGTCCAAGCGCGACATCACCGCGCAAATGGGTGTGCCCGCCGACAAGATGGGCGTCGTCGCCGTGGGCGTCGACCACGAACGGTTCCGGCGGCTGCCGCACGTCAAGAAAATCAAGGGCCGGTTGATGACGACGGCGTCAGCCGACGTCCCGTTGAAGGGCCTGATGCCGCTGCTCGAAGCGGTGGCGAAGGTGAAGACCGAACGCGACATCACGCTCTCGCTAGTCGGCAAGCCGCGATCAGGCTCCAAGGTCGCGTCAGCGCGTCGCCGAGCTCGGATTACAGGACATCGTGCAGTTCCACACCGGCATCAGCGACGACCGCATGGTCGAGTTGTTCAACGAAGCCGAAGTCGCCGTCGTGCCGTCGCTCTACGAGGGGTTCTCGTTGCCGGCGGTCGAGGCGATGTCGTGCTCCACCGCGCTCGTCGCCACCACCGGTGGGGCGCTGCCCGAGGTCGTCGGCACCGACGGCACCACCGGCATCCTCGTGCCGCCGAATGATCCGGGCGCGCTGGCCCAGGCGATCATCCGGGTGCTCGATGACAAGAAGCTGCGCGAATCGCTCGAGCGCAACGGCCGCCAGCGCGTCGAGACGATGTTCACCTGGAAGGCGTGCGCCGAAGGAACGGTGCGGGAGTACGAAAAGGTCCTCGATGCTCACCGTTAACTACGACCGGCTGGGCGTGAAGCCCGGCGACTACGTCCTCGACATGGGCTGCGGCGCCGGCCGCCACGCGTACGAGGCGGCGCGCCGCGGCGCCCGCGTCGTGGCGCTCGACGCCGACGACGTCGAGGTCAAGACGACCGCCGGCCTGTTGCTCGCGATGGAACAAGCGGGCGACGTGCCTGCGCCCGGGTGCGGCACCACCGCCGTCGGCAACGCGTTGAAGCTCCCGTTCGCCGACGGCGCCTTCGACCGTGTCATCGCCAGCGAGATCCTCGAGCACATTCCGCCGGACACGATTGCCATCGACGAACTGGCCCGCGTCACCCGCGTCGGCGGCACGCTCGGGATCACTGTGCCCCGCTTCGGGCCCGAGCTGCTGAACTGGGCGCTGTCGACGAGTACCACAACCAACCCGGCGGTCACATCCGCATCTACCGCCAGCGCGTACTCGAACAGCGCATCAAAGACGCCGGGCTCACCGTCACCGGCTCGGCGCATACGCACGGCCTGCACAGTCCGTACTGGTGGCTCAAGTGCGCCGTTGGCGTGCAGAACGACACCCACCCGCTCGTCAAGGCGTACCACCAGCTGCTGACATGGCAAATCACCGACAACCCACTGCCGCTGCGGCTGGCCGAAGCGGTTGCCGCGCCGCTTATGGGTAAGAGCCTCGTCATCTACGCGAGAAAAGACTCCTGATGGGCGCGCTCCTCACACCGGCAGAACGCAAGCAGACGATCGCGTCGATCGCCGAGCTGCAACTCGACAACGGCATGATCGAGTGGTTCCCCGGGGGTCACGCCGACCCGTGGAATCACACCGAAGCGGCGATGGCTCTCGCCGTTGGCGGCTACCGCGACCAGGCCGACGCTGCTTACCGCTGGCTCGCCGGGCTCCAGCATGGAGACGGCTCGTGGTGCAGCTACTACCTCGCCGGAGATCGCATCGAAGACCCGCGACGCGACACCAACGTGTCGCTGTATGTCGCCACCGGCCTGTGGCACCACCTGCGCCTCTTCGAGGACCGCGCCTTTATCGCCGAAATGTTCCCGATGGTCGAGGGCGCCGTGCAGTTCGCGCTCGACTTGCAAGAGCCGGGCGGCGAACTCCTGTGGTCGCTCGAGCCCGTCGACTCGCCGCACCGTTACGCGTTGCTGACCGGCTCGTCGTCATCGGCGTTCTCGTTGTTGTGCGCCATCGGCTTGGCGCAGAGTCTCGGCGCCGAACGCCCCGAGTGGGAACTTGCCGCGGGTCGCCTGGCCTACACCGTCGCCCATTGCCCCGACGCGTTCGAGCCCAAGGAACCGTGGGCGATGGACTGGTACTACCCCGTGCTGTGCGGCACGCTCCCGGGCGCCGCCGGCCGCGCCCGCTTGCTCGAGCGCTACGAAGAGTTCACGCACGACCGCGAGGGTGTGCGCTGCGTGTCGGACCAGGCGTGGATTACCGCAGCCGAGACCGCCGAGTGCTCGATGGCGCACCTCGCCGTGGGCGAACGCGCCAAGGCCGAGTGGCTGCTGAGTTGCACGCGCAATCTCCGCGACTCCGACGGCTCCTACTGGACCGGCATTGCCCTGCGCGAGCAGGTTCACTTCCCCGCCGAAGAACGCTCGTCGTACACCGCGGCCGCCGTAGTGCTCGCCGACGACGCGCTCAAGGAAGAGAGCGCCGGCTGGGACATCTTCGTCGGCGACGAGATGTTGCCGAAGTTCAGCTTCGTCGGAGTACCCGCAGACTTCCCGTCGCACTGACTTCGACGAAGCCGTCGTTGTCGAGCGCGTGGCGGTACAACTCATAGGGCGGGCGCCCGCCGTCTTCGGGATTGGGGAACACGTCGTGGATGGCAAGCCAGCCGCGGTCGGCGACGTGCGGTGTCCAACTCTTGTAGTCGGCCCACGCCGGCTCTTCGCCGTGGCCGCCGTCGATGAAGAGCAACGCGATCGGTTGCGCCCACCATCTCGCCACGACGGCTGATTCGCCGACGACGCCGACGACCGCGTCTTCCAGAACGGCCTCGACCAGCGTGCGGCGGAAGAACGGCAGCGTGTCCATGCGACCCGTCGCCGGGTCGACGAGCTCGGCGTCGTGGAAGGCCGGGCCGAATTCCGCCTGGTTCTCCTCCGAGCCGCGGTGGTGGTCGACGGAGAACAGCACGGTGCCCCCAGCGCGGGCGGCGGCGCCGAGATAAATGGCAGAGAGGCCGCAGTACGAGCCGATCTCGACGATCGGCCCGAGGCCGCTTTGCGCGGCGACGAGACCGGCGTCGTGCAAGGCGTCGCCCTCGTCGGTCGGCATGAAACCCTTGGTGCGCGCCGCGACGGCGGCGAGCTCAGGACTTAGGGGCATGGTGATCGACGAACACCAGCTTGTTGAAGATCACGAACTTGCCGATCCACAACACGCCGAACGCGCCGATCGAAGCGGCCGCGACGATCGCCGTCTGCATGAGATGCGAGTCGTAATGGGAGACGCCGAACGACTCGGCGAGGTCGGCTGCCCAGGTGGACAGCGCGAGTCCGAGAAACGCCAGCGTCCAGAACGGCACGACTTCCTTCCACAAATGACTCTTGCCGCTCTTGCCCCACGCCCAGCGACGGTTCAGCCAGTAGCTCGGGACGCCGCCGATCGCGCAGGCGGCGATGTTGGCGGAACGGGCGGTCCAGTGGAAGCCGCCGAACAGGATGATCAGCGAGATCTGGCTGACGACGACCGAAATGACCGACACCAGCGTGTACTTGATGGCTCGTTTGCCACCAGGCGTCTGGGCGCGGGCGCGCAGGTCAGCGATCGATGCAGCCATCGTCTAATTCTACGGCAGCTGGCCCGAGCTTCTTAAGCCGAACCCGAACGCAACTCGTTGGCCCGGGCGATCGCGCCCAGCCAGCGCGCGGAGGGCTTCGGCCGGCGCTCGAACGTCGAGCGGTCAACGGCGATCAACCCGAACGTCGGCTTGTAGCCGAGCGCCCATTCGAAGTTGTCCATGAGCGACCAGTACGTGTAGCCGCGCACGTCGATGCCGTCGGCCAAACAGTTCTGCACGCCCTTGAGCGCCCGCGACACGTACTCGATGCGCAGGTCGTCGTCGTCGGTGCCGATGCCGTTCTCGGTCACGATCACCGGCACGCCGTCGGTCACTTCGGTCGCCCGGCGGATACAAGCTTCGAGCGCCTCCGGCCAAACCTCGTATCCCATTTGCGTGAGCCGCACCCCGTCCTCGGGACCGACCGCGCCGTCGGGTCCGAACCGCGCCCGCGTGTAGGTCTGCACCCCGATGAAGTCGTCGCCGTGGGCCGCCTCGAGATACACGTCTTCGAGATTGAGCCGCACCCGGTCGCGTCGCAGTTCTCCGCCTTCGACGGCTTGGTTGTCCTGCATCGCCAACGTGAGGCCGACGGGAACCGACGGCGCGGCAGCCTTGATGGCGTTACGCGCCTTGTGGTGCGCGTCGATGAACACGTCGTTGACGGCGCGGCGCAGGCCGGGGTCGCGCCGCCCAGGCGGAAAGACTCCGCTGAGGTAGCCGTGCGTGGCGACCATGTTCGGCTCGTTGAACGTGCAGGCGTAGCCCATGACGTCGCCGAGCTTCTCCGCGACGCGGTGGGCGAAGACGGCGAAGCGGTCGGCCGTAGTTGGCTCTTCCCAACCACCGTGATGACACACCCAGCGCGGCGTCGTGAAGTGATGGAAGGTCACCATCGGCGTGAGGTCACGCGCCAGGCACGCCTCACACACGCGGCGGTAATGATCGACGGCCGAGCGCGACCACAACCCGTCCTCCGGCTCGATGCGGCTCCACTCGATCGAGAACCGGTAGGCGTTGAACCCGAACCCGGCGAGGAGGTCGAGATCGTGCTCGTAGAGCTCCCAGTGATTTACGGCATCGCCCGAGGGCTCGCTGCATCCCGAGTTCGGGTTGTGCTCCCACGCCCACCAGTCGTTGTTCCAGTTGCCACCCTCGACTTGGTGTGCGGCGGTAGCCGTGCCCCAAATGAACCCGTCTGGGAATCGCGTCATCACGGGTACCGTAGACAGCCATGAGACTTCGCGTCGTTCTGGCCGCTTTGGTGCTCGCCACCTGCGGCCTCGCCACCACCAACACCGCCCAAGCCGCGGATGCCGTGCGCTCGTGGAAAGTGATCACGCTCAGCTCGCCCACGGTGCTCGCGACCCGCGTGGGCGAACCGAAGGTGATCTACATCGCCGAGAAGGCCGGCATCATTCGCCGGCTGACGATCAAGCCCGGGGGTGGGGTCACTCTCGATCCCACCGTCGTGCTCAATATCACCGAAGACGTAACCGACGAAGGCGAACAAGGACTGCTCGGCCTCGCGTTCTCGCCTGACGGCAGCAAGCTGTACGCATACTGGACCGACAACTCCGGTAACAACGGCGTGTACGAGTACCCCTACGCCGCGGGCGTTGCGAACGAGCCGGCGCAGCGTCTGGTCATCGCCTTCTCGCACCCGAGCGCGACCAACCACAACGGCGGCAACATCATCTTCGGGTCCGACAACTCGCTCTACATCGCTACCGGCGACGGCGGCAACAGCAGCGCATTGGCGCAGGACCTCGGCTCGCCTCTCGGCAAAGTGCTGCGCATCAACCCCAACGGCGTGGGACCCGGCGACTACGGGATCCCGGAGAGCAACCCGTTCGTCGGCACGCCAGGAGCGCGCCCCGAGGTCTGGCACCTCGGCCTGCGTAACCCGTGGCGGTGGAGCTTCGACCGCGCCAACGGCAACATGTGGATCGGCGACGTCGGCGCGCAAACCTGGGAAGAAGTCGACATGGTGCTCAGCACCAAGAAGGGCGCCAACTTCGGGTGGCCCCGACGCGAGGGTCTGCACCCGTTCAACGGCGGAACGCGGCCACCGGGCAACGTCGACCCCGTGTACGAGTACAGCCACGCCAACGGCAACTGCTCCATCACCGGCGGCTACGTCTACCGCGGCTCCCGGATCGCCGGACTGCAGGGCGCGTACTTGTTCGCCGACTTCTGCAAGGGCGTGTTGAAGAAGCGCGTCGGTACGTCGGTGACCAACCTCGGCGTGACCATTCCGTCTCCAACCAGCTTCGGGCAAGATGCGTCCGGCGAGTTGTGGGTGTTGTCGCTGGACGGGGGCGTGTACCGCCTCGTACGCCGGGTCTGAGAACATGGCCGGGTGAATCAGCCGGCCCTCGACGATCTCGTATCGCTGCTGGACCTCGAACGCATCGAGGTCAACATCTTCCGCGGCCAGAGCCCCGACGAGCAGCGCCAGCGGGTTTTCGGTGGGCAGGTCGCCGGCCAAGCCCTCGTCGCCGCCGGCCGAACTGTGCAGGAAGCGGTGCGGCCCGGCGAACCCGAACGCCACGTCCACTCGCTCCACGCCTACTTCCTGCGCCCGGGTGACCCGACCACGCCGATCATCTACGAGGTCGACCGCATCCGCGACGGCCGCAGCTTCACGACCCGGCGCGTCAACGCCATCCAGCACGGCAAGGCCATCTTCACGCTGTCGGCCAGTTTCCAAGTCGACGAAGGCGGCCTCGACCACGGCACGCCGATGCCCGACGACCTACCCGACCCTGAGGAGCTCCCGGACTTCAAGACGCGCATGGAGCCGTACAAGGAACAAATGGGCGAGTGGTACACCCGGCCGCGGCCGATCGATCTGCGCTTCATCACCAACCCGCCCGACGTCGAGACCCGCGAAGACGACGAAGAGCCGGCCGCTGCCACGCAGCGCCTGTGGTTTCGCGCCGACGGCAAACTGACCGACGACCCGCTGTTGCACGTATGCGTCGCCACCTACGCGTCCGACATGACGCTGCTCGACTCGATCTTCAACGCCCACCGCATCAAATGGGAGAACGGCAACATCATGGGCGCCAGCCTCGACCACGCCATGTGGTTCCATCGCCCGTTCCGGGCCGATGAGTGGTTGCTGTACGACCAGTTCAGCCCATCGGCGTCGGGCGCCCGCGGGTTGGCCGAAGGACGGATCTTCACGCACGACGGCCGCCTCGCGGTGTCCGTGGTGCAAGAAGGTCTGGTACGCGTTATCAACCGATGAAGCGAATCGCCGCCGCGCTCCTCGCGCTCAGCCTCGTCGCCGCCTGCGGTTCCGACGGCGACAAGAAAGTTGGCGCGCGCAAGCAGACGACCACGACGCGACGCAGTACGTCGACCACGTCGACTTCGCTCGGCGCGACGACCACGTCTCTTGGCGGCGGGACTACGACGACGCCTCGCGCCGGCGGGACCGCGCCGGGCACCGCCGGTGGCACGACGACCTCGCCCGGCGTCACCGACGGCGTGAAGGCCACCAAGATCGTCCAGCTAACGCGCCCAATCGCCATGGCGGTGCGCCCGGGCGAACCGGGCGCGGTCTATATCGCGCAAAAGGGTGGCAACGTTAGGCGGCTCCAGCTGACCGGCAGCGGCGCGACACTCGACAACTACGAGGTAATGGAAATCGCCAACCGCATTTCGACCGGCGGCGAGCAAGGCTTGCTCGGCATCACGTTCTCGCCCGACGGGAACTGGCTGTACGCCAGCTACACGAACACCGACGGCGACACGCGCGTCGTCGGGTATCCGTTCGCCAACGGCCGTGCGAACGAGGCGGTCGAGCGGTTGATCCTCGCCGTCGACCAGCCTTACGCCAACCACAACGGCGGACAACTCACCTTCGGTCCCGACGGCCATCTCTACATCGCCCTGGGTGACGGGGGCTCGGGCGGCGACCCGCAGAACCACGGCCAGAACCTCAATTCGCTCCTCGGCAAGATCCTGCGCATCAGCCCGCGGACCTCGGGTTCGACCACCTACACCGTGCCGGCGGACAACCCCTTCGTCGGCCAGTCCGGCCGGCGCGGCGAGATCTGGCACTACGGCCTGCGCAATCCGTGGCGGTGGAGTTTCGACCGTGCCAACGGTGAGCAGTGGATTGGCGACGTCGGCCAAATCGCCTACGAAGAGGTCAACCATGTGGGTGCCGGCGCCAGGGGCGTCAACTTCGGCTGGAAGCTGCGCGAGGGCAAGCACGCCTACGAAGGCGGCGAGCGGCCCCCGGGTGCTGTCGACCCCGAGATCGAGTACTCGCATGACAACGGCAACTGCTCGGTCACCGGCGGCTACGTGTACCGCGGCGCCCAGATCCGCGGTTTCGCCGGAACCTACGTGTTCGCCGACCACTGCCGCGGCCGGGTGATGGCGTGGAATGGCACCACCGCCCGCGACCTCAGCATCGCCATCCCGCAGCCGGCGAGCTTCGGCGAAGACGCCAACGGGGAGGTGTGGGTGCTCTCGCTCGCCGGCGGCGTCTACCGCCTGGACCGCGCATGAGAAAGCTCCTGATCTCGGCGCTGACGGCGACGATGGTCCTGACGGCGTGCGCGCGCGATACGCCGGAGAAGCGCGTCGCCAAGCGCGCGGCGGCGACGACGTCGAGCACGTCCACGACGACGTCGACCACCACCACGCTGCCGCCGCCGCCCGATTTCTCCGCCAGCACCTCCGACGACGCCACCGCGGCGGCCGCGGCGATCGCCCGCGCCGAAGCGGCCACGCTCGACCCAGCCACGCCGCCCGCCGTGCTGCACGCCGCCGCGCAAGCCCTGCAGGTTGGATACCGCAAGCTCGCCAAGCTCGACGTGGCGCGCGAGTACGCCGTGTCCGCCGCGCTGCCCGACGAGCCGACGCGGCACGCCCTGGCCAACAACGTCGCTGCGGCGCGCTACCTGTTCGCCCTCGGCGGGACTTCCCCCGCCCGGCCGGCGCCGCCCGCCGATTGGACGATCGTGCCGCCGGCGCCAGCGGCGGAGCTGCTCGGTTACTACCGCGACGCCGCGGCGACCACCCGCGTCCCGTGGGAGATCCTCGCGGCGGTGCATTTCATCGAGACCAAGTTCGGCCGTGTGCGCGGCGCGTCGAGCGCCGGCGCGCTCGGCCCGATGCAGTTCCTGCCCGCCACGTGGAAGGCGTACGGCCAAGGCGACATCAACTCCAACCGCGACGCCATCGCCGCGGCGGCCCGGTACCTGCAAGCCAATGGCGCGCCCGAACGACTCGACGACGCTTTGTGGCGCTACAACCACTCGACCAAGTACGTCGAGGCCATCAAGGCGTACGCCCGCCGGATGGTCGCCAACGAACGGGCCTTCATCGGCTACCACGCCTGGCAGGTGCTGTACCGCACGGCCGGCGGCACGCTGCTGCTGCCCGAGGGCTGGCCGGCTACGCCGGCACAACTCGTCGCCGGCTAAGCCGTCGGCAACCGCCACCGCTCGAAGTCGTCGCCGATCTTGTCGTGCGCCGACTGCAAGCGGTTGGCCAGCGTACGCGGGGTGAAGTCGCCGGCGCCGTACAGCGCCAGCCACTCGTCCTGCGATAGATCCGGCGGCGGCGTGCGCCAGTCGAACCCGGCGTCGCCCAGCGCGCGCAACGCCGCCTCGACCGCGTCGCCGTTTGCCCGCGTGGTGTTGAGGACGGTGGCCCGTCCCGCATGCGCCATGCGCACCGCGGCCTCCGGGTTTGACTCGAAATGCACTCCGCCCCATCCGGCGGCCCGCAGGGCGTGACTGGCACAGCGCGCGCCGTGATCGTCGGTCACGACGACGCAGACCGTCATACGTCGTTTAGGGACGACCGAGGGCGACGTGGTCGTCGAGGATCTCGCCGATACGCCGGGCACCGACCGTGATGTGCCCGTCGCGCGGCAACAGGTGGGTGATGGCCGTCGGAACGTTGGCGGCCTGCTGGTCGACCTCCGAAGCGAGTTCGCCCAAAGACTCGGCGAGCATCGAGGCGTCCACATCCTTGAGCGTGTCGCGACCTGTGGCCGCCAGGCCGAACTCTTCGACGTTGTCAGCGACGGTGCGTCCCGGACGCGCCGTTGAGCCCGCGTGGCCCGGACGCGACCACGTCAGTACCTGGAAGCCGTGACGCGCGGCCGCGTGGACGACATCGGGAAGCAGCGCCGCCGCGCTCGGCGTGCCGTTGTGGAACACCAGCGCCGGAGCGCCCGAGTCGCCGGCTCGCACTCCTTCGACGCTGCCGCCCGCGAAGTCGATGCGAAACCGCTCGACGTCCATTACGGCCGGGCGTCGATCCCGACGTAGTCCCGTGACTCGGTCCCGATGTAGAGCTGGCGGGGACGGGCGATCTTCGAGTCTTGCTGGAGCATCTCTTCCCAGTGCGTCAGCCAACCAGCGGTGCGGGGAATGGCGAAGAGCACGGTGAACATCTCGAGCGGGAAGCCCATCGCCTGATAGATGAGACCCGAGTAGAAGTCGACGTTCGGGTACAGCTTGCGGCTGGTGAAGTACTCGTCGGCCAGCGCCGTTTCTTCGAGCTTGAGCGCGATGTCGAGCAGGGGGTTCTTGCCCGTGACCTCGAAGACTTCTTCGGCGGTCTTCTTGATGATCGTCGAGCGAGGGTCGAAGTTCTTGTAGACGCGGTGGCCGAAACCCTGGAGGCGGCCGCCTGAGCCTTCCTTGACCGACTTGACGAAGTCGGGCACGTTCTCGATCGAGCCGATCTCGGTGAGCATGCGGATGACCTGCTCGTTGGCCCCGCCGTGGCGCGGGCCGTACAGCGCGGCCGCCGCCGACGCACACGCGATGTAGGGATCAGCGTGGCTCGAGCCGGTGACGCGCATTGCGGTGGTACCGCAGTTCTGCTCGTGGTCGGCGTGGAGGATGAACAGCACGTCCAGCGCCTTGGCGATGGTCGGGTCCTGGTACGGATACTTCTCGTCGGGGCTGAACATCATGTTGAGGAAGTTCGCCGCGAAGTCGAGGTTGTTGTCGGGGTACACGAACGGCATGCCGACGGAGAAGCGATGGCAACACGCGGCCAGCGTCGGCATCTTGGCTATGAGACGCGTGATCTGTTTGTCGCGTGAGCTCTTGCGGTCGATCTCCTTGGCCTTCGGGTAGAAGGTCGACATCGCGGCAACGGCCGAGACGAACATGCCCATCGGATGGGCGTCGTAGTGGAAGCCCTCCATGAAGCGCTTGCGCATGTTCTCGTGGATGTAGGTGTGGTGCGTGATGTCGTGCTTCCACGCATCGAGCTGTTCGGCGTTCGGAAGCTCGCCATTGAGCAGCAGGTAGGCGACTTCGATGAACGTCGACTTCTCGGCCAGTTGTTCGATCGGATAGCCGCGGTAACGCAGGATGCCGGCGTCGCCGTCGAGTTCGGTGATAGCGCTTTCGCACGCCGCCGTGGACATGAAGCCCGGGTCGTAAAAGAGCACGTCGGGGAGCGCCTTGCGCCAGTCGGTGGAGTTCACCCCTCCATTCGAGATCGGCAGCTCGAACTGCTCGCCGGTCCGATTGTCCGTGATCGTTATCGACTCTGCCACGTCGCCAACTCTATTCCGACAAAGCGGACCGCAATCCCGCCAGCGCTTCGGGAACGATGCGCCAGTACACCCATCGCCCCTGCTTCTCGCCGGCGATGAGTCCCGCCTCGGAGAGCACCTTCGTGTGATGACTGATCGTCGGTTGCGACTTACCCACGGGGCCTTCGAGATCACACGAGCAACACGACCCGTCGGACGCGGCGATGCAGCGGAAGATCTCCAGCCGAACGGGATCGCCCAACGCCGCGAACTTCGTCGCCAAAACCGCCACGTCGACCTTTTTCTTTATATTGACAGGCGTCGATGTTTTCGCGATAGTGGACACATCGACAATCATAAATGAATCGAGGACCCATGTCACGTGTGCAACTCGCCCTCAACGTCTCCGACATCGACGAGGCCGTCGCCTTCTACACCAAGCTGTTCGCTACCGAGCCGAACAAGATCAAGCCGGGCTACGCCAACTTCGCCATCGCCGATCCCCCGCTCAAGCTCGTCCTGATCGAAAACGCCCCGGCGGCGGGCTCGCTCAACCACATCGGCGTCGAGGTCGAGACGACCGACGAAGTGACCGCCACCAAGGCACGTGTTAGCGACGAGGGTCTGACCGCCGCCGACGACAACGGCACGTGTTGCTACGCCGTCCAGGACAAGATCTGGGTCGACGCGCCGGACAATCGTCCCTGGGAGATCTACACGGTGCTGGCCGACGCCGACACGATGTCGGTCGCCGAGCAAGGCTGCTGCGCCGCCGAGCCGGCCACCTCCGACTCCGTCTGTTGCTCCTAAGGCGGAGTGCCGCTGAGGCGCTCGGCACGTTCTTTCTGGTCGCCATCGTCGTCGGGTCCGGCATTGCCACCGGACAGCTTTTCGAGAACGCGGTGGCGACTGGAGCGGGATTGGTAGCGCTGATCGCGTTGTTCGGACCGGTGTCGGGCGCGCATTTCCATCCGCTCGTCACGTTGAGCGATCGGTCGTTGTCAGGCGCGGCAACCGGCGCGTACATCGCCGCCCAGTTCGCGGGCGGCACGCTCGGCGCCATCACCGCCAACGTCATGTTCGACCTCCCCGCCGTCACGTGGTCGACACACACGCGCTCGGCCGGTCACCTGTGGTTCGCGGAGGTAGTAGCGACGTTCGGGCTCGTGCTCATCGCGACGCGGACACCGAAGACGTTGGCGCCCTTCGCCGTTGGCGGGTACATCACGGCGGCGTACTTCTTCACGTCCTCGACGTCGTTCGCCAACCCCGCTGTCACCGTCGGTCGTATGTTCACCGACACCTTCGCCGGTATTCGGCCGTCGTCGGCGCCGGCGTTCATCGCCGCGCAAGTCGTCGGCGGCGCGCTCGCCATCGGTGTCGCTCGGTATCTCTTTGCGGAAGCCGCCGATGCCTAGCGTCCTTTTTCTGTGCGTTCACAACGCCGGGCGGTCACAGATGGCGCTCGGCTGGTTCGAGCATCTGGCCGAAGGACGAGCCTCCGCGTACTCCGGCGGCAGCGAACCCGCAGAACACGTCAACCCGATGGCTGTCGAGGCAATGCGCGAAGTCGGCATCGACATAGCGACCAAAAACCCGCGCCGTTGGACCGACGCCGACCTGCACGAGGCTGACGTCGTTGTCACCATGGGCTGCGGCGACACGTGTCCCTACGTGCCCGGCACGCGCTACGAAGACTGGCCACTCGACGACCCCGCCGGTCAACCCATCGAGACGGTTCGCCGCGTCCGCGACGACATCGAGCAACGCGTGCGGGCGCTGCTCGCGGAACTCGGGATCGACCCCGCGCCGCGCGTTTGAAGCACGGTTCGACGTGTGATCGTGACCTCTCTGGGCTCACATCACACGTCAAAGCGTGCTTTAAACGCGTCCAGGATCATGGGGCGCGTGGTCGACGATCGAGGACCTCGCGGCGGTTGAGGAAAGGATCGTCTCGGTCACGTTGAGTGAACGCCTCGACGGCGGTTTCGCGCGGCGGGAGCACTTCGACCTGGTTGGTCCAGAGTCCGGCCGTCGCCAACAACCCGCCCCTCACATCGTCGCGACTTAGGCAGGGCAGGCGCAACGCGCCGGGCCAACGCGCGGCCGAGCAACGACTTGCCGCTGCCCGGTTCACCCGTCACCGTCACGAGCAAGGCTCTGCTCACAGTCCGCCGACTGTAGGGGTGAAGCGAGCCAGGTAGCTGGTGAGGTGGTCGTACCAACCGGTCACCAACAGCACGCCGAGCGCGAGGAGGAGTGCGCCGGCCACGCGTTGGAGCGGTTGGGCAATGCGCCGAAGGAAGTCATTGAAGCCGGGCGACGACGCCAGGCCGAGCGACGCCACGAGGAAGGGCACGCCGATACCGAGCGCGTACGCGCCCAACAGGACCCCGCCTCGCGCCGGATCGCTGGACGACGCCGCCACCACCAGCGCCGCGCCCAGGAGCGGACCCACGCAGGGCGACCACGCCGCGCCGAACGCCACGCCGAGTACGACGGGACGCAACGCGCCGAGCGACTTCGGCACGGTGAGGATGGCGCGGCGTTCGCGCACCAGCCGGTCGCTCAACCCGCCGAGCAGGACCAGACCCATGACGGCCACGATGGCGCCGCCGACGCGCTCCACGACGGAACGGAAGTCGTCGAGCGACGATCCGAGCGCTCCAGCGGCGACGCCGAGACCGGCGAACACGATGGTAAACCCGAGTACGAACAGCCCGGTGGCGCCGACGGCCTTACCGGGGCCCGCCTCCTCCGCCGATGTACCGACGAGCATGCCGATGTAGGCGGGCAGCAAGGGCACGACGCACGGGGCCAGAAACGACGCCACGCCGGCGCCGAAGAGTGCGACGACGTCGCGCAGCATGGCTAACTGCCGAACGTGAAGGCGAAGAGCTGGACGCCGCTCGCCGCTGGGTGAACCGTCAACGTGTGGTCGCCCTCCGGGCCGTTGGCGATCAGCCGGTACATGTCGGCGGCGTCGACCTCGACGACGGTCTGGCCGTCGCGCTCGACGATCGACGGCCCCCAGGCGCCCTTCGGGACGGGGCGACCGTCGAGTTCGATCACGGCGTACGTCGGTGTCTTGCGCGTGCGATCGAACACCAGGTTCACCTCGCCGGCGTGGTAGCGCAGGTGCAACGTCGCGTCGGCGTCGGCCGACTCGACGGACTGACCCGATACCAGCCAGTGGCCCTCCAACGCGAACGTGTTCCGCGGGATCTCCTTGGGGACGGTGAAGCGGTGCTCGCCGTCTTCCAGTTCCTCGGGCGACGACGTCGACCCGCGCTCGTTGCCCAGGTAGGTCTCGCGGGTGTTGATCAAACCTGGGCTCGGCGCCTTGAGCTTCGGGTCCGCCGCCCGGGGCGAATCCTCGGCCACGCCCAGCAGCACGCGGATGACGGTCTCGGTCTGGCTGTACTCGCCCTCGCCGAAGTGGACGTAGCGCAGGTCGCCCTCGCGGTCGGCGATGTACTTGGCGGGCCAGTACTGGTTGTGGAAGGCCTTCCAGATCGCCATCTCGTCGTCGAACACCACCGGATGGGCGACCTTCAGCCGCTTCACGGCGGCGGTGACGTTGTTGTGGATTTTCTCGAAGTCGAACTCCGGCGAGTGCACGCCGACGATGACCAGGCCGTCCTTGGCGTAGCGCTCGTGCCACGCCCGGAGGTAGGGCAGCGTGCGCACGCAGTTGACGCAGCTGTAGGTCCAGAAGTCGTAGACCACGACCTTGCCGTTGAGGTCGGCCTTGGTGAGCGGCTTGGTGTTGGTGAACCCGTTGCCCAGTGCCAGCGAGGGCTGCGGGCCTTTCTGGATGACGGGCAGGTCGCTGGCCGAGCGGATCTCGACTCCGCCGCCGAGGTCGGCCGGGTCGGTCGCGTTCGCGACCACCACCGCGAGCACAGCCACGGCCACCAGGCCGACCGCCACGAAGAGGTAGCCCCGCTTCACGGGTTAGAGGGTGAAGCGGTAGAGGTTCGAGTTGCGCAGCTCGAAACCGAGCTTCTGGTAGAGGGCGTTGGCCGCCTCGCGAGTCGGACGGGAGGTGAGGTCGACGGTCGAAACGCCGAGCGCCCGGGCCTTGTCGAGCGCGGCGGTCGTGAGCGCTGTGGCGGCCCCGCTGCGACGAACCGCGTCGTCGACCACCACGTCTTCGATGAAGGCCCGCAGCCCCGTGGGGATGCGAAACGTGACCAGGGTGAGCGAACCGATGATGCTGTGCCCCTGCTCTCCAGCAGCGCTGGCGTCGATCGCGAGGAAGACATAGGTATCGGGATGGTCCACCACCGCGGCCAGAGCGTTACGGTCCGGCGGCGGATTCGACGACGACAGTTGGGGGACTAGTCGGTCGAAAGCCGCGACCAATTCGTCGTCGACGTGGGTCGCCTCGACAATTTCCACTTTCACGGTTTGAACCGTAGGCGGGCGGGGTAAGCCTGACGCTTCACCTAGGGCGGTCACGCGGTGTTCAGACGACTGTGACTCGACCGCCACATCGACTTCAATCGTTCGACACGCTCCACATTTACGGTGATCCCCATGGCAACAGATTTCAGGACGTGGCTACTGCAGTTGGGCAACGACGGAGCCGCTCGCAACGCGGCGGCCGCGTGCGCTGAGCGCCGCGCCGCCGAGGCACGCGTCGCCGCGGCTGCCCGCCGCTTCACCCCGGCGGCCACGCCGACCAATTCCCGCCCCGTGCACACGACGCGGCCGATCAGCGCCTAGATACTCCGCAGCGTCCCGCCGTCCACCGCGAGGGCCGCGCCGTTTATCCAGCTGGCGGCCTCCGAGGCCAGGAACACGACCGCTCGCGAGATTTCGCCCGGCTCGCCGAAGCGGCCCATGGCGACGGGATCGTTGGCCATCGTCTTGTCCATGACCTCCTGCGCGGTCATCTTCGCCGCTTCGGCCGCCGCCGCGGCGTTGGCTTCGACCAGCGCCGTCAACGTGACGCCCGGGATCACACAATTGGTGAGCACCCCTTCAGCGGAATAGCCGCGCGACAGGGACTTGGTCAGGTTGAGCAGCGCCGCCTTAGCCGCGCCGTAGGCGGCGTAGCGCGGGTCGGGCTCGCGGGCGTACGTGGAGGCGATGTTGACGATGCGACCCCAGCCCGCCGCTCGCATCGTCGGCAGGCAGGCGACCGAGAGGTTCGCCGCCGCGAAGAAGTTGAGGTCCATGGCCCGACGCCAGTCCTCAGCGGTCATGGCGTCGAGGCGTTTCCCTTCGCCGCCACCGGCGTTGTTGACCAGGATGTCGAGACGCCCGAGTTCGGTCGTGGCGGCGGCGACCACGCGGTCAACCGTCGCCACCTCGGTGATGTCGCCTACGACGAGGACCGCCCGCCGGCCGTGAACCCGGACGGCGGCGGCGATGGCGTCGAGCGCCACCTCGTCGCGACCACACAGCACCAGGTCGCAGCCTTCGGCCGCCAGGTCGGTGGCGACTTGACCGCCGATACCCCGACTGGCGCCGGTGACGACGGCGACGCGCCCCGTGAGCCCCAGTTCCACAGCTAGGCAGACCAGACGGTTTTGGCGTTGCAGAACGCCCGGATGCCCTGCACCGAGAGTTCCCGCCCGTAGCCCGACTCCTTGACGCCGCCGAACGGCAGCTCGGGATACGACGTAGTCATGCCGTTGATGAACACGGCGCCAGCGTCGAGTTCGGCGATGAAGCGCTCCTGCTCGACGGGGTCACCGGTCCAGGCGTTGGATCCGAGGCCGAAGTCGGTGTCGTTGGCGATGCGGATCGCCTCGTCGATGTCGGGCACGCGGTAGAGCACGGCGACGGGGCCGAACAGCTCTTCCTTGTAGACGCGCATGGCGTCGGTGACGGCGGTGATCACCGTGGGCGGGTACATCCAGCCGGGGCCGTCGGGACGTTCGCCGCCGCAAACGACGCTCGCGCCCTTGGCCACGGCGTCGGCCACGAGTTCTTCCACGTCGTCGCGGCCTTGCTCGGTGGCGAGCGGGCCGATCTCCGTGGCGTCGTCGAGCGGGTCACCCACGCGCAGGGCCGCCATCCTGTCGACGAACATGCGCTGGAAGTCGTCGGCCACGTCTTCGTGCACGATGAACCGCTTGGCGGCGATGCAGCTCTGCCCGTTGTTCTGGCACCGGGCGGTCACCGCCACGCCCGCGGCCTTCTCGATGTCGGCCGAAGGCATGACGACGAACGGGTCGCTACCGCCGAGTTCGAGGACCGAGGGCTTGAGCACGTCGCCGGCGATGGCGCCGATCGAGCGACCGGCGGGGGTGCTGCCGGTCAGCGTGGCGGCGCGGACGCGCGGGTCGCGCAGCACGCGCTCGACCGCGTTCGCCCCGATCAGCAAAGTCTGGAACGCGCCCTCGGGAAAGCCGGCCCGCAGGAAGAGGTCTTCGATGAACAACGCCGTCTGCGGGACGTTCGACGCGTGTTTCAGCAGCCCGGCGTTGCCGGCCATCAGCGCTGGTGCGGCGAAGCGCATGACCTGCCACAGCGGGAAGTTCCACGGCATGACCGCCAGCACCGGGCCGAGCGGTTCGTAACGCACCCAGGCGCGACTGGCGCCCACCGCGCTCGCCTCGGCCGGCTCGTCGGCGAGGAACTTCTCCGCGTTATCCGCGTAGAACCGCAACCCGGACGCGCACTTCTTGGCCTCGCCACGCGACGCGGTGATCGGTTTGCCCATCTCGATGGTCATCATGCGGGCGATGGCGTCGACTTCGGACTCGAGGATGTCCGCCGCCGCGCGCGTCCATCCGGCGCGCTCGGCGAACGAAGTGCGACGGAACGTGGCGAACGTCGCCGCCGCCTTGGCGAGGCGGGCGTCGACCTCAGCGTCGGGCATGGCGTCGTAGGTCTTGACGGTTTCACCGGTGGCCGGGTTGATTGTGGCGATTGCCATGGGGATGTTCTACCCGGCGAGGCGAGGCAGGACGGCTTCGCCGAAGTAGGCAGCGCGCTGCGCGGCGGCAGCGTCACCGAGGCCGGCGGCGGCGATCTCGGACGTCACCGAGCCCCACCCGATGCCGAGTTCGAGGCGGCCGCCGCTCATGACGTACCCGCGTCCAGTTTGAACACACCGACGCGTCGCGATCGAACCCGGATCCGCCCGGATCACGACGCGCCAGAGTGGACTAACGCATTACTCGCCACGAGAAGTGTGTGATCGCCACTCTGAAGCCCGGATCACACCGTTGTCGTGGTTTCAAACTGTCCGTGCAGCAACCTCAGTTCTGTGCGTACGCCCAGTCGTGGACTGTTGCCCAGTTGTCCCTCGCGGGCTCGGGCGCGAACTCCGCCGACGGGCACTCGAAACTGTCCGGGTGGGTCGACGCGATCGCCGCAGGTTCAGAGCACCCGAGCGAACGCCGTGACGCTAGGTCTGCTTGGCGGCGGTGAAGCGGCGGAGTCCTTCGCGCAGCACGCCGAGGCCCGACAGCACGGTCTTCAGTTCGGCTGGCCGGACTATGTCGGCCAGCCGGCGGGCGAACGCGTCTTCGACGGAGCGAATCGCCTCGAGGCCGGCGTCGGTCAACTCGAGGCTGACGCCGCGACGGTCGCCGGGCACGCGGTCGCGCAGGATCATCCCGCGGGCCTCGAGGGTATCCATGCTCGTGGTCAGGCTCGGCCGGCTTATCGCCGCCTTCTCTGCCAACTCCCCCGCCCGCACGGGCTCGATACGCACCCACTCGAGCAGCCGGTACTGCGCCAGCGTGAGGCCGGCCTGCTCACAGTCGTGTTCGAGCATGCGGCTGGCGTGGGCGATGGTGCGCACGGCTTCGGCGATCTGTTCGTCGTTGCGGACAGTGCTCATACGCCCGGCACCGATCCGACGCTGCCGTGCGTCGACGATTGCGACCAGGCGCCGAACATGCGGGCGTACGCGCCGTCACGCTGGAGCAACTCCTCGTGCGACCCGACCTCGACGAGATGGCCGCCTTGCACAACGCCGATGCGGTCGGCGCGCATGGCGGTGTTGAGCCGGTGAGCGATGAGCACGGCCGTGCGGCCTTCGAGCAACACGTCGAGGGCGCGCTCGACCAGCTTCTCGGTGCCGAGGTCGAGGCTCGACGTGGCTTCGTCGAGCACCAGCACGCGCGGCGACGCCAGGAAGGCGCGCGCCAGAGCGATGAGTTGACGTTGACCCGACGACAAGGTGACGCCGCGCTCGTGGCACGGCGTGTCGATGCCGTTCGGCAGCGCTTCGATCATGTCGAGGATGCCGACGGCCTCGCAGGCAGCGAGGACTTCCTCGCGGGTCGACGACGGCGTGGCGAAGGAAATGTTCTCGCCGATGGTGCCGGCGAACAGGAACGGCTCCTGCGGCACGATGCCGAGTTGCTTGCGCAACGAGCTGAGCGTGACGCCGCGGATGTCGTGGCCGTCGACCAGGACCGTGCCGTCGTCGGGGTCGTAGAAGCGGGTCAGGAGTTTGGCGATCGTCGACTTGCCGGCACCCGTCGGGCCGACGAGCGCGAACGTTTCGCCCTCGCGGATACGCAGGTCGACGTGTTCGAGGATGGGGACGCCGGGCTTGTAACTGAACGTGACGTCGCGCAGTTCGATCTCGCCCTCGATGGCTGGCAGCACGGCGGCGTCGGGCCGCTCGCGCACGCTGGGCTTGGACGCGAACAGCTCCTGCAATTTGGTCGTGGCAGCGCGTCCCTGCTGGTACACGTTGTAGAGCTGCGCCAGCTGCTGGATCGGCTGGAAGAACGCGCCGAGGTACAACACGAACGCTGTCAGCTCGCCGATGGTGAGGTCGTTGGAGAGCACCATGCGCCCACCAACCAGCAGCACCACGCCTTGCGCCAGCACGCCAACGAGTTGCGTGCCGGGTCCGTAGACGCCGGCGACGTGCGCCGTGTACATGTTGGCGTCGCGGTAGTCGGCCATGACGTTGCGGTGTTTGACCGCGTTGTAGCGCTGGCGGTTGTGCGCCGTGACGATGCGCATGCCCGACAGGTTCTCCTGCAGGTCGGCCAGCACGGCGGCGATCCAGTCGCGCACGGCGAGGTAGCCGACATCGGAGCGGGAGCGGAACCACCACGTCAGAGCGATGAGCGCGGGCAGCACGCCGAACACGACCCACGACGCCAACATGGCGTTCATCGAGAACAGCTGCGTCACGACGAACACGAGAGTGCCGACCTGCACGAGCATGTTCACCAGGCCCTGCTGGAAGAGCGCCTGCAACGCCTCCACGTCGCTGGTGACCCGCGTCATGATGCGACCCGCCTTTTCGGCGGTGAAGAAGTCGAGCGATAGGCGTTGGATGTGACTGAAGATCCGGACGCGGAGCCGGTAGAGCAGGTCTTCGCCCACCCCGCCGGACCACGCAGTGCGGATCGACGTCAGCACGGCGCCGATGGTCACGGCGAGGATGAAGATCACGCCGGCGCGCACGACCACGCTGTACTTGCCGGTGACGAAGCCCTTGTCGATGGCGTTCTGCGTGAGGCGCGGGCCAATCTGCTGGGCCACCACCTCGAGCGCGATCAGCGCCAGGATCCCGAGGATCTGCGGCAGCTTCGGCGCTAGGAAACCGGCCAGGGTGAACTTCGGCTCGTCATCCTCGACGACGTTCGTGAACGGAATGTCTCGGAGCTCCGCGGGCGGTTCTTTCGCCTGGAGCTTCTCGACGGTGGCCGCCATCTCCGGCGGGATCCCGGCGAAGGGCAAGCCGCCTTGGGTACCCCAGTTGCCGCCTCCGCCACCGCCCCAGCCTCCGCCACCGCCGCCGCCAACATGGCCATTAGCGACCACCTCCG
This sequence comes from uncultured Actinomycetes bacterium, assembly GCA_963722185.1. Taxonomy (GTDB): domain Bacteria; phylum Actinomycetota; class Acidimicrobiia; order Acidimicrobiales; family JACCXE01; genus JACCXE01. The sequence continues at coordinate 395,834 of CAVRKD010000003.1, read as the reverse complement.
CCAAGACCCGCTCCGCCGTTGTCGGTGGGAGGTGGCGAGCCGATCGGATCGAATCGCCCGCTGGCTTGTGCCGCCTCGGCGGCACTGTGACGGGCTTCGTCCTCGGCGCTGATGGCCGCCAGGTGGGCGTCGTCATCCTCGGCGGCGTGGGCGAGGATCTCGGCGTACTCCGGAATCCGGGCGATCAACTCCTCATGCGTGCCTTCGGCGATGACGCGGCCCTCGTCGAGCACGGCGACGCGATCGGCGAGGCCAATGGTGGAGAGCCGGTGGGCGATGATCAACGTGGTGCGGCCACGCATGAGCGTCTTGAGCGCCTCGTGGATCTCGAACTCGCGCTGGGCGTCGATGGACGACGTGGCGTCGTCGAGGATCAGGATCGGTGGGTTGACCAGCAGTGTGCGGGCGATCGCCAGCCGTTGGCGCTGCCCGCCCGACAGCGTGTAGCCGCGCTCGCCGATGATGCTGTCGTAGCCATTGGCGAGCGCGCGCACGAAGTCGTCTGCGCCGGCCGCCTGCGCAGCGGCCACGACTTCTTCCATCGGCGCGTCGGGCCGGCCGAAGGCGATGTTGTCGCGCACCGACTCGGAGAACAGGAACGGGTCGTCGAGCACGAGGCCGACGTGGGACCGCAGGCTGCGCAGCGTGAGGTCGCCCACGTTGTGGCCGTCGACGCGCACGGCGCCGCCGTTGATGTCGTAGAAGCGCGGGATAAGGCGGGCGACGGTCGACTTGCCGCACCCGGTGCGGCCGACCAGCGCGACGGTTTCGCCGGGACGCATGCGGAGCGAGAAGTCGCGCAGGATCGGTGGCCCGTCGGCGTACGCGAACTCGACGTGGTCGAACTCGATATCACCTTCGCAGTCGACGAGGTCGAACGCTCCTGGTCGGTCGACGATCTCGGGCTGCTGGTCGAGCACTTCAAGCACGCGCTTGGCCGACGCCGCCGAGCGCTGGGCCATCATCATCAGCATCCCCATCATCTGGAACGGGACCTGGAGCATCACGGCGTAGGAGTTGAAGGCGACGAACGCGCCGAACGTCAGTTGGTTGTGGATCACGAGGTAACCGCCGTAGAGGAGGATGAGCGCGCTGCTCAGCCGCGGGAGGCTCTGCATGAGCGGTCCGTACGTGGCCTGGTTCTTGACCTGTTGCATGGCCGTCCACCGCTGACGGCGCGCGGCGCGCTCGAACAGGCTGACCTGCGCCGGTTCGGCGGCGAACGCCTTGACGACGCGCGTGCCGGTGACGTTCTCCTCCACGATCGTGGAGATCTCGGCCGCCCGGGACATGATCATCCACGAGATCGGCCACAGCAGCCGGCGCATCGACAACCCGGTCTTGTAGACCAGCGGCAACATCGCGCACGACACCAGGGTCAGCAGCACGTGCATCTGCAGCATCAAGATCACGGCCGCCACGAACGACAGCAATGACGTGGCGATCATCGGACCGAACGCCAGGAACATCTGGATGCTGCGGATGTCGGAGTTCGCTCGCGAGATGAGCTGGCCTGTTTGCACGCGGTCGTAGAACGAGAACGACAGGCGCGTGAAGTGGTCGAACATCAGCGTGCGCATGTGCGTTTCGATCTCGGTGCTGGCGCGCTGGAGCCCGAAGCGCTGCACGTAGCCGAGCAGTAGCTGACCGATGCCGAGCGCCACGATGGCCCACACGTACGGCGCCAGAGGCGACGTGCGCCGCACGAGGGCCTCGTCGATGGCGCCGCGCACCACCTGCGGGATGGCGATCTGCAGGCCGAGCATCGTTACCGAAGCGAGGATCGCTCCGATCATGATCGTGCGGTACGGCCGCAGCACCGGGAGCATGCGCCGAATCCAGCCCTTGGTGACGTCGGGGTCGACCGTCGCCGCTACGGGCGCGTAGCGCAGCTCCGGAGGCGCCGGTTCGAACTCGGCGGCGCCGGGCGCATCAGTGGTGAGGCTCACTGAATTGTTATAGCATGTGAACAGTTTATGATCCCTCATAGTTCACGACTCGTAGCTGCGCTGGTCGCGGCGTTGCTCTTGCTGCTAGCGACGCCGGCCTCCGCGCAAATGAGCAAATGCGACGACGTCGTCGTGACCTTGCGGTCCGACCTCGAACACCTCCGCACCACGGCCGATGCAGCCGAGGTCCCTGGACGCGCCGCGCTGCTGTTGAGCACGGCCACCCAGGATCACCCCGAATGTTCGACGCAGATCGAGGCCCTGGGCGCCGCCCTTGAGCAAGCGCGCCTGGGGGCGCCCGGCGCCAACGCCAAAGGCTTCCTCGGCCCGATCGGCTGGATGTGGAACACCGTCTATTACCGGGTGTACTCCGGCAACGCCGTGATGATGTTCACCTTCGGCTGGGGGTTGTTCCTCGCCCCGGTGTTACTCGTGTTCTGCTTCTACGCCGTAACTCGCGGCGCGACCGGCGCCTTCCGCCGCCCCACGGCCGTGCCGCCGGCGGCGCTCACCGCCAGCGACTAAGCGCTCGGTTCGCTCCGCAAGGACTGACGGACGCCTTCGATCGCGTCCTTGTACAGCGTCGCCAGTTCGGCCTCGCCACCCTGTTCGAACCACGCAGTAAGCACGGTTTGCTGTAACGCCCCGATCACGGCGGCGGCGGCGCGGGCTCGGATGTCGTCGGGGCTGACCTCGAGCGCTTCGGCGCATCGCGCCGTAAGCAACTCTTCTGCCTGCAACTTCTGTTCGCCGTGCAGCCGGCTCTGCACGCCGGGTGCGGTGCCGAGCGCCCGCAGCCACTCGTCGAGCAGCGAAGCCGGCGGAACCCGGTACTCCGCGCTGCGAGCGATCGACTCGCTGATCACGTCGTCGATGACGTAACCGCTCTTGGGCATTTCGTCGAGGATTCGGTTGAAGAGCTTGAGCACGCTGCGCGGGGCTGCGAGGAGGATGTCTTCTTTGGTGGCGAAGTAGCGGAAGACGGTGCGGGGCGATACTTGCGCGGCCTCGGCGATGTCGGCGATCGAGACGTTGTCGTAGCCGCGCTCGGCGAAGAGACGCACCGCCGTCAGCTGGAGCTCGGTGGTGACGCGATTGCGACGCTTGTCCCAACCACTGGGCTTGGTGCTGGGTCTAGGCACCCGCGCATCGTACTAATCCGGAGATCTGGCAGAGTCTGGGCATGACCGCCAACGCTCCCTTCGGCACCGTGCTCGTCAACACGATGAGCGTGGCCACGTGGGACGGGGCGATGTGGCACGGCCCGAAACTCGGACCGCTCGAGCCACTCGCCATTCACCCGGCATCGCACGTCCTGCATTACGGCAGCGCCTGCTTCGAGGGGCTCAAGGCCCACCGCGGCGGCGACGGCGTGGTGCGCATCTTCCGCCTCGATCGCCACGTGGCGCGCCTGCAGAACTCGGCGGGCGTGATCGTGCTGCCCGTCCCCACCCCGCAGTTGGTCAGCGAGATGATCGTCGATGTGGTGCGCGCCAGCCTCGACGAGGTGCCTGACGCGCCGGGCTCGCTGTATCTCCGCCCGACTCTGATCGGCACCACTGAGAACATCGGCGCCGCCAGCAGTCCGAGTCGCGAGGCCACGCTGTTCGTGCTCGCCAGCCCGGTAGGTGACTACTTCGCCGGCGGAGCTCGGCCATTGGCGCTGGCGGTCGAGACCGCACGACCGCGCACCACGCCGCAGTTCGGCATGGTCAAGGCCGGCGCCAACTATGCGATGGCGCTCGGTCCAACGCTGGCAGCGGGCGAGGAGTTCGGAGTCGACCAGATCCTGTTTGCACCCGATGGGTGGGTGCAGGAAACCGGCGCCTCGAACTTTCTGTTGCTCGACGGCGAGCGAGTGATTACGCCGGAACTCACGACGTCGTTTCTGCATGGCGTCACCCGCGACTCACTTCTTACGATCGCCGCCGATCTCGGTTACGCCGTCGAGGAACGGCCGCTCACCGTCGACGAAGTCCTGGCTTGGGCCGCCCGACCCGACTCAGAAGCTGCGCTTTCGGGGACCGCGGCGATCATGTCCGGCGTGGGTGAGCTCGTGTATCAGGGCCGGCGGGTCACGGTCGGCAACGGCGAAGTCGGCCAGCACACGACTGCGTTGAGAACTGCGCTGACCGAGATTCACTCGGCCAGGCGCGCCGACACCCACGGGTGGCTGACGCCGGTTCTGCCCTAACGCCGCAAGAAATAGCGCCTCGCATCGTTGGAGAACTACGAGACGTGGATCAGCTGGCGCGGGTGCGCCGGTTGCCCGACAGCGAGCGCTTGTGCTCGATGAAGTCGACGAGCACGTAGTCGCCGAGCGTCTCCGGCGTCGTGAAGAACGCCCGCCCGCGATTGAGCTGCGTGAGCTTCTCGATGAACGCCTTGAGGTAGCTCGTGGCGTCGAGCATGAAGGTGTTGATCTTGATGCCGTCGCGCGTCAGCCGCAGAACTTCTTTGAAGGTGGCGTCGATCGTCTCCTGCACCGGCGGGTAGCTGAAGAAGACTTCGCCGTCGTCCTGAATGTGAGCGGTCGGTTCGCCGTCGGTGATCATGATGATCTGCTTCGTGCCTGTTTGCTTGGCCAGCAACTGCCGCGCCAGCAGGAACCCGTGTTGCATGTTGGTGCCGTACACGAAGTCCCACGACACTTCGGGTAGGTCCCGCGGCTTGAGGATGCGCGCCACTTCGGAGAACCCGACGATGCCGAGGTAGTCCCGCGGGAACTGCGACGAGATCAGCGAGTGCAGTGCCATCGCCACCTTCTTGGCGGCGAGGAAGTTGTCGCGCATAGGCATCGACAGCGAGAGGTCGACCATGAGCACGGTCGCGCTGCGCGTCATCGTCTCGGTCCGCTCGATCTCGAAGTCCTCGGGCGTGAGGCTGATCGGCAGACCCGAACCGTTGCGACGGATGGCGTTGCCGACGGTGGCTTCGATGTTGAGGTTGAAGTTGTCGCCGAACTCGTACTGCTTGGTCTGGAAGCTGCGCTCGTGACCGATGCCGAGCGGGTCGACTTCGTGGCTGCCCATGCGGTCCTTCGCCAGCTTGGAGAACAGGTCGCGCAAGGCGTTGCCGCCGATGCGCCGCATGCCTTTGGGCGTGAGTTCGAGCCGGCCTTCCTTTTGCTCGATCAGTCCGGCCTTCTCCAGCGTCTTCGAGAGTTCGGCCAGCTTCTCCAGCGACTTGGCGGCGTCGGGGCCGAGCAGCTCGGCGGCGCGGTCGAGGTCGACATCGGCGAGCGCGCCCGGCGAACCCGCCTGACGCAACAGGTTCTCGAGCGAGTCCAAGTCGCCCAGTTCGTTGAGCAGCCCCGCCGCCTCGGCGAAGCCGAGCGGATCCTGACCCGAGAAGTTGTAGCGACGGTCCCAACCCGCGCCCGGGAAGGCCTGCTGCAGGTTGGCGCTCAGACGGTCGACCTGCCACTTGAGGTCCATGTCTTCCATCAGTTGCTCGGCGAGGCCCTGCAGCTGCGCCCGCTGCTCGGGTGTCATCGAGTTCAACATGGCCTGCATCTGCGCCATCTGCTGCGCCATCTGCTCGAGCAGCTCGTCGAAGGTCTGCGGGTTCTGCGGGAAGAAGTCGCCGTACTGCTGCATGAACTCTTCGAAGGACGGGTCGATCGGCTCACCGGCTTCGCGCTGTTCCAGCATGCGGTTGAGCGCGTTGAACATGTCCTTCATCGCTTGCATGTTCTCGGGCGACACGTTGCCCATCGCGCCCGCCATCTGGTTGAACTGCGTGTTGAGAAGTTCCTGCTTCAGCTCCTCCATCAGCTCTTCGAACTGTTCGCGCGCTTCGGTCGACTCGAACTCATAGTTCTGCAGCTCGCGCACCTGGCCAGCGAGGTCGGGCGGCAACAGGTCGAGTTGCAGACCCTTCTCGGCCGTCGACTGGTCGGCGATCTCCTGCCGACGTTGGTCACCGGACTGCGCCGCTTGCTGGCGCGCCTGCTCGAGTCCGTCGCGTTCGGTGTCGACCACCTCGCGCAGCCGCTCGGCGATGTCTTCGTAGACCCCGCCGAGGTCGTGCCGTTCCAACTCGTCGCGCCGGCGCCGGCGTAGCTTCTCGAGCATCTCGCGGATGCCGGCGATGCGTTCGCCGTTGGCGTCGCGCATGCCGGACTGCAACAGGCGGCGCAGCGCGGCGTTCAGGTCGCCGTGGTAGAGCAGGTCGTCAGTGACCTGATCGAGGATGTCGTCGGCGCCCAGCTCGAAGCCGGTTTGCGTCCCATCCCAGCGGCTGTACCTGAACCGAGACAATTAACGCGCCCTGTAGGCGACCTTGCCGCCGGCCGAGTCCTTGTTCAGACGCTTGCTGAGGTGCAGGCCCTCGAGGATGAACTCGATCGCCGCGGCGATGGCCGGCGGATCTTCCGACCCGGCCAAGTCACGCGCCGGCGCTGCCAGCGACGGCACCGCCTTCATCACGTCGGCGTAGCTCGACGCGGGCACGTCGTCACCGGCGTGCACCACGGTGCCGCCCTCGAAGCTCGCCGGCACTTCGCGGAACTGCTCGATCGGGCAGCACTCTTTGAACACGGTGAGCACGGCCGACTTGATGAGCTTCTCCACCACCTGCTCGTCGCGACCGTCGTCCAACGATTCGATCTCGATCTTGCCGCTGGTCGAACTGACGCGAGCGCGTCGAGGTCGCTGATGCGCGGCACGGCGACGGGCTCGCCGAGGCGGATCGCACGACGCAACGCGTTGGCGACGATGGTCTCGGAGTTGGCGACCGTAAGGCGCACCGACACACCGGAGCGCTGGTTGATCTGGCTCGAGGCGCGGGCGAGGTGGGTGATCGTGGCCACGATCTCGGCCATGAACTCGGGTACCTCGACGCGGACGCCGACATCGGGCACTTCGGCTTCCTGCGTGACAACGTCCATCTCGGTCTCGACGTCGAGCGGGTAGTGGGTGCGCACCTGCGCGCCGAAGCGGTCCTTCAGCGGCGTGATGATGCGGCCGCGGTTCGTGTAGTCGTCGGGGTTGGCGGTGGCCACGAGCATGACGTCGAGTGGCAAGCGGATCTTGTAGCCGCGGATCTGCACGTCGCGCTCTTCCAGCACGTTGAGCAAGCCGACCTGGATGCGCTCGGCGAGGTCGGGTAGCTCGTTGATGGCGAAGATGCCGCGGTTCGTGCGCGGGATGAGCCCGTAATGAATCGTCAGTTCGTCGGAGAGGTACCGGCCCTCGGCGACTTTGATGGGGTCGACTTCGCCGATGAGGTCGGCGACCGAGGTGTCGGGTGTCGCCAACTTCTCGCCGTAGCGCGTGCTGCGGTGCACCCATTCGATCGGCGTGTCGTCGCCCTGCTCTTCGATGAGGTTGACGGCGTGACGCGACACGGGGTTGTACGGATCGTCGTTGATCTCGCTGCCGGCCACGATCGGCATCCACTCGTCGAGCAGTCCGACGAGCGAGCGGATGATGCGGCTCTTGGCCTGACCACGTTCACCGAGCAGGACCATGTCGTGGCCGGCGATCAGGGCGTTGGCGACCTGCGGGAGAACCGTGTCTTCGTAACCGAGGACTCCGTCGACCAGGGGGGCGCCGGACTTCAGGCGGGCCACGGCGTTGCGCCGCACCTCTTCCTTGATCGAAACCGACTCCCAGCCAGAAGCGCGGAGTTCACCAAGTGTTTGCGGCTGACTCATGAGCCGACTCTAGATCGCATCAAGACCGCGGGTATCTCCGTCTCGGAGCCGTCCCCTTCTGCGAACTGGTCGCAGGAAACGACCACGCGCGGCCCTTTCCGGCGACCAGTTCGGGAAGGGAATAGCTAGCTTTCCTCCCTCGTGGAGGTGACCGAAGGCTGGCGGGCGGCGATTGCCGACGAAGGACTGCGGCGTCGCTACCCCGAACTGGACTTCGACGATGCCGGCTGGGAGCCGATCGCCTCGTCGTCGCAGTGGCGCTCGACTCCTGCATTCGCGGCCACCGACGGCCCGTTGCTCTACCGGACGACGTTCGAAGCGAGCGATGAAGGCGCCCGATCGTGGCTGGCCTTCGACGGCATCTTCTACACCGCCGATGTGTGGCTCGACGGGTGCTACGTCGGCGACACTGAGGGCTACTTCGTGCCGCACGCCTTCGAGGTCACCGAGTTGTTGCGCGACCGACGCGAACACACGCTGGCGCTCGAGGTGGCCTGTAGCCGTCCTACGGACTTGACGCAGAAGCGAAACATCACGGGCGTCTTCCAACACTGGGACTGCCTGGACCCCGACGACAACCCTGGCGGCATCTGGCGTCCGGTGCGGATCGCGTACACCGGCCCGGTCCGCATCGCCAACCTCCGCGTCGTGTGCCCGCGTGCCGACAGCGAGCGCGCCACGCTCGAGCTCACTGCCGACCTCGACACCAACGAGGCGCTCACGGTTGTCGTACGCACGGTGGTGGAGCACGGCGGTCACTCCGTCGACCACGAAGCCGAGCACACGCTCGCAGCGGACGAGAACGCCATCACGTGGCGCGTCGATGTCGACGACCCAACTTTGTGGTGGCCGCACGCGCTCGGCGACGCCAACCTCGCCCAGGTGTCCGTCGCGGTGTTCGTCGTCGCCGACGACGGGACTCATGATCTCGTCGCTAGCGACACCCGCTCGGTCACCACGGGCCTGCGCAGTGTCTCCATGCGCGACTTTCGCTGGACCGTCAACGGCGAGCGCCTCTTCGTCAAGGCGGTCAACCACGGACCGACGACGCAACGCCTCGCCGACGCGTCGCCCGAGCAAGTCGTGCGCGACATCGACCTCGCCAAGCAGACGAACCTCGACATGGTGCGCGTGCACGCGCACGTCGCCCGCCCCGAGTTGTACGAGGCCGCGGACCGCGCCGGGATGCTGCTGTGGCAGGACCTGCCCCTTGCAGTGGGGCTACGCCCGCGGGCTGCGCAAGCAGGCAGCGCGCCAAGCGCGCGCCGCCGTCGACCTGCTCGGTCATCACCCGTCGATCGCGGTGTGGTGCGGGCACAACGAACCGATGGCCATCGACACCACACAGATGAACGACGCGTCGCGCGGCAAGGCCATCCGGGCGTTTCTCGTCGGTCAACAACTCCCCACGTGGAACAAGACCATCCTCGACTCGACCATCAAGCGCGCCTTCGAGCGCGCCGACAACACGCGGCCGGTCCTCGCTCATTCGGGAGTGCTGCCGCATGTCGGCGGCACTGGTACCGACACCCACTTCTACTTCGGCTGGTATCACGGTGAGGAGCGCGACTTCCCCGGCGTCTGCGACTCGTGCCGCGGCTCGCCCAGTTCGTCAGCGAGTTCGGAAGCCAAGCGATCCCCGACAGCGACGACTTCATGGAGAGCGAGCGCTGGCCCGACCTGGACTGGACGCGGTTGGCGCACACGCACTGCCTGCAACTCGAGCCGTTCGAGCGCTACGTGTCCCCGCACGACTACGCCGACCTACGACGACTGGCGCGCCGCAACGCAGCGCTACCAAGCCACGATCCTCAAGCACCACATCGAAACGCTGCGTCGGCTCAAGTACCGACCAACGGGTGGCTTCGCGGCGTTCTACTGGGCCGACGCCCACCCGGCCGTCACATGGTCGGTGCTCGACCACGAACGCAAGCCCAAGCTCGGCTATTACGCGCTCGCCGCAGCCTGCGCGCCGGTCATCGTCGTCGCCGAGCGCCCGGCGGAGCACTACGCGCCAGGAGCGGCCATCAACCTCGACGTGCACGTCGTCTCCGACCGGCGCGACGCGGTTGCCGCGGTACGCACGACGGCGACAGTCCGCTTCGCCGACGGCTCGTCACACCGCAGGCGTGGGTCGGCGATCGTCCCGGCCGACAGCTGCGTGCGCGTCGGCACGATCACGGCCACGTCGCCCGGCGCGATAGGCCCGATCACTATCGACTTAGCGGCTACCGGCACGGGGATTGACGTGACCAATCAATACGTTGCTCAGATTGTCGTCCGAGGAGGAACTGGCGCGAGGATGGAAACGTGACAGAGGCGACAATCGCACCCGCAAAGCCGTTGGTGCTGCGAACGTCGATCGGCAAGAAAGTCGCGATGGCGACCTCCGGGATTGTCCTGGTCGGTTTCGTCATCGCCCACATGATCGGCAACCTCAAGTTCTTCTTCGGCGAGATTCACTTCGACGAGTACGCCCACTTCCTGCGAACGGTCGGCGAACCCGTGATCCCGTACCACTACCTGCTGTGGGGCCTGCGTGGCGGTGCTGCTCGCGGCGGTCGGCGTGCACATCTGGGCGGCGTACGCCACCACGGTGCAGAGCAAGCGCGCCCGGCCGGTTCGCTACGCGCACACCGACAACATCCAGGCGAGCTACGCGTCGCGCACGATGCGCTGGGGCGGCGTCATCCTGCTGCTGTTCATCGTGTTCCACATCCTCGACCTCACCGTCGGCACGACCCACGTGGGCGCGTTCAAGTCCGGCCACGTCTACGACAACGCGATCTCGGGCTTCCAGCACCCGGTCGGTGACCATCGCCTACACGCTGGCCATGGGCGCGTTGTGCCTCCACCTGTTCCACGGCATCTGGAGCATGTTCCAGACCTTCGGCCGCGGTAGCGGCAAGCGGGAGCAGATGCTGCGCCGCCTGAGCGCGGCGATCGCCGTGCTCGTGTGCATCGGATTCCTGTCGATGCCGTACGCCGTCCTGTTCGGAGTCCGGCCATGACCATGACTGACCAACGTTGGACGGTCGGCGACCCGATCACCGCCAGCAACACGCCGGAAGGCCCGATCGAAGACGCGTGGGACACGCGCCGCTTCGAGCTCAAACTGGTCAACCCTGCCAACCGCCGCAAGCACAGCGTCATCGTCGTCGGTACCGGCCTGGCGGGCGGAGCCGCCGCCGCTTCGCTCGGCGAGATGGGTTACAACGTCAAAGCGTTCTGCTACCAGGACAGCCCGCGCCGTGCCCACTCGATCGCCGCGCAAGGCGGCATCAACGCGGCGAAGAACTACCGCAACGACGGCGACTCGATCTACCGCCTCTTCTACGACACGGTGAAGGGCGGCGACTTCCGCGCCCGCGAGCGCAACGTGTATCGCCTCGCGCAGCTGTCGGTCGAGATCATCGACCAGGCGTCGCGCAGGGCGTGCCGTTCGCCCGCGAATACGGCGGCCTACTCGACAACCGCTCCTTCGGTGGCGCGCAGGTCAGCCGCACCTTCTACGCGCGGGGCCAGACCGGCCAGCAGCTGCTGCTCGGCGTGTACCCGGCGCTCGAGCGCCAGATCAACGCCGGCACGGTCGAGATGCACACGCGCCACGAGATGCTCGACCTCATCGTGGTGGACGGCCGCGCCCGCGGCATCGTCGTGCGCGACATGGTCACCGGCGCCATCGAGACGCACATGGCCGACGCGGTCGTGCTCGGCACCGGTGGCTACGGCAATGTCTTCTTCCTGTCGACCAACGCCATGGGGTGCAACACCACGGCGATCTGGCGCTCGCACCGCAAGGGCGCGCTGTTCGGCAACCCGTGCTACACGCAGATCCATCCGACCTGCATCCCGGTGTCGGGCGAGCACCAGTCGAAGCTCACGCTCATGTCGGAGTCGCTGCGCAACGACGGCCGCGTCTGGGTGCCGCTCAAGCGCGGCGACGACCGCGCGCCCGAACAGATCCCCGAGGCCGAGCGCGACTACTACCTCGAGCGGCGCTATCCCGCCTTCGGCAACCTCGTACCCCGCGACGTCGCGTCGCGCGCCGCCAAAGCGGTGTGCGACGAAGGTCGCGGCGTCGGCCCGGGTGGCCTCGGCGTCTACCTCGACTTCGCCGACGCCATCAACCGCCTCGGCGAGGGCGTCGATCCGCGAGCGCTACGGAACCTGTTCGACATGTACGAGCGCATCACCGACGAGAACCCGTACAAGCAGCCGATGCGCATCTACCCGGCGGTCCACTACACGATGGGCGGGCTGTGGGTTGACTACAACCTGCAGTCGTCGATCCCCGGTTTGTTCGTGATCGGCGAGGCCAACTTCTCCGATCACGGCGCCAACCGCCTCGGTGCCTCGGCGCTGATGCAGGGCCTGGCCGACGGGTACTTCGTGCTGCCGTCGACGATCGGCGACTACCTCGCGCAGACGCCCGGCAACACCGCCGATGCGATCGCACCCCGCAGCGCAGGAAGCGGTCAACGACGTCAAGGCGCGCACCGAGAAGCTCCTCAGCGACTGGCGGCACCCGTACGGTCGACTCCTTCCACCGTGAGCTCGGCAAGATCATGTGGGACTACTGCGGCATGGGCCGCACCGAAGAAGGGCTCCGCAAGGCGCTCGACCGCATCCCCGAACTACGCGAGGAGTTCTGGCAGTCGGTCCGGGTGCTGGGCAAGAACGAGGAGTTCAACCAGTCCCTCGAGAAGGCCGGCCGCGTGGCCGACTTCTTCGAACTCGGCGAGCTGATGTGCGTCGACGCCCTGCACCGCAACGAGAGCTGCGGCGGCCACTTCCGGGAGGAGTATCAAACCGAAGAGGGCGAAGCCGCTCGCAACGACGAGAACTTCAGCTACGTCGCCGCGTGGGAATTCGCCGGCGTCGGCGCTCCCCCGGTGCTGCACAAAGAGCAACTCACCTTCGACTACGTCCACCCCGCGCAAAGGAGCTACAAGTGAACCTGATTTTGCACGTTTGGCGACAGCCGAACGCCGACGCGCCCGGACGGATGAAGACGTATCCGGCGAACGACATCAGCCCGGACATGTCGTTCCTCGAGATGCTCGACGTCGTCAACGAAGGGCTCATCGCCAACGGCGAAGATCCCATCGCCTTCGACCACGACTGTCGCGAAGGCATCTGCGGCATGTGCGGGCTCGTCATCAACGGCATTGCCCACGGACCTGAGCGCGCCACCACCACATGTCAGCTGCACATGCGCAGTTTCAAGGACGGGCAAGAGGTTTGGATCGAGCCGTGGCGCGCACGTGCGTTCCCCGTACTCAAGGATCTTGTTGTCGATCGTGGTGCCTTCGATCGCATCATCCAGGCTGGCGGCTACATCTCGGTAAACACCGGCGCCGCGCCCGAAGCGCATGCCGTCCCGGTGCCGAAGGCCGACGCCGACGAAGCGTTCGTGTCTGCCGCGTGCATCGGTTGCGGCGCCTGCGTTGCCGCCTGCCCGAACGCCTCGGCGATGTTGTTCACCGCCGCCAAGATCACGCACTTAGGGCTTTTGCCGCAAGGCCAGCCCGAGCGGAATGGCCGCGTCATCGCAATGGTTGATGCGATGGAGCAGGAAGGCTTCGGCTCCTGCACGAACATCGGTGAGTGTTCGGCCGCGTGCCCAAAAGAAATTCCGCTGGGTACCATCGCCCGGATGAACAGCGACCTACTGGCGGGGAGTCTTCGACAAAGGTGATGTGTAGCTAAAAGTGTTTCAGGCCGGCCCAGAAAATGCCGGCTTCAGCGGGGCTCGCAAAACACTCTTCTGGTGCGTTCACGCGCTCGTGGGGTTGGGGCTGCTGGGGCTGATCGTCGTGCAACCTCCCACGCTTGGCGCGGCGGCGCGCGTCGTGCCACCCGACTCGCCTGTCGCGCGCGCGCAATACAAGCGACCGCTCAAGACGTCGCCGTCGCCGCGCAAGTCGTCGAGCCGCCGGCGCTCGCGCCGGCGCCGCCGAACGTGCACGGCGCCGTACCCGTCGGCAAGGGCATGTGGATCTGGCAAGCGCAGGCCGCGGACGGCGGCAACCCCCAGGCGATCGTCGCCCGGGCGCAGCGCTTCGGGCTCACGCACCTCTACGTGTGCATGGGCTCGTCGAAGAAGGGCTTCATCGGCGCGCCGTTCCTCGACGCAGTTCTGCCGCTCGCTCATGCCGCGGGCATCCGCATCTACGGCTGGGACTTCCCGTACCTCGACAACGTCGAGGCCGACGTCGCCCGCGCCGCGCAGGCGGCGCGCTACGTCACGCCGACCGGTCATCGGATCGACGGCTTCGCCGCCGACATCGAGTTCCGCAGCATGGGCGTCAACCTCACGCACACGACCACCGACTGGTACGGCCACTTGCTACGTCACACCCTCGGCCCCGGGTTCCCGCTGATCGCCGTGGTGCCGCGACCGACACCGCAGGTCAGCTTCTACCCGTACGAGTCGGTGACCAAGATGTTCGACGCCATCGCGCCGATGATCTACTGGATGGAGCAACGATCCGGCGGTCGCGGTGAACCATGGCGTTCGACCGCCTCGCCCCGCTCGGGAAAGCCCATCCTGCCGGTCGGTCAGGCGTACGACGGCTTCCCGAAGGCGGCCCGCCGGGCACCCCAACCGCGGTTCGATTCACCGGTTCATGGGAGCGGTCGCCGAGCACGGGGGCACCGGCGTGTCGTTCTGGAGCTGGCAGCACGCCACCCAGGAGATCTGGCAGGCCGTTTCCGACGCCGCGTTGTTCCAGCTCCCCGCAGGCGATCTAACCGGCTTCCGCAGCGATCAGATCCGCGCCTACCAGGTCCTCTTGAACAGCCTCGGCTTCGGCGTCCCCGCCACCGGCGCCTGGGGCCCCGAGTCCGACGCCTCGCTCCGCGCGTTCCAAAAGGCGGCGCGCCTACCCATCACGGGCGTGATCGACGAACCGACCCGCGCGCTGCTCTTTCACCCCGTCCCTCCGCCCCTTAAGTAAACCGGCGCACGAGCTCGCGCGCGAGCGGCTCCGCACAACTCTTCAGTAGGTCGTAGCCGGGCGCGTCGGCCATTGCTGTGGTTGTGGTCGCGATCGTCGGCGCGCCAGGCCTCGGTGGCGGGTTCCCGCTAAACGGCGCGGGCGTCGACTGCGTCGTCTGGGGCTGCGGAACTTGGCACACAACGTTGATCGCAACGTCGCCGGCGATCAACCCGACGTAGACGATGGAGGAATCGCCGCTCCAGCGGGCGTGCTCGCCGATACCGGCTAGGTCACGACCCAACGCGCGGTCGAGGCTTTTCGCCGCGGCGGCGCGGTCGACCACTCCACTGACGCCATACAGAACTGAGGAAGAGGCGCCGTCAGCGCTCTTCACGCTCGTCCATTGGCAAGATCGGGGGCTGCTGAGTCCATCCCGAGTGGACTCATTCGGTAGCGTTGGGCTCGACTTCTCGACGGCGATGCCCACCAAGGCCCGCATTTCTGCGGCCGTGTAGAGGGTGCACAGGTCGGGCGAGTCGGCGAGCGTGCGCTTCGGTTTCGCGGGCAACTTTGTCGTTTCATTTGTGTCCGCGCCGCCGGTGGCGTTGGGTTTGTCGTCGCCGCCACCGCCGCACGCACTGAGGCCGAGCATGGCAACGGCAAATGCCACCGCCAGCCTGCGCGTTGTCATGGCCGAGAGCGTAGCTAGGAGTTCTTCTTCGGGGTCAGGCTCTTGATGCGCTCGATCACCGTGCCGCTGCCTTGCGTGCCCTTGGTCTCGAGGTGGCGGTAGAGATCCACACCGCGCGTCGGGTCGAAGTACCGCGTGGCGACGATGTCGATGCTGTTGTTTTCTTCCTTGCCGTCCTTGTCCTTCGACTGCGTCGTCAGCTTCGCCGTGGAGTACACCGACCAAGCGTTGGCCGCGGCGCTGCCGACGGTCACGAGCACCTTGCCGGTGATGGTAGAGGTCCCGGCGAAGCGAATTGTCGCCGTGCCCTGCGGCGAGCTGATCGTGCACGAGCTGTCGGTGGCGAAGGTAGCGCCGACGGCCACGGTGGTCGGCCACTGCAGGAGATCGGGCTTCCAATCGCACGTGACGAAGCCCTGGACGGTGAAGCTTTCCTCGACGTTGCCGTTCGGCCCGTAGAAGACCGTGCCGGTCTGCGTAAAGCCGGCGATCTCCTGGGTGATCAGACGTCGCTGCGGGTCGCGCGGCTGGTACGCCTCGACCTTCTTCTCGCTGCTCTCCTTACCGTCGCAGGTCACGTACACGTAGGTCCCAACCGCCGGCGGCTGATTCGGTCCGGGGTCCGTCGCGGTGGCGGGAGACGGGCAGTCGCCGGGTGGCGGCCCGCTGGGACCACCGCTGCCCGTGGTCGCCGTCGTCCGCTTGGTCGTGGTCGTGGTGGCGCCGGAACCGGCGCCCACCGTCGTCGTGGTCGTCGCGCCCGCGACCAGGGTCGTGCTGACCTCGGTCGTCGTCGTGGACGAAGCGCTCGACGCGACCTTGTCCGAGGGCTTTTCGGCGGCGCCGCTCACGAGACCGCCGAAGCCGATGACGGCGAGCACGACGGCGATCGCTGTGATGACCGTTGGCAGCCGCGACGCGGAAGGCCCAGAACCCGTTTGCATGGGCCGAATCGTAGAGGGACGACCACCGACTCAGTTAGTCGGGGGCGGCGCTTGGCTGCTACAACCGCTGGCATGCGGGGCTGGATCGAGTGGTTTGCCAAGGGTTTATGGAAGCGCCGGCGCCCAATCCAGGTGATCATCGGCATCACGGCCGTGTTCACACTGCTCGTGCTGTGGCAGAACCGCGACGCTCGACCACCCCGCACCATGCACGACGCGAGGTTCGAATCGGCGGCGAACGAACTGTGCGCCGAGAAGATTCCGCCGCTACGAGCCGTCAAGCGCGAGGACGATTCCGAAGACGACCTCGAGCAGGAAACGGCGAAGGCGATCGACAACGCCGCTACCAAGCTGGAAGGCGTCGTCGGCGAGCTCCGGATCTTGGAAGTGCAGCCAAAGAACCGGTCGATTGTCGAAGCCTGGTTGGCCGAGTTCGACGGCTACATCGCCGCTGGTCGCCATTACGCCGACGCCTTACGCGCCGGCAACCCCGAGGTGTATACGAAGGTGGATGACGAAGCGGTGGCGCCGCTGAAAGCGATCAGCGACTTCGCGCGCGCCAACCACCTCGACGCCTGCATTCCCTGAACCACACTTATAGGGTTTCGGCTTGACGAAAAACCGATCGGCGGCCCGGGCGCGTGGCCGGCCGACGGCGGATGACCCGTCCACAATCACCACCGAAGCACTCCTCGACGCCGCGCTCGACTCGTTCGCGGCGCGCGGTTACGAAGGCACGTCGGTGCGCGGACTGGCGCGCGACCTCGGTGTGAGCCACAACCTCATTCCGCAGCGGATCGGCACGAAGGAACAGCTGTGGTTCGCAGCCGTCGACCGCGGCTTCGGCGCGCTCGCCGCCGCTCTCGCCGACGTGCTGAACGATGACGAGCAGACCGATGATCTCGCGCGACTCCGCGCGGTGGTAGTCCGCTTCATCGAGGCCAACGCCGCTCGACCCGCGCTCCTAAGGATCATCACGCGGGAGGCCACCGCGCCGGGCCCGCGCCTCGACTATTTGTTCGACGCCTACATATCGCCGGTCCGGGATTTCGGCGCCGACTTCCTCGCCCGCCTGCGCGCCAACGGGCAGGTCGCGAGCGACTCGGTTTCGCTCCTGTACTTCCTGATGACACACGGAGCCGCCGGCCCACTCGGTCTGCCGGAGTTGGCGGCGCGGCTCGGTGACGTGGCCGATCCGAGTGATCCCGCGGCGGTGCATCGGCACGCCGTCGAAGCCGCCAATGTCATCTTCGACGGGCTCATCCCGCGGGATTGACCAAATATTGACAACTGTCACGAGAGTGCGACAGGCTTGGGCATGGACTTACGCACGACCATTCGCCAACAGATCGAACTCGTCGGGGGACGTCACGACGAGACTTCGATCTACGACGGTCCGGATGGCGACCTCGGGCTTGCGGGCGGGCCGGGAAGCATCTCGTGGGAGATCAACGGTGACCTCGCCAGCGTCACCGCCGCGGGCATGGCCGCCATCATCATGGAGGTGCTCCATCCGTCTGTAATGGCGGGCGTGTTCACGCAGTCGAGCTACGACACGCAGCCACTGCGCCGCGCGCAGAACACGCTTGGTTATGTGCTGCGCACGACCTTCGGCAATACCGCGGCGGCGACGGCGGTCATCGAACGAGTGAAGCGTGTGCACGAGCGCATCGGCGGCGTGCGGCCTGACGGCGTCGCGTACCGCGCCCTTGACCCCGAACTGATCGCCTGGGTCCACACGTGCATTCCGTGGGCAATCATGGAGGCGTTCCACCGCTACCGCCGCCCGCTAACCACGGCGGAGCGCAACCAGTACCTCGCCGAGCAGGCGCCGATCGGGCGCATGGGCGGCGCCGAATGGGTGCCGGAGACGATGGCGCAGCTCGAGGACTACGCGGAGCGGATGCGACCACTGATGAGCATGAACGAACAGACGCGCAGCTTCATCGGCTTCCTCGTCGGTGACAGCGACGGCGAGTTCCGCGGCACACCGCGTCAGCAACTCGAAGCCCGCCTCGGCCTGGCGGCGTCGATGACGCTGATGCCGAAATGGGCGCGCCATCTGACCGGCACGTACCTTCCGGCGGCTGTGCAACGCCTGTACCTCGAGCCGAGTCTTCGGCTGCAAACGAGCCTCGTACGTTGGGCGTACCCAGAGCTCGCGTGCAAGGCGCTGGCCACCGCGCGCGCCACGCGCTCGGCCGCCGCCGCGGCCTAACGAAAAAGGCGGGTCCCGAAGGACCCGCCCTCTTTCGAAATCAAGCCGAACTACAGCCGACGGCGCATTCCCAACTGACGGGGATGACGTCCGACGAAGAGCAGACCGACGAGCAGGAAGAGCAACATCATTGGCGCCGTCGATGGTTTGTGCACCGCGACGACGTCGGCGACGTCGAGTTGCTGCGAATTGTCGTTGGTTGCGACGTTGCCTGTAGCCGTTGCATTACCGGTGCGAATGGTGACATCACCGTCAGACGAGTTCGACGCCTTAGCGTCGTTCGTCGCGATCTTGTCGCCACCACCACCCAGGGCGGTTGCCAGTTGCACCGCGCCGTTGTTGTTGTTGGTCGAGCCGTTGCCGACACCGATATTCAGGCCTGTATTCGCAATCCCAACGCCAAAGTTGAGGTTGTCGCTGTTCTGATCGCCTAGAACGATTCCGCCGCCAGACGCGTCGAGCGTTTGGACGGTGCGGTTCGTCGCGACATTGCCGGTAGCGCTGGCATTGCCGGTGACGATCGTGACATCGCCGTCCGAGTCGTTAGACACGTCAGCGACGTTGGAGGCGATCTTGTCGCCGCCGGCGCCACTCGCATCGGCCGTCTGCTTGACGCCCGACTTGTTCTGCGACGCATTGCCGATACCG
Organism: uncultured Actinomycetes bacterium; assembly: GCA_963722185.1. Lineage (GTDB taxonomy): Bacteria > Actinomycetota > Acidimicrobiia > Acidimicrobiales > JACCXE01 > JACCXE01. Next base: position 376,781 of record CAVRKD010000003.1, on the reverse strand, counting down.
ATATTGCCGCCGGTGTTGGCGACCGCAATGCCGATATTGGTATTAGTCGAATTCTGATCGACGTTCACCAGACCGCCGTTGTCGTCATCCGCGTCGACAACTTGGACCGTGTTGTTATCGGCCTTGTTGCCGCTCGCGTTGGCGTCGCCGGTGACGATGGTCGCCGAGCCGTTCGAGTCATTGGACACAGTGGCGTCGTTCATGGCGACTTTGTCGCCGTGGGCGCCATTGGCCGTAGCTTTCTGGTTGGCGTCCGCCTTATTCGTGGACGCGTTGCCGACGCCGACGTTGCCGCCGGTATTGGCTACCGCGATGCCCACGTTCGTGTTCGTCGAGTCTTGGTCGACGTTCGTCAATGCCGCGGCCTGCCCTGCGCTCAACAGGATCCATGCCGCCGCACCGGCAATCACGAGCAGCGATGCTGCCAACACGTTCTTGACGGGTTTGCCGTTCTTCGAGACCAACCGGGTACCCCCTTTGTATGAAGCGCGCGGGGGAATTCCCCCCGTCCGATCGACCATACCCCTGCGCGGGCAACGCGAATAGGTCAACGGTCACAAAACCGGCCCGGTGACAAGCCGTTGCAGGAGCGGTACAGTCCAAATCACCCAACGGCATACGCCCAATAGGAGACGCCCATGACCCTGTCCGAGGTGATCGACGACCACTTCCTCGAGAAGTACCGGGGGCTGCTCGATGCGGAAGACGCAGCCTTCGACGAGCTGGAACACGCCCACGAGGATGGGGATCGAACCCCTTACGAGGTCGCCCTCGGCCAATGGCAATCGGCCATCGAACGCAAGCTGAACTACCTGCAGCGACTCGGCGTCAACTTCAAGATCAAGCTCGAAGTCTGACGCCCGATCCCCCTAGGGGATCAAGCCAAGTGAACGCACTTCGTCACGTTCGCTGATCAATTCATCTGTCGTGACGGCGATCTTTGCCCGCGCGAAGTCGTTGAGCTCGAATCCCTCGACCACGGACCAGCCACCCTGGCCGTCCGCCGCGACCGGGAAGCCGAACTGCAGGCCTTCGGGCACGCCGTACTCGCCGCGACTGCAAACCGCCAGCGACGCGCAGTCCCCCGCCGCCGTCTGGTTCACGACGCTCGTGACGGAATCGATCGCTGCGTTGGCCGCGCTCGCCGCCGAACTCAGGCCGCGGGCTTCGATGATGGCGGCGCCGCGCTTCTGCACAGTCTCGATGAACGGACCCTGCAACCACGCCTCGTCGCTGATGACGTCGTAGGCCGGCTGGCCCCCGATGCGGGCGTTATAGGCGTCGGGGTACTGCGTCGCCGAGTGGTTACCCCAGATAGCGACGTTGGTCACGTCGGCGACGGGCACGCCGGCCTTCTGCGCCAGCTGCGTCGTAGCGCGATTGGCGTCGAGACGCGTCATGGCGAACCAGCGGTCCGCAGGAATGTCGGGCGCGTTCTCCCGCGCGATGAGGCAGTTGGTGTTGGCGGGGTTGCCGACTACGAGAATCCGCACGTCGTCGGCGCCGTGCGCGTTGATGGCTTCGCCGGCCGGCTTGAAGATGCCGCCGTTGATGTTGAGCAGGTCACCGCGCTCCATGCCCGCCTTGCGCGGCACCGAACCGACAAGCAGCGCCCAGTTCGTACCGTCGAAGGCCTTGGGGTCGTCGCTCGTCAGCGTGTCGACGCCGGCCAGCAGCGGGAAGGCGCAGTCGTCGAGTTCCATCACCACGCCGTTGAGGCTCTTCATCGCCGGCTCGATCTCGAGGAGACGAAGCGTCACCGGTTGGTCCGGACCGAGAAGGTGGCCGGATGCGATGCGGAACACCAGCGCGTAGCCGATGTTGCCCGCCGCGCCGGTGACGGTTACCTGAACGGGTGCCTTTGTCATCAGGATCGACAGTAGTTTCGGGACCCTATGGAGGGCCAAGCCACGATCCACATCAACGCCTCGCCGGAAGCTGTCTACGAGCTTGTGAGCGACGTCACGAGGATGGGCGAATGGAGCCCCGAGACCATCGGAGCCACCTGGGTCGACGGCGCCACCGCGCCAGCCGTCGGCGCCAAGTTCCGCGGCACCAACAAGCTCGGTCCGTTCAAGTGGTCGACCACGCCGACGGTCACCGAGTGCGAGCCCTCCAAGCTGTTCGCGTTCGACGCCGGGGGCACCGTGTGGCGCTACAGCTTCACCGCTGCCGACGGCGGCACGTCGGTGACCGAGTCGTTCCAGGTGAACTCGACCCTGTCGAAGCTCTACACGCTGCCGCCGCGCCGCAACCAGTTGATCCGCGGGATGCAGCAAACGCTCGAGCGAATCAAGAAAGCCGCGGAGGCAGCCGTCTAACTGGCGTTCGAAGCACGCTTTGACGTGTGATCGAGGCTTCTCCAAGGTCCAATCGCCCGACAAAGCGTGCTTGGAACGGAATCGGCGCCGCTCCTCCTAAGGTGAAGTACTCATGCACCGAGCTTTCGCCTTTGCTGCAACGCTCGCATTTGCTGTCCTCGGGCTGCAGTCGCCCGCTACGGCGTTGTCGTTTGCCGCACCTCCGTTGAGTGTTGGCGCGTCGCCGAATCCGGCTCCGCCCGGTCAGACGTTCACCGTCGGGGGCAACTGTCAGGACGGAGGTACCGTCAAGATCGAACTAGTGCGCCAAGCGCGGCCTGGGGCCGAAGCGCGGGTCGTGCAAACGCGCACGGCCCAAACGGATGCCGAGCGCCAGTTCTCCGCCACGTTTACGAACAACCTGACTGGGGCTGCGGGGTTCCCTGTCGACGCTGAGCTGGTGGCGAGGTGCGGACCCCACACAGCGCACGCCCCGTTCGTGTCGACCACGCTCGCTAATCAGAACGACAACTTGCGGTTCATGACGCTGCAGGCGGACGGGCCGTGCGGCACCTGTGTCGCCCACGTCAAGGGGTTCGACGCGTTCGCGAACCTCTCACCCTCCCGCAACGACTACATGCATGGCTGGACGCCGAGCGGCTCGATAGCCGCCACGTTCGCGTCGGGCTTTACCCGCTTCGTTGCCGGCTCCGGTCCAGGCATGCAGGCAACGGTCGCGACATCACCGCGCTTCTATCTGCCCATCATTCCGTACGGCGCATTTACCGGCGGGGTGGAGGTGGCATACGGCGATATCACCGGCACAACGAGTCCGGAGGTCGTCACCGGCGCCGGCCCCGGCGGTGGACCTCACGTGAAGATCTTCACCGCCAACAACTCCTTCGGTCACGACGAAGTCGGAAGCTTCTTCGCCTACGCGCCGAACTTCAGCGGCGGTGTGCGAGTCGCCGTAGGCGATGTGTTCGGCGACGCGCAGCCGGAGATCATCACGGCCGCTGGTGCGGGGGGCGGGCCGCACGTCCGCATCTTGACGCCGGCAGGAGCGCTCATCAACGAGTTCTTTGCGTACGCACCCAACGTCACCGGAGGCATCTCAGTCGGCGTCGGCGATGTCGTGCCGGGCGGCAAGGAAGAGATCGTCACCGGCGCCGGCCCGGGTGGAGCGGCGCACGTCAAGACGTTCAACTGGCTCGGCCAAGCGTCTGGCAGTGGCTTCTACGCATACGACCTCGCCTTCACGGGTGGCGTTTGGGTCGCCGTTGGCAACGTCGACCAACAAGGAGCCGACGAGATCGTCACAGGCGCGGGCGCGGGCGGCATGCCACACGTGCGTTGGTTCACGTCACCCGAGGGCGACTTCACCGACCCCGGGTTCTTCGCGTATGAAGATTTGCTGACCGGCGTGAGAGTCGCCGCTCCGCGCGACTGAACGAACGTCGGCAGTTCAAACCTGCAGCGTCGCGAGCGCCGCGTTGAGGGTGGGCGACGGGCGCATCACTGCCGTGGCCTTCACCGGATCCGGCAAGTAGTAGCCGCCGAGGTCGACCGGCTGGCCTTGCACGGCCAGCAGTTCTGCGGCGATCGCTTCCTCGTCGGACGCGAGGCGCGCCGCCAGCGGCGCGAACGCCGCTGCCAGGTCGGGGTCGGCCGATTGCGCGGCCAACTCCTGCGCCCAGTACAGCGCCAGGTAGAAGTGGCTGCCGCGGTTGTCGATGCTTCCGAGCTTGCGGGTCGGCGACTTGTTCTCGTTGAGAAGCGTGCCGGTGGCGAGGTCGAGCGTGTCGGCCAGGATCTGCGCCCGCTTGTTGGCCGTCACGTCGGCGAGGTGTTCGAAGCTGGCGGCGAGGGCGAAGAACTCACCCAGGCTGTCCCAGCGCAAGTAGTTCTCCTTCACCAACTGCTGGACGTGCTTCGGCGCCGAACCGCCGGCGCCGGTCTCGAACAGGCCCCCGCCGTTGATGAGCGGCACGACCGAAAGCATCTTCGCCGAAGTCCCGAGTTCGAGGATCGGGAACAGGTCGGTGAGGTAGTCGCGCAGGACATTGCCGGTGCAGCCGATGGTGTCTTCGCCCCGCCGGATGCGCTCGAGGGAGTAATTGATGGCGTCGACCGGCGACTTGATCTCGATCTGCAGGCCGTTGGTGTCGTGATCACCGAGGTAGGTGTGCACCTTGGCGATGAGATTGGCGTCATGGGCGCGCGTTTCGTCGAGCCAGAAGACCGCCGGGGCGCCGGTGGCGCGGGCGCGACTCACGGCCAGCTTCACCCAGTCGCGAATCGGCACGTCTTTCGTCTGGCACATGCGCCAGATGTCCCCGGCCGCGACCTCGTGTTCCATCAGCACGTTGCCGGAGGCGTCGTCGACGACGCGCACGGTTCCCGCCGCCGCGATCTCGAAGGTCTTGTCGTGGCTGCCGTACTCCTCGGCCGCCTGCGCCATCAGGCCGACGTTGGGGACTGATCCCATCGTGGCGGGATCGAAGGCGCCGTGGGCGCGGCAGTCGTCGATCACCGCTTGGTAGATCCCGGCGTAGCTGCTGTCGGGGATGACGGCAAGGGTGTCGGCCTCTTCGCCGTCGGGACCCCACATGTGGCCCGAAGTGCGGATCATGGCCGGCATCGACGCGTCCACGATCGTGTCGCTCGGGACGTGCAGGTTGGTGATGCCGCGGTCGGAGTCGACCATGGCCAGCTTCGGTCCCTCGGACAGGCGTTGGGCGACGGCGGCTTCGATCGCCGGGCGCCGGTCCCCCACGTCGCCCAACCGCTCGAACAGCGTCGCCAGCCCGTCGTTGGGCGAGATGCCCGCCGCCGCCAGCGCGTCGCCGTGCTCCGCGTACAGCGCCGGGAAGAACGCCCGCACGACGTGGCCGAAGATGATCGGGTCCGAGACCTTCATCATCGTGGCCTTGAGGTGCACGGAGAAGAGCACGCCGTCCGCCTCAGCGCGAGCAATCTGGGCATCGAGGAACGTGCGCAGCGCGGCCACGCGCATGACCGTCGCGTCGACGACCTCACCTGCGAGCACCTTCACCGGCGCGCGCAGCGCCGTGGTGGTGCCGTCGGCCGCCTGCAGCTCGATGCGCAGCGCCCCGTCCTGGTCGACGACCACGGACTTCTCGTTCGACCGGAAGTCGTCGGCGGTCATGTGAGCGACATTCGTCTTCGAGTCTGGCGTCCACGCCCCCATGGAGTGCGGGTGGTTGCGGGCGTACTGCTTGACCGATGCCGGAGCCCGGCGGTCGGAGTTGCCTTCGCGCAGGACCGGATTCACGGCGCTGCCCTTCACCTTGTCGTAACGGGCGCGCACGTCGCGCTCTTCGTCAGTCTGCGGGTCGTCAGGGAAGTCGGGCACCGCGTACCCCTTGTCCTGCAGCTCGGCGATGGCCTCCTTGAGCTGCGGCAGCGACGCGCTGATGTTCGGCAGCTTGATGATGTTGGCCTCAGGGGTCTTGGCCAGCTCGCCCAACTCGGCGAGGGCGTCGCCGGTGCGTTGCTCTGGCGTGAGACGCTCGGGGAAGGAGGCAAGGATCCGGCCGGCGACGGATATGTCGCGGGAGTCAACCTCGACGCCGGCGGTGCTGGCGTACGCCTGGATGATGGGCAGGAACGAGTACGTCGCTAGCAGCGGCGCCTCGTCGGTCAGCGTGTAGATGATCGTCGAGTCGGGCATTGCAACCCACGCTACTTTGAGCCCCTATGCAGGTCGTCGAGCTGTGGCGGTTCCCGGTGAAGTCGCTCGGCGGTGAGCCGCTAGAGCGGGCGGAGATCACCGACCTCGGCATCGTCGGCGACCGGCACTGGGGCGTGCAGAACGTCGCCACCGGCAACATCCTCACGGCGCGTCGTGAAGCGCAGTTGCTGTTCGCCACCGCGCGCATGACCGACCATGGCGATCTCGACATCCGCCTGCCCGACGGTTCGGTGGGTGACGACGTTTCGCTGACCGAGTGGCTCGGCTACGAGGTGCGCGTCGTGCGGGCGGCGCCGAACACGAGCGGCACTTACGAGACGCCGATCGACTTCGAGAACGAAGACGCCCACCCCTGGTTCCCCTGGGAGGGTCCCGAAGGCGTGTTCCACGACTCCAAGCGCACGCGCTTCTCCCTCGTCTCGTTGGAGACGGTCGGTGATTGGGACCTGCGCCGCTTCCGGACCAACATCGTCGTCGACGTCGGCGGCGAAGACGATCTCGTCGGCCACAGCGTGCGCATCGGCTCGGTCGAAGCAGAGATCGTCAAGCAGATCGACCGCTGCGTGATGACCACTCGCCCACAACCCGGCATCGAGCGCGACCTCGACGTGCTGCGGACGATCCACCGCGACCGCGCCGGCAACCTCGCGGTTGGTGCGAAGGTCATCAAGCCCGGCGTCGTCTCTCTCGGCGATCACGTCGCCGTTCTCGCTTAAGCGAGGCCGAGGTTCTTGTAGATCTCGCGGGTCGCGGAGCTCTTGTTCAGTGTGTAGAACTGCAAGCCCGGAGCGCCGAGGTCGAGCAGGTCGCGGCAGAACTCGGTGGCTATCTCCACGCCGACCGCCTTCACCGCGTCGGGATCGTCGCCTACGGCGCGCACGCGGTCGACGATCTCCTGCGGTACCGCTGCGCCCGATAGCTCGGCCATCCGCTTGATGTTGTTCAGGTTCGTGATCGGCATGACGCCGGCGATGATCGGTTTGGTGACGCCGAGATCCGCGAGTTCGTCGACCATCACGGCGTAATCGTCGGCGCGGAAGAACAGCTGCGTGATGGCGAAGTCCGCCTTCTCGAGCTTGGTGGCCAAACGCTCACGGTCGGCGCGCCGGTCGGGCGAGCGCGGGTGGACTTCTGGGTGGGCGGCCACTCCGATCGAAAAGCCGTCAAGCTCGCGAGCGAGATCGACGAGTTGCTCGGCGAACATCAACTCGCCGGGCTCGGCGCCCTCGTCCGTCGGCGGGTCACCGCCGAGTGCCAGCAGGTTCAGCACGCCATGTCGCTTGAAGTCGTTGAGGATGTCGACGAGCTCGGCGCGCGTGTGAGCAACGCAGATCAGATGCGCCATCGGCGTTAACGACGTCGACTTCTCGAGGTTGGCCACCAGCTTGGTGGTGCGCTCGCGCGACGAACGACCGCCGCGGTAGGTAACCGACACGAACGACGGGTGCAGCGGTTCGAGCTCGGCCAGCGCGGTCTCGAGCGTGGTCTGCTCCGCGTCGGTCTTCGGCGGGAAGAACTCGAAGGAGAAGGTGCGGCCCGCGGCGAGGAGATCGACGACGCGCGCGCCCATCAGTCGCGCCAGCCGATGGTGCGCTCCGCGGCTTCGATGCAGTTGCGGAACAGCATGGCGATGGTTGTCGGGCCGACGCCGCCAACACGCGGCGTTATCCACCCCGCCACTTCCTCGCACTCTTCGGCCACGTCAGGCAGCAGCTTGCGGCCCTCGTAACTCACCCCCGCGCCGATGACGACCGCGCCCGGCTTCACGTGTTCGGGCTGGATGATGCCGGGCACACCCGCGGCGGCGATGAGGATCTCGGCCTCACGCGTGTAGTCGTACATGTTCGGCACCCCGGTATGCACGGTCGTGACCGCGGCGTTGGTGTGCGCGCGCTTGGCCGACATGAGCAGCGACAGCGGGCGACCGAGCGTGAAGCCGCGGCCGACGATCACGACGTGGCGACCCTTCACCGGGATTTCGTAGTGCGCCAGCAACGCCTCGATGCCGGCTGGTGTGCACGGCAGCGGGCCGGGCATCTGCAAGGCCAGGCGGCCCATGTTCACCGGGTGGGCGCCGTCGACGTCTTTGGCCGGATTCATGGTGGCGAGCGCCGCTTCGTAGTCGAGGTGTCCCGGGATCGGGTGCTGGATCAGCATCCCGTCGACAGCGGGATCGTCGCTGAACAGCTTGATGGCGGTGAGGAGCTCTTCCTGCGTGGCATCGGTCGGCAGGTGCAGGTGGGGCGAGGTCATGCCGAACTCCGCCGCCTTCTCCATCTTCATGCGGACGTAGCCCGCCGAGGCGCCGTCGTCGCCCACGAGGATCGTCGCGAGACCGGGTGTGTGCCCCGCCTCGATCAGCTTGTCGATGCGCGGCTTCAAATCGGCAAAAACGGCTTCGGCGACCGGCGCGCCCGGCAAGACAATCGCACTCATTGACGCCCAGGCTAGTTAGTGCAGGAAGTGCCGCTCGCCGGTAAAAACCATCGCCAGTCCGAGTTCGTCGGCCTTGGCAATTGCCAGGTCGTCGTTGGTCGAGCCACCGGGCTGGATGACGACGGCGACGCCCGCGTCGCCGGCGGCCTCGACGCCATCGGGAAACGGATAGAACGCGTCGGACGCGCACGCCCCACCCTTGGCTCGACCGGCGGCCTTGGTCGCGGCGATCATTCCCGACTCCACCCGGTTCTGTTGTCCCGCGCCGATGCCGACCGCCTGGCCACCCTTTACCAAGACGATGGCGTTGGACTTCACGTGGCCGCAGATGCGCCACGCCAACTCGGCGTCCTTCATCTCGTCCGGCGTCGGCTCGCGTTTGGTGACGACGCGCCAGTCGGCGGCGGCGCTTGCGAAGTTGTGGGCCTCCTGCACCAGGAACCCGCCGTCGATCTGCCGGTAGTCGCGGGTCGAGCGCGGCCGGCGGCGTCGCCGTGAGGACGCGGGTGTTGCGGCGCTTCTTTGCGAGCGCCTCGATGACGCCGTCCTCGTAGCCGGGCGCGATCACCACGTCGGCCTGCGCGGCGGCGACCATCTCCTCGACGGTCGCGGCGTCGATGACGCGGTTCACGGCGACGATGCCGCCGAACGCACTTCTAGGATCGCAGTCGAACGCGAGCTGGTACGCCTGGGCGAGCGTGTCGGCGACGCCGACCCCGCACGGATTGGCGTGCTTCACCACGACGGCCACCGGCCCGTCACCGAGGTCGTACGCCGTCTGCCACGCCGCCTCGGCGTCGTAGAGGTTGAGATATGACAGCGCCATACCCCCGTGTTGCACCACGCCGTCCCAGAACGAGGTGCCGCCGATGTCGCGGTAGCGCGCCCCCTGCTGGTGCGGGTTCTCGCCGTACCGGAGTTCCTGCACGCGCTCCAGCGCGATGTGAATCGTCGGCGGCAACGCTTCCCCGCCGTCGAGCCAACCGACGATGGCCGCGTCGTAGGCCGCGGTGTGAGCAAACGCGGCGCGCGCCAGTCGACGGCGGGTGGCGTCGCTCAGCGTGCCTTCGACGCGCAGTTCGTCGAGCACCGCGCCGTAGTCCTCGGGATTCACGACGATGCCGACGCTGTCGTGGTTCTTGGCGGCGGCCCGGACCATCGTCGGCCCGCCAATGTCGATCATCTCGATCGACGGTTCCGAGCGGAATGGGTAGAGGCCGGCGATCACGAGATCGATCGGGACGATGCCGTGCTCGTCCAGCTCAGCCAGGTGCTCGGGTTTGGAACGATCGGCGAGGATGCCGCCGTGAATCTTGGGGTGCAGCGTCTTGACACGCCCCCCGAGCATCTCGGGCGAACCCGTGACCGTGGCGACGTCGGTGTGGGGGATGCCCTCCTCGGTCAAGAGCTTCGACGTGTTGCCGCTGGCGATCAACTCCCAGCCGAGAGCGACGAGCCCGCGAGCGAGCGCCGGGAGTCCGGTCTTGTCGTACGGAGCGAGCAGAGCCCTCACAGGATTCCTTCCATGACGGCCTTGATGGTGGCCGGATAGAGACGACGTTCGACTTCTTTGATGCGATTGTGCAGCGTTTCCTCGTCGTCGCCCGGCAAGACCGCGTACGGTCTCCTGGGCGAGGATGGGGCCGCTGTCGACCTCGAGCGTGGCGACATGGACGGTGCAGCCGGTCTCTTTCACGCCCGCGGCCAGCGCGTCGCGCACGGCGTGCCAACCCTTGAACGCCGGTAGCAGCGCCGGGTGGGTGTTGAGCACGCGGCTTTCGTAGACCTCGTACAACTCGTTCGACGTGATGGTGCCGAAGCCGGCGAACACGACCAGCTCGACGTCGTGCCGCTTCAGCGCGTCGACGAGCTGCGATGTGTAGGCGTCGCGGTCGAAGTCCGCCTTGAAGCTGGTTCGCTCGACGAGTTCGGTCGTAAGGCCCGCCGCTACGGCGTTGTCGAGGGCGACGCAGGGTCGATCGGCGATCACGACCGCCGGCTCGATCCCGGCGTCGACAATGGCGTCGAGCATGCTCCCGGCACGCGAAACCAACACTCCAAGCTTCACGCTCCGAAACTAATCGTCAGGAGCAATCGCGCAGGACGGCATGCAGCGTGCGCTCGCCGATGGCGTTGATAGTGGGATTGTCCGCCGAGTTGCTGAGGCAGGCGAGGCTGTGCACGAGCGCCCAGCCATACGCTCGCCGCCATAGGTCGTCGTCGTCTTCAGCCCCGGCGGAAGCCCGGAACGTAGCCAGGGCCGCGCCTTCGAACAGCATGATGCCGCCAGCCAGATCCACCGCTCGGTCTCCGGCGCTGATGTCTCCGAAGTCGACCACCGCGGTGATGACGCCCTCGCGCACCACGACGTTCGCGGGATGGAGGTCCCCGTGGATCCACAGCCGTGGACCGTCGTAAACCGGGGCGGCGCACATTTCGTCCCACACCGCAGTGATCGCCACCGCATCGATCTCGTCGGCGAGCTGAGCGATGCGCTCGACGGTGACGTCGTGACGGTCGGCGAGCGGGACGGCGCGGTACGGGTTGTGCGGCGCGTCGCTCGGCGCCACAACGTTCAGGTCGCGCACGAACCAGCCGAGCGAGGTGGCGGCTTCGAAAGGGTCGCGCAGGTCGGCGATCTCCGCGTTGGCGCCGTCGAACCAGGGCACGACGCTCCAGCGCCATGGGTATCCCTGGCCAGGTTCGCCGACGCGGACGGGCGTCGGAACAGCGAGCGGCAGTCGGGTCGCCAGCTCGGGCAGCCACCGCTGTTCGTTTTCGATCAGGGGCGCGGCGATCGCGCGGCGCGGCATCCGCAGGCCGTAGTCGTCGCCGAGGCGGTACATCACGTTGTCCCAGCCCTCGCCCATCAACTCGAGCTCCAGCTCGGCGAGATCGGGATGCTGCTCCGCCAGCAAGGCGCGCACCAGCTCGACGCTGATGTCGACTTCAGCGGCGGGCATGACGTTGGCCATGGCCCAGCGTCACTCCAACGGCGGGTCGGTGCAACCGGATAACCCACCGCCGCCGCCGGCCGGCTGCGTGCGGGCGTACGGCTCGACGTAGCCAGAACCGGGATCGTTGGTGGTGAGGAAGCGCACGACGCCCCGCGCGACGGCGTTGCCTTCGGCGAGTTGCACGTCGGGGCGCGCCACGAGCTCGGCTTCGGGCGGGTTGGAGAGGAACAGCAGCTCTGCGAGGACAGACGTCACCGGCGCCGGTTGGCGCAACATGGCGTAGTAGTCGCCGCCGCTGCTGTTGAGCCGCGGCTTGACGCCAGCGTCGGCGTCGGCCTGCCACGGAACGCCCTGGTACTGCGACAGGGCGGCGACGACTTCTTCGTAGATCAGTCCGGCCAGTCGTCGGCTGTCGGCCGACGCGTGTTGATAGAAGACCTCGGTCCCCGGACCGGACCGTGGACCGTCGGAGTCACCGTTGTGGTGCACCGACACGAGCGCCCGCGGCCTGGCCGCATGTGCGATGTTCGCCCGCTGGGTCAGCGTGACGCGGTAGTCGCCCGTCCGCGTCAGCAACGCGCGTATCCCCGCGGCACTGAGCGCGGCGATGACGTGCTTGGCCACAGCCAGGTTGATGGTCTTCTCCGGGATGCCACTGCCCGGCGCGCCGTGCTCGCTGCCGCCGTGGCCAGGGTCGACCAGGATGTCGATGGGCCCGGCGTCGGTCACCCGCCGCACATTCGCCACCCTCTCGCAGGGCGTTCGGATGGCGACGGTGCCGTCCGGATTCAGTCCGACGACGGGCGCAACGACGCCGGTTGCGGTCACGACCACCTTGGTATTGGCCGACACCGGCGCGGGCGGCGCGGTGATGGTCGTCGTGGTGCTAGTCGACGTGGTCGACGAGGTCGTCGTGGTGGCAAGGGTCTGACGTTTGGCCTCGCCCTTGCAGGCGACGCCGGTCAGCAGCGTGAGCGCCGCGAACAATGCGACGCCGCGGTTACATCGCGTTGATGACACCCGCCATGAGATCGCCCGCCTCCGTGGGGTTCAGACCCACGTGCACACCGGCGGCGCGCAGCGCGTCCATCTTCGCCTGGGCGGTGCCCTTGGAGCCCGAGATGATCGCGCCGGCGTGGCCCATCTTGCGCCCTGGTGGCGCAGTGACGCCGGCGACGTAGGCGACCACGGGCTTGCTCATCTCCTTGGCGATGAAATCAGCGGCCTCTTCTTCGGCGGAACCGCCGATCTCGCCGAACATGATCACCGCCTTGGTGTCGGCGTCTTTCTCGAACGCCGCCAGGCAGTCGATGAAGCTCGTGCCGGGGACGGGGTCGCCACCGATGCCAACGCAGGTCGTGACGCCGATGCCCTTCTCGCCGAGCTCCTTCAACGCCTGATAGGTCAGCGTGCCCGAACGCGACACGATGCCGACCGGTCCCGGCAGTGCCACCTCGGCCGGGATGAAGCCGATGTTGCATTCTCCGATCGTCACGAGACCTGGGCAGTTCGGCCCGAGGATGCGCGCGTTCGGATGGTTGCGCTTCACGGTGTTGTAGAAGAACGCCTCATCCTGCGCGGGGACGCCTTCGGTCAAGGGCACGATCAGTTCGATACCCGCCTCCGCCGCTTCCAACACGGCTGCCTGGGCGAAGGGCGCGGGTACGAGGATCATGCTCACCGTGGCGCCAGTAGCGGCGACGGCGTCAGCCACCGTGGCGAAGACAGGAATCCCGTCCACGTCCTCACCGGCTTTCTTGGGGCTGACGCCGCCGACGACCTGCGTGCCGTAATCACGGTTGCGCAGCGCGTAGAAACGGCCCTGCGAACCGGTGATGCCTTGCACGATCACCTTGGTGTCCTTGTTGACGAAGATCGACATCGCTCGTTACTTACCCTTCGCCAGCGAAACAGCTTTTTCCGCCGCCCCGACCATCGTCGGAACAGAAATCAACTTGTCGGACTCGTACTTCTTCAGGATCTCTCGGCCTTGCTCGGCGTTGGTGCCGTCGAGGCGGATCACGATCGGCGACGCGATGTCGACCTTCTCGAGCGCCTGCACGATGCCGTTGGCGACGTCTTCGCCCTTTGTGATACCGCCGAAGATGTTGATGAAGATCGACTTCACTGCGCCGTCGGCGTTGATGACTTCGAGCGCGCCGGCCATGACTTCGGCTGACGCGCCGCCGCCGATGTCGAGGAAGTTCGCCGGGGAGCCACCGACTTGGTTGACGACGTCGCAGGTGGACATGGCGAGACCGGCGCCGTTGGCGATGATGCCGACGTCGCCATCGAGGCCGACGTACTGCAAGCCCTTCGCCTTGGCCATCGCCTCGCGCGGATCGATCTGCGCCACGCCTTTGAACTCTTCCCATTCGGGATGACGGAACGCGGCGTTGTCGTCGAGCGACACCTTGGCGTCGAGGGCGTGCACCTGGCCGTCGGGCGTGAGGATCAGTGGGTTGATCTCCGCCAGGTCGCAGTCGCCCTCGGTGTAGCAACGCCACAGATTCAGCAGCATCGTCACAGTGCCGTCGTGCGCTTGCGGGTTCAACCCGGCCTCTTCGACGAGCGAGCGTGCGTTTGCTTCGGTGAGTCCGTCGACAGGATCGATGTGCATCTTGGCGATCGCAGCAGGATTCTCCTCGGCGACGGCCTCGATCTCGACGCCGCCCTCCTTCGAGACCATCGCCAGGTGGAGCTTGGCGGAACGGTCGAGCGTGAAGCTGGCGTAGTACTCCTCGGCGATGTCGGACGCGTGCTCGACCCACAGGCGACGCACGACGTGACCCTTGATGTCGAGGCCGAGAATGTTGCCGGCGTGCTCGCGCACCTCATCGGCGTTGTCCGCCAGCTTGATGCCGCCCGCCTTGCCGCGACCGCCGACTTGCACCTGCGCCTTCACCACGACCGGATACCCGGCGGCGTCGGCCTGGGCCACCGCGTCTTCGACCGTGTCGGCAACACCACCGGGCGACACGCTGATGCCATAACGAGCGAAGTACTGCTTGCCCTGGTACTCGAAGAGGTCCACCTACGCGGTTTCCTTTGCATCGAGGGTCGCCGCCAGCCAGTCCGTGATGGTGGCGAGCGGCGCGCCCGGGGTGAAGATTTCGGCGACGCCCAGTTCCTTGAGCGTGACGACGTCGGCGTCGGGGATGATGCCGCCGCCGAAACACACGACGTGGTTGGCGTCGCGGTCTTTCAGCAAATCGAGGACCCGCGGGAAGAGCGTCATGTGCGCGCCCGACAAGAGCGACAGCCCGACCGCATCCGCGTCCTCTTGGATCGTGGTCTCGACGATCTGCTCCGGCGTCTGGTGCAATCCGGTGTAGATGACCTCAAACCCGGCGTCGCGCAGGGCGCGAGCGATGACCTTTGCGCCGCGGTCATGCCCGTCGAGCCCGGGCTTGGCCACGACAACACGATAAGGGCGTTCCACGGCGATGGATACTAAGTGCTCTTGGCCTTGCACCCCTTTGTCGAGAAATGGGATGTGGGACTCCGCGGGGACAACCCGCTCGGGTTCCCCGGCTACGACGCGCCCGAGAACGAATCGGTACGCACCGGACGAACCGAGCACTACGCGCTCATCGAAGGCCGGTTCGACGTCATGGGCGGGTCGATGGGCGGCGCCCACGGCGAGCGAGTCGTGCGGGCGTTCCGGCGCGCCATCGACGAGCGGCTGCCCGTTGTGGTGGTCACGAGCTCGGGCGGAGCGCGGTTGCAGGAAGGGATGGTCGCGCTCGTCCAGATGGCCCGGACCTCCGCGGCGGCGGTCGACCACGCCCACGCGGGTCTCATGCAGGTCGCGGTCATCCACTCCCCGACCACCGGCGGCGTGTACGCCTCGTACGGGTCGCTGGGCGACGTGCGCGCCGCCTCGCCCGGCGCGTTGATCGGCTTCGCCGGCCCGCGCATCGTGCACGAAACGCTCAACGTCGACGTCAACACCGACAGCCACTCAGCCGAGTCCGCGTTCAAGGCCGGGCGTATCGATGCCATCGTCTCGGAGATCGACCAGCCACGCTGGGTCGAGGGCGTGCTCGGCCTGCGCAACCTTCCGCCCGAGGCGGCCGAGCCCTTCCCGCGATCACTCAGTGCGGTCGATGTCGACGTCGACCTCACGACGGCGTCGGACCCGTGGGCGGCCGTGCAGAACGTGCGCGCCGAGCGCCGCCCGTCGGGCTGGCAATGGGCAGCCGCCCTTTGTGAGAGCTGGGTCGAACTGAAGGGGCTCGACCCCGTCGTGCGCGCCGGCATCGCCACGATGGGCGGCAAGCGCGTCATCATGATCGCGTCGGACCGTCACGTCGGCTCCGGCCGCCCGACGCCCAAGGCGTACCAACTCGTGCGCCGCGCGCTCGAAGATGGCCGACCGATTGCACCTGCCGTTCGTGTCGCTGGTCGACACGCCGGGCGCAGAACCAGGACCAGACGCCGAGCGCAGCGGCATCGCCTACGAGATCGCCAAGACCTTCGTCGCCCAAGCGTCGTTGCGCGTTCCGTCAGTGTCGCTGTGTGTCGGCGAGGGCGGCAGCGGAGGCGCGCTCGCGTTCAGCGCGTGCGACCGCTTGTTCCTGCTGCCCGATTCGATCTTCAGCGTGATCGCACCCGAAGGCGCGGCGGTCATCCTCGGCCGCGACGCCAAGCGCGCTCCGGAGTTCGCCAAGCTGTTGAAGCTCACCGCTACCGAGCTCGCCGAGCTCGGCGCGATCGACGGGATCATGTCGGGCGGCGTCGACATCGTGCGAACGCAGCTGCTGGCGGCGCTGGCGGACGCGCAGCCAGGAGACCGCGCGCGCCGCCACGATGCTCTCACCGTGCGCTGGCTTCGATGACGGGCGTGGACGAAAGTTCGCCCTCGGGACCACCGGCTCGTCTTCTAACCCGCACGGAGAAGCTGCGGCGGCGACGCGCGGTCGCCCTGTCTGTAGTGATATTCGGCAGCCTGGCTGTGTTCTTGACCATTGCTGCCCTGAACGTCGTAACAAAGCCGAACGCCGACGTAAATCTGGGGAGCGACACGTTCCGCGTTGGTTCAGCGCGCACCCTTGAACGCAGAATTCGCGTCGATCAGTACCCATTGTTGTTCCAAGACTTACGCGACAAGTCGATCGACGTGTTCGTCGACCATCGGCGCGGCACGCCGTTCTACGAAGGTTGGCTGGCCATCCAAGCGCACGCGCCGGGAGCGCCGCGCAGATGTCAGTTGGAGTGGAGTCTTTCTGGGTACACGGATCCGTGTGACGGCAGGACTTATCCCAGCAACGGCGAAGGACTACGCAAATTTGAAGCGAAGGTCGTCAATGGCGTGGTCATCATCAATTTTCGTCGCACTCTCTGAGAAACTCTCGGAATCGGCACGGGTCAGCCGAAAGGGGACGTATGCAACTGGTTCGTGCGACGGTCAATGAGGCGGTCTCCGTCGCTCGTTGCGTTGTTGCCTATCCCCAGGGATTCCTGAACGCCGGCCTGCGCACAGGTACGCCATCGGGCGACCAAAGCCTCGACACACCGGTCTTGCTCGTGCACGGCTTTGGTCACAACAGCTCCGCCTGGTTGATGATGAGGCGCGCGCTCAAGCGCGCCGGGTTCACCAGCATCCACACGATGAACTACAACCCGCTGGTCCACGACGTCCCGGAGATCGCGGAGAAGCTGTCGACGCGCGTCGAGATGATTCGCGAGCTCACGGGCTCGGACAAGGTGAACATCGTCGGGCACAGCCTCGGCGGCGTCGTCGCCCGCTGGTACGTGCAGGAGCTCGACGGCGACGTCAAGGTCAACACGGTGATCACGCTCAGCTCACCGCACAAAGGAACAGTGGCGGCGTTCGTCCCGCTCGGTCGCACCGCGCGCGAACTCCGGCCCGGCGCGTGGCTGATCCGTCGGCTCAACGAGCGGGCGTTGCCAACCCAGGTGCGCTGGGTCGCGTTCTACGGCGACACCGACGCGCTGGTGCAGCCGATCCACTCGGGCCGCATCGACGTCCCCGCGCTTGCGGCCCGCAACGTGCTCATCCCGGCGATGGGCCACATGGGGATGCTGCTGTCGGGCGATGTGGTGAACCAGGTCGTAGAAGAATTGCTGCGCCCGCCGGAAGCCGCGCTGTCGCTACCGCTTTTCGCTCGGGCGATGCGGCGACTCAGGCTCGCTTCAACGGCGCCCACGCCAGCAGCAAGCGCTTCTCTCCGAGCCCGGGAAATCGGATAACGATCTCGGCGCGGTCGCCCGCGCCGATCATGTCGACTACTACTCCTTCGCCCCAGCTCTCGTGCACCACGTCCTCGCCGATGCGCAGCCCGAGTGCCTCGGCGCCCTTCGTTTTGGCTGGAGTGTCGCTGCGCCCGGCGCGGATGGCGGCTTCCACGAGACGGTCGCGGCCGCGCAGCCGATCGTTGCCGGCACGGGCCGTCGACCACTGACGGTCTGATCCGCCACCGCTCGTCCGCGGGCTGCTTTCGATGACCTCGATGAGGTGCTCAGGCAACTCCTTGAGGAACCGGCTCGGCGGGTTGTACTGCGTCGAACCCCACAGCGTGCGCGTAAAGGCGTTAGTGACGTAGAGCCGCTTCTGGGCGCGCGTAATGCCGACGTACGCGAGCCGTCGCTCCTCTTCGAGTTCGTCGGGATCGTTGAGGGCGCGGTTGTGCGGGAACACGCCCTCCTCGAGGCCAGCCAGGAACACGATCGGGAACTCGAGTCCTTTGGCGGTGTGCAGGGTCATGAGCACGACGAAGGACTCGTCGGGATCGAGAATATCGTCGGCGTCGCTCACGAGCGCGACCGCCTCCAAGAACGCATCGAGGGTTTCGTACTGCTCCGACGAGCCCAACAACTCGGAGATGTTCTCGACGCGTCCGGCCGACTCGATCGTGTTCTCGGCCTCGAGTTGGCGGACGTAACCCGTGCGGTCGATGACGGATTGGAGCACCGTGGTCGGTGACGTGCCGCCGCCGGCGAGGGCGCGCAGGTAGGCCAGCGATACCAACAGTTCGTTGATGCCACCGAGCGCCTTGCCCGTTACGCCGGCGCGCTCGGCGTCTTCGAGCGCGCGGTAGAAGGGCAGGCCGTGCGCCGCCGCGTAGGCGTCGATCTTGCCGACCGAGGTGTCGCCGATCCCGCGCTTGGGCACGTTGAGGATCCGCTTCATCGACACTTCGTCTTCGGGATTGACGACCGCGCGCAGGTACGCCAGGAGGTCCTTGATCTCGCGGCGGTCATAGAACCGCGTGCCGCCGATCAACTTGTACGGCACGTCGCGCCGCGCCAGCTGTTCTTCGAGGGCGCGGCTCTGGGCGTTGGTCCGGTAAAACACGGCGACATCGGCCCACCGTCCGCCGCTGTGTTGCTGCGCCACGATGCGGTCGACGATCCACGCCGCCTCGTCGCGTTCGTCATCGGCGCGGTAATTAACGATGAGGTCGCCGCCGCCACTCTCCGTCCACAAATGCTTCGGCTTGCGGGCGAGGTTGTTGGCGATGAGCGAGTTGGCGGCGTCGAGAATGTTCTGCGTCGAGCGGTAGTTCTGATCGAGCACGATCACTGTCGTGTCAGGGAACGCCGTTTCGAAGTCGAGGATGTTGCGAATGTCGGCGCCGCGGAAGGCATAGATCGACTGGTCGGAGTCGCCGACGACACATACGTTGTGATGCTTCTGTCCCAGCATGAGCACCAGTTCGTTTTGAGCGCGGTTGGTGTCCTGATACTCGTCGACCATTACGTGTTGGAACCGCTCCTGCCATTGGGCGAGTGCTTCGGGGTCGGCCTGCAGAAGATTGACGGTCACCATCAGCAGGTCGTCGAAGTCCATGGCGTTGGCGGCGGTGAGGCGCCGCTGGTACTCGGTGTACGCCGGTGCGATCAGCTTTCGGTCCGGCGGCGACTCGGCGCGCTGCTGGAAGGTGTCGAAGTCGATCAACTCGTTCTTGGCGGCGCTGACGGAGTTGAGTACCGAACGCGGCGTGTGCCGCTTGGTGTCGACGCCCTGATCGCGCAGCACGTACGACATCAGCCGCAACGAGTCGGCGTCGTCGTAGATGGTGAACCCGCTGCGATAGCCGAGGCGGGTGGCGTCCTTGCGCAGGATGCGCACGCACGCCGAGTGGAACGTCGAGATCCACATCTTGTCGGCCACGGGGCCGATCAGCGCGCCGACGCGGTGGCGCATCTCGTCGGCGGCCTTGTTGGTGAAGGTGATCGCCAGGATCGCCCAGGGCGACACGTTCTTCTCGCGGATAAGCCATGCGATGCGATGCGTCAGGACCCGGGTCTTGCCTGAGCCGGCGCCGGCGACGATGAGCAGCGGCCCGTCCTCGTGCGAGGCCGCCGCCCGTTGGACCGGGTTCAGCCCGCGCAACAGGTCATAGGGCTCGGCAAAGTCGCTCACGGGAGGCCCAACTCTACGGGAGGGGTCTACGGTCACCATCCATGGACGTGACGATGCTTGGAAGCGGCTCCCCCATACCCGACGCTGACCGCGCCGGACCCAGCGGGCTCGTAGTCGCGGCGGGATTGCGGTTCCTGGTCGACTGCGGCCGCGGCGTGCTTATGCGGCTCACCGGGGCGGGCGTGTCGGTGCCGATGCTGCACACCGTGCTGCTCACACATCTGCACTCGGACCACACGACCGACTTCAACGACGTGCTCACGACGTGGTGGGTGATGCCCATGACCGGTGGCGCGCCGCTGCGGGTCATCGGCCCGCCGGGGACCGCCGCCTTCGTCGACCGCACGATCGCGGCGATGTCCGCCGACATCGGCTACCGGATCGACCACCACGCCGACATCACCGACCCACCGCGGGTCGAGGTCACCGAGGTGTCCGACGGTGTGGCCTTCGAGTCCGACGGCGTGCGGATCCTCGCCCGGCTCGTCGACCACGGCGTGGTCAGGCCGGCAGTCGGCTACCGCTTCGAAACACCCGAAGGTGCGGTGTGCTGGTCGGGCGACACGCTGGCTTGCAGCGGTCTCGATGACCTGTGCCGTGGTGCCGACATCTACATCCAGACCGTCGTGCGCACGTCGATGGTGGAGATGATTCCGGTCCAGCGGTTCCAAGACATCCTCGACTACCACTCGAACCTGCAGGACGCCGGCGCCACCGCCAAGCGCGCCGGAGTGAAAACGCTGGTCCTCAACCATCCCGTGCCCGCGCCGCCGCCGGGCACCGAACAGGAGTGGATCGACGAAGCGGCGGCGGAGTTCGACGGCCACATCGTGATGGCGCACGATCTCTTCACGATCGGAGTCGAACGATGAGTGACAGCGTCCTGGTTGAAGTGGACGGTCCGGTGACCATCGTCACGATCAACCGCCCGCACGCCCGCAACGCCGTCGACCGTGACACGGCCGGGCAGCTGTTCGACGCGTTCGTCCGCTTCGACGCCGACGACTCGCAGTTCGCCGCCGTCCTCACCGGCAGCGGGGAACACTTCTGCGCCGGCGCCGACCTCAAGGCGGTGGCCGGCGGATCGGGGCGCGGCCGCCCGTTGAGCGACGGCGAAGGACCGATGGGCCCGACGCGCTTGTTGCTCAACAAGCCGGTCATCGCAGCCGTCGAGGGATTCGCCGTCGCCGGCGGCATCGAATTGGCCGTGTGGTGCGACCTGCGCGTCGCCGCCGCGTCGGCGACCTTCGGGGTCTACTGCCGGCGCTGGGGCGTGCCGCTCATCGACGGCGGGACCATCCGTTTGCCGCGGCTGATCGGGCAGAGTCACGCTCTCGACATGATCCTCACGGGACGTGGCGTCGGCGCCGACGAGGCGTTGCGCATGGGCCTGGCCAACCGCGTCGTGCCCGACGGCCAAGCCCGCGCCGCCGCGGTGGAGTTGGCGAAGGAACTGTCGGCGCTGCCGCCGAACTGCCTGCGCGCCGACCGTCGCTCGGTGTTCGAGCAGTGGGGCCTCGACCTCGACGACGCCATCACGCGGGAGTACGCCGGAGGGATGGATGTCATCCGCTCCGGCGAAACCCAAGCCGGCGCCCAACGATTCGCGTCGGGCGCCGGCAGGCACGGCGAGTCCGTCTCCTAGGCCGACAGGTACTGCGCCCAGGCCGGCGGGTTGCCTTCGTCGGTTTCCTTCTGCGCTAGCAGACCGAAGGCGACGCTGCCGTCGATCGACTCGCGCACGATGTCGGCGTGACCTGCGTGGCGAGCGGTCTCTTCGATGATGTGGACGAGCACCCAACGGACCGACCAGTTGTCCTCGTCGGCGGGGAACCATGGCACGCCCTTGGGGATCGGCACGAGACGACCGAGATCTTCCTCCTCGGCGATGAACCGCTCGGTGTCGGATGCGACCTGGTCGTAGAAGGCGAGGACCGATTCGAGGTTCTCGCCGTCCACGAACCGGAAGCCGTTCTCGTACTCGCCTTCCATGTCGCCGTACGTCTCGCCCCGCACGATGCGGCGCATCCAGTGCTGCTCGGTCAGCGCCACGTGCTTGATTAACCCACCAACGCTGAGGTCGCTGGTGCTGGCCGACGCCTGCGCTTGCTCGTCGTCGAGTCCGTAGGCGGCCAGCCTCAGGACGTAGCGCTGCTGGCGGAGGAACTCGATGAGGGTGTCTCGCTCGGTGAAAGTTGCTGGGGTCAGACCGGCCATTTCTTGGCTCCTTGTGCTTGGGGTACGACCACTCTGCCGCTTTAAATAGGCCACCTTCTGACCGGTTTTCATGAGAATCTGAAAATATGCGAGCCGACCGGTTGGTAGCGATCCTCAACCTGCTGCAAGTACGCGGCCAGGTCACCGCCCAGGAGATCTCCGAGGAACTGGAGATCTCCGAGCGCACCGCTCGCCGCGACCTCGAGGCGCTCGGCCAAGCCGGCGTGCCGATCTACTCGTTGCAAGGTCGCAACGGGGGATGGCGGCTCGCCGGCGGCGGCAAGACCGATCTGTCGGGTCTCACGGCCGAAGAGGCGCGCGCCTTGTTCCTCGTCGCCGGCCCGTCGAGCGCGTCCTCGCCCGCGGTGCGCGCCGCCGTCCGCAAGCTCATTAGAGCGCTTCCTCAACCGTTCCGGGAGGCGGCCGACGCCACCAGAGAACGCATCGTGTACGACCGCGGCTGGGACGGTGACGCGCCGCGCATCGCCCGCACGCCTCCTCTGCTCGACGAGGCGCAGCGCGTGGTCGTGGAGGGCCGGCAGGTGGCGCTCGACTACGTCGCCCGCGACGGGTCGGCGACGACGCGCGTCATCGATCCGCTGGGCCTCGCGTCCAAGGGTGCAAGTTGGTACATGGTGGCCAACACCGAAGGCGGCCTCCGCACCTTCCGCGTCGACCGGATGCAGTCGCTCGCCGAGACCGGCGAACCGGTCGCACGCCCGGCCGACTTCGACGTCGACGATGCGTGGCAACTCATCGCCGATCGCGTGGAAGACATGCGGCTACCGATCGTGGCCGTCGCTTCGATCAGTACGGATTACCTCCAGATCGCCCGCTGGATGTTCGGCGCGCGCATGCGCATCGGCCACACCGCCGACGACGGGCGCGTCAACGTCGAGATCCGCGGGCATCATGTCGCCGCGCTGTCCGGCGAGATCGCCGGCCTCGGCGCCGGCATCGAAGTCCACTCCCCGGCCGAGGTTCGCGAAGCGCTAGCGACTAAAGGCCGCGAGCTGGTCGCGTTGTACTGCTAACCGCCTAGAACGTGGCGTCGAGCACGGTACGAAACAGACTGACAACACCGATAACGAGCGGGATGCCGAAGACTAGGAGGACCGCGAAGCCAAACAGCCGCCGGGCGCGGCCGTGACTGCGCCGCGCACCGGTGGCCAAGCGAGCGAAGCCCTCGATCTCGCCTTCGACGGTGTACGGACTGTGCTTCAGCTGCCAGCCGCCCGAAGCGTCCTCTACTGGCGGCAGGTGTACGCGCCGTCGCACCCGACCGTTGCGGGTGTTGCGCGACCGGGGACTCATCAGCACTGAGGCTACGCAACGGACTAAGAACGCGAAGTGCCCCATGTCGCGATCGTTCTTCCGGGCGCGAGTTACGGCGCCGACATGCCGGGGCTTGCGATCCCGATCGACGTGGTCGGACAGCGCGGCGCGGCGGTGACCGTCGTTCAGTACCCAGCCGATCCGTGGCCGAACTGGCGACGGGCCGAAGCCGGTGACTGGAGTGAGATCACCGCCGCGCTGGCGCCTCAGATCGAACCAGCCGTTGCTTCCGCAACGCAGGTGACTGTCATTGCCAAGTCGATGGGCACGTCGGTGTTCGGCGGCGTCCGCTCGCTGCTGCCCGCGAGGTGTCACGCAATCTGGATCACGCCGCTGTTCGCCGATCCCGACGTGCGTCGGGAGGTCATCGCCACCGGCTGGCCGTGCCTCTCCGTATTCGGAACGGCTGACCCCGCTCACGATCCGGAGGGCCAAAACAAGGTGACCGCCGCGTGCCGCGGAGTTGAGCTGGCGCTCGATGGCGTTGGTCAT
Source organism: uncultured Actinomycetes bacterium (assembly GCA_963722185.1). Lineage (GTDB taxonomy): Bacteria > Actinomycetota > Acidimicrobiia > Acidimicrobiales > JACCXE01 > JACCXE01. Next base: position 352,937 of record CAVRKD010000003.1, on the reverse strand, counting down.
TCGCTGGCGATGTCCGACGAGCAACAACGCGCGCTTCGCGCGGCAGTGGAAGAGTTTTTGGATGGATGAACGGGCCGTCGTTTCGGCGCTGGCGATTGACTGTCATGACCCCGACTCGCTGGCGGTGTTCTGGCAGGCCTTGCTGGGCGGCGAGATGGTCGTCTATCCGCAGTACGGCGTGGTCGCTCTGCGAGCGCCGGGGATCACCTTCGACTTCACCCTCGTACCCGAGGCCAAGTCGGTGAAGAACCGGTTGCACCTCGATCTCGCGACAGCCGATCCGGTCGAAACGATCGCCGATGCCATCGAGCTCGGCGGCAGCCTCGTGGAGAACCTGGAGAAGCACACCGTCATGCGCGATCCGGAAGGCAACGAGTTCTGCGTCTTGCACGACATGCCGTCAGAGCGCCCGTGGCAGCCTCCGGCGTAGTTCAGGCGAGCGTGTCGCCCGGGAACGCCATCATCTGCTGCACCTCGTAGACGAAGATTCCCGCCTCGACGGCTGGGTCGCCGGCGATGAGCTGTGCGGCTTCTTCACGCGATCGATTGAAGATGTACAGCCCAACCACTTCGCCCTCGCTCCGCATCGGTCCGACGACGGCCACGGCGCCGTCGAGCTTCAGGTTGAAGTTTCGCTTCACGTGCGCGCTGACTATGGCGGCGCGCTCCGGATGGTCAGCGTTCGGTCCGGCCTTCAGGTAGACGACCGTGTACGTCCGCGCTCGGCGGAGTTCCGCCTCGACGAACGCGTCGTCTACTCCCACTCGATGGTGCCGGGCGGCTTCGACGTGATGTCGTAGACCACGCGGTTCACACCCGGGACCTCGTTGATGATGCGGCTGCTCAACAGTTCCAGCAGCTCGTACGGCAAGCGGGCCCAGTCGGCGGTCATGGCGTCGTCGGACGTGACGGCGCGGATCACGATCGGGTAGGCGTAGGTGCGCTCGTCGCCCATCACGCCGACGGACTTCACCGCCGGCAGCACGGCGAAGGCCTGCCACAGCTCGCGCTCGAGGCCGGCCTTGCGAATCTCCTCGACCACGATGCGGTCGGCGTTGCGCAGGATCTCGACTCGTTCAGGTGTGATCGTGCCGACGATCCGCACGCCGAGGCCCGGGCCGGGAAACGGCTGCCGCCACACGATCTCGCCGGGAAGGCCGAGCTGCTCGCCGACGGCGCGCACCTCGTCCTTGAAAAGGTCGCGCAGGGGCTCGACCAATTCGAAATCAACGTCGTCGGGCAGGCCGCCCACGTTGTGATGCGACTTGATGTTGGCCGCGGTGGCGCTGCCGGATTCGATGACGTCGGGATACAACGTGCCCTGCACGAGGAATTCGGCGTCGCCGTGGTCCGCTTTGTGCTCCTCGAAGATGCGGATGAACAGTTCACCGATCGTCTTGCGCTTTTTCTCGGGATCGATGACGTCGTCGAGCGCTTCCAGGAAACGATCCCCTGCCTTCACGTGCACCAGGTCGATGTGGAACTGGTCGCGGAACGTTTGCTCGACCTGCTCCGACTCGCCGTGACGCATCAGCCCGGTGTCGACGTACACGCACGTGAGTTGATCGCCCACGGCCTTGTGCACGAGCGCCGCGGCGACCGCAGAGTCGACTCCTCCGGACAACGCGCACAAGATTTTCTTGTCGCCAACCTTCGCCCGGATCGCCGCCACCTGCTCTTCGATGACGTTGGCCGGCGTCCACTCGGGGAGACACCCGGCGACGTTGTAAAGGAAGTGCTCCAGAACATCCTGGCCGCGCGGCGTGTGCTTCACCTCGGGGTGAAACTGCACGCCGCAGATGCGCCGGTCGAGATCCTCGAAAGCGGCGGCCGGCGTGTTGGGTGTCGACGCGACAACAGCGAACCCAGCGGGCGCCTGGGTGATCGTGTCGAAATGACTCATCCACACGTCCTGTTCCGTGGGCATCTCGTGCATCAATACGGTCGAGCCACTCGCGACGTTCAGAACCGTTCGGCCGTACTCACCCTGCCCCGTCTTGGCCACTTCGCCGCCAAGCTGCAGCGCGATCAGCTGGGCGCCGTAGCAAATGCCGAGAATCGGCACGCCCGTCTCGTAGATCGACGGGTCGATGCGCGGCGATCCCTCGACGTTCACCGACGCGGGACCACCACTGAAGATGATTGCGGCCGCGCCACGGGCGCGGACCTCGTCGGCGGTGATGGTGTGCGAAACGATCTCGCTGTAGACGTGCGCCTCGCGCACCCGCCGCGCGATCAGCTGCGCGTACTGCGCGCCGAAGTCGACGACGAGAACGGGATGGCGTTCAGACAAGAGGTTGGGGCTAGTGCCCCATGCCGACGCCCTGCGAGCGCTGGAGTTGCTTGCCCTCGGTCTGCAGGGACGGCGCGACCATCACTTCGGCCTTCTGGAATTCCTTGACCGTCTGGTAGCCGCACGTGGCCATCGAGGTCTTCAACGCACCGAAGAGGTTGAGGCGGCCGTCGTTCTCGTGCGCCGGGCCGACGAGAATCTCTTTGAGACTGCCGCGGATCTCCGTGCGGACGCGGGCGCCGCGGGGCAACGTGGGATGGAACGTGGCCATGCCCCAGTGGTAGCCCTTGCCGGGCGCCTCGTGCGCCGAGGTGAGCGGCGAACCGATCATCACCGCGTCGGCGCCGCAGGCGATGGCCTTGGCGATGTCGCCACCGCGGCTCATGCCGCCGTCGGCGATGACCTGCACGTACACACCGGTCTCGTCGAGATGACGCATGCGGGCACCCGCCGCGTCGGCGATGGCTGTTGCTTGCGGCACGCCCAACCCGAGCACGCCGCGAGTCGTGCAGGCATTGCCCGGCCCGACGCCGACGAGGATGCCGACGGCGCCGGTCCGCATGAGGTGCAGCGCCGCTTGGTAGCTGGCGCAGCCACCGACGATCACGGGAATATCGAACTCGCGGATGAACTTCTTGAGGTTGAGCGGCTCGACGGTCTTCGAAACGTGCTCCGCCGACACGACCGTGCCCTGGATGACGAACAGGTCGAGCTCGGCCTTGAGGATCGCCGGGGCGAACTGTTCGACGCGCTGCGGCGTGAGCGAGGCGATAGCCGTGACGCCGGCGTCTTTGATCTCACGGATGCGGGCGTGGACCAGTTCGGGCTTGATCGGCTCGCTGTACATCTGCTGCATGCGAGCGGTGGCCTTGTCGGTGTCGAGCTTGCTGATCTCCTCGAACAGCGGCTCCGGGTCCTCGTAACGGGTCCACAGACCCTCGAGGTTGAGCACGCCGCCGCCGCCCAGGCGGCCGATCTCGATGGCAGTGGCCGGCGAGATGACGCCGTCCATAGCCGCACCGAGCAGCGGCAAATCGAACTTGAAGGCGTCGATCTCCCAGCAGATGTCGACGTCTTCGGGGTCGCGAGTCCTTCTACTCGGGACAATCGCGATGTCGTCGAACCCGTAGGCACGACGACCGGACTTGCCGATCCCGATCTCGATCTCAGCCACGTGGGCCCCTCCACAAGGTCGTCAAGCAAGGAATTGTAGCGGGCGGGGGGCCTAACTTCGTAGACGTGGAAACCACGGTCATCCGGAAGATCAAGCGGCCGGGCTACACCGTCTTGTTCCCGGCGTACTTGCTGGACGATGACGAGCACGGGACGTGGTTCTTCATGCCGAGTGACTCGGTCGTGCGCTATGTCGACGGTGACGAGACGCTCCTCCAACCGTTCACGCATGCTCCAGGCATCCTCTTGCTCGCCCCTCGGGACCAGTGGTGGTTTGGCGCCTGGTGGCCGCGTGCGGGCCGGCGATTCGTGGCCACCGACGCCTGCAGTCCGACAGTTTTGGTCGACGGCGCCTGGACGTGGACCGACCTGGAACTCGACGTCTGCCGTGACGCGGATGGCGCCGTATGGATTGAGGACCAGGACGACTTCGAAGCGGCGATCGCCGGCGGCCACATTCCGGCCGACGAACAACGTGCAGCCATCGCCATAGCGGACCAACTCGCGACGTGGCTCTCCGCGCGAACAGCACCGTTCGACGACACCGGCTGGCGGCGTTTTGACGCCGCCGCCGCCCTCGGTCTCGCGCCGCTTGGCGCGCCGGACTTCTAGCGCGAACGCAACGCGCGCAGGATCTGCTTCGCTACCGCGACGTTCATCTCGTACATGGCGGCACGACCCGCGCCTTCGAGGCGGCGCACCACGCCGTCCTGAGTCTCGGCGGTGTTGTCCAGCGCGGAGATCACGGCCTTCTTGGTCATCTCCGTGTTCTGGTAGCCCATGCGCGTAAGCGCCTTGAACAACTCGCTGGATCGGACCGGCGCCGGCGCCGACTGGGCGATCACGGTCAGCGCGTCTTTCGTTATCTCAGACGCGCGCTCCACGGCTTCGACGCTGGTGATCACTTCGTCGGGCTGGTCGAGACTGACCAACCAGCGCCGTACCTTTCGCACGATCTCCGCGTGCGTCTCACCTTCAAACGACAAGCTCGGCATGGCCCTACCGTACGCTTGTCCTATGTCAGAGGAGCGCGATCTGCACGACGACGTCGCGGCGCTTCTCCGCCGAGTCGGACAACGATTCACCTCGGGCCGACTCGCCATGGTCGACGCGCTGGTCCGCCTCGACCGCCCGGTCACCGTGCCCGAACTGATCACCAGCGAACCGGGTCTGGCCACGAGCAGCGCCTACCGGCACATGACCGTGTTGGAGCAGGCCGGCGTGGTGCGACGCATCGTGCTGGGCGGCGACGAGCACGCCCGCTTCGAACTCGCCGAGGCGCTCACCGATCACCACCACCATCACCTCATCTGCTCGCGCTGCGGCAACGTCGACGACTTCACCGTGCCGGCGAAGTTGGAGCGAGCGGTCAGCGATTCGTTGGACGAAGTGGCGGCGACGACCGGCTTCAAAGCCACCGATCATCGATTCGACCTGATCGGCTTGTGCGCCGACTGCGCCGGAAAGGCCTAACGCCGCGGCGTCCGTCGGGTAGCGAGATCGGCTCGGCGAGAAACGAGAGCGCGGCGCCGGTAATTGACGCGGCGACGACAACCCCGAACCAGAGGTCGGCCGCCGCCAGCTCGCGTAACCGCTCGAATCACGCCCGTCCGCACGACACCGAAGTACGTGGACCACATCGCCGACCGCGGCCGCGACGTCGCCGAGCAACCGGTCATACAAGACGGTATCGTCCACGTACACTGTCGGAGCCGCCAAGGTCGCGCGAAGCAGTCATTCTCCGTTCGCGACCACCGGAACCACCGGCGACCGCGGCGAGGACCACGCCGCCCGAGCGGATCACCCGGTCAGCGCCGCCAGCCCGGCGATACGCCTCGTAGGCAATCCTTGCCCGTCAGCGACCACGCGGGTTCAGTTCGCTCTTGACGCGGCCACTCCAGCGACGATGGACGGATGCCTGCGGGTGAGATTGACGGATCCGATCCGTCAGCGTTCATCGCGTAGATCTCGAAGTCGCCGTCCCGTGGTGTGGAACCGATTCTCCCGTCGGGCGACCACGTCGGCGCGCCGTCGTGCACGTCGGACTCTTCGTGAGATTCGTCTGGCCGCTCCCGTCGGCGCGCATGACGAAGACATCGGCGGGCCCTCGTCGGTAGGACCTTGCGCGCCGGTGACACGATCGAAGGCGATCGCGAGCCGTCGGCCGACCAGGACGGGTTGCCGTCGACCACGTTGTTGTGCGTTAGCTGCACGACGTCGCGGCCGCTCGATCACGAAGATCTCGTCGTCGCCGTCCCGGCTGGACACGAACGCAATCGTGTCCGCACAACCAACGGCGGTCGTCGCGGAAAGCGGAACGAAGATCGGTATCGCTACCGCCGCCGCCAGTCCTCTGACCGTTGTCACCCGCAGCACCATCGTCCCCTTCGCCTGCCAATGCGCCACGATGTACCAGTGGTACATAGGGCCGACAAGCGAGGTCCACCACGGAGCCAGCGCATCGCCGTCGCCGAACGGCGAGCGAGGCTCGCCAGGAGTGCTCGACGGAGCGACGCAGTATGTGGAGCGGACGGAGTTGGCCGACTTCTCGGTGCGAGCGTGCGCCGCCGCCCTGGAACCAGCCATCGGATGTTGCTGCACCACTTCGGATCGAAGGAACACCGCGTCGCCGCCGTCATGGGCGAACTCCGCGAGCGCCAACTGCACAAGCCGCCGCCGACGTCGCCGCGGGCGGGCGTCTCCTGCCTCCAGCGGCCACACGTGTGGAACTCGATGACCGGTGATCGCGCCGCCCTGCTGCGCAACCTCCAACTGGTCGGCCTGGCCCTGCTCGACCCGGAGCGTCGGCCACGGGGTGAAGAACCCGCCGAGTGCGCCCGCCTGCAAGTTGATGATGGTTCCAGACCATCGACGAAGAGTCCCGCGACCACCGTCGCGCGGAGAGCGAAGCGATGAAGTCTTCCCGCCAGCAACGAGAACTGCCTCTCGTCGGCCATTGATCGCCTCGATCCGCTATGCGACTACGAGTTCAAGCAACTCTCGCAGGATGCGCGCCGTGGCGCCCCACACGATGTCGTGACCCAGGTTGAAGAAGTTGATCTGCCGATCGTTGCCCCACGCCGTGTCCCACCGCTCCTCTTCGAACACACCGTCGGCTAGTAGCTGCGCGAGCGAAACGTCGAACGCGAACTCCACTTCGTTCGGATCGGCGCGCAGCGTGGGCCGCTGTGGCAGGAAACCGACGTACGGCGTGATGCCCGACGTCGCCGCCAGCGTCGAGATAGGCGTGAGCATGCCGACGATTTCGACCTCGGATGTGTCGAGCGCGATTTCTTCACGCGCCTCGCGCAATGCGGCGTCGACCGGGAGTTCGCCCTCCTCGATGCGGCCGCCGGGAAACGAGACCTCGTGGGTGTGGCTGCGTAGGTGCGACGCCCGACGGGTTAGCACGACGCGCGCCTCTCCCTCCTCTTCGAAGCACGCGGCCAGAACCGCGGCCGCTCGGCCCGGTAGTGGCGCGTAAGCAACCGGCGGACCCAGGGGTAGCGCAAGCGACGTGTCGATCGGCTCGTCCCTCGGGCGCACGATGGCCTCGCGGATGCGCTCGAGTCCGATGCCGGTACGGCGTTCGATCGGCAGGTGCGCCCACGGCGCCGGTTCACCGGGCCGGTTCGACTCCGGGCGCGGGATGACCTGCGGGGCGGTGCTCAGTCGCTCGACTCCGCCTTGGCGCTCGCCACTGCTTCGAGCAATTCCTTCAGGCCACCCTTCTTGAGGTTGGCGATGAGACGGCCGGGTTCGACCTCGCCGCGCTCCCACTCCATCCACTCCTTGAGTAGCGCCGCGGGATCGGGAGCCGGACGGTCGGCCGGTTCATTGCTCATGCGCGACAGACTACGACCGATGGCGGGTTACTCCGGCACTCCCCTGCCCAAGAAACTGGGCATCAACGAGGGCGCGCGCGTCGCGTTGCTGCACGCGCCCGGTGATTTCGCAACGACGCTGGGCGACCTACCGGACGGCGTGACCGTCACGTCACGGCTCGGCAAGGCGCACGACGTGATCGTCGCCTTCGTGGTCGAACGAGCCCACCTGGAACGCGCGCTGCCCAAGCTGGAACAGGCGATCTTTCCCAACGGAGCCATCTGGATCGCGTGGCCAAAGAAAGCGGCGAAGGTGCCAACCGACATGACCGAAGACGTCGTGCGCGAAGTGTGCTTGCCCCGCGGCCTAGTCGACGTGAAGGTATGCGCCATCGACAACGTGTGGTCGGGGTTGAAGCTGGTCTGGCGGAAAGAGCTGCGCAGCTAACGGTCAGCCGATTGGCCGGATCGAACACTCCGGGAGGTCGAAGACTGATCCCGGTGATGAATTCGATTCGATCCAGGCCTTGGCGTCAGCCTCGGGCATGTCGCGGAGCTTGTCGAGCATCATCCGAAACGCCGCTTGCACCGCCTCGTCGTGACTGTCACCCCATGCTTCAATGTCGAGCAACGGGAGACGACCGATCCAGCCGCAGCGACCGTCTTCCTCAGCCACGATTCGCTGGTCCAATTCCAGAATTTTCTTGTCCACGTTGGCCGCCATCAAAGCTCCACGAAGAAGACTTTGCCGGTCTTATTTTGAACGCAGGCCATGTAGCCGCCGTAGACGCCGGACTCGGTGGCGGTTGGACCACACACGCCATCCGCACCGGCGGGAGCGGCGCTCGTGCCGAGGACGATCGCTCCGGCGGTAGAGCTGAGACTGAAGGAAATGAGCCCGGCTGCAGTAAATCGACGCAACTTGCGCATGAAAGAGTCACCTCAAGGGTTCGATCCGATCGATCCGTTCGATCAGTTCTGTGATCTTCCATGAGTTTTCATGCATTTTCCATGGCGCGATCGCGCCATGTCACTCTTGAGCTCCGACGCGACAGAACCCCGCGAAACGTGCCGCCGAAGGATCCGGCTTGGCCGGTCCGTAGGCAAGACAACGTGCCGCGGGGTTCTGAACTCGCCGAGCAGCCTTCGGCTGCGAGGCGAAGGGTCTAGAAGCCCATCCCGCCCATGCCGCCCATGCCGCCGCCACCGGGCATCGCCGGCGCAGCAGCGCCAGCGGGCTCGGGCTTGTCGGCGACGAGCGCCTCGGTGGTGAGAAGCAGCGACGCGATCGACGCGGCGTTCTGCAGCGCGGAGCGGGTCACCTTGGCGGGGTCGATGATGCCGGCCTTGAGCAGATCCTCGAAGTTGCCGGTGACGGCGTTGTAGCCGCGCGGTGCCCTTCTCGGCCTTGCTCTGCTCGACGATCAGCGAGCCTTCGATGCCGGCGTTGGTGGCCACCCAGTACAGCGGGGCCTCGAGCGCCTTGAGCACCGAACGGGCACCAGTGGCCTGGTCGCCGTCGAGATCAGCGATCAGCTTGGTGATCGCCTTCTGCGCACGCAGCAGCGTGGCCGCCGAACCGGCGACGACGCCTTCCTCGATGGCGGCACGGGTGGCCGACAACGCGTCTTCGATGCGGTGCTTCTTTTCCTTGAGCTCGACTTCGGTGGCCGCGCCGACCTTGACGACGGCAACGCCGCCGGCCAGCTTCGCCAGACGCTCTTGGAGCTTTTCCTTGTCCCAGTCGGAGTCGGTGTCGTCGATCTCACGCTTGATCTGCGCGATGCGACCCTTCACGTCAGCTGCGGCGCCGCCGCCTTCGACGATGGTGGTGGTGTCCTTGGTGACGACGACCTTGCGGGCCCGACCGAGCAGGTCAAGGGTCGCGGTCTCGAGCTTGAGGCCGACTTCCTCGGAGATGACCTGGCCGCCGGTGAGCACTGCCATGTCCTGCAGCATCGCCTTGCGACGATCGCCGAAGCCAGGCGCCTTGACGGCGACCGACGGGAACGTGCCGCGGATGCGGTTGACGACGAGAACCGCCAGGGCTTCGCCCTCGACGTCCTCAGCGACGACCAGCAACGGCTTGCCCGACTGCATGACCTTCTCGAGCACCGGCACGAACTCGTGGACCGCCGAGATCTTGCCGTTGAGCAGCAGGATGTACGCGTCCTCGAGCACCGCTTCCTGGCGCTCAGGATCGGTCACGAAGTACGGCGACAGGTAGCCCTTGTCGAACTGCATGCCCTCGGTGAACTCGAGCTCGAGGCCGAAGGTGTTCGACTCTTCGACGGTGACAACGCCGTCCTTGCCGACCTTGTCGATGGCGTCGGCGAGGACGTCGCCGATGCCCTTGTCGGCCGCGGAGTTGGCGGCGACCTGGGCGATCTGCTCCTTGCCGTCGATGTCCTTGGCCTCGGCCTTGATCGACTTCACGGCGGCGGCCACTGCAGCCTCGATGCCCTTCTTGAGGGCCGACGGCGACGCACCGGCGGCGACGTTGCGGAGGCCTTCGTGCACGAGCGCCTGCGCCAACACCGTGGCGGTGGTGGTGCCGTCACCGGCGACGTCGTTGGTCTTGGTGGCGACTTCTTTGACGAGTTGCGCACCCATGTTCTCGAAGGCGTCTTCGAGCTCGACCTCGCGGGCGATGGTGACGCCGTCGTTGGTGATGGTGGGGGCGCCCCACTTCTTGTCGATGACAACGTTGCGGCCCTTCGGGCCGAGCGTGACGCGCACCGCGTTGGCGAGCTTGTCGACGCCGGCTTCGAGCGCTGCGACGAGCGTTGTCGTCGAACTTCAGGATCTTGGCCATAACTACTTGCCCTTCTTGCCCTCGGTAACGATGGCGAGGACGTCGCGGCTGGTCAGGATCAGCAGGTCGTCGCCATCGATGGTGATCTCGGTGCCGCCGTACTTGGAGTAGACGACGGTGTCGCCGACCGTGATGCCGAGCGGGATGATTTCGCCGGTCTGCTCGGAGCGACGGCCGGGGCCGGCGGCGAGGACCTTGCCCTGTTGGGGCTTTTCCTTGGCGGTGTCAGGAATGACGAGGCCGGACGCGGTGGTCTCTTCGCTCTCGTTGGGAAGCACGACGATGCGGTCGTCGAGGGGCTGCAGATTCATTGCGGTGGGACCTCCATAAGGCCAGTTAGCACTCTCGGGTTGCGAGTGCTAATCGTAGTTCGGGCGTAAAGCGCTGGCAACCCGGGATTCGTCGTGGTTCTCTGACGGTCGTGGCGCTATCTGATGAAGAGCTTCAGCGAGTCGACGACTACGTCGAGTCGTGGTGGGCGGTGGTAAGCGAGCTGGCCGGAACCGGCCCGTTACCCAAAGACTGGAAGCAGCGCCTCCCAGAGCCCGATATCGCCCTGTTGCAGCGCGCCGCCATCGACCACCCCAATGGCAAGGTTAAGAAGTTCGCCCTGAACGCCCTCGACCACGAGGCGAACGACGAGTCCACCGAGACCTTCCGCCTCGCGCTCGCCGATCCGTCGCCGAGCGTCCGGCGAGAGGCGCTGCATGGTTTGTCGTGCGAACGCTGCCGAGTAGGGGAGCTGTGCGCCGACGATGTTGTACCAACACTGATCGACGTGCTCGAACGCGACGACAACGCGCGCGTGCGGCACGCCGCCCTGTGGCCATTGCTGCTGTTCAGGAGCGACGAGCGAGTAATTCCGGCGTTCAGCCGCGCCGCCGAAAACGATCCGGACGAACTCGTGCGACGGGCTGCGTCGGCCGCCCGCGACGGGAACTACCGCGCGGTGAAGAGCCGCAAGGCGATGCGCCGCGCTAACCGACGCTCGCTTCAAGAAAGCTGACGACGCGCGCCCACCCCTTGCGGCGCGCCTCGAAGTTTCCCCGTCGAGAGCCACCGACAAATCGCTCGGTCAGGTGCGGATCATCGATCTTTAGCGGTGGGCCGAATGCGCTGTGACCGGCATCGGCGTACGCCAGCAACGTGACGGCCGGTCCGCCGCGAAGCGTTCGCTCGGTCGCGCACGTGACGAGCCATAGAGCACGCCGGCCACAGGTCGTCGTCCTCACCGCACACGAGTAGAACCGGCGCCTTCGTCCTCTCGACAGGAATCTCGACCTCGGGATGCTCTGGGAGCTGTCGCAGTCCAATCTCGTAGCCGCGACCGACGCTCCGCCAGGGCCGCCACAAGCTGTAGCCCAGCGACGCGAGCGGCCTGCCCTTTGCCGTCCACGACGAAGCCGGGTTGATCGGCATGTCCCAGTCGATCCCATCCCAGACGACGCTGGAGGGTGCACCCGCCACGATCGCGCGTAGCTCTGGGTGCCGTGTGCCGATTAGCAGGGCGGCCTCCGCGCCTTTGGAATGTCCGACGACGGCGATGCGCTCAGCGTCGACAGCGGGCTGCTGGCGCAGCCACCGGATGGCGCGGTCGAACGTCTCAAGCGGAACTCGTTCGAGCCGGCCGGTTTGGCCCGGCGCTCCGAAGTACGACGGCAGCAACACCGTGAAACCGCGCTTCTGCAAGTCGAGAGCGCGCTCGGTCACTCGTTCGCTGATTCCACCTTCCGAGCCGCCGAGCAACACGATGCCGCCGCTGTGCGGTTCGGCGGCCGGGTAGTAGTTCGCGAACACGCCGGCTTCGTCGACTCGCGTTCCCGTCGGGCCGGGCAACACGAGATGGATGTCGCGCACCCACGGTTTGGCCACCCAAAGGGAACCAGCGGCTGTGAGCGTCAGCACGAGAACGCCGACGACAACACGCCGGAACGTGAGCCGCATCACACGCGAGGTCAGGCGGTCGCGAGGCGAAGGTTGGGGTAAGCGCCCTCGCCGAGTGACGTAGGGCCGTCGGACTGCAGCCGCCACCATCCAGCGGCGGCGATCATCGCCGCGTTGTCGGTGCAGTACTTGAACTCCGGCACCAGACACTCCACGCCGAGGTCGTCTGCCGCCGCCTGCGTGGCGGCGCGCAATGCCGAGTTGGCGGCCACGCCGCCGGCCAAGCAAAGCGCGGCCGCCCCCGTCGCCTCGACGGCGCGCCGCGCTTTGGCCACCAGGATGTCGACCACCGCCTGCTGGAACCCCGCGGCCACGTCGGCCGCCTCGAGCGTCGGATCGCCGGCCACCCGCCGAGCGACGGCGGTTTTGATGCCGCTGAAGGAGAAGTCGAAGGACTCGTCGCGCATCGCTTTCGGCATCGGCGCGTTCTTGGCGTTGCCGGTCACCGCCAGCTTGTCGATCAGCGGGCCGCCGGGATACCCGAGGCCGAGCACGCGGGCGACTTTGTCGTACGCCTCGCCGGCGGCGTCGTCGATCGTGCCGCCGAGGATCGTGTAGTCGCCGTGCGCGTGGACGTGCACCAACATCGTGTGCCCACCCGACACCAGCAGGACGATGGCGGGGAGCGGCAGATCGGGACGTTGGAGAAGACAGGCATAGATGTGGCCTTCGAGGTGGTTCACGCCGACGAACGGCACGTCCCATGCCAGCGCCAACGCTTTCGCGTGACTGAGCCCGACGAGCAGCGCCCCGATGAGACCTGGCCCTTTCGTGACGGCCACCGCCGCGACGTCGCGGCCGGCGACACCGGCCTGCTCGAGCGCGTCGTTGACGACGGGCGCCAGGGTGACGAGATGGGCGCGCCCGGCGAGTTCGGGCACCACACCGCCGAAGCGCGCGTGCAGGTCGATCTGGCTCGACACCACCGATGACAACACCGTCGTCCCGCCGGCGACCACCGCCGCGGCGGTCTCGTCGCAGCTGGTCTCGATCCCGAGAACGAGGTCGTCGCGCATGGTCACGGACGCAGCCGGTCGACGGTGGTCGCGCCCTGAATGTCGGTCTCGATGCGCAACAAGCGGTCGAGGTACTCGGTCTGGTCGATGTCGTCGGCCCACATCACCAACGCGTCCTCGTTCGTCTCGACGTAGTAGCCCTTGCGGATCCCGGCGGGCCGGAAGCCAAACGTGCGGTACAGCTTCTGCGCTGGTTCGTTCGACACGCGTACTTCGAGCGTGAGATGGCGGGCGCCGCGTTCGCGGGCGTCACGCGCGATGTTCAGCATCAGCCGCCGGCCGATCTGGTGCTGCTGCCACGCCGGGTCGACGGCGATCGTGGTGACGTGAGCGTCCTCGCCGACCAGCATCAGCCCGCTGTAGCCCACGACCGTCGGGCCGACCTTGGCGACGTAGTACGACCGGCTGGTCCGCATGCCCAGTTCGCTCACGAAAAGGTTGATCGTCCACGGCCGCGGATACACCTCGGTCTCGATGCGCAGGACGGTACGGAGGTGACGCCGGCGCATGGGGGTGAGGTGGACGTCGATAGGCCCGCTCTCCAACTCTGCCGCCATCACGCCCCCCTCTCCGCATTCAACTCCGCATCTGACTTTCGCAGATACAGAGGAACGATGGCGCTCGGGTTTTCCAACGTTCTGGTCGCCGCCACCTCCACCAGGGTTTCCGCCGACGGCAGAGCGAACACACCAAGCGTGTCGCCGACGACGAAGGCGTCGCCCGCGCTCTCCATCAGTTCCGACGGCGGCAGCACCGTTGGCTCCATCACGCGCTTCAACACGCCGTCGACGACGCCATAGCGGGCGGCGTAGACCTCGGACCGGCGAGCATCGATCACGCTGAGGATGTCGCTGGCGGTGTGCCGCAGCGGATGGGCCAGGAGGTCGAGGCTGCATACGCCGATCATCGGAAGGTCGAGGGCTTGAGCCAGACCGTTGGCGGTGGCGATCCCGACGCGCAGTCCGGTGAACAGGCCGGGGCCGATGTCCACGGCGATGGCGTCGACCTGGTCGAGGCCAATGCCGGCCTGCTCGCACACGAACCGAATCGACGGCACGAGGATCTCGGCGTGGCGCGGCCCGCGGGTGACCTGCGTGCTCGCGATCACGCCGTCGGGGGTGCCGAGAGCAACGCCGGCGCGCGCCGTCGCCGACTCGACGCCGAGGATGATCACGCGGGCCACCGTTCCGTCCAACCGTCGAACGCGAAGTCGCGGCTGTTCTCGTCGATGTCGGAGATGGTGATGGTCAGTCGCTCCGGCGCGAGGACGTTGGCGGCGATGTCGCCCCACTCGACCAGCGCGATCGCTCCATCGGCGAGCGACTCGTCGATGCCGAGGTCGAGGACTTCGTGTTCACTTACGAGCCGGTATAGGTCGGCGTGCAGGATCGGCACGCGACCCGCGTAGTTGTGCACGAGCGCGAACGTCGGTGACGTGACCGGCTCTTCGACGCCCATGGCGCGGGCGAAGCCCTGCACGAAACAGGTCTTGCCCGATCCGAGGCCGCCGACGAGCACGATCAGATCGCCGGGCCGCGCCACGTCTGCGACGGTCGCTGCGAGTTGATGCGTCTCCGCGGCGCTAGTGGTGCGCTGGTTCAAGGACCACTCCTGCGGCGGCGAGCGCTTGTTTGGCGCGGATGAAGTCGGCGCGCATCTGCGCGAGTGGCTGGCCGCCGCCCGAACGCAGCACCGCGGCGGGATGGAACGTCGGAACGAGGACGGCTCCGTGGCGCCACGGGTAGGTCTTGCCACGCAGCTTGGTAATGCCTTCCTTGGCCTTGGGGTCGCCGAAGAGCAGCACCTTGGTGGCGAAGTTGCCGAGCGTGATCACGACCTTCGGCGCGATCGCGTGGAGCTTGACCTCGAGCCACTCGTTGCACGCCGAAATCTCACCGGGCAGCGGATCGCGGTTGCCCGGGGGGCGACACATCAACGTGTTGGCGATGAAGACGCGATCTCGCGTCACGCCGAGTTCTTCCTGCATCACCTGGTCGAGCAGCTTGCCGGAACGACCGACGAATGGTTCGCCTTGTTCGTCTTCGTCCTTGCCCGGCGCCTCACCCACGAACATCAGCGGCGCGTGCGGGTCGCCGACACCGAACACGACCTGCGTGCGCGTTGTCGCCAACGGGCACTTCGTGCAATCGGCGGCGTGCACCGCGAGCTCCGCCAGCGATGCCATGACCCCCCAATGCTACGCGGACGACGCCGAAACGGCGTTTCGGATGGCCGCCTCCACCGCGTGCGCCGCGAGCATGCGCACGAGCTCAGGCTCGGCCGGGACCTCGCCGGTCGCGGCCGCCACGATGGCGTCGCCGTCGCCGCGGGTGTGCGCCGGATCCACGGCGCGGGCGATGCCGTCGTGGCCCGATTGGCTGACCAAGAAACAGCCGGTCTTGTCGAGCATGGCGTTGGTGACGACGATGCCGATGGTCGTGTTCTCGATCGCCGTCTCCGGCATCGTTACTTCCTCCGGCGGGGCTGACCCGTCTCGGAGGTAGCCCACGCTGTTGGCAACCATGAGCGCGCTGACGATGAGTTCGCCGCGGCGCACCGTCGCCGTCCCCAACCCGCCCGGGCGGCGATGGGCGAGGTTCCCGCCGAGCTTGCCCATGGTCGCGCCGGTACCGGCTCCGACAAGCCCGACGTCGAAGCGCCCGCGTTTGGCCGCCGCGCACGCCGCGTAGCCCCGGTCCGCAGTCGGCCGCGCCTTCTTGTCGCCGACCGCGAGGTCGAAGATGATCATGCCTACGACGATCGGCACGATCCCGCCGCGCGCCGTCTTGAGGCCGCGCCGCTTCTCCTCGCACCACTGCACGGCGCCGTCGCAGGTGGCGAGCCCATAGGCCGAGCCGCCGCTCAGCATCACCACGTCGACGTGTTGCACGATGCGCGTCGGGTCGAGCGTCGGGAAGTCCCGCGTTCCGGGCGCACCGCCGCGAACCTCGCCGGACGCCACCGTCAGCTTCGGCAGCACAACGGCGGTGCACCCGGTCTTGCCCACGGCGTCGGTCCAATGACCGACCTTCACGCCCTTGACGTCGGTGAGCACTAGTGCTCGTTGGCGAAGCGGGCGATGCGCTCGTTGAGCCAGTCGGCGCGTTCCATCATCAGC
Source organism: uncultured Actinomycetes bacterium (assembly GCA_963722185.1). GTDB lineage: Bacteria > Actinomycetota > Acidimicrobiia > Acidimicrobiales > JACCXE01 > JACCXE01. Next base: position 336,754 of record CAVRKD010000003.1, on the reverse strand, counting down.
ATGTGGCCCGCGCCGGGCACGACCTCGAACTCGGCGCCGGGGATCCGGCGGGCGAGCTCGCGTCCGACTCGGGGCGGCGTAAGCAAGTCGCGCGATCCCGAGATCACCAGTGCGGGCACCGGGTAGTCCTTGAGGCGCGAGCGGATGTCGAAGCCGACCACGCCTGGCAGGACGTCGGCGAGAATGTGAGGAGGAACCGACGCGGTCATGTTGCGGGTGTGTGTCACGTGCCGCGGATCGGCCTTATTGCCTAGGGCCAGCCGCGTCATCGCGTAGCCGCCTTGGGTCTTGGGCATCCACTCGGCTTTGCTTCCGCGCGTGGCGGCGCGGGCGGCGACCGCGCCGGGTTTGATCACCTGTCGAATGGCGCTCATCCCCGGGACCTGATGTGCCGGCGCGGCGGCGGTGCACATCAGGATCGTCCCCGCAACGCGCTCGCGCGCCAGCTCCTTGAAGTCGACGCACATCTGCTGGGTCACCATGCCGCCCATCGAATGGCCGACGAGGATGGCGTCGCGCAGGTCGAGGTGCACGAGCATCTGGGCCAAGTCGCTGGCCATGCGCTCGATGGTGTGGCCGACCGAGCCTCCCTTGGACAGGCCGTGGCCGCGGGCGTCGGCGGCGATGACGCGGAACTCTTTGCTCAACGCGGCGAGTTGGTATGGCCACGTGGCCACCGACAGCGTGACGCCGTGCAGCAAGACGATGGCGCGCCCGTCGCCTGCCTCAACGGCGTGGATCGTTCCGCCGTCGTCGACGGGGACATCCAGGCGCGTGATGTCGTCGGCCAATGCGAGTTCGGACAGGTCGAGGTCGTCGTCGCGGTGGCGCTGCGCGGCTCGATAAGCGGCACCCAATGCCAGACCCGCGCCCAACCCCGCGACGGCCAAGCCGACCGCCGTGTTCTTCCGCCCCATCTACTCGTGCGCTCCGTGTACGCGGCGCGGCACGCGGGGGCCGATGCCGCACAGGACCTCGTAGCTGATGGTGCCCAGCCGTTGGGCCCAGTCTTCCGCCGTAATCGTCTCGTCTCCCTGGGTTCCTAACAACACGACCTCGTCGCCGAGCTCCACCGTAGATTCCGGACCGCAGTCGACCATGAGTTGGTCCATGGTGATCGTGCCGGCGATCGGGCACGGTTTCCCACCGACGAGTACCGACGCGTGCGCCGCCGACAACGCCCGCGGCACACCGTCGGCGTAGCCAAGGGGCAGGGTGGCGATGATGGTCGGTCGCGCCGTCGTGTAGCGAAGGCCGTAGCTGATGCCTTCGCCGGCTGCGAGGTGTTGCACGTGCGTCACGCGCGCCCGCAGCTGCATCGCCGGGATCAGTGGCACGCGGCCGACGAGATCGGGCCCGGGCGAGTAGCCGTAGAGGGCGATGCCAACGCGGACCATGTCGTACCGCGAGCGTGGATGGCCGAGCGCTCCACCGGTGTTGGCGGCGTGGAGCAGGCGCGGGACGACGCCTTGCGCCGACAGCTTCTCGACGGCGGCGTCGAAGCGGTCCAACGCTGCTTCGGTAACACCGGACCGTCCGAGCTCCTCACTCACCGCAAGGTGCGTGTAGAAGCCTTCGAGTTCGAGGCCTGGCGTGTTGGCGATCTGTGCGGCCAGCGCAACCGCGGCGTCGGGTTCGGCGCCGACGCGGTGCATGCCGGTGTCGACTTTGACGTGCACAGGCACCGTCACGTTGCGGCGCTTCGCCGCCGCCGCCAGCGCGCTGATCGCCCGTGGCGAGTACAGCGTCGGCGTGAGGTCGTACCGGACCACGTCGGCCATGGCGGCCGACGACGGTTGCGACAGCAACAGCACTGGCGCTTCGATCCCCGCCTTGCGCAGCGCCACGCCTTCTTCGGTCAACGCGACGCCGAGTCTGGTCGCGCCACCACGCAGCGCCGCACCCGCCGCGTCATTGGCGCCGTGCCCATACCCGTTCGCCTTCACGACGGCGCACACCTCGGCGGGCCGCACGGCCTCGGAAACCGCGCGCGTGTTCGCCTCGATGGCCGCGAGATCGACATCGGCCCACGCCGGGCGGGTGCGCGCCTCAGCCATCGAAGACCTGGGCCAGCGCCCGCGGGACGAGCGTCAGTAGATCGTCGGCGACCAAGCCGTCGCGGAAGCCGAGCTTGGCGGCCAGCCCGTGGACGTGGGCCGCCGCGGCGGCCGCCTCGAAGCCGGGTACGCCGCGCGCGCAAAACGCCGCGAGGACGCCGGCGAGCACGTCGCCGGTCCCCCCGGTTGCCAGGCGTTCGTCGCCGGCGTTAGCCAAGAGGACCCGCCCGTCGGGCGCGGCCACAACCGTCGTCGGTCCCTTCAGCAACACCACACAGCCGGTCGAATCCGCCAACGCCCGCACGTCGCTGATGCGGTCCTCGCCGGGGTAGTGGCCGCTCAGTCGATCGAACTCGGCGTCGTGGGGCGCAATCACGACCGGACCGTCGCGATTGGCGATCACGTCTTTGCGGATGACGGCCGTGTCGAGCGCGTCAGCATCGATGACCAGCGGAATCGACGTGCCGGCGAGCACGTCGGCCGCACCTTCGAGCGCGTCGCGGCTGCGGCCGAGCCCGGGACCGAGCACCGCCGCGGCACAGCGTTCGGTGGCTTCGATAGCGGCCTTGCCCCAGTGGCGCAGTGGCAGGTCGGCGCCGAGCGACGCGATCGGTTTCGGCGGACCCGACGGAGTGCCGCCTGGAATAGCCAGGCGCACCATGCCCGAACCAGCGCGTTGCGCCGCGCCGGCGGCGAGGCCGGCGGCACCGTAGAGACCGGGCGAACCGCCGATCACGCAGACCGCGCCACGCCACTTGTGGGCGACCCGTGGTCGCCGGGGAACCCAAATCCGAACGTCGGCGTCTTCGACGACGTAGGCCGAGGCCACGCCGATCGGAAGGCCGATGGGCTCGACGGTGATGGCTCCGGCGTGATCGGGACCGTCGCAGAAAAGCAGTCCGGGCTTGAGCGCGCCCATCGTGACCGTGCGCGTCGCCCGCACCGCACCTTCGCACGCCACGCCGGTGTCGCCGTTCACGCCGGAAGGAATGTCGATGGCCAGCACCGGGGCGTCGCCCGGATCCGGTGCGGCGTAGTCGCCGTGGAAGCCGGTGCCGTAGGCGCCGTCGATGATCAGGTCGGCGCGTGGCAGCACCGGCGGCGCGTCGCCGGCCTCGACTACGTGCACGCGCACGCCGCGCTCGTGTAAGCGCTGCGCGGCCACGCGTCCGTCGGCGCCGTTGTTGCCCTTGCCCGCGACCACGACGACGCGCTTGCCGTACGCGCCGTCGAGCATCTCCAGCGCGGCGCGCGCAACCGCAGAGCCGGCGCGCTCGATCAGTGCCTCGACAGGTTCGATCGCGGCGGCGTCGACCGCAGCCATTTCGGCGACGGTCAGAACCGGTTTCATTCGACGGTGACGGTCTTGGCCAGGTTGCGCGGCTTGTCGACGTCGTTGCCGCGCGCCTTGGCGAGGTAATACGCGAACAATTGAAGCGAGACGATGTCGACCATGGGTGTGAACAGCTCGTGTCCCGCGTACGGCGACGACGAAGACGTCGTCGGAGAGGTCAGCAATGCGCGGATCCACGCCGCCGTTGTCGTCCTCGGTCGCGATGGCGAGGATCGACGCGCCGCGGGCCTTGACTTCTTGGATGTTGGAGATGATCTTGTCGAGGAGGCGACTACGAGTGGCGATGGCCACCACGAGCGTGCCCGGCTCGATGAGCGCGATGGGCCCGTGCTTCAGCTCGCCGGCGGGATACGCCTCGGCGCGCACGTAGCTCAGTTCCTTCAACTTCAGCGCGCCTTCATGCGCCATCGCCCGACCGACCTGGCGGCCGATGAAGAACACGTCGCGAATGTCGCGGTACTTCTCGGCAACCACTTTCACGTGGTCGGCCTGGCCCATCGCCCGCTCGATCTTTTCGGGCACGAGCTCCAGGTCGTGCACGAGGTGCGCCGCTTCTTCGGGATAGATGGTGCCGCGCACCTGCGCGAGCTGCAGCGCCAGCAGGTTGAGCGCCGCGATCTGCGCTACGTGCGTCTTGGTGGACGCCACGCAGATCTCAGGACCGGCGTGGGTGTAGATCACAGCGTCGGAGTCCCGCGCCATCGACGAGTCGACCACGTTGCAGACCGTCAGCACCCGCGCCTCCTGCTGCTTGGCGAAGTTGACCGCTTCCATCGTGTCGAGCGATTCGCCCGACTGGCTGATGGCGACCACGAGGCTGTCTGGGCGACAGCACCGGGTCGCGGTAGCGGAACTCGCTAGCGATGTCGCTCTCGACGGGAAGCTTGGCCCAGTGTTCGATCGCCAGTTCGCCGACCAGGCCGGCGTTGTAACTGGTACCGCACCCGACGACGAACACCTTGTCGATCCGGCGCAGGTCGTCGTCGGTCAACTGCGAGTCGTCGAGGGCGACAACGCCGTTGTCGATGCGGCCGAGCAACGTGTCGCGCACGGCGTCGGGTTGCTCGTGGATCTCCTTGAGCATGAAGTCGGGGTAGCCGCCCTTCTCCGCGACGGCCAGGTCCCACGTCACTTCGCGGCGCTCCGGCGCCACCTCGTCGCCCTGGAGCGTGGTGATGCGCACCGCGCCCGGCCGCAGTTCGACCACGCGCTCGTCGTCGATGACGAAGAACTCTTCGGCCTGGCCGTGAATGGCAGGGATGTCCGACGCCAGGAACGCCGTCGTGGCGTTCAAGCCGCAGATCAACGGCGAGCCGCGGCGGGCGCCGACGATCAGGTCGGGCTCGTCGACATGCACGACGCCGATGGAGAACTTGCCGTGCACGTCGCGCAGCACGGCGCGGGTCGCGTCCGCCAATCCGAGACCGGTCGACGTCATGCGCGCCGCGATGAGCGTGCGCCAGGACTTCGCTGTCGGTCTCGGACTGCAGTTCGGCGCCGCCGTTGGGCAGCGTGGCGGCGAGCTCCCGGTAGTTGTCGATGATCCCGTTGTGGATCAAGGCGAGCTTGCCCGACGCATCGGTGTGCGGATGGGCGTTTCGCTCGGTCGGCCCGCCGTGGGTCGCCCACCGGTTGTGGCCGATGCCGCAGGTGGCGCCCGCCGGTGCGTCGCCCACGGCGGCGATCAGCTCGGGCAGGCACTTGGTGCCGCCGGCGCGTCGCTTGCGCCAGATCGTCTCGCCGGGCACGACTAGTGCCACGCCAGCCGAGTCGTAGCCGCGGTACTCGAGCCGGTGCAGCCCCTCGAGGAGCACGCCGAGCGCCGCTGGGTCGCCGGTAACGCCGATGATCCCGCACATGACCGCAAGGCTACTTGCGCCTCAGCAGGCGTCAGCTCAGCGCCAGCTCCTGTTCGACGACCGACGCGATGCGAGCGGCCGTGTCGTTGCGCCGCGGCTTCGGTGGGCGCTTCGACCATGACGCGGATGATGGGTTCGGTGCCCGAGCGGCGCAGCAACACGCGGCCGGATTCGCCGAGCGCCGCCGCTTCCTTGTCCACGGCTGCCCACACCCCGGGGGCGTCGTCGAGCCGCGGCACAGTCGACGCCGCGGACGTTGATCATCACCTGCGGCAGGCGCGTCATGACCGCCGCCAGTTCGGCGAGCGGCTTGCCCGACCGGACGATGACGTCGCACAGCTGCAACCCCGTGAGCATCCCGTCACCGGTGGTCGCGAGGTCGCGGAACACGATGTGGCCCGACTGCTCACCGCCGAGCGTCCAGCCGCCCGATGCCATCGCCTCGAGGATGTAGCGGTCGCCGACGTCGGTCTCGACGACGTGCACACCGTGCGATTCCATCGCCAAGCGGAGGCCGAGATTGGCCAGCACCGTCACAACAAGCGTGTCGCCAGCCAGCCGGTCGCGTTGACGCCGATCGAGCGCGCAAATCGGCGAGGATGTGGTCGCCGTCGACCAGCGCGCCGCTGGCGTCGACGGCGAGAACGCGGTCAGCGTCGCCGTCGAAGGCGAGGCCCACGTCGGCGCCGACGCGCACGACCTCGGCTTGCAGCGACTCGGGATGGGTCGAACCACAGCCGTCGTTGATGTTGACGCCGGTGGGCGACGCGTGCAGCACGGTGACGATCGCGCCCGTTGCTTCGAACAACTTCGGCGCGATGGCCGACGCCGCGCCGTTGGCGCAGTCGAGCACGACCGACAGTCCGTCGAGCCGCCGTCCCTCCAACGAAGCGAGGAGATGCTGCACGTACGACGCGAGGTGAGCGCCGTCAGGGGTTTCTTGTGTCACCACAACAGGGTCTTGCTGTTCTAGTGACACAAGAAGCGGCAGTTGCTCTTCGAGCTGCTCCTCCACGTCGTCACTGAGCTTGAGCCCGCCGCGGGCGAAGAACTTCACCCCGTTGTCGGTGTACGGATTGTGCGACGCCGAGAGCACCGCACCCGGCGCGTTGTTCGCCACGCAAATGCACGCCACGCCAGGCGTCGGGATAACGCCGAGGTCGACGACGCGCGCCCCTTCCGCGACGAGTCCAGCAGTGAGTCGCTCCAACAGCGGTGGGCCCGACTCACGTGTGTCGCGTCCGACGTAAAACGGGTCGTCGGTGCCGAGCACACGCGCCGCGGCGCGGCCGAGTGCGTAGACGAGTTCAGGTGTGAGCTCTTCGAAGGCGACGCCGCGAACGCCGTCGGTACCGAACTTCAGCGACAAGTCGCTGAGCCCCTTAACGCTTGGAGTACTGGGGAGCCTTGCGTGCCTTCTTCAGGCCGGCCTTCTTCGATTCCTTTTCGCGCGGGTCGCGGGTCAGGAAACCGGCCTTCTTGTGTAGCGAGCGGCTCTCTTCGTCGAGCTCGACGAGCGAGCGGGCGATACCAAGGCGCAGTGCACCGGCTTGGCCAGCGGCGCCGCCGCCGTCCATGGTCGCGTCCACGTCGTAGGCCTCTTCGAGTTCCGCGAGGCGCAGCGGCTCGGTGGCGATCATGCGGTGCGTGGGCGACGGGAAGTAGTCCTCGAACGCGCGCTTGTTGATCGTGATCTTGCCGGTGCCGGGGCGCAGGCGCACGCGAGCGACCGCGCGCTTGCGACGACCGGTGGTTTGGGTAAGCGGCTTGGGCATCGAAACTCCTACTTACTGCTCGGCCCGGCGCGCGCCCGGAATGTCGAACGGCTGGGGCATCTGGGCGGCGTGCGGATGAGTCGGACCGGCGTAGACCTTCAGCTTCAACAGCTGGGCGCGTCCGAGCGCACCTTTGGGGAGCATCCCGCGGATCGACTTGCGGACCGCTTCGGTGGGCTTGGTCGCCAGCAGCTCGGCGAAGGTCGTCGTCTTGAGACCGCCCGGGTAACCCGAGTGGCTATAGACGTTCTTGGATTCGGCCTTGTTGTTGGTGAGCACGACCTTGTCGGCGTTGACGATGATGACGAAGTCACCGGTGTCGAGGTGCGGCGCAAAGATCGGCTTGTGCTTGCCGCGCAGCAGACGGGCGACCTCGGTCGCCATGCGCCCGAGGACCAGGCCCTCGGCGTCGACGACGTGCCAGACGCGCGTGATTTCAGATGCTTTTGGTGAGTACGTGGGCACTTGCTTCCCTTGAAGACGCTTCGGCCACAGCCCTGCTGCGGAACCGTTCAAGGATAGGGGCGTTCGGGACCGCCCGCAAACGGGCGTTTCTGCTGGTCGCGACAAGTCTTTGCGTTCTGTCGTCAAGATTTCTTGACTTGTGACTGCGTCGTCAGGCAATCTTGACGGTCAAGAGAACCTGACGGAGGAGACTACGGTGCAAGACGTGGCACGCAAGAAGGGTCCAACCACCCGGTACGAGGACCTGCCGGAGTGGATGCACACGCTGAAGGGCTTCGACGAGATCACGGTCGAGCAGCTTCCCGACGGTGGCTCGACCGCGCACATCAAGGGCGTGACCGATGCGACGGAGTTCGAAGGTGGGACGTGGCGCGTGTCGATGACGCTGCCGACCGACCTCTCGATCATCGCCGAGCAGCTCGACCCGCTCATCCTCTTGACTGGTCTCGCCGCGGCAGCCCAAGAAGTGGACGCCAAGCTGACCGAGCTTGTTCGCTTCTGCCGTAGCGAGGGCAAGACGTGGACCATGATCGGCGAAGCGCTCGGCGTGTCCAAGCAAGCCGCGTGGGAGCGCTTCTCCGGCGAAGACTGAGGCGTTCATTAGCCTCGTGACGTGCGCGGGTTCGATGTGCCGACAGTCGTCCGCGATCTCCTCACGGAGATCGCCGCCATCGACGGGCTGAGCCTGAAGGGCAAGACCCAAACGGCTATCTATCGCAAGAGCAAGCCGTTCCTGCATTTCCACTGGAACGACGACGGGATTGTGGCCGACGTTCGCTACGACGGCCCCGACTTCACCCGGGTACCGGTCAACACCGCCGCTGAACGGAAGCGCCTGGTCAAGGACGTCCGTGTCTTTGTGGCGGGACAGAGATGATTTCGCGGGCTGATATCGAGGCTGCCGCGACCCGCCTAACCGGCGTGATCACCGAAACGCGGGTCGAACGCCACGGCGGCCTAGACGGATTGGCCGGCCGATCCGTTGTCATGAAGTACGAGCATCTCCAGCGGACGGGCTCGTTCAAGATCCGGGGCGCGTACAACCTGATTGCCCAGCTCCCCGGTGGCGTAGCGGTGGTGGCCGCGTCAGCGGGCAACCATGGGCAGGGCGTCGCCTTGGCCGCTTCGATGCTCGGCCACAAGGCGACCATCTACATGCCCGCGGTCGCGCCGCTACCGAAGATCGAGTCGACGCGTAACTACGGCGCCGAGGTCGTTCTGGTGAACGGCGCATTCGGCCTCTGCCTCGAACAGGCCAAGGCGCACGGTGGCGACGCCGTGTTCGTGCCGCCCTATGACGACGAACGCATCATCGCTGGGCAAGGCACGGTGGGCCTCGAGTTCGCGGCGCAGGCGCCCGAACTCGAAACCGTCGTGGTGCCGATCGGCGGCGGCGGTCTGATTTCCGGCGTCGCCACCGCGTTCGCCCACACGCGCCGCGACGTACGCGTCATCGGCGTCGAAGCAGCCGACCGCGCCAACACGATGGCCGACGGAATCCGCGTGAAGGGCACGTCCGAACTCACCGCTGCCCACATCCACGCCTACGTCGACGACGTCGTGAAGGTAGACGAGGAAGCGATCAGCAGGGCGTTGGTGCTGCTGCTCGAACGCGCGAAGCAAGTCGTCGAACCTGCCGGCGCGGCCGCGCTCGCGGCCGTGCTCGGCGGACTCATCCCGGGTAACGGCTCCGTCGGGGTCGTCGTGTCCGGCGGCAACATCGACCCCCTGCTGCTCGTGCGCGTCGTGGACCACGGCCTGTCATCGGCCGGCCGCTACCTCGTGCTCGACGTAGTCGTCGGCGACAAACCCGGCGAGTTCGCGCGGCTCCTCAACGTCGTCGCCGAACAAGGCCTCAATGTGCTGTCGGTCGAGCACTTCCGCGCCGGCACACGCCTTGGAATCAACAAGGTCGAGGTACGCCTGACATTGGAAACCCGCGACCCAAGTCACCGCGGCGAAGTCGTGGCCGTCATCCGCAACGCCGGATTCGACGCCTCGGAGGATTAGGTCGCCGCGCGATCACGGGCCGCTTCGCCGGTTAGACGGCCGGGCTGTCGTTCGAAACAAGACGTAATTTGCGCTCGTAGCGTCTACCTTCGGTCAGAACACAGGATCCCTGCGGCGTCGCCGACGCTCGGACAGTGACTCAAGCGACTACTCGAACGCGACGTACTGCACCATGTTCTCGGTCGCGGCGGCACATTGCGGCGGGACTCGAGGGCTCTGCTCCTTGACTGGTCCCGACGTATCACGAAGTTCTCCCTCGGTCCAGACCACTCGTCCGTCTTTGTCATAGATCCGCAGCGGATTGAACGCCGCCGTGGTGCCGGTCGGCCAGATCCCAACACCCGTACGAGATCCGCCAGTGGTAAGCCAAACGCATCCGGCCGCGGCGTCACCTTCAATCCCGACATCGCGAGCCAGCGATCCCGGCAGAACTTCACCGCGCGTCCACGACGGCAGTATCAATCGACCATTCGTGTCTCTTGCGGGGGGCGATTGGGTCACTTCGGTAGTCTGGCTTGTCGAGCTTTGACTGAGGGTCGTTGAAGTGCCGAGGTTCGACGTCGTTGGCGTGGCGACGGTCGTGGACGTGTCCCGCGACCTAGCCTCGATTTGGGCGTCGCGCCCGCACCCTCCCATTACAACGCACGTGATGGCAGCGACGATCTTGAGAACCCTCATGGAACTCGGATTGATCGAGACAGCGAAGCCGTCGTTCCTTGGTTGTCTGCCGTGGTTAGCCGAACCGTGTACGTCCCCGGCAGTCTGTAGGTATGGCTGACTTGTGACCCATTAGCAGCGGCGCCGTCCCCGAACGTCCACGACCACGACGAGATCGCGCCGTCGGGGTCGTACGAACCCCCACCCGAGAAAGTGCACTTGAGGAGCACAGTGCACGAAGAGGTAAACGACGGCCGCGGCGCGACGTTGAGGTTTGTGATCAGGGAAGCCCCGAGTTGACTCAGCGCAAAATCGATTGCGCCGAAGACACCCGGGCCGAGACCCATACCGCCGGCTTGGCCCGGGTTGCATGCTTCTCCGGACACAGAACCGCTAATTATTCCGATCGCTCGATTGCCGTCGTACACCGCGCCGCCGCTATCGCCTTGGGCGGTGCAGGCGGTGAACTTCACAAACCGGCTAGCGCCGGGAACGTAACTAGGCGCCATAAGACGGCCGTTCGGTGTGATGTGCCCGCAGTTGCTCCCGGTCGTGGCACCGCTCTTGCACATTGCCATTCCGTCGAACAGAGCTGCATAACCGATTTGCCCTGTGATCGGGCGCGGTACCTCGCCGTAGACGAACACCTTGGAAGATTCCGAGAAGCTCGTTGCCGGATCGCGCTGCACCCTGATCGCGTCCACACTTCCTTGAAGCCAGCCCACCGGCGCCCCTCCGTATCGGACACCCTCGTGTGTCCACTCGTCGACCCCGTTGTAACAGTGCCCGGCGCTGAGGACGTGACGGGCGCCCGCGGCGGCGACGATGAATGAGGATGAGCAGCCAATCAGGGCGCCGTTGCCGTTTCTGGTCACGAACTGGAGTCCGGCCATGATCGCGGGGTGGCAGCTGAACCGAGACTCGCAGCTTGCGGGCACGATCAATTGTCCGCTCACGGCGATTGCCTTCGCCCCATACGTTTGGCTCAAGTACTCGCGCAAAGACGCGGCGTCATTCGGCGTGATGAGCTCAACGCGGTTCGCTCGCTCATTGACCGCCACGTCGAACCGACCATTACTTGCCGTTAAGGCCTGTGAGGTCACGGCACCACCTCGCTGCACTAGGTCGCGTTCCACCACCAGATGCTCTTGCAGCTCTTCCAATTCGTCGAGGGTGTAGGTGGCCGTTTCGGGCTCTATGGGTTCAAGGGTCGGATAGCGCGCCGTAAGCGCGCGTGCGTGCTCGGCTGATGCTGCCGTATACGCCACATGCACTCGGTAATCGGGATCATGAGTGACCCACATGCCCGCGAACGTTGTGGGTGACCGCCGCTGCGCATGAGCCCGGAGCGAACCCGCCTCCCGGTCCTTATGCCACCGGCGTTCCGACTCCTCGGGAGACACGCCCTCTAGCTGGGCGCGAGCAGTTACGTCTGCGCTCGGCACGGGTTCATTCCAATACGCGCGCTCATCCGCCGACGGTTCGGACGTGGCTTGTACAGGTTGGTCAGCCGCCGAAGCGGCTTTTGGCGTCGCCGCGGCGACCATCCCAAAGTGAGACCACCACCACAGCCCCGACAACCACTGCGATCTTGCGCATTTGCCCCCCATCCGCTTTGACCACGTTACCCCGGAACCTTGCTAACGCGCTCGGAGCGATCATCCGACCGACCGCAGTTTTCGTTACCTGCCAATGCGAACCGACTTCACGCGTCAAAGGTGTTTCGACGCGACGAGCGCGCTGAACACTCAGTAACGGACTTCCCAGAGCACGAGGCCGTGGGGCGGCGCCGGGTCGGCGTTGGCGCCGCGGTCGAGGCCGCGCAGCACGCCCATCACGTCGGGCACGTGCCGCTTGCCTTTGCCGACGTCGACGAGCAGGCCGACGATCGAGCGCACCATCTGATGACAGAACGCGTTGGCCTCGATCCAGAAGTACAGGACACCTTCTTCGCCGCAGACCCACTCGGCGTCTTCGACGCGCCGCGTCGTGCCGGGAATCGTGCCGTCGCGCCGCGCCGTCGGCTTGCGACAGAACGCTGCGAAGTCGTGCTCACCCAGCAACGGGTCACACGCCGCTTGCATGGCGCGCACGTCGAGCGGTTCGGGCACCCACCACGCCTGCGTGGAGAGCAACGGGTCGGGCGCCAGCGCGTTCACGATCGTGTAGCGGTACCGCCGCGCCACCGCGTCGTGCCGGGCGTCGAACCCCTCGGCCAACGCGGCGTCGCGCACGACCACTTCGGGCGCGATCTGCCGGTTGATCCGGCGTACGAGTTCCGCGGTATCCACCGACGTCCCCGCGGGGACGTCGAACGACACCACCTGGCCGCGGGCGTGCACGCCGGTGTCCGTGCGACCCGCGCACACGAGTTCGACGTCTTTGATCCGCAGCGCCCGCTCGATGGCCAACACCAGTGCGCCGGCGACCGTCGGCACTTCGGGCTGGGCGGCGAAGCCGTGGAACTTCGACCCGTCGTAGGCGATGGTAAGCCTGACGCGAAGCGACGGAGCCGCAGGTTCAGATGACCCTGGCTCCGTCGTCTCGGGTAGATCGTCAAACAGCGTCATCTCGACGCCCCAGTTCAGTCGACGAGTTCGATGCGCGCCATAGGCGCGTTGTCGCCGTTGCGGGGGCCCAGCTTGAGGATGCGGGTGTAGCCACCGTTGCGCTCGGCGTAGCGCGGGCCGATCTCGGCGAACAGCTTGTGGGCCATGTCCTTGTCACGAATGAAGGAGACAACTTCGCGCTGACGCGCCACGCCGCCCTTCTTCGCCTTGGTGATGACCTTCTCGGCGATCGGGCGCAACGCCTTGGCCTTGGCCTCGGTGGTGACGATCGCCTCGGCGGCGATCAGCGACGCCACGAGGTTGCCGAACATCGCCTTCTGATGCGCGGAGTCGCCGCCAAAGCGACGACCTTTCTTGGGGGTACCGGGCATGGCTACAGAACCGTTCGGTTACCGCGCAGCGCGAGGCCGCGCTCGTCGAGCTTCACGAGCACTTCGTCCAACGACTTCTGACCGAAGTTGGTGATGGCGAGCAGGTCGTCGGGCGTCTTCTGGATGAGTTCGCCGATGGTGTTGACCTGGGCGCGCTTGAGGCAGTTGCGCGGACGCTCGCTGAGATCGAGATCCTCGATCGGCAGGTCCATGTCGGGAGAGCCGGAACCGGCCACGGCGACGTCGCCGAGCTCGAGACCCTGCGGGGCGTCACTCATCTCGGCCACGAGCGTGACCAGCGAGCGCAGCGTGTCGCCGGCCGAGGCCAGCGCCTCACGCGGCGAGATGGAACCGTCGGTCTCGATGTCGAGCACGAGGCGGTCGAAGTTGGTCGACTGCTCGACGCGGGTCGGCTCGACGGTGAACGCCACGCGGCGCACCGGGGCGAAGATCGAGTCGACCGGCAGCACACCGATGGTGGAGCTGCGCTTGTTCTTGTCGGCGGTGACGTAGCCGCGGCCACGCTCGACGGTGACGTCGACGGCGAGGCGGCCCTTGCCGTTGACCGACGCGATGTGCAGATCCGGGTTGAGAACCTCGACGCCGGTGACCTGCGAAAGGTCGGCGGCGGAGATTTCGGCCGGGCCGCGCACGTCGAGGCGCAGCACGACGGGCTCGTCGACATCCATGCGCAGGACGAGGTCCTTGAGGTTCAGGATGATGTCGGTGACGTCTTCCTTCACGCCGGTGAGGGTCGTGAACTCGTGGAGGGCGTCGTCGAAACGCACCTGGGTGACGGCCGCGCCCGGAATGGACGACAGCAGCGTGCGCCGCAGGGAGTTACCGAGCGTGTGACCGAAGCCGGGATCGAGCGGGCCGATAGCAAAGCGCTGACGGTCGTTCTCCTCCTCGCCAACGGCTTCGACGGTGGGGCGCTGAATAATGAGCATGAGGGTGTTGTCCTTCGGACGCGGTGACGTTTGGAGCTAGGAGATTTTTGAGTACAGCTCGACGATGAGCTGCTCGCGCACGGGCACGTCGATGTGCTCGCGCTGGGGAAGATCACGAACCGTGACTTCGAAGCCTTCGGCGCCGGATTCGAGCCAGCCCGGAACGGTGTGGTCGAGCGTGTCCATGTTGTGGCGGATCACGATCATCGTGCGCGACTTTTCCTTGAGCGAGATGACGTCGCCCTTCTTGACGCGATAGCTCGGGATCGTCACGCGTTTGCCGTTGACCAGTACGTGGCCGTGGCGCACGAACTGACGCGATTGGTTGCGGCTCGCAGCCCAACCGGAGCGGAACGTGACGTTGTCGAGACGGGTCTCGAGCATGCGGAGCAGGTTCTCGCCGGTGATACCGCCCTGGCGGAACGCCTCTTTGTACATGTTGACGAACTGCTTCTCGAGCACGCCGTAGATTCGACGGGCCTTCTGCTTCTCGCGCAGCTGCGCCAGGTACTCGCTGCCCTGGCGCATGCGATCGCGGCCGTGCTCACCCGGAGGGTAAGGCCGGCGCTCGATCGGGCATTTCATGGTGTCGCACTTCGAGCCCTTCAAGAAGAGCTTGACCTTCTCGCGACGGCAGAGGCGGCAAACGGGGCCGGTGTAACGGGCCATTACACGCGCCGCCTTTTCTTGGGACGGCAGCCGTTATGCGGGATCGGGCGTGACGTCTTTGATGCCGTTGACCTCAAGGCCGGTGTTCATGAGCGAACGAATCGCCGTCTCACGACCCGAGCCCGGGCCTTTGACCATCACTTCGACGGTACGCAGGCCGTGCTCCATGGCGCGGCGGGCGCACTGCTCGGCGGCGAGCTGGGCGGCGAAGGGCGTCGACTTGCGCGAACCCTTGAAACCGACGTTGCCCGCCGACGCCCACGCAACGACGTTGCCCTGGGTGTCGGAGATCGAAACGATCGTGTTGTTGAACGAAGATTTGATGTGCACCACGCCGTGCGTGATGTTCTTGCGTTCCTTCTTGCGCGGGCGACGACCGCCCGGCTTCGGCTTTGCCATTACTTACGAACCTTCTTCTTACCGGCGACGGTCTTCTTCGGACCCTTACGGGTGCGGGCGTTGGTGTGGGTCCGCTGACCACGAACCGGCAGGCCGCGGCGGTGCCGCAGGCCCTGGTAGCAACCGATCTCCATCTTGCGCTTGATGTCCTGCTGGATATCGCGGCGCAGGTCACCTTCGACCTTGAGGTTGTCGTCGATCCAGTTACGCAGCTTGGCGACCTCTTCATCGGTGAGGTCACGCACGCGCGTGTCGGGATTGGTTTGCGTCGCCTCGCAGATCTCCTTGGCCTTCGTGGGGCCAACGCCGAACACGTAGGTGAGAGAGATGACCAGGCGCTTCTCGCGCGGGATGTCGACGCCAGCTATACGTGCCATTACCTAACCCTGCCGCTGCTTGTGGCGAGGGTTCTCGCAGATGATCTGCACGCGGCCATGGCGGCGGATCACCTTGCACTTCTCGCACATTGTTTTGACGCTCGGACGAACCTTCATGCTTGCCTTGCCTCTACCGGTACCGGAACACGATGCGACCTCGGGTGAGGTCGTAGGGAGTGATTTCGACCTGCACACGATCACCAGGAAGGATCCGGATGCGATGCATACGCATCTTCCCGGAGCTGTGGGCCAAGACGTGATGCCCGTTTTCCAGCTCGACCTTGAACACCGCGTTCGGCAGTGGCTCGACCACTGTCCCCTCGAGCGTGATGCCCTCTTCCTTTGATTTCGATGGCAGGTTGAACTCCTAAGAATTGATGCGAATTTGCTGATCCGCGGCACGCCCCAAAAAGGTGAGCAAGGGCGCGCAGGACCGGCCGAATATTGTAGCCGTCCCCAGGAAAATCAGCAAAAAACCCGTCTACCAGGGTTAATGCAGTGTGGCGCGGAGGAAGAACTCTATCGCGCCGCCGTTTCCGCGCAGCGGCGACTCCATGACCTGGTCCACGCGCCACCCGGCGGAGTCCAGCGCCATCTCGCCGCTGTTGACCGCCCGTTCGAGGTCGGCGGGCTCGGTGGGCAGCTGACCCGCCTGCAACTCGAACATGGGCTTGACCAGGGCAATCATCGTCGCACCCTGTCTGAAGGTGAGCGCCTTGGTGATCCCGGGCACGATCGCTCGTAACGGCGAGTACGAAACGTCGATCGTCACGATGTCGAGCGCTTGCGGGATCAGGTCCGTCGTCAACTCGCTGGCGTTGGTCGATTCGAGGTTCTTGACCCGCGGGTCTTGGCGGAGCGAGCCCATGAGCTGGCCGTGGCCGGCGTCGACGGCGTACACAAAGCGTGCGCCCCGACGCAGGAGCTCGGTTGTGAAGCCGCCGGTCGAGGCGCCCACGTCGAGCGCCACCCGGCCCTCGATCTCGACCGCCAGGTCGAACGCGTTCAGCCCGGCCGACAGCTTCGCCTCGCCCTTCAATTCCTTCGCGTGCTTCACCACGATCCGGGCGTCGTCGCGCACCTGTGACCGGGGATTCGTCACGATCGCGCCGTCGACCTGCACCTCTCCCGCCTCGATCGCCGAGTGGGGATCCTCGACGTCGGGCCGCAGCCGCCGCACGACATCAACCAACGCGCGGCGTGCCATGCTCGAACACTATGGGCATCCTGGATGAAGCAGTTCTGGTCGTAAATCAGAAGGTCAAGATCCTGGAGCTCACCAACGAGTACGCGGTCTTCGACCAGAACGGCACGCAGATCGGCGCCGTCCGCCAGGTCGGTCAGTCGAAGGCGCGCAAAGTCCTGCGGGCGCTGACCTCGGTCGACCAATTTCTCACCACCAGGCTCGAGGTGGCCGACGCCGACGGCACTGTGCTGCTCAAACTCACCCGTCCGGCGAAATTCATGAAGTCAAAAGTGATCGTGACCGATGGCGCCGATCGCGAGATCGGCTCGATCGTGCAGCAGAACGTCATCGGCAAGATCAACTTCGCCCTCGTCGCGCGGGGGCAAACGCTCGGCTCGATCAACGCCGAGAACTGGCGCGCATGGGACTTCAGCATTAGGGACAAATCTGGACGCGAGATCGCACGCGTCAAGAAGAAGTGGGAAGGCATCGTGAAGAACGTCTTCACCACCGCCGACAACTACATCGTCAACATTCCCAACCCGCTCGAAGATCCATTGCGCAGCTTGGTGGTCGCCGCCGCCTTGTCGATCGACACCGCACTCAAGCAGGACAGCCGCGGCCTCGGCTAAGAGAGTTGCGTTGGCGTGACGTGGTCGTCGGCGGGCAGGTCGCCCTCGACCACGGCGAAGACTTCGGTGGAGACCATCGCGACGTCACCGGTGATGGTGGCGGCGAAAGAGGTGTCGGCGGCGTCGCGTCCGGTGGCGATGCGCACCAATGACGACCGTGGTGCCAGACGCGAGGCGTCGATGACGTCCCACCGCTGGTCACGCCACACTTCGACGACAGCGTGGAAGTCCATCATCACCAGTCCGGGCGCGTAGACCGACGCCATACGCGCGGGAACATCGAGGGCGCGGCACATTGCCATCGTGAGGTGCGCGAAGTCGCGGCACACACCACGGCCGGCGAGCAGGGTGTCGACGGCGGTGTCGCTCGGTCCGCTCACGAATAGGTCGTAGGCGGTGCGTTCGAACACCCACGACGCCACGCGGTCGGCCAGGTCGTCGGCGCCGAGAAAGCGCCCCATCTCACGCGTCGCGAACTCCGCCATCGCGTCGGACGGGCAGTACCGGCTCTGGCGCCGCGCCACGAGAACGTCTTCGGCGAACTCGCCGACGGACGCACTGGTCGAATCCGGAACTACCGAAGTCGAGTAGCGCACCGACACCGGCCCAGCGTCGCCCCGGATGATGTGCGTCCGTCCTCCCGACAGGACTACTTCCTCGGGTGCGCTCGCCCCGACCACGGTGAGCTCCTCGTGGAGCACGCTCGGAGGAGCGATCTGCAGCGCCAGGACGCTGGGCTCTAGGAAGTCGAACGCGAGCGCGCACCCCACTTCGCGTCGCGGGGCGGTCACAGCTAAGGAACGGTGAAGATCTCGGGGCCGCCGTCGGTGATGGCGATCGTGTGCTCGACGTGGACGCTGAGCGACCCGTCGGCGGTGACCACGGACCAACCGTCATCAAGCAGCAGCGTTTCCGGCCGGCCCATGTTCACCATCGGTTCGAGGGCGAACACCATGCCGGAGCGCAGCTTCGGGCCCTTGCCAGGCTGGCCGTAGTTAGGCACCTGCGGCTCCTCGTGCATCGCCGTGCCGATGGCGTGGCCAACGTACTCGCGCACCACCGAGTAGCCGCCGGCCTCGGCGACCTTCTGGATGGCGTGACCCACGTCGGACAGGCGGTTGCCGTCGACCAACTGCTCGATGCCGGCCTTGAGCGATGCCTCGGTCACCTCGATCAGCTTGCGCGCCTCGGGGCTGATGTCTCCCACGCCCGCGGTGTACGCGGCATCGCCGTGGTAGCCCTCGATAATGGCGCCGCAGTCGATCGAGATCAGATCGCCTTCGGCCAGCACCACGGTGTTCGACGGGATGCCGTGCACGATCATGTCGTTGGGCGACGTGCAGATCACCGCCGGGAAGCCGTGGTAACCCAGGAAGTTCGACCGCGCCCCACGCTTCTCGATGACCTCGGCGGCGATGTTGTTCAGCTCCATCGTGGTGACGCCGGGACGGATGGCGTCGCGGGTCTTGGCGTGCATCTCAGCGACCACGCGGCCCGCGCGGCGCATCTTCGCCAGCTCGTCTTTCGTCCTACGCACGGCGCTGTTCCCGCCGCCGGTCGATGGCTTCGGTCAACCTATCGGCCACTTCGTCGGTCGCTCCGAGGCCATCCACGGTTATCAGCATGCCGCGTTCGAAGTAGTAGTCAATCAAGGGCGCCGTTTCGATCTCGTAGAGCTGGAGACGGCGTCGGATGGCGTCTTCGGTGTCGTCGTCGCGTTGGACGACTTCACCACCGCAGTTGTCACAGATCCAGTCGTACTTCGGCGGCTTGCTGACGTGGTAAATCGACGCGCAGGTCGAACAGACGCGGCGGCCGTTCAGACGGACCAGGGCTTCGTCGGTGGAAATGTGCAGATCCACGACCATGTCGAGCTGAATCGGGTCGAGCATTTCGTCGAGGAGCTTGGCCTGGTTCACGCTGCGGGGGAAGCCGTCGAGAATGAAGCCGCGACTCGCCGTGTCGGGGTGGTTCAGCCGTTCGCCCACCGCCGCCAGCGTGACCTCGTCGGGCACGAGTTCGCCCGCGTCGAGGAAGCCCTTGACGGCATGGCCAAGCTCAGAGTCAGAACGCACTGCCGCGCGGAAGATGTCTCCGGTTGAGACGTGGGACACGACGTAGTGCCGAGCAAGACGCACGCATTGCGTGCCCTTGCCCGCACCTTGTTTGCCCAGCAGCACGAGGCGAATGCCGGGGACCATGGGTCTACTTAAGGAATCCTTCGTAGTTGCGCATGGTCAGCTGGCTGTCGATCTGCTTCATCGTTTCGAGCGCCACACCGACGGCGATCAGCAACGTGGTGCCGGCGAACGGGTACTGCGTCAGCCCCCACCAGGACAGGAAGAGCGAGGGCAGCAAGGCAATGAAGGCCAGGAACAACGCACCCGGCAGCGTGATGCGCGTGAGGATGCCCTGGAGGTGACGCACCGTGGGAGGCCCCGGGCGGATGCCGGGGATGTAGCCGCCCTGCTTGCGAATGATGTCGGCCTGCTGCTCGGGGTTGAAGGCGATCGACGTATAGAAGTAGGCGAAGCCCACGATCATGATCCCGTAAAGCCCGATGTAGATGAGGTCGGTCGGCGTTGCCAGATGCTTGTCGATCCACGAACGCACGCCGATCCACGGCACCACGTTGGACAGCAGCACCGGGAAGTACAGCACCGAGCTGGCGAAGATGATCGGGATGACGCCCGCCTGATTGACCTTGAGCGGGATGTAGGTGGACTGGCCGCCGTACATGCGCCGTCCGACGATGCGCTTGGCGAACTGCACCGGGATGCGACGCTGGCCTTGCTCGACGGTGACGATCGACACCAGCAGGAAGAGCGTCAGCGCGAGGACGACGCCGAATTTGAAGTTGCCGCCTTCGGCGCGGATGGCCGCGCCACCCGCGGGCAGTCCGGACACGACGTTGGCGAAGATCAGGATCGACATCCCCTGGCCGATGCCGCGCTGGGTAATGAGTTCGCCGAGCCACATGACCGTGGCTGTGCCCGCGGTCATCGTCAAGACGATGAGCAACACCAGCGGCGCATCGAACCCCGGAATGAGGTCGAGGTCGCCGGGGCTGCTCGACAGAAACCCTTGGCCGCCGTTGTGGAATACGAAAGCCAGACCGGTCGACTGCATGATCGCCAGGGCGACCGTGAGATAGCGGGTGGTCTGGGTGATCTTGCGCTGACCGACCGCTCCCTGGTCACGCCACTCCGCCAGCTTCGGGATCACCACTTCGAGCAGGTTGATAATGATCGAGCTGGTGATGTACGGCATGATCCCGAGCCCGAACACGGCGAAGCGGGTAAGCGCGCCACCGGAGAACAGGTTCAGGAAGCCGAGCACACCTGACTCGTCGGCCTGCTCCTTGAGCCGCTCAACCTGCTCGAAATCGATGCCCGGCACCGGGACGTGTGACCCGATGCGGTACAGGATGATGACGAACAGCGTGAAGAGGATCTTGTTCCGGAGGTCGGCGACCCGGAACATGTTGAGGAACTTCACGTGTGTGCCTGGCTCCTAGAGAATTAGCGGTTGGCGAACTGGTTGCCGGAAACCGGCGGCCGCCCGTTGCCGAACGGCATCGGGAGAAGCTCTGTCGTACCACCTGCAGCCTTGATCGCGGCTTCAGCCGTCTTGGAAAAGGCGTGCGCCTTGACCTGTACCGCCTTCCCACCGAGGTCGCCACGGCCAAGAACCTTCACCAGACCGTGCTTGTGGACCAGACCGCGCTCGCGCAACGACTCCGGCGTAACGATGACGGTGTCCATCTGGCCAAGCGTGTCGAGATTGATGACGTTGTATTCGACGCGGAACGGGTTATTGAAGCCCCGCAGCTTCGGGAGACGCTGCGCCAAGGGCAGCTGACCGCCTTCGAAGCCGGGGTGCACGGTGTTGCGGGCCTTCTGGCCCTTGGTCCCGCGGCCGGCCGTCTTGCCGCCTTTGCCCGCGATGCCACGGCCGACGCGACGCTTCGGGCGGTTCGAGCCGGGAGCCGGCTTCAGGTCATGGATCTTCATGGTGTTTCCTCAACCTTTACGAGGTGCGGGACGCGAGCGATCATGCCGCGCACCGATGGTTCGTCCCGCAGGGTATTGGACTTGCCGATCCGGCCGAGGCCGAGCGCACGCAGGTTGGCGCGGTGCTTCGGCTTGGTGCCGATACCCGACTTGATCTGGGTGACGATGAGGTTTCCCACTACTCGTCACCCCCGACCTTGGCCTTGGCCCGCTTGGTCTCGCTGTAGGCACGGAAGATTCCGACCGGCGTGACTTCTTCGGGCGACTTGCCGCGCGCGGCCGCGATGACGTCGGGCGACTTCTGGCCCTTGAGCCCGGCGATCGTCGCGTGCGCGACATTCAGCGCGTTCGTAGAGCCGAGCGACTTGGCGAGCACGTCGTGAATGCCGGCGACTTCGAGGATGGCGCGCGCCGCTCCGCCAGCGATGACACCGGTACCCGGGGCCGCGGGTTTCAGCAGAACGCGGCCAGCACCGGCCTCACCGATGATGGTGTGGATGATCGTCGAGCCGGCGAGCGGCACGAAGAACATGTTGCGCTTGGCCTCTTCGACCGCCTTCTGCATGGCCAGGCCCACTTCTTCGGCCTTGCCGTAGCCCAATCCAACCTTGCCGTTGCCGTCGCCGACGACCATGAGAGCGCCGAAGGAGAAGCGACGACCACCTTTGACCACCTTGGACACACGGCGCGGGCGACCGATCGAGCGCTCTTCGTACTGTGATTCAGCCATCAGAATTCAAGCCCTTCAGCTCGTGCGGCGTCGGCGAGCGAAGCAACACGCCCGTGGTAGAGGAAACCGCCCCGGTCGAACACGACAGTGGTGACGCCGGCCGCCTTGGCGCGCTCGGCGAGAAGCTTGCCCACGGTCTCGGCGGCGGACTTGTTGCCGCCGCTGGTCGAGCGAAGCGACTTCTCGGTGGTCGACGCCGCGGCGAGGGTCTTGCCGGTCACATCGTCGATGACCTGGGCGCTGATGTGCTTGGCCGAGCGGAACACGGCCAGGCGCGGGCGCGTCGAGGTACCCGCGACGCGCTTGCGCACGCGGAAGTGCCGGCGACGGCGCGACTGGAGCTTGTGAGACGTAGACACTTGGCGATCCCTACTTGGCGGCCTTGCCCGCCTTGCGGCGGACGACCTCGTTGACGTACCGCACGCCCTTGCCCTTGTAAGGCTCAGGCTTGCGGATCTTGCGAATATTGGCGGCCACCTGGCCGACGAGTTCCTTGTCGATGCCCTTGACGATGATCTTGGTGGGCACCGGCACTTCGAAGGTGATTCCCGCCGGCGCGTCGACCACAACAGGATGGGAGAAGCCGAGCGCGAGCTCAAGCTTGTTTGGGCCCTGCGCGGTGGCGCGGTAGCCGACGCCGACGATGTCGAGTTCCTTGGTGAAGCCGGAGCTCACGCCGACGACCATGTTGTTGACCAGGCTGCGCGTCAGACCATGCAACGCCCGGTTCTGCCGCGCGTCGTCGGGACGCGTCACGAGCAGCGTCGAATCCTCCTGGGCAATTTGGATCTCGCCAGGAATGTCGCGCTCGAGCGTGCCCTGCGAACCCTTCACGGTGATGTGGCGATCAACGATCGACACATCGACGCCGGAAGGCACAGGGATGGGGTTTTTACCGATTCGGGACATGGCTGATTACCAGACGAAGCAGAGGACTTCGCCACCGACATGGCGCTTGCGCGCTTCCTTGTCGGTCATGAGTCCTTGCGAGGTGGATAGGACGGCAACACCGAGTCCGCCGAGCACGCGTGGCAAGCGATCGGCCGCGCTGTAGACGCGCAGACCGGGCTTGGACACACGCTTGATCCCGCTGATCGTGCGCGCACGCTCGACGGAATACTTGAGCTCGATCTCGAGCGTCTTGCCCGGAGCGTCGGTGTTGTCGGTGATGTTGAAGCCCGCGATGTAGCCCTCTTGCACGAGGATCTTGGCGAGGGCTTCCTTGAGCTTGGACGACGGCATCTTCACGGTGTCGTGCATCGCCGTATTGGCGTTGCGGACCCGCGTGAGCATGTCGGCGATGGGATCAGAAACTGGCATGTGCTCTCCTCTCCCCTACCAACTGGCCTTCGTGACGCCGGGAAGTTCTCCGGCGTGGGCCAGCTCCCGCAGGCAGATGCGGCACAGACCGAACTTGCGGAAAACCGCCTTCGGCCGGCCGCAACGCTGGCAGCGGGTGTAGCCGCGCACCTTGTACTTCGGGGTGCGCTGTTGCTTGTTGACGAGACCCTTCTTGGCCATTGCTAGCTACTGCCCCTCAGTGCGGCGGAACGGGAAACCGAAGGCGTCGAGCAGCGCTCGGCCTTCGTCATTGGTGCGGGCGGTCGTCACGATCGTGATGTCCATGCCCCGCGGGTTGTCGACCTTGTCGTATTCGATCTCCGGGAAGATCAGCTGCTCGTTGACACCGAACGTGTAGTTGCCCCGGCCGTCGAAGCCCTTGGGAGGCAGGCCGCGGAAGTCACGAATACGCGGGATGGCGATCGACACCAGGCGATCGAAGAACTCCCACATCTTGTCGCCGCGCAACGTAACCATGCAGCCAATGGCGTTGCCCTCGCGGAGCTTGAACGTCGCGATCGACTTCTTGGCGATCGTGACCTTCGGCTTCTGACCACTGATGATCGTGAGGTCCTTGACGGCGCTCTCAAGCAGGCTTGCCTGTTGCGTGGCCTTGCCGACGCCCATGTTGATCGAGATCTTCGTGAAGCGCGGCACTTCCATGATGTTGCCGAGCGCGAGGGTCTCCTTGAGCTGGGCCCGGATCTCGTTCTCGTACTTCACCTTCAAACGGGGTGAGGTTTCGGTAATCGTCATTACAGGTCGACCTTCGTACGGGCGCAGATGCGCACCTTGTTGCCCTGGTCGTCGAAGCGGTAGGCGACGCGGGTCGCCTTGCCGTCGGACGGGCTCACGACGCTGACCGACGACGCGGGCAGCGGCATGTCCTTGTCGATGATGCCGCCCTGCATGGTGGCGCGGGTGGCCTTCTGATGCTTCTTGGCGACGTTGACGCCTTCGACGATGACCTTGTCGGCACCCGGAAGCACCTTCATGATCACGCCGGTCTTGCCGCGGTCCTTGCCGGAGCGCACCACGACGCGGTCGCCCTTCTTCAGTTTCATCGTCCGGCCACCCTTCGGGCGGCCAACCGCTGAAACTCGCGGTTCTTGTTGATGACTTCGCTTCGCTGCGTCATTTACAACACCTCGGGCGCGAGAGAGACGATTCGCATGAACTTCTTGTCGCGCAGCTCACGGCCGACGGGGCCGAAGATGCGCGTGCCGCGCGGCTGCTGCTGATCGTTGATCAGCACGGCGGCGTTCTCGTCGAAACGGATGTAGGAACCATCCGGACGACGACGCTCCTTCTTGGTGCGCACAACGACGCATTTCACGACGTCGCCGCGCTTGACCGCCGCGCCGGGAATGGCGTCCTTGACCGTCGCGACGAAGATGTCGCCGATGCCGGCGTAGCGACGGCGCGAGCCGCCGAGCACCTTGATGCACAGCACTTCCTTGGCGCCACTGTTGTCAGCGACGCGCAGGCGCGATTCCTGCTGAATCATCGGGCGCGCTCCACGACTTCTACGACGCGCCAGCGCTTGAGCTTGCTGAGCGGGCGGGTCTCAGCCACACGGACCTTGTCGCCGAGGCGCAGGTCGTTGGTTTCGTCGTGGGCGTACAGCTTCTTGGTGCGCTGCACGGTCTTGGAGTACTTGGCGTGACGGACGCGCTCGACCACGGACACCACGACGGTCTTGTTCATCGCGTTGGACGTGACCGTGCCCTCGCGGACCTTGCGCCTGTTTGGGCGCTCAGCGTTGGCTTCTTCGGGGGTTTCTTCGGGCATCAGACGTTCGCTTCCGTGGCTTCGTGCAGTGCGATCTCGCGTTCGCGGATCAGGGTGGCGATGCGAGCAACCTCGCGGCGCAGCTCGCTGATTCGGGAGTTGTTGTCGAGCTGGCCGGTGGCCAGGTTGAACCGCAGGTTGAACAGTTCGGCCTTGGTCTCGGTGTAGCGGCTGGCCAACTCGGCGTCGGCGAGCCCGCGCAGCTCTTGGTTATGACGGCTCGACATCAGGCTTCGACCTCCACGTGCTCGGTCTGCGCCTTGCGGGACACGACCTTCGCCTTGATCGGGAGCTTCTGGATGGCGCGCTCAAGCGCTGCTCGTGACAACTCCTCGGCCACGCCACCGAGCTCGAACATGATGCGGCCGGGCTTCACGACGGCTACCCAGTGCTCAGGGTTGCCCTTGCCCGAACCCATGCGGGTTTCGGCCGGCTTTTGGGTGACGGGCTTGTCCGGGAACACGCGGATCCAGACCTTGCCGCCGCGCTTGACGTGGCGGGTCATCGCGATACGAGCGGCCTCGATCTGGCGCGCGGTGATCCAGCCAGCCTCGAGGGCCTGGATGCCGAACTCGCCGAAGGACACGTTCGTGCCGCCCTTGGCCTGACCCGACATGCGCCCGCGCTGCTGCTTGCGGTGCTTGACCTTGCGGGGCATCAACATGACTAATCAGCGTCCTTGTGGAAATGCGGCGTCTCGTGGTGCTCGCGCACGCGGCGCTCGATGTCTTCTTCTTCGGCCAGGATGCGTTCGAGGTCGGGATCGGCCTGGGCGATGATCGGCGTTTCTTCGACGATCGCCTCGGCGGTGTCGGCGGGGTCCACCTCACCGACTTCACCAATCTCACCGAGCGCGGCGCTGCGCTTACCGCCACCGGCGGTCACGACGCGCTTCGGACGGGGCTCGCCGGACGTGTCGCCGACAGCCATCGCTGCTTCGCGGCTGATCTTGTCGTCGGTCGACAGCTTGTACGGGAGGATGTCGCCCTTGTAGATCCAGACCTTGACGCCGATGCGGCCGTAGGTGGTCTTGGCCTCGCGGAAGCCGTAGTCGATATCGGCCCGGAGCGTGTGCAGCGGGACGCGACCGTCGCGGTAGGTCAGCGACCGGCTCATTTCGGCGCCGCCGAGGCGACCGCCGCAACGCACGCGGATGCCTTGCGCGCCGGCCTTCTGCACGGTCTGCATCGCCCGCTTCATCGCCCGGCGGAACGACACGCGGCCAGCAAGCTGGTCGGCGATGCCCTGCGCGATGAGCGCAGCGTCGAGTTCGGGCTGCGCGATCTCGCGGATGTTGAGCTGGACCTTCGGGTTGTTGGTGATCTTTATCAGCGCTTCGCGCAGACGATCAGCTTCGGCACCGCGGCGACCGATGACGATGCCGGGGCGCGCCGTATGCAGGTCGATGCGCAGGCGATCACGCGTGCGCTCGACTTCGATTCGGCTCACCGCGGCGCGCTCGAGCTGCTTGCTCAAGTAGTCGCGGATCTTCCAGTCCTCGATGACGTAGCTCTGGTACTCACGATCGGCGAACCAGCGGCTCTTCCAATCGGTAGTAACGCCGAGGCGGAACCCGTAAGGGTTGACCTTCTGTCCCATTTACTCCGCCTCCGGCGCCGGGGCTTCGCCCGTGTTGGTCGTTTCTTCCACTGACGTCGACTCCTCGGCTACTTCTTCGGTGACGGCGCCGGCTTCGCCGGCGCTGGCTTCTTCGGCTGCTTCCGCGGCAATGGCGTCGTCGGCGACTGCCTCGGGTTCTGCGACGGGCGTCTCTTGCTCGACGATGTCTTCGATCGGGCCGTCGGGGATCACGTGGTCGTGGCCTTCGTGGTCATGGTCGTGGTCGTGATCGTGCGCTGCTTCGGCGCCGCCCGCTTGCGCGGCTTGGGAGGCGGCGACGCGGGCGCGGCGGCCGCGACCCGCATTGGCGGCGGAACGACGTCCGCGGCGCTCGACCTGCGCGGCCTCGGCCTTGGCCTTGAGGCGGGCCAGGCGATCCTCGGGCAGGCGGCTCACGATGATCGTGATGTGCGCCGTGCGCTTGAAGATCTTGCCGGCGCGGCCGCGGGCGCGGGGCTTGAAGCGCTTCTGCGTGCGGGCCTCGTCGGCGTAGCAGGCCGAAACAAACAGCTCTTCACCAAGCAACTGGTCGTTGTGCTCGGCGTTGGCGATCGCCGAATCGAGCAGCTTGCCGACGATGGTGGCGGCGTCGCGCTCGCAGAACTCGAGCACTTCACGCGCCGACTGCACGTCGAGGCCGCGAATGAGATCGAGCACGACGCGGACCTTGCTGGCCGAGCCGGGCGCGTTACGCAGGACGGCACGCGTCCCTTCGCGTTCGTTGGTCTTGGTTCCAAAGGCCATGACTACCTACGACCCTGCCGTTCTTGGCCCGCGTGGTAGCGGAAGGTGCGGGTGGGAGCGAACTCGCCGAGCTTGTGGCCGACCATGGACTCGGTCAGGTACACGGGCACGTGCTTGCGGCCGTCGTGGACCGCGATGGTGTGGCCGACCATGTCGGGGATGATCGTGGAGCGACGGCTCCAGGTCTTGATGACCTTCTTGTCGTTGTTGGCGTTCAGTGCGTCGACCTTCTTGAGCAGATGGCCGTCGACGAACGGGCCCTTCTTGAGACTGCGTGGCATGCCGTACTACCTCCGCGCCCCGCGCCCACGACGGCGCCGAACGATCATCGAATCGGAATCCTTGCGACGGGCACGAGTGCGCCCCTCTTTCTTGCCCCACGGCGACGTTGGATGACGTCCACCGGAGGTTTTGCCTTCGCCACCACCATGAGGGTGGTCGACCGGGTTCATGGCGACGCCGCGGGTCTGCGGGCGCTTGCCCTTCCACCGGCTGCGGCCGGCCTTGCCGACCTTGATCAGCTCGTACTCGCTGTTGCCGACCTCGCCGACGGTGGCGCGGCAGTCGATCGGCACGCGGCGCATTTCCGAGCTCGGGAGTCGCAAGGTGGCGAACAGCCCTTCCTTGGCCACGAGCTGCACGCTCGCACCGGCGGAACGCGCCATCTTGCCGCCCGCGCCCGGATACAGCTCGACGTTGTGGATCACGGTGCCGACGGGGATGTAGCGCATCGGCAGCGCATTGCCGGGACGGATCTCGGCGCCGTGGCCGTTCTGCAGCGTGTCGCCGACCGCGACGTTCTTGGCGGCCAGGATGTAACGCTTCTCGCCGTCGGCGAAGTGCAGCAACGCGATCCGGCAGTTGCGGTTGGGGTCGTACTCGATGGTTGCGACCTTGGCGGGCACGCCGTCCTTGTTCCGCTTGAAGTCGATCACGCGGTACTGCTGCTTGTGACCGCCGCCGCGGTGACGCGAAGTCTTGCGGCCGTAACTGTTGCGACCACCGCTCTTCGGTGACGGCTGCAGCAGCGACTTTTCGGGCGTCGTAGACGTGATCTCCTTGAAGTCGGAGACCGACATGAACCGGCGGGCCGGGCTGGTGGGCTTGCGCTTACGTAGAGCCATTGCTTAACCCTCGAACATTTCGATGCGGTCGTCGCCCACGAGGGTGACGATGGCGCGCTTGGTATCGGGGCGCTTGCCGAAGGTGAAGCTGCGGCGGTTGCGCTTGCGCTTGCCGGGACGGTTCAGCGTGTTGACCTTGGAGACGCGCACGTTGAAGATCGCTTGGATCGCGTCGCGGATCTCCGGCTTGGACGCGTCGGGGTGGACGATGAAGGTGTACACGCCCTGGTCGAGCAGCCCGTAGGACTTCTCGGACACGACCGGCTTGATGATGACGTCGCGTGGATCACGCATTTTCTTCGCCCTCCAGGCCAATAGCCTCCGGCGCCTCGACAGGCTCCGCGGGCTGATCGGCTTGCTCATTGGTAACCCCGGGCAGGGTTGCTTGCGTAAACACGATCCAGTCGTTGCACAGGACGTCGTAGGTATTCAGCTCCCCGGCGAGGATCACTTGGATCTCTTGCAGGTTGCGGAACGACTTGTAGGCGTTCTCGTCGTCGCGGCTGATGACCACCAGCACGTTGCCAGAGACGCCGATGGCGTTCAGCGCGGCGACGGCGGCCTTGGTGGAGGGCTTTTCGAAGTTCCATCCGTCGACCACGACGACCTTGCCTTCGTTGGCCCGGTCGGACAGGGCGCCGCGCAGGGCGAGAGCGATCATCTTCTTGGGGGTCTTCTGGGCGTAGCTGCGCGGCTTCGGGCCGAGCGCCACACCACCGCCGGTCCAGATGGGCGAACGGGTCGAGCCGTGGCGGGCCCGGCCGGTGCCCTTCTGGCGCCACGGCTTCTTGCCGCCGCCGCGGACTTCGGCGCGGGTCAGCGTTGACTGCGTACCGGCGCGGGCGCCGGCGAGCTGCGCGTTGACGACTTGATGCATGACGGGCACGTTGGGCTGCACGCCGAAGACGGCGTCAGCGAGCGTGACCGCGCCGGCGTTGCCTCCGGATTGCGTGCGAACTTGAACTTCGGCCATTACTTGCGGCTCCTCACGGCGTCGCGAATGAGAACGAGCCCACCGCGGGGACCGGGCACATTGCCCTTGACCAGCAACAACTCGCGTTCGGCGTCGGCCTCGACGACTTCGAGGTTCAGGGTCGTGACCTGCTCTCCACCCATGCGACCGGCCATCTTCGTGCCCTTGAACACCCGGCTCGGAGTGGCGCAGGCGCCGATGGACCCGGGAGCGCGGTGCTTCTTGTGGTTACCGTGCGACGCACCCTGGCCCTTGAAGTTGTGACGCTTCATGCCACCGGCGAACCCCTTGCCCTTGCTCACGGCGGTGACGTCGATCTTGTCGGCGGCGGCGAACACGTCGGCACCAATGGAGTCGCCCACGCTGTAAGCGCTGGTGTCGTCGAGACGGAGCTCGATGAGGCGCTTGCCGGGGTCGACGCCGGCCTTGGCGAAGTGGCCGGTCTCGGGCTTGTTGACCCGGGAGGCCTTCACCTGGCCGAACGTGATCTGGACCGCGCTGTAGCCGTCACGGTCGGACGTCTTGACCTGCACGACACGGGCGGGAACGACGCGCAGCACTGTTACCGGAACCAGCCGGTGCTGCTCATCCCACACCTGTGTCATGCCGACCTTTTCGCCGACGATCGCTTTGGTTGCCATTTCGGAGCCTGTCTCTTCTCACGCGGACGCTCCGCCCGGGCATGCCCAGAGCGGAGCGCTAATTCGGTTGTGCCACGGGGTTCCCACTCAGAGAAATGGGCGCCCGCGGACATCGATTTGCGAACCGGACGAGTTTAGCGGCTCCGCCACCAGGCGTCGAACGGGGGTAATAGTGGCCACGTGAGCAATCTGGCCGCGCTGGGCGCACTCGTGTTGGCGTTGCTCGCCTCCGTGACCCTGTGGTTCCGAATCGTCGTCATGCCGCGCCGACCGCCGGATGCCGAAACGCCCCGGCCTCGCCGCATTCCCGACGGCCCGGCCCGGCCGTCGCCCGACGGCGCGGGCGTCCGAATCGTCGTAAACCCCAATTCCGGGCCCCCACTGAGCGGTTCGCCAGCCGCGGCGCTCCGCGAGGGCCTTCCGGCTGCCGACATTCGTGAACTGGGCGACGGCGACGATCTGGGTGAGCTTCTTCGCGCTTCGGAGTTCGACATCATCGGCGCTGCCGGCGGCGACGGGACGCTGGCGGCCGCGGCGGCGGTGGCAACAGAACGCGATGCGTTGCTCGTCGCGGTGCCGGCCGGCACGCTCAACCATCTGGCCCGTGACCTCGGCCTGAACAGCGTCGACGATGTCATCGCTGCGGTCCGAGCGGGCTACGCGGCGTCGATTGACCTCGGGACCGTCGACGACCGCGTCTTCGTCAACACGTTGAGCTTCGGGGGCTACACCGAAGTGGTGGATCACCGCGAACGCCTCGAACGCCGCATAGGAAAATGGCCCGCGCTGGTAGTGGCGCTTGTTCGCGAACTGCCGCGCATGCGGCCCTTGCGGCTCGAGCTCGACGGCGAGCCGATGCGGGTATGGCTCGGCTGGATCGGGAACGGGATGTATTCGCCACCGGGCTTGGCCCCGGCATGGCGAGAGAACCTCGACGATGGCCTGCTCGACGTGCGCCTCGTCCACGGCGGTCCCCGCTTCGCCCGCACGCGCTTCGCTCTCGCCGCGCTCTTCGGCCGCTTGAGTGCGTGTGCGGTCTACAGCGAGCGTTCCGTCGAGTCGCTCGAAGTGGTGTGCCGCGACGGAGCGCTGCGTCTCGCCGCCGACGGCGAGACGTTCGATGGCGCGGCCTCATTCAAGATTTCGAAGACGCGGCGCGGGCTGCGGGTTGCTCTTCCTCCTCCCGAGTGAGCGCGCGGCCGATCACGATGGCGACGCCTGCGATCGCCGCGACGCCGAGGGCTGTCAGCCACGGTCCCGCGGCGTCATAGGCGTCCTCCAGCGCCCAACCCAATCCGAGCATGAGGCCGAGTGAGACCAAGGCGCCGACCGTGTCGACGATGAGAAACCGCTTCACGTCGTAACCCGATGCGCCGGCGGCCGCGGCGACGAGGCTCGACGGCATGGCCGCGAGGCGCGCGAGGAACACCACCTTGTCGCCCTTGTGCTCGAGGGCCCGTTGCATCCGGCGCACGCGGTCGCGTGGCAAGAAACGACCGGCGATACCGGGCAGCTGTTTCTTCCCCAGCTCGGACCTGTACAGCCGCGCCAGAGCGAAGAACTGCCATACGCCCAACAGAAGGATGGGCAGCGCCGCCACGACCGCGACGGGAAGCGACACCCTGCCTCGGTGCGCGGCGAAGCCGGCGAACAGGAGGGTCTCCTTCGTCGGGCGGAGGAACACGAGCACGGCGGCGTGTTCGCGATAGAGGAACGGCGCGAGGGGGATCGCAGCCAGCGACAACGCGGCGCGTACGGCGGCTGCCGCTAACAGTGCCCTCTTCAACGTTTGTCCGATCTCTCTTTGCGGGCACTACTCGCCCGTGGATCACGGGTTACCCGAAATCGCGACCGAGCGACTCACGGCGCGCAGTCGGTTCGGCCTTCGAGAAACACTGATCGGTATCGCGATCACGCTCGTGGGAATCCCGTTCGGACTGCTGTTGCATCAGGTCACGACCGACGGGCCCTTCACCGCCCTCGACGAGAGCGCCGCGCAGTGGTTGCACACGCGACTGGTCGACAACGACGTCGCCGGTGCCGTCCTCCGGGTGGTGTCGTTCACGGGCAAGCCGATCTTCCTCACCTTCGCAGTGGGGCTACCCGCGTTGTGGCTGTTTCGCCGCGGCGCGCGGAAGCTTGTCATCTTCCTGGCAGTGGTCAGCCTCGGCGGTGGGCTCATCGACACGATCGTCAAGATTGCTGTCGGGCGCCCCCGGCCCAAATTCGACGAACCGATCGCCACGGCGTTCGGCAACAGCTTCCCGTCAGGCCATTCGATGAGTTCTCTCGTGTGCTTCGGTGCGCTCCTCTTGGTCTTCCTGCCGCTGATCGCACCCCGTTGGCGGCCCTTCGCCATCGGGTTCACGATCGCGTGGGTGGCAGCGATTGGGCTGTCGCGACTCGCTCTGGGAGTGCACTTCATTTCCGACGTGCTCGGCGGCTACGCCCTCGGAGCCGCGTGGCTCATCGGCTCGGTCGCGGCGTTCGAGATCTGGCGTGAGGACCGCGGGAAGCGGCTCACGCATCCGCTCGAAGAGGGCATCGAGCCCGAAGAGGCCAAGAAGGCGGCCAAGACCACCGTCAAGAACTAACGGAGCTGGGCTTCGGCCTGCTCGAGGATGCGTTGCAGGTACAGGCCGCGGTGGACGTCCGGGGCGTCGGTTGCCTCGCCCCGTGCTGCAGCTGCGAGCGCCGCGGGCACGTTCATCATCGAGGACGCGTCGGCTGCCTTGGACGCGTCCAGCGACGCCGAGCCCGACGCGCCGAAGACCTCGATCGCCGACATGTTGCCGCCCCCGGCGGTGGCGCACAGATCGACGGTGCTCGTGGCACCGCTTTCGTGCTGGAGCAGCAGTGAAACCCAGCCCAGGCGGTCGCCCGACGCGGTGACGCCTCTGATCGGGCCGAGTGCTCCGTCGATCAGATCCAGCGCGTGCGGGCCGAGGTCGAGCAGCGGGCCGTTCTCCAGACGCCACGGCGTCGCGAACGGACTGCCCTCCCGCAGCGCGCCGGACACCCATGCCACCCGGCCGCCGAGCAGATGACCGATCGTCTTGGACTCGGCGATGAAATCATGCACCGGCGTGGCGTAGCGCAACGACAACAGCAGCACGGTGCGAACGCCGGCTTGGTCGACCGCGGCCACGAGTCGTTCCGCCGCCGCCAAGTCGAGCGCGATCGGCTTCTCCAGCAGCAGCGTCTTGCCGGCCGCGGCGGCGACGATCGCCATCTCGGCCTGAACGTTCGGCGGCACGCAGAAGGCAACGGCGTCGACCTCGTCGAGCAGCGCCTCGTATGTCGCCACCGCCTTCGACTTGTTGCGCCCCGCGGTTTCTTCGGCGGCTTCGGGCCGGCGGGCCCACACCGCCACCAACTCGGTGTCGGGGTGGTTCGCCAGGACCGGGCCGTGCACCATGTTCGCCCACGGCCCGGCACCCACAAGTCCAACGCGTACGGGTTCGCTCACTTAGGCATCATGCTCATGAATATGGCGGAACGTGACGCTGATGCGCGGGCCGCGGGTTTCGGCCGACTTCGGGACGCAGTGCTCCCACTGGCGTTGCATCAGCCCGCCTGTCACCAGAAGGTCACCCGGTGCGGGCTCCAAGCGGATCGACGGACCGCCGCCGTACGGACGTACCAGGAAGCGGCGTGTGGAGCCGAGACTCAGTATTCCGACCCACGGATAGGGATTGGCCGTGGGGATGCGGTCGCGGTGCCAGGCGACACTGTCGCGACCATCGCGGTAGAGGTTGAGCCAACCCGAGTTGAAGGCGATCCCGTAATGCGCGCTGAGTGCAGCACGAGCGCGCAGGAGGACCGGCGCCGTCTTGGTCACGCGCGCCGCCTTCCAGCTCGAGGTCAGCCGCGGTTCGGGCAGCTTCTTGCCCCACATGATCCTTTCGCCCTGCTTCCACGGCACCCGGTCGACGAGTGCTGCGAAGACAGCATCGGCGCCGGAGAGCCAGCCAGGCACCACGTCGATCCACGAGTCGTCGTCGAGGTCGATGCGCCGGACGGCGCGAAACCACGCGTCTACCGACGGCTCCGCTGAGCCGAGCAACGACGGCTGCCACGCCAGATCCACACCGGAATTGTACCCGAACACTTGTTCGCTTATCTAGGCGTCTACGGCCTCGAGCACGCGAGTGAAGCGAGCGACCTCTTTGGGGCTGAACGTCGCGCCGACGACCACCGCTTGGAGACCGCAGAGGACCCGAAACGCGCAAGCTCGGGCGATGGCGGCCCGCCCACCCGGCGCGGACGCGAGGTCGTCGAGCATCGATTCGTCGGCACCGTAGAAGGCGACGCCTTCGACGATGACTTGTGCGTCGACCGATGACGGTGGGCGCCATCCGGGTGACATGTCGATGAAGGCGAGCGTGTCCAACGCCGGGTCGCGCAAGACATTGCCGGCGACGTCGCCGTGGATCACTTGCGACTCACGCTCCTCCTCCTCGGTCAGCACGGGCCCGGCGGCGCGGGCGCGTTCCCACAGAGCCACCTCCGGCACGGAGTAGTCCGCCTCTGCCGGCAACGGTGCCCCGTGCCATACCGATGCCTCGGCGCAGGCCCATCGGTGTGTGCGTTGGTGGAGCCACTCGGGCCGCCCCTCGCGGCCAGCACGTGCCGCCGCCGGTGGAATCGCGCGGTGCAGGCACCGGGCGGCGTCGGCCGCGGCGAGCCAGTTGGTGCGCTCGTGCTCTCCATCGATCCAACGCCAGGCGATCCAGTTGTCGACCAGGAACGTGCCGTCACGCGCCCGGATCGGTCGGTGCACGCGGAAACCGTCTTCCTCGACGGCGTCGAAGATCGCTGCCGACCATTCGTTCTCTGCGGGGTCCTGCGCGAGTTTGAGCACCGCGTCGCCGACGCGGAATGCCGTCTGGCTAATGCGGCCGGCCAATGGTTGCAACGGACCGTCGGCTATGCCGAAGGCCCGCAGCACTGCAGCAGACGGAGGAGGCTGCGCCACCGCACGAAGTTACGGGCGGTGGCGCAGCCAGTCTCGTTCTTTTGGCGCCTAG
This sequence comes from uncultured Actinomycetes bacterium, assembly GCA_963722185.1. Lineage (GTDB taxonomy): Bacteria > Actinomycetota > Acidimicrobiia > Acidimicrobiales > JACCXE01 > JACCXE01. Next base: position 301,416 of record CAVRKD010000003.1, on the reverse strand, counting down.
TTCTTGGAGGCTGCCCGCTGCTCGAGTTCCTTTTCCTTGGCTTCAGCCTGATGGGCCTTTGCCTTGGCTTGATGCTTCGCGGCGTCGGTGTCGGCTTCGCCCTTGTCCTGCTGGGCTTGACCTTCGCGCTTCAGGGCGTCGTTATCGGTCAGGCTGCCGAACGCTTCCTTCGCCTTGCCCTTGATGGCCTCAGTGGCACCCGGCTTGTCTTTGTATTCGAGCTTGTCGTTCGACGAGCCACGCTTCGACTCTTGGGCGAGACGTTCCTTGGCCTCGAAGCCATCGGCCTTGGACTTCAGTCCCTGCGCCTTGATCTGCTCGCGCAGCGACTTGAGTTCGGCCGTCGCGCGTTCTTGCTGCGCTTCGCCTTCGCGTTGCAGGCGTTCGTTGCCGATAATCGTGCCGACGAATTCCTTGCCCAGTCCGAGGCCCTTATCGGTCACGCCGCGTAGTTGGTTGACATCAATCGTTCCGAGTTTCATGCACTTGGGATACCCCCAACACGGCAGCTAGCAAACGTGTTCTTCTGGCAAGCGCGGCGAAACACTGGACACGGCCCAACGCTTAGACGCGGAAGCGGCCGTTGGTCAGGTCCTCTGCGATGGACGCCACAGTGTCCTCCAGCGACCGCATCGAGTTGTCGACGACGCATCGTTCGTACACGCCGATCGACTCGAACTCGTCGTACATCTTGCTCACGGCTTCGGGTCGGTTGAGCCGCGGCGCAGGACGCGCCGTGGCCCGCGCGAATGCGGCGTTGCGGTTCGGCCGCACCACGACGTAGTGCAACGGCCCGTCGAGTTCCGCGCGAAAGCGCTCCAAGAACCACGGGCCGACGATGCCGTCCACGATCACGACGTACCCACCGCGGGCAAAACGCGCCGCGGCCGAACCGAGCGCGTCGATGATCGTCGCGTTCTGCTCGCCCGACTCCGGCAGCCACGGCGGGATCCACCCGGTCTTCACGGAGGCGAAGAACGCGTCTCCGTCGAGCAACACGCCCTGGTCGGTCAGCATCACGAGTTGAGCGCTGGCGGTCGACTTCCCCGCTCCGGGCGGCCCCGTAACGACGACGACAGATCCGCCGAGGTTCGCCGACAATCGCATGCGCTCGTTCTACTCGGCGTCGCCACGCAACCATGGATACGGTTCGCTCATGTCTGATGCCGCCGAGCGCGCCCTTGAAATCCTTTTGAGCGACGACCTGGAACCAATCGTCGAAATGGTGTTTCGCAGCGTGGGCGCGGATCGGTACGAAGCGTTAGCTCACGACGGCTCGGTCACGTTCAGTCGCGGCGACGACGGCTTCAGCGTCGATGCCGCGGAGGGACGCAACCCGCTCGGCGACCAGGCGCTGGACCGCTTCGTGGGGATCGAAGCCGAACTGGCCGCCCTGCACCCAACGCGGACCGAGAACAGCTACCCGCACGGCTACGAACAGGTGGCGCAACTCTTCGACCATCCGGCCGCGCCCGATCTTTGCGTCCTGCACTCCGCCGGTCATTACTGGGGCGATCAGGGCGGCCACATCGGCGAGCACGGGTCGATCGACGCCGTCCAAGCGCGGGCGCCGTTCATCATTGCCGGACGCGGCGTCGCCAGGTTGGGCATGGTCGACCGCGCTTGCCGGCTGATCGATGTCGCGCCGACGATCGCCGCGCTCCTTGGCGTCGGCGATGTCGACGGTGCCGACGGCGAGGTGTTGGTCGACGTGCTCGATGACGCCACGCGACCGAAGCACGTCATTGGCCTCCTGTGGGATGGCACGAACCCGAACGTGCTGTATGACCTCGCGGCCAACGGCGGCGCGCCCAACGCGGCGCGCCTGATGGCCATGGGCACGACCTTCAAGTTCGGCGCCATGAGCAACCTGCCAACCGTCACCCTCGCGAACCACACGTCGATCGTTACCGGCGCCGCGCCTGGTCACCACGGGATCCTGCACAACGCCTGGTACGACCGCGCGCTTCGCCAGCAGGTGATCACCAACTCGCCCGCCACGTGGCCGGGCGCGCGTGACTGGCTGTGGCCGAGCGTCGAGACGATCCACGAGACGGTGCTGCGCGGGCGTCCCGACACATTCACCGTCTCGATCAACGAGCCGACGGATCGCGGCGCCTCGTGGTCGACGTTCGACGACATTCGCCTGGGTTCCTATGTGCGGCCGAACATGCCCGAGGAGCTGCCGTTTTCCACCGAGCGCTTCGTGCGGCCGTCCAAGGACTACCGGTGGTCCTCGAAGGTCGACCACCTCGGCATGGAACACGCCGTCCGCATCTGGTCCGACGACGGACCGAAGCCAGCGTTCATGTGGTGCAACTTCACGCTCACCGACGCCGCCTTCCACGAGGGCGGCCCGCACTCGGACATCGCCCGCGCCTCGGTCGCCGACACCGACGCTCGACTCGGCGCCATCCTGGACGCCGTCGAAGCCGCAGGCGCGCTCGACGACACCGCTTTCGTGCTCGTGGCCGATCACGGCATGGAGCAGGCGAACGAGGCTTGCACTGGCGATTGGGACGTGGCGTTGCGCGACGCTGGCCTGTCGTTCCGCGACGAGGCCTACGGCTTCCTGTACTTCGACGTGTAACGCTGAGCCCATGAAAACACGAGCGATTGGTTCACTGAACGTGTCCATCGTCGGACTGGGGTGCAACAACTTCGGCATGCGGATGGACGCCGCGCAAACCAAGGAAGTTGTCGCCGCCGCGCTCGACGCCGGCATCACGCTGTTCGACACCGCCGACGTTTACGGCGGCACCAAGTCCGAGGAGTTCCTCGGAGCGGCGCTCGGCGCGTCACGCGACGGCGTCATCGTCGCCACCAAATTTGGCGCCGCCAAGGGCGCCGAGGGTGGTGGCGGGCGCCCCGACTATGTGCGCGAGTGCTGCGAGGCGAGCCTTCGGCGCCTCGGCACCGACCGCATCGACCTGTACCAGCAGCACATGCCGGACACGACCACACCGATCGACGACACGCTGGCCGCGTTGTACGAACTGGTCGACGAGGGCAAGGTGGTCGAGATCGGCTGCTCGAACTTCAGCGGCGCCCAGACCGACGACGCGGCCAAGGCCGCCGCCGAACGCGGGCGCGGTTCGTTCCTGTCGCTGCAGAACCAGCTCAGCCTCCTCGACCGCCGCCAGGAGGCCGACACCGTCGCGTCGTGTGAACGTCACGGCTTGGCGCTGCTGCCCTACTTCCCGCTCGCCTCGGGCCTGCTGACAGGCAAGTACGAGCGGGGCGCGACCCCGCCCGAAGGCACCCGAATGTCGATGATGCCGGAGGAGCGTCGTCAGTCGGCCATGAGCGATCGCGCCTTCGATACCGTCGACCGCCTCAACGCCTTCGCCACCGAGCGCGGCCACACCCTTCTGGAACTGGCGATGTCCTGGCTCGCCGGGATGCCGGTGATGGGTTCGGTCATCGCCGGAGCCACCAAGGTGCCCCAAGTTCACGCCAACGCGACCGCCGTCGGATGGGAACTCACCGCCGACGAGCGCGCCGAGGTCGACCGCCTAACAGCGCGCTAGCCCCGGGACGACCGTGCGCTGGATCCGAGTTGGGCTCGCCGTAGTCGTGGTCGTCGTGCTCGGACTCGGCGTAGCGAGGTGGGTGACGCGCAGCGCGGGGCCGCCGGCCCGCGTCGTCAGCGGCCCAGGTGGGTTTTCGCTGGAGGTGCCGCGCCGTTGGAACACCGAACCCCGGATTCCCACCAAAGAACACGCCGACTTCCTGATCGGACACGAGAAGGCGCTGCTGCCGTTCTGGCAACGCGGTGGGTTCTGGGTGGCCCGGTTCACCTCCGAACCCCACGCGTCGACCGACACGATCCAAGCGCGCCTGCGCCGCGAGCAGCAGGAGTCGCCGCGGCAGAACTGGGGCGTGCGCGAGACGCGGCTCGCCGGGCGCGCCGCGGTGGTGATGACGTTCACCGAGAGCCCTACCGAGCTTTCTGGGCGGCTCCGTCTCGGTCAGCGCCGCGTCGTGATGTACGAGGTGCTGGCCCGCGGCTTCGTCTACCAAGTCGGGCTCTGGACGCTTCCGCACCCCGGGAACGTGACGGGCATCCTGGATGACATCGCGCAGAGCCTTGAGTTGTTCCCGCCGCGGCCGTGGACTCTCGAGGTGGGCGACACCGACGCCCGCATCACCCTGCCAGCCGGGTGGGCACCGACAACCTCGGAACTCCCTGGTGCCGTCCTCCACGCGTTCGCACCCGGCAATCCGACGGAGGCGTGGGTGTACGTCTTCAACTACACCGACTCACCCGCCGAGACCCTGCGCGGCGCGTCGCGAATGATCCCGGCGAACGGCGGGACCATCGTCGGCCAGCGGCGAACGAAGCTCGCCGGGAGAACGGCGACGCGACTCGACTTCACCTTTCCCGACGAGGGCCACCCGCCCGCCAACGACGTGGAGTGGTTCGTAAGCGACGGCAAGGGCGGCACGTTCGTACTCGCCGTCGGGCGTCGCGCCGGCGACCCGGACATCGCGGCGCGCATCGCCCGGAGCTGGCGCTTCTAAATCTGCTCAAACCGCCGAAGAATCTCGGTGGCTTGCGCGAGGGTCGCAAGGTCCTTCGCCGGGAGGTTGCGCAACTCCCTCGCCAGTCGCTCCACCCGTTGGCGGCGGCCGCGTTCCATTAGCGCGCGTCCCTTCGACGTCGGCCGCAACACCACCGCCCGCGCATCAGACGGATCGGGGGCGCGGGCGACGAATCCTGATGCTTCAAGTGCGGCGACGAGCTTGCTCATCGTCGGACCCGCTACCTGTTCCGCCGCGGCGAGCTGGTTGATGCTGCATGGCCCCCCGAAGACGAGTACAGAAAGCGCAGACAGCCGGGCCGCACTGACGCCAAGCGACTCGTCGGCGCGACGGAGGCGGCGCACGAGGTGGATAGCAACGGAGTTGAGCTCGAACGCGATCTCCTCAGCCGACGCCGCCACGCTGACCAGTTTACATAGCAAGCCTTGCTATCTATAGTTCGTCCGGTGAACATTTCCGGACTCACACAAGTCGCCCTGCATGTCACCGACCTCGACCGCGCCGTCGCCTTCTACCGCGACATTCTCGGCCTGCGCCTGATCGAACGGTTCGACCCGCCCGGCCTAGCGTTCTTCGATCTCGGCGCCACGCGCCTGCTCCTCGAGCACGGCGCGCCGGCGTCGCTGCTGTATCTGACTGTCGACGACATCGACGCCGCCACCAGCGAGCTGCGCGCCAAGGGTGTCGAGTTGGTCGACGAGCCGCACTGCATCCACGTCGACGACGCCGGCACGTTCGGACAACCGGGCGTCGCCGAATGGATGGTGTTCTTCAGGGACAGCGAAGGCAATCTCGTCGGCCTCGACGAGCGCCGCGGGTAGAACGTGTGAATGGACAAGCAGCGCGTGTGGGCAACTGTCGCCGTTGAGCGGGTCGCTCTGAGTGACCTCCTCGAAGTGGTTGCGCCCGAGGCGTGGGACGCGCCGAGCTTGTGCGGAGGGTGGCGCGTCCGCGAGGTGGTCGCGCATCTCGTGCTCCTGGCCGAGGCACGATCGCGGCTCGGGTTCATGTTGCAGAATGCGGTCGCTGACCCGCGGCCAAATCGCGGCAACGACAAGCTGGCGCGGCGATTGACAAGCACAGCCACGCGCGACGAACTGGTCGACCGTCTCCGCCGCGCTAAGGACGGGCGATTCGTCGTCCCGGGCATGCCGCCTGACGTTGCGTTAGGCGAAGTGCTGGCGCACCGCGCCGACATCGCCGAAGCCGCCGCCCTTCCGGCGCACCCCGCCGACGAAGCGTTGCGGACCGCGCTGGAGGCCGAGCTCAAGTTGTGGTTCGCCTTCGGCGTCTCGCGGTCGATGCGCAAACACCGCTTCGTGGCAACCGACGGCGACTGGTCCGTGGGTCCCGACGACGGACCCCTCATCGAAGCGACCGGCGAGGAACTGCTGCGCATCGTGACGGGACGTCGCCCACCCCCGTAACGCAAGCAGCCCCGGCCCGAAGGCCGGGGCTGCTTTCACATCGCGGACTGCTTTACGCCGTCTGGATCTTGATTTCGATCGACACGCTGGCGGGAAGGTCGAGTCGCTGGAGCGAGTCGACGGTCTTGGGCGTGGACTCGACGATGTCGATCAGGCGCTTGTGGATCCGCATCTCGAAGTGCTCGCGGCTGTCCTTGTACTTGTGCGGCGAGCGGATCACCGTGAAGCGGTGCTTCTCCGTGGGGAGCGGCACCGGACCACGAACTGTGGCCTGCGTACGCACGAGCGTCTCGACGATCTTCTTGGTGGACTCGTCGATGACCTCGTGGTCATACGCCTTCAGCCGGATGCGAATCTTTTGAGCCATTACTTAATGATCTTCGTGACGCGGCCGGACGCAACGGTGCGGCCACCTTCACGAACAGCGAAGCGAAGACCCTCTTCCATGGCGATCGGCTTGCCGAGCTCCACCTTGATGGTGGTGTTGTCGCCCGGCATGACCATCTCGGTGCCCTCGGGGAGGACGACCGAACCGGTCACGTCGGTGGTGCGGAAGAAGAACTGCGGGCGGTAGTTGTTGAAGAACGGCGAGTGACGGCCGCCCTCTTCCTTCGAGAGCACGTAGATCTGGCCCTCGAACTCGGTGTGCGGCGTGATCGAGCCGGGCTTGCACAGCACCTGGCCACGCTCGACATCTTCCTTCTTGGTACCGCGGAGCAGCGCCCCGATGTTGTCGCCGGCGTGGCCCTCGTCGAGGATTTTGCGGAACATCTCGACGCCGGTGCAGGTGGTCTTCTGGGTATCGGCGAGACCGACGATCTCAACTTCGTCGCCGGTGTGGACCGCACCCTGCTCGACCTTGCCGGTCACGACCGTGCCACGACCAGTGATCGTGAACACGTCTTCGATCGGCATGAGGAACGGCTTGTCCATGTCGCGCTCGGGCTCCTTGACGAAGTCGTCGACCGCCGCCATGAGCTCGAGGATCTTGTCCTGCGCGTCGGAGTCGCCCTCGAGCGCCTTGAGCGCGGAGACGCGGATGACCGGCGTGTCGTCGCCGGGGAACTCGTAGAAATCGAGCAGTTCGCGGACTTCGAGCTCGACGAGGTCGAGCAGCTCTTCGTCGTCGACCATGTCGGCCTTGTTGAGCGCCACGACGATTGCGGGCACACCGACCTGACGGGCGAGCAGCACGTGCTCACGCGTCTGGGCCATGGGGCCGTCGGCCGCCGACACGACGAGGATGGCGCCGTCGACCTGGGCGGCGCCGGTGATCATGTTCTTGATGTAGTCAGCGTGGCCCGGCATGTCGACGTGCGCGTAGTGCCGGTTCGGCGTCTGGTACTCGATGTGGGCGATGTTGATCGTGATGCCGCGCGCCTTCTCCTCCGGCGCCTTGTCGATCATGTCGAAGTCCCACGTCTGCTTGTTCGACGCGGGATCACGCTCGGCCAGCGTCTTTGAAATCGCAGCCGTCAACGTCGTCTTGCCATGGTCGATGTGACCCATGGTGCCGATGTTGAGGTGGGGCTTGTTGCGGTCGAACTTTTCCTTAGCCATCGTGGCGCTTCCTCGTTGTTGGTGTTAGTTGGTGGTGAATCAAAACTCGGCCCCGAAAAGGGTACTGGAGGCTACTCGCCACGCACGCGGGCGACGATTTCGGTGGCGATGCTCTGTGGGACCTGCTGGTACGAGTGGAACTGCATGCTCGAACTCGCGCGGCCCTGAGTCTTGGACCGGAGGTCCGTAACGTACCCGAACATCTCGGCCAGCGGCACTTGAGCTTTGATGACAAGGCTCTTACCCCGCTGCTCGGTGCCCTCGACGCGGCCGCGACGGCTGTTGAGGTCGCCGATAACTTCACCCATGAAATCGTCGGGGGTGACGACTTCGATCACCATGATCGGCTCGAGCAGGACCGGCTTGGCCTTGCGGGCCGCCGCCTTGAAGGCCATCGAACCGGCGATCTTGAACGCCATTTCGGACGAGTCGACGTCGTGATACGAGCCGTAGACCAGCGTGACGCGCACGTCTTCCATCGGGTAGCCGGCGAGCACGCCCGACTGCAACGCCTCCTGGATACCGGCGTCGACCGAGGGGATGTACTCCTTCGGGATGACACCACCGGTGATCTTGTCGATGAACTCGTAACCACCGCCGGGGCCCGTGGGCTCCAGGTTGATCTGGACGTGACCGTACTGACCACGACCACCGGTCTGGCGGACGTAGCGCATGTCTTCTTTTTCGACCGAGGCGGTAATGGTCTCGCGGTAGGCCACCTGCGGCTTGCCGACGTTGGCCTCAACCTTGAACTCGCGCAGCATGCGGTCGACGAGCACGTCGAGATGCAACTCGCCCATGCCGCCGATGATCGTCTGGCCTGTCTCTTCGTCGCCGTGAACCTGGAACGTCGGGTCTTCCTCGGACAGGCTCTGCAACGCCTTGCCCATCTTGTCCTGGTCGGCCTTGGTCTTGGGCTCGACGGCAACGTGGATGACCGGCGCCGGGAAGTCGAGCGACTCGAGGATGACTGGCTTCTTGTCGTCACACAGCGTGTTGCCGGTGGTGGTCTGCTTCATGCCGACGATCGCCACAATGTCACCGGCGAACGCCGCATCGCGGTCCTCGCGGTGGTTGGCGTGCATCTGCAGGATGCGCCCGACGCGTTCCTTGCGGTCCCGCGTGGAGTTGAGCACGGCGTCGCCCTTGTTGAGGGTGCCCGAGTAGACGCGGATATAGGTGAGCTTGCCCATGTGCGGGTCGGTCATGATCTTGAAGGCCAGCGCGGCGAACGGCGCGTTGTCCTCGGCGGGGCGCTCGACTTCTTCGACGCCCTTCATGTCGGTGCCGACCGCCGGCGGGATGTCGATGGGGCTCGGCAAGTAATCGACGACGGCGTCGAGCATGGGCTGCACGCCCTTGTTCTTGAACGCTGAGCCGCACAGCACCGCCACCGCCTGGTTGGCCAGCGTGGCCGTGCGCAGGGCGCGCTTGATGTCTTCGGTGGTGATCTCTTCCTCGCCGAGGTACTTCTCGGTGAGGACGTCGTCGAAGTTCGACAGCACGTCGATCAGCTGCGACCGCCACTGCTCGGCGTCGGCTTGCATGTCGGCGGGGATCTCGACGGTGTTGTACTCCTCGCCTTTCTCCGACGACTCGTCCCACACGAGCGCGTTCATCTCGATGAGATCGACCAGGCCCTTGTAGTTGCTCTCGGAGCCGATCGGCAGCTGGATGACGGCGGGCACCGCGTCGAGGCGGTCCTTGATCATCTCGACGGTGCGGTAGAAGTCGGCGCCGATGCGATCCATCTTGTTGACGAAGCACATGCGCGGCACGCCGTACTTGTTGGCCTGACGCCACACGGTTTCGGTCTGCGGCTCGACACCGGCGACGGAGTCGAACACGGCAACGGCGCCGTCGAGGACGCGCAGGGACCGCTCGACCTCGATGGTGAAATCGACGTGACCCGGCGTGTCGATGATGTTGATCAACGTGCCGTTCCAGATGCAGGTCGTGGCGGCAGAGGTGATGGTGATGCCGCGCTCTTGTTCCTGGACCATCCAGTCCATGGTCGCGGCGCCCTCGTGCACCTCACCGATCTTGTAGTTCTTGCCGGTGTAATAGAGGATCCGCTCGGTCGTCGTAGTTTTGCCCGCGTCGATGTGGGCCATGATCCCGATGTTGCGGGTTTTCGCTAGCGGATGTTCACGCGTGGGCATTGTCTTCGACTCGCGACTAATTGGATCGGATGTGGTTGTTGTTGCAGCTGGTACCCGCCGGAGGCGGGGCGACTACCAGCGGTAGTGGGCGTAGGCCCGGTTCGACTCCGCCATCTTCTGGAGGTCTTCCCGGCGCTTCACCGACGCACCGACGCCGTTGGCGGCGTCCATTAGTTCGAGCGCCAGGCGCTCGGTCATGGTGCGCTCGCGGCGAGCACGGGCGAAACCGACGAGCCAACGGATGGCCAGCGTGGTCTGCCGCTCGCGGCGGACTTCCATCGGCACCTGGTAGGTGGCGCCACCGACGCGACGGCTCTTGACCTCGAGCTGGGGCTTGGTGTTTTCGAGCGCCCGTTTGAGGGTCGCGATCGGTTCGGTGCCGGTGCTCTTCTCGATCTGCGTCAGCGCGTCGTAGACGATGCGCTCGGCGAGCGAACGCTTGCCGCGCGACAGCACCTTGTTGACGAGCTGCGTGACGAGTTGGCTCTGATAGATCGGATCCGGCGAGAGCGGACGAATCGAGGGGGGACCCTTGCGCGGCATGACTACTTCTCTCGCTTCACGCCGTAACGGCTGCGCGCCTGCTTACGGTCTTTGACGCCCGACGCGTCGAGCGCGCCGCGGATCACCTTGTAACGGACACCCGGCAGGTCACGAACGCGACCGCCGCGAACGAGCACGATGGAGTGCTCCTGGAGGTTGTGACCCTCGCCCGGGATGTAGGCCGTTATCTCGACGCCGCTGGTCAGACGCACGCGGGCAATCTTGCGCAGGGCCGAGTTCGGCTTCTTCGGCGTGGTGGTGGACACCTTCGTGCAAACGCCGCGACGCTGCGGCGACCCCTTCAGGGCCGGCGACTTGGTCTTCGACTTGTTCGACTCCCGGCCCTTACGGACCAGCTGCGCGATGGTGGGCACACAAAACCTCTTGGCTAATGCTGCAATGGACGACCGGCAGCGCTGCCGCTGAAGAACGACAGGCGCGAAGGCCAGCGGTCCATGTTAGGGGACCCGCAAAACACCTGCAAACGGGGATATTCAGGGTTTGGCTGTGAGCGTGAGGTCGCGAGACTGCGAACGCTCGCCCTCGTCGTTCTCGGTAATCGTGTGGTCCAGCACCTTGATCCGAATCCCGAGGTCGAAGGCGTACCACTCATGGGCCGTGGTGGTAATCCGGGTCGATCCTTGGGTCAGGACCCGGTTGCGTGCCACCTTGATGCAGCGGTACGTGGCGGTGCCGACATACATGTCCTCGTAGAGGATCGACTTGACCGTTGCCTTCAGCGTGAACTCGGCGTCCTGCCCGTTTAGCTTCGACGTGCAGGTGGAATCGGCCGTCACGGCGTGGCCGATCTTGGAGATGACCGACTTCGGCAGCTCGGGTGATTTGGGCTTCCAGTCGCAGTCGTCGGAGATATTGAGCGTGCTTTTCGTGAGCCAGAGGCCGTCGTCGCTGTGCGTTTCGACGTAGGAATTGCTGACGGTGGGCGCGCCACTGGCGTCGGATTCCTGCCAGCGAAACTGTGCGTGTGCGTCGGGTGACGACAGCTTGAAGTGCACACTGCGACTGGAACTCCTGCCACCGTCGTCGGGCGTGATCTTCTCGTCGAAGCTGTAGACGCCAAGCTTCGGCTTGACGAGGGTGGGTTGTTCCTTCGGCGGCGTGAACGTCACCGGGCCCGTCGATCGCACGTACTGCGTCGTCGTCGGTCCATTGGTCGTCGCGGGTGGCGACGGCTGATAGCCCTTCGCTGTCGTGATCGGTTTGCCGTTGGCGTCCGTCACAACGGGCGTCGTCACGGGAGTGCCGTTCGGGCGCGTGACGACGGCGCCGTCCGAGAGCGTGACCCGCGTGCCGCCTTGATAGCCCGGTGCGCTACCGGCGTCGGGCGACAGCACCGGTTTGGCGGCGGGGTGGCTGCACGCCACAAGTATCAGCACGCTCAAAACGCCGATGGCGCTTCCGACTCTTTTGCGATCACCGATCTCGGCGAGCCTACTTCGGGGTCGCAGAACTCGGACCTACACTCCGGCCCAATGTTCACGCGCCGACGCATGGTTGTCGCCGGCGTCGTCGGTGCAGCTGCTGTCGCCGGTGGCGTGACGCGTTTCGTGCTCGACGGCGACGATCGCAATCCGGAAAAGGCCGCCGAGTTCGTACGGCTCGGCGTCGCGGACTTGACAGCCGGCCGCATCGACGCGGCGCGCGAAAACTTCCGCGCGGCGGTCGACGCCGATGACCGCAACCGCGACGCCCACTACAACCTGGGCTACGTGCTGCAAGTGCACGATCGGAAGGCAGCCGAGGCCGAAGCCCAGTACCGGCTCGCCATCGAGATCGATCCGGGCTTCGACAAGGCGTTGTACAGCCTGGCGATCATCCGGGCGCGCGCGAATGATTTCGACGATGCGATAACGCTCTACCGCAAAGCGATCGCCGCCAACCCCGACTTCGCCGAGGCGCACTTCAATCTCGGCATCTTGCTGATGGATCACGTCGACAAAGAACTCGGCGCACGCGAGGTCGCGAAGGGCATCGAACTCAAGCCGGAGCTCGGCGCCCGCCTCGCCACGACCACCACGACGCGACCGCGCACCACCACGACGCGGAAGCGCTAGGTGCGAAAAAGGTTGGGTCCCGCCGGAGCGGGACCCAACCTCTTTTGCTTGTAGCGGGAACTGCTTACGGCACTGGCACCGGGACCGGCGTTGCCGGTAGTGCCGGGATCTCCACCGGTACGTCGTCCTGCAAGCCAAGGAGCTGACCCTGCAGGTTCGTCGCGACTCCAGCCAAGCCGAGTGCGAAGGTGACCGGCGGCCAACCGAGCAGGCCGAGGCCCGACGGCGGGAGGTACGGCGTGAGCGACGCCAGCACCGCGGCGACGGCGTCCGACACTGCCGTGATCACCGGCGGAGCCGGCTCCCACAACGGCGCGAGGTCGGTCCGGAAGTTGACGGGCGCGTACCCCTCGGACGGACCGTAGATCGCGAGGCCGAAGCCGCTGAATCCACCCGACGACTTACACGTCGACGCCGGGAAGTGCGCGATCTCGACTCCATCGTCGTTGATGGAGTACGTCGTCGGGATCGTCTGGCCTTGGGCGTTCTTGTTGTTGGCGCACGAGTTCGAGATGGACGGGGTCGCCGGCGAGAAGCCGATGAAGTCGACCGAGTTGTCGGCGAGCGACGCTGTGCCTGTCACCAGCGGCAACCACACCGGCCACGGATCCGCCAGAGTGATTCCCGGGCGGAAGCCGGTGTCGAGGTTCGTGCCGTTCAGCGCGCCCGTGCCGCCGTTGTGGACGCCTTTCTTGATCGGCGCGCCACCCGGCGTCGGGTTCGGCACACTGAAGCCGCTGCCCTGGATGTTGACCAGGCGGCCACCAGGTTCGCTGATCAAGCTCAGGTTCGCCTTGATCATGGCCGCGACACCCTGACAAACGGGCGGCGTTGCGGCCGTGAGGCACACCTGGTTGGGGATGTCGCCGAGCACGACGCCGGCGACTGGCAACGCCGGAACCGGCACAGGAGTGCCTGGCGGAGCCGGCGTGAGGGCGTTCACCAGCGGCAGCAGGATCGACGTACCGAGCACGCTTTGTGCAGGAATGCTCGGCAGCCAGTTCGACGTCACTTTCGAATATGTCGGCAGCGTCGCCACCCATGGGTTCGGGGCGTCGGTACACGGCGACACGGTCGCCGGCGGCAGACACCGCGGGGCGCTGACGGCGTCCTTGGCCAAGTTGCCCATGTTGAAGGCGTGGCTGATGTTGCCGATGGCGATCTCGATCAGGCCGACAGGGCCGTTCGACGTGGCGTCGAAGACCGTCGTACCGGCGAGGCGGTTCAGCAACTCGTTCACAGTGAGAACGACGCTGCCCTGGGATGGGATCTCCGTGCCGAGGATCTGGTTCAACAGAGCCTCGGGCGTAACTTGGAGAGCGGCGGCGATGAGCTGGATCTGTCCCTGCAGCATCGCCAACGTCGCCTGCGGGTTGGGATAGCTCACCGGCGGCGGGTTGGGGATGGGCGGGAACGTGATCGGCAACGGGAGCGCCGGGATCGTGGGGAGCGACGGCACCGGAACGGTGTCGCCCCACGCCGTCGCGAACGGAGTTACGAGGGCTACAGCGGCCAGGGCCGCTACTGCCTTACGCATGCGAAATTTCATTGTCAGAGTCCTCCGTGTGCGATCTTGCTCAGCCGAGCCAGTAGGTCGGGATGAGGGTGGCAAGGCTCAGGCCCTGCCCGGGCAGAAGCGACGTCGTCGGCAATGCAACAGGCACTGCAACCGGCGATGGCGTTGCTGTCGAACTCATCGGCGCCGCTGGCACCTCTGGTGGTGTTACCGGTGGTGCAGGCGGAGCCTCGATGCCGCCGGGGAGACCCTGCAGGCCAGCGAGCAAAGCCTCGATGGCTGCCTGGAGACCCGACGGATCGCCGATGTCTGGCGGCGTCGGCGCACCGGGGCCACCCGAAGGCAAACCCGGCAGCGCGATGCAGAGCGGCTGCGGAGTCGCACAGCTACCCAAGCTCGCGCCGAGCACGGGGAGCGGGCTCGCCCCAGGTGCGTTCTGCACGAGGGAAGCGAACAGCCCCGTCTTCACGTCGAAGACGCCGACCACGTTCGGACCACCGTTGAGCACCGCCGCTGCGACGATGAACCGACGCTCGCAGGTGGAACCAGAGATCAGTTCGCACACGTTGAGGCTGGTCGGGAGACCCGCAGTCGTGACCCGCTCGATGAACTCGCCGAGCGTCATGCCTTCGGTCGGCAGCGGAAGGCCGCCACCGTCTGCGGGGACGGTCGGGAAGAGCCCTGCTCTTGGGGTCGCTGCACTGGCCGACGATGAACTCGTGCTCATCGGAATCGCGATCGGCAGTTCGCCGAGCGGCAGCGGTGGGACTTCGGGCGGGGCTGTCGGATCGGGAACGGCCGGCGGAGTAATGGTCGGCACGCCCGGCAGCGCTGGCGGGTTGGCCAGCAAGAAGAACAGGTCCGTCAGACGGGGCAGGTTGAGGATGTTCCACTCATCCGGCAGCGTCGGGAGCGCACCTGGATCTGTGCTCGGGTACCCGACCACCGTGGGCAGGTAGATCGACAGCTGGTACGAGTTGTCGGCGACGCGGCTCTGCTGGCCATTGGCCCGGCGGTACCCGACTTGCTGCGTGTCGGGGTTCAGCCGCGTCGTGCCGTGGTTGCCAATGAGGTCGTCGGTGAACTCGTACTGGAAGCCCACGCTGAACATCGTCGAGTCGACATCGCCCGCGTAGGTCGGCACTTCGAAGAACGTGGCCGTGAGGGGGTACGGGCCGACCTCGGACGAGACGTCAACGGTTTCGCTGGCTACGCCGTCGGCGCCGGTGACTGCGGTCAACGCGTCATTGTCGCCCAGCTTGAAGGCGATGGTCTGGCCGGCCAACGGCGAGTTGTTGTCGCGGACGTCGGTCAGCTTGGCCGACAGCGTGACCTGATCGCCGTTATTGGCGAACGTCGGCCCCGTGTAGTCAACCTCGGTGGGCCGAGGCTTGGTCAGGAACAGGGGCGAGTCCTCGGACGGGTTGTACAACTCCTCGGTCCCGCTAAACACGGCGGTGATGGTCTGACCGGCGGCTCCGGGATCCTCGGCGTGCATTGTCGTCGTGGCGACGCCGTTGACGAGGGGGATCGGCTCAGAAACCTGGGTGCCGCGAGTAAACGTGACGGTGCCGTCATTGATCGGCAGGCCACCCACGGCGCCCACCACTGTGGCGCTCGCAGTGAAGTCCTCGTCCCAGAAGGCATCGGTGTCGCCGGTGTAAGTGGTGACGGACCCGCCCTTGAAATCGATGGCGCCGATGGCGGTGGCGGGCGTCAAGAACCCGTCGTCGGAAGACTGCACCGTGACGGGAACGTCTTTACCCGGCGGGACGTCGGGCGTATTGACGGTGCCCGTCGCCAAGCCGGTGAGGCGGTCGACGGGGACTGGATCCGAAGTGACACCGCCGATGGTGAAGGTCAGGGTCGCGGGAGCGTGACCTTCGACGACGGTGGAGCCGCCGGTATAAGAGCCGTCGGGCTGCTGCTGTGGTGCAATCATCTCACCGGTACCGGCGCTGAAGCAGTCGCGGAAGCCGCTGAACTGCGTCGCTCCCGTCAGAGCGCTGGTGGTCTTCTGGAAGACACCCAGGCACTCAACGGTCTGCGGGCCGTCGGTGGTCGTGACGGTAAGGCGGTTGAACCGAGACACCGTCTGACCGTCGGCGATCCCGGGTGCGTAGCCCTCGACCGTGTCGGTGTAGAGGGTGAAACCGGCATTGCCCTGCACCGGGAAGGTCGTCGGGGCCACGGCGTTGGTGAAGGTGAAGCCGTCGACGGTCGAGCCCGCCGGCGTGCCGCCGTTGCCGACGGTGAAGTTCGTGCCGAAGAACGTGAAGCCCTTGGTCCGCTGAATCTGGATCGGGTCAGCCGAGTTCGTCACGTATGGAGCGGTCGGGGTGATCGAGCCATCCTGCAACCGGGCGGTGACGGTGGCCGTCGTGCCCGAGGAGCCGACACCGGAGATCATGTCGATCACGCCCGGGTTGGCGAGGCTCACGTTGTGCGGATCGCTCTTGACCTGGGTGGTGCCGAGCGCGCAGTTGGCGTTCGTAGTCGGCGTGGCGGGGACCGTGCGGTCGTTGATCGACGAGCGGAGGTTGTACACGCCGTTGGGCAGGCGATGGGTGTTCCACAGGAACGGCGCTACCGGTGCCGGCGGATTCGCCACGACGACCGACTGCGTGGCCCGATAGATCGGGCCGCCCGACGTTGCGCCCTTATAGACGGTGAGATTGACCTGGCCGGTCCGGTTCCTCGTTGACGAGGTGCACTTCGTCGTGCTCGGCGTCACCGTCGGCGGGTATTCGGACTCGGTCACGGAGACAATTCCGCTGACCGGCGAGTCCACCGCGGGTGACGTGATGACGGCTTGCGCCGGCGAGGCCATAAGACCCGCCCCCAGAGTCAGCACGACAGCAAGCGCCCCAACCCGACGTGCCTGCCGCGCGTTAGCGCGCCAACTTCCAATGCCGATTCGCATGGATTGCCCCTCCCGCTTTGTTTGGCATTAAGCGGAACGGACGACTTACCGTTACTTACGATGTTTTTTCGCGCTCTGCGCGCGATTCCTCTGCAACAAGTGGACATATGGGCTGAAATCGCCACTTATTCGTTCACTGGACGCGGCGGATAGGTTCTAGGTGATGGCGGGGGACCCGGCTGAGTTGGCCTATGGCCACGCGCTGGCCATGCTCGGTGATCCCGAGGCGGCCGCGGACGTGGCGGCGACTGCGCTTCGCCGCGCCGGACGTGCCCGCGGCTTGGTCCTGGCCCACGCGCGTCAGCAGGCAATCGCCCGCGCCGCCGTAGACGAACCGGTCGATATCGCCGGCCTTCAGTTAGTCGTCCTCGACCTACCGGCGCTGGCGGCGACGCTGGCGTCCACTCGCCCGCCCGAAGAACGAGCCGCGCTCGACGTGCGCGCCCGCACTGCCGGCGACTTGGCGGCGCTCGGCGAGGCACTGGGGATGCGAGCCAGCGCGGCCGCCGACAAGTGCAACGACATCGCCGATAGCTGGGAGCGAACGCTCGATCCCGCGTTGCTCGGGTTCAGCGGCGCTGGGGACTGCGAAGAGCTGGCCGCGATCCTTTCGGCGGGCAACGCCGAGACCGTCGCCGATCTCGTCGCGGTCGCGCCGTCCGTGCACGTCCACGCGCAGGACTGCACGATCTGCTCCGACCGTATTCGGGCGATGGCCACCGTGCGTTCCTTCTTCAGCGCGGCACGGCCCGACGTACCCGATGAGGTGCGCGAGGTCGGCCACGCCAGCCGGCGCCGCCGCCCGTCGGCGCTGCCGGCCCCGCTCTTCGACGTCGAGCAACCTCGAGCGCGGCGGCGGTTCAGCACGCCGGCCCGGATCGCAGTCGCCACACTCGTCGTGGTGTTGGCAGGGGCGGGGGCGGCCGTGGCTCTTCGCGACGACGGCAACAGCGACGTCGACGAACTGACGGCGCTTCCCGCGAGCAACGCGCTGCAGCTCGGCGCGCCCGAAGTCACCGACAACATCGCGCGCATCCAATTGCGCAACCCGTCGGACCGCGCGATCAGCTATCAGGCGGCGATGTCGGCCGAGTGGGCTGACGTGTCACCACGCAGCGGACGGATCCCAGCGCGCGGCGCCGCGCTTGTCATCGTCCACGCCCTCGACACCGCGCCGGAAGGCGACGTCCGCTCGTCGCTCACGATTACGACATCTGCCGGTGGCGCCATGACCCACGAGATCGCGTGGACCCTCGAGCGGGCGCCGGATCTGGACGCCACCGCGCAAGGCTGCGCCGTCGACGTCCACGTCGTCGAAGAAGGCGACCTCGCCAGCTTCGTCCTGCATTGGCACGATGGCGTGGAACACAGCGTCGACATCACCAATGGCGCGGACGGCTACCAAGCGCAACTCACGCCGGAAGGTCGACCAATCACGTTTTGGGTCACCGCGGTCGACGCGCGCGGGAACCAGTCCCGCACGGCCGACCAGGTGATCGAGCCCGGCGCCTGCTAGACGGCGGGCTCTTCGCCGGCTTCTTCGGTGAAGGTCGGCGCCGGTGCGGCTGGCGCTGACTCGTTCCAGTCGAAGACGGTTTCGGTCGACGTCGTCGGATCGCGATCGGCCAGCCACGCCGCGAGATCGGCGTCGTCGCCGTAGTCGGAGGACCAACCAAGCATCGGCTCGGCCTCGGGAGCATCGATGCCCACGTCGCGGTACACGGTCATGCCGGTACCTGCGGGGATGAGCTTGCCGATGATGATGTTCTCCTTGAGGCCGTGGAGCTTGTCGCTCTTGCCCTCGATGGCCGCTTCGGTGAGCACGCGAGTGGTCTCCTGGAACGACGCCGCCGAGAGCCACGAGTCGGTGGCCAGCGAAGCCTTGGTGATACCCATCAGCTCGGGGCGACCTTCGGCGGGACGCTTGCCGGCGGTGACCAGCTCGCGGTTGACCTCACCGTAGGTACGGGCGTCGACCCGCTCACCGGGCAAGAACGTCGAATCGCCCGGCTCGGCCACCGAAACACGCTTGAGCATCTGGCGCACGATGAGCTCGATGTGCTTGTCGTGGATCGACACGCCCTGCGCCCGGTACACCTTCTGCACCTCGTCGACGAGGTACTGCTGCGTGATCCGGATGCCCTTGATCTCGAGCAGCATCTTCGGGTCCTTCGGACCTTCCTGCAGCGCGTCACCGGCGGTGACCTCCTGGCCGTCGCGGACTTCAAGATGCGCACGCAGCGACACGGTGTAGGCCTCTTCGGTGCCGTCGTCGCCGACGACCGCCACGCGGCGGCTGTTGTCCTCGTCGGTAATACGGACAACACCCGACGTCTTGGTGAGGATCGCCGCGCCCTTGGGCACGCGGGCCTCGAACAACTCGACGACGCGGGGAAGACCGGCGGTGATGTCGACGCCTTCCGACGCCACACCGCCCTGGTGGAAGGTACGCATGGTCAGCTGCGTGCCCGGCTCGCCGATGGACTGGGCGGCGATGACGCCGACGGCTTCACCGAGCTCGATCGGGCGACCGGTGGCGAGCGATCGGCCGTAGCAAAGGCCGCACACGCCGTACTCGGCGTCGCACGTGAGCACCGAACGAGCACGCACCCGCGTGATCTCCGGGTCTTCGCGCAGCGCCGAGATGTGCTCCTCGTTGAGCTCGACGCCTTCTTTGATCCCGCCCGCGGGCTCGGCCAGGACACGGCCGAACAGCCGCGTCTGGAGGTGGTACTGCTTGCCGGCCTGGTCGGGCAGCACGTCTTCGATCCAGATGCCGCGGGTGGTGCCGCAGTCTTCCTGGCGAATGATGAGCTCCTGTGCCACGTCGACGAGTCGACGCGTCAGGTAACCCGAGTCAGCGGTGCGGAGCGCCGTGTCGGCCAGACCCTTGCGGGCGCCGTGGGTCGAGATGAAGTACTCGAGCACCGACAGGCCCTCACGGAACGAGGACTTGATCGGACGAGGGATCATCTCGCCGCGTGGGTTGGATACGAGGCCCTTCATGCCGGCGATCTGGGCGATCTGCTGCGGGTTACCGCGAGCACCCGAGTCCACCATCATGTTGATGGAGTTGAAGGGGTTCTCGGCGAGGGTCTTTTCCATCGCCCGCTTGATCTCGGTGTTGGCCGAGGTCCAGATCTCGACTTCCTTCTGGCGCCGCTCGTCGTCGGTGATGATGCCGCGCTTGAACTGCGTCTCAGTCTTCTCGGCTTCCTTCTCGAAGCGGTCGAGGATCGAGCGCTTGTCCGGCGGCGTCTTCACGTCGTCGATCGAGATGGTCAGACCTGACTGGGCCCCGTAGCGGAAGCCGTTGGTCTTGATCTTGTCGAGCGACTCGGCGACGGTGACCTTCGGGTAGTTGAACGCGAGGGTCTCCACGATGGAGCCGATCGAAGTGTTCGACTTACCGATGATGTCTTCGACGGGCTCGAACCCGTCCGGCAACGCCGAGTTGAAGATCATGCGACCAGGCGTGGTCTCACGCTCCACGAACCCGGCCTCACCGTCGGCCGCACCGTCGACAGGCGTGCGCAGCTTGATCTTGGCGTGCAGCGCGACATCGCCCGCCTCGAGCGCCTGCTCGACTTCGTAGAAGTTGCGGTACACGTTGCCTTCACCAGTCGCGCCCGGAACTTCGAGCGTGAGGTAGTAGCAACCGAAGACCATGTCCTGGGTCGGCACCGTGATCGGACGGCCAGTGGCCGGCGACAGCACGTTGTTGGCCGACAGCATGAGGATGCGGGCCTCAGCCTGAGCCTCCGAGCTGAGCGGAAGGTGCACGGCCATCTGGTCGCCGTCGAAGTCGGCGTTGAACGCCGTGCAGACGAGCGGGTGGATCTGGATGGCCTTGCCTTCGACCAACACCGGCTCGAACGCCTGAATGCCAAGGCGGTGCAGCGTTGGCGCGCGGTTCAGGAACACGGGGTGCTCCTTGATGACCTCGGCCAGCACGTCCCACACCGGCGCCTTGCGACGTTCGACCATGCGCTTGGCGGACTTGATGTTCTGCGCCAGTTCGGTGTCGACCAGGCGCTTCATGACGAACGGCTTGAACAGCTCGAGCGCCATCAGCTTGGGCAGACCGCACTGGTGGAGCTTGAGCGTCGGGCCGACCACGATGACTGAACGGCCCGAGTAGTCGACGCGCTTGCCGAGCAGGTTCTGGCGGAACCGGCCCTGCTTGCCCTTGAGCATGTCGGACAGCGACTTGAGCGGACGGTTACCGGGACCGGTGACCGGGCGACCGCGGCGGCCGTTGTCGAACAGCGCGTCGACGGCTTCCTGCAGCATGCGCTTTTCGTTGTTGACGATGATCTCGGGCGCGCCGAGGTCCAACAGTCGCTTGAGGCGGTTGTTGCGGTTGATGACGCGGCGGTAAAGGTCGTTGAGGTCGGACGTGGCGAAACGGCCACCGTCGAGCTGCACCATCGGGCGCAGGTCCGGCGGGATGACCGGCACAGCCTCGAGGATCATCGAGCGCGGGTCGTTGACGCGCTTGCCCTGCTCGTTGCGGCGGTTGAACGCGGCGACGATCTTGAGGCGCTTGATGGCCTTCTGCTTGCGCTGCACCGACAGGGGCTTACGACCGTCGGAGGCTTCGATGCCTTCACGGAGCTTGACCTCTTCGACGTCGAAGTCGATGCGGTCGATGAGCGAGGCGATCGCCTCGGCGCCCATGCCGCCTTCGAAATACTCGCCGTAGCGGTCGGCGAGTTCGCGCCACAGCAGTTCGTCTTCGATGATCTTGCGGGCGTGCAGGCTGCGGAACTCGTCCCAGGCGCGCTTCACGAGGTCGAGTTCGAGTTCGGCCCGCTCGCGAATGCCGGCGAGGTCTTTGTCGGCCACCTTCTGGCGCGCCTTGAGCTCGCTGTCCTTGGCGCCTTCCTTCTCGAGGTCGGCGAGCTCGGACTCGAGCGCCTTGAAGCGCTTGTCGACGTCGAGGTCGCGCTGCTTCTCGATCTCGCTGAGCTCTTCGAGCAACTCGGCCTCGAGGGTCGGCTCGTCGACGTGGCGCTTGTCCTCGTCGACCCAGGTCACGAGGTTGGCGGCGAAGTAGATGACCTTTTCGAGTTGCTTGGCCTTCAGCTCCTCACGCGCCTCGGTGCCCATGAGCAAATACGCGAGCCACGAACGGGTGCCGCGCAGGTACCAGATGTGCACGACGGGCGCAGCCAGCTCGATGTGACCCATGCGGTCGCGACGGACCTTGGAGCGCGTGACTTCAACGCCGCAGCGTTCGCACGTGATGCCCTTGAAGCGCACCCGCTTGTACTTGCCGCAGTAGCACTCCCAGTCCTTGGTCGGACCGAAGATCTTCTCGCAGAACAGGCCGTCCTTCTCAGGACGCAGCGTGCGGTAGTTGATGGTCTCGGGCTTCTTCACCTCGCCCTTGGACCACTCGCGGATGTCCTCCGCGCGGGCCAGACCGATCTTCAGCGATTCAAAAAGGTTTACGTCAAGCATTTAGAAACCAGCCCTCTCACGCGCGCGCCGCGCGTCTTCTTCGTCTGAACCACGTTCCGGGCGACTGATGTCGATGTCGAGGTCGCTGCGGTAGTCGTCGTCGATGTCGCGCATCTCGATCTCGCCGCCGAGCTTGGACATGACGTCGACGTTGATGCAGAGCGACTGCATCTCCTTGATCAACACCTTGAACGACTCGGGAATGCCCGGGTCGGGGATGTTCTCGCCCTTGACGATCGCCTCGTACACGCGCACGCGGCCGAGGACGTCGTCGGACTTGATGGTGAGCAGTTCCTGCAGCGCGTAAGCCGCGCCGTAGGCCTCGAGCGCCCACACTTCCATCTCACCGAAGCGCTGACCGCCGAACTGCGCCTTACCGCCGAGCGGCTGCTGGGTGATCATCGAGTACGGGCCCGTCGAGCGAGCGTGGATCTTGTCGTCGACGAGGTGAGCGAGCTTGAGGATGTAGACGTAGCCGACCGAGATCGGGCTGTCGTAGGGGTCGCCGGTGCGACCGTTCCACAGCGTGACCTTGCCGGTGTTCTGCATCAGGCGAACGTCGTCGACACCGTCGGCGTTGAGGTGGTCGAAGATCGACTGCATCGTGGGGTGCTTGCCGGCGTGGTCGGTCTCGTCCCAGTGGGCGCCGTCGAAGGACGGCGTGGAAACCCACACGGCGGGGTCCGTGCGCGGACGGGTCTTGCGCTCCGACCGCGTCGAGGTACCGACGACTTCGTTGGTCTTCGGGTCCTGCCAGCCCCAGCGAGCGGCATAGCCGAGCGCCGATTCGAGCACCTGGCCGACGTTCATGCGGCTCGGCACACCGAGGGGGTTGAGGATGATGTCGACAGGCGTGCCGTCGGCGAGGAAGGGCATGTCCTGCTCCGGCAGGATCTTCGAGATGACGCCCTTGTTGCCGTGGCGTCCGGCGAGCTTGTCGCCCTCGGAGATCTTGCGCTTCTGAGCGACATAGATCCGCACGATCATGTTGACGCCGGGCGGCAGCTCATGCTGATCGTCACGGCTGAACACGCGGACGTCGATGACCTTGCCCGACTCACCGTGGGGAACCTTGAGCGAGGTGTCGCGCACTTCACGCGCTTTCTCACCGAAGATGGCGCGCAGGAGGCGCTCTTCGGGCGTGAGCTCGGTCTCACCCTTGGGGGTGACCTTGCCCACGAGCACGTCGCCGGGACCGACTTCGGCGCCGACGCGGATGATGCCGCGCTCGTCGAGGTCCTTGAGGATCTCCTCGCTCAGGTTGGGGATGTCACGCGTGATCTCCTCGGCACCGAGCTTGGTGTCGCGGGCGTCGACCTCGTGTTCCTCGATGTGAATCGAGGTGAGGACGTCGTCGCGCACGAGACGCTCGTTGAGGATGATGGCGTCTTCGTAGTTGTAGCCCTCCCACGGCATGAAGGCGACGAGCAGGTTCTTGCCCAACGCCAGTTCTCCGTTGTGCGTGGACGGACCGTCGGCGAGCAGGTCGCCCTTGTCAACCTTGGCGCCTTCGGCCGTGAGCACCCGCTGGTTGATGGCGGTGTTCTGGTTGGAGCGCTGGAACTTGAGCAGGCGGTACACACGGCGGCCGAGCTGATGGCCGAGCACGTCCTTCTGCCCGTCGTTGTACTCAACGGTGATGTGGTCGCCCGAGACTTCGGTGACCGTGCCCTTGCCTTCGGCCATGAGCACGTCGCCGGCGTCCTGCGCGGCACGCGCTTCGACGCCGGTGCCGATGTAGGGCGCTTCCGGGCGAACGAGCGGCACGGCCTGCTTCTGCATGTTGGCGCCCATGAGCGCGCGGTTGGCGTCGTCGTGTTCGATGAAGGGGATCAGCGCGGTGGAGATCGAAACGATCTGCTTCGGCGACACGTCCATGAGGTCGACTTCCGAAGGCGGCACGAAGTCGACTTCCGAGGTCGAGCCGTAGGAGGTGGTGCTGGCGCCGACGCGCACACCGGCGCCTTGCGGGCCGCGGCGCACGAGCACCCGCTCGTCGACGAAGTTGCCCTTGGCGTCGAGTGCGGTATTCGCCTGCACGATGACGTGCTCTTCTTCTTCGTCGGCCGCGAAGTAGCGGATCTCGTCGGTGACGCGGCCGTTCTTGACGACGCGGTACGGGGTCTCGATGAAGCCGTAGTCGTTGACCTTGGCGTAAGAAGCGAGCGCACCGATCAGGCCGATGTTCGGACCTTCCGGCGTCTCGATCGGGCACATGCGGCCGTAATGGCTCGAGTGCACGTCGCGGACTTCGAAGCCGGCGCGCTCGCGGCTCAGACCGCCGGGGCCGAGAGCCGAGAGGCGGCGCTTGTGGGCCAGACCCGAGAGCGGGTTGACCTGGTCCATGAACTGGGACAGCTGCGAGGTACCGAAGAACTCCTTGATCGCCGCCACGACGGGGCGGATGTTGATCAATGTCTGCGGCGTGATCGCCTCGACGTCCTGGGTGGTCATGCGCTCACGCACGACGCGCTCCATCCGGCTCAGGCCGACGCGCACTTGGTTCTGGATCAGCTCGCCGACCGAACGCACGCGGCGGTTGGCGAAGTGGTCCTGGTCGTCGAGGCGGTAGCCGGGCTCGCCGTTGGCGAGGTGCAGCATGTAGCTGGCGGCCGCGAGGATCTCGGCGGGGCTGAGCACGCCCTGACTCTCTTCGGGCTTCTCGAGGGTGACGCCGAGGATTTTCTCGATGACGTCGATCTCGTGGCGCAGCTTGCGGTTGAGCTTGTACCGACCGACGCGGGTGAGGTCGTAGCGCTTGTTGTTGAAGAAGGCGTTCTCGAAGTAGGCGCGGGCCGACTCGACCGAGGGCGGCTCGCCCGGGCGGGCGCGCTTGTAGATCTCGAGCAGGGCGTCGTCGCGGGTGGGCGCGATCTCGCGCTCCTTCTCCCACTGGCCGGCGAGGAAGTCGAAATGGCGCACGAAGCGCTCGATGACGGCGTCGTCCTCGAAGCCGAGGGCGCGCATAAGCACGAAGATCGACAGGCGGCGCTTGCGGGCGACGCGGGTGCCGGCGGTGATGTCCTTGCCGGGCTTGGCCTCGACGTCGAACTCGATCCATTCACCGCGGTAGGGGTGGATGGTGCCGGTGACGATCGTCTTGGCGTCGCGGCCCGGCTGGAAGATGACACCCGGGCTGCGGACGAGTTGGCTCACCACGACGCGCTCGGTGCCGTTGATGATGAACGTCCCCTTGTCCGTCATCATCGGGAAGTCGCCCATGAAGACGGTCTGTTCCTTGATCTCACCCGTGACCGCGTTCATGAACCGGGCGCGCACGAAAATCGGCGCCGCGTAGGTCATGTCCTTCTCTTTGCACTCCTCCACCGTGAACTTGGGCGGCGGGCGCAGATCGATGTCGTTGGGGTCGAACTCGAGCTCGAGGCTGAGCTGACCGGTGAAGTCCTCGATCGGGCTCAGATCGCGGAAAGTCTGCTGGAGACCCTCCTGAATGAAGCGGGTAAAGCTGTCCCGCTGCACCGAGACGAGGTCCGGGAGTTCGAGAACGTCAGCGACGTTGGCGAACGAATAGCGGGTGGGAGTAACAGGGCGAGCCGACAAGGGCTGACTCCTCAGAACGACTGGCGCGCGTCGTCAAGTGGCGCGAAGAAGAAGGCGCAAAGGACGACGGGCGAAGCGGGCGGCACGGAACTAACAAGTATACGCGCAGGCGCACGCGGAGATCAACCCCCAAAAGGGGATCTGCTTCGGCGCAGGGTAAATGAGTCAGCCCGACAGGTCAAGCACTTGACTTACGGCGCCAGACGGTGCAGGTCGCGCGGAAAGGCGGTCACCTCGCGGACGTTCGCCGCTCCCGTGAGCCGGGCGACCAACCGCTCCAGGCCGATGGCGAAGCCTCCGTGCGGTGGGAACCCGAGGCGGAAGGACTCGATGTAGGCGCGGTACGGCTCGAGGGGTTCGCCCATCGCCGTGAGCGCGGCGACGTAGTCGTGGTAGCGGTGCAGGCGTTGACCGCCCGTGACGAGTTCGATTCCTCGGAACAGCAGGTCGAAGCCGTTCGAGTAACCCTGTCGCGACGGATCGGGGTACGTGTAGAACGGTCGTTTGCCCTTGGGATGCATGGGATAGCCCTCGACGAACACGAAGTCGCTGCCGTGTTCGCGCATGGCCCACTCCCCGATCGCCCGTTCGTCCGCCGGCGACAGGTCGGGTTCGTCGGGGTCGGCGCCGGCGATGGCCAGCGCGTCGACGAAGTGGACCGACGGGATCACATCGGGCACGCTCGGCACGTCGACCAGTGCCGCCACCCGCGCCATCGTCCCGGCGAGCACGGCGCGCAGCACGCTCATCACATCGCGATGGTCCTCGATGAACCCCAGTTCGACGTCCAGCGAGGTGTATTGGGCCAGGTGACGGGTGGTGTCGTGTGGCTCGGCGCGGAACACGGGGCCGACCTCGTACACGCGCTCGAAGACGCCCACCATGAGCTGTTTGTAGAACTGCGGCGACTGCGCCAGGTACGCCGGGCGGCCGAAGTAGTCGAGGGCGAACACGTTGGCCCCGGACTCGGTGGCCGTTTCCACGATCTTGGGGGTGAAGATTTCGGTGAAGCCCAGCTCGTCGAGTGTCGAGCGGAACCCGCCGACGGCGGCGGCGGTGATGCTCAAGGCGTCGCGTCGGGATGCATGCCGTAACGAGAGCGCGGCGTGGTCGAGCTGCGTGGGCATCGTCGCGGTGAGCGACGGCCGGAAGATCTCGAACGGCAGCACGTCCGCGGCCTCACCGAGTAGCTGAACGTGGGCGTCGACAATCTCGACACCACCAGGGGCCACCTCGTTGGCGGTCGCGGTGCCCGTCACCTGCACGACGGTCTCTTCGGGCGGCAAGTCGGCCTCGGCGGGCATCACCACCTGGGCGAGGCCGTCTCGATCGCGCACGATCAAGAACGACACGGACTTCAGTTCACGACGGCGATGCACCCAGCCGGCGATCACCACCTGCTGGCCGATGTGCGCGCTGAGTTGGGACGAAAGGATGCGCTGCATGGTCGGGAACCTCCTTATCTCGCAACGCCATCCCCAATCGGGGTGCGGGCGAGCTTGGGATTCCTCGCGGTGCCACCACACCTTCACCTACCGAAGTAGGCCTCTCCTGCCGTCGGTGCCGCCAGACCGGGCGTCACTCCGGCAGGGCGCGCGGCCACCAACAACTGTTGCTAAGCAGGCTAAACGCGAACGGTGGCGCTGCTGCGAGTTAAAGCTCGGCGGTGCAGGCGCCGGCGACCTGCCACCGGGCCGACTGAGACCCCGGCAATTCGATGCTCGGTCCGTCCACGACGTAACACTGGAGACGGCGTCCGCTTTCGAACCGCGCCCGGTACGCGAACGACACGTCGTCGAACGCGAAGTTGTCGCTGTGCAACGCCGCGGGGAACTTGGTGCTGTTCATTTTCACATCCGGGATACGAGCGCAGTCGAGAGTTGCCGCGACGAAGTCGCCGAAACAGTCGTAGGTAGCGACCGCAACCACGTCGGTCCGGTAGCCGCCGAAGCGGATCGTCGCCCGCAGTTCGCGTCGGCCATTGGAGTCGGCGTATCGCGTTCCCTCGATGGTTCCCACCCAGGAGTTCGTCGCGGTCGCGGCCGACGCGGGCACCACACGAAATGGGACGACCGCTAAACCGACGGCGGCAAGCAACACAAGAGTGAGAGTGCGACGCACCACAACCTCCCCAGCAGCGGCCGCCCAGCGCAGCCGCCGTGGCGAAGCGTAGACGCGACTCGCTCCGGCCAGATGGCCGGAGCGAGTCGGAACTACTTAGTGGAACTTGTCGGAGTTACTTGACTTCGACGGTGGCGCCGGCGCCTTCGAGCTGGGCCTTGGCGGCCTCGGCGGCCTCCTTGTTGACCTTCTCGAGAACGGGCTTGGGCGCGGAGTCGACCAGGTCCTTGGCTTCCTTGAGCCCGAGGCTCGTGAGCGCACGGACTTCCTTGATGACCTGGATCTTCTGAGCGCCGGCGCCGGTGAGGATGACGTCGAACTCGTCCTTCTCCTCTTCGGCCGCGGCTTCGCCGCCACCGCCGCCGCCCGCAGGCGCCGCGGCAACCGCGACGGGCGCCGCCGCGGTAACGCCGAACTTCTCTTCGAATTCCTTCAAGAGCTCACTGAGCTCGAGAACGGTCATGCTGGCAATTGCGTCGAGGATCTCTTCTTTGGTGGCCATGGTGGTCACTCGCTTTCTGTGGTTTCTGCTTCGGCGGTGACCGCCTCAGGCTCGGGGGTGGATTCGGATACTTCGGCTTCGGCGACAGCTTCTTCGGCCGGCGCTTCAGCAACGGCTTCTTCGGCCGGCGCTTCGGCTTCGGCGACAGCTTCTTCGGCCGGCGCTTCAGCAACGGCTTCTTCGGCGGGCGCTTCGGCTTCGGCCGGGGCGCCGCCCTTCTGGTCGATCAGGGCCTTGAGGCCGTAGGCCAGGTTGCGGGGCAGGGCCTGCAACAGGCCGGCGAACTGGACCATCGGTGCCGCCATGCCGCCGGCGAGACGGGCCAACAGCACTTCGCGCGGGGCGACGTCGGCGAGCGCCGTCGTGTCCTTCGCGTCGAGCACCTTGTCGCCGAGCAAGCCGCCTTTGACGACCAGCTTGGGGTTGGTGCGGGCGAAGTCGCGCAGGGCCTTGGCGACCGTGACGGCGTCACCTTTGACGAACGCAATCGCCGTCGGGCCTTCGAGCATCGACTCGATGTCGAGGCCGAGGTCACGGGCGGCGAAGCGGACCAGCGTGTTCTTGTAGACCTTGTACTCACCGCCGGCGGGGCTGAGATTCCGACGAAGCTGGCCGATCTCGGTCACTGTGAGCCCGCGGTACTCGGTAAGGATGGCGGCGTCGGAGTCGTTGAAGCGCTCACGCACCTCGTCGACCACTGCGACCTTTTCGGGACGGGGGTTGTCCAACCTGTTGCACCTCCTTAAAGCAAATAGGGCGTCGCAGACATGTGCGAACGCCCTATATCTAGGAGGTTCACCTCGGCGGGCGGACTCGGGAGTCCTTTGAGCGCAAGCGCACCAGCTGTCTGCGGCGAGATTTCAGTTGTTGAAAGCCGAAGAAGGATAGCGGCTAGGTCAGAGAGCGGCGAATTGCCCAACGCGGCGGTCCGGGGTCGTCGGCGGGGGCACTCAACGAACCGCACGATGCCCTAGGAACCGACTTCGGCGATGCGGGCGCTCAGGACTTGCGCGCCGAAATGATCCACGCCGCGGTGTCGAGCAGCACTCCGTCGGTGGTCTCATGGTCAACCAAGGCCTGACGGAGCTTTCCGAGCCCTTCGGCCCTTTGCGCGTCGTCGAGGTCGTGGCTAAGGCCCTTCACGATGCCCATCTGACTGGCGAACGCATAAGCGTCGTCGGCGTCCTTGCCGGGGATCATTGGCTGGTCGAGCGGTGCGAGTTCGATGTCGGTGAACCCCGCGTCCGTGAACAGCGACAAGGTGCGGTCCGGATCCGAGAGGCTGAACGGGGTCGGCGCCTCGAGCGGCGGGAACGGGAGGTCGCGGCCCATCGCCAGCGCTTCGCGGACAGCCATCAACCAGGGGTTGTCCTTCAAGGCACGCCAGGCGGCAAAACGGATCTGGCCGCCGGGCTTCAGCGCCCGCCCGATGTTGGCGAAGGCCGCGACCGGGTCGTCGAAGAACATGCACCCGAAACTGCTGACGGCGAGTTCGAAGGTCTCCGGCGCGAACACGTGCGTCTGGGCGTCGGTCCGCTCGAAGGAAACGTTGGTGAGGCCCCGGGCGGCGGCCCGCTTTCCGGCCACGTCGAGCATCTGCGACGACAGGTCAATGCCGAGCACGCGGGCGCTCGGGAACCGCGCCGCGAGCTCGAGCGACAGCCCGCCCGCCCCGCAACCGATGTCGAGCACGGACTCGCCGTCGGGACCGGGAATCGTCGCCTGCAAGGCCGCCGAGATCCGCACCGAGGCGGAGTCGTACCGGTCGGCGAACTCGGCCCAGTGATCGCCTTCTTCGCCGTCCCACGCCGCCTGCATCGCTTCATTTGCCATGGATCTAGTGTATCCTCCAATTTGGAGGAAAAGTCAATGGCCAATCTTTCGACGACGTCCTACGCCATCCTCGGACTGCTCTCGCTGCGGTCGTGGACGACGTACGAACTGGCGGAACAAATGCGGCGCGCCTTGGGCCAGTTCTGGCCGCGAGCCGAAAGCGGCATCTACACCGAGCCGAAGAAGCTGGTCGCCGCCGGGCTGGCCACCGCGGAAACCGAACACGTCGGCCAACGCCCCCGCACCCGCTACGCCATCACGCCTGCCGGCCGCAAGGCTCTGAAAAAGTGGGTGCCAAGCGACGGCGCGGGCCCGGTCGTCGAGTTCGAGCAGCTCGTCAAGGTGTTCTTCGCTGAGCACGCGACCAAGGCGGACCTGCTGGCGAACCTGCACAAGATCAAGACGGACAACGAGGACTTGATTGTCGCCGCACACGCTCCGTCTGCCGAGTACCTCGAGGGCCGCGGCGGTTACCCCGAACGACTCCCCTGGTTGGTGTTGTGCGGCCGCTTCCTGGAGGAATTCGACCAGCTCGTCGACCGCTGGTCGACCTGGGCGATCAGCGAAGTCGAACAGTGGCCCGACGACATTCGCGAGGCGACGCCCGCGTTGGACGTGTTGCGGGAGATGTCTGATGCCGGCGCGCGGTTTGTGGCGCGCGTCGCCGCCCGCGATTCGGACTAACGAAGCACCACAACCCGCGGGTCGACACCGGCCCACGCTCGATCACAGGTCCAGATCGGCACGTCCAGCCGGCGACCAACTGCCATGCAGAAGCGAGCGGCCAGTGACAGTGGCGCGGACCTCACCCACATCGCCGCGGCGTGCTCAGCGTCGCCCTGTCGACTGGAACGACGCTCAACCCCAAGCCCGTGATCGTGTCACCGACGAAGCCTGGTGCAGGGCCTCGATCAAGCACCTTCTGCAGGACTTCGGCCCAGTTGGGCGTCGCCACCAGCGCATCGGTCAAAGCGAGTTCGACCCGATCGGCGGACGGCTCGGCGAAGGCCCACGCCAAGATCGCCGACGAATCGAGGATGACCGTCACGCGGAACGCTTGCGCGCTGGGCGATCTCCCTGCGCCTCGAGCTTCGCCTCAGCGTGCCGCTCCGCGATCAACTCGTCGACCGGGTTCGCTCCGTCCGCGAAGGCTTCCCGCACGACGGCTCGTGCCTGGTCGCGATTCATTAGGACGATTTCACCGTCACGCACGACAACGATCAGCTCATCGCCTTCATCGACTCCGAGCGCCTTGCGCACGTAGGCCGGCAGAACGAATCGTCCTTTGGGACCAACTCGGATCGGCTCGTGACTTGCCACCCGCTGAAGTACCACCTCTCCTGGAGGGTGGAACCTTCTGACAAAAGGTGGAACTATGCGGTAGCGGCGTCGGCGGCGGCGTTTTCGGCAGCCTCGGAGGCGGCCTCTTCTTCGGTCACGCGGAGCCGATTGGTGTCGACGCGGACGCCGGGGCCCATGGTCGAGGACACGGTGACCGACTTGATGTACTTGCCCTTGGCCGAAGCCGGCTTGGCCCGCTGCACCTCGTCGACCACCGCGCGGAAGTTGGCCAGCAGCGCCCGCGGCTCGAAGCTCGCCTTGCCGATTGGCACGTGGATGTTGCCGACCTTGTCGGTGCGGTACTCCACCTTGCCACCCTTGAATTCGCCGACCGTCTTGCCGACGTCGGTAGTGACGGTGCCCGTCTTGGGGTTCGGCATGAGCTTGCGGGGACCGAGAACGCGGGCGGCCTTACCGACCTGGCCCATGAGGTCCGGCGTGGCGATGGCGACGTCGAAGTCGACGAACCCGCCGACAACCCGTTCCACCAGGTCTTCGGCGCCGACGATGTCGGCGCCGGCCTGACGCGCCTCTTCGGCGGCCGGTCCGGCGGCGAAGACGGCGACGCGCACGTTCTTGCCCGTGCCGCCCGGCAGGCTGACCGTGCCGCGCACGATCTGGTCGGCCTTGCGGGGGTCGACGCCCAATCGCATCGAAAGTTCGACGGTCTCGTCGAACTTGGCCTTGGCGGTGGCCTTGACGTGCTTGACGGCTTCGACGGGCGGATACACCTCGTCGCGGCTAAAGCCCTTCAGCGCGTCTTCGTAGTTCTTTCCTCGTTGCGGCATGACGCCTCCCTCTCTAGGTAGCCCGCGCCCGGAGAGGTAGTCCGGGTCGTGGGGATGCTGCGGCTATTTGACTTCGATGCCCATCGAGCGGGCGGTGCCGGCGACCTGCAGGCACGCCGCCTCGAGATCGTTGGCGTTGAGGTCGGGCATCTTGGTCTTGGCGATCTCCTCGACCTGCGCCTTGGTGACCGAACCAACCGTCTCACGACCGGCGGTGGGCGCACCCTTTTCGAGACCGGCGGCCTGGCGCAGCAACGCCGGCGTCGGCGGCGTCTTGAGGATGAAGCTGAAGCTGCGGTCCTCGAAGATGGTGATCTCGACGGGGATGATCTGCCCGCGCTGGTTCTCGGTCTGGGCGTTGTACTGCTTGACGAAATCCATCGTCGCCACACCGTGGGGACCAAGCGCCGTACCGACCGGGGGCGCGGCCGTAGCCGCTCCGGCGGGGAGCTGGATCTTGACGATCGCTGCGACCTTCTTGCGTGCCATTTCTTGTCCTTAGAGCTTCGCCACTTGGGCGAAATCGAGCTCGACCGGGGTCTCCCGGCCGAAGATGTTGACGAGCACCTTGAGCTTGAGCTGGTCCTCGTTGATTTCGGCGATCGTGCCGGTGAAGTCGGCGAAGGGGCCTTCCTTGACCCGCACCGACTCGCCGTTTTCGTAGGCCGACTTGGGGCGGCTCTTCTTGGGCTCGCCCTCGACGCCTTCGACCGGGACCTGGAGAAAGTTCTCCACGTCCTTGCGACGAAGCGGCGTGGGCTTGGCGCCCGAACCGACGAAGCCGGTGACGCCGGGCGTGTTGCGCACGACGTACCAGGAGTCGTCGTCGAGTTCGCAGCGCACGAGCAGGTAGCCCGGGAACATCTTCTTGGTGACCACGACCTTGCGGCCGTTCTTCAACTCCACCACGTCTTCCTCGGGGATGACGACCTCGTAGATGTGGTCTTCCATGTTCATCGAGGCGATGCGGCTCTCGAGGTTGGACTTCACCTTCTTCTCGTAACCGGAGTACGAGTGGATCACGAACCACTGACCGGGACGGTCGTACGGGCTCTCGGCCTTGACCGGCTCCGCTTCCTCGTCGTCGGTTTCCTCGTCGCTTTCGGCCGACTCGTCGAGAAGGGCTTCAGCGGTCAC
Source organism: uncultured Actinomycetes bacterium (assembly GCA_963722185.1). GTDB lineage: Bacteria > Actinomycetota > Acidimicrobiia > Acidimicrobiales > JACCXE01 > JACCXE01. Next base: position 267,916 of record CAVRKD010000003.1, on the reverse strand, counting down.
AACTTCAGGCTCGTCAACGGCTTCGTCAGCGACTTCTTCGACCGGCGCTTCCTCGACCGGCGCTTCTTCGACGGGCGCGTCGGCGGCTTCTTCGATCACCTCGTCGACGAAGGTGTCTCCGGCCACGGGCGCGTCGAGCGCGACCGCCTCGACGATCGCGTCGGGGTCGTTGTCATCGGCAGGCGTATTGGAGAGGTCGGTCACAAGGCTCACGTGTGGAAGAGGGTCAGGATGGACTTCGACGCGCCGTAGTCGAGCACGAAGATGAGTGAAATCAGGATGATCAGCGTGACCAGCACGACGATCGAGTAGTTACGCACCTCGGTCCTCGTCGGCCAGGCGACCTTGCGGAGCTCACCGCGGGTCTCGCGGACGAACTCGGTCGAACGCGAGAAGACGTTGCCTTCGCGCGCCGCCCGCTGCCCTGTTTGACGGACGCGACGTTGCTTGTCCTGCACGGCGCCGGCCGATGTCATCGGCGTGCCGTCAGGACCGAGCTGGCCTTGCCGCTGCAGTCTGCGCTTCTCTTCTCGGTTCAAAACGTCGTCCTTCGGACAGGAATACAAATGGCGGAGCAGGGCAGGAGGGACTCGAACCCCCAACCGCCGGTTTTGGAGACCGGTGCTCTACCAATTGAGCCACTGCCCTAGTGGGGGGTGCGGGCGACGAGGATAGCACCGCAGAGCAGGGGTTTTCCTAGTCGGCTCGGCCAGTCGGGATAGGAGGCGCCGGTCGTTCGTTGACGCGATACCTCCCCCGGACTTATCTCTGCCGTCACCGCGCTTTGTTTCTTGGGCGTGACCTTCGCACCGCCGGCGTCCGCCGCCCCTTGCCGGGACCCGAGGTGCATTATCGAAGGTGTCGTCCGGGGCGGATCGGGTTACCTGCCGCAGTAGCGGTCTGCGTCAGCTGGCGCGTCGACGATCGCGGGCGCCGACGGATAAGGGCTGCGATGTAATCCGACGGCGCCGGCCGCGGCCGACGCGAACCGATTGACGGAAGGGACGCCCGCCTTCGCGCTCGTGACGAGCGTCAGTGCGGCGGTTCGAAATTGGGGCCTACGATCTGCCCAAATCGACCAATGGGGGTAGGAAGTGGCGCTTTGCTCGAAGTGCATCATTGAGGCAGTCGTCCGCAGCGGGTCAGCCTTCCAGACCATGGCACTCCGAACCGAGGCAGCGGAAGCCGACGCGCCAGCGGGCCTGGCGTTCGAGTTCTTCTTCGTGCCCGACGCCGACAAAGAAGACGAGGTCGTGGGCGAGCGTTCGGCGACGTTCGAAGGCGAAATCGTGAGCGACTTCGACGAGGGTGGAGTCTCTGCTGTTGGCATCCTCCGCGGGACCTTCGGCGTCGACCGGGAGGAGATCGAAGCGACAGCTCAGGTCGAGACGTTCACCCGAAGGGGCGAGACGGCGCTCATCCAAGTCCGCGTGATGGCCCGTGAGCGGGTCACCTTCCAGGCGGACCTCGTGCCGTCGGAAGACGGTTTCGGCGGCGTCGTCTACCTCGGCTGGCCCGGCGGCGCTCTCGCTACCTCAGCCTAGGGAGCACGATTCCATCACGGCGTCGCGGAAGCGGTCGGCGCGCGCAACGCCCGCCGCGTCGTTGATCGACTCGTACAACGCTCGCGCCCGGCGAATCGCCCGAAGGGTCTCGTCGAGGTCGTCGATGACGGCCGGCGTCGCCAGGAGGGCGTTAGCTAGCTCGCGCCGATAGCCCAACGCTTCGAAGGTCTGAATGGCGGCGAAGACGTGCTCGGCCGCCTCGGCCTGCCGGTCGCCCTCCAACGTCTCCCCGGCTTGCAGGGCCCCGGCGATATTGAGCCGGGCCGCCGCACCACCGGCGAGGTCGCCCAGGCTCTCCGCGATCTCGCGTGACCGTTCGAAGGTCTCGATCGCCTCGTCCCACCGATTCGAATGTCGTAGCGCTGTCCCGAGGTTTCCGACGGCGACGCACTCGGCCCACTTGTCGCCGATGCGCCTGCTCAGGTCGAGCGCATCACGCCAGGCTGCCTCCGCGGCTTCGAGATCGCCACGCGCGAAGGCCAAAGCCCCTTGGCTGGTGCGCGTCTTCACGAGCAACGCTTCGTCGCTGCCGGCGGCAGCGACCGCGGCCTCGAACTCGCGCTCGGCAGCGTCGAGGTCACCGGAGGTCCGGGCCGCGTCACCGAGAGCGAGGCGGGCGTGGCCGACCAGATGCGGATCTCCGAGGGCGACCGCTTCTTCTCCCGCGGCTACGGCGGCGGCGGTGTCGGCTTGAAGGACCGCGAGGTTGGCGGCACCGATCAGCGCCTTACTCCGAACGCTCGGATCCACCGAGGACGTGTTCGCCAGAGCGTAGGCCAGTACGGCGCGACCCTCGTGCGTGTGGCCACGGAATGTCCAGAACCGCGTGAGGCACGCCGCAATCCGCAGCGGGATGTCGCCCGCGCCGCGGTCGATGGCGAGGCGGAGGTTGGCGTGATCGGCCGAGAGCCGGTCGAGCACCTCTTGCTGGCGGGCGGTCACAATGTCGGGCTCCAGCCGTTCGGCGAACTCGAGGAAAAACCGCGCGTGGGCGTCGATCCGTTGCTCGCGTTCGCCGGGCACGTCGTTCGCCAGCATCTCGTCGGCAAACTGGCGGATCGGTTCGAGCATGGTGAACCGCTCACCGTCGGATCGGATGAGCGACTTGTCGAGCAAGCTTTGGACCTCGTCGGCCTTGGGTGCGGACACCGCGAGAATCGCCTCAGATGTCGCGCCGCCCGCGAAGGTCGCGAACGCGCGAAACACTCGCTGCTCCGCCTCGGTCAACGAATCGACGCTGGCGGCGATGGACGCGCGCATGGCCTGATGGCGCTCCGGACGATCGCGCTCACCTTCGCTCAGCGCGTTGAGCATCGTGTCCATGGTCGCCAGCAGTTGCTCGACTGACTGTGCACGCAACCGGGCGGCGGCGAGTTCGATCGCGAGCGGCATGCCTTCGATGCGGCGACACAACTCGTCGACGTGATCGTCAAGCACGACATCGCGTCGCGCCATCGCCGCGCGGGCGGCGAACAATTGCACGGAGTCCGTGTCGTCGAGTCCGTCGAGCAACACCTCGAACTCGCCTTGCAGTCGCAACCGCTCGCGCGACGTGGCGAGCACGACGAGCGTGGGGCACGCCGCCAGCAGATCGGACACGGCGACGACTCCAGACAGCAAATGCTCCAGGTTGTCGAGCACGAGCAACGACGGCCCGGCGGCAAGCTTCTCGACGACGAGCGTGCGCGGCGTTGTCTCGGGCCGTTCCCCGACGTCGAGCGCCGCCGCGACGACGTCGAGGATCGCCGCGGGATCGGTGACGGCGGCGAAGTCGACGAACCAGGCGCCGCGGAACCGGCTCAACACCGACCACGCGGCCTCGACTGCGAGTCGGGTCTTCCCGATGCCGCCGGGCCCGGTCAGGCTGACAAGCCGGGCTTCGCCGCACAACATCGAACGCAAGTCATCGAGCTCGCGTTCGCGCCCGATGAACGACGTGACTTGCGCGGGGAGATTGTGATCGCGCGGCGCGTCGAGCGTGCGCAGCGCCGGGAACGACGTCACCAGGTCGGTATGGGCCAACTGGTACAACAAGATCGGATCGGGAAAGTCCTTCAGCTGGTGCGCGCCGAGATCGATCCACTCGAACTCCGCGGCGTTACCCAACGCGTCGAGTGTTTGCCGCGACACCACCACCTGTCCCCCATGGCCGGCCGCGCCGATACGCGACGCGAGATGCACGTTGAGGCCGGCGAAGTCGCGGTCGAGACGAATAGCCGTTCCGGTGTGGATCCCGATACGAACCCGAACTGGGCGGCCGTGCGACCATTCGTGGCGGTCGAGTTCGAGTTGCGCGGCGAGACACGCGCGCACGGCGTCCTCGGGCGATCCGAACGCGGCGAAGAACGAGTCGCCTTCGGTGTGAATCTCGTCGCCGTGGTGGTGCTGAATCGCCTCGCGAAGAATGCGATTGTGTTCGCCGAGCACGTCGATGTACTGGTCGCCGAGTTCATGCGCCAGGGCAGTCGAGCCTTCGATGTCGGTGAAGACCAGCGTCACCTCGACGGTGGTCTGGCGCGCGAACAACTGGTCGTCCTGGGCGAGGATCCTCGCCTCGAGGTCAACGAGATCGGCGGACACGTCCAGCCCGTATTCCTCGACCAGGTGGCGGCGCACCGATTGGAACACGGCGAGCGCCTCCTGCTGACGGTCGGCGCGGTACAACGCCAGCATCGCCAACTTGGCTAGGCGCTCGCGGGCCGGGTACTGCGCGACTAGCGCTCCGAGGTCGGCGATGATCTCGTTGTGCCGCCCGAGCGACAGCATCATTTCGTGGCGTAGCTCTTCGACGGTCAGGCGCAACTCCTCGAGCCGTCCCGCCTCGGTCTCGAGGCGGGATCCCGGCACGCACCCGGTGAATGGTTCCCCGCGCCACCACGCCAGTGCGCGCTCGGCCGCGGCGAGCCGCGCCGTGGCGTCGGCGCCACCCTGGATGGCGGCGACGACGTCGACGGTGAAGCGGGCAACGTCGACGTCGTATTCGGCGACGTCGAGCACGTAACTGTCTTGCTCATAGCGCAGCGAGTGCGGCTCGATCCCGGCGGTCGGCAACCATTTCCGTAGGCGCGCCGCCAGCACCTGAAGTGCACTGCGAGGGTCTTTCGGCAGCGACGCCCCCCACAGCTCTTCGATGATCACCGACGTGCTCACGGAGGACCCGGCGTTGAGCGCCAGCAACGCCAGCAGTGTGCGCACCATGGCGCTCGGCGACGCGACCGTCTCCCCTTCGTGGACGGCGATGACCGGGCCTAGTAAGCGGAGCTTCGCCTCGCCGAGAGAATTCGCCACCATACGGACCCCAAAGCCGCGACCTTGGAGGTCGCTCCAACGCGTGGCCAACCAGCGTATGACGCGAGAACGACGGCCGCGCTCATGGCGGCCGTCATTCTCCGGTTGTCCGACGCGAAGCTGACTACAGGTGCGGGGCAACATCGACGCTGATGTCGCTGAAGCCGAGGGCGAGGTTGAGATCGGCGCGGCGATCTGACTCGTTGGCTTGGGCAGCCGCCATGCCGTTACCGGCTGACGACTGGGCGCCCGATTCGTCCCTGGCAACACTGGCAGGCACGGCGACGGTCTTCGATGCGAGGTCGACGGTCTTCGCCGCGACGGTGATCGACGCGAGGGACGCGCTCGGGACGGTGAGGCAGGTGCCGATGTCCCACGTCGACGCCGGCGTGCTGACGTTCTCGGCGAGATGGCCGACGCGAACCTGCGCCCCCGCAGGCAAAGCGATGGGTTGCATCCCGACACACGACGTCGGACCGGGCGTTCGGGCGTTCGGCGTTGCCAGGAACGGCGTGACGACTGCTGGGACGTCGATCGTCAACGTGCGGGGCGATCCGATCGAGGCCTTGTGGGCCCGCTCGGAGCGCGTGTCGACGAAGCGCTCGGTCGCCCCGAGAGCGGGGGCGATGGTAAGAGCGGATCCGATCGAGGCGAGGCTGATGAGCTTGAGGTAGCGGTGCATCGTGTCCTCCTTGGACGGTTGGTGTCGTGGAGGACGATGCGGGATGGGGCTTTCGCGGCGCTTTCCGGCCGCTTTCAGCGGCGGCCGCTAGCTGCTAGCTGTTAGCTGGCGATACCCATGGCGCGGCGGCGGGCCCGTCCGGCGAGCACGACGGCGCCGGCGGCGCCGGCTGCGGCTGTCGCCAGAGCGATGCCGCCGACGTATGCGCCGCGGCGACCGCGCAGGATCGACGTGACCGCGCGGCGTTCGCCGGCGGCTTCGATGTGAGCGAGAACCGAAGTCAGCGCGCCGGGCGCAGGTTCGAGGACGTCGGTGCGCAGGCCGTGCAAAGTGCGCAGCAGGCGGCGGTACTGGACCATCTCGGCCTGGCAACGGATGCAGGACTCGACGTGGAGACGAACGTCGCGCGGGGCGGTTTCAACCCCGTCGGCGTAGTCGGCGAGCGCGCCGGCGATCTCTTCACAGGTCAGGGAAGCCAAGGAAGTGTGATTGGCGGTTTCAGACGGCATGGGCCTGGTCCTCTCCTCGCAGCGGGTACAGCGTCTCGCGCAGCTTGCGGCGGGCCCGGTGGAGCCGCACCTTCGCGTTGGCTTCGGAAATCCCCAATTCGGCCGCGATGGCTTCGTGGGGAAGGTCGTAGACGTCGCGCAATACGACCACCGAACGCAGGGCGACGGGTAGGTCTTCAAGCGCGGCGGTCAGGCGGTCGCGCTCGGCGAGCGCTTCGTTGTGGGCGACGGGATCCGTTTCGAAGCGGGTGTCTTCGACCATGGCGTCTTCGTCGAGCACTTCGTGACGGGTACGCGTGCGCTTGCTCAATGCGGTCGAGGCGCAGTTGGCCACGATCCGGTAGAGCCACGTGGAGAAGGCCGCGTCTTCACGGAACTTCTTCAACGACTTGTACGCCCGTAGGTAGGCCTCTTGCACCACGTCTCTCGCGTCCTCTTCGTTGCCGACGAGCCGGTACGCGAGCGTGTACGCGTCCGCGTACGTAACTCGGACCAGATCATCAAAGGCTGCGCGGTCCCCCGCCTTGGCGGCGGCGACCCGATCAGCCAGATCGGCTGTCATAACGACGATTAGACCGAGGGGCTGTGGAAAACGTTACTTGACGAGCGCGTCTCTTTATGGGCCGTGTGCTTGCGGTCCCATTTGCAGTACTTCTTCATTTCGATGCGCTCGCGGTCGTTGATCTTGTTCTTGACCGTGATGTAGTTCCGCCGCTTGCACTCTTCGCAGGCCAGCGTGACCTTGATGCGCTTCTCGTTTTTAGCCATCTCTGTCTCTCTTGTTCCTTCGAGTAGCGGCGGTCGGACTCGAACCGACGACAACACGATTATGAGCCGTGTGCTCTAACCATCTGAGCTACGCCGCCCAGGGTACAACGGTGTTGAAACCGAGCCCTCTGTCGGAATCGAACCGACGACAACTGCCTTACCATGGCAGTGCTCTACCGACTGAGCTAAGAGGGCCTGCCCGAACCTCATTGTGGGCCGGGGAATTGTAGGGCGTCGCCTTTAGTGTTGTGTAAATGCGGGTGCGTCTGGCGACCTTGGACGATGCCGAGGCGATTCGGGCGATTTACAACCCTGAGGTGCTCGAGTCGACCGTGACCTTCGACCTGGTGCCGCGCACGCTGGAGGACCAGCAGCAGTGGCTGGACGAGCACTCGGGCGCCCATCCGGCGGTGGTAGCCGAGGTCAACGGCGTCATCGTCGGCTACGGATCGCTGTCGGAGTACAAGCCACGGCCGGCGTACCGGACCTCGGTCGAAGACTCCGTCTACGTCCACCGGCAGCACCAGGGCAAGGGAATCGGCAAGGCGATCCTGTCGTCGCTGCTGGGCTTAGCGAGCGACCACGGCTTTCACGCCGTATTCGCCCGCATCGTGGGCGGCCACGAAGCGTCGATCGGACTGCACGCCGGCTGCGGCTTCGAGACCATCGGCACCGAGCGCGAGGTCGGCCGCAAGTTCGGTCAGTGGCTCGACGTCGTGATCATGCAGCGCCTGCTCAACGATTGAGTCGGGCGAGGGCCGAGGCGGCGAAATCGTGCGCCGTCGAGGGTGACGGGATTTTGCCGTCGCGCGCCGCGGTCACGTGGGCGCACGACGTGATGAGGGCCATGTGGGTGAACGCTTGCGGGAAGTTGCCGAGCGCCTCGCCGGTGGCCGCATCGGTCTCCTCGGCGAAGAGGCCGACGTCGTTGGACAACCCGATGAGCCGTTCGAGCAGTTCCTCGGCGTCGTGCAAGCGTCCCTGGTGGGTGAGGATGTCGACCAGCCAGAACGAACAGAGCAGGAACACGCCCTCCCCGCCCTCGAGTCCGTCTTCGGCGCGGTAGCGCAGCAGGAGGCCCTTCTCCGACAGCGCGTCGCGCACGCGCTCGATGGTGGCGATCACCGCGGGGTCGTCGGAGGGCAGGAGGCCGAGCGCGGGTATGAGCAGCGCGGCGGCGTCGGCTTCCGCCTCGAACTGGTCCGAGCCGCTCGCCTGGGGAAACCACCCGACGCGCTTGGCCAGATCGCACAGGTGCGCTCTCGCGGCGTCGCGTTCGACGGTCCACCGGGCGACGTCACCCGAAAGGTCACCGGTGCTCGCGAGGTCGACGGCGCGGTCGAAGGCCATCCAGCAATGCAGGGTGCTGTGCACGAACTGGCGCGGCTCGGCGCGGATTTCCCAGATGCCGTGGTCGGGCGTGCGCCACCGTTCGCACGCCACGTCGACCAGGCGAGCGATGAAGCGCTGGTTGCGTTCGTTCAGCGTCCCGCCGCCGCGCACGTACAGCCACGCCGCCTCCACGAGCTGGCCGTAGCTGTCGTGCTGGGACTGCGTGGCCGCGCCGTTGCCGATACGCACGGGCCTGGAGTCGCGGTGGCCGCGCAGGTGATCGAGCTCGAGCTCCGGCAGTTGGGTTTCGCCGCCGACGCCGTACATGATCTGCAGTGCCTCGGGTCTTCCCTGGCCGGCGGTTTCGAGCCACACCTTGAACGCGTCGGCCTCGGCGCGATAGCCGAGGATGCGCAGAGAGATGAGCGTGACGGTGGCGTCGCGGATCCACGTGTAGCGGTAGTCCCAGTTGCGTTCGCCGCCGATGGCTTCGGGCAGCGACGTTGTCGGCGCGGCGACCACCGCGCCCGTTGGCGCGTAGATGAGCGCCTTGCACACGAGCGCGCTGCGCCGGACCACGTCTTCGTACGCGCCGCGGTAGCTGCACTCCGACAGCCACTGGCGCCAGAACCCGATCGTCGTGAGCAGCGCGTTGGCGGCGTCGTGCGGATCGATTTCGACCTCGACGGCGAGGGTCTCGCCGTCGATACGCACCCACGCTGACTCCCCGGCGGACAGAGCGAAGGTCTGGCGGAAGGTCTCCCCGGCGGATCGTGCATAGTCGGGCTTGGCGGCGACCTCGACGTGCGCCTCGACGTGACCCGAGAGGCATCGCAGCCGGCGAAGGATGCAGTGCGTGGTCGTAACGGAGGCGGGTCGCTCCGGATCGAACGCGGCGACGGGCATGCAGTCGGTGATCTCGAGGTCACCATCGTCGCCGGACAGCACGGTCGTGAGCACGTTCGTGTCGGGCACGTACGACCGGTTCGATGCCCGCTGATCGTCGATACGAATCGAGCAGTGCCCGGCATCGGGGTCGAGAATCCGGGCGAACACCGACGGCGTGTCGAAGCGCTGCGGGCACCACCAGTCGATGGACGCGTCCCGCCCGATCAACGCGACGGTGTGGCAGTCGCCGACCAGCGCGTAATCACCGATCCGGCCCACGCCGCGCATCGTACGATCCCCGCGGTGACTGCGGAGAAGCCCAGTAGTTCCGGATACCTGGGTGCCTGTTTCTTGTTGGATCTGTAGGCCGCATCGGGCCACGGATCCAACAAGAATCTCTGAGACGAGGCAGTCCGGGCTAAGTAGTCCGCAGCGGGATCCAGCCGGTGACGGTGGTACCTCCGCCCTTCACCGAGGTCACCGACAGGCGACCGTCGAGGGACTCGACGCGGTCGGCCATGTTGCGGGTGCCCATGCCGGACTCGACGGTGCCTTCTTCGAACCCGCATCCCGTATCGGCGACTTTGAACTCGAGCCCACCTTCGGTCTCGCGAATCATCGCGGTGACGTGGCAGTCACCGGCGTACTTGGCGGCGTTCTGGAACGCCTCGAGGCAGCAGAAGTAGATCGCTGCCTCGATGTCCTGCGAATACCGGCCGATGTCGGCGTCGACCTCGATGTCCAAGGTCGACTTGCGAGCTTGCGCATTGAGCGCCGTCTGGAGGCCCTCGGCGGCGAGCAACGGCGGGTAGATACCGCGGGCCAGGTCGCGGAGGCTGTCGACGGCGTCACCGGTTTGCGACTTGAGCTTGGCGAGCAAGGCCAGCAGTGGCTCGTTGTCGCCTTCGAGCTCGTCGGCCATGTCTTCGGCGAGTGAGAGCTGCACCTTGATAGCGACGAGCTCTTGCTGCGCGCCGTCGTGCAGGTTGCGCTCAAGGCGGCGGCGTTCCTCGTCGCCGGCGGCGACGATGCGTTGGCGCGAAGCACGTAGCTCCTCGAGCCGGGCCCGCAGGTCCGCGGTGAGACGCATATTGCGCAGCACCAGACCGGCCTGGCGCCCGAGGGCCCCCATGAGCTTTTCCTCGGTCGGCGTCAGGGTGTCGGTGCCGGCCTTCACGACGGATAGCGCGCCGTACAGCTCGCCTTGATGCCGCACGGCCACCGCGTTGGCCACGCCGTCGATCCACGGGATCTCCGGGCCAGTGATCGGAAGCGGCGCCATCTCGGCATGCGTGTTCGGCGGCCACGTGGTGGTGGGTCGCAGCTCGTTGTCGCTGGCGAGCCATACGTCGGCGCGGGTCGCGCCGGTACCTTCGCCCAGCACGCGGGCCATCCGCGCAAGCAGTTCTTCGCTGGCCACCGCGTCAGCGACGCGTTCGGAGAACTCGGATAGCACTTCGTACGGCGTCGCGCGGTGGCCGTAGACGATGCGGTTCGCCAGTCGCTCCATCCGTCCCTTGGCTGGCTCGAACGCGACGGCGACGATGAAGGTTGCCGCGACCGACAGAGGAATGTTGCCGTTCGTGCCGGCACCGAGCGCGCCGCCAATGCCAACGACGACGCCGATGTACACGGCGGACACAAAACCGGCGAGCGCGCCGTAGACCAGCGTGCGGGTGACGAGCGTGTCGACCGAGAAGAGGCGGTAGCGGAAGATGCCGGCGAACAACGCCAATGGCACGATCGACAAGGACACTTGGAACACGCGGTACAGCGCTATCGGCAGTACCTGAATGTCGCGCCCGGCGAACTCGGGTTGTGCCGAGCGTGAGACGCCGGCGAACAGCGCCCACACGCCGATCGCCGCGGCGAAGCAGAGCGCAATGAGCAGCAGCCGGGACAGCTGGCGGTTCACTTCCTGGGCTGGCCTCCGGTACCGGTAGGCCTGCGACGCCGCGCCCACCGCGGGAACGAGGATCCCGAACAGCATCACGATGACGACGCTGCGCGACAAGTCACGCGGAACCGCCGCCAGATACAGAACGACTGCACCGACCGCGCCATAGAGCGCGGCGCGTGGCAGCCGCCGCCAACGCGGTACGAGGCGGCCGTCGGGGAACACGACCAGCGCCCACGCGTAATTCAGCACGGCGATGCCATGGAACGCGTCGTGCGTGAACTGTTCGAACGTCGTCGGTGGCAGTGCCTCGTACACCGCGTGGCCTTGCAGGTTGAACACGGCCGAAGTGCCGACGAGTGCGAAAGCCAAGAGCGGCGCCGCGGCGTCGCGCGGGCGCAACCAGAACAGGAACGCTGCCAGCCCGAGGTTGACGAAGCTGAACGCCGAGTCGAGCGCGAACTGCGGTCCCGACTCGGTGGTGTGGGAAGCGTTGGCGGTGCGTAACGCCAGGTGTCCCCACCACGTGGGGTTCAACGCCCATTCGTGCAGCTGATCGTGGAACGACGTCGACCATGACGCGACCTGGGCGGCGACCCCGAGGCCGATGACTGAGAGAGCGAACCCCGTCCACAGGATGAAGACCACCTGCAAGACGCGCACCATCGGCACCGGCAGGGGAATGCCGGGGCCGGTGACGCGCGGGGCGGAAACGGCAGCCGCTATTTGACGACCACCTTGCCAATTTGCCCCGGGTGGATCAGGCAGGCGTACGGGTACGTGCCTTTCTTGGTGAACGTGACGCTGTAGGTGTCGCCGTCGGCCCAGCCGGTTCCGCTGGAATGGAACCCTCCGCTCCCGTCCCACTCACCCGCATCGATCGCGACGGGTTCCTGGTCGGGGCCGGCGAAGCTCTCGTGACCTTCTGGTGGGCCCGGCCACCCGCCCGCGGCCTTGTCCCACCGTTCGTTAAATTCCAGCTTCGACTTCTTGAATTCGAACAGTGGTGTGTAGGCGGGCACGTTGAAACTGATCGTGTGGTTGCCGATGAAGGTCCAGGTGACCTTCTCGCCTTCTGTCGCGTTGATCGTGCGCGGCGTGAACTCGTTCGCGAATGCGGCCACACCGGCGAGCGAGTCGTCGCCGGATCCCGCGAGGTTGCCCTTGAACTTTCCGTTGCCGGCCTTCTCTTTGGCGAGCACTTTCAGGACGGGGCCGGCATCCTTGTCGGCTTTCGCCTTGCCGCGCCGGTTCATCGCCGCCTGCGACTCGACATCCGCGTCCTTCTTGATGGTGATCTCCCCGCCCATCGGCGCTCCGTGGGCGTTGCAGTAATAGAAGTACGTGCCCTCCTTGGCGTCGTCGGCGATCTTCATCTCGAAGGTGTTGCCCCGCGGACCTTCGAACGGGATGAAGCCGCTCGAGTAGTACGCATGACGGCCGGTGAACTCGGGTTGGGTCTGTTGCGCCTTGGAACACGGCTTGCCGTCGAGCGGGAGGGACTTCTCATCCTCGACGTAACACGGCAGTGCTGCGGTCTGGTTGAGACCTTCCTCGGCTCCGAACAGCGATGGCAGCTTCTCCTCGAAGACTTGGACGTACTCGGGCGGGGGTTCGTCGCCGGGGAGAGGCTTGCCCGCCCAGTAGTCGCGGAATATCTGCATCAGCGACGGCGAACCGAGCTTGACGCCTGCGTCGGCGATGGTGCCGAACGTGACGGAGTGAGGCTCGCCGGTCCACGTCTGGTGGAACTTGAGCGTCATGCCCGGGGTCACCGTGACCGTGTGCGGGTAGTAGCCGAGGAACGCCCCGGCGAATTCGTCGCTCTGGTAGTCCACCTCGATCGTGCGAGTGTTGCCACCGCCCGAGGAACAGGCACCGAACGCGGTTGATACGAGAGCCAGCGCGACAACTGTGATTGGCAGCTTGCGCATACGTCGAATCATTACTCTCATGCTTCCTCTCGCTTGTGACCCTCTGCCAGTTCGGCGAGGAGTTCCGGCGCGGCGGTCGACGCGTCAACGACCGCGACCTTCGCCTTGGTGAGCGCGTTGAGCGTGGCCGTTCGTTTGCCGGTTTCGATCAAAGCTCGTTCGCCGATGAGGGCTCCCGGGCCCATCGTTCCGACGGCTTCGCCGTCGACAACCGCCTCGAGTACGCCGTCGAGCAAGAGGAACATTTCCTTGCCCTCCTCGCCTTGCTTCACCAGGGTGTCGCCTTCCTTGAGCTTGCGGTACTTCGGCTTCTTGCCTTCCCGCATGAGCTTCTTCGACAGGTCGCGCTCGAGCGCCGTCTCGATCGCCGTCATGAACGCCGGCGAGTCTTCATCGCCCCACGGCGAGTGATCGTCAAAAGCGTTGCGGTACCAGTCCTTGAAGTCGATCATTCCGGTCTTGGCCATGAGATCGCCTTCGCCGTCGTACACCCAGTGACGCGGGAACGGGCTGGCTCCGATGAGTTCGCGCTCGACCTTGCCGTCGACGTGGATCGTGAGCTGCAAGGTCGACCACGCACTGGGCGCCTGAAATTGCACGAAGGGAGCCTTGCTGACTCGGCGCGGCGTCGGAACACCGGTGCGGCCACCGCCGGTCTGCACGAACGTGACCGAGGTCGGCGTCACCACCGGGTCACGCTGGATGTCGGGGAACGCCGTCGCCGCGAAGGTCATCTCGCGCTTGCCCAGTCGCAGCGTGGTCGAGCCGACCATGCTGCCGCCCGAATAGCCGGAGTTAAGGATCCGCCCGTCGTCGCTCACGTCGATCCAGGCGCGCAACACGTTCGCGAAGCGGAACCGGTCGGCGTCGCGCAGCTCAGCCAGGTTGTCGATGTGATCGGGGAGCGGCTCGTCGTAGTGGCCGATGCCGAGATCCATCGGCGCCTTCAGCGTGGCCACTGTGATCGCCTCAGAAGGAATCCACGAAATCGCCGTGACTGAGCTTTCGATGCGCATGACTTTCTCCTTGTTCTACGTAGCTCGCACGCGGAGCGTGCCTCGCATGCCGAGACCCTCGTGGTCGAGGATGCGGCAGACGTACGTGTAGGTGCCCGGTGTGAGATTCAGCGTGAGCGTCTCGGACTTGCCCGGCTGCACGGTCACTTCTTGGCCGAGCGAGTTCAGGCTGAAGGTGTGTGCGAGCTTGCCCCGGTTGTGCACGGTAAAGGTCCGCTCGCCTTCGTCGGTGCGCACGGTCGATGGCGAAAACCTCATCTCTCGCGTGCTCACCTCCACCCCGACGGCTGCGTCTGTACCTGCACATGCGGCGGACAAAAACCCCGCGCTTAACGATGCGAACACGAGGGTCTTCAGCCGCACGTTGTCACCGTACGCGGCCGGCGGCACAAGGCCCAGGGCGCAGGCTGGTGTTCGGCGGTAGTGCTGGCACCCCCGAAAGAAGGAAGCCGCCCGGCTTGTGTACGCACGACGCGTCGCCCAGAATCGACTTCCGTGGCAGACGGGCGCATCACGGTCTTCTTGGCCGATGACAACTTGATCGTGCGCGAAGGCGTACGTGCATTGCTGTCCGCCGACAAGAACCTTGAAGTCGTGGGTGTGGCCGCCGACTACGACGAGCTCGTCGCCGGCGCCGAGGCAACCGAACCGAACGTGGTGGTCACCGACATCCGAATGCCACCGAACTTCGCGCGTGAGGGCATCGACGCCGCCAAGGAAATCCGCAAACGCCATCCCGGCACCGGCATCGTGATCCTGTCGCAGTACGACGACCCGGATTACGCGGTGTCATTACTTGCGGACGACGCCGTCGGCTACGCCTATCTGCTCAAGGATCACGTGGCCGAAGGCGACCAGCTGTCGCGCGCGGTCATCGAGGTCGCCACCGGGGGTTCGATGATCGACCCGAGCATCGTGTCGATGCTGGTTCGGCCGGTTTCCAAAGAAGGTGAGCTGAGCGCCGACCAGGAGGCGTTGCTGCAACTCGTGGCCGAGGGCCGCCCGATCAAGGCGATCGCGGCGTCGCTCAGCACCACGCCGGCGGCGGCGGCGGCCGCAGTCGACAAGCTGTTCCTCACCTTGGCGCAGCAGGCGTCGTCGGGCGGCTCGGCGCTGAAGCGCCTGCGTGGCCTGCACGACGCCATCGTCGTCGAGCGAGGAGCAGGGCGAGACCCTCAGCCGCCTGCTTCCGGGCGGGCTGGCCGAGAAGATGAAGCGCGACGGCCGCCGCATCGGCGAGACCGAGAACCTGCGCGTCAGCGTGCTCATGTCCGACATCAGGGGCTATACGACCCTGGCCGAGAACGCCGAGCTGGTGCGATTGGCCAATCAGCTCAACGCCCACCGGGCGGAAATGAACCGAGCGATCATCGACAACGGCGGGACGGTGATGCAGTTCGTGGGCGACGCGGTGATGGCGGTGTTCGGCGCACCGGTTCCCATGGAGGAGCACGCCGCGCGAGGCCGTGGATGCCGCCGCCGCCATGCACGCGCAGCAGGAGGCCCTCAACGAGGAGTGGGCCGCCGCCGGTCTGCCGGCGTTCGGGCTCGGCATCGGCGTGACCACCGGAGACGTTGTCGCCGCGGTCCTGGGCTCCGAGGAACGCATCGAGTACACCGTCGTCGGCGACACCGTGAACCTGTCGCAGCGGCTGCAGCAGTTCGCCGAAGCGGGCGAGACCGTCATCTCCGACGCCACGATGGGCGACCTCACGAACCCGCCGCCGACCACGGCGCTGGAACCGCAGCACGTCAAAGGGCGTGAAGCGGTGGTGCAGGCCTACAAGGTGGCGCGGGCCCGCCAGCCGTCTTGACCGCCTGACTCCCAGGTGCTCTTGAGGATGCGGCCGCCGAACTCTTCCTTGTTGATGTAAGCCGAGGCACCGCAACTCCTCACATCGGGCGGCAGGTCCTCTTCGTTGTACGTCGAGAGGAGGAAAACCGTGACGTCGGGGTGCGCGGCTGTGATCTGCGCCGACGCCTGGATGCCGGACATGCCGCCCATGTTGATGTCCATGAGCACGAGATCCGGCGACATGGAGTCGACCTGGGTCACGGCGTCTTCGCCCGACTCGGCTTCGGCGACGAGTTCGAAGCCCTTGGCTCGTTCGACCACGGCCCGCGCCGCCTCGCGAAAAGGTGCCTGATCGTCCACGATCAACACGCGCACAGTCGACACGCCTTCCATCATTTGAGTGTGCGCTATGACATTTGACGACGGAAGGATGCCCGCAGGTGACCCGATGGTGGTGCTAGCCACCCCCTTCTGACGACAGAAGCATCAGCACGGCCTTTACCCGGCGGTTGGTTTGGGGCTCTTCGGTGAGGCCGAGCTTGGAGAAGATCGAGTTGATGTGCTTTTCGACGGCTCGTTCGGACAGGACGAGGGCAGCGGCGATCGCGCCGTTGCTCTTCCCTTGCGCCATCTCGGCGAGGACCTCACGCTCGCGAGGGGTAAGCCGGTCCAGCCCGCTCGACTTTTTCGATCGGGCCTCGACGAGCGAGTCGACCACCGACGGGTCAATTACCGATCCCCCATCGGCCACCGAGCGGATTGCCGCCACGAGCTGGCCGACGTCGGCCACGCTCTCCTTCAGCAAGTAGGCACGACCGGCCGAGCCTCGGTCCAGCAGCGCGACCGCGTACGCCGGGCTGGCGTACTGGCTCAAGACAACTACTCCCATCGCAGGATGAGAGTCGCTGAATCGGGCGGCTGCACGCACACCCTCGTCGGTACCGGTTGGCGGCATCCGTATGTCGGTAACAACGACGTCGGGTGCGAGGTCGTCGACCAGCGCGATCAGCTCGGATTCGTCGCTGGCCGTGCCCACCACTTCCAGGTCGTCCTCCCGATCCACCAGCTGGTGGATGCCTTCACGAAAGAGGACGTGATCCTCGGCGAGGACGATCCGGATGGTCACCCACGCATTCTTACGTCGCTCGGGCGAAGATCTGCGCCACGTTCTCGGGATCGAAGAACTCGGGGATCGGCATGGTGCCCGCCTGGATGCTGGCGAATTGATCCATCGACCGCTGGTCGTGGCTAACCGCGGCGAGGAGCTGCTGCTGCTCTTCGGGCGGCGCCTCGAGGGAGGCGAAATCGCTCGTCATCTCGTACATCGGCAACGTGTGCATGTCGCGCACCTTCTGATAGTTGGACATCGCCTCGTCGAAGGTCTCCCGCCCAGTGAGGGCGTCGTCGAGTGATGTGACCATTCGTTCGGAATCCAGGAAGGCGTCGGTGATGCCCATCGCGGTGATCGGGTGCTTGTGGTAGCCGGCGTCGCCCACGAGGATCCACCCCGGCCCGTACGGCTTGCGGAAGAAACCCGCGAGGTCGCCGGCGCCCCACACCCGTGTCTCGCGCGTGCCGGCGCGCACGTGCGTGGCGAACTCGGGCGACTGTTCGAAGGATTTCAACATGTTGGCTTCGACATCGTTGCGGTTGGCCTTGAACTCGTCCTCCGGCCAGCCGCACACCACCAGCGTGAGGTCGTCGTTGGTCGGAATCACGCCCCATCCACGGCGGTCGCGGATGTGCACTTCGAACTCGGTGCCGGGGATGCCGCTGAAGTAGGCGTAGTAGACGGCCGCGAGGTTCGGCTTCTCGTTGTATTGCGCGGGCTGCACAGCCTTGGCAACGAGCGAGCGTCGACCGTCGGCTCCGATGACGACGCGCGCCCGCTCGGTGACCTCTTTGCCACCGTCGTCCCGGCCACGGATACCGACCACGACGCCGTTTTCGATCAGCACCTCGTCGACGGAGAAGCCGGAGCGGATCTCGACACCGGCATCGGCGGCGGTCTCGACGAGAATCGTGTCGAGCAGGTAACGGCGAGGCGCGTAGGCGACCGCGATACCGTCGACCGGCTGCGGGGTTCCGGTGATCGTGAAGAAGCCGAAGTCGAACCTGTAGCCGCTAACGGGCGGGCAGTTCAGCGCGCTGATGCGATTAGCGACTCCCCAGCGCGCCAGCGCGGCCATCCCCGGCGTGTGAATTAAGTGGGTCGAGATGGTGTCGCTCGGGAAGGTGGCCTTGTCGACCATCAGTACGCGGTAACCCTTGCGAGCGAGTTGCAGAGCGGTCGGCGAGCCTGCGCACCGAGCGCCGATGACGATGGCGTCGTAATTGGTCATAGCTCGCAGTGTGCGACTAGGGCCTGAATCGCACATCGGGCGAAACCCCTATTGCCGCCCCTATTCGCGTCGGGCGGCGTGAGCGGCGGCCTCGGAGCGGCTGCGCAATCCGAGTTTGGCCAGGACGCGGCCCACGTGGTGCTCAACCGTCTTGCGGCTGATGTAGAGCCGGTCACCGATCTCGGCGTTGGTCAATCCCTCGCCCAGCAACGCCAGCACTTCGCCCTCGCGAGCAGTGAGGCCGTCGTCGCGCGCCTTTCGGTCGGGACTGAGCCGCCCGAGCAAGGCCCGCGCCGCCTCGACATCGCGGGGCGCGTTGAGCTTCTCAAACGCGACGAGCGCGGCGGACGCTTCCGCCGCCGCGACTGCTGGGCTGTCCTCGACCAGCGCGCGCGCCAATTCGAGGCGGGCGCGAGCGAGTTCGACCGTCAGCTCGGCGCGGCTGAACGCCGCGAGGGCGTCACTAAGACACGCGCGCGATCGCCCGACGACGTGGCGACGCAGAGCTTGCCTCGCGCCAGTGCCGCGCTCGCGACGAGGTAGTCCGTCGGTGTGCGAGTCGCCATTTCGGTTAGCCGTTCGGCGCTGACCTGCGCGCCGGCAACATCGTCACTTGCGAGCTGCACGTCGACCAGCAGCGAGAGCAGACGGCCGTACCCGCCGTTCGCCGGTTGCGCCAGCGCGCGCTCGAGCCGATCTTGAGCCAGCGCGACCTCGCCGTGGGCCATGTGCAGCGAAGCGAGGGTATGGGCCACGTCTGGGTTGTCCTCGAAGCCCGACAAGAGGTCGCGCGCTTCGTCCAGACGGCCCTGATACAGGCGCAATTCCGCGAGCCGCCACGCCGAGTGGACCGTCAGAGCACCCGCCCAGGTCTGCAAGCCTCGGGCCGCCGACAGCAGTTCGCGTTCCGCTTCGACCCAGCGGCCAGCCGCGGTGAGGATGCCGCCGTAATGAACTCGGCACAGCGCCGCCATGCTCCGCTGGTGGAGGCGCTGCGACATTTCCTCCGCCGCTCGCATCCACTGGTCGGCTCGCGAGATGTCGAGGGTCCGCTCGCACGCTCCCAGCAGGAAGCACATGATCTCGTCGGAGATAGTGGAGTCGGTGACCTCACCGGCGCAGACCGCGGCGAGCGCCTCGTCCAACATCGGCATGCCCTCTTCGACGCGATCCAGCGACACGAAATGCATGCCGAGATACGCAAGCGCCTGGAACTCGAGGTTCGGGTCACGCTCGGCGCGCCCGATAGTGAGCGCGGCACGGAAGTGCGCTTCCTTGTCCGCATCGGACGCCTCGCCATACTGACCGCGTATGAGTTCGAGGCGACCGAGCTCCATCTCGCCGCCGATTTCTTCGAGCAGCGTCGCCGCCCGCTGGAGCCACCCGTGGAACAAGGCCCACTCGCCCAGCGTGCTGCCGTGATGAAAGCCGATCATCCTGGCGCAGCGGTACGCGCCGACCGCGTTTCGCTCGGCGCGGTACGCCGAGTAGGCCCGCTCGTACGCGTCACGGCTGGGGCGGGAGTAATCGCCTTCCATGTGCAGCGCCTCGGCCAGACCCTCCAACGTCTCGCCGCACTCGTGCTTCGCGATCGCCGCCTCGAACGCGACCCGCGCTGGCGGCGTCTCCACCCGCGAGCGCGGCGCGCCCTTGTTCTACAAGCACCTCCAGGGCGGCATCCATGGATGAGCACTCCCTGCTCTGAATTGGTGGGCCGTGAAGGATTTGAACCTCCGTAGGCTGAGCCGGCAGATTTACAGTCTGCTCCCTTTGGCCACTCGGGCAACGACCCCTGCAACTCGTAAAAGATAGCTTGAGCCAATGCCGAGTTTTGATGTCGTGTCGGAAATCGACATGCAAGAGGTCCGCAACGCCGTCGACCAGGCCCAGCGCGAGGTCAGCACGCGCTTCGACTTCAAGGACACCGGGTCCACCATTGAGCTAGCGGCCGACGCCATCACCCTGCACTCCTCGACCGAGGATCGCCTGCGCGCGGTCGTGCAGGTCCTCGAGGAAAAGATGGTGAAGCGATCGATCTCACTGAAGGCCCTGGAGTACGGCAAGGTCGAGGAAGCCGCCAAGGGCACGGCCCGGCAGACCGTGAAGCTCGTCGCCGGGATCTCGTCGGACAAGGCGAAGCAGGTCAACAGCACGATCAAAGGCTTGAACCTCAAGGGTGTTCAGAGCCAGACGCAGGGCGATCAGGTTCGGGTGACCGGCAAGAAGCGCGACGACCTGCAGGCGGTGATCGCCGCGCTCAAGGAGGCCGACTTGGGCATCCCGCTGCAGTTCAACAACTTCCGCGACTAGAGCGAGCGCAGTCCCAGCACGTCGAGGAGGCCCTTCGGCGTCAGCGGTCGGACCAGCACCCGGGCGCTCTGCGTGGCGGCTTCGACCTGGCGGCGCTGCGCCGCGGCGGCGTGGGCCCGGGCTGTCCAGTCGACGCTCAGCGACGCCACCGCCGCTTCGACCTCGGCCAGACGCAGCGCACCACCCGTCGGGTTCGACGAACTGGCCCAGGCCAGTTGCGCCCGCGGCGGCGCGATGCGTTCGATGGTCATGACGGTCGGTTCGGACACCGTCGGAACGGGCGCTGGCGTGGCACCGGTGAAGTGCTCGATGACTTGCGGCACGGAGGCAAGCGCCTGTGCCACCCACTGGTCGAGGTAGGGCTTGGGGTTGACTGGGCCTTTGCCTTTCGGATGAATCTCGAAGTGCAGATGCGGCGCGCCGCCGGCGGCGTTCCCGGTATCGCCGACGAACCCGATGATGTCGCCAATGGTGACGATGTCGCCGGCCTTGACGTCGGAGTAGCTGGCAAGGTGGGCGAAGTAGAGGTCGTGACCCTCCTTGGTCCGCACGTAGGCGGCGATGCCACCGGCGCCGCCACCGGCGTGCCGCACCACACCGGCAACCGGCGTGCGAACGGGCGTGCCCTGCGGAGCGAAGATGTCTGTGCCTTCGTGTAAGTGGAACACCGGCGTGAACCGCGGGTTCAGCCAGTCGTCGGTGAAGTTCGCCGGACCGGCTACCGGGAAATGACCGAAGCCGACCGTCGCCGCCTGCGTCGGGGTCATGCCTCGTTCGACGAGCGGACGCAGCGCGGCGATCAGTCCAAGCGTGTTGTTGGCCCGGCTTCGCTTCACCGAGGCGATGATCTTGGCGTAGGCCGGCGGGACCACACCCCTGGTGGCGCCCGGGTCGTCGCCGCCACCGCCCACCAGTTTGGGTTGTGTGGTCGAGGTGGTCGTCGAGGGAGAGACCGGCGCGGCGGTCGTCGTGGTCGACGGGCCGACCAGCTCTGCGGACGCGCCAGTTCCGGCGGCTATCCAGCCGCAGAGAAGAACAATGGCCAGCGCGAATGCCCCGCGCGCCATGGTGCTGGTCGTACGCATGGTCGGGCCTACAGGATACAGACGCCGAGACCGATTTGAGGGCTTAGTTGCGCCAATCGCCGCTGCGGAGGCGAGCCACCCGGTCCTCGGTCGGGGGGTGGGAGCGGAAGAAGTTGGCGAAACGGACAGTTCGGCCGGTCAACGGGTTGACGATGAACATCGTCGCGTGGGCCTGATCGACGTGCATCGGGATCTGCTTCGCGGCGTTCTCGAGCTTGCCTAGCGCCCGGGCCAGCGGCTCGCCGTCGCCCAGGAGACGGGCGCCAGATCGGTCCGCTTCGAACTCACGGCTGCGGGTAATCGCCATCTGGATCAGCATTCCTGCAACCGGGGCCAGGATCATCAGCAGGATCGCCACGAAGGGGTTCGGAGAGTCTTCGTCGTCGCCGCCACCGAAAAACAGGGCGAAGCGGGTGACGAACATGATGCCGGTGGCGATCGCCGCCGCGACTGAGCCGATCAGGATGTCGCGGTTGCCGATGTGGCTGATCTCGTGGGCGAGCACGCCGCGCAGTTCATCCCAGTCACAGATCTGGAGGATGCCCTGAGTGACGGCGACAGCGGCGTGCTGGGGGTTGCGTCCGGTAGCGAACGCGTTGGGCTGCATGTCGGGCGACACGTACAGCTTGGGCATCGGCATGCCTGCCTTTTGCGTCAACTCGCGCATGATGGCGAAGTACTCAGGCATCTCGGCTTCGGTGGCGGGAACCGCGCGCGCCGCCCGGATGGCCAGCTTGTCGGAGAACCAGTACGAGCCACCGCACATGGCAATGCCGAGGAACATGCCGAGGAAGGCGCCTCTCGACCCGCCCAGCAGCTGGCCGATGACGATGAGGAACCCGCCGAGGCCGGCGAGAAGGACATAGGTCTTGATGGTGTTCTTGCTCATGTAGGTCTAACGGTACGCCGTAGATTTTTGGTGATGTGCGCGGCCCCGCGCAGCTCGTGGCTACGTCGTAAGCCCGCCGTTGTGTAGCCAGTGCGCGAGTTCGGGAGACGCCCACTTTTCGAGCGCCGCCTCGTAACGCGGGACCTCGTCCTCGGCCATGACTTTGCGCCACTGGCCGCTCGTCCCCGCGTGGAAGAAGTCGTCGGCGCTCTTCCAGAATGTCTGATCGCCGTTGGGTGCAGTGCTCTGCGCTGCCGCCTTCATCTCCCAGAACGACGCTGCGGGCGCGAGCTCTTCGAGTCGCTCGAGGCTGCGTTCGAACCCGAGACGTTCCGCCAGATAGGCCATCTGACCGACGAGGTCGCGCTGGAGGTCGTCGTAGTGCAACAGCACGATGTTCGGGTCCTCGCGCTGGTCCCAGTACGACTTCAAGTGGTTCACCACACCGCCGAGTCCGTCCTCACCTGTCGCCTCTTCGACCCAGCGCCAGAATCGGTCCGTCGGCCCGCCTGAAACATCCGGCATGTCTTCGGGCTTCATGTCGACGAGATCCTCTGCGCCCACCGCGGCGATGCGTTCGCCGATGAACTTGTCGAAGTTGATGTTGTCCATGTGATGGGCCATCGAGATGGCGACGTCACGGGGGTCGCGGCCCACGGTGATGTACGTGACGCGCTCGTGGCGTGGCAGGAGATCCAGAGCGAGGTGCGACTTGATGAACCGGCGGTGGGACTGCGCCTCGAGTTCCGCGATCACGTCGGCCAGTGGTCGCGTGTTCATGTCGAGCCACGGCGAGATTCGCGCCATGGGCGCGTGCAGTTCGTCCGAATCGAAGACGAGCAGCGACACGATGCGCTGCGTCCAGGTGGTGCCGCACTTCGCTGGCGTACTGATAATGATGTCGCCGTCGCGGAAGGCGAAGCCCTCCCAGCGAGCGCTGTTGTAGAGAACGTTGTTGACCGCTTCGGCCATTGTTCCCTCCTTATCCGTAGTAGCCGGAGTGTAGGTACACGCAGGGAACGCCGGCTGAGCGAAGCATCATCACGTTGCGCGGGTCGTCTTCGAAGGCGAGCACCAAGTCCGTGCCGCGTTGCTTGAGCTGCTGCACCGAGTAGTACTTGAAGTCTTCGGCGTAGTCGTAGTCACCGTGGTCTCGCATGATGAGCAAGTCCCACCGCAGGTGATAGCGATCGAGCCAGCCGACGGTCTGCTCCTGCACGCGCAGCGGGCGCGCTGTGAGGAGCACAATCGGCAAAGAGTGTTCCAGCAGAAGCAAGAGCCGGCCAACTTCTTCGATGAGGGGATCCTCACCGCAGGCGTCGAAGAAGGCGCGCCAATCGCGGCGCGGTCCTTCGATGTAGTGCTGGCGCCCGACGGCATCGGACAACACGCCGTCGAGGTCGAACATGACCGCGGGACCGGGTTCAACCTCCCCGTCACGCCACAACCAGTTCGGAGGCGACTCCGAACTCATTCCTCGGTCGGCGAGGTCGCGGCCCGCCGGGCGATCTCTTCGACCACTCCGGCGTCGGCCAGCGTGGTCGTGTCGCCAAGGGCGCGGCCTTCGGCGACGTCACGCAGCAGGCGCCGCATGATCTTGCCCGACCGCGTCTTGGGCAGGTCGTCGGTGAACACGATGGTCTTGGGCTTGGCGATCGGACCGATCTTGACGGAGACGTGCTGGCGCAACATCTGCCCGTGCTCCTCGTCGCCAAGGTTCCCGGTGCGCAGCGTCACGAAGGCGATGATCGCTTGGCCGGTAGTCGCGTCGTTGGCCCCGACCACGGCCGCCTCGGCGACGCTGTGGTGATCCACCAGTGCGGACTCAACTTCGGTCGTCGAGACGCGGTGGCCCGACACGTTCATCACGTCGTCGACGCGGCCGAGCAGCCACAGGTAACCGTCGTCGTCGTACTTGGCGCCGTCGCCGGCGAAGTAGCGGCCTTCGAAGCGTGACCAGTACGTCTCCTTGTAGCGCTCGGGGTCGCCCCAGATGCCGCGCAGCATCGAGGGCCACGGCTCGGTGAGCGTGAGGTACCCGCCGCGCTCGGCCGGCTGGCCGGCGTCGTCGACCAGCTCCGCGGCGATGCCGGGCAAAGGGAAAGTTGCCGAGCCGGGCTTGAGCGTGGTGAGCCCGGGCAGCGGCGAGATCATGATGGCGCCGGTCTCGGTCTGCCACCACGTGTCCACAACCGGGCAGCGCCCGCCGCCGATCGTGTTCCAGTACCAGACCCATGCCTCGGGGTTGATGGGCTCGCCGACGGAACCGAGGAGCCGGAGCGACGAAAGGTCTTTGCCGTCTGGGTACTGCGTCGCCCCACTTCATGAACGTGCGGATGGCCGTTGGCGCGCAGTAGAGAATCGACACGCGGTAGCGCTCGATGATGTCCCACCACCGGTCCTTGTCCGGATGGTCGGGCACGCCTTCGTACATGACCGAGGTCGCACCGTTGGTGAGCGGGCCGTAGACGATGTAGCTATGCCCGGTCACCCAGCCGATGTCCGCCGCGCACCAGTAGATGTCTTCGTCGGCGCGCAGGTCGAACACGTACTTGTGCGTGAACGCCACCTGCGTGAGGTAGCCGCCGGTCGTGTGCATGATGCCTTTGGGCTTGGCCGTCGTGCCCGACGTGTAGAGCAGGTACAGCAGGTCCTCGGCGTCCATGTGCTCGGGCTCGCAGTGGGCGGCGAGGTCGGGAGCGTCCATGAGGTCATGCCACCAGTGGTCGCGACCTTCGGTCCAGTCGACGTCTTGGCCGGTGCGGCGCACGACGACGACGTGTTCGATCGTGGGGGTCTCCTTGCAGGCGACGTCGGCGTTGACCTTCAGCCCTGACGCGGCGCCGCGGCGGTAGCCACCGTCGGCGGTGATGAGGACCTTGGCTTCGGCGTCGTTGATGCGGTCGCGCAGTGCTTCGGAGGAGAACCCGCCGAACACGACCGAGTGGGCGGCGCCGATGCGCGTGCACGCCAGCATGGCGACAGGCAGCTCGGGCACCATCGGCATGTAGATGTTGACGCGGTCACCGCGCTTGACGCCCAGGTTCTTCAAAACGTTGGCGAACCGCTCCACCTCGTCGAGCATCTGCGGCGTAGGTGATCGTGCGCGTGTCGCCGGGTTCGCCTTCCCAGTGGAACGCCACCTTGTCGCCCTTGCCGGCGGCCACGTGACGGTCGAGCGCGTTGTAGCTGACGTTGAGCGTGCCGCCGACGAACCATTTCGAGAACGGCAGGTCCCACTCGCACACCGTGTGCCAGCGATCGAACCAGTGAAGCGCCTCGGCTTGGCGCTCCCAGAATCCCTCGCGGTCCTTCGCCGCTTCGTCGTGCATGGTCGAGTCGTTGACGAGCGCGCGGGCGACGAAGTCGGGTGGGGGCGGGAACGTGCGGTCCTCGGCGAGGAGGGCCTCGATCGCGTCAGGCTCAGCCATAGGGCCGAGACTACGCGGATCACGTGGTGGGCGGTGCGGCCCTCCTGGCGACCCCTTCAAGGGTTCTGGTTGTGTGTGGCGTTGCCGAGCAACGCCACACACAACCAGAAGGTCTAAGCCGTCCACTCGGCCACCAGGAAACTGCCCAGGCCATCAGGATCGAGGAGGGCGTCGGCCTCGTTGACGCGGCTGCGCGCCTTGAGCGCTTCGAGGTCCCCGATCGCCGCGCGCTCGTCCAGATCGCGCGGGCCTCGGCGACCAGCGCGTCGATGCCGTGGACGCGCAGCCAGTCGGCTTGTGGCGTGATCAGGTGCGGCGCGAGTTGGTCGAAGGCGATGTCGCACGTGATGTCCTGCGAGCCGGGATCCACGAGCGGGTCTCCCCCGCGGCCGTGTTGTCGATACGTGCGCAGCCACTCTCGGTCTACGAGTTCCTGCGTCGTCCGGGTGCCGTAGTCGAACACAACGATGCGATCGGCGGTCGCCCGAGCGCGCTCGACCCAGTCGAGCGCCGCAGTATGTACCGGCAAACGCGTCCCCGGCGCCGAACTGGTCGCACCAGCGAGCGCAGGATGGTCGATCGGTGCGACCAATTCGTAGGTGGTGCCGGCAACGGCGACCTCGCGCCAGCCGTCGTCGGTGCGCTCGGCGATCTTGAAGGGCAGGTTGTCGAGCAGTTCGTTGGCGACGACCACATGGCCGCGCTCCGGCCACGGGTCGGCGAACTCAACCGTGAGGTACTGCAGCGGGGCGGCGGTGTTCGTCAGCACGGCGTCGCGTAGGGCGCCGCGCCCCGCGCCGGCTTCGATCACGACATAAGGATCCGGTTGCCCCAGTTCGTCCCACCAGGCGTCGAGCGCGTTGGCGACGACGGCGCCGAACAGCGGACCGAGTTCGGGGCTGGTGATGAAGTCGGCGCCGCGTCGGCCGGGACCCGCACCACGCGCGTAGAACCCGTCGGGCCCGTAGAGCGCGTCGTGCATGAACTCGTCGAAGCCGCGCACGGCTGCCTGTTTAGAACGCGAGGCGGGTGAGTACGGCGACGTCGGCGAGCTCGGCCAGCAGCGGCGGGTACACACCGACAGCCAAAGTGACGATGAAGGTAACGGCCAGTGCCGTGGCCAGCGCTGGCGGCACGCGGATTGGTGTGACGTCGCCGTCGGGCACGGGACTCATCCACATCTCGCGGGCGATCGACGCGTAATAGAACAGGGCGATCACGGAGTTGACACCGGCGATGACGGCCAGGGCGATGGCGGGGCCGGTGCCGGCGTCGAGCGTGGCGCTGAACATGTACAGCTTGGCGAACCAGCCGCCGAGCGGCGGAATGCCGGCGAGGCTGAACATGAACGCCGTCATCAGCAACGTGAGGCCGGGCGCGTAGGTGAACAGTCCGCCGTAGCTCGAGATCTCGCCGGAGCGCGTCTTGCGAGCGACGGCGATGACCACCGCGAAGGCGCCGAGATTCATCGCCGTGTAGATGAGCAGGTAGATGACGGTCGCCTTCTGCGCGGTCACGAGCGCGGTGGCGTTCTCGCCGGCGACGGCAAACGGCACCAGCACGTAGCCGGCTTGAGCGATCGAGCTGTAAGCGAGCATCCGCACGATGTTCGTCTGCCGCAACGCGATCAGGTTGCCGACGGTCATCGTGATGGCGGCGAGCACCCAACAGAACGGGCCCCACACGTTGTTGTTGGCCAGGAACCCGACGTAGAGGATCTGCATCAGCGCCACGAAGCCTGCCGTCTTGCTGGCGACGGACAAGAACGCCGTGACCGGCGTGGGCGCGCCCTCGTAGGTATCCGGCGCCCAGAAGTGGAACGGCACCGCCGAGACCTTGAAGGCGAAGCCGATGATGATCATCAGCAGGGCGACCGTGATGAGACCCTTGGCGCCACCGAATTGGGCGAAGAAGGCCCCGATATCGACTAGCACCGTGGTGCCGGCGACGCCGTACACCAGCGACATCCCGTAGAGCATTACCGCCGAAGACAACACGCCGAGCAGGTAGTACTTGAGTGCGGCTTCGTTGCTCTTCGGGTCGCGCTTGCGCCAGCCGGCGAGCATGTACGCGGGGATCGACAGCATTTCCAGCGCCACGAAGATCGACAGCAGGTCGCGTGCCGACGCCATCACCGTCATACCGAGGATCGACGACAGCAACAGGAAGCTGTACTCGCCTTCGTAGTAGTCGCCGTCGGCCACGTAGTTGGTCGACATCAGCAGCACGACGTAGCCCGACGCGATAAAGAGGCCCTTCATCACAAGTGCGAAGTCGTCGACGACGTATGCGCCGCCGAACATCACCCGGTCGGGTCCGTCGACCGCCAAGGTGATCACCGGAATCAGCGTGGCGAGCACGCCGATGCCTGCCAGGTTGGTGACGATGACCTTGCGATCTTCGGGCACGAACAGGTCGACGAGCAGCACCATGACGAGCACGCCGGTGAGAACGATCTCGGGCGCGAAGGCGTGGTAGTCGATCGTGGGGGGATTGAATTTCTCCCCGGCGGCCGCGAGCAGAGTCAGCAATGCGTTACTTCCCGATCGCGGCGAGGGCGGCGGCGATCGTCTGGACAGGCCCGTCGGTCAGGTCGAACATCAGCGCCGGCAGCACACCGAGCACGACGATGAGGATCAGCATCGGCGTCCAGGCGAGCCACTCGGGACCGTGGACGTCGTGGATGTGCGCGTCTTTGAATTCGTCACGAACTTCGCCGAAGGCGACGCGCTGGAACATCCACAGCAGGTAGCCGGCGGCGAACACGGTGCCGATCGAGGCGATCACCATGTACCACGCGGAACAGCACGACCGAGAGCCCTTCGGCGGGGTTGAACGCGCGTCAGGATGGCGGGGAACTCACCCCAGAAGCCGGCGAGGCCGGGCAGGCCGAGCGACGCCATGGCGCAGAAGCCGAGGAGCCATCCCAGCTTCGGCGCTTGCACGAGGAGTCCCCCGAGGCGGCTCATCTCGCGGGTGCCGTAGCGCTCACCGATCGATCCGGCGAGGAAGAAGAGCATCCCTGTGATGAGGCCGTGGGCGACCATGCCGAACATGGCGGCGTTGATGCCGAAGTCGGTGAGCGTCGCGATGCCGAGCATGACGAAGCCCATGTGGGCCACCGACGAGAACGCGATCAGCCGCTTGAGGTCCTTCTGGGCGAGGCAGCCGAGCGCGCCGTAGATGATGCCGATGACCGCCAGCAGTCCGATGAACCACGCCCAGCTACGAGCGGCGTCGGGCAGGATCGGCAGCGCGATGCGCACGAAGCCGTAGGTGCCGAGCTTCAGCAGGATCGCCGCCAGGATGACCGAGCCGACCGTCGGCGCCTCGGTGTGGGCGTCAGGCAACCACGTGTGGAACGGGAACATCGGCACTTTGATGGCGAAGCCCATGAACAGCGCCCCAAAGATCCATAGCTCGCTGTTGTGCGGCAGCATGTCCGAGGCATTAGCGATGAGCGTCGGGATGTCGAAAGTGTGCCCGGCGCGGAAGTACAGCGCCAGGAAACCGAGGATCATCAGCGCCGAGCCGAACAGCGTGAAGAGGAAGAACTTGATCGACGCGTACTGACGGTTGGCGCCGCCCCACACTCCGATCATGAAGTACATCGGCAACAGCACCAGCTCGAAGAAGACGAAGAACAGGATGAGGTCCTGGGCGATGAACGTGCCGTTCATGCCTGTCTCGAGAATCAAGATCAGCGAGAGGAACGCCTTGGGGTTGTGCGGTTCGGGGAAATGATCCCAGGAATAGATGACGCACAAGATGCAGACGAGCATGGACAGCGCCAGCAGCGGCAGCGACAGCCCATCGACAGCGATGTGGTACCGGCTGCCTATGACCTCGATCCACTGCTTGTTGACGTCGAACTGGAGCTTGTCGGTCTTGTCGTAGTCGAAGTTCGCCAGGATCCAGCCACCGACGCCGGCGGTGGCCAACGTGGTCACCAGCGCTGTCTGCTTGATCAGCAGCTCGTTGTCCTTGGGGATGAGCATCATCAACGCGACGCCTGCCAGGGGCAGGAACATCGCGAGGCTCAGCGCCCAGTTGTCGAAACCGTGCATTTGTTATCCCTTACCGGTTAGTCGCCACAGTGCGACGGCAAACACGACCAGCGCCCCGAACAGGATCGCCGCGTACTGCTGCACCTTGCCGGTTTGCACCGTGCGTAGTGCTCCACCACTGGAGTCAGCCGTTACGCCGATTCCGTTGACCGCTCCGTCGACGATGCGCTGGTCGACCACGTTGTAGCTGAAGCGGCCGAGCGCCAACGCGATCGACGCCGCACCGTTGACGATGCCGTCGATCACGTTCTGGTTGAACCAGTACGCGGCGCGTGCGATCGGGCCCTTGAGGCTGCCGACCACACCGCCGGTGTAGAGGTCGTCGAGGTAGTACTTGTTGACGAGGAACGTGTAGCCCGCTCCCGTGAGGCCGCGCTGGGCCAGGCCCATCGAGCGGCCCTCGCGCTGGAAGTAGTAGACGAACGAGGCGCCGATGCCGAGCAGCGCGGCGCCGAGGCCGGCCGCCGCGAGACCACCATTGAAGCCGTGGTGCGTGACGACGTCGGTGACGAACGCCGGCTCGAACACGTCGGCGAACGCTTCGATGCCGAACATCGGCGCCTGCGCGAAGCCCGCAACGACCGACAGGATCGCGAGGAACACCAGCGGACCGGTGATGGGCAGCGGCGACTCGTGCGGGTGGTGATGCGCGGCGTTGCCGCGGGGCTCGCCGTGGAACGTGAGGTAGATGCAGCGCGTCATGTAGGCAGCGGTCATGAAGGCGCCGATGAGCCCGACGTAGAGGAACGCCTTGTAGCCGTTGCCGCTGGCGCCGACGAGGATCTCGTCCTTCGAGAAGAACCCGGCGAACGGGAAGATGCCGGCGAGGGCGAGCGACGCGATCACGAACGTCGCATAGGTGATCGGCATGTGCTTCTTGAGCCCGCCCATGTCCTGCTTCATGTCGAAGCTGTGATGCGAGCCGCTGTGGGCCACCGAGCCGGCGCCGAGGAAGAGGCAGGCCTTGAAGAACGCGTGGGTAAACAGGTGGAATACGGCGGCGGTCCAGGCGCCGACGCCGAGCGCCATGACCATGTAGCCGAGCTGGCTGACAGTGGAGTACGCCAGCACCTTCTTGATGTCGGCTTGCACGAAGGCCAGCGCGGCGGCGATGAGCACGGTCATGCCACCGACCAGCGCGACGGGCGTGTAGCCGTCGCCGGCGCCGATGTGGAAGCCCTGCCAGAACACGCCGTAGAGACGCGCGACGAGGAACACCCCGGCCACGACCATGGTGGCGGCGTGGATGAGAGCCGAAACGGGCGTCGGCCCGGCCATGGCGTCGGGCAGCCACGTATGCAACGGGAACTGTGCGCTCTTGCCGATCACCGCCAGAAGCAAGGCGGCGGCCGCGGCGGTGAGTAGCCCCTGGTTGATCTGACCGCTGAGGGCCAGATCGTTGATGCGACCGATGTCGAAGGTCGACCCCGCCAAACCGAACAGCATCGACACGCCGACCAAGAGACCGATGTCACCGGTGCGCGTGGTGAAGAACGCCTTCAGGGCGGCGTTGGAGTTGTCCTTGTCCTCCCACCAGTGCCCGATGAGCATGAAGGAACAGAGGCCCATCATTTCCCAGCCGAAGATCATCTGCAGCGTGTTCGACGAGGTGACGAGGATGAACATGCCCGACGTGAACAGGCTGAGCGCGGCGAAGTAGTGCGTCTTGCGGCGGTCGTCGCGCATGTACTCGGTCGAGAAGATGTGCACCAGCAGCGAGATGGTCGACACGACGACGAGCAAAGCAACGGAGAGCCCGTCGATGAGTACGCCGATCTTCACCTCGACCGGACCGTTCGAGAACCACCTCGTCTCGTGGACAACCGGCGCCCGTTTAAGGACGTGTTCTTCCGCGGACTCCTCGACGGCGTGCTCGTCTTCGACCGCGTGCTCGTCTTCGACCGCGTGCTCGTCTTCGACCGCGTGCTCGTCTTCGACCGCGTGCTCCTCGCCGTGGTCGGCCTCGATCTCGGCGGCGTCGCGTTCGGCCAGCTGGGCGGCGGTGGCGTGGTGCAGCGTCTCCACTGTCTTCTCGCGGCTGATCCACTGCGCGGCGGTCACCAGTGACAAGACGAAGCAGGCGAGGAGGGCCAGCACGCCGATCGACGCGCCCTTGCTCGGAAACCGCTTCCCGAAGAACAGGATGAGCGTGAACGAGGCGATGGGAATGAGCGGGATGATCCACGCGGTTTCGAGCACAGTCAGCCCTTCATCGCGTCGAGGCCGGTGAGATCAACCGACTTTCGATTCCGGTAGATGAGCAGCACAATGGCCAGGCCGACGCCGACTTCAGCGGCGGCGATGGCGATCACGAATAGCGCGAAGACCTGCCCGGTGACGCTCTGGTTGAACGCTCCGAAGGCCACGAGGTTGAGGTTCACGGCGTTGAGGATCAGCTCGACCGACATCAGCACGAGCACGCCGTTCTTGCGGGCGAGCACGCCGTAGACGCCGGTGCAGAAGAGCACGGCGGCGAGAAACAGGAACTGGTTGAGCAGCACCTCAGTCCCTCCGCGCCAGGACGATGGCGCCCACGAGCGCCGCCAGCAGGAGTACGGACGCCACCTCGAAGGGCACGAGGTAGGTCGAGAAGATGGCGTCGCCTACCTGGCCCGACGTCGTCGGCGTGGCGACGTTGATGCGCGAGCGACCGAACGCGTCGCGCAAGAGGGCGATCAGCAACCCGCCGAGCGCCAGCGACACGAAAAAGGCGGTGGTCTTGGCGCCGCCCGTGTTGTCGAGATCGGACTCGTGACCGATGCGCGCTCGGGTCAACATGATGCCGAAGAGGAACAGCACGACGACGGCGCCGATGTACACCAGCACCTGCACGACGGCAGTGAACTCAGCCGCCAGCAGGATGTACTGCCCAGCGACACCGGCGAGCACGATCACCAGCGACAGCGCGGCGCGCACGACGTTGGTGCTCCAGACCACCTGGAACGCCGCCAGGATCATGATGACAGCGATGGCCCAGAACGCAACGTTCTGGGCGGCCGCGACCGCGAGCACTACTTAGCCCCCTTCTTCGCCTCGGCGCCAGCTTCGAGGCCAAGCGCCTCTGGAACCGTCTGCACCCAGTCTTCCAAGCGCTCCTTGTCGTGGAGCAGGTCGGCGATGTTGGTCTCGCTGTACTCGAACTCGGGGCTCCAGAACAACGCGTCGAACGGGCACACCTCGACGCAGATACCGCAGTACATGCACAGCGCGTAGTCGATGTCGAAACGGTCGAGGATGTTGGCCTTGCGCGGCTTGCCTCCTTCGCGACGTGCCGGGGCCAGGTCGTTGTGGCCCTCGATGTAGATGCACCAGTCGGGGCACTCGCGGGCGCACAGCATGCACACCGTGCAGTTCTCTTCCAGCAGGGCGATGACGCCGCGGGCGCGAAGCGGCGGCGTCTCCTTGTCGTGGGGGTACTGGACGGTGACGGCGCGGGTGGTCAGCGTCTTCAGCGTGACGCCGAGGCCCTTCACGAACCCAGGAACGAGCGACATCTACAGGGCCACCTTGAAAATGGCCGTCACGACGATGTTGACGAGCGAAATGGGAATCAGCACCTTCCAGGCGAGCTTCTGGAGCTGATCTTCACGGAAGCGGGGGTAGGTGAAGCGGACCCAGAAGATCAGGAACCCGAGCAGCATGATCTTGCCCATGAGCACGATCGGACCGAGGACGTCGGCCATGGTGCCTTCGACACCGGGGACGTACCAACCACCGAGAAACAGCGTCGAGGCGAGCGCCGCGAAGGCAAACGCTGTGCCGAACTCGGCGATGAAGAAGATGAGGAAGCGAATGCCGGTGTACTCGGTCATGTAACCGGCGACGAGTTCCGATTCGGCCACTGGCATGTCGAAGGGAGTCTGCGTGAGCTCCGCTTGCGCGGCGATGACGAAGATCACGAAGCCGACGATCTGTGTCAGAAGGAACGGGTTGCCGATGCCGCCGAAGCCGAAGATGGAGCCGTCGGCCTGCGCGTGCACGATGTCTTGCAGGCTGAGGCTGCCCGCTTGGATGACGACGCCGATCACCGCGAGGATCATCGGCAGCTCGTAGGCGATCAGCTGACCGGCGGAGCGCAAACCTCCAATGAGCGAGTACTTGTTGGCGCTCGCCCAACCCGCCATGAGGATGCCGATGATGGAGACCGACGACACGGCCATGGCGAAGAACACGCCGGTGTCGAGGTCTTCGACGACGAGACGTGGGCCGGCGGGTACCACGGCGTACATCAGGAACGTGGACGCGAGCACCACGAACGGCGCGAGCTTGAACACCATCCGGTCGGCGCGCTCGGGATAGATGTCCTCCTTCTGGAGGAACTTGATCGCTTCGACGACGGGCTGCAGCGTTCCGTGAGGCCCCGCTTCCATCGGTCCGAGGCGGCTCTGCATGTGGCTCATCATCTTGAACAAGAACACGTAGACGAAGATGAGCGGACCGACGAGGGTCATCGCCGCGACGACACCGACCTTGATGACGGTGTCGACCGGATACGAAAGCGCGAGCACGCTCAAAAAACTCAACGGTCGATGTCTCCGAGGATGAAGTAAAGCGACGCCAGGATCGTGATGATGTCGGGCACGTACACGCCGCGCAGGAGCCATGGACGCGATCGACATGTTGTTGAACGACGCGCTGCGGATCTTCACCCGGAACGGGCCGAGATCACCCTTGGACACGACGTAGTAACCCATCACGCCGAGCGGGTTCTCGGTCTGCACGTAGGCCTCGCCCTCGGGCACCTTGATGATGCGCGGGACCTTGGTCATGATCGGCCCGCTGGGCAGGCCGTCGAGCAGCTGGTCGATGATTTTCGTCGACTCGCGGGTCTCCTGAAGGCGGACCCAGTAGCGGGCGAAGCTGTCGCCGTCGGGGTGGGTCCACACCTTGAAGTCGGTGTGCTTCCACGCCATCGCGATGTCGGGATCGTCGCGACGCAGGTCCCAGTCGACACCCGACGCCCGCAAGTTGGCGCCCGAGAGTCCGTAGTCGAGCGCGACGGCGGCCGGGACGACGCCGATGCCGCGGCAGCGCGTGGAGAAGATCTCGTTGCCGAGCAACAGCTCTTCCATCTGGTCGCAGAAGTTGCGGACGCGCTCCATGACGGACTTCGCTTCGGCGATCCAGCCCTTGGGCAGGTCGTCTTTCAGACCGCCGACGCGGTCGTAGTTCGGATGGAAGCGACCACCGGTGGCCGACTCGATCAGGTTGAGCACGTGCTCGCGGTCCCGGAAGGCGTAGAAGACTGGCGTGATGGCGCCCAGCTGTACGCCCATGTCGCCGAGGAACAACGTGATGTTCCCGAGCCGCGCCATCTCGAACAGGATCGTGCGGATGTACTGCGCCCGCGGCGGCGCCTCTACTCCCAGGAGCTCCTCGGCGGCGAGGATGAACGGCACCTCGTTGGCGAAGCTGCCGAGCCAGTCGATGCGGTTGACCAGCGTGGTGACCTGCGGGTACTTGCGGACCTCGCACAACTTCTCGTAGCCGCGGTGCATGTAGCCCGGCACCGGGTCGGCCCAGAGGACCTGCTCGCCGTCGAGGCGCACGACGATGCGCAGGGTGCCGTGCGTGGCCGGATGCTGCGGGCCGATGTTGAGCGTCATGCCCTCGGCTTCGAGTTCGACGTTGACGCGGGCGTCGGCCGCTTGGCCGGCGATGTAGCTCGCCTTCTGCCACTCGGATGCGGTTTCAGTAACGGTCATTCGCCACTCGCCTCCTCTTCGTCGCCGGCGTCCTCGCCGGGCATCGGTTCCTTGTCCACCAGGCCAGGCCACGGCTTGATCTCGCGGGCCAGCAGCGGGAAGTCCTTGCGCAGTGGGAAGCCCTCGAAAGCGCCGGGCAGGTAGAGATGCCGCAGCCCGGGGTGCCCGTCGAAGCTGAAGCCGTACATCTCCCACGTTTCGCGTTCATGCCAGTCGGCGCCCGCGAACACGTCGGTGATCGTCGCCACTGTTGGCGCGTCGTCGGCGAGGTCGACCTTCAGTGTTACGCCGACGCCGGTGTCGAGGTTCTGCAACCGGCACATGACCTGAAAGCGCGTGTCGCCGCCCGCGTAGCCGGGTTGGCCTACCGCGGCCGGCGTGGCCTCGGCGTCGGCGTCCCAGAACTTCTCAGCGGACAGAGAGGGGTTGTTCAACCAGTCCAGGCCGGCGAGGAAGCTGAAGAAACGGAATCCAAGCGTGGTCTTGCAGTAGCTGACGACGTCGTGCCACTGGTCGTTGGCGACGCGGACCCAGAGGTCGCCGCGGGCGATGTGCGTTCCGACGATGCCGTCTTTGAACTGGGCCGCCAACCGCTCGACGACCGCTTCGCGCGCCGGATCGGACTCGGTGACCTCAACCGCTTCGGCCGCGGCTTCCGCGGGCGGCGCGTCCTCCGGTTCGGTCTCGGTGGGCGTGTCAGTCATGGATGGAACCGCCGCCGACGATGATCGGTTCACCGCGCCAGCGCTCGGCCGGGTCTTCGTTCTGGATACGTTCCTGGAGCAGGACAATGCCCTCGAGCAATGCTTCGGGCCGCGGCGGGCAGCCGGGCACGTACACGTCGACCGGGATGATCTGGTCGACGCCCTTGGTGACCGAGTAGCTGTCCCAGTAGGGCCCGCCGCAGTTGGCGCAGCTGCCCATCGAGATCACGTATTTCGGATCGGGCATCTGCTCGTAGAGGCGCTTGATCGGCGGCGCCATCTTGTCGGTGACGGTGCCCGATATGACCACCAGATCGGCTTGGCGGGCGCTGGCCGGCAACGGGATCACGCCGAGGCGCATCACGTCGTAGCGGGGTGAGCCGAACGCCGCACCCATTTCGATGGCGCAGCAGGCCAGGCCCCACTGGTAGACCCAGAGCGAACGCTTCCGTCCGTAATTGAGCAGCCAGGTGAGCGCCTTGGGCGAGCGACCCTTGTCGACTAGACCCACCGCAGCACCCCCTTGCGCCAGGCGTAGACGATGCCGAGCGCGAGGATCCCGATGAAGATCAGCATCTCGACCAGGCCGAAAACGCCGAGATATTCGAGGCGCACGGCCCACGGAAAGATGAAGACGGCTTCGACGTCGAACATGACGAAGAGCAGGGCGAAGATGTAATACCGGATCTGGCTCTGGCTCCATCCGTCGCCCACGGGATCCACGCCGGACTCGTAGGTGAGGTACTTCTGGGGCTGCGGCCGCTTCGGCCGAAGGAGGCTGCCAATGCCGAGCATTCCGGCCACGACACCCACGGCCAGTGCCCCGACAATGGCTACGACTAGGAAGCTGCCCAGGTAATCCGACATCGCGGGGCGAGCCTAGCGAGGCGTCTCATTCTTTTGCGAAATCCCTTGCAAATAGTTCTTGCCCCGCCGTGTAGCCTGTAGGGCATGGTCGCGGTTGGCTTCTCCGCCAGCCTCCTCGGTCCGCTCGACTACATGTTCGGCGAGACCCTTAGAGTCGCCATCGTCGTGGCGATAGTCATCGCGTGCGCCACCGCTGTGGTGGCGCGTTTGGCGTCCTGGCCCGTCGAGCGGGCGACTCGCAACTGGCTGTTGCTGACGAGCGTCACCACGATCTGGCTGTTCACGCAGCACAACCCCTTCGGCGGTTCCGGCCGCGTCGTCGAGTTGAACCCGTTCGGCGATTTGCAGGTGGCCGCCCATACGACCGGGCGCTATCGCGACATCGTGGTCGCCAACGTTGCGCTATTCGTGCCCCTCGGCATAGCCCTCGCGTGGCGAGGCGTGCGCTTCACCCGCACTGTGGTTTTCGCCGCCGCCATATCGATCGCGGCCGAAGTCGCGCAGTACGTCATCGGCCACGGGCGGGTCGCACAAACCGGCGACGTGATCGTGAACGTCGCCGGAGCGGTGATCGGCTGGGCGATGTTCGTCGCTCTCACGGTCGGCTGGGGCCCGCTGAGCGAGCGCGAGCCTGCATCTGAGCGGCGCGTGCACGCCAAAACCCCTTAGGGTTTGCCCGGGCGCGGGCGAAGGCCGTCGGGTGGCGAGTGTTGCAAGACGGGCGGGCAGCGCCTTCATCACAAACGCGTGGGGCGGGCCCTCGCGGCAGCTGCCCGCACTGGGAGCGGAGGCCATCGCGCTCGCTGTCAACGATCATGGCGACGCGGTAGGCGACTCGTTTACGGGTGGTAACGATCCGAACGGCAACGTGCGTTATGAAGCCGTGCTCTACCGCGGCGACGAAATCATCAACCTCGCGGCGTAGACCGGTAATGCGCGGCGGTCGGCCGCGGGTGGCGGGCAGCGAACATGAGCAGCGCGCCGCCGCAAAGCAGGACGATCGACGCGAGGGCCACGCCGGCGCGGTCAAAGCCGGTCCGTTGCAGCGTCGCGGGGAGGGTTGACGGCCGCGCGGTCGTGGTCGTCAACGCCGATGACCCTGTCGTCGCGGTTACGGCAGCCGACGTTGACGTCGTGAGAACGCTCGTCGATGTCGTAGACGGGGTCGTCGTGGACGTCGTAGACGACGCGGTCGTAGATGTCGTCGTAGATCCGGGCGTCGTAGATGTCGTAGTTGATCCGGGCGTCGTGGTCGTGGTCGTGGATCCCGGGGTGGTCGTGGTCGTGGATCCCGGGGTCGTCGTCGTCGTGGTTCCGGTACCGGTGACGGTCAACACGGAGTCACCACAGCCACTCGTCGCGGCGTTGTGCTGCGCGTCGCCGCTGTAGACGGACTGCGCGTAGTACGTGCCGGGCCCCAAGTTGACCGGGTCCGACGCCGGGACGGTGCCGTTGGAGCCCAGGGTCTTGGTTCCGCCATCGGCGGCGAGGGTGGTACAGCCACTATCGGAATAGAAGCTGTACTTGTTCGTGCCGGTGGCCGTGTCGGCGTTCGCGCCTGACAGCTGCGCGGTGTCGGTCACTGGCGTCCCCGACGGCACGGTGATGTCGGAACCGGACTCGCCGCCGCCGGAAAGGTTGTCCCTCACCGTCACGCCGCTCACGAGGCTCGCCGCGCCGATGAACACCGCGGAGTCGAACGCGCCGTCGCTCACGTCGGCGATGGCGAGCTTCATGTGGTTCGACTGGTTCGGGGTGACCGAAGCGGTGCACTTCAGGACAACTGTGAGACCGTCCATCTCGGTGCCGAGCGTGGCCGGGCCCGGGTCGTCGAGCGAGTTGTTGCGGTACAGCGACGGATTCGACGACGGCGCGGTCCCGAACGGGTTGCCGTTGTTGATGGTGTTGACGCTGACCGGCTTGGTTCCCTCAGACGTTGAGACGGTGGCGCAGTTGGTGCCGTTGACGAAGAACCCGAACACGTCGTTGAACTCGCTGTTGACGAACTCGTTGTACTCGTCGGAGCTGAACACGTAGTCGAAGCTCACCGTGGCGAACTGCGGCACGAAGTCGAACTCGAGTACCGCCGCGTCCTGCGTCTCGCCCTCGTCGATCAGCGCATCAAGGGTGGCGTCACCGGGGGTCCCGAACTCGGCGGTGTTGTCGTCGCACTCGTTCGGTCCTTCGACGCCCTTCGTGCCGAAGCACTCCCCGCCTTCAGACTGCACGACCCCGGACGAGAGCACGACGCCCGACGTGAGGCCAATCGCCGAACTTCCGCCGGAGAAGCTGCCGGCGGCCTTGGTGTCTCCGGTGTAGGTCACGTTGCTGACGGTTACACCCTCACCAACCATTGAGTTGGCGAGGGCGGCTGGCGTCACCGCGCCGCCGAGGCCCGTGGCGGTCAAGGTG
Source organism: uncultured Actinomycetes bacterium (assembly GCA_963722185.1). Lineage (GTDB taxonomy): Bacteria > Actinomycetota > Acidimicrobiia > Acidimicrobiales > JACCXE01 > JACCXE01. The sequence continues at coordinate 228,430 of CAVRKD010000003.1, read as the reverse complement.
TCGGCGCGCGCCGAGGGAAGTGAGCCGACGCCGATGACGAGTCCCGTGAGTAGCAGCCCGATGCCTGCGCCCCGGGCAACCAGCGCAGCCGCGTCCGAAGTCTGCTTGCTGCGGATGAAACGTCGAAGCCCGGTCATGGATCCGGAGCCTAGAAGGCGAGGGTGGCGTGGCGGGCGAGGTCGAGCGCCGGGCCGGGCAGGATGCCCGACAACACAGTCACGACGACGGCGACGCCCAGGGCGACGGCGATAGCTCGGGAGGGCAACAGCGCCGGGTCCTTGGCGACGACGGTGTCGTCGTCGGTCGTATACATCGACAAGACGATGCGTAGGTAGAGAAACGCCGCGATGACCGCCGAGAGCATGGCGATAACCGCCAGCGCGTAGGACTTGGCGTCGACCGCCGCGGCGATCACGGAGAACTTGGCGATGAAGCCACCGGTGAGCGGGACGCCGGCCTGGGCCAGCAGGAACACGGTGAACAGCAGGGCGAGGCCGGGGCGACGTTTGGCGAGGCCGCGGTAGTCGCTCACCTCGTGGGCTACGTCGTCGGATGGACCGCCGGCGACGGTGACAACCGCGAAGGCGCCGAGCAGCATGAAGGCATAGATGCCGACGTAGACCAGCGTGCTGGCGACGCCTTCGACGGTGCCGGTCTGTAGCCCGACGAGCATGAAGCCGGCGTGGCTGATCGACGAGTAGGCCAGCATGCGCTTGACGTCGGTCTGCACGGCGGCGAGGACGGCGCCGACGATGAGGCTGAGCACGGCCAGCGCCGCTACGAGCGGTTGCCAGTCGAGACGCTGCGTGCCGAAGGCGGAGATGAACACGCGCAACAGGCCGGCGAAGGCGGCCACCTTGGCCGCGGCGGCCATGAAGCCGCTGACCGGTGACGGCGCGCCCTGGTACACGTCGGGCGCCCAGCTGTGGAACGGAACCGCCGCCACCTTGAACCCGAAGCCGACGAGCAGGAGTCCGATGCCGGCGAGGAGCACGCCGTTGGTGGAGACGTTGTTCGCCAGGTACGTGCCGATTTCGTCGAGGTTGGTGGAACCGGTGGCGCCGTAGACGAGGGCGACGCCGTAAAGGAACAACGCCGAGGAGAACGCGCTGAGGATGAAGTACTTCATGGCGGCCTCGCGTCCGAGGGCGCGCCGGCTGTGGAAGGCGGCCAGCACGAACAGCGGCAGCGACAGAATCTCGAGTCCGAGGAAGGTGACGATGAGGTCGTTGGCCACGGCCATGAACATGGCGCCCGAGGTGGCCAGCAGGATCAAGACGTGAAACTCAGGGCCGCGCGCCTGCTTTTCGCGCCGCAGCCAGCCGTCGCCGATCAACACGCCCAGCGCGGCCACGATCAGCAGCAGCCCGACGATGTAGATGCCGAAGCCGTCGTGGGCGATGGCGCCGACGACGGCGCGCGTCGGCGGCCCGGCGATGACCGGCGAACCGAATTGCGCCGCCTCACCCAGCTTGGCCACCTTGGCGGCGTGATCGGAGTAATCGTTCCACTGGAAGACGAGCGGGAACGCCGCCGCCGCCAGCGTGAGCAACGTGATGGTCGTGTTGAGCGTGGTGTTGCGTCGCCGCACGATGACCGCCGAGAGCAACAGCAACAACAGCGCGCCGCCGATCACGATGAGAGCCGGCGACAGCAGCCAGTACTCGACGCTCGGGAGCTGGAACGCGTTCGGGTCGGCCACCGGCTGCGGCGGAAGCTCGAGCGGGTTCGGGGTTTGCGCCAGGAGCGAAATCATTTGGCCCCGCCTTGGGTCGCCACGCGCACGTGCTGGACGAGTTGGTCAACCGACGGGTTGATGCGATCGAGTACGGGCTTTGGGTAGACGCCCATGCCGACGATGAGCAGGAGCAGCGGCGCCATGACGAGCTTCTCGCGCAGGTTGAGGTCGGGCATGGTCGCGTTCTCGCCTTCCGGCACGCCGTGGAAGACCCGCTGATACACCCAGAGCAGGTAGACCGCCGCGAGCACGACGCCGGTGGTCGCCACCACGGCCCACCAGCGATGCGGACCGAAGCTGCCTATCAGCACCAGGAACTCGCCGACGAAGCCGTTGAGGCCGGGCAGGCCGATCGAGCTGAGCATGACGACGGTGAACACCGCCGCCATCACCGGCGCCGTCTTCTGCAATCCCGCCAGTTCGGAGATCTCGCGGGTGTGGCGGCGTTCGTAGATCATGCCGACGAGGAGGAAGAGGGCGCCGGTGGACACGCCGTGGTTGATCATCTGGATCACGCTGCCCGACAGCCCCTGGCCGGTGAACGCGAACGTGCCGAGCACGATGAAGCCGAGGTGCGCGACCGACGAGTAGGCCACCAATCGCTTCAGGTCCTTCTGGACGGCGGCGACGATCGCGCCGTAGATGATGCCGATGACGGCGAGGGTCACCATCAGCGGCGCAAGGTCCACCGCCGCCTGCGGGAACAACTCGAGGCAGAACCGCAGCAGACCGTACGTGCCCATCTTGAGCAGAACGCCGGCGAGGATGACCGAGCCGGCCGTCGGCGCTTCGGTGTGGGCGTCGGGCAGCCACGTGTGCAACGGGAACAGCGGCACTTTGACCGCAAAGGCCACGGCGAAGCCGAGGAACAGCCAGCGCGCAGTGGTGCCACTCACGCCAGGGTCCTTGGCGAGAGTGACCAAATCGAAGGTGAGTGCGTTGTCGCCGCTGGCGTGGAGGAACACCAGCGCCAACATGGCGACGAGCAGGAACGCCGAGCCCGCCAGCGTGTACAGGAAGAACTTCATGGCCGCGTAGTCGCGGCGGCCGTGGCCCCAGTTGGCGATGAGGAAGTACATCGGGACGAGGACGGCTTCGAAGAACACGAAGAACACGAACAGGTCGAGCGCCAGGAACGTGCCCATGCACGCCGCTTCGAGCACCAGCAGCCACGCCACGTAGCTCTTGACGTTGTCGTTCACCACGGGCCCGATGAGAGCAATCGGGAACAGCAGGCCGGTGAGCGCGACGAGGAACAACGAGATGCCGTCGATGCCGAGCTTCCAGTGAATGCCGAGGCTTTCGATCCACGTCAGATCGGTGACGAACTGGTAGCCGGCGGTGCCGGCCTTGAAGCGGGAGAGCACGTACGCCGCCAGCACGGCGGTGCCGAGTGTGCCGAGCACGCCGGCGATGCGAATGACGTCGACCCGTGCCTTGGGGAGCAACGCCACCAGCACGGCGACCGCCGCGGGCAGGACAACTAGCGCCGTCAGCAGCGGGAATCCGGGCGCGTGGGCGTGCACGACCTCGGCGGCGATCATCCGATGCTCCGGAACACGACGTACGCGAGCAGCAGCGCCGTGCCGGCGGCGACGGTGAGCGCGTACGTGCGCACGTAGCCGGTCTGCACTGTGCGGAGTCGAGCGCCGCCCTTGGCCACGAGCGTGGCCACACCGTTGACGGCGCCGTCCACCACGTTGGTGTCGACGCGGAAGGCGTTGTCGGCGAGCACGCGGCTGGGCTTGACCACCAGCGTGTCGACGATCGCGTCGGCCTTATACGCGTGCTGGAGCAGCGCCGGTTCCAGGGCCGGAATGTCGACGTTGTCGCGCCAACGGGTGCGGCCGTAGAGCAGGCCGATGACGGCGCCGGCCGTCGCGATGGCGGCGAGCGTGAGCTTGAGCGTGCCCGACGACGTGTAGTCGGCCAGCGACTCCTCGAAGACCGGATGGAGGAAGTGGTGCAGGAACTCGGTGTCCTTGTTGAACGGGAGGTTCAGTCCCCCGGCGAAGACCGAACCGATCGCGAGCACGACCAGCGGCACGGTCATGACCCACGGCGACTCGTGCGGTTCGGCGGCATGGTCGTGCTCGCCTGCCTCGCCGTGACCGAAGCGGGGCTTGCCGTAGAACACGAGGTACACCTGGCGCGTCATGTAATACGCCGTCATCACTGCGGTGGCGAGACCGACCGCCCACAGCACGGGGCTCTTGTGGAACGCGTTGAGGAGGATGTCGTCCTTCGACCAGAAGCCGGCGAAGGGCGGGATGCCGGCGATGGCCAGCCATCCGACGATGAAGGTCATCGACGTGATGGGCATGAGCTTGCGCAGCGCGCCCATCTTCTTCATGTCCTGTTCGTGGTGCAGGCCGTGGATGACCGAACCGGCGCCGAGGAACATGAGCGCCTTGAAGAACGCGTGCGTGACCATGTGGAAGATGGCCGCCACGTAGGCGCCGGAGCCGACGGCCAGGAACATGTAGCCGAGCTGGCTGACGGTGGAATAGGCGAGCACCTTCTTGATGTCGTTCTGCGCGATGGCGATGGTCGCGGCGATGAAGGCGGTGGCCACGCCGACGATGGCGATGAGGGTCGCGGCGTCGGGCGCCTGCGCGAGCACGGGTGCCACACGACACATGAGGTACACGCCCGCGGTGACCATCGTGGCCGCGTGGATCAGCGCCGAAACCGGAGTCGGGCCTTCCATGGCGTCGGGCAGCCACACGTACAGCGGGAGCTGCGCCGACTTGCCGGCGGCGCCGAGGAACAGCAGCAAAGCGATGCCCGTGGCGGTCGCGGTGGCGAGCTCGGCATGGGCCAATGCGGTGAAGTCGAGTGAACCGATCGTCACGAACACCAGCGACATGGCGAGCATGAAGCCGACGTCGCCCACACGGTTGGTGACGAACGCCTTCTTGCCGGCGGCGGCGGCCGTGGGCCGGTCGAACCAGAAGCTGATCAACAGGTACGAGCAGGCGCCCACGCCCTCCCAGCCGAGGAAGGCCACCAGCATCGAGCTGCCCAGCACCAGCATGAGCATCGAGAAGGCGAACAGGTTCAGGTAGACGAAGAACTGCGGGTACTTCTCGTCGCCGTGCATGTACCCGATCGAATACAGGTGGATCAGCGTGCCGACTCCGGTCACGAACAGCGCCATGGTGATCGACAGCGGGTCGATCAGCAGCGCGGCGTCGACGTTGAGCGAGCCGGCGGTGATCCAGCTGAACAGCTTCTGGACGTGGTGCCGCTCCTCCCCGTGTAGTTCGAGCAGCCCGGCGAAGGTGACGCAGGCGCTGATGAACGCGCCGCCCATCGCCGTGGTGGCGATCCAGCCCGACAACGGATCGCCGATGCGCTTGCCGAAGAACAGCAACGTGGCGAACCCGACCAGCGGGAACAGCGGGATGAGTACGGCGGCGTCGATCACGGGATCCGCCTAACCCTTCAAAATGTGGAGGTCGTCGGCGGTTGCCCCCGAACGGCGACGGAAGATGGCGACGATCACGCCGAGGCCGACAACGACCTCAGCCGCGGCGACGACCATCACGAAGAACACCAGCGCTTGGCCCCCGATGTCGTCCAGCTCGCGGGCGAATGAGACGAAGGTCAGGTTCACGGCGTTGAGCATCAGCTCGACGCACATGAACATCACCAGCACGTTGCGGCGCACCAGCAGACCGACGGCGCCGATGCTGAACAGCGCGGCGGCGACGGCCAGGTACCAGTGGACCGGAGCGGCTTCGACGGCGGCGATCACGACGACACTTCCTCTTCGGCGGCGACGTCAGGCTCGGCGTCAGCCGGCCTCGACGGTGGCCATGTATTCGGCGTCCACGTCGTCGCCCTCGGGACGCCGCGACAGCGCGACCGCCGCGACGACGGCGATCACGAGCAGCACGGAGGTCGCCTCGAAGGCGAAGAGGTACCGGGTGAAGATGGTTTCCGCCAGCTGCTCGACGTTGCCGCCCGGTCCTTCGAGGGCGCCGACCACGCTGTGGGTGCCCGTCGCCCAGCGGGCCCGCCCGAGCAGGAGCAACTCGGCGACGGCGATCGCCATTACGACGATGGCAATCGGCACCTGGCTGCGCATCGGCTCGGCGGCGATCATCTCGTCCTTGTCGACGCCGAGCAGCATGATGACGAAGAGGAACAGCACGACGATCGCGCCGGCGTAGACGATCACTTGCACCGCCGCGAGGAAGTGCGCGCCCTGGGCAACGAACAGCACGGCGACGCCGAACAGCGTCTGCACGAGCATCAGCGCGGCGTGCACCGGGTTGCGGGCCACGACCACGCCGACCGCGCCGGCGAGCACCACGATCGCGCCGAGCGCGAACGTGAGGTTGTCGACTCTCGTCGCCGCGAACAAGGACAGCAACTGCATCAGTGGTGGTCGCCCCCGCCCGCGCGCTCCGAACTGGTCTCGGAATCGTGCCCTGCGTGGTCGGATCGTGCGGCCAGTTCGGCGGCTTCGCCGGGTTGGCCGCCTTCGGGGGCGCGCACGCCGTAGCCGAGTTCGCCCGACCACAGCGCCGTGTTCTGATAGGCGGGGTCGCCGCCCGGTGCGGTGGCGCGCATCCAGGCCGAGGTGTGTTCGTCGTCGCCTTCGCGCCAGTCTTCCCACGGGAGCTGCTGCGGCTTGCCGTCGTCGCCGACGATCAGCTCCTCACGCGTGTAGATGGCGTCTTCCCGATTGGTGAAGGAGAACTCGAACAGCTTCGACTCGGTGATGGCCTCGGTCGGGCACGCCTCGACGCACAGGTCGCAGTGGATGCAGCGCAGATAGTTGATCTCGTAGACGAAGCCGTAGCGCTCGCCCGGTGACACTGGCGCGTCCGGCGGGTTGTCCTTGCCACGGACGTAGATGCACTTCGCGGGACACACACCGGCGCACAGTTCGCAGCCGATGCACTTCTCCATGCCGTCCTCGTAACGGTTGAGCACGTGGCGGCCGTGGAAGCGCTCAGGCTTGTCGCGCTTCGGCCCGCCGTCCTTGTCATACGGAACGGTGACGACGTGGTTGATCTGCTTGGCGGTAATGCCAAAGCCTTCAAGAAGACCCATCTATTGACCCACCTTCTCGTCGACGCGGGCACGGCCGACCTGCATGGACCGGCTCAGCAGCAGTGCCAGCAGCAAGCCGACGGGAATGGCCACGCCGGCGTACCACGACTCCACCCGGACCGCGGCGATCACCAGGAGCCAGAACAGCGACAACGGGATGAGCAGCTTCCATCCCATGTCCATCAACTGGTCATAACGCAGGCGCGGCAGCGTGGCGCGGAACCACACCTGGACCGACAGGAAGACCATCAGCTTGGTGGTGAACCAGATGATCGGCCAGAGCCAGTCGGGCAGGACGCCGAGGAGCGGTCCGCTCGGTCCGCCGAGGAACAGCGTGACGACGACCGCCGACATCGTGACGGTGTTCATGAACTCGGCCAGGAAGAACAGCGCGAAGCGAATCGACGAGTACTCGGTGTGGAAGCCGCCCACGAGTTCCTGCTCGGCTTCGACGAGGTCGAAAGGCGGGCGGTTCAGTTCGGCTGTCGCCGCGATCAAGAAGATGACGAACGGCACCACGCCGAGCCGGATGATGTTCCACGCCGGCAGGAAGCCGCCGGGACCTTCGCCAGCTTGGTTGGCGACGATCGCCGTCGTCGACAGCGACCCGGCCAGCAGCACGACTGTGGCGATCGACAGGCCGAGCGCCGCCTCGTAGCTCACCATTTGCGCCGACGCCCGCACCGACCCGAGCAGCGGGTACTTCGAGCCCGACGACCAACCGGCGAGCATCACGCCGTACACGGAGATGCCGCTCATGGCGAGCAAGAAGAGAATGCCGACCGGCGGATCGGCGAGCTGCAGGGTGGTGGTGTGGGTGCCGATGGTGACCACACCACCGATCGGCACGATGGCAAAGCTGAGGAACGCCGGCACGGCGGAGAGATACGGGGCGAGGCGGAACACGCGCTTGTCGGCGCGGTCGGGCAACAGGTCTTCCTTGAAGAACAACTTGATGCCGTCGGCCAGCGACTGGAGGATGCCGAAGCGCCCGCCTGCCTTGGCCGGGCCGATCCGGTTCTGCATGTCGGAGATGAGCTTGCGCTCGTACCAAACCATGAACAGCACCGCGACCATGAGCACGGCAAAGGTGACGACCGTCTTGATGATCACGATCAGCACGACCCAGAAGTCGACGCCATTCTCGAAGATCGGGTCGAGGGCGAGCACGTTCATCAGAGGTTCTCGATCCGGATGTCGGTGACCGGGCCACTGGAGTCGATGAGCGCGCGGGCGTCGTCGACGGCGACGTTGAGCGGCAGCCACGCCGAGCCGGCGGGCACGCCGGGGTCGGTTTGCGACGGTGACGTTGAAGCTGGCCCGCGAGCCGCTGACCCGCACCTGCGAACCCGTCGTCACGCCGAGGCGATCGAGGTCACGCGGGTTGGCGCGCATCACCACGGGCTTGACCAGGTTGGCCAGCGAAGGCGACGCCGCCACCGCCGAGCCGTGGTCGTAGAGCATGCGGCCGGCGACGAGACGCAATGAGTAGGCGTCGAGGGCCGGCACCGGGATCTCGGGCGTACCCGGCATGGCGCCGGCGTTGGTCGACGGTGCGAGCACGCTGCCGTCGCCGGACACGGCGTCGCCACCGGTACCGGCCGCGGCGGCGACGTCTTCAAGCGTCTCGAATCCCAGGTCGCCGCCGAGAGCGGCGGCGAGTTCGACGGCGATCATCCAGTCCGCCCAGGCGACCCCTGGAGGCGTGACTTTCTGGGCGAGGCGGGTGACGCGGCCCTCGATGTTGGTGGTGGTGCCGGCCCGCTCGGCGAACGCCGCCGCCGGCAGGACGACATCGGCGCGCGACGCCGACGAGTTGAACGACGAGTCGATGGCGATGGTGAAGCCGGCGCCGGCGAGACCGCGCTGGAGCGAGGCTGGCGTCGGGCACGTCGATGGCCGGATCGGCACCGAGCAGCACGAGGGCCGCCAGTTGGCCGTTGGAGGCGGCGCGCAGCATGCCGCCGGTGTCCATGCCGTCGCTGGCCGGAGTCAGGCCAGCTGCCAGCGCCCCGTGGACGTTGGCCCGGCGCAGCGCGGAGAGGAACTTCACGCCCGGCAACTTCGCGGCCAGTACGAGCGCGGCTTCGGTAACGAAGTTGGCGGCTTCCGCCGTCGACGGGCGGCCGAGGATGACAACCGCGCCTGGTTCCGTCACGGCGTCGACCACTGCCGCGGCGGCCGCGGCCGCCTCGCCGGGCCGGTATGTATGCGTCGCCGACGCGAATTCCGTGAGCGACGTCGCCGCAGGTGTGATCTCGATCAGCTTGGTGGCGCCACTCGTGACCGCGGCACGCAGGCGCAAGAACAGCACCGGAAGCTCCTGCTTGATGTCGGGCGCCAGTGTGATCACGACCGGCGCGCTGCACGCTTCGTCGATCGTCGCCCTCGGCAGTCCGAGTGCCAGCGCCGCCGGGCAGGCCGTCGTCGAGTTGGCAGTCGACGTTGGGGGTCTTGATGACGGTTGTGGCGAGCTTCGCCCAGGCGAACGCGTCTTCGTTGGTGAGCCGGGCTCCGCCGATGATGCCGACCGATCCCGGACCGTGGCGGTCAACGGCGTCCTTGATGCCTTTGGCGGCAGCGGCGAGCGCCTCGCCCCAACCGACCTCGACCAGTTCGCCGTGCTGGCGCACCATCGGGACCGTCACACGCGACCCGACGTTGTTGATGGCTTCGTAGGCGAAGCGCCCCTTGTCACACAACCAGCCGTGGTTGACCGGATCGCTGTCGATGCCGAGGTACCGCGACAGCTCACGGCCCTGGCTCTGCACGGCGATGCGGCAGCCGACGGCGCAGGTGGTGCAGGTCGACTCGGCGGCGTCGAGATCCCACGGCCGCGCAACGAAGCGGTACGGCTTGGCCGTGAGAGCGCCGACGGGACACAACTGCACGGTGTTGCCGCTGAAGTAGCTGGCGAAGGGATCGGTCGGGAAGGTGTTGACCTCGGTCTCCACGCCGCGCTGGATGAAGCTGATGAGCGGATCGCCCGCGACCTCGTCGGCGAAGCGCGTGCAGCGGTCGCACAAGATGCAGCGCTCCCGGTCGAGCAGCACCAAGTCCGACAGCGGGATCGGCTTCTCGCGGTGACGCTTCTCTTCGACCATGCGCGTCTCGCCAGGACCGAAGGCGATGGTCTGATCTTGCAGCGGGCACTCCCCGCCCTTGTCGCACACCGGGCAGTCGAGCGGATGGTTGACGAGCAGGAACTCGATGACGCCGTCTTGCGCCTTGAGGGCCTTCTCCGACTTGGTCTCGACCTTCATGTCGGCGCTGCACTCGACCAGGCACGCCGGCGACAGCATCGGGCCACGGCCGCTGTCGACCTCGACCAGGCACATCCGGCACATGCCGACCGGACGCAGACGTTCGTGGTAGCAGAAGCGCGGGATATACGTGCCGTGGCGCTCAGCCGCGGCGATGAGCAGCTCGCCCTCGTCGGCGTAGACGACCTTGCCGTCGATGGTGACGGGGACACCGGCGGGCGGTTCGGGCGGCGCCTGCTGTTCTTCGTAGGCCGCTTCGGTGATCTCGGTGTCTTTCTCCGTGACCTCTTCGGCCGATTCCGGGACTGTCTTCTCGTCAGACACGGGCGACTGCCTCTGTGTCGGCGGCGACCGGAATCAACTTCCGCGGGTTGCGTGCGATGTAGGCGTCGAACTCGGGACGGAAGTGGCGAAGCGCACTCATTAGGGGCGAGACCACTGACGGGCCGAGGTCGCAGATGGTCGTCTTCTTGTACGGGAACGGCGCGTAGGCCGGTTCGCCGGCGACCACGTTCGGCCCAGGGAACGGCCCGGGGCTGATGTTGTCGGACACGTCGATCAACAGGTCGAGGTCTTCGGGGCGACCGTGACCGGCGAGGATGCGGGCGAGGATCGTCTCGAGCCAGTTGGTGCCCTCGCGGCACGGCGTGCACTTACCGCAGGACTCGCGGGCGTAGAACTTCACCAGCCGCCAGCACGCCTTGACCATGTCGGTGGTCTCGTCCATGGCGACGATGGCACCCGAGCCGAGCATCGATCCGGCGGGGCCGACCAACGTCGGATCGAGCGGCATGTCGAGGTGCTCGGGGAAAAACCACGGCGCTGAACCGCCGCCGGGGATGAACGACTTGAGTTCGTTGTCGTCGCGGATGCCTCCGCCGAGCGACTGGTCGTAGAAGACGTCGCGGAAGGTGACCACGCCGCACTCGACCTCGTAGGTGCCGGGCTTCTTGACGTGACCGGACACCGCGATCAGTCGCGTGCCGTTGGATTTCTCGCTGCCGATCGCCGCGAACGCTTCGGCGCCGTTGACCATGATCCACGGCAAGTTCGACAGCGTCTCGACGTTGTTCACGATCGTCGGGTTCATGTAGAGGCCCATCACCGCCGGGAAGTACGGCGGCTTGGGCCGCGGCATCCCCCGCTTGCCTTCGAGCGATTCGAGCAACGCCGTTTCGTCGCCGACGATGTAGGCGCCCGCGCCCCAGTGCAGCGTGATGTCGACGGAGAACTCGGTGCCGAGGATGTTCTTGCCGGCGTAGTTGTTGGCGTACGCCTCGTTGATCGCCGCGGCGATGCGTTCCTGGGCGAAGGCCATCTCGCCGCGGACGTACAGGAAGATCTGGCTCGCCTTGCACGCGTACGCCGCGATCAGCGAGCCCTCGATCAACTGGTGCGGGTCGCGCTCCATGAGCGTGCGGTCCTTGTGCGTGCCGGGCTCGGATTCGTCGCCGTTGACGACGATCCAGTGCGGGAACGCCGCAGTGTCGAGGAAGTGCCACTTGTTGCCGGCAGGGAAGCCCGCGCCGCCGCGGCCCTGCACCGTGGCGCCGGTGACGATGTCGACGACTTCGCTCGGCTGCATGGCCAGCGCCCGTCGCAGCCCTTCGTAGCCGCCGAGGCGGAGGTAGCCGTCGAGCGTGTGAGCGTCGGCGACGTCCCAATGGGCGCTGACGATCTTCGGCAGGTCGGGACGTACTGTCATGCCACGTGCTCCCCAGTGCGGCCGGTGTCGGCCCACCGGTCGGTCGGCGCCTGACGGACGCGGGCGAGCGTGCCGTGCACGGGGATGTCGTCGCGCTGGCCGGCCCGCAGCTGGCCTACCAGCTCGTCGAAGGAGTTGGGCGTGACGTTGTCCTGGTAGCGGTAGTTCACCTGGACCGCTGGCGCGACCGTGCAAGCGGCGGAGCACTCGACCTCTTCGAGGGTGAACAACCCGTCGGCCGTGGTGCCACCAACGGATACGCCGAGGCTCTTTTCACAATGCTCGAGCAGCTCGTAGGCGCCTTGGAGCATGCACGAGATGTTGGTACACACCCCCACCAGGTACTTGCCGGTGGGGTGCAGTTTGAACATCTCGTAGAAGCTCGCCGTGCCGTAAACCTCCGCCGAGGTGCAGCCGATCAACTCGGCGATATGCGCCATGGCGTCCTGGCTCAGATAGCCGTCTTGCTCTTGCGCGAGGTGGCACAACGGAACCAGCGCGGAGCGTGGTTTCGGGTACCTGGAGATGATCGCCTGGGCGGTCTCCAGGTTGCTCGCGCTCAGTCGGGCCATGCGGATCCGACACTAGTGAAACTGGTCACAAGGACAGGACTTAGATGAGTCCTTCGTCGGTCAGGAAGTCCTTGGCGATGACGTCGGCGTCGTCCTTGTCGATGTCGAAGCGCGTGTTCATGGCGATCAGCTTGGTCGTGGTGAGCTTGGCGCTGATGGCGTTGGCGTACGCGACCAGCTCGTCGTTCGCGGCCAGTGAGGACGTGAGGATCGGCACGACGTTGTCCGCCAACAGCATGTGCTTGTCGTCCTCGAGCAGCAGATAACCCTTGCTGACGATGCGGCCGTCGGTCGAGAACATCAGTCCGATGTCGATCGAGCCGGCGTCCAGAGCGTCGAGGACCGGTCCGGCTCCAAGCGCCGTGAAGTTGTTCGACAGGTCAAGGCCGTAGGTGTTCTTGAGCCCGGGAATACAGAACGGGTTGGTGTCGCAGTCTTCGGGCCCGCCGATCTTGAGGCTCGCTCCCTTGGCGGCGAGGTCCGAGAGGGTCTTGATCCCCAGCTCGCCGGCCCTCTTCTTCGTCATCACGAAGGCGTTGGTGTTGGCCGCCGCGCTGGCCTTGAGGGCAGCAAGTCCCTTCTCGGTGAGGTAGGGCGCCAACTTGGCGACGGTGGCGGCGGCGTCGCCGCTCGCCTCGTTCTTCTTGTTGTTCACGTGCTCGAGCAGTGAAGCCGCATACTCGGCTGCGAAGTTGATCTTCCCGTCGTCGAAGGCGCTGAGCTCGACGGCGCGGTCGCCGCCGAGTTCCTCGATCGAGGTCTCGAAGCCGTACTTCGCTAGGCCTTGCTTGTAGATCTCGGCGAGGATCGCCGGCTCGCCACCCCAGTTCTGGGCGCCGATCTTGACCGACACCCCGGCATTCGACCCCGAATCGTTGTCGTCGTTGGCCTCGTTGTCGTCGTCGCCACCGCAGGCGCCGAGAACGGCGGCACCAAGCAGCAAGGCGAGCAGCAGGCGGATCGATCGCTTCATGTTGTGGGTCCTTTCGTGCGCCAAGGCATTGCCCGGCGGGCGATTACTCCAAAGATGAGGTCAACGCTCAGCGCGCACACCGCCACCGCAACTGCACCGGTGAGCAGCTTGGCGTTGTCGCGTTGACGAAAGCCTTCCCTGATGAACGATCCGAGACCGTTGAAGCCAACGTAGGCCCCCAGCGTGGCGGTCGCAATTACCTGCAATGTTGCAATTCGGACGCCCGCAGTGATGAGCGCCATCGCGCTGGGAACCTCCACGCGCAGCAGGACCTCCGATGGCTTCATTCCCATTCCGAGCGAGGCCTCGACGATCGACGGATCGACGCTGCGCACCCCGGCGTACGCGTTGGTGAACATCGGCGGCACCGCCAGGATTACCAGCGCTGTGAACGTCGGCCAGAAGCCGAGCCCGAACCCGTATTGCAGCGAGAGCGGGAAGACCAGCGCCAAGATCGCCAGCGACGGAATGGCGCGGCCGATGTTGACGATCGACTGCGCCGCCAATCCGCCGCGGCGAACGTGCCCGAGCCATGCAGCGACAGGCAACGCGAGCACCGCGGCGACCATGGTGGCCGAGAACGACAGCCGGAGATGCTCGATCGTGCGGTGGCCGATCCCGCGGTTGCCGCTCCAGTGCGACGTGGTGGTGACGTAGTTGAGGAAGTCCCTCATCTGCGTACCCATGGTGTCGCGGCCCGCTCGACGCCAACCAGCAACACGTCGAGTACCACCGCCATCACGACCGACAGGCCGCCGCCGATGACGATCTCGGTACTGAAGTCGCGCGCCAGGCCGGAGTCGATGAACGAGCCGTACCCGCCTTGACCGATGAGCCCGGTGATGGTCACGAGGCCGACGGTGCTGACGGTGGCGATCCGCAACGCCGCGACGATCGCCGGCAGCGCCAGCGGCAACTCGACGGTGAGTAGCCGCCGCGCCGATCCATAGCCCATGCCGTCGGCGGCGTCCACGACCGCAGGCGACACCGCGTCGACGCCGGCGACGATGTTCCGCAAGAAGATGGCCAGCGTGTAGGAAACGAGGCCGATCTCCGCCGTGAGCGAGTTGAACCCGGTGATCGGCAAGAGGAAAGCGAACAGCGCCAGGCTCGGGATCGTGTAGAGCAAGCCGACGAAGCCGGCCAGCGGCGCGTACAGCGGCCGCCAGCGCAGCGAGATGACGGCGAGCACCAACGAGATGCCGAGACCGATGACGACGGCGATGACGGTGAGGCGCAGGTGCTCGAGCGTGGCCAACCGGATCTCGTGCGTATGGCGGCCCACCCAGTCCCACCAGACAAACGACTCAGGTCCCATGGAGTGTCCCGGCGATGCGGACAACGTCGAGGGCGCCGATGGGCGCGCCGGCGTCGTCGGTGACGATCACCGTCGGCACCCCCTGCGCGATCAGCGCGTCCAAGGCTTCGCGCAGGGCGGCCGAGGCGCGCACCGTCGGCAATCCCCCCCTCTCGCGTGGCAACGCGTCGAGCGGCGCATCACTGACGCGGTGCAGGGCGAGACGCCGCAGCGCCCGCTCCTTGCCGAGGAACGACTCGACGAACGCGTTGGCGGGCGCGCGCAGCAACTCGTCGGGCGGCCCGTGCTGGGCCAACACCCCACCGACGTCGAGCAGGGCAATGCTGTCGGCCAGTTTGATCGCCTCGTCGATGTCGTGGGTCACGAACACGATCGTCTTGCGGACGCGTCGTTGCAGGGCGATCAGCTCGTCCTGCAGTCGCTCCCGCACGATCGGGTCGACCGCCGAGTACGGCTCGTCCATCAACAAGATGGGTGGGTCGGCGGCCAACGCCCGCGCCACGCCGACACGCTGTTGCTGCCCGCCCGACAGCGCCGCCGGGTAACGCACCAGCAAGTTCGGGTCGAGGCCGACGAGCTCGACCAGCTCGTCCACCCGAGCGCGGATGCGCTCCTTGTCCCAGCCGAGCAGCTTGGGAACCGTCGCGATGTTGGCGGCGATGGTGCGGTGCGGGAACAGGCCGGCCTGCTGGATCACGTAGCCGATGCCCCGTCGAAGTTCGTGCAGGGGCGTCCGCCGGACGTCGACGCCGAAGACGTGGATGCGTCCGCTCGTCGGTTCCTCGAGGCGGTTGATCATCCGCAGCGTCGTGGTTTTGCCGCAGCCGGACGGACCAACGAGCGCCGTCAACGTGCCTTCGGGCAAGCCAAGTGAAAGGTGCGACACCGCGTCCGCGGCAGAGCCAGGGAAGCGTTTCGTAACACCTTCCAGCCGGAGCGCTACCTGCGTAGGCACTCGCGCACCCTACTTTTGTGGCTGTGAGGAAATTCCTCCGGAACAACCGGTACGCCAGCTCGATCATCACGACGGCCCTTTTGATCGTCGTGGGCTTCTTCGTCGGCGTGACGCGTGACGACACGTCGGACAATCCCGGAGTGGTCCTGCGCGCCGACGAACAGGCGTTGCGGCAGCAAGCGACCCTCCTCACGCCGACGACCGGAGCTGCCCAGCCGCTCCGCACCATCCCAACTGGGCTCGGACCCACACTGGGCAAGATCAGCGCACCTGCCCGACCCGTTGCCGGCGGCGGTGGCGGTGGCGGTGGCGGTGGCGGAACCACCCCCACGACGAGTTCGGCCGTCGGCGGAACCACGACCACCACGATCAAGACATCGTCTTTTGGTCCGAACCGGATCGCCTACACCGCCGGCGGCAGCATGTGGACGGTCGATCCCGACGGGTTGGAATCGCGCAGCGTCGCCGTGTCGGGATACTTCCCTGCGTGGTCGAGCGACCACCGCGGCCTCGCCTACGCCGATGCCGACAGCCCCGGCGGCGCGCTGTGGATCATGGACGGCGACGACGACCGCTTCCGGCTTACGACAGGCGTGGTGCAAGACGCCCAACCGACGTGGTCGCCAGACGGCACCAAGATCGCGTTCGCCCGCATCGACAACACGGCGACCGAGGGCTACAGCAGCATCTGGGTCATCGGCCGCGACGGCTCGAACCTGCGCCAGCTCGCGACGTCGGACTGCCTCAACCGCGATCCGGCGTGGTCGCCCGACGGCACGAAGATCGCGTTCTGGTCCAGCCGGGATCACTGCGACGGAGCCAAGTCGGATTACGGCGACTACGAGTTGTACGTACTGAACCTGATCAACAGCGAAACCACCCGCCTCGCCACCGCGACCAATAGTGAAGTCCCGGCCTGGAGCCCCGACAGCAAGACGATTGCCTTCGCCAGCGACGGATACGGCGGCGACGGGATGGAGATCGTCCTGGTCGGGGCCGACGGCAAGAACCCGCGACGCATCACGACCATGAACGGCGACGACACCTATCCCGCGTGGTCGCCCGACGGCGCACGCATCGCCTTCCGCTCCGACCGTGGCGACGGCGGCATCTTCACCATGAAGACAGACGGTTCCGACGTGCAACTGGTCGTCGCCGGCGGGTTTCAACCAGCCTGGCGGTAACTACTGGACAGGCTCTACCTGTCCACCTCGCCCATCACGGGGTCGATGGAGGAGATGACCGCCACGGCGTCGGCGATGAGGCCGCCGCGCAGCATCACCGGCAGCGCCTGGAGGTTGACGAAGCTCGGGCCGCGGATGTGGAGGCGGTACGGCTTCGACGTGCCATCGGACACCAGGTAGCAACCGAGTTCGCCGCGGGGCGACTCGATGGCCACGTACACCTCGCCCTCGGGCACCTTGAAGCCCTCGGTGAAGATCTTGAAGTGGTGGATCAGTGCTTCCATCGACTCGTCGATGCGACCGCGCGGCGGCGGCGTGACCTTCTTGTCGAGCGTGCGGTACGGGCCGCTCGGCATGGCGTCGAGCACCTGCCGCACGATCTTCAACGACTCGCGCATCTCGTTAAGGCGGATGGCGTAGCGGTCGAAGGCGTCGCCGTAGGTGCCGACGACCACGTCGAACTCGACTTGGTCGTAGTGGAAGTACGGCATGTTGCGCCGCAGGTCCCAGTCGACGCCGGTCGACCGCAGAGTCGGCCCGGTGGTGGAGAGCGCAATCGCCTGTTCGGGGGTAAGCACGCCGACACCCTGCGTGCGCTGCGTGAAGATCGGCTGACCGGTCAGCAGCGAGTCGTATTCGTCGAGGCGCGGCGGCAGCGCGTCGAGCAAGTGCAACACGTCGTCGCGCCAGCCGTCAGGCAAGTCGGCGGCCGAGCCACCAGGACGGATGAAGTTGTGGTTCATCCGCAGACCGGTGACCTTCTCGAAGAAGCTCAAGACCAGCTCGCGCTCGCGCCAGCCGTAGATCATCATCGACACCGCGCCGACGTCCATGCCGTTGGTCGCCATGAACAACAGATGCGAACTGATCCGGTTGAGCTCGCCCAGCAGCATGCGGATCCACACCGCGCGCTCGGGCACTTCTATGCCGAGCAACTCCTCCACCGCCATCGAGAAGACCGTCTCGTTGTGGATCGGCGAGAGGTAGTCCATGCGGGTGACGTTGGTGCCGCCCTGCGTGTAGGTGAGCGTCTCGCCCGTCTTCTCCATGCCGGTGTGCAGGTAACCGATGACCGGCTTGGTGCGCACGACGGTCTCGCCGTCGAGTTCGAGCATGAGGCGCAACACACCGTGGGTGCTGGGGTGCTGCGGCCCCATGTTGATGATCATCGTCTGGTCTTCACCGGACTCGATCGACAAGTCGTTGGCGTCGAGCTGCACACCCTCGGACATGCGCAGAACGCCGAAGCGCTCCTGCGCGCCTTCGGACGTGAGCCCGACGTTTTCCGGATCGAGATGCTCGACGTCGGTCATCGGGTTGCTCGCGGGGCCTTGAACTGCACGGGGACGCGCACGTTCTCGAAGTCCTTGCGCAGCGGGTGCCCTTCCCAGTCCTCCGGCATGAGAATGCGCGTCAGATCCGGATGGCCGTCGAACACGATGCCGAACATGTCGAACACCTCGCGCTCCATGGCGTCGACACCGGGATAGATCTCGAACAGGGTCTGGATGTGCGGCTCGGCGACCGGCACTTGCACGCGGATGCGCACGCGCGTCGCCTCGGCCATGTTGAGCAGCCCGACGACGATTTCGAAGCGCTCCGGGGCGATGCCCTCCGGCAGCTCACGACCAGGGTGTTCGAGGTAGTCGACCGCCGTGAGGTCGGCGCACATGATGAAGCCGGCGTCGTGCAGTTCCTTGACCTTGCCGACGTACTCGTCGCGCGAGACGTGCAGAACTTCGGCGACCGCGCTCATCGTGCGCCGGCAGGTACTTCCAGTAGGACGTTGGCGCCGCGGCCCGACGCCTCGCGGCGCTTGGTGATCTCGCCGCTCGTTACGCCTTCGTGCAGCGTGATGATGGCGTGCAGCAGGGTCTCGGGACCTGGCGGGCAACCCGGCGCGTACACGTCGACCGGAACGATCTGGTCGACGCCCTGCACGATGGCGTAGTTGTTGAACATGCCGCCGCTCGACGCGCATACGCCCATCGAGATGACCCACTTGGGCTCCATCATCTGGTCGTAAACCTGACGCAGCACCGGCGCCATCTTCTGACTGACGCGTCCGGCGACGATCATGAGGTCGGCCTGGCGGGGCGACGCGCGGAACACCTCCATGCCGAAGCGCGAGATGTCGAAGTTGGCCGCGCCCGTGGCCATCATCTCCATGGCGCAGCACGCGAGGCCGAAGGTGGCCGGCCACATGCTGTTGCGGCGCGCCCACTTGACGAGGTCTTCGAGCGTGCCGGTGAGGAAGTTGTGGTTGAGGGCCTCGAGTCCCATTACTACGCCGCCGACTTGCCGATGCGACGCACCGTCGACTCGGTCGTGCGGACACTGGTCGTGCCGGTGGCGATGGTGTTGAGCTTCTTCAAGTCCTTGGCCGGACCCCAGTCGAGCGCCCCGTTGGCGATGAGGTACGCAAAGCTCACGACGACGGCGAGCGCGAACACCAGCATCTCGACCAGGCCGAACAGGCCGAGCTTGTCGAAGACGACCGCCCAGGGGTATACGAACACGATCTCGATGTCGAAGACGATGAAGATCATGGCGACGAGATAGAAGCGCACGGGGAAGCGTTCCGCCGGCTCACGCGACGGCACGATTCCGCATTCGTACGGTGCTTCCTTGGCCGACGTGCGTCGCTTCGGCGCCAGCAAACCCGACGCGACAAACGACAACCCGGCGAACAAGGTCGCAAGAACGAACATCATGAACAGCGGCAGGTAGTCAGCCATCAGTCCGCTCCTCTCTCTTCTGGGGTTACGCGGTCGCCGGGGTGGGTGTACCCGCCGCTCGCAGCGCCATGATCTGCTTGTCCCGGCGGTGCAGCGCGTGGCAGACGACCGCAAAGATGATGCCCGAGGAGATGACCGTCATCACCTGCGGGAACCGGACCGAGCCGAGGTCGCGCAGCACCAGCACCGTCGTGACGGGCTTGGAGGGATCGGGCACGGGCTTAGGCGGCTTCCCACCCGGGGGCGTCACCTGCGGAAGCACGGGGGCGACGGCCACCGCGACGTAATGCGGCGAGTGACGGAAGAAGAACTTGTGGTTGATCTTCCAGAACAGGATTTTCTTGGGCATGACGGTCGTGCACGAATCCTTCGGCCCGAGGCAGTTGTCGCCGCCCTTTTCGTACCCACCGACGAGCACGTAGTCGGAGCTCTCCGAGAACTCGGCGGGGAACCGAAGCTGTTCGGCCGTCGGCTCCTTGATGATGGGACCCTCGTGGCCCATCTTCGGCTTGCGGCCCGACTTGGTAACGAAGGCGTCGACTGCCGCCTGCGCGTCGGCGAGCACGCTCGACCCGGTTTCGGGCATCTTCTTCCAGTCGCGGGGAAACTCGCGTAGAGCGTCGTCCGCCGCGTTCGACAGGTCGGTCTGCGTCGCCGAGTGGACGACCTCCTGCACCTTCCAGCTCGGGTCTCGGCCCTTGATGCCTTGGCCGTAGAGCGCCCAGGTAATCGCCAGCAACATCATCCAACCGCTGAGCCCGGCGACTGCGACCAGGAACCCAATGCGGGCACCGAGGTTGGTCGAAAGCAGCAGATAGATGCTGCCGGGAAGGATGATCACCGCGGCCGACGAAGATGAGGAAGCCGCGAACCTGCGGATCCCAGCTGAGCGCGCCCAACAACAGGTCGTGCATTACAGACTTCTCTCGTACTCGACGATGGCGCGGATCTGGGCCTCGGACAACATCTGCCCGAAGCCCGGCATGCGGCCGCTGCCCTCGCCCCGGACGCCGTAGGCCTTCTTGTAGTCAGAGCCGAGCGTGACGAACTCGACATGCTTCAGCAGGTCTGGGAACTGCCGCAACGTGAGCCCGCCTACCAAGCTGGGACCGAAGGCTCCGGTACCGGGTGGCTCGGGCTCGTTGTACGCCCAACCCTTCGTGTGGCAGCGCGAGCAGAACTCGCCGAACAGCGTCGCGCCGTCGGTGCCCAAGGCGGCGTTCGCCTCTCGCACCTCCTTGGCGGTCTTCTGGAGCGACTTGAGGTACTCGATGATGTCGGTGACCTGCTGCTCGTTCATCGGGCCGCCCCCGGCGGTGCCCCACGCGGGCATCGGCGTGTTCGCCCGCCCGTAGGTGATGATCGTGTTGACCTCTTCCTCGGTGAAGCGCAGCAACACGGTGTCGAGTGCCGGCGCCGCCCACTGCACCGAACGGCTGGTGCCGTCGGCCCCGGTGAGCGCGAATGCGGTGACGCCGCCCTCGCCCTCCGTGCCGTGACAACCACCGCAACCGAAGTGCCCGATGTTGCCCTCGGGCACCGAGGACGATGACGGCTGGAACAACACGAAGCCGCGCTGTGCCGCTCGCTTGTCGAAACCCACCGCCGCGCCCGCCTGTCGACTCGGCTCGTCGAGCCAGTAGAGCGGTAGCCCGATGACGACAACGGCCAGCATCGCCAGCGCCCACTTCTGCGCCTGCTCCAAGCGCGGGCCCTCGAGGGCGTCGTCGTCGAAGTACGGCCGGCGGTTCGGAGCGGTCGCCGCTTCATCGCCAACCGCCTCGCCGCTCTTCTTGACGGAGAGCAGGAGAAACAGCGCCCACCCGAGGATGAGCGCGACCACGAAGGCGATCGCCAGGTTCTGTTGCGTTGAAGCGAGGATCATGCGCAGTGCGGCCCTTCCGCTTCCTGACCAGTGGTGTCGATACCGAGGGCCGGCCCTTGGATGACCTTGCCGGTGTCGACGAACAGATTTCCGTTCTCGACCGACACGTTGAAGCGGTCGAGACCGCGGGGCGCGGGTCCGCCCTTCTTCTCACCCACCCGGCTGTACCGGGATCCGTGGCACGGGCACTCGAACCATTGCGCCGACGCGCACCAGGGCACGCGGCATCCGAGATGCACGCACTTCTGGTACAGCGCGACCACGCCCTGTTCCATGCCCTCGAGGACGCCGCCGACGTATTCCTGCTTCGCCTTGGACAGCGCGGCCGCCGGGTACGGCGCAACGTAGGTGCGAGCCTCGGCGAAGTACACCGGCTGCTTCTCGGATGCCGCCTTGGCGAGGATGTCGCGCAGGCTGCCGACGTTGACCTTCGCACCGAAGCCGCCCTTGAGCGGCGGCGGCCAGAAGAACGCAAGGGCGGAGGCGGCGAAGCCTGCGAGACCGAGGCCCATCAGCGTCACCGCGCCGCGGTTCAGGAACTGCCGGCGCGTAACGGCGAGCGCCTCGGGATCCGGGGGAACGAACTCGACTACGGGCGCCGGCTCCGCGCTGACGGCGACCACCTCGGTGCCGCGTCGCTCGAGCATGGCGTTGCGCTCGTACGCGCGACCCACCAGCCCGCCGTCGCCCGAGAGCGCCGGATTCTGCTTGTCCTTCTTGCGCGCCTCCCGGCGCAGGTTCATCGCCGACGCACGATCGCGGCGGGCGCCAGCTGTTCCCAAGAACAGGATGGCCAGCACGGCCAGGCCGACAACGGCGAGAACGATGATGGTGTTAGAGCTCATCGATTCCTAGAGGTCGAAGATGTCATGGATGCCCTGGCGCCACGGAAGGATGAAGTTGAATCCCTCACCGCGGAAGAACGACCCGATGACCGTCAGCGACGCGCACATCATGAGGAACAACGTCATGAGCGCGATCGCCAGCTTGCGGTCTTCGGGCTTGTTCGCCGGGTTCTTGTCGATATAACCGGCGCTACCGAGTCCGACCATGATCACCGTCGGGATCATCACGCCGGCGACCATCGGATGCAGCATGGTCAGTAGCTCCTGCAGGCCGAGGAAGTACCACGGCGCCTTCGACGGGTTCGGCGTGCGGTTGACGTTGGCGGCGCCGAGCAGCGGCGCGTTCACCAGCGCGGAGAACACCAGCAGGAACGCCGTACAGGCGAGCGCGGCGACGAACTCGCCGACGATCAGATGCGGCCAGGTGTGGACCTTGTCGGTGGGCGTGGCCTTGACGTCTTGAATCGATCCGGCCTTGACGACGGTCAGGAGACGCTGCGTGTGCCCGCTCGGACCGGCGAGCGGGAGCGCTGCGGGTGCCGCGGCCACGGCCGTTGCGACGCCGCCACCACTAGCGGCCGCGGGTTCTGCATCACCGGTCTTGGCGCGGGCGGCAGCCGAACGCTGGAGCAAGTGCGCCGGGATCTTGTTGCCGTCGTCAACCGGGGTTTCTGCAGCAGCTGGCGCGTCCGCTGGGGCGTCGTCGCCCGAGGGCGCAGCACCGCCTTGCGCTTCGAGCGCGGCGCGGCGCTCCTGCGCCCGCTTCAGTAGATGATCAGGAATGTCAGCCATACGTCAGCGTCTCCTTCCTATAGCGGTCCACTGATGCCGCCGTCCTTGCGGACGCGCCAGAAGTGGATGGCCATGAAGATCACGATGATGAAAGGTAATGCGAGGACGTGCAGCACGTAGAAGCGCAAGAGCGTGGCGGTGCTGATCTCTTGCGAGCCCAGCAAGGCGAACTTGACTTGGTCGCCGAGCACGGGCGAGTAGCCGCCCATGTTGCTGCCAACGGTGATCGCCCAAAGCGCCAATTGGTCCCACGGCAACAGGTAGCCGGTGAACGACAGCAGCAGCGTGAGCAGTAGCAACACCACGCCGATGACCCAGTTGAACTCCCGCGGAGCCTTGTACGCACCGTGGTAGAAGACGCGGCTCATGTGCAGGAACACAGAGATGACCATGAGGTGGGCCGCCCACCGGTGCATGTTTCTGACTAAGAGGCCGAAGGCGATGGACGTCTGCAGCGTCTGGATGTCGCTCCACGCCGCGGCCGAGGTCGGGCGGTAGAAGAACATCAGGAAGATGCCGGTCACCGTCAGCATGATGAAGAGGAAGAACGACAGGCCGCCGAGGCACAGCGTGTAGCTGACCTTCACCGCGTGGCGCTTCACCTTGACCGGGTGCAGGTGGTACAGCACCGAGTTCATGATCACGTAGGAGCGGTTACGGGGGCTGTCGGTGTAGCCCTTGCGGAAGATCGAGCCGGGACGGAAGATCGACGTCCACAGCGCGCCGCCCTTCATCTTGTCCATGGCCTCGGTCACTCGCTCGCCGGGCCTGATGCGTGTCGCCAATGTCCTCTCCTACCTAGAACCGCATCCCATAGCCATAGCCATGGTTCGAGTCGCGCTGGTGGCGATCGCCGTCACGCGGCGCCACGCCGGTTTTGCCCAGGATGATCACGCCGGTGGGGCAGCGGTCGACGCACAGAGCGCAGCGCGTGCACACGTCTTCATCGACGACGAACACCACGTGGTCGCTCGGGTCTTCGCCCGGCTGATCGGTGTTGAGCGCTTCGGCCACAGTCTCGGGGCTGAGCATGTGGATGCACTTCCACGGGCAGATGTCGACGCAGCCCTCGCACATGATGCATTCGGACTGGTCGATGTGCAGGAACTGCTTCGGCTTGACCGCAAGCGACAACTCGTCCGGAGACACCTCGCGCAAGGTGTAGTCACCCGAGAAGACGGGCAGCGGCGGGTTCGCGTCGGTCTTAGCCATGCGTTAAGCCTTCCGCACCAGGGGACGGCCGTAGGGCGAAACGGGAACCACTTCGGCGCCCTTGTCGCCGCGCCGCTGGACCCGGGCCCACAGCATGAAGTGCGCGGTGAACGCTGCGCCGTAGATGTTGGTCACGAGGATGTCACGCACCGTCTGCTCGTTCACCATCAGGCGGCCACGACCGAAGAACGTGATGCCGTTCGGCCAAAGGTTGTGCCGGCGGATGCCGGGCAGGTTCCAGAACGGACCCGTGGGGATTCCGAATACGTCGGAGCGCCAGCCGAAGTCCTTGTCGCACATGGTGATGAATTGGTGCGGCACCATCGCATAGCTCAGGTAGAAGATGGCGAAGATATAGGTGGCACCGACGAACGCTTCGCCCCACGTCAGCGGGGTGCCCTTCGGGCGGCGGCGGAGGTAGAGCATCGCACCGACGATGAGTGCGACCGTGACGATCACCGAGGCGAAAAACGCAACCAATTCTTGGTGACCTCCTTTGCCTGAACGCAGTTCGTGAATCTGTTCACAAGTGTACCGATCTTTTCCTCGCCTGAACCAACTTCGACCGACTCGTAAGCGAGGTGTGTTTATCACGCTGCCTGCGGAAAGAGCATGTTGGTGACAGGCGGCGCCCCCGCCTACATTGCCCTGCGTGGCTGAGGTACCTGAGCACCTTTTGCAGCGGTCGGCGGCCCGTCGCGCCGCGTTAACGGGCGAGGGCGGCGACGACGCCGCCGCGTCCACAACCCCGGCAGTCAGCGGCGGCGAAAGCGCTCCGGCGGCGGCATCCCCGGCAGCGGCACCCGCCAAGGTCACACCGACGGAGCCGGCGTTCATCGAGCCGGTCGACAAAGCCGCCTTCGAGCGGGTCGCGGCCATCCGGAAGCGACGCATCCCGACCTGGGCGATGGGCGTGTTGGCCCTGGTGCCCGTGTGGGGCTTGCTCTATATCGGCGCCTTCGGCGAGCGGCCGTCGCACGACGAGCACGCGATCGACGGCGGCACCATCTACGGCAACAGCTGCGCTTCCTGCCATGGCACCGCCGGTGGCGGCGGCGTCGGCCCGAAGCTCTCGGGCGGCGAGGCCAGCCTCACCTTCCCGAATATCGACGACCACGTCGCCTGGGTCACGAACGGATCAGCGGGCGCGAAAGGCCAGGGTTACGGCGATCCGAACCGCCCCGGCGGCCAGCGCGTCGCGACCTCGGGCGGCATGCCCGCGTTCGGCAACCAGTTGTCGCCCGAAGAGATCCAAGCCGTCGTCGAGTACGAACGCGACGGGTTGTAATGCCTGACACCGTCGACGTTCTCGTCGTCGGTGGGGGGCCGTCGGGAGCCGCCGCCGCGTACTGGTTGGCAGAAGCTGGTCATGACGTGGTCATGGTCGAACGCAAGCACTACCCGCGCGAGAAGACCTGCGGCGACGGGTTAACGCCGCGGTCGGTCAAGCAACTCAACGACATGGGCCTGGCCGACGCGCTGAAAAAGCATCACCGCTTCGAGGGCCTGCGGTCGCTTGCCTTCGGCCACACGCTCGAGATGCGTTGGCCTGCGCACCCCGAATACCCGCCGTACGGCTACGTGGTGACGCGCCACGACCTCGATCACCTGGTCGCGCAGCAGGCCGAGAAGGCAGGCGCGACGGTGTGGGATCAGACCGAGGCGACCGCGCCGATAATCGAAAGCGGGCTCGTAACCGGCGCGGTGATCAAGCGCAAGGAGACGGGTGAGGTTTCGGAGTTGCGAGCGCGCTACGTCGTGGTGGCCGACGGTTCGTTGTCGCGCTTCGGGCGGGCGCTCGGCGCGTCGCGCAACAAGTCGTACCCGCAGGGCATGGCCATCCGCGGCTACTTCACGTCCGACCGTCACGACGACCCCTTCATCGAGTCGCACCTCGACATCCGCGACGCGCACGGCAACGTGTTGCCCGGCTACGGCTGGATCTTCCCGGTGGGCGACGGCCGCATCAACGTCGGCATTGGACTGCTCTCGACGTTCCATCAGTGGAAGGCCATCAACACGACGCACTTGATGAACGAGTTCGTCGGTCACTTGCAGCGCACCTCGGACTGGGGCGCGTCGCCCGAGACCTCGACGGGCCCGCCCACCGGCGGTCGGTTGCCGATGGCGTTCTCGGTCGGTCCGCAGGCGGGGCCCACGTGGCTGATCACCGGCGACGCCGGCGGCGCCATCAACCCGTTCAACGGCGAGGGCATCGCCTACGCGTACGAGACCGGGCGCATGGCGGCGCAGGTGCTCGATGAGGCGCTGTCCACCGGTAGTGGGTTGGCGTTGCAGAACTACGACCGGATGCTGCAGGACACCTACGGCCTCTATTACAAGGTGGCGCGCGCCTTCGTGCACATCATCGGTCGCCCGGAGTTGATGCGGCTACTCGTCGGCACCGGCATCCGCAGTCAACCGCTGATGGAGTGGGTGCTGCGCATCATGGCCAACCTGCTGCGCCCCGACGAGATCGGCCCTGCCGAAGCGGCGTACAAAGCGCTCGAACGCATCGCCCGCCTCGCTCCTGCCGCCTAAGGCCGCATGGACCTAGGTGCGGCGGCGGTCGAGAACATGGTGGCGTGGTGGTCCCGCGTCGCGTTAGCGCGTGGCGGCTTCGTCGATCACTCGGAGTCCGTCGCCGTGATGGACGGGCTCGGCACGAACCCCATCACCAACCGCGCGGTAGTGCTGGCGCCCGACGCTGACTCCGCGCTCGTCGCCGGCTTCATGCGCGAGACCTTCGACCGGCGATCCGCGGGCGTCATCGGATTGCTCGATCCGTGGGACAGCGTCGCGTTGACCGATAACGGTTGGACCGAGTCGTGGACGGTGATCCTGCCCGAGATGGTCTACTTGCCGACCCCGAGCCCACCGCCCGTCGTCCACGACATACGCCTCGTGGCCGACGACGACACGCTGTCCCAGTTCGATGATCTGACACGCCGCGGTTTCGACTTCGTGCCGTGGGACGACACAACCATCCTGCCGCCGTCCGCGCTCGGCAGCATCGTCCGCGCCTACATCGCCTACGACGACGGCGCGCCCGTAGCGTGTGCCGTCGCGCACAACCACTCGGGCGTGACCGGCGTCTATATGGTGGCCACCCTCCCCGAGGCCCGCGGCCGCGGCTTCGGCGAAGCGGTGTCGTGGGCCGCCACCAGGGCCTTCGGAGACCAACCGGCCACGCTGCAAGCGAGCGAGATGGGCGGACCTGTCTACGCCCGCATGGGCTACGAGACCACTCGTGCCATGCGCCTCTGGATCCGCGAGCGCAACGCCTAGTAGGCGCGACGAAGCGTTACTCGGCACCAGACCTGCGCGATCGCGCCCGATCGGCGCTGATCGCACCGTTCTGGTGGCATCAGACCTCGAGGAGCGCGGCGCGGAGGCGATCCGGAACGTCTTCTCCGACGCCGAGCACTGTCTTCGCGTAGGCATCGAAGGCGCCCCACGTTTCGTGAAGGTGGTCGAGGGCGATCGTGAGGACGCGGCGGCGGGCTTCGAAGAACGGGCGGACGCGGTCGTGGTCGACGCCGTGCTCGTCAAGGAGATCGGCGAGCGCAGCCATGCGAGCGGGCGTGTAGAACTGGGTCGTTAGTTCGTAGTCGTCGAGGATGACGTCGTCGGGCACCCCGAGCAGGCCAAGGAGGACCGCGGCGGTAATGCCCGTGCGGTCCTTGCCGGCGAAGCAATGGAAGAGCACAGGCCGCGCTGGCGCGTCGAGCGCGAGTTCGACGATCCGGCGCAGTTCGGGTGCGAGACGCGTGAGGAGGTCCAGGTAGACGACGCTGCCGAACCATTCGTCGTCGGGCTCGGGAAGCAGACCTTGGACAACCTGCTCTTCGAAGGTTGCCGTCGGGGCATCGCTGTGTTCAGGTGACGTTCGCTCGTGCAGTTCGACGCCCGTGGGGAGCCGACTAGGACGCGTCGCTCGTTCGTCGTCGCCGCGAAGGTCGAACACGATCTTGATGCCGAGGTCAGCAATGACCTTCAAGTCCTTATCCGTAAGGAGATGCAACTCGTCGGAGCGGAACAGGCAGCCGTGGCGGACGGTGCGCCCGTCCGCACCGACGTAGCCGCCGAGGTCGCGCAGGTTGAGGTTGCCCTCGAGCGGCACGTGGCGTCGCGTCATCGGCAACTCGACCTAGGCGAATAGCGCGGCGCGGAGCCGGTCCGGCACGTGGGCATCGACGCCCAACACCTCCAACGCGTACCCGTCGAAGTCGCCCCATGTGGCGTGGAGGTGGTCGAGCGTCTTGGCGAGGACGGGGCGGCGCGCCGAGATGAAGGCGCGGATCTGATCTCCGTCGGCGCCGTGCTTCTCGATGAGGTGGGCAACTTCCGCCAACCGCTTCGGCGTCGAGTACTCGGTCGTGAGTTCGTAGTCGTCGAGGATCGTTTGGTCGTCGACGCCGAGGAGGCCGAGCAGGATCGCCGCGGCGATGCCAGTCCGGTCTTTGCCCGCCGCGCAGTGAAACAGCAGCGGGCGCTCACCAGAGTCCAGCGCTAGATCCACAATGCGGCGCATCTCGGGGGCCAGTCGCGTCAGGAGGTCGATGTAGACACCGGCGAACTGATCGTCGTCGGCCACACCCGTCCACCCGCTGACGATGTCGTCGGCGAGAGTGCGCCCGGCATTGGTCGCTTCGTGCGATGCCGTCTCGCGCTCGTGCAACTCGACGCCATCCCAGAGCCGGTTCGGCTTGAGGCGACGTTCCTCGTCGTTGCGCAGGTCGAACACGACCCGCACGCCGAGACCGGCCACCGTTTCGAGGTCGGCGTCGGTGAGCGCGTGCAACTCGTCGGAACGGAACAAGCATCCGTGACGCACGGTTCCGCCGCGCGCGCTCGGGTAGCCGCCCAGGTCGCGCAGGTTGAGATTGCCTTCGAGAGGAACGTGCCGCACTGCCACCGACTACGTGTTCTGCGCCAGCATGCCGCCATCGACGGGAATGACCACGCCATTGGTGAACGACGCCGCCGGCAGTACCAGCGAAAGCGTCATCTGCGCGACTTCCTCGGGCTCGCCGTAGCGGCGCAGCGGCACGCGGCGGCGGGCGAACTTGGCCTTGGCGTCGTCGGGGATCCCGGCGGTCATGCCGGTGCGGATCGGCCCCGGGCAGATGCAGTTGAACGTCACGCCGGTCGAACCAAGTTCGACGGCGAGGCCTCTCGTCAATCCGATGACGCCGTGCTTGGCCGCGACGTACGGTGAGTTGTAGGCAGTGGCACCCAGCCCCTCGGTCGACGCGATGTTCACGACCCGCCCCTCGCCGTTGCGTTGCAGATCGGCGAGACACGCCTGAATCAGCAACACGTGCGCTGTGAGGTCCACGTCGAACGTCTTGTTCCACGCGTCGAGGTAGCCGGCGGTGCCTTGGGCAAACGGCGCCGGCACCGCGATGCCCGCGTTGTTGACCAGGATGTCGATTGGGCCGTAGGCGTCGCGCACCTCACCGACGACGCGTTCGACGGCATCGCCGTCGGACACGTCGAGCACCCAACCCTGCGCCGCGCCGCCCGCGGCGCCGATCTCGTCGACCACCGCTTTGACGCGGTCCTCACCCAAATCGATGACCGCGACCTTGGCACCCTCGTCGGCGAACAAATGTGCCGTGGCGCGACCCATGCCGCTGGCCGCACCGGTGACGATCGCGGTGCGCCCGGCGATCGACCGGTTGCCTTTGGTCAGTCGCGCCACGCGCTACTCGCCCTTCCAGACGGGATCGCGCTTCTCTACGAACGCCAGCGAACCCTCGCGCGCGTCGGCCGAGCCGAAGACCTTGGGCTGCCACTCGGCGAAGATGGCCTTCGCCGCCGCGTTGTCTCCCGCGGCGGCGCGCAAGATCTTCTTGGTCGCCGCAAGGCCGAGCGGTCCGTTCTTGGCGATGCGTTCGGCGAGTTCGACCGCGGTGTCGAGCACCTTGTCGGCTGGCACGACCTGGTTGATGAGGCCGAGCGACTGGGCGCGGGTGGCGTCGATCGGATCGCCGGTCAGCCCGAGCTCGAGGGCGACGGCCAGCGGGATGCGCTGGCTGAGATAGACGCCGCCGCCGGCGGCGAACAGGCCGCGCTTGACCTCGGGGATGCCGAAGTTGGCGCTGTCAGCGGCGACGACGACGTCGCAGTTCAACAACAACTCGAAGCCGCCCGCCACTGCTGTGGCCTGCGCGGCGCCGACGATCGGCACGTCGATGTCGCCGCCGCCGAAGAACCGGCCGAACGCGCTCATACCCTCGGGGCTCGCCTGCGGCGCCGTCGACTCTCCCGAGGAGAACGCCCGCAAGTCCATGCCGGCGCAGAACGACCGGTCGCCCGTGCCCGTCAGCACAACCGCCCGGATGTCGGGGTTGCTCTCCGCTTCGTGGAGCCCTTCGCCCAGCGCGCCCATTAGCGCGCCGTTGAGCGCGTTGCGCGCGTCGGGACGGTTCAGCCGTAGGACCAGGACGTTCCCGCGCTGCTCGCGGACCAGGACTTCTTCTTCGTCAGCCATGGCCGTACCTTACGGTACGGACCGCGGAGCCGGCCTAGTACGAGCGCGGCAGACCGAGGACGTGCTCGGCGAGGTAGTTCAGCACCATCTCTTGCGAGATCGGGGCGATCTTCATCAGCCGCGCCTCGCGCCAGTAACGGCCGACGTCGTACTCCTCGGCGTAGCCCATGCCGCCGTGCACCTGCAGCGCCCGGTCCGCGGCGTCGAAGCCGGCTTCGGCCGCCAGCAGCTTGGCGCTGTTGGCTTGTTCGGCGCACGGCCAACCGTTGTCGTACCGCCAGCTCGCCTCGCGAATGACGAGCTCGGCGGCGCGCAACGACGCGTGGCTTTGCGCGAGCGGGAACGCGATGCCCTGGTTCTTGCCGATCGGACGACCGAACACCACGCGCTCATTCGCGTACTGCACCGCCCGGCGGATGGCCACGCGACCGATGCCCAATGCTTCGGACGCGACCAGGATCCGTTCGGGGTTCAGCCCGTCGAGCAGGTACGAGAACCCGAGCCCTTCCTCGCCGATCCGGTCGTCGTCGCTGACAAACAGGTCGTCGTAGCGGACCTCGCATGACACCACGGCGTTGCGGCCGATCTTGTCGATGGGGCGAATGTCAACCTCGGGCGTCTGGAGGTCGGCGAGGAACAGCGACATGCCGTCGGTGCGCCGCTTCACGTCTTCGCGCGGCGTGGTGCGCGCCAGCAGCAACACCTTCTGGCAGAACAGCGCCTTGGTCGTCCACACCTTGCGGCCACGAATGCGGTAGCCGCCGTCGACCTTGGTGGCCGTCGTCGTGATCGACGCGGTGTCAGTGCCGGCGTCGGGCTCGGTCACGCCGAAGGCGACGTGCAGCGACCCGTCCACGACCTGCGGCAGGTACTTCGCCTTCATCGCCTCGTCGCCGTGCTTGACGACCGGGTTCATGCCGAAGATCGAGAGGTGCAGCGCGCTGCACCCGTTCATGGCCGCGCCCGACGCCGCGACTTCCTCCAGCAGGATCGACGCCTCGGTGATCCCTTGCCCGCCGCCGCCGAACTCCTCGGGAATGGCGATGCCGACCCAGCCGCCTTCGGCCATGGCGTCGTAGAACGCCCACGGGAACTCGTGCTCGCTGTCGCACTTGCGCCAGTACACGTCATCGAACTTCGAGCAGACGCGCCGCACGCCTTCACGGATCGCCTCGTGCGTTTCGTTCGGCGTGAAGTCCACACCGAAACGTACCCTGGCGGCGTGCCCGACCACTTCGACGTCATTGTCATCGGCGCCGGCGTCGCCGGCCTGTACCAACTCCACCGGCTACGCGAGCTCGGCATTCACGCCCACGTGTACGAGGCCGGCGACGACGTCGGCGGGACGTGGCATTGGAACCGCTACCCCGGCGCCCGCTTCGACTCCGAGAGCTACACCTACGCCTACTCCTTCTCGAAGGAACTGCTCCAGGACTGGGACTGGTCGGAGCACTTCGCCGCCCAGCCGGAAACCCGCCGCTACCTCCAGCACGTCGCCGACCGATTCGATCTGCGACGCGACATCACCTTCGGGCGACGGGTGACGCGCGCCGAGTGGGCCGACGACCGCTGGACCATCACGCTCGACGACGGGACCACCGCGTCAGCGCCGTTTCTCGTGTCGGCCATGGGGGTGTTGTCGATTCCGAACCCGCCCCCGTGGCCCGGCGTCGAAGACTTCGCCGGGCCGTCGTTCCACACGTCGGACTGGCCCGATGACCTCGACGTCACAGGCAAGCGGGTCGCCGTCATCGGCACAGGCGCCACCGCCGTCCAGCTCATCCCCGAAGTCGCCAAGGTGGCGTCGCGGATCACGGTGTTCCAGCGCACACCCAACTGGTGTGCGCCACTGAACAACCGGCCGATCACGCCCGAAGAACAGGACGAGATCAAGTCCAGCTACGACCACATCTTCGCCCGCTGCCTCGAAACCTTCGGCGGGTTCATGTACGAGGCCGATCGTCGCAAGGCGCTCGAAGTAAGCGACGAAGAGCGGTACGAAACATTCGAGAAGCTGTGGGGCGAACCGGGTTTCGGCATCTGGCTCGGCAACTTCCGCGACCTGCTCGTCAACGAGGAGGCCAACAAGCTCATCAGCGACTTCGCCGCCAACAAGATCCGCGAACGCGTGCACGACCAAGCGCTTGCCGAGAAGCTGATCCCGACCGACCACGGATTCGGCACGCGGCGCGTGCCGCTGGAGACCAACTACTACGAGGCCTTCAACCGACCGAACGTCGACCTCGTCGACCTGCGGGAGACGCCGATCGCGCGGATCACGCGTGACGGTATCGAGACAAGCGGCGGCGAGCGCGCCTTCGACGTGATCGTCTATGCCGTCGGCTTCGACGCCATCACCGGCGCGTACGACCACGTCGACATGCGCGGCCGCGACGGACGAACGCTGCGCTCATCCTGGGCCGACGGCCCACGGACTTACCTCGGCCTCGCGACCGCCGGCTTCCCGAACTTCTTCATGATCGTCGGGCCGCAACAGGCCGGCCCGTTCTGCAACTTCACCCGCTGCATCGAGACGAACTCGAACTGGATCGCCGCGCTGATCGACTACGTGCGGTCACGCGGCGCCACGGCCGTCGAGCCGACGCCCCAAGCCCAAGAGGAGTGGAACGACGAAGTCGTCGCCAGCGGGGAACGAATGCTGTTCATGAAGGTGCCGTCATGGTTCACCGGCGCCCGCCGCGCCGACTTCGACGGCACGTTGCGCAACTCTCTGGTCTACGTGGGTGGCGTGCCGGCGTTCAACGAACGCTGCAACGCGGTCGTTGCCGCCGGGTACAAAGGCTTCGAGATCCGCTAGTTGCCGCGTCGCGGCGTGGCGTACGCCGACGTGTCGATTTCTTCCAGCATCCGTTCGCCGCTCAGCACTTCCTGCTTCCAAACCTGATGCCGCGACTCATGCTCGTGGAACTCCGGCATCACTTCGTCGGCGAATAGCTCGAGCGACGAGCAGATGTCTTCGTGCGTGTTCTTGCCCGCCTGATTCAACAGGATGACCTGGTCGACGTTTGACTCCTCGAACTTCGACAGGCGCTCTCGGATCGTTGCCGGTGAACCGATCAGGCCGCCGACGCGCTGCTGTTGCCCCTTCGGGGTTTCGCGGAAAGCCAGGTACTCCTCCCACAGCATGATCTCGCCCGGATTGCCAGGGGCGTGGGTGGCGTAGAAGCCGAGCGCGAACTGGAAGAACGAAGAACCTTCGGCCCGCGCTTGCGCCTCCTCGTCTGTCGGCGCGCACATGAACTGCGACACCACGGCGATGTTCGGGTTGGTCTGGTGATCGCACAGCAGGTCGAGGTCATGCGTGAAGGCGTTGTAGTAGGCGTGCACCCACGCCTTGGCGGCCTCGGCGGATACGAACTGGAAACCGAGGGCGCCCATCCCCCGCCGCCCGGCCATGCGAATGGTCTCGAGTTGCGAGCACGCCACCCACAGCGGCGGATGCGGCTTCTGGCGCGGCTTCGGGATCACATTGCGACGCGGAAAGTCGAAGTGCTCGCCGTGATACTCCCACGCGTCGTTCCAGAACATCGGCAACGTGGCGCGCACGGCGTCTTCCCACACGGCGCGCTTGTCGCGGAAACGCACCTCGAACGGATGTAGTTCCGTGGTCGTCGCCGACTCGCCCATACCGAATTCGACGCGGCCCTTGGAGACGAGATCGAGGGTGGCAACGCGCTCGGCGACCCGCGCCGGGTGGTTGGTCGTGAGTTGGATGATCCCGTGGCCGAGGCGGATGTTTTTGGTTCGCTGACTGGCAGCACCGAGGAAGACCTCAGGCGCCGAGCTGTGCGAGTACTCCTCGAGGAAGTGGTGCTCGACCTCCCACGCGTAGTCGTAGCCGAGGCGGTCGGCGAGCTCGATCTGGTCGAGGCTGTTCTGCAACAGCTCGTACTCGCCCTCTTCCGTCCACGGCCGCGGCAGCTGGTGCTCGTAGAAGATTCCGAACTTCACGCTGCCCTTCGTAGCCGAAGCTCACTGCCGAATGTCGAGTGCGAAGCGCAAGGCTTGGTCGAGCGCGACCCGATCGGCAGAATCCAGTCGACCGACGGCGTCGCGATCCAGCACCGCGATCGGCAGCGCGAGGAGGTTGTCGCGGTTGATCGCCCTTTCGGCCGCTTCCAGAACGGGCCCACGCACCCCGCCGGAGCAACTCCGACCGGCTGACGCCCTGGTTCTCGGCTAACGCGTCAAGTCGCTCGACCAGTTCGCATCGAGTTGGACCAGCACCTGCGTCCGCGCCATGACCATATGGTCGACGATATGGTCGCTGAGGCCTACCTCTTGGCGAGATGGCGCTCGTAAGCGTCGAGGAACGCAGGCCAGCCGTTCTCGTGCATCGAGCGTTGTTCCTCGTTCGGGAAGCCCCGGTCCTCCACTACCAAACGGGTCTTGCCCTCGACCTCGGTGAAGGTGACGACGTTCAACGTAGTGAAGCTGCGTCCATCAGGGAAGGTGAAGACGTTCGTGTAGGCGACGCGGTTCGGTGGGTCTACTTCCGTGAACTCACCGGACTCTGTGAACATCTCGTCGCGAGTTGCGCCGAAGCGGACGAACCACTTTCCGCCGACGCGCAGATCGGTTTCGGCCTCGATGACCCAGCCGTCCTGCGGGGCGTACCAACTGACACGACCGGACGGGTCCGTCCACGCGTCGAAGGCTTCTTCGGGTGTGGCATCGACGACGCGCTCGAGACGGATGTCGAAGCCCGTTTCGGTGACTGTCATTTTTTCTTCTCCTGGGCGAGGTGTTGTTCGAACCGGTCGAGGCGGCGGTTCCACAGTGCCCGCCGTTGCAACAACCACGACTCGGCGTCGGCGCCGGCGTCGGCCGTGAGTTCGCACCACCGCGTCCGACCGACCTTGCGGGTGGTCACGAGCGCCGCCGCCTCGAGCGAGCGCACTTGTTTGAGCGCGGCGGGCACCGAGACGTCGAGCGCGGTGGCGAGATCGGTGACCGAGACCGGGGATGCGCTGAGCAGGTCGAGCACTTGACGGCGCCCCGGATCCGCCAGGGCCGCAAACGTCCGGTCGAGCGTCGCTTGCACGCCGTCACCCTACACTTAACCACTTGGTTAAGTAAAGCCAAACCTGACCTTGTGACGGATGTCACGCGGGCGCAGCTTGGATTCGGGAAGAGCCCGCCTCTTAACTGAGGTTGTCCCCCGCGGAGGTGGTTCGGTGCTCGCTCGCTTGTCCAAGTTCGTGTTCCGCCATCGTCGGTTCGTGTGGCTCGGTGCCTTGATCTTCGTGGTGGTCGCCGGCGCGCTGGGCGGCGGGGTGGCCGACCGGCTGTCGACCGGTGGCTTTGAGGACCCCGGGTCGGAGTCGACCAAGGCGGCTCAACTCTTGGCCGCCGACTTCGGGCAAGAGGATCCGAACCTCGTCATGGTCGTGACCGCCAAGAACGGAGCCGTCGACGACGCTGCCAACCAGGCGGCTGGCGCAGCCTTCACCGCCAAGCTGGCGGGCGAGGACTACATCTCCTTCGCCGGTTCCTACTGGACGTTGGGCAACGCACCGCCGCTCAAGTCCAACGACGGCAAGCAGGCGTTGCTACTGGCGCGCATCAAGGGCACCGACGACCAGGTCGACGAAGAGATCGACGGCATCACAGAGAAGTTCGGCGGTGATCAAGGCGACCTCAAAGTCGACATCACCGGACTCGGCCCACTCTTCCACGAAGTCGGCAAAACCATCACCGAAGATTTGGCGCGCGCCGAGAGCATCGCCTTCGCCATCACCATCGTGTTGCTGATCATCGTGTTCGGCGGCTTGGCCGCCGCCAGCCTGCCGCTGGTAATCGGCATCATGTCGATCCTCGGCACGTTCCTGTCGCTGCGCATCATCTCCTCGCTTACCGACGTGTCCGTATACGCGCTCAACATGACGACGGTGATGGGCCTCGGCCTCGCCATCGACTACTCGCTGTTCATGCTGTCGCGCTTCCGCGAGGAGCTCGGCGACGACGACGACGTTCTCGGCGCCCTCACGCGCACGATGAAGACGGCGGGACGCACCGTCATCTTCTCCTCTCTGACAGTCGCCGTTTCACTCAGCGCGTTGCTGATCTTCCCGCTCTACTTCCTCCGCTCCTTCGCCTACGCCGGCATTGCCGTGGTGGCCGTCGCCAGCGTCGGCTCGGTGGTCGTACTCCCGGCGATCCTGGCTGGGCTCGGTCGTCGCGTCGACTCGCTGAGCTGGCGCAAGCTGCTGCGGCGGCCGGAGCGCAAGAAGGCTGACGACGAGGGTTTCTGGCATCGCACGGCGGTCACCGTCATGAAGCGCCCGTGGCCCTTCGCCATCAGCGTGACCCTGCTGCTCTTGTTCCTGGGCGCGCCCTTCCTGAACGTGAAGCTCGGCCAGCCCGACGACCGCGTGTTGCCACCTTCGGCGTCGACGCGCGTCGCCAGCGACGCCATCCGCGCCAACTTCAACTCGCAGGAGGCATTCGCCGTGCAGGTGGTGGCCGCCGGGAGCGGACCGGCCACCGAGAACGAGAGCGAGATCGCGAACTACGCGACGGCCCTGTCGGGCATCGACGGCGTCGCACGCGTCGACGCCACGACCGGGTCCTATATCGGCGGCCTGCGCGTCCTCGGGCCCAACCCGTTGTCGACACGGTTCGCGGGCGAAACCGGCACGTGGCTATCGGTGGTGCCCGCCGTCGAACCGGTGTCGCCCCGCGGGGAGAAGTTGGTCAAAGACGTGCGCGCCCTCGACGCGCCATTCGACGTCAAGGTCGGCGGCGCGTCCGCCGAGTTGGTCGACTCGAAGGACTCGATGTTCCGCCTGCTGCCGTTCGCAGCCGGCTTGATCGCCATCGTCAGCTTCATCGCGCTGTTCATGATGTTCGGCGGGTTGCTCGTGCCGCTCAAGGCGGTCATCCTCAACCTGCTCAGCTTGAGCGCGACCTTCGGCGCCATGGTGTTCATCTTCCAGGAGGGTCACCTCAAGTGGCTCGTGGGTGACTTCACCACGACCGGCGTGCTCGACGCCGCCACTCCGATCCTGATGTTCTGCATCGCCTTCGGACTGTCCATGGACTACGAGGTGTTCCTCCTCAGCCGCATCAAGGAAGAGCACGATCGCAGCAAGGACAATCAGCACTCGGTTGCACTCGGCCTCGAGAAGACCGGTCGGCTGGTCACGGCCGCCGCGGCGCTGCTCGCCGTCGTCTTCCTGGCGACGGTCACCAGCGAGATCACCTTCATCAAGCTGTTCGGCCTCGGCCTCGCCATGGCGGTGGTGATGGACGCCACGCTGATCCGCGGCATCCTCGTGCCGGCATTCATGCGCCTCGCCGGCGAAGCCAACTGGTGGGCGCCAAAGCCGCTGCACACGTTCTACGAGCGGTTCGGATTCAGCGAGGGCGGTCGCGCCTACCTACCTGAGCCGCACCTCGTTACGGCGCGCCCGGTAAGCGACAAGTACCGCGCCGGCATCGTCAAAGCCGCCGAGACCGCGTCCGAAGAAGAACTGCGCGCCCTGCTCGCCGAGGAGAACCTCACCGTCGACGAACTCATCGGCTGGGGCGCCAAGCTCTCATAAGCATTCTGAGTAGGTCTTCGCCGCCTACGCCGGAGAAGACCTACTCAGAACGGCGACGCTGTCGAGGGCCAAGGATCTCATGTAGCGGGGCGCCAGCGATCCGCCGCACCAAACCGCCGATCAGATTGATCCCCAAATTGCTGTACATGAACTGCTCCCCGGGCACTGCGACCAGTCGGCGTCGAGCGCGAGCGCGACGCAGTCGGGCGCGGCGTAGATCTCTCGAGTTGGGATCGTCGAGAGCCCACTCGTGTGCGTGAAGACCTGACGCGCCGTGACCGACTCTTTCGGCGAACCGGCCATCTCGGGGAACCACTCGACCAGAGACTGGTCGAGCATCTCGACGCGAGCACCGCGCCGGTCCCGATGGCGACCACCATCTTGGTCACCGACATCAACTCGACCTTGCGGTCACCGCCCTGATCGTGCCACTCGATCACCGGCTCACCGTCACGGCGCACGACGACGCTGGCGGTCGCGGTCTCGGCCGCGCGACTGAGAAAGCGTTCGGTCAACGGCGCGACTACGCGCCGTTCTGCAGCGCGGTGACCCCGCGCTCGAGCACCGACGGCCGGCCCTCGGATCGCTCCCGGGTGAAGGCCAGCCACGCCGTAATCAGCAACCACCACCCGAGCGTCAGCACGCCGAGCACCAATACTGCGATCGGGACCACGGCCGCGAGAGGCTCTCCGGTGTCGTGGGGCAGTTCTGCCGGGAGCGGCTTGTTCTCGAGCGCGAGTGCCGTTGTCTCCTTGGTGATCGTGGAAGCCGGACAGGACCCGTCAAGGACGCATCGCTCGCCGGCGAACCATCGGAGCGCGGCGGCCCGGAGCACCTGGTGGCCGCCCTCGTTCGGATGCACGAAGTTATGCATCCAGTTCTTCGGGTTCGCCGCGGCCCAGAGACTTCCGCCCTTCGGGTTGAAGTCCGCGAAGTTAAGTCCGGATGGGCCGTTCGGCTCGCACAGCTGCGCCGCGCTATCAGCGAGCGCGTCCGCCATCGTGGTCATGTAGCGGGCGCCCACGCGCGTGGCCGCCTCCAGCACCTTCGCGTCGAGGGCTTTGGCGAACGCGTTGATCGCGGCGACGTCGCGACGACTAAGGAGAACGCCGCGACAGCCGTCGCCGACGTGGAGTGGCGTGGGATAAGGCACCGCGATCACGGGCACAGACTCGGTGACCTCGACGCGGACCTCGGCGAGCGTTCGCGCGACCTCGTCGCCGACCTGCGGCAAGCGCTCGTCCGTGATCCTCTCGAGGTAATCCGTGCAGTCGCCCGGCAGGGCACACGCCGATCCGATATCCGCGAACCCCGCGTCGTTGCCGCCGACGCTGACCAGCACGAATTTGGGCGCCCCGTGGAGCTTGATCGTGGCCCGTAAGGCAGGGAGCTGCTCAGGCTCATCTCGGCGGTCGGAGCCGTTCTCTCGGATGTCTGGCGTCACACCGCCGGAGCAGGCGCGGTTGTAGACGCGTGTCGGAACGCCGATGATGTCGCCGGCGTCGTAAGTCTGCGGCGCGTTAAGAAGCATCGGCCACGCGTGCGGCGACCGGCGGCATTCGTTCGCCTCCTCTGCCTCCTGGACCCGCTTCGCCCGCGACTGTTTGTCGTTCGACATCGTGTTGGTTCCCGCGAAGTACTCGTCGGTTCCCTCACCGGAAATGTACGAATCACCTAGTACCGCAAAGTAAGGCTCCCTGTCCTTCGGCAACTGACCGAGCGGAAGCGTGGCCTCGCGCGGGACCCCGGACCAGAGCACGGCGATGAGAAGCACTCCGAGCAAGACAGGGACATCCCGTGAACTCGTCAGCAGACCCGTCACAACTCCGACGGTCGCCACGACGACGAACGTCACCGCAGGATCGTTGGTCTTTGCATAGAGACCGGTGCTTACGACCGCAACGAGGACGAGACCGAAGCCGCCAGCGAGGTACCGATGATCGCTGAGGTCCTTCGGGAACCTCGCCGAGCACATCTCCACCGCGATCGCACCCAATCCCACGGTGACGGCGCCGCCGATTAGTCGCACCAGCTCCACGTCCACGAGACACGCCACGGCGAAGGCCGCCACCGCCGCGGCAGCGATACCTTCCCGCGATCGGCTGACCGACGGGCGTTCGGAGAAACAGTGACGGGCGTGTTCGATGCTCCGTACGACGCCGTAGACAAACCCTCCGAGGCCAGCAAACCCCAACAGATCCGAAACATCGGCGACGACCGACGCCGCAGTCACGCTGAGGCACCCCAGCGCGAGGATGATGAACGCCAAGACGGCCCGCACGTCGTCCACGTCTGACGTGACGCGGCGGTCGGCTGCGGAGAGGCGGGCGAATACCGCCACGCATGCCAGACCCGTCCCGACGATCGCCAGGATGGGAGCCTCTGCCCGAACGGTGCCGGCAAACCCAGCGAGAAACGCCATGAGGGTCGCGAACCAGATGACGAGCGCTACAGCGCGCTTGTGCTTGTCGGACATGTTCATGATCTCCTTGCGTCGTGCGATGACGACAACGATCGCCGTGAGCACGAGCACGCCGATGCCGGCCAGCAGGACCCGTCCCTTCCAGGTACCAACGTCGTGCATGAGCTCTACCCGCCAGTTGTCGGCCTCTGGATTCGGATCCGGGGCTTTGAGGTTGGAGAACGCCCGCACGTTCAACAACACGAGAACGTTCTCGACCTCGTCGAGGGCCGCACCGAGGACCCACAGCATTGCGACCGCCCAGTGAAGGCCGACGCGCCGCACGATCGCGAGTCCCGCCAATCCGTACGCCGCCGCGAAGACGACGTCGACGAGACCGGCAGCGAGGTAGCGCCCCTTGTCGTCCACCAGCAGGGCGATCGAGCCGCGGGTGGTGGCGCGCTGGACCGTGCCGTACGCGGGGCCGCATACGAGGATCAGCGGAAGGGCAAGCGCCGCAATCGTGAGCGCGATCCACCACCAACGCCACCCAAGTGCAGCCTTGAAGGCGCTATCGGCGGGGTCGACGGGTTCGGTCGGCTCCGACGACATCTCCGCCCCATTCCCACGTCGGTCGCGCGACCGACTCCCGGGCAGATGCTAGGCCGGGCTCAGCGAGTGGCGGCGGCGGCGGCTTCGGCCGTCTTCTCGATCTCCTCGGGACCGTGCGCGAGACCGGGGAACAGAATCTCGTAGGCACCCGGTGCCAAGGCCACGCCGCGGTCGAGCATGCCGTGGAACAACCCCGGGTAACGACCCGTGCCCGCCGCCGCCTTGGCGTCGTCGTAGTTGTGGACCGACTCGGTGCGACAGAAGATGCCGACCAGAGGGCCGCATCGCGGCACGTGGTAGCCGTCGCCCAACGCGTCGGCGAGTGTCTTGGCGAGATCAGTCGCGGTCTTCTCGAGTTGCTCGTACGCCGCGTCGGTCATCAACTCGAGCACGGTGGCCCCGGCCGCGGTGGCGATCGGATTCCCGCTCAGCGTGCCCGCTTGGTAGACGGGGCCGAGCGGCGCCAGGTTGGCCATCAGTTCGGTCTTGCCGGCGAACCCCGCGAGCGGCAGGCCGCCCCCGAGCACCTTTCCGAAACACCACAGGTCGGGCCTAATGCCCAGGCGACCCGACGCACCGGAGCGGCTGAAACGAAAACCGGTGATGACCTCGTCGAACACGAGCAACGCACCGGCCTGGTC
Source organism: uncultured Actinomycetes bacterium (assembly GCA_963722185.1). Lineage (GTDB taxonomy): Bacteria > Actinomycetota > Acidimicrobiia > Acidimicrobiales > JACCXE01 > JACCXE01. The sequence continues at coordinate 186,462 of CAVRKD010000003.1, read as the reverse complement.
ACAGGCGGTGCGCAGCCCTTCGAGAAAGCCAGGCGCTGGCGGCACCAGCCCCATGTTGGCGGCGACCGGTTCGACGATGACGGCAGCCACGTCGGCGCCGATCGCGGGAACGACGTTGTAGGGCACGACTTCGGTCTCGGCCACGGCTGCCGGGGTGACGCCGGCCGACGCGGGCACACCCAGGGTCGCCATACCGCTGCCGCCGCCGGCGAGCAGCCCGTCGGAGTGACCGTGGTAGCAGCCGTCGAACACGATGACTTTGTTGCGACCGGTGGCGGCGCGCGCCAGGCGCAGCGCGCTCATCGTTGCTTCGGTACCGGAGGAGACGAGGCGCAGTTGCTCGACGCCGGGCACACGCGCCACGACTAGCTCGGCGAGACGGACCTCACCTGGTGTCGGCGCGCCGAAACTCGTGCCTGCGGTGGCGGCCGCGGCGACGGCGTCGACGACCTGTTTGTGTGCGTGGCCGAGAATCGTGGCGCCGTAGGACTGCACCCAGTCGACGTAGTGCCGCCCGGCTACGTCAGTGACGTACGCCCCGTCGCCGCGGGCGACGATGTACGGAGTACCGCCGACCGAGCGGAAGGCGCGCACCGGCGAGTTCACGCCACCGGGGATGACCTTCTGGGCGCGCTCGAACAGCTCCTCGTTGGTGTCGCGACACGCTCATCCGAGTTGTTCGGCGACTTCGGCGGCGAGGTACGTGAGGATGACGTCGGCGCCGGCGCGCTTGATGGCGCCGAGGTGTTCGAGCGCTACCGCGTCGCCGTCGATCCAGCCGCGCTCGGCCGCCGCCTTGAGCATCGAGTACTCGCCCGACACGTGATACGCCGCGACCGGGACGTCGACCGACGCCCGCACGGCGGCGATCACGTCGAGATGAGCGAGCGCCGGTTTCACCATGACGATGTCGGCGCCTTCGTCGATGTCGAGTTGCACTTCGCGCAACGACTCGCGGATGTTGGTCGGGTTCTGCTGGTACGCCCGCCGGTCACCACCGCCGACGATGCGCACGTCGACCGCGTCGCGGAACGGTCCGTACAAGGCGGTGGCGAACTTGGCCGAGTAGGCGAGGATGACCGTGTCGGTATGCCCGCCCCCGTCGAGCGCTTCGCGGATCGCCCCGACCTGGCCGTCCATCATTCCGCTCGGAGCGACCACCGCCGCGCCTGCCTCGGCCTGCTCGAGGGCGATGCGGGCGTACAGCTCGAGCGTGGCGTCGTTGTCGACCGCGCCGGTCGGGGTGAGCACACCGCAGTGGCCGTGGTCGGTGTACTCGTCGAGACACAGGTCGGCCATGAGCACGAGGTCGTCGCCGACGTCGTCGCGCAGGTCGCGCAGCGTCGCCTGGACCACGCCGTCCGGGTTCCACGCCTCCGAGCCGGTGGGGTCCTTACGCGCCGGCACACCGAACAGGATGACGGCAGGCACGCCGAGGTCGACCAGGCGACGCACTTCCTTGCGGACGCTGGCGCGGCTGTGCTGCACGACGCCCGGCAGCGACGCGATCGGCTGCGGGTCGTCGATGTCTTCGCGCACGAACAGCGGCGCTACCAGATCGTCGACGCGCAGCGCGGTCTCCGACACCAGCCGCCGGAGCGCGGCGGTGCGACGCAACCGGCGCGGCCGCTGTGTTGGAAAACTCACGGTGCCAATTCTACGAGGGCGGCCACGACGTCCTCGACGGCGGGCGATGCGGCGGTGGTCACGCGTTCGCCGACTCCGTCGTGGCGCAGCGTGTGGGCTGTAGTCGGACCTATGGCGACGATCGGTGCGCGCGAGGTCATGAGGCCAGCGTGGGTGACGAGGAAGGTCGCGGCGGACGACGAAGTGCACACGATCAGGTCAGCGGTGGCGACGATGTCACGCGGCGGTATCTCCGCGAGTGGTGGCGGGCCGACGCGGTAAGCGGCGATGCGAGAGGCCTTCCACCCCGCGGCGGCGAGTCCATCGGCGAGTTCCGGGCGCCCGTCTTCGGCTCCGACAACGAATACCTCCCGGGGGCCTTCCTCGGGTGCATCGCCAATTGCGGTCGCGAGCGCAGAACCCCGCGGCGGATCGGCCACGAGGTCGGCGGGCCGGCCGAACTGGCGCTCGAAGGCCGCAGCGGTCGCCTCGCCGACGACACCCACGAGGGCGTCGCCGAACGCGAATCCATCGGCAGTCTCGGCGCTAAACGAATCGACAGACGAGGCCGATGCGAACGTCACCCATGCCGCGTCCCGGGCGCGGCCGACCGCGTCGCGAAGATGCGCTCCTCCGTCGGCTGGCTGCGTACGTGTCCCTGTGATCACCCGTGTGGTGTTCGCACCCGCATGGCGGGCCGCGGCAGCGATGCGGTCGGCGTAACTGTCACCGTCGCCGGTAGGCGCGGCCACCAACACCGTGACGTCTTCGAGCGGGCGCTGGAACCACGCGAGGTCGTCGGCCAACGCGGCGACGCCTCCGATCACGATCGTGACCGGCGCGTGCACGTCGGCATCGGCGAGTCCGCCGAGGGTCGTGCGGACAACGGTCTGTTCGCGTCGCGTGCCCCACGTCACCGCGGTCACAGCGGTGTCCTCGTCCATGCCGCCGTCAAGCAGGCGTCGCGCCACGACGTCGCGTTCCGCGGCGCCCATCAGCACGACCACCGTGCCGCCGCTCTTCCCCATACGGGCCACGGCGTCCCAGTCGGCGTTGCCCGGCGTGTCGTCGTCCTCGTGCCCGGTGACGATGGTGACGCTGGCCGACAGACCACGGTGGGTTAGTGGCACACCCGCGTAAGCCGGCGCCGCGCTGGCGCTGGTGACGCCAGGTACGACTTCGAACTTCACGCCCGCGGCGGCGAGCGCCGCGCACTCCTCGCCGCCACGCCCGAACACGAACGGGTCACCACCCTTGAGCCGGACCACGGTGTCGCGCTGTCGCCCGCGGTCGACCAGGAGAACGTTGATTTCTTCCTGCGTGATGGCCGGGTGGCCGGGCGTCTTGCCGACGTTGATGCGCTCCGCACCTTCGGGCGCCAAGTCGAGGAAGGCGGCGGCCGACAAGCGGTCGTAGACGACAACGTCGGCGCGTTCGAGCAGTTCCTTGCCTCGCACGGTCATGAGGCCGGGATCCCCCGGGCCGGCGCCGACCAGATAGACCGTCATTGCTTGATCGCCTGGGCGACGGAACGTCCGACCGCTTCGGGTTCGGTACCGCGTCCGTGCCACCACAGCTGCTCGGCGTGGTGAGCGTAGAAGCCGACGAGACGGATCTCGCCATCCACGATCGACGCGTAGGCGCCGACCGGCGCTTCGCAGCCACCGCCGAGCTCGGCGAGAAACGCCCGCTCGGCGCGCACGCAGGCGTGGGCGTCGGCGTCGTCTATGGCGGTCAGACGCGCTCGGGTGTCGCCGTCATCAGCGCGGCACTCGACGGCCAACGCACCCTGGCCGATCTGGGGAACGAACATTTCGGGATCGAACGCTTCGGTAATCCGATCGGCGAGATCGAGCCGAGTCAACGCCGCCACGGCACCGACGATCGCATCCAGTTCGCCGACGCGCGCGATGCGAGTGGCGATGTTGCCGCGCAGCCCGACGAACTTGAGGTCGGGACGCAGGTGCCGCAGCAGCGCCTCGCGCCGCGCGCTCCCGGTGCCGACGGTGGCGCCGTGCGGCAGGTCGTGCAGCGTCGAGCCGATCAAGCAGTCGCGCGGGTCGGCGCGCTCGGGCACACACGCGAGCACGATTCCGTCGACTTGCAGTTCGGGCGACGACGGCAGGTCCTTGGCCGAGTGCACAGCGATGTCGGCGCGCCCGTCGAGCACCGCCGCTTGCACCTCAGTGGTGAACACCCCGCGGCCGCCCAGGGTTTCGAGAGGCACGTCGGCTTTCTGGTCGCCCTCGGTCTTGATGATGACGAGTTCGGCGTCGCCGAGACGACGGGCGACGGATTCGGCCTGGTGCAACGCCAGGGGACTCCCCCGCGTCGCAATCCTCATCGGTCGTCGAGATCGAACAGGTGCCGCACGCTCGATGCGAGACGCTCGCCCGCTTCTGAGCCCGCAGCGTCTTTCAGGCGCACCGTCGGGTCGTGCAACACCTTGGCCACCAGGGCCCGCGTCAACGCGTCGAGCGCCTCGCGCTGCTCGTCAGTCAGCGAACCGACGAGCGACTTGGCGCGCTGCAACTCGGCGACGCGTGCGTCTTCGACCTTGTTGCGCAGCGCCGTCACCAGCGGGGCGACAGTGCGACCGGTGGTCGCCGCGAGGTACTGGTCGACGCCGTCGGTAATCACGTCTTCGGCGGCGGCGATGGCACCGGCGGGTGGTGCGAAGCGTTCGCCAGCGAAGCGGCTCACGTCGCGCACGTCAAGCAGCGTGACGTCTTCGATGTCGCGCGCCGTGGGCGCAACGTCGCGCGGCACCGCCAGGTCGACCACCAGCAGGCGACGGGCGTCGCGTTCGGCCAGCGCAGCCAAGAGCATCGGTTCGGTCACCACGATCGACTCGGCGCTGGTGCAGCAAAACACGGCGTCCAGATCGGCGAGATGCTCGGCGAGTTCGCTCAGCTCGAAGCTGGTGACACGGGCGCGTACGCGTCCGCCCTTTGGCGAGCTGCGGTTGAATTGGAGCAGTTCGCGTGACGGATCCGCGCTGATGAGCGCGTCGAGCACGCTGGAGGCGACGTCGCCGCGCCCGAGCACGCCGATACGCGCGGTCGCCGGGTCGGCGAGGAGTTCGGTCGCCAGAGCGACCGCGCTTGAGGCGATCGAGGGGCGAGGTTCGATCGAGCCGGCGGCGAGCGCTGTGCGCGCCCGCCGGGCAACCGAGGTCGCCTTGCGCAGCGCGGCGCCGAGCTCGGGGCCGGTGGCTCCGGCGGCCCGCGACGCGCTGCGCGGCGGCGCGCAATTGGCCGAACACCTCGGTCTCGCCGACGACCGGCGAGTCGAGGCCGGCGGCGACGCGGAAGAGGTGCCGCAACGCCTGGTCTCCGTGGTAGGCGAAGCCGTGCGCGGTGATGTCGTCGACGGGAACCCCGGCGATCTCGGCCAGCGCCCACTGCACCTGCTCCACTGCCGGGTGGTACCACTCCGCGGCGATGTAGATCTCGGTGCGCTGGCAGGTGGCGAGCACGACGGCCTCGTCGATGGCCGTACCGCTCGGCAACTCGGCCAGCAACTTCTGCTGCAGCTCCGTGCCCACGTGGACGCGTTCGAGCAGATCGAACGGTGCCGACGCGTGATTTAGACCGACGACGACGACAACAGACACTCGCGAAGCCTCTCACTTGCCTTGTCGTAGTTGCCAACCGCCACCAACTCCAGAAATTCCGGATCGAACGCCTCCTGCCACGGGAGCCCTTCGGTGGCGATTCCTTCGGTCTTCAGCTGATCTCGCACGGCGGCCACCACTTCGACGACCACGCCGATGTCAGGGCCGAGGGCCGCGTCGATTTGATTCCGGAGGAACGTGGCCATCGCCGGGCTGCGGCCCGCGGTGCCGACCGTGGCGGTCACCGAGCCGCGGCGCAACACCGCCGGAAGGATGGCCGTGCAGTTCTTGGGGTCGTCGGCGGCGTTCACCCACACGCCGTGCCGATCGGCGTCGGCGGCGACCTCGGCGTTGCGCTCGGGATCGCCCGTGGCGGTGACCACGAACCAGTGACCGGCGCTGTCGCCCGGCTTGAAGTCAGCGGCCGGCATGCGGGTCACGCGCGCCCCGCATGCCTCGAGCGCCTGCGCCTTGTACCGCGCCACCTCACCGTCGCCGACGACGAGGCACTTCTTGCCGTCGACGATCAGGTTCACCGGAAAGACAAGCGCGTTGATGGTCATTTCAGGCGCCCCCTTCGGGGGCGAAATGACCGGTCGCAAGTATCAATGGCGTTCGCCTTCGGCTCACGCATGGGCTGCCCGCTGTTGGTAGAAGCTCAGGATCTGCAGCTCGATCGACAAGTCGACCTTGCGCACGGCCACCGTGGGCGGCACCGAAATCACGCCGGGAGCGAAGTTGAGGATCGAAGACACGCCGGCGGCGACGAGCCGATCGGCGACGTCTTGGGCGACGCCCGCCGTCGTGGTGATGACGCCGATGGCAGGGCCAACGTCGGCCACCAACGCGGGCAAGTCGTCGAGGTGGCGCACGGTCACACCGGCGATGACCTCCCCGACTTTGACCGGGTCGTTGTCGATCAGACCGATGACCTCGAAGCCGCGGGCACCGAAGCCCTTGTAGTTGGCGAGGGCATGGCCGAGGTTGCCGATCCCGACGATGATGACGCCCCAGTCACGGGTCAACCCGAGCTCGCGGCTGATCTCGAACACGAGGAACTCGACGTCGTAACCCACGCCGCGGGTGCCAAGGCTGCCCAGATAGGACAGGTCTTTGCGCACCTTGGCGGCGTTGACGCCGCCGAGTTCGGCCAGACGCTCAGACGAAATCGTCGTTTCGTGGTTCTCGGCCGCCTCCATCAGCGTCCGCAGGTAGATGGGCAGGCGGGCGACGGTCGCCTCTGGAATCGTGCGCTGCCCGCCCTCACTCATAGGCCAACGTTACCGGCTTTTCACAAACGCACTAACTACCTCGATGTGGGGCGTCATGGGGAACAGATCCACCGGCGTGGCCCGCTCGAGCGTGAACCCGCTCGCCGCCAAAAGCTTGGTGTCGCGGCCGAGGGCGGCGGCGTCGCAACTCACGAGCACCACGACCCGCGGCTCGCAGCGTTCGACGGTCGCGACCCCGTCGGCCATGAGGCCGCGCCGCGAGGGATCGGCGATCACCGCGTCGACCGGCGTGCCCGTCCACTTCGCCACGTCGGCTTCCACGACCTCGCAGACGCCCGCGAGATTTACCCGGGCATCCGCCGCCGAGATGCGGCTGCCCTCGACCGCGGCGTGCACTTCGAAGCCCCGGTCGTGCATCGCGGCGGCAAAGAGTCCGACCCCGGCATAGAGGTCGACCACGCTCCGCGCTTCGTGACGCCCGAGCGCGTCGGCGACGAGACGGACGAGTTCCTCAGCGCCATCAGATCGAATCTGAAAGAAGGCTCCGGGCGAAACACGAAACGCCCGATCAGCGACTTGGTAATCATCGACGCGCAGCGTCACTTCCCGCTCACCGCGCCACCGTTCCGAGCCCAACCGCGCCGCGATGGTTGGGTGGGCGACGAGACAGCTGTTGACGGTGACCAGATCGTGGCTCGAGGCCTTGCGGAACGCGGCGCGGCCGTCAGCGTCGATGGCAATGCGCACAGTCGTGCGGTAGCCGGCGGGCGGAAGGGCGATGCACTCGGTTACCGGTGGCTCGTCGATGCGGGCAATACGCCGCAACGCATCGACCACGATGTCGCGTTTGAACCGCGCCTGGGCCGCCGGCGCGACGTGTTGCCACTCGCACCCGCCGCAGCCCGCGGCTACGAACGGGCACGGCGGCTCAACGCGGTCCGGCGACCGTTCGAGTATTTGGAGCACGGCGCCGCGCGCGAAGTCGCGTTTCTCCTCCGTCAGTTGCACTTCGACCCGTTCGCCGGGGAGCGCTCCGCGAACGAACACGACTCGGCCGGACTCTTCATGGGCGAGGCCGTCGCCCCCAGCGACGATGGACTCGATGCGAAGTTCAGGCAACGTACGCGCCACCGAGGGCGCGACTGAGACGGCGACGGTGCCAGCCCCGCACGCGCATCGGCACACTGACGACCTCGATGCCGGTCATACCGCGGAGTTGCATCAGCCCGCGCGCCGTGACGTTGGTCCCCCAGAGCTGGAGCACGCGCAGTCGCTCGAGCTCCCGCAGATGCGGCAGGCCGGCATCGGAGACGCGCGTGTTGCCCAATCCGAGCTGCACGAGATTGGGCAGCCGGGCAATCAAGGCGAGGCCGGCATCAGTGATGGCGGTGTCCCACAGCTGGAGTACCTCGAGTCGCTCGAGTCCCTGCAGATGCAGCAGCCCGGCGTCGGTGATCGGGGTGCGGGACAGGTCGAGGTGCAACAGGTCCGTCATGCCTTGCAGATTCACGAGCTCGTCGTCGTCGATCGTCGACCGCTCGGCGTGCAAGGACCACAACCGATCAGGAGCGAGCGTCTTCAGGGCAGAGAAGGAGGTCGCGCCGTCGACCGCCAGGCTGATGCGCCGTTCGCCGCGCGAGTTGATGTCGCTACCAAGTCCGCCCATCCAATAGGTGAAGCCGGCGCCGAGAATCTCGGTGGGCGGCGTGGTGCGCGTACCGTTGCCGCGGCGTCGGCCGCGCAGGTTGGGGTGAGCCGTTTCGGCGGCATCGATGAGCGACTGGTCGTAATCGCGCCGAGCCTCCGGATCGCGCAGCACGGTCCAAGCGGTGTTCACCGCCGCCATGGCCCGCTCGGCCTCGTCGATCAGTTCCGTCGTCGAACCGGCATGGGCGTCGGGGTGATACGCGCGGGCGCGTTTGTAATAGGCACGCTTGATCGTGTCCGGCTTGGCGTCGGCGCTGATCCCCAGGACGTCGTAATGCGATGTCACGTCGGAACCAATCCTACGATCACGGACGATGTTTGACACCGCGCTGGCTGCAGGGGCCGCCGCGCTGGCCGCGGCGTTCTGCGTGTCGACCTGGGAACGCTGGCTCGTGCGGCGCCGGCGCCACGAATTGGCGTGGTGCGCCTCCTTCGCCTGTTACGCCGTGGCGTCGTTGGCCCTGGCCGTGGGAATCGCGGGCGGCTGGAACGGCTTTGTCTTCCGAGCCTTCTACGCCGCCGGCGCCGTGGCGACCGTCCCGATCCTGGCAATCGGCACCGCCTACCTCCACTTCGGACGCAAAACCGGCGACCTCGTGGCGGGCATCACCATCGTCCTAACCGCCATCGGCGTAGGCATCGTTATCGGGAGTCCATTGACGGACGCGATTCCATTGCATGACATCCCGCAGGGCTCAAAGCTGTTCGGAGCCGGCCCCCGCATCTTCGCCGCCGTAGGTTCCGGCGTAGGAGCCCTAGCCGTAATGGGCGGGGCGGCCTACAGCGCCCTCAAACGCCGCCAACCCCTAGCCAACGTGCTGATCGCCCTCGGAGTAGCCGCCAACGGCGCCTCCGGCCTGCTGAACTCCCTCGTAGGCGAAACCCGAGGCTTTGTGGTGATGCTGGCCATAGGCATCACCCTGCTGTTCGCCGGCTTCCTGTTAGCGACGACCGCCACGGCGATCCCCGCCACCAGCCGCCCGCGCGCCGTCGCCTGAGCATCGTCGTTTCGCGGCAGAAGCAAGTCTCGCCGATCCCGAACGCGACTCCTGACGCGAAACCGCCCCGATCTGAGCCGTTTCGGGCCAGATCAGGGCGGTTTGGAGGCGCGAGTCGCGGGAGCGGCGCCCGCCGGAGCGGCAGGCGCGCTTAGTGGCGGCCCGCCATATATTTCGCCATCCCGTCCGCGTACTGCTCGTAGTACGGATCGGACTTGAACAACTCGGCGAAGTGCTCGCGCGCCTTCGCCCGCTTGGCCGGCAGGTACTCCGTCGGCCAGTAGCCCTCGTGCGGCCGGTAGCCCTTGAGCACATTGCGGGCGACGGTCACCTTGTGCACCTCGTCGGCGCCGTCGGCCAGGCCCATCGTCGGCGCGGACGCGTACATCGCCTGGAGCGGCGTGAGGTCGGTCGTACCGAGCGAACCCATGATGTGCAACGCGCGGAACGAGACGTCCTTCAGTACGCGCGCCATCGTGAACTTGATGGTGGCGATCTGCGTGCGCGCCGCCTGTGACGACGAGTTGTCGATGGTCCACGCGCCGTGCAACACCAGCAGCCGCAGCATCTCGATCTCGGCGTAGGACTCGGCGATCGCTTCCTGCACCATCTGGTGCTCGGCGATGATCTTGCCGTGTGACTCGCGCGACAGCGCGCGCTCGCACATCATGTCGAAGGCCTTCTTGCACTGGGCGATCGTGCGCATGGCGTGGTGAATGCGCCCGCCGCCGAGTCGACGTTGCGCCAACACCTTGGCGCCGTCTTCAGGACCGAGCAAGTGGTCGAGCGGGATGCGCACGTCGTTGTAGATGATGTGGTTGTGGCTTGACGGGTACGGCTGAATCTCGACACCCGGTGTGTCGCGGGGCACCACGAACATGCCGTTGGTGCACATGACGAACAGGATGTCGGCGGCGCGGCCGGCCGACGTGAACCACTTCTCACCGTTGATAACCCACTCGCCGCCGTCTTTGACCGCGGTGGTGCGGAACAGGTTCGGGTCCGAGCCGCCCTGGGGCTCGGTCATCGAATAGGCGGACCACATCTCCTGAGCCAGCATCGGCTCGAGCCAGCGCTTCTTCTGCTCGTCGGTGCCGTAGGCGGCGAGCATTTCCATGTTGCCGGTGTCGGGCGCCGCCGCGCCGAACATCGCCGGCGCGCTGCCGTAGGCGCCGATGACCTCGTTGAGCAGGCCGAGCTTGAGCTGACCGAAGCCGGGGCCGCCGAGTTCCTCGTCGAGGAAGATGGCCCACAGGCCCTGCTCCTTGATTTGGTCCTGGATCGGCTTCACCAGCGCCTTGATCTTGGGGTCCTTGGAACGGATCGCATACGGGAACACGAGGTCGAGCGGCTCGATCTCGTTGATGCACAGCTCTTTGACCCAATCCAACTTCTCTTGGAATTCGGGCTCAGTTGAGAAGTCCCACGCCATCAGGGTGTCCCCCTAGTTCTTTCGGTTGCGATCCAATTGATTCAACTGCATTATATGTAGATGCAGCTGCATGCTCGCCAGTCGAACGTTGTGTCGATCGACGAGTCCGGCGAGTCCACCCGCGATCGTCTCATCGATGCGGCTGAGGTGCTGTTCGCCGAGCACGGCATTGGCGCGGTGAGCCTGCGCGAAATAAACCGCGCCGCTGGCGCCAAGAACGCCGTCGCCGTGCAGTACCACTTCGGTGATCGCGCCGGCATCCTGCGCGCCATCAACGCCAAGCACTTCCCGGCGATCGACGCCCGCCGTCACGCGATGCTCGACGAGTACGAAGCGCAAGGCAAAGACGACATCCGCGCGTTAGCGGCGGCGTGGGTGCGTCCGCTGGCGTCGAAGCTCGAAGACCGCGACGGCGGCCTTGCTTACCTGCAGATCTATGCGGAGCTCATAAATCTGCCGCCGGCGGCGACGGGCGCGCTCGAAAGCGAGGGCACTGCGCCGCGCGATGCGATCCGGCGCTGGCGCGTGCTGGTCGAGCCGTTTCTTCCCGACGACGCGGCGCGCCTGCACCGCCGGTTCGCGGTCATGCGCTTCTCCGCCACGGAAATCGGTCGCCGGGCGCGGACAGGTCCGCACCGCGACGACCGATTGTTCGTGAGCGATCTCATCGACATGGTGACGTCGATGCTCGCGGCGCCTCCGTCGAAGGAAACGTCGCGACTCATGGTCGAGCGCGACAAGAGCCGCGCTAAATCGTCCTAGACGGGACGGACGTTGGCAGCCTTGGGACCCTTGTCCCCGGGCTCGACCGAAAACTCGACCTTCTGACCTTCGGTCAACTCGCGGTAGCCGTTGACCTGAATGTCGGACTGGTGGACGAACACGTCGGGCGTGCCGTCTTCAGGGGCGATGAAGCCGAAGCCCTTGGTCGCGTTGAACCACTTAACAGTTCCTGTAGCCATGTTGCTGTTCTCCTTAGCGGAAAAAAAAGACACGCAATCGGAGAAGTCATCAACCGGTCGCCATCGAGCGGCCACTCGGCCGCCTACGCACCAGGATACTCCGCTGGCGCAGGGCCCGACGAAGCGGCACGTCGTCCTACGCTCGGCGACCGTGGAACGTGTGGTGTTGCAGGGACTGGCGACGTTTCGGTGGGCGGCGTGGGTGTGGCTCGTGACGATGCTCGCGGTGTCGCGAAACAACCTCGCACGCCCCGCCGTCGCCATCGCCGCGGCCGCCGCGGCGTTGGCGATGTGCGCCTGGGCGACGTCGTTGCTGCACGCACGGCCGGGCCTGCTCCTCGACCGACGCGTCGTGTTGGTCGAACTCGCCATTGGAGCTGGGCTGCTTTTCTTGGACGGCGTGGTCGCAGAGCCCAACACGCTGTTCACCACGCGCCAGTCGCTGGGCTCGGCGTTTCCCTTCACGGGCATCCTCAGTGCGGGCATCGCCGCCGGGCCGATCGCCGGAGGCATCGCCGGCGTCGCCCTCGGTGCGTCGCGCCTCGGTGCGGTGGTCGCCAATGGTTCCAGCTTGAGCGACGCCGGCCGGGCGTTGTCGTTGCTCAACACCACGGTGTTCTACGCGCTTACCGGCGCCGTCGCGGGGTACCTCGTGCGGCGACTGATGCGCGACGAGGAGGCGATTGCGACCGCGAACGCACGCGCCGAGATGGCGCGAACCCTTCACGATGGAGTGCTCCAGACTCTCGCCTTCGTCGAGCGGCGCGTGGACGACCCCGCCCTCGCGCAACTGGCTCGCGACACCGAACGCGACCTGCGCGAGTTCCTCGCAGGCGCAACGACTTCTCCCAGCTCCGACGTCGACCTTGCAAACCACCTGGGCCGGCTCGCGGCGGACTGCGAGCACCGCTTCGGGACACGTGTGAACGTGGTCGTCGCCGACGATGTCGCTGCGCCCGCCCAGGCAACGGTGATAGCGCTTCTGGGTGCGGTCGGCGAAGCTCTCAACAACGTGGGCAAACACGCGGCGGCGAAGAACGTGACGATTTACGTCGAGCCTCAAGACGGCGAACTGTTTTGCTCGGTGCGTGACGACGGCCGCGGCTTCGATGTCGCGGCCACGCGCGAGGGCATGGGGTTGCGAGAGTCCATCGGCGCGCGGCTAGCAGCAATCGGCGGCAGGACCACGGTACGAAGCTGGCCGGGCGACGGGACCGAGGTGTGCATGTGGCTGCCCTGAAGCTCGTCCTGGCCGACGACCACCCGATCTGGCGCGACGGACTGCGCTCCGATCTTGTCGACGACTTCGAAGTCGTCGGCGAAGCCGGAACCGGCGATCAGGCGATCGAAGTCATCAAGTCGACCAAGCCGGACCTGGTGGTGTGCGATCTGCACATGCCCGACGGCGGCGGCCTCAAGGTCGTCCGCGCGTGCGCCGACATCGCGCCAATCGTCATGCTCACCGTTTCCGAGCAGGAGCGTGACCTCTTCGACGCGGTCGCCGCCGGAGCAATGGGGTATCTCGTCAAGTCCACGCCGGCCGCCGAGTTGCGCGCCGCGCTGCTGCGTGTGGCCCGCGGCGAGCCGGCTTTCTCACCGCAGCTTGCGTCCCTCGTACTGGGCGAGTTCCGCCGGGTCGTACGAAAGGGCGGAACACAGCCGCTGTCTGACCGGGAGCGCGAGGTGTTGCAGCTCGTCGCCCGTGGTCACACGTACAAGCAGGTGGGTGCGGAGTTGTTCATCGCCGAGAAGACCGTCGAGAACCACGTCCGGAACATCCTCGGGAAGTTGCATCTCACCCGCAAGCAGGAACTCATTCGCTACGCCCTCGAGCACGGAATCGAATAGCAAACGCGAAACAACCCCGGCGCCGATGCCGGGGTTGTTTCGGTGTTGGGAAACGGAGTTACTTCACGTTGGTGTTGAACGGATCGTGCTCCTTGAGGAACTTCTCCAACCGGGCTTCGTCGACTCGGTGCACGACCGTGTTCGCCTCGTGTTGGTCACGCACGCACTTGGCGAGGTTGAACGCCGAAGTCACCGTGTAGAGGACTCCGAAGGCGAGGAACGCACGGGTCCAAGTTTCGACCGGCAGGTACGCGATCCCCAGAAGCACACCGAAGCCGGCAACTCCGAACGAGATCGCCGCTTGGGCGTAGAAGGCGGATGTGGGCTTTTGGTTGATGCTGATGTTTGACATGCGAGCAGCGTGCGCCGCGACGCCCAATGCCACCATCCGCGTTTGGCCCTATACCGGGCTGGGGGATCCCCTATTGACTAGCGCAACGCCCGACGGAGCAGCTTGCCGCCGAGGCCGTGTGGCAGCTCTTCGAGGAAGGTGATCTTGGTCGGGCACTTGTAGCGAGCGAGGCGTTTGCCGACGAATTCGATCAGTTGATCCTCTTCCACGTGCACCCCGGGTTCGGCGACCACGAACGCCTTCACCGTCTCACCCGAGTGCGGATGCTCCACACCGACCACAGCTACCTCGGCGACACCGGGGTGTGCCGCGATCGCTTCCTCGACCTCGGCGGGATACACGTTGAAGCCCGACACGATGATCAAGTCCTTGGCGCGGTCGATGAGGTAGAGGTAGCCGTCGTCGTCGGTCACGGCGACGTCGCCGGTGCGCAGCCAGCCGTCTTCGGTCTTGGCGGCGGCGGTCGCGTCGTCGTTCTCCCAGTAACCGGCGAACACGTTGGGGCCGCGCACCCAGATCTCGCCGGCGTCTCCTTCGAGCGCGTCCTCGCCTTCTTCGTCGACCAGACGCACTTCGACGCCTGGAAGCACAGTGCCGATCGAATACGGACGCGGGTCACCTTCGAGAACGGACGCGGTGACGACGGGCGACGCTTCGGTCAGCCCGTAGCCGTTGCGCAACGGGACATTAAAATGATCGGCAAAACCGGTGGCGACTTCGGGCGGCAGCGGCGCGGCACCCGTCAACGCGAAGCGCACCGTGGCCAAGTCCGACGCGGTGGCGCGCGGCAGGGCCATCATCGACGAGTACATCGTCGGCGCGCCGGCGATCACGGTCACGCCGCGATCGCGGATCGTGTCGACGGCCGATACCGGATCGAAGCGTTCGACCAGTACGACCGACGCCCCGGCGTGCAGCGCGATGCCGAGCACGACGTTGAGGCCGAAGATGTGGAACATCGGCAGCACGCCGAGCGCTACGTCGCTGGCGAGAATCTCGTGGCCGGTTTGACTCTGCGCCTGTTCGATGTTCGACAGCAAGTTCGAGTGGGTGAGCATGGCCGCCTTCGGCGAGCCACCGGTTCCCGCGGTGAAGATCAGCACCGCGAGGTCGTCGGGTGTGCGGTCGACGATCGGCACTGGCTCGCCGCCGAAGAGCGACTCGAAGGGCACCGCGTCGTCGAGGCCTGAGCCTTCGGGGGCGAAGTAGTGTGTGATGCCCAGCGCGTCCCTGACGAGGCCGGTAACGCCGTTCGCCGCCGCCGCGCCGGCGATGAGCACCGTCGGGCGAACGGCCGCCAACTCCGCCTGCATCTCCGCGGTCGGACTGGTCGGGTTGAGCGGCACCACGACAGCGCCGACACCGAGCGCCGCCAGGTAAGACGTGACGAAAAACCAGTTGTTCGGCAGCGCGAGTGCGACGCGATCGCCGGGCTGCACACCCAGGCGCGTCAATCCCCCGCGCAACTCCGCGACTTGCCTGCGAAGCTCACCGTAGGTGGTGACCTGACCGCGGCTCACGAGCGCCGGTGCGTCCGAACTGTGGCTTTCGATCACCGATGCCAGATTCATGAAGCGCTCATCCTAAGGAAGGTCTCAACTCATTGAGATCCGGTTGGGATTTTGTTGTCTGATTGTTTAACTCTCGGCGTTGGACCGCCGATGGGTCGGGGGTGAAGTTCCGGACCATCGTCACAACCTTTTCGACGACGCTGATCGTCGCCGCCCTCGCCACAGTTTGGGCCGTCGCTTCTCCCCTGACGGCTGGCTGTGCAGCCGCGACACCTCTCGAGCAGATCGCGTCCGCGCCGGGCGAATCGTCCGCCTTCATCGCCAAGATCAACGAACTGCGCGTTTCACACGGCCTGAACCCGCTCGCCGTCGACGGCAACCTCAACGGGATCGCCCAGCACTGGGCCGTGAACATGGCATCGCAGGACAGCATCTTCCACCGCCTCGATCTGCGTGACGGGATCACGTCGCTGTGGCGCCGCCTCGGCGAGAACGTCGGCATGGGACCGAATCTCAACGAATTGATGCAGGCCTTCATCGCCAGCCCAGGCCACTACAAGAACTTGGTCGACCCGAGCTTCACCCACATCGGCGTCGGCACCGTCCGCACCCCCAACGGCCTGATGTACACCGCCCACGAGTTCGCATCGATCGAAGGCTCGGTGGCGCCTCCGGTCACCACACCGCCGGCACCTCGCGTGACGACACCACGAGTCACCACAGCTCTGGTCACCACACCCCGGGTGACGGCACCGCCCACAACCGCCGCCCCGACGACCACCACGACGACCGAACCGCCGGTCACCGTGGAGCGGCAGGTGTCAGCGGCTCAGGATCACAAGCTGCAAGACAGCGGCGCCGATGATGACCAGCAGCAGCAACACAAGAACCAGGGTCGTTGTCGGGCGCATCGCTCGACCACGCTATCTGCGTAGCTCGACCGTCCGTTACTCCACAGAACGAATCGTGACGGCGTCGCCGGGGCGTATGCGGAGGGTCTCGGCGGCGGAGGAGCGATCCGCCGCCAGGCTCACCAGCCCGTAGGCGTCGATCACGATGCCGACGTCGCCCGGCGTAATCGCCGCATATGCCGCGGCCCGCCGCACCACCCGGGTCTTGTCCGCGTAGGCGATCGAGACCGGTTCCCCAAGGCCGTCGATCTCCTCGAGGTCGACGTTGAGCTGCACGTTGCCGTAACGATCGATCCACAACACCTCGGCCACGATGGCGCCGTCCTCGTCGCGCGAGATCGGCAGCAAGCCCGGCACCAGCGTGACGGGATCGATGCGGTCGCCCAACTCCTCGAGGTCGACCCCCGCGCACAGGTGACCCGCCACCGGCCCGAAGATGTCGCGCCCGGCAAAGGTGCCGCCCGCCGCCTCGAGATGGAACTTCGTGTTCGTCAACGACACGCTGCGCTCGGCGCCGCCGGTGAGTGCGACCGCGGCGGCGAGGACGCCGTTGTCCGGACCCACGAACACGCCTTCGCCGCCGGCGACCTCGATCGCCACGGCGCGGCGATCGGTGCCCACGCCCGGATCGACGATGGCCAGCACGACGCCCGACGCGACGTAGGGCACGGCGCGGGCCAGCGACAGCGACCCGGCGCGAACGTCGTGCGCCGCGATCTCGTGCGTGAGGTCGATGACGGTGGCGGCCGGGGCGATGCCGCGGATCACCGACTTCACGACACCGACGAACTCGTCTTGGTGACCGAAGTCGGACAGGAACGAGACGGTGTCGTAGGTGCGGGCCATTACTCGCCGCGTCCGAGTTCGCGGGACCGCTCGGTGGCGCGGGTGATCGCGGCGACGAACGCGTCGCGCACACCGGAATCGTCGAGCACACCGAGTCCGGCGACGGTGGTGCCGTTCGGCGAACTCACCGCAGCGCGCAATTCTTCCGGCGTCTGCCCCGACTCGGCCAGCATCCGGCCGGCGCCCATGATCGTTTGAATGACGAGATCGACCGCGGCGTCGTGCGGCAGGCCGACGGATTCACCGGCGACGATCATCGCCTCGGCGACGAGGAACACGTAGGCCGGACCCGAACCCGACAGACCGGTGACGGCGTCGAGCTGCTCTTCGGACAAGCGCACGACGATGCCCACCGCCGCGAGGATCGATTCCGCCCACGCGAGGTCGTCGTCGGTTGCCGACGCGCCGGCAGCGATCGCCGCCGCGCCGGCGCCCACCAATGCTGGTGTGTTCGGCATGGAGCGCACCACCGGTGTGCCCGCGGGCAGCGCGGCTTCGATCGTCGCTGTTGGTACTCCGGCGGCGATGGACAACACGCGTCCCACACCTACGGCACCGAGCGCCGCGGCCGCTTCGCTCACGTGCGAAGGCTTCACCGCGATGATCGCGCCGTCGGCTTTGACGGGAGTATCCGCGACGCGGACGTCGGGATACAACGTCTCGAGTTCGGCGCGTCGTTCGGCGACCGGCTCGGACACGGCAATCTCGGTCGGCGCACACCACTTGGCGCGCAAGAGTCCGGCGAGCAACGCCTCGCCCATCTTTCCGCCGCCGACAATGACGAGCTGCACGGGGCTCAAGTTAGGGCAGGTAGTTGCGCGGGTTTTGCGGGCGACCGTTGACGCGGGTCTCGAAGTGCAGGTGGTTGCCCGTCGAGCGGCCGGTTGAGCCCACGTAGCCGATCGTCTGGCCCTGTGACACGCGCTGGCCGCGGCGCGACCCGAGACGGCTCTGGTGGCCGTACAGCGTCGATAGGCCGCCGCCGTGGTCCATGATCACGACGTTGCCGTAGCCACTCATGCGACCGGCAAACACCACCGTCCCGGCCTTGGCGGCGTGGATTGGTGTGCCCTTGGGCGCCGCCAGGTCGAGCCCGGCGTGGAGGCGCCCCCATCGGCGGCCGAAGCCCGACGTCAGCCGGCCGCGGACGGGCCACTGGAGGCCCTTTTTCGAAGTCTTGCCCACGGAAGCGGTCGATCCGGAGCGCTTCAGGATGTCCTGGACGCTGCGGCTATCACCCGAGATAGCGATGACCTCCGCCTGCACCTCGGCGATGCGCTGCTCGAGCGCCTCGCTCAAGCGTCCCTTGGTTTCGCGGTCCTTCAACAGTTGCCGCAGTCGCGCCTCGACAACTTTCTGACGCGCCGCGGCGAGCGCACGCGCGCGCTCCGCAGCCGCGCGCTGGCGCATGAGGTCCTCGCGCGTCGCGTGCAGTTGATCGAGCACGTCGTTGTCGACGCGCGTGACGTGTTCGAGCAGTGCTTGTCGTCGCGACAATTGCGCGATGTCGCCCGACGCGCCACCGCCCGTCGCCGCGAACCGATTCGGTCGCTTGTATTCCTCGAGCGCGCGTTGCACCAGCGAGCCGCGCAACCGCGTCATCGCCGCTTCCGCTTGCGCGAGGCGCGACTGCGCGAGAGAGAACGCCGACTTCGCCGCTTTGACCGATTGACGCGCCGAATGCGTTTGCGCGTCGGTGACCTTGACCTGTTGCTCCAGCGTCTTGACGGCAGCCGCCAGTTGCGTGTCGGATGCTTGCAACGCCTTGAGTTCGCGCGCCGCCTCAACCTGCTTCTTCGTCTTGGACGATTGCGCACTCACATTGGGCGCGGCGAAGCCGACCATCACGAGGATCGCGACCAGAAACGCAGTCAGCGCGGCGGGCAGTCATAGGGGAAGAACGCACGGGCCCGGCCAGAACGCCCGTCGCACTTCCCCGAACGACGGACGCACCCAACCGGGCCCGTTGCAGACCGCAGAACTTACTTGTGCGTCGCCTACGTCAGCAAGGCGTGAATTTTCAGCTTGTAAAGCGGGTGGCGTAGCCGATGCGCATCGCGGGACGGAAGTAGGCCTCCGTGTAGGCGTATGCGCAGCCCAGAAGCCTGTCGAGCTCGGTTTCGTCCACGTGGTGGACCGAAATTGCACCCGTGAGATATAGGGCGTCTTCCTGGCCAATGGCGAAGCGCAACCCGCCAAGCCGGGCGTTGAGGCGCATCAGGTAGGTGAGGCAATCCTCGATGTTCTCCTCAGGCGCGGGCATGAAATACGTCTCGACGGACAGGCTGCGCTGGCGCAACGAAAACCACACGGCGATGAACTGCTTCTCTTCGCCACCGAGACGAAGCAGCCACCGTCGCACACCGTTGTCAAGTTCGGTTTCGATGCCGAGCACCGACTCGTTGTCGCGCAGTTGCGCCATCGACCATTCGTCGATCAGTTCGCCGACGCGATCGAGCGTGGCTTGATTCGCGGGGGCGCCGACGTCGCCGTCTGCAGTCATGGTCCTACATGCATGTAGTGAGAGTGCGCGCCGTGAGGTCGGAGTACAGGCGGCGCAGCCGCGCTGCCGAGATCGACCATTGATAGCGCAGCGCTTGACGCGCGCCGTTACGACCCATCTCTTCGGCGAGCGCGCGATTCGTGACGATCTCGCCGGCGAACGCCGCGAACGCCGCGGGGTCGCGCCCCTCGACGAGGAACCCGGTCAGGCCATGTTCGACAAGTGTGCGCAACCCGCCGACAGCGGCGGCGACAACCGGCGTGCCGCACGCCGACGCTTCGAGCGCGACCAGCCCGAACGATTCCGAACGTGAAGGCACCAGCACGACGTTCGACGCGCGGTAGTACGTGGACAGCAGCTCGTGTGGTTGGGGCTCCCGCCAGATGATGCGATGCGCCACACCGAGGTCGGCGGCCAGCTTCTCGACCCGGCTGTGTTCGGCTTCGCCCTCGGGCCCACTGGGTCCGCCGACCACGACCAGCACAGCGTTGGGGTCCGGTAGCTGGGCAAACGCCGCGATGGCGACGTCGAGGCCCTTGAGAGCCTGGATCCGTCCGACGAAGAGCAGGATCTGAGGATCCTGGGGGAGGTTGATCGCCCGGCGGGCCTGGGCGCGGTTGCCCGGGGCGAAGAAGGCGTGGTCGACCGCCGGCGCGACTATCTCGATGCGCTCGGGGTCCACGCCGTAGAGGTGACGCAGTTGCGCGGCCTCGACCGTGCAGTTGGCGAGCACGGCGTCGGAGCACGCCATCACGTCGTGCTCGGCGCGGACGCGTTCTTCGGGTTCGTCGTCGCCCGCATCAGCCTTCACGCGGGCCAACGTGTGGAACGTCGACACGAGAGGCAGTTCGAGCTCGTGTTTGATCGTGTGCCCGGCGATGCCGCTCAACCAGTAGTTGGCGTGCAGCGCGTCGGCAGGCGTGTCGCGCAGTTGGTCGAGAACGCCCTGCGTGAATTCCGGAATGAGCGACGGAAGCAGATGCCGCTCGACGGTGGTCGTCGGTCCGGCCACCACGTGATGCACGCGGAAACCGGGCTCGACGCGCACGATGGGATCGAGACCCGGACGGTCGGCGCGGGTGTAAACGTCGCACTCGACGCCGGCGCGCGCAAGCGCCGAGGAGAGCTCGCGCACATACACGTTCATCCCGCCACTGTCGCCGGTGCCCGGTTGGGCGAGGGGCGAGGTGTGCAACGAAAGAACAGCTAGTGAACGCACAACGGGACAAAACGCTACTCGGTGGTGTCTAATTCCCCGTATGAGCACTCAGGGCGGTGGTCCGTCAGCCGGCTGGTACGCCGATCCGGAGAATTCGCAACGGGAGCGGTGGTGGGATGGGGAGGAATGGTCGGCCAAAGTCCGCCCGGTGACGACAGCCGACAGCGTCGCCAGTTCTCCGGTAGGCGTTGTCCAAACGACGAGCGGTCTTGCTATCGCGTCGCTGGTGCTAGGCATCATCGGCCTCTGCGGCGTCGGCGCGATCGTCGCCATCATCCTCGGCGTCGTCGCGTTGTCGCAGATCAAGAAGAGCGGAGGCCGCGTCGGCGGTCGCGGGATGGCGATCGCGGGCATTGCGACGGGTTCGCTGTGGATCGTCGTGGGCATCGGCGCCGCGGTCGTCTTGATGGTGGCCGGCGACAGCTTGGAGGACATCGGTACTGACGCGATCTGCCGGACTGACACGCGAACACTCCGCGTCGCGGAGGAGGCGTACTACGCGGACAGCGAGTTCGGCACGTACGGTTCGGAGTCGGATCTCGTCAGCGAGGACTACTTGTCCGAGGAATCAGAGCTACACGACATTCTCGCCGACGAGGACGCCTACGAGATCATCGTTGCCGACGAGCAATGCGGTGTAGTCGGCAACTCCGTGGGCGACACATCCGACGACTTGTAGCTGCTACTCGCCGTCTGGTTGTTCCGGTTCGATCGGCGGCGACACGACCGTGTCCTCGTTCTCGTGCCGGAAGGACAGGTAGATGCGGACCAGTGTTTGCTTCTGCTCTTCGTTCATGAACGGATCGCGCAGGATCTCGCCCGCCAGGTCGTCGGACGGGTCGCGCTCTTCGAGAATGCCGGCGCGCACGTACAGCGTTTCCGCTTGGATGCGCAGCGCCTTGGCGATCTGTTGGAGGATCTCGGCCGACGGCTTCCGCAGGCCGCGTTCAATCTGACTCAGGTACGGATTCGAGATGCCGGCGATTTCGGACATCCGCCGCAGCGACAGCCGCGCGTTGTTGCGCTGCTGACGAATGAACTCGCCAAGGTCGAGCCAGCGGTCGCTCTTATCGTCCACGCTTGCCACGGTAACGCGGTGTTAGCTTCGGGTTAGCGACCAAGACGACCTGGAGGAACGGATGCTCGAACTCTTGACCAGCACCGGCTACGACGTAGGCGAATTCTTCTCGCGCTACGCGCACTACCTTCGGGCGTCACGTGGGTCGGATTGCTCTACTACTTCAACTTCGTCCAGATACCGGCGTTCGCCGAATTCGAGGCCAGTGCCCGCACCGACGCGATCTCGAAGCTCGTGCCGCGCGCGCTGTGGTGGTTCCGATGGGCGCGATCGTCACCGTTGCCTCGGGAGTCTCATCCTGGCCTTCCAAGAGAACCTCGACAGCGACTACATCAAGTCCCGCAGGGCATCAGCATCTCGACCGGCGTCGTCCTCGGCCTGATCATGTTCGGCAACGTGTGGGGCGTCATCTGGCGGAACCAGAAGACGGTCATCAAGTCGGCACAGGGCGTGATGGAAGGCCAAGCGGCTCTTCCCGCAGGCCGCCGACGCCGGCCGCGCAGCGCCGCGATTGCGTCGCGGACCAACGTGGTACTCAGCCTTCCGCTGCTGTTTTTCATGGCCTTCACGAGCCACCTCGCCGCGCACGTGGGCGACCCTGAACCTGAGAGCTCGAAGCGCCTCATGTGGTGGGCACCGATGCTTGTGGTGATTGTCCTTATCGAGCTCAACGGACTCGGCGTTATCGGCGGCATAGGCCAAGGCCCGACGAAGAAGTACCTCGAGAAGCACACCACGGCTATCGCTACCGGAGCGGGTCTCGCCGTGGCGTTCTATGTGTGGTTCGAGGTCTGCTTCGGCTAGTCGCGGCCTGTGAACTGTCCGAGTTGCGGCGCGCCCGCAACGCCCGACGATCGCTTCTGTGGCAGTTGCGGCGCACCCATCTCGGCGCCGCCGCGCAAGCGGCATATACGCCTCATCGTTCTTGCTGTGGTTCTGGCGCTGATCGGCGCCAGCGTCTCCTACTGGGCCGTTAGCCGCTCAGACGAAGCGGGCCCTGGTGACGGTGTGGACCGCCAAGTCGATGCCTCCTCTGATCGAACGACGCATCCGATCGCGAACAAGGATCACTGGCACGCGGCGTTCGGGATCTACGACTGCGAGCAATACCTCGACCCGCTCAGCGACGGACCTCGTGGGGACGTGACCGGTATCCACACACACAGCGACGGGCTCATCCACATACATCCGTTTCTGCGGTCGGCATCCGGTGCGAACGCGCGGCTCGGTAAGTTTTTTGACACCGTTGGACTCGAGGTGCCGGGTTCGTTCGCGGAGAGATGCAACGGAGCGAAGAACCAGCAGCGGTTGCTCATCTGGGACGGACCCGACGACGCGACCGCGTCGACGGTGACGAAGAACATCAGGGATGTGCGGTTTGCCCGTGACGGCATGGTGTTCGCGCTAGTGTCGGCACCTGAGGGCGCTCGCGTCCCGCAGCCCGCGTCGGTCGCGAACTTGGAGGCTCCGGGCGACGTGCAAGCGCAGCCTTCGTCCACGTGTCCTCCCGCGGAGGGAACCGCCACCCGGACCGTTACCTTCGCGTCCCCGCCGCCGATGTGCTTGGTCGCGGAGACTGACTTCACCGCGATCATCGAGACCGATGTCGGCACGATCAGGATCGCGCTGAACTCGCGGCAGTCGCCGACGACGGTCAACAACTTCGTGTTCCTCGCGCGGAATCACTTCTTCGACGGCGTCGTCTTCCACCGCGTGATTCCTGACTTTGTCGTTCAGGGCGGCGATCCGCTCGGGACCGGCTCCGGTGGACCCGGGTATCAGTTCGAAGACGAGATCCCCGCCGGTTATTCGTACAGCGCCGGCGAGATTGCGATGGCGAACAGCGGGCCGGATACGAACGGCAGTCAGTTTTTCCTTGTCGTCTCCGAAAGCGCGGCGAGACAGCTGACGACCGCCACCGGCGGCGAGGCGAAGTACAGCCCATTCGGGCGGGTAACCGCAGGACTCGAGGTCGTGCGGAGGATCGAGGCCGACGGAAGTGCTGGCGGAGCGCCGACCGTCGTCCACAAGATGCTCAAGGTGGTCATCACCGAGGCGTAAAGCATCGCCTCAGGCGGCGGCACCCTCGGACGCCTTGATCCATCCCCACGTGCCTGACGACGGGTCCTTGACGTGCACCCAATCGGTACCGCCGCCATCGGCCGCGTGGGTCCCATCCGCGAGCAGAAGCGACCCGCGGCGCGGCGAACCCATTTCGGAACTCGACGTGCGCGGATTCGAACGCACCGTTCCGCCGGCATCACCGACGCGGAAGAACGCGATGACCGTCGTGGTCGACGCGTTGGTGACCGGGCGGGCGGCCACGGCGGGATCGAAAGCGTGCGTCTTCACCCCACCGCCGACGCCGCCGGCAGCAGCGAGCGCCACGACTCCTGCTAGCGCCGCGACAGCGCCCAGGACCCACGCTGCGGTCACCATCGCCGCCTTCGTGACGAGCGGCTGTCGCGGCTCGTATTCGGCTTCGACGCGTGGTGCTTCGATTGCTTGGATTACCACCGTGTCGGTGACACTCGGAGTCGGCGTTCGCACGACGACCGGAGGGCGGATGTCGCGGAGAGCCGCCTCGAGCTGACCACCGTCCGTCGGCCGCGTGTCGGCAGGCGCGAGACACGCACGCACGATCGCCAGCAGCCCGAGCGGATCCTCGGAGGGGAGCGGCCCGGCGCCTCCGCTCAGCATCGCCGCCGCGATGGCTCCCCATGCGTAGACGTCGTCGCTGGTCGACGCCTCACCCGACGCCTGCCGCTCCGCGCTCCAATAACGCGGTGCGCCGTTGGCCGAGGGTTCGGCGGGCGACACTGCCGTCGCGAGGTCAGTGACCACGACCCGACCATCCGACAACCAGAAGATGTTGGCTGGGCATACCGCGCCGTGCACCATCCCCGCGCCGTGTGCGGCCCGTAGTGCGGCGGCGACGTGGCGCATCACCGGCAGCACGGTCGCGGCGTCGAAATGATCGACACGACTCATCGCGTCGGCGAGAGTGTCGCCGTCGAGAAACTCGACCGCGACGCGCAGCGCCTCACCCTCGACGACCGTGTCGTACACCACCGCCAACGACGGATCAGAGACTTCCATCGCGCGCCGCACCTTCGCTTCCGCGACAGGCGACGCGTGGATCCACTTCAGCGCGACGTCGGCGCCGGTTGACGCGTCAGTCCCGCGACACACCCGCGCGTACCGCGTGCGGGAGAGCTCTTCGCCAACGATGTAGTCACTCACGCCGCGGTCCTCGCCCGGAACCGTAGGAGTGCGGCGAGGCCCGCCAGTACGACGACGACGCCGCCCGCGAGCGCGAACGGCAGCATCGAGCGGCCGCCCACCGTCACCTCTTCTACATGGCGCGACTTTCCTCCGCCGAGATCGGTCAGCACGAGCGAAACGCTGTACGTACCTCGCTTGGCGTAGCGGTGGGTAGGCACCGGATCTGACGACTTCTTCCCGTCACCGAAGTCCCACGCGTAGGAGTCGGCGTACCCTGACGGCAGCGTCGAAGCCGAGGCATCAGCGGTGACGGTCATGCCGGACTTCCTCAGCTTCATCCGGGCCACGGGATCGGCGGGCTCAACGGTCACCGCCGGCAAGGTGGCCGTGTTCGCCTCTCCGTCGTTGTCGACCACAGTCAAGGTCGGAACGTACGATCCCCTGAGGCGGTAGGCATGGTCGGGGCTGCTGCCGCTCGTCAAAGGCTCGCCGTCGCCGAAGTCCCAGTAGAAGGCCACAGGGCCGTCGTCGTCGTGCGACGCCGAACCGACGAACTCGATCGCCTCGCCCGCCTTGGCCTTGGTGGTCGACGACGAGCCCACCGCCGTCGGCGGTGTCCCGGCGATAGGCACCGTCGAGGTCGCGACCACCGCGTCTTCCCCTGCCGGATCGACTTCGATGCTCCGTAGGCGAACTGTCCACTTGCCCGCTTCAGGCTGGAGCACGGTGAACACTTCGTACGTACCGGCAACGCGGTGCTGCACGTCGGGGCGGCTCTGGTTTCTCCCGATTACGGCGCCCGAAGGTGAGATCAGCGTCGTCTCGATGTCGCTACCTGGCCACGTGGTCGACACGGTCAAGGTGCTCTGGCGCGGCGCGACGGTCACGCTCTGGTTCGACACGCTGCCGGGCTTCATGTTCACGACGGCGCACGGTGGCGGCACCTGGCCCGCCACCTCCGACCGGATGCGTTGGAACTCGCAACTCAGGCTGCTCACAGAGGTCACCCGCTTGTAGCTTCCGAGTGTTTGCGCCGCGACCTGCGTCAACAGAAGGTCGTCGGGATCACCGAAGCCGAGGGCGAAGATCTTCCACCGATTTTCGATGAAGCACTTGTATTCGTCGGCGACCGGTCCGTGGCCGTCGGTGAGCAGGATCATCGCGGCGCGACTCCTGGCGGCGGCCGCGTCGTTCAACGAGTCGCAGGACGCTTTGATGCCGGCGCCGATATTGGTGTCGCCGTCCGAGTCGACCTTGGTGATTGCGTCGCTCAACGTCTTCTGGCCTTCAGGAAGGACCGTGAGTGGAGCCACCTCCTTGGCGGCGCCGTCGAAATCGACGACGCTCACGCGGTCGCCGGGAACCGACGCCGTCAAGTAGGTGTTGGCGGCGTTGAGTCGATCATTCTTCGGGTCGTTGTCGACCATGCTGCTGGATGAGTCGATCGCCAGGGCCATGTCGATCGACGAGGCGTTCGCCGTCGGGGTGGTCGACGCGTCGGCGTCTTCGACCGCGGCGACGTGCGGCGCCAAGACCGAGGCAATGGCGAGGTGACCGAGGACGTTGGGGTGGAGCGCGTTGGATTCGTTCAACCACTGCGTGCGCCCGAAGAGATCCTTCTTGATGAAGCCGGCGGTGTAGTCGTTCATGAACTCCGGAGAGTCACCACAGATTTCGTGACCGAAGAACGCCTCGGTGATGTCGACGTACTGCAGGCGCGACTGCTCGGCGGCGACCTGGGCGCGACGGGCATCGTTGACGGCTTCGACAATCTCGTTGTTGAGCACTCCTAGCTTCTCGTTGACCCAATCACGGTTCTCGCCGCTGAGGAGGCACACCTGGGGCGACTTGCCGGTTCGGTTCGACGGCGCGAACAAGCGCGGGTAGCCGAGCACGATGACGTGGGCGTCGCTCGACTTGGCCAGGATCGCCTTGTAGAGATCAGCAAGGCGGCTCCGCAGGGTGGAATCACCGTGCTTGACCACGTTCGCATCTTGGTCGAGGATCAACGGCTGAAATTTGCCAGTAATCCAGTTGTTCACGTCATCGACGCCGTCGTGAACGAAGCGCCGCTTGCAGTGCGGCGCCGGCGCATCGGGTTCGGGCAGGTTGGCGATGCCGGAGTTACTCAGCGTGTTGACACCCACGTACGCGGTTGCCGTCGCGGTGTTCTCCACCACCTCCAGCAGGCAGTCCTTGGCAATGGACGGAAAGCCGATGTCATTACCGCCCACCGTCAGCGTGATGAGTCTGCCCGCACTCTTAACTTGGCTGATCTGCGGCACCTCCAGCCACGCCTTGTATCCCGCTTCGCCCGGATGACAGGGCGACTGCTTGATGACGCGACCGTCGTCGCCCTTGAACTCACATCCGCTGCCCCGAACGTCGTAGAAATCCCGAATCACGTCGCCTGAGCATGCGAAGTGGCGCTCCTGCTTCACGCCGAGTACACGCGGGTAGGCGTGCTTCGATCGCCGGCAGGCGTCGTTCTTCTGGTTCGTACCAGGGTCGAAGGGCGGGTTGCCTTCGCCCGAGCTGTAGGAGTCGCCGAGTGCCGTCCAGCTCGCGGCCACCGACTGAAGCTTGCTTCTAGGTGTGCCAACGAGCGCATGCGCTGGAGGCGTGCACACGGACACGATGACCACCATCACGAAAAGAACACGCCAAGACTTCACGCGAGGTACAGCTCTCTCATCTGCTTTTCGTATTTGTTGCGGAACGCTGCCACAGCGGCGTCGTACGAGCTCGCCTGGTCCTTGGCCGCTATGAGGAACTCTCTGTAGGCCTCAGAAGACCCGAGCGTCGCCGGACACGAGCGACGCGTCGTGGTCGTGGAGTAGTACGAGTACGAGTTGCAAGCGTCATACGCCTGCCGGGCCCCGTCGCCGGCGTCTTCGACGAGCTGCGCGCCCCGCTCGATCGTGCCGGCGATCGCCGACACGAGCCCAGCGAATTCGCTCGGTGCTTTGTATGCCCGGAGGCTGGACGCGATGTCATCGCGCACCTCCGACGCCGCGTTCATCGCGGCCGTCGCGGCATTGATGTCGTCGTAGGTAGCGATGACGCGCTTGCCGTTGTCCTGCGCCTCGAGGTCGGCGCGCGCGACGGTGTAGCGGTCGAGGATTACCGCAACTTCCTCGTAGGTCGTCTGCAAGCTCTCGGCGACGGAATCGCGCTCCGAGGCGGCGTCGAGCGCGTCCCGTGAGATCTCCGCTTGGGTTTCGAGTGTCTCGAGGAATCGCGGCAGGCTCGACGTGACGCGGCCCGACGTGGTCACGCGCGCTGAAGCGACCTTTTCGAGCTCGGTGAATGCGGCGGTTGCCCGAGACCACGCCTGCGTGACCTTCTTCGTCGCGTCGTCGTCCACGTCGGCGGCGGGGCGCGCCAACACGTCGCCGAGCGACTCGAGAAAGGCCCGTTCGGCCTCAGCGGCTTCGAGCAGGGAGCGCGACTCCGCGTCCGTGTTCGCCACATCGCCGAGCACGTGCGATCCGCCTAGAACCTCCAACTGCTTGGCGATCGTGTGACTTAGGGCTGCGAAGCTCGCCGGATCGCCGGCCGCCTTGGTTAAGGCGGCGTCGACGTCGCGTCCGATTTGATCGACGCGAGCGGCGAAGCGTTTCGCCGCGCTGCGAACGTCGGCCTCCATCGCTCGCTGCCGGACGAAGACGAGCGCTCCCGCCGCGACCGACGCCACGAGGACGACGACGGCGACAATCCGGACTCGTTTCATGATGTAGCCAAGCGCAGCGAGATGGGGTCTCGCCCTAGCCGGCGGATGCGCCGCACGAACGGCAGAACGCCGCTCCGTCTAGCCGCGCCCCGCAGTTGGTGCAGTTCGCCTTCGCCCTCGGTAGTGGAGCGGCCGCACTCGGAGGAGGAGGCGCCGGCGACCAGTCCTCGGCGGCGGCCGGCGCCGGCTCGTCGACGTGGTCGGTCTCGTAGGTTTCGTGCGCTTCGTAGGTCTCGTCCGCTGCCCGAGCGCCACGCGCGGTTGGGAACGTCGGCCAGCTCTGCTCGTCCCAGTCGTACTCGCCGCCGGCGCTGCCGGACTGCAAGCTGCTCCACCGCAATCCCGAACGTTGTGTCCACAGCGCCGCCGCGACACCGAACCCGACGCATGACCACACCAACGCCAGGCCGAACGCCGATCGGGGCGAGGGCGCGCTTTCCACGTTTTCGGTGAAGGCCAACGCCGTCGCCAACGAGAGCAGCCAACTCGCGATGACGAAGCCGCCCACGCCCGCGGCGGCGGTGCGAACGACACCTTGCTCGTTATCGGGCGCGGACCGCTCGAACCATTTCAGCCCCAACAAAGCAATGGCAACCGGCGCAACTGCGAGCAGGAGGAAGAGCGGCGCTGGGGCGTTGCCGTCGGCCGGCGACTCGTACGCGCCCCAATGGAACAGGCTCAGATGGCTTCCGGCACGAGCGACGGCGCCGCCCATGGCGAAGACCGCCGCACCGACGCCCTTGTTGACGCCGGAAACAAAGAAATTGAACAGCGTGTACAGCTTGTCCTTCCCGTCGTCGGCGGCGACGATGTCGCCGATCAGCACGACGGGGGACAACACCACGGCGATACCCAGGAACAGAAGAGCTCCGACACCGAAGGACCTGGCGGCGTCGCTGTTGACGACGCGGTTGACGCGTCCGCCCGCAATGGGCACGCGCCGCCACAACAACACGGCGACGCCGGCGGCGAACAAGATCAAGAAGGGATAGAACGCCGCGCTTCCTGACGACACCTTGGACACGAATTGTGAGCCCTCGCCGAAGCTGTCCTCGCTCGTGTCGCCGAGGCTCAACAGGCTCGCCAGGATCGTCGTGGCCACGGTGACGATGAGGGCGATCTTGGTCACCAGCGCGAGGAGGTTCTCGGGGTGACGGTTCACGCGGCTCCAGGAGTAACGAATGGCCTGGAAAAGCGCGAACAGAGGGACCAGTAGGAGCGGCAGCGGCAGCGTCTTGATGGCGATGAAGAAAGAGCTCTCACCATCACTCGCGATCCTGACGGCGGCCGTCTCGATCCCGAACATCCCGAAGGAGAGGAAGCCGCCGGTCAGCGCGCCCGAGACCAGTCCGCCCAGCTTGGTCGTGGCCGCGAGGCCCCACAACGCGCCGAACACCACGCCGAAGGCAATACAGGAGCCGAGAACGATCAACGAGGCGACTAGGGCGACCAGCCAGTCGTCGGTGAGCCATCTGGGCAGCGAGGCGTTCGCCTCGCGCGCCGCGGGCTGAGCAGCGCGCGGCGCGCGCGGCGGAGGCGTCTGCGGCTGGGGCGCGCGCGGCGTCGGCCGAGGCGCGCGCGACGCCGGCAGCGGGGCTTGCGACCGCGCTTGCGGCGAGGGAGGGATCGGACGCTTGGCCGCCGCCGGCGCGGGCCGAGCCAGGCCGCAGTTGCCGCAGAACCTCGCAGCGTCGTCTAATGCCTGTCCGCAGTTCGTGCAGTGTGCCATTCCGCCCCGTCTCCCCAAACGCTTGCCCGGCGTATAGTAACCATCGGATTTTGGGGCGACTCTCATAGGGGCATTTGGAATGAATTGCGCAACCTGCGGTGCCCCGGCGGCGCCGAACGACCGCTTCTGCGGGTCATGCGGTGCGGAAGTGACCGCTGGGCAAACGGCGACAGCGCCGCCACCAGATGAGTGGGCCGACGTCCCGCCCATGCGAGAGCGTGCAGCGCCGCGACGCAGCGCGCGGCTGTTGCTCGTGGCGCTTCCCGTTCTGCTTATCGGCGCAGGACTGGCCTTCTGGAACTTCAAGGGCGAGTCGGGTGGCGCTGGCTCACCCGAAGCGGCGGTCGTGCGCCTCGTCAACGCGATTACCGACGAGGACCCTCTCGGCCTGCTCGCCGCGCTCGACCCCGACGAAGCCAACGTCCTCCGCACGGCGTACAAGGCGGCAGCCGACCAGGCGGATAAAGACGGCTACATCAAGGGCGACGATCCACTTGCCGGGTTGGACCTCACCGCGACGAACATGCGGTTCACCGTCACGAAACTGGCCGATGACGTGGCCAGCGTCAACGTCACCGACGGAACGATCGGCTACTCGTTCAGCCCCGGCACGCTCTCCGGCAAAGCCCGGGACGTCCTCACGAACGACGACGGCGATCCGATCGAGGCGAGCTCGGACTCGGCTTCGATTTCGGAACTCTTAGAAGAGTCCGACGGACCCGCGCCGGCCATTGTGACCGTGCAGCGCGGCGGCAGCTGGTATGTCAGCGTGCTGTACTCCATCGCCGAAGCAGTGCGGTCCGAGTCCGGCGCTCCGGCACCGGTCTACGGATCCCAGCCGGAGAGCAAGGGCGCGAGCTCACCGAAGGGTGTCATCGAGGCAATGGTGTCGTCGATTAGCTCCATCAACATCGACGCCGGCCTACAGCTCATCGACCCGGAGTCATTAAAGGTCCTCGTCGATTACCGGTCGTCGATCTTGTCCGAGGTCAACGAACGCGACGTTGCCGAAGCCCGCGACAACTTCAACATCGTGCTCGATCGCCTCGACGTCACTACCATGAAGCTCGACTCCGCCCATACGCGCGTCGACGTGACCACCTTGGAAGGTCACGGTTCGGCTACGCATCAGGAGGATCAGTACTCCTACGACTCGGACGGCGACTCGCGTTACGCCGGGACCGAGGAGGTCACCGATACCGCCTCGGTCTCGCTGTCGAACACCTGCCTGACGATTTCGTCCGATGGCGATCGCGACACGAACTGCCTCAGCGACCTCGACCACACCTTCGGCATCAACAAGTTCTTCCTCGTGGTCGTGGAGCGCAAGGGCCAGTTCTACCTGGACCCGCTGGCGACGATCGCCGAGTACCTCAAGATCGTGGCGGAGTCCGGTGATCTCGAAAAGGCCATCTGCGACGCGACGGAGCAGTGCGACGCGTAAGCCAGCTACGAACGACCGCCGCGGTCGCGCTTGCGCTTGAGTTCCTTCTGCCTTGGGCTGAGACGGGCCATCGCGCGAGAAGCGGATACAACCTCGCCGGCGTGCTCCACCAGAGCGGGCTTATAACCCAATGGTTCGCGAGCGGAATCATCGTTTCGGTCTTCCTGCTGCCGCTGCTAGCGGGATTGACGATCGCCGCAGACATCGCCCAACTTCCGCGGGTGGCGGCAATGTCGCTCAGTTGCGCAGTGGCCATAACGCTTATCTGTGCAGCGGCCATCCTTCTTACGGGTTTAGGGAACCAGATCGGCCCCCGCCTCGCCGGAGCGAGCTGCGTCGCCATCGTTGCGGTGTCGCTGGTGGTCGTCGCACGGTCTAGGACGGCCGCGGAATGAGCGACCGGCGCGGGGCCAAGACCTGCTCGCGCTGCGGCGCGCCGAGTCGCGACGACTTCGACCGCTTTTGCGGCGAGTGCGGCGCCGCCTTCGTCTATGACGACCCCGTGGTTTCGCGTCGAATCTTCTCGAGCCGCATCCTCGGCGGGCTGGCCGCGGGCGTCGCCGTCCTGACGCTGATCGCGTTTTTCGCGACGCGTGGCGACGACGCCGACGACGGCATCGACACCGCAGGCTCCTCACAAACGTTGCGCGTCGCGACGACGCGTTCGACAGCGTCAACCATCACGGTTACCACCACTCGCTTGCTCTTCGCGTCGACCACAACGCCGCGCCCGACGACTACCAAGAAGGCGCCGGCTCGGACAACAACGACGCGACGCGTTACCACGACCACAGTCCCGCCGACTACGACGACAAGGGCGACCACGACGACAAAGCCGACGACGACGACGACGCAGCCACCGACGACTACGACCGACCCCCCAACGACCACGACATCGCAACTGGACCCGACGACCTCCGTGCCGCCGGAGACGTAGCTAACCGGGCGGGAACGGGATGCTCTAGCGCCACCCGGCCATCGCGCGGAATGACAACCGAGTCCGCGACTTTGTCGTGCACTGTCTGCTTGTCGCGGTCCCAGACAGCCACGAGATAGCCGAGGCCGAACAGGCTTACCGAAATCACACGGGCCATGGCCCGCATCATCGAACGCGCATAGCCAATGCAGTCGCCTGTCGTCGCGTCCACGACGCGAATGCGCAGCAGGTACTTCCCAGGAGTCTGACCCCAGCGTCCTTCGGGGACGACGAGGAAGGCGGCAACGGCAACGAACTCAAGTGGCCCGACGAAGCGTTGTCCGCCGACGAGTCGTCCAGCGAGGACCAGCCCAACGACGAGCAACGCGTCGATGATCGCCGCGAGCGCCCGGCGCCAGAACGCGGCGCGCGATCCGCGCGGCCACCGGTCCTCCAGTCCCCAATCAGCCACGCGTGCATGGGGGCGGCCTTCCGGCGCGTCGAGCTGTTGCAGGTCGACACGCGGGGCGCTCTGCTTCTTGCTCGGTCGGCTGAAGCCCGGGGGCGAGGCCGCGGGAACTCCCACGGGCGGTGACCACTGCCGCCTCGGCGCAGGGGCGGGCCACGCCGGCGTGCTCGGCGCCCAATCCGCGACCGCGCGTTCTATGTCGTCGAGCTTCGCGAGCGCGGCCGCGGCGGCGTCGCGACGAGCGGGGTCGGCACTCGTGACGCGGCTACGCCACAGGTGCCGACGCTGACTTAACGCGCGGTTGATGTCGTCGTCTGATGCGTCGGGCGCCTGGTCGAGGGCGCGTAGCACCGCGTCGCGGTTCATCCGATCAGTCGATCAGTGGCCGACCCTGCGCGTCGGTCGAATAACTCGGCGATCGCGTCAGTATGAGGATGCCTTCGACCAGTCCCCAGAGCGACCCGACTCCGCAGGTGGCCAACGTGACGACGATCTGCGCGATGCCGACCCCGGTCTTGCCGAGATAGAACGAGTGCACACCGAACCCGCCCAAAAGGATGCCGAGTATGCCAGCCGTCGTGCGCGACTTGAGCCCCGTGTTCATCCCCGTTGGTCGGCGCACCTCGGGATGCCAGCGCTCGCCGTCCCACCACACGTACCAGTCGCTGGAATAGGGATCGGGAAACCACCCCGGCTCGGGCTGCGCCGGCGGCGCCCACTCGTAGCTCACCGTGACGCCACCGGCGCGAGAACGTCGAAAGCAGGCAGATTGCGGGCGACGCCGAACGCCAGGAATAGCACCGCGAGCCCGGTCACGAACCAGGTGGGCAAGGCGGTTGGGTTCCGACCAAACCGCTTGAACCGCGCCGGCAGCAACGGCGACACCCACAGGTATGTGAGCAAGAGCAGCATCGGTATGACGAGGACGTTGCAACGCATGGCCAGGCTGAGGTCGCCGTTCGTGAGGGCGTAGATGGCCCGTGTCGAGCCGCACCCGGGGCACCACAGTCCCGTCGTCAGATGAAACGGGCAACCCAACGCGCGCGGTTCAAACGGCTGCCACCAGCGAACGAAACCGGCGGCAGCTACGGCGCCGGCGAGCGGCACCACGGTGGAATACGCGCGACGAGGCAGCAGCCGCGCCTGCATCAGTAACCGGAGGAAGAGTCCGCAAGCACTGCGATGGCGTAAAGGATGCCGATCGCCATGCTTATGGCGCCCAAGACGATGCCGGCAATCGCCATGCCACGACCTTGGATCGCGCCTCCGGAGTTCTTGATCTGATTTAGCGCGACGATCCCGAGGATCAAGCCGACGAGCGATGCAAACGGGACACAGAAGAGAAGGCCGAGCACGAGAGAGGCGATGGCGAGTCCGCTGTTCTTTTGCACGGCAACCGTCCCGCCGTACGCCGCGCCGCTGAACCCGCCAGCGCTCGCGGTACCCATCGGCGGCGCCGCCGGCGGAGCGTTCTTCGGACGGACGCGGCCAGTCCACGCGGCTCCGTCCCAGTACCGCAACATGGTTTCGTCAGCGGGGTCGTCGTACCACCCTGCTACCGGCGAATCAGCCACTGTTCGAACTCCCCCTAATTGGGAACTGGTGCCCCCGAACCGTAATGGCTCAGTCGATTACCGCGAGGCCGTTGGAGATCACAAGTTCTCCGGCGCTGCGTGCCTCGAAGGGGAACGTTCCGGGCGCGGCGCCGCGGTAGACGCTCGTCACCACGTCGTTACCCGGGAACACGTTCTTTGCCATGCGCACGGCGAGGCGTCGCAACCTCGCGGGGTCAGAGTCGGCCGCCAAACGAATCGCCGCCTGACTCGTCATCGCCATGGTGCACAGCCCGTGGGCGATGATCCCCGGCAGGCCGACCGTCTTGGCGAAGTCGTTGTCGATGTGGATCGGCATCTGGTCGCCCGACGCGTCGCGGTAGCGGAACGTCTGGTCGTCGTCGACGTGCACCGAGTACTCGCCCACGGCCTCGGCGCGCGCTTCCTCCGGGAAGGTGTGGTCGGGCTTGTCGGGGCCACCACTGTCGCCGTCGGCCATCCCGCGGATGAACACGGTGATGTACTGCTCGACCACCGGATCGCTGGTGGCGTCGTCGACGCTGCGGGTGCGCACGGTGAAGCGCGTACCGCTGCTGCCGACGCGCACCGAGTACGCCTCGGCGGCCGTGCGCAGCTTTGTGCCGGGTACCAGTGGGCCGGTGAAGTGCATGTCCTGCTCGCCGTGCACGACCATCATCAGCACGTCGCCGGGAACGACGTCGCCGACGGCGGAACCGAGCGCCGCCCACCCGGGCACCACCGCGAACACCGGCGGGGCGTACTTGCCCGAGGTGTACGCCGGGTTGTCGTCGTTGGTGGCGGCGGCGTATGCCTTGGCGCGATCACCGTCGATCACGTCGGTGAGTTCTGCGTAGACCGTGCCGAGCTTTCCAATGTCGAGTGCCATAGGTGCGAAGCTAATCGGCGTGTCCAAGCGCCTGCTTCTGGTTCGCCACGGCGAATCGATCTG
Organism: uncultured Actinomycetes bacterium; assembly: GCA_963722185.1. Lineage (GTDB taxonomy): Bacteria > Actinomycetota > Acidimicrobiia > Acidimicrobiales > JACCXE01 > JACCXE01. Next base: position 150,582 of record CAVRKD010000003.1, on the reverse strand, counting down.
GAACGCTGAAGGACGGTGGCAGGGCGCGGCCGATCCGCCGCTGTCCGAAGTCGGACGCGCGCAAGCGCGCGAACTTGCATCGTTACTGGCAGACATTGGCATCGACAATGTGGTGTCGTCGGACCTGGTGCGGGCGTTGGAAACGGCCACGATCGTCTCTGACGCGCTCGGCCTGCCCGCCCCGGCGATAGACCCAGGCTGGCGCGAACGCGATGTCGGTGAGATCTCCGGTCATACGCGTGAAGAGATCGAAGCGAAGTGGCCGGGTCTGCTCGAACAATGGCGCCGGGGCGAGCTCGAGTCGATGCCCGGCGGCGAGAAGGACATCACCGCGCGCGTGGTCGAAGCGCTCGAGGCGGTCGCCACCGCGCCCGTCGGCGCCTGCACGCTCGTGCTCACCCACGGCGGCGTCATCGGCGCCATCGATCGCTGGATCGGCAACCCATATCTGCGCGTCGGCAACGTGCAGGGTCGCTGGCTGTCGGTCGACGACGATGGTCAGATCGGCATGGCCGGGGTGTTCAGCGCCGTCGCCGACGACGACGAGGCACCTGTCGCGCTCTAGGCGTGGACTGCGCGAGCCGCGACCGCCGGCTCGACGACGTCTTCGACGACTCGGCGTGCGAGCTCGTCGTCGAAGAGGTCCGTGGCGTGGCCGCCATTGCGCCACCACAGCTGGGCGGTCGGACCGGCGGCGCTGTGCATCGCCTCGGCCTGGTCGACGCCGAAGTACCAGTCGGCGCGGTCGTGCACGATGACCAGCGGCGTGGGCGCGATCTCACTGACGATGGTGACGGGATCGATGCGACCCGATTGGCGCACACCGTCGATGCGCACCCGCATCAGGTGACGCATCGCGCGGCGCATGAGCGGTGAGTTGGCGAGTTCGAGCACGCGACCAACACCCTTCGGCGCGTCGCGCCCACCCCACCAGGCGGGACCGGACACGGCGATGACGGCGTCGGCTTTCCGACCACCGTCGCCGCGCGCGGCCATGCCGGCGTAGAGCACGACGGCGGCGGCACCCATGCTGGCGCCCATCAGGATCAACGTTTCGTTGGCGGGAACCTGCTGCACGGCGGCCTTCACGTCGAGCCACTCCAGCGCGCCCAGTGTGCTCGTGCCACCCGACAAACCGTGACCGCGCAGGTCGACCACCAACACGTTGGCGTGCGCCGCCAGCGAGTTGGCGAAGGCGTGGATCTTGGGGTGGCGGTGCCAGTGGGCAAAGCCGTGCACCAACACGATGGTGACACCACAGCCGACCGGGCCCGCGAGGCGCACCGCGTGCAGCTTCACGCCGTCGGCGGAGTTGAAACGCAGCGTCTCGTGACGCTTGTAGCGCGGCGCCGCGGCGTACTTGGTGTACCAGTCGCGCACGGCGTGCGGTGTGGTGGGCTTGGGCACGGAGAAGGCGTTACAGATCTGAACTTGGGTCTTGATCGACGGAGGGGTTATCCATCGCATCAAGTTCCGCTTCGGCTTCGAGAAGTTCAGCCTCGATGACGGCCAGGCGATCGAGAGCGTCGACAGGATCAGCGCTGTCCGGCTGATCCTCAGCGCTTGGGTCGATGACCTCTTCCACACAACGATCGTATCGGCGGAATTTGGTCCGACTTGAGCAGCTATTGAGATTTGGGCACTAAATCTCGGATTTGAGAATTGTGGGGGTGGCAGGGATCGAACCTGCGACGCGCGGCTTAAAAGGCCGCCGGTCTACCACTGACCTACACCCCCGATTGGGAGTGGCGATTATTGCCGCTCCCGCTCCTCGGCCCATCGTCCGAGCACGTAGTCCATGTCCAGCGGCATGAGGTTCGACGGCGGGCCTTCCATCGGTGGGATGCGATTGAGTTCGCGGATGCGACCGTTGAGCTCGTCCACCACGCTGCGCACGCCGCGCTCGGTTGGCATCCGGCCGAGCGAGTCGAACATGTCCTCCACGGCCTTGCGCAGCGCGATCGCGGGCGGAGTGAAGCTGAGCTCTTCGCGTTTGAGGAGCTGCTTGATCCACCACAGTTCGTCGTGGTTGCCGTCGAGGCCGGTGAGGGGCTTGCCCGTGCCGGGCAGGTTCTCGAACTCGCCGCGTTCTTTCGCTTCACGGATCTGGACATCCACCCAGGTCTCGAAGCTCACACCGGCGGGCTTGCGCTCGGTCATGGTGGCCACCATACGCTCTTGTGAAAGTTTTCACAAGCCTCTAATTCGGTTGCGTCGTCACTGCCCAGCGGCTTGCCTTCGGCCATGAATTGCTTCGTGACGATGGTTCGTCGCCGTGGTCGGCACGGCATCGTGGGGTTGGCATCAGCTTGACCCCCGGTGGGCTCAGCAACTAGTCGACGACGCAGAACTCTCGCCCGGCGCGCTCGTCCTCGATATCGGCGCCGGCTTCGGCGCGGTAACGCGGCCGCTCCTCAACGCCGGCGCCCGCGTGATCGCGGTTGAACGGCATCCGGCGCGGGCTGCGCGGTTGCGCGCCGAGTTCGGCCGCGCGGTCGTCGTCGTGCAGGCCGACGCGTCCGACCTGCGGCTGCCGCGGCGTCCTTTCCACGTCGTGGCCAGCCCGCCGTACGGCGTGACCGCCCCGTTGCTGCGGCGACTGCTGCATCCGGCGAGCCGCATGCTCACCGCACATCTCGTCCTGCAACACCAACCGGCGCGGCGTTGGGCGTCGACGGACGCGCCCGGCGCGCAACGATGGCAGCGCGAGTTCGACGTCGGTCTGGGACGCACAATCCCGCGGCGCGCGTTCACGCCCGCGCCGCACGTCGACAGCCGGGTTCTCAGGCTTCGGAGAGTTGCGGCACCACGCGCTTCTGGCGGACGCGGACGGCGCTGAGGATGACGAGGGCGCCACCAGCGGCGAGCGTCCACCGCAGATGCTCGTCGAGCACGAGGACGCCGAGGATGACGCCGACGAACGGCACCAAGAACGTGACGGTTGATGCGGCCGTCGGGCCGGTGGTCTCGACGAGGTAGTTCGAGAACAGGAACGCCACGCCGGTGCCGAGTGCTCCCAATGCGAGGATGGCGCCAACGATTTGCAGATCGAAATGCGGGGCGTCGCCGCTGGCCGCGGTGGTCACCACGGCCACGGCGGTTGCGATCACCGCCCCGGATGTGATTTGGCCGACGGCCGCGGCCATCGTCTCCATCTTTCCCATGACGTTGCGAGACAGGAACATGTACCCGACGCCGTAACAGGCCGCCGCCGCCAAACACGCGAGTTCACCGATGATCTGTCCCCCACCGTCGCCCCACGGCTCGACGATCACGACCACGCCCGCCAAGCCGGCGAGCAGCGCTTCAACACGGCGGCGACTGAGCCGTTCGCCGGGCAGCATCGCTACGGCGGCAAACGCCGCCGTCCACAACGGCGTGGTGCCGTTCATCACCGACGCGATGCTCGAGCTAACGCGCTGCTGACCCCACGCGAAGAGCGCGAACGGCACGACGTTCTGGATGAGCGCCAGCGTCGCGACGAGCCGCCACTGCGTGAAGCCCGATGGGTAGCTGGCGACGCCGAGCCGCACCGCCACGGCGAGCGCAGCGGCACCGATGGCTAGGCGGGCGGCGACAATCTGCGTGGGTGTGAGCCCGTCGAGCGCGACCTCGATGAACAGAAAACTCGAGCCCCAGATGAGGGCGAGCGCGCCGAGCGCAGCGACCGACCGGCGGTCGGCGTGCTTGATCGTCGGCTTAGCCGCCGACGTCGGCGGCATCTGTTTCGAAGCTGAAGTGGCCGGTAACCATGAAGGTCACCCGGTCGGCCACGTTGGCGGCGTGGTCGCCGGCGCGTTCGTAATACCGACCGACGAGCGCCATTTGGACGGCGAGTTGCAGCGTCGAATCGTCGGGTGAGCGCAGCGAGAAGATCGCCTGGAACAGCTCCTTTTGCAGCTCGTCCATGACATCGTCCATGTCGGCGAGTGCGGCGGCGCGCGCAACATCGCGATCGGCGAAGGCTTCGACGGCGAGCCGCAGCTGCGCCGACGCCTGATCGCGCATGCGGTCGATCAAGCCGCGAATGCGCGGGTCGATCTCGTTTGGATACAGGCGGCGCGTGGCCTTCGCCACCTTGCCCATCAGGTCGCCGATGCGCTCGATCTCGTGGATCACCCGTAACACGGTGACGAGCATGCGGAGATCGGCGGCCATCGGCTGCTGTTGCGCCAGCAGCAGGCAAGTCCGCTGCTCCATCTCGTGCGTGAGGTCGTCGAGCACGCGGTCGTTGTCGACGACGCGCTCGACCGCCGCAAGATCGGCGGAGAGCAGTGCGTTCGTCGCGCCTTCGATCGCCTCACCCGCGAGCGCGCCGAGACGGATCACGTCGGAACGCAGAGCGTCGAGTTCTTCGTGGAACACGCGTCGGGTTTCAGTCATGGGGCGTCCGCAGTCTGCCCATCTTCGGGGCGGGGAAGTTGGATAACGAATGTCGAGCCCTCGCCCTCACGCGAGTCGACCTGGACATCGCCACCGTGGTTGCGAGCGACGTGCCGCACGATGGCCAGGCCGAGTCCCGTGCCACCGGTGGCGCGGCTGCGAGCCCGGTCGACCCGGTAGAACCGCTCGAAGATTCGATCGCGATCGCTCGGTGGGATGCCGATCCCCTGGTCGCGCACGATCAATTCGACGCCGTCGCCGGAATCCGTGGCGCTCACCAGGACCGGCTTGCCGGGGTCGGAATACTTCACGGCGTTGTCGATCAAATTCACGAGCGCCGACTCGACCTGGGAGGCGTCGACGAGCACGGTCGTCGTTGGAAGATCGCCGACGATTGCAATATCGCCGCCGCGACTTCCCGACGACACGGTCACGCGATCGACCGCACCTGTCACCAGATTGCGCAGCGCGACTGTCTCGCGGTGGAGTTCGCCGCCTTCGATGCGCGATAGGTCGAGGAGATCGTCGATCAGTCGGCCGGCACGGTCGGCCTCGAAGCCGATGCGCGCCGAGAGCCGGCGCATGACTTCGGCCTGATCTTCGTCGGCCAGCGCGTCGGCGAGCGCGACGATGGCGCCGATCGGCGTACGGAGTTCGTGACTGACGCTGGCGACGAAGTCGCGCCGCACGGCGTCGATGCGGTAACGCTCGGTGACGTCCTGCAAGACGGCCACCGTGCCAGTCGGGCCGGCCACGCCGTTGAGCGGTGATGCCGTCAACGACAACATCCGCGGCGGCGGTCCGTGCAACTCGATGACGCGGTCCGTCACCCCGGTCGTGGCTTCCAGCAACACGTCGCTGAGTGCTCGCGCCGCCAGCGCGTCCGCTCCGCGCGCGTTCACGAGTCGAGCCGCTTCGGCGTTACGCAGTCGTTCCTCGCCCTCGACGTCGACCACGACGACTCCAAGGCTGAGGGCGTTGAACGCGGCACTCAGTCGCTCGAGCGACTCGATGACGCCAGCGCGGGCGCTCTCGGCTTCATCGCGTTCTCGCAGGGCACGATCACGCTCCGCGCGGGCGGCCTCGAGCTCGGCGCGCCGTCTCACCCGAAGCGACCCGTGATGTAGGCCTCGGTGCGTGGGTCGGCAGGTGCGGTGAACAGCGCCGCGGTACCGGAAAATTCGACTAACTCGCCGGTACGGTCGCCCGTGGCGTCGTCGACGCGGGTGGTGAGGAAGGCGGTGCGGTCAGACACGCGCGCCGCCTGCTGCATGTTGTGGGTCACGATGATGATCGTGTAATCCCGTTTGAGTTCGACCATGAGGTCCTCGATGCGCGCCGTGGCAATCGGATCGAGCGCCGAGCACGGCTCGTCCATGAGGATGACCTCCGGAGCCACTGCGATGGCGCGGGCGATGCACAGCCGCTGCTGCTGACCACCCGACAACGTCATGGCGCTCTTCTTGAGCTTGCCCGACACTTCGTCCCACAGCGCGGCCCGCCGCAGTGCTTGCTCGACCACGTCGTCCATGCTGTCGACCTTCATCTTCAGCACCCGCGGGCCGTAGGCCACGTTGTCGTAGATCGACTTGGGGAAGGGATTGGGCTTCTGGAACACCATGCCGATCCGGCGGCGAACTTCGATGGGGTCGACGTCGTCGGCGTACAGGTCGACGCCCTGGTAACGAACCGAGCCCTCGACGCGCGCGCCGGCGATGAGGTCATTCATCCGGTTGAAGCAGCGCAACAGCGTCGACTTGCCGCAACCCGAGGGCCCGATCAGCGCCGTGATCTGGCCGCCGTGGATGGCCATCTTGATATCGGAGATGGCGAGCGCCGAGCCGTAGTGCACGCTTAGCGCGTCCGTCTCGAAGACGGGCGAAGCGCCTTCACCGGCGCCGGGGTACGCCGAGGCAGCGGGCTGCGCGACCGACGGGCGCGGTGCGAGCGGAGTGGGCGGATTGTTGCTCATGTCCCGGGTTCCCAACGCTACTTCCGGGCGAACCGCGCGGTAATGACGCGGGCGCTCAGGGTTAGGACGAAGACGAGCAGGATCAGCGTGAGGGCGGCGGCCCACGCACGGTCCTGCGCGGCGGGGAACGGCACCTGCGCGTTCTTGAAGATCTGGGCCGACAGCGCAGTGTTGGCACCGAAGAGGCTCGTGTTGGGCTTGGACACGACGCCGATGGTGAACAGCAGCGGAGCCGTTTCGCCAGCGGCGCGGGCGACCGCCAACATGGCGCCGCTGACGATGCCGGGCATGGCGGCGGGCAACACGATGCGCACGGTCGTCCGCCACGTCCGTGCGCCGAGCGCCGCGCTCGCCTCGCGGAGATTGGCGGGAACGAGGCGGAGCATCTCCTCGCTGGTCCGCACGACGATCGGCAGCATCAGGCACGCGAGGGCGAGGGCGCCGGCGAGACCAGACAGGCCAAAGCGCAACACCCAGATCGTGTAGATGAACAGACCCATCACGACCGACGGCACGCCGCTCATGACGTCGGTCATCAGGCGAATGAACTGCGCGAACGGGCGCTGCTTCCCGTACTCGTTGAGGTAGACCGCCCCCAGCACGCCGAGCGGCACCGAGATCGCCGTCGCCGCGCCGGTGATCAAGAGCGTGCCGAGGACCGCCGGCGCCATGCCCGGCCCGGGCTGCGCCGAGATGATCGGGATGTTGGTGATCAAGAAGTCGTAGGAGAACAGCCGCATGCCGGCGCGCACCACGTAGAAGGCGATGAAGGCGAGCGGCGAGGCGGCGACCGCGAACGCCATCCACATGGCGGCCGTCGCGACGTTGTCGCGGAGCTTGCGTCCGCGTGAGCCCGTCCGGGCGTGCAAGCCGGCGGTCGCGGCGGTCACGCCAGGCCTCGCATGCGCGTATCGAAGCGCCGCACGATCGAGCGAGCGGACACGTTCACGACGATGGTGATGGCGAACAGGCCGACGCCGAGCGCGATCAACGCCGCCCGGTGCGTACCGCTGGCCTCACCGAACTGGAAGGCGATGACCGAGGGCATGGTGTCGCCGGTCGAGAAGAGGTTGGCCGTGATCTGCGGCGTCGATCCCACGACCAGCGCAACGGCGATCGTCTCGCCCATGGCCCGGCCGAGCCCGAGCATGGTCGCGCCCACCATCCCCCCGAGCGAGTGCGGGAAGACGACACCCTTGATCATCTCCCAGCGCGTGGCGCCCAATGCGAGAGCGCCGTCCTTGTCGTTGCCGGGGACGGTCGCGAACACCTCTCGGGTCACCGAGGTGATGATCGGTGTGATCATCACCGCGAGGATGAGTCCGGCGGTGAAGAACGCTCGGCCGCTCTGCGTCCCGTCGAACAGGTTGGTGAGGACCGGAATCGGATCGACGAGGCGCGAGATCGAGTTGTAGAGGTCGATGATGTTGGGCCCGAGTACGAGGATGCCCCACAGGCCGAAGACCACCGACGGGATGCCGGCGAGCAGGTCCATCACGCCGACGACCAGCGTTCGCAGGCGCGTCGGTGCGACCTCGGTGACGAATAGGGCGATGCCCACCGAGACCGGCAACGCCAGCGTGACCGCGATGGCCGCGACGACCCCGGTACCGAACATGAACGCCAGCGCGCCGAACTTGCCCTCGTTGGGAACCCACTGCTTCGACGTCACGAATCCGAAGCCCGCTTCCCGCAGTGCTGGCCACGCGTTGCTGAGTGTCGTGACGGCGATGAGAACGAGGATCACGAGGATCGCCATTCCGGCGAGGAACGTCAGGAAGCGAAAAGCGTCATCGGCGAGCCGGCCGCGCGAGCGCGCCGAGCCAAGCGCAGGTCGTGCAGCGCCGAGTTGCGGTTGGCTAAGCAGGGACGACGAGCTCCTTCAGCTGCGCGAGAGCCAGAGTGCGGTAGTTCGCCGGCAGCTTGGCGTAGTTGGATGGTTCGTTCAGCGCCTGGCCGTCGGTGAGCAGGAAGTTGAGGAAGCCCTTCAGCGCCTGCCCCTTCGCCTTGTCGGTCTGGTTTTTGTAGACGAGCATCCAGGTCGGAGTGGCGATCGGATACGTGGTGGCGCCCGCGGCGTTGAGCGGATCGAACGTGAGATCGGGATTGGGCGTGGTCTCGGCGAGCGCCGCTGACACGCCGGCCAACGTCGGGGCGACGAACGAGCCGGCAGCGTTCTTGACGCTGGCGAGCTTGAGCTTGGTCGCCTTGGCGTCGGCGAAGTCCACGTAACCAATCGCGCCGTTCACACCCTTGAGCGCGCTCGACCCGTTGCCAATGAGCTGCGCGACTCCCTGGTTGCCGCTGCCCGCCTGCGACGAGGTGGGCCAGTTCACGGTGTCGCCCTTGCCGAGGGTCCACGTGGTGGGTGCGGCCTTCGTCAGGAAGCCGGTGAAGTTCGACGTGGTGCCCGAACCTTCAGCCCGGTGGACGATCACGATCGGTGTATCGGGCAAGGTCACGCCGGGATTGTCAGCGGCGACCGCCGCGTCGTTCCACGTGGTGACTTGCGCCTGGAAGATCTTGGCGAGCGTGTCGGCGCTGAGCTGCAGCTTGCTCACGCCGTCGAGTTGGTAGGCGACGGCGATGGGCGCGGCGGCGATCGGGAAGTAGAGGTAGTCGCCGCCCTTGAAGCCGGGCTTATCAGCGTCTTTCACCAGACTGTCGGTACCGGCAAAGTCCACTACCTGTCCCGCCAGGTCGGTCTTGCCCTTGCCGGATCCGCCGCCGCCATAGTTGATGGTGACGCTGGGCGCCACCTCCAGGAATCCGGCCTTGGCCGCTTCTTGCAGGGCCGCCTGGAACGTGGAACCCGACGCGTTGAGCGTGGCCGAGAGCGCGCCGTAGTCGATCGAGAGACCGGCGACGTCGTCATCTTGCTTGGTCGTGGTGCCGGTGGTGTTCGTGACCGGGTCCTTCGAGCTGCAAGCGGCCGTGAGCACTGCACCCGCGATGACGATCGCGCCGAGGCGCACCATCTGACGTGTCTTCATGGCGTTCACGCTAAGGAGGCCAAACGAACGCTTCCCCACGTTCAGGTGAACGGGAGGTGAACGCTCGGACGACGTTGGTTAAGGGGCGGTGATGCGCTCAGCGCCGCGGCAGTAGGGCCGCAGCGCATCCGGGATCGTGACCGAGCCATCGGCGTTGCGGTACTGCTCCCACAGCGCGGCGAGCACTCGGGGAACGGCCAGCGCCGACCCGTTGAGCGTGTGCACGAACGCCGGGCTGGTCTTCTCCCCGCGGGCTTGTAACGGATGTTGGCCCGGCGGGCCTGGTAGTCGGTGAACCAGCTGACGCTGCTCGCTTCCAACCAGCCGTCGAAACCCGGCGCGTACACCTCGACGTCGAACTGGCGGGCGTGGCTCTGCCCGAGATCTCCGGTGCAGATCTCCAGGACTCGCGTCGTGAGACCCAGCGCCTGCAACGTGCCGATGGCGCGCTCGAGGATCTCTTCGTGCAGCGCCTGCGCTTGCTCCGGCGTGGTGAGGGCGAGGATCTCGACCTTGTCGAATTCGTGGCCGCGCAGCAGCCCCCGCGTGTCCTTGCCCGCGGCGCCGGCCTCGCGGCGGTAACACGGCGAGTACGCCATGAGCCGCCGCGGCAGTTCGGCTTCGGCCAACACCTCGTCGCCGTAGAACGAGGTGAGCGGCACTTCGGCCGTTGGGATCGCCCACAGGTCGTCGCGATCAACGTGGTAGGCGTCGTCGGCGAACTTCGGCAGCTGGCCGGTCGCCGTGAGCGTGTCGGTGCGCACCATCGTGGGTGGACGGATCTCTTCATACGCGTCGGCGTTGCGGTCCAACGCGAACTGACACAGCGCGCGCGACATGGTCGCCCCGAGACCGCGCAACGCGACGAACATCGAGCCCGCGACCTTCACGGCCCGTTCGTTGTCGAGGATGCCGAGCGCGGTACCGATGTCCCAGTGGGGCACGCGTTGGTGGTCGGCGAACTCGGGCATCGGATCGCTGCGCACGACGCGGTTGTCGTCTTCACTCTTGCCGACGAGCGCGGCGGGGTCGGGCGTGTTCGGGATACGCAGCATGCGGTCGCGCAATTCGGCTTCGAGCGCAGCCGTTTCGGCCGCCAGTTTCGATTCGTGCTCGCCCAGTTCTCTGCTCTGCTGCTGCGCGGCGTCGGCCGCCGTGGTGTCGCCGGCCTTGCGCGCCTGGCCGACTTCGGCCGACAGCGTCTTGACCTGGGCGCGGAGTTCGTCGCGTTGGCTTTGCAGCGCCCGTACCCGCGTGTCGAGCTCGACGGCGGCGTCGACTTCGGACGGATCGACGTTCTTGGTGGCCAGCGACGCTTTGACCGCGTCGAGGTCGGTCCGCAGACGTCGAATGTCGAGCATGGGAAAGGTTACGCGTAACGTCGCCGAACAATGAACGCAGTTTCCGTCGAGGACCTCACGGTGCGCTTCGGCGACGTGACCGCAGTCGACGGGTTGTCGTTCACCGCGAACGCGGGCGCCGTCACCGCGCTGCTCGGTCCCAACGGCGCCGGGAAAACAACGACGGTGGAAACGATCGAGGGTTATCGCCGCCCAACGGCCGGCGCGGTGCGCGTGTACGGCCTCGACCCGGTAGGCGATGCCCGCGCCTTGCTGCCGCGGCTCGGCGTGATGTTGCAGCGCGGTGGCATCTACCCGTCGATGGGCATCGGAGCCGCACTGTCGCTGTTCGCGTCGTACTACGAGGCCCCGGCGTCGGTCCCCGAGTTGCTCGAGCGCGTCGGGCTGACCGGCCGCGTCGCCCGCACGCCGTGGCGGCGCCTCTCCGGTGGGGAGCAACAGCGTGCGTCGCTGGCCCTCGCCCTCGTCGGGCAACCCGACGTCGTGTTCCTCGACGAGCCCACCGCCGGCGTCGACCCCCACGCTCGGCAACTTGTGCGCGCCGTGGTGAACGAACTGCGCGACGCCGGCGCCTGCGTGGTGCTCACCACCCACGAATTGGACGAAGTGGAACGACTCGCCGACCACATCGTGATCGTCGACCACGGCCGTTGCGTCGCCGAAGGCACGCTCGCCTCGCTGACCTCGGCCGATGACGCCACGACCTTTGCCACCGACGCCGGTATCGACCTCGCCGGTCTCGCGGCCGCGGTGGGCGCGGCAGTCACCGAGACGTCGCCCGGGCGCTACTCGGTTGCCGCGAAGTCGTCGCCTGCGCTGGTCGCCGCGCTGACTGCGTGGTTGGCGGCGCACGACCTGAGGGTGTCCGACCTCGGAAGCGGCAGCCGCCTCGAAGACGTGTTCCTTCGCCTCACCGGTGGCGACGGGTGAAGCCGTTCCTGGCGCAATTGCGCGCCGAGGTGGGGATGACGCTCACCCGCGGCGAGTCGCTTCTCCTCACAATCGGCATCCCCGTCGGGTTGCTGGTGTTCTTTTCGCTGGTCGACGTGCTGCCGACGGGAACGCAGGACCCGGTTGACTTTCTGGCGCCCGGCATCCTCGCCACCGCGGTGATGTCGACCGCTCTCACGAGCCTCGCCATCGCTACGGGATTCGAACGGCAGTACCTCGTCCTCAAACGCCTCGGCACCACACCGCTCGGCCGACCGCGGTTGCTCGGCGCAAAGACCGGCGCCGTGCTGGTGGTCATCGCCGTGCAGGCCGTGGTCATCGTGCTGGCGTCGCTCGCGCTCGGGTGGAGCCCCGACGCGGGCGTGGTCGTGGCGCTGCCAGCGGTCGCGCTGGCCACGGTTGCGTTCGCGTCGATCGGACTCTTGATGGCGGGCACGCTGCGCGCCGAGATCACCCTCGCCCTCGCCAACGGCGCCTTCATCTTCCTGTTGCTGATCAGCGGCATGATCATCCCGACGGCCAAGCTCCCGGGCCCGATGCGCACCGCCGCGGCGCTGCTCCCGAGCGAGTCGCTGGCCCACGTCCTGCACGCCGGGTCCACCGGCGCGGCCACCGGCACCCGCGCCTGGATCGTGCTCGCCCTCTGGGCGGCGCTCGGCCCCATCGTCGCCGCCCGCCTGTTCCGCTGGGAGTAGCCCGAAAGAATCCGAAGAGCAGCTCCACGGACTCCTGCGCGCCCCCCATCGACTTTGAAGCACGGTTTGACGTGCGATCCGCGTCCGATTCGACCGCGATTACACGTCAAAACGTGCTTGAAACGTGAGCCGAGGATTCGCCGAGTCGATGGACATGATCCTCGACGTGATTGCGGAGCCTGACGGTCGTCGTGGACGATCAAGGACGCCGATGACTTAAACGCGGCCTACCAGCGAGGCATCCTCGGCGAGGCCGAGGTCGCCCTCATCCGATCTGGCATCGACGAGGCGACCGAGCGCCTCGCACGTCGGGAGTCGCCCTTCGATCTGGACTGGCTGAACTGGAGACCGGACGCCAGTTCAGACTCTAAGGATCGTTGCTAGCACCTACCGCTGGGAGTGACCGCGGCGTGCGTGTCGGTTGCGCGAGACGCTCAGCCGGACCGAATCATCGTCGAAGGCGACCGAGTCGTCGCCGTCGGGACGTATACAGGCTCCTACAAGGCGACAGGCAAGTCCTTCTCGGCCCGCTCACCGCCACGGTGACCTGACCCTTACAACTCGCTCGAGAGCGAAGGCCGCTGGGCCCGTACGCTCTCTCCCAATGCCTGAAGCGGACGTGACGGTGTCAGAACGCGTTGGCGCACCCGCGAGCGTGCTGTACCGCCTTGTGAGCGACGTCACTCGGATGGGCGAATGGAGCCCGGAGAACGTCGGGGGTCGATGGCTTGGAGGCGCCGACGGTCCGACGGTCGGAGCCCGGTTCCGCGGCTCGAACCGCCGCGGGTGGCGGCGTTGGCGAACGACCTGCACCGTGGTTACCGCCGAGCCCGACCGCACGTTCGCGTTTGACGTGTCGTTCGGCCCCGTGCCGATCTCGCGCTGGACCTATGACTTCACGCCTGACGGTGACGGCACGCGCGTCACGGAGACCTGGAACGACCGGCGCCCGCGTTGGATGGCCATCGCCGCGGGCCCGACCATGGGCGTGAGCGACATGCGTGCGCACAACCAGGCCGGTATGGAGACCACGCTGAAGAGTCTCCGCCAAGCTGCCGAAGGTCACTGAAGCCAGCTCACCGGGTTGGCAGAATTGGCGCCGTGGGGATAAAGGAATTCATCGAACGGTGCGCGAAAGCACTGCCGGGCGCCGAGTTGGGCGACGCCGTCTTCAGTGAGGGAGTCGCGCTCTGGGCGGGTCAGCGCGAGATCGCGCACGCCCACGGCGAAAGCAACGTCGAGATTCGGCTCACGAAGGACGGCATCCGGGCTCACCGCGTTGAACTACGCGCCGACGGCCGCGTCACGCTGCGCAAGAACGCGTCGGACTGGCTCGAGTTCGAGATCGCCGACGAACGCGACGAGACCGACGCCTTCGAACTCGTGCGCACTGCGATCACGCTCAACGCGCTGACGGCCAAGCCGGGTCTGCCGCCGACCGGCGCCGATCTCGAACGACGCCGGCGCTTCCACTAATCCGCTAACGGCGCGAACGCGCCCAGGCGTCGAGCAGCGAACCAACCGCCAGAACGACGTACACGGCCGCCGTGACTTCCGGCACCCAGCGATGCTTGGCCTCGGCGACTGGTGCGAGGGCGACGCATACGAGGGCGAAAAGTAAAAACACGAGCGCGCGGCGATCGAACTTCATGCAACTGCCCTCACGATCACTGATGTCACGAAGGAGATGAGGAACGCCCCGGGAATCGTGAGGATCCACGCCCACAACACGCGTCCGGCAACACCCCAGCGGACGGCCGAGAGCCGCCGGCTCGCACCAACTCCGACGATCGCGCCCGTGATTGTGTGTGTGGTGGAGACCGGGATCCCCGCGGCCGAGGTAAAGAACAGGGTCGCCGCCGCCGCAGACTCCGCGCACACGCCACCGACGGGCTGCAACCGGGTGATCTTCGAGCCCATGGTCTTCACGATCCGCCAGCCCCCCGTCAATGTGCCGAGCCCGATCGCGGTGTGCGCCGCGAGCACGACCCACAGGGGCACGTCGGCACCCGCCGGCAGGTGATTGCTCGCGATGAGCACCGCGAGGATGATGCCCATCGTCTTCTGCGCGTCGTTGGCACCATGGCCGAGGCTGAACGCTGCGGCGGAGACCAGTTGCCCGCGGCGGAAGCCGCGGTTCAGCCGTTCAACGTGCGTGTAGCGGTGGAACAGCCACAACGCGATGATCATCGTCGTCATGCCGAGCGCCAGGCCGACCAGGGGCGACAGCACGATGAAGACGCCGATCTTGCGGATGCCTTCTGAGACCAAAACGTCCCAGCCTCCGGCCGCCACGGCCGCGCCCGCCATGCCGCCGACCAGAGCATGCGACGAGCTGGTGGGCAGACCGAACCAGAACGTGATCAGGTCCCAAACGATCGCGCCGATGAGGCCGGCGAAGACCACCCCGATCGACAGGGCGTCCTGAACGACCACGTCTTTGGCGATCGTCGTCGCGACATGCGTGCCGAAGACCAGGAAAGCGATGAAGTTGAAGAACGCCGCCCACGCGACGGCCAAGCGCGGACTGAGCACCCGCGTCGAGACGACGGTGGCGATCGAGTTGGCAGCGTCGTGAAAGCCGTTGACATAGTCGAAGCCGAGGGCGACGAGAATGACGACGACGACGCCGAACTCCACGCGGCTACCGCTTACGCGTGCTTGACGACGATGGACTCGACCACGTTCGACGCGTCCTCGAGCGTGTTGAGCGCGGCCTCCATGGCCTCTACGACGTCCTTGTACCGCATGACGTCGAGGGCCTCGAACTCGCCGCTGAACAATCGCGCTTGGGTCGCACGGTAGAGCGTGTCGCCCTCGGACTCCATGCGGTCGATGTTGTCGAGATGCTCTTGCACGTTCTTCATCGACTTCAACCGGGCCATCAGCAGCACCGTCTCGTCGGCCATGCGCACCAGGATCTCCGCCTGCTGCTGGAGCTCGCCGATCGGCTTGGTCACGCCGGTGAGTTGCAAGCGGTGCGAGACCTCCAAGATGTCGTCGACTACGTCGTCGAGCTCCTCGGCGAGCGCGTGGATGTCTTCCCGGTCGAACGGCGTCACAAAGCTCGTGTTGAGCCGGTTGAGGATCTCGTTGGTCAGTGCGTCGCCGCGCTGTTCGCACTCGATAATTCGCCGGTGACGGCCAGGCAAATCGTCGAAGTTGTCGAGAAGCTCCGCCAGCCTCCGCGCGGATTCGGCGGCATTTTCGGCCGCCTCGGAGAACAGAACGAAGAACCGGTCGTCGGTCGGAACGAGCTTGAACCGCATGCAACGCGAAAGTTAACGGATGGTGGCCAGCAAGCCCTACTCCAGCAGCCCGATCGGGGAACGAACCTCGCCGAGCTGCCGCCTGACCACCACGCCTTCGGCGTCGATGACGATCGTGGCTGGGATTCCGGGGCCGACCCGGTAGGCCCGCGCAATCTGCCCGTCGTCGACGAGCCCGGGCCAGGTGCCCTCGTGCTCGGCGATGAACTTGCGGGCATTGGCCGGCGAGTCGTTGTAGATGACGCCCAGCACGGCCACGTCGGGGCGGGCATCGAGTTGCGCCAGCAGGGGAAACTCCTTGCGACACGGCACGCACCAGGACGCCCAGAAGTTCAAGAGGACGGTCTGGCCGCGGTAGTCGCGCAGGGCGACAGACTTGCCGTCGAGGTCGCGGGTGGTGAAGCCTGGTGCCCGCTCGCCGACGGCGGCCCGCGGCGTGTCGCTGCCACTACACGCGCAGCACAGCAGCGCGAGCGCTACGGCGAGCGCGCGCCTCAAGGCTCGGACGGCGCTTTGGTCCGTTCGAGTTCGGCTTGGACTTCGTCCCACGTCAGCACGCGCCGCCGCGCCAGGCGGTCGCGCTCGTCGGCGCCCGTCCACCGGAAGAACATGACCGCGATCACGAGCCAGAGGATGGCGCCGCCCCACACTTTCATGATCGCTGCCGCGAGCTGCTGGTCCTCGACGGCGCCGATGGCAAAGGGCCGGGCGGCGCGCGCGTAGAAGGGGTAGATCACGTTGTCGGCGAAGGTGAAGAACGCCGCGGGCACCGTCGGCACGATCGACTGCAAGAACACGTAGACCATGCGGACCGGCGCGCTGAGCATCGGCAGATCCGGGTTGCGGTTCAGCACCGGGAACCACATGAGCGACGCGGTGGAGAACAGTGCGAGGTGAAACAAGAAGTGCACCGGCTCGTGGCGCAGGGCGACGTCCATGGCCACTGGCCAGTGCGAGAACACCAACCACACCGTGTAGAGGCCTCCGGCGAGCAACGGCTTGGCGAGCACGCGCAGCACTTGCGCGCGCCGTCCGGATCCCCACAGTCGCTGCTGGAGCCAATCGGGGATGCCGAGGAACAACAAGCCGGGGGCCACGAGCGAGAACAGCAAGTGCTGGAACATGTGGACGCTGAACAGGTAGCGCTCGCCGATGTCGTGGATCGGATAGTCGGCGCCGATCCAGAGAATGGCGAGGCCGGTGGCGAACAAGGCGACCTTGCGACGCGGGACGGGACCGCGACCCGGCCGGCTGACGAGGTACCAGTAGCCGACGGCGATGGCGACCATCAGGACCCACACCTCGGGGTGTGCGTGAAACGCCCAGGGATTGGGCTCGTGCATAACTCCTACGAGACCACGCCTACCCGAAGACGTGCAGGGTCTGCAGGTATGCGATGTAACAGAAGACCGCCAACACGAGGCCGGTCACAAACAGTCGCCGGAACCACGGGTGGTCGAACTTGAGGTGCATGAAGTAGGCCACGACGGTGGCGAACTTCGCGCCCGCCAACACCAGCAGCAGCCCGACGGTGCCTCGCTCACCACCTACTTCGACGTAGGACAACGCCACTTCGACGGCGGTCATCACACCGAGAATCAGTGCGACCTTGACGTAGGTCCAGTCGCTCGGATGATCATGGTGCACGTGCTCGACATTCATGTCGGCGTGCTCGTGATGTTCGTGATGTTCGTGGGTTTCGACTGTGGTCATGGCTCCTACTTGATGAGGTAGACGACCGTGAAGATAACGATCCAGACGATGTCGACGAAGTGCCAATACAGCCCGACGATCTCGACGAGTTCGGACTTCTGCGGCGGCACCTGCCCGCGCATCGACATGGCCCATAACGTGATCAGCATCACGATGCCGAGGGTGACGTGCACTCCGTGGAAGCCGGTCATGACGAAGAAGCTCGACCCGAACAGGTTCGTGTGGATGGTGAGGCCTTCGTGCACGAAGGCGGTGAACTCGTAGATCTGACCGGCGATGAACGTGGCGCCGAGCAGCGCGGTGGCCAGCAGCCACACCCGCAGGCGACGCTCGTCGCGGCGCTGAATCGCACCCAGGGCTAGCACCATGGTGAGCGAACTCATCAGCAGCACGAACGAACTCACCGACGTGAACGGGATGTCGTAGACGTCTTCGGGCTTGGGTCCGCTGATGCTGCGGCCCTTGTAGAGCAGATAGGTCGAGATCAGCGCGCCGAACAGCAGGCACTCCGAGCCGAGGAAGGCCCACATGGCCATCTTCTCGTTGGAGACACCGGTGTTGGTCGGCGGATGCCCCGAATGATCGCTGTGGTCGACGTGTTCGGCAACGACGGTCATTCAGAGTCCCCTTCGGTGAGGGCCGCAGGTTCTTCTGGTGCTTCCAATTCCGCGGGTGCTTCTTCGTGGTGCTCTTCGTGCGGCGCCGTCGAGGGCTCGAGGCCCCAGGCGTACAGCGCCCCAACGAGGAACAGCGCGCCGAGCGCGACCACGACGTAGCTCCGGTAGATCATCCCGTAGGCCATGATCGGCAAACCGAGCGAAGCGATCAACGGGAAGTACGACGGCGACGGCAGGTGGACGCCCTCCGCGTGCAGGTCGAGGCTGCCTTCGGTGACCGGCGGCGCCAGCTTGACCATATGGCCCTCGGCGTCTTCGCCGTACTTGCGGTGCCAGAAGTCGTCGAGGTCGTGTACCTCGGGCTGCTCGGCGAAGTTGTACGCCGGCACCGGCGACGGGATGGTCCACTCGAGCGTGCGGCCGTCCCACGGGTCGGGTCCCGCCGGGACCTTGAAGCGGGTCGAGTGCGCGACGTTGTAGAGGAACACCAGCACCGACGCCGCAACGACGAATGCACCTACGGTCGACACGAGGTTCCAGAAGTCCAGTCCCAGGCCCTCGTCGTAGGTGTAAATGCGCCGCGGCATGCCCTGAAGTCCGAGCATGTGCATCGGGCCGAAGGCCATGTTGAAGCCGATGGTCCACAGCCAGAAGTGCACCTTGCCGATCTTCTCGCTCAACATCGTGCCGAACAGCTTCGGCCACCAGTAGTAGATGCCGCCCATGATCCCGAAGAGCGCTCCGCCGAACAGCACGTAATGGAAGTGGGCGACGATGTAATACGTGTCGGTCTGCTGACGGTCGTGCGGGGAGATCGAGTGGGTCACGCCCGATAGACCACCGATGGTGAACATGGCGATGAAGCCCAGGGCGAACAGCATCGGCGTGGCGAGTTTCACCGAGCCGCGCCAACACGTGGCTAACCAGTTGAAGATCTTCACGCCGGTGGGCACGGCGATGAACATGGTCGAGAGCGAGAACGCCACGACGGTGACGGGCCCGAGGCCGACGGCGAACATGTGGTGCACCCAGACGCCCCAGCCCATGAACCCAATGGCGATGCCCGAGGCGACGACGACGCGGTAACCGAACAGCGGCTTGCGGGCGAACACCGGAAGAATCTCCGACACGATGCCCATCGACGGCAGGATGAGGATGTACACCTCGGGGTGACCGAAGAGCCAGAAGAGGTGTTGCCACAGCACCGGGTCACCGCCCGCCGCCGGGTTGAAGAAGTTGGCGCCGAACTGCCGGTCGAACATGAGCAGGAAGAGCGCCACGGTGATGATCGGCATGGCGAACAGCAGCAGGAAGCTGGCGACGAGCGTCATCCACACGAACACCGGCATGCGGAACAGCTCCATGCCCGGCGCCCGAAGATTGAGGATGGTGACGATGAAGTTCACGGCACCGACCGTCGAGGCGATGCCGAGGATCTGGAGACCGAAGATCCAGAAGTCGATGTTGTGACCGGGTGAGAACGTGATCGACGTGTTGGGCGCGTAGCCGAACCACCCGCCATTGGGCGCGCCGCCGAGGAAGAAGCTCGAGTTGATGAGGAGCGCTCCGAACAGGAACGTCCAGTAACTAAACGCGTTGAGACGCGGGAAGGCGACGTCGCGCGCGCCGATCATGATCGGGGCGAAGAAGTTGAAGAACGCCGCCGAGATCGGCATGACGACGAGGAAGATCATCGTCGTGCCGTGCATGGTGAACAGCTGGTTGTACAGGTCCGCCGAGAGGAACGTGCCGTTCGGGCGGGCCAACTGCAAGCGGATCAGGAGCGCCTCGACGCCTCCGAACATGAAGAATGTGAACGCGGTGACGCCGTAGAGGATGCCAATGCGCTTGTGGTCGACGGTGGTGATCCAACCCCAGAAGCCCTTGGTGTTTGTGGGCCGGCGCAGCACCGGTGTCGCCACAGGCGACGCCACAACCGGCGATGTGGATTCGGTTGTCGGTTCAAGAACGGTGGCCATCGATTACCTCAGTGTCTGGAGAAAAGCGATGAGGTCGCTGATCTCGTTCTCGGCCAGATTCAGGTTGGGCATACCCATCCCGTTGTTCGGCATCATCGGCTTCTGCTTCGGCGGGTCGCGCAACCACGCCTTCAATTCTTCGGCGTTGTTGGGGAAGATGGCACCGGCGAAGGTCTTTCGACTCATGAAATGCGTGAGGTTCGGTCCCACGGTGCCGGCGGTGTAGCCGTTGATCGTGTGGCAGCCGCCGCAGCCCTTGGTGCGGAACAGTCCGAGGCCGCTCGCCTCTGCGCTTCCGTCGGCGAAGGCCAGGTTGGCTTCACCCTTTTGCCCCGCCTCCCATCGCGCGTAGTCGGCCGCGGAATGCACGATCACCTTGAGGCGCATGTTGGCGTGGGACAGGCCGCAGTACTCGGCACACTGCCCTTCGTAGGTGTCGGGCGCGACGCCCTCGGTATCGATCTCCATGTGGTTCACACGACCCGGCACGACATCGAGCTTGCCCGCGAGCTTTGGGGGCCAGAACGAGTGGATCACGTCGGCTGAGATCAGCCGGACGTCAATACGCTTGCCCACCGGGATGTGCATTTCGTTGGCGGTGACGATGCCTTGCTCCGGGTATTCGAACTCCCACCACCACTGGTGGCCGGTGACGTTGACCCGCATGACATCGGCACCCTTGGGGATGGCGTCGAGCTTGCCGATGTTGATCACGGTGAAAAAGCCGACGAAGGCCAGGATCAAGGCTGGCGCGATCGTCCAGCCGATCTCCATCTTGTTGTTGCCGTGAATCTGCTTGGGGTTGTCGCCATCGCTCCGCCGCCGGTAGTGGATGGCCACGATGAGCACGAGCACCTGGACGAGCACGAAGATCACGACCGCGACGGCGAACACCGGATTCCACAGGTCGTCGAGCTGGCGGGCGATCGGCGCCTTCGGGTCGAGCACGTTCTGGGGCTGGTCCTCCTTGCCGCACGCGCCCAGCACGAGGCCAAACGCCAGGGCGACCGGGAACAGTCTCCGCAACCGCGTCATCAGTGCTCACCTTCCGCTTCAGTGGTCGATCCGCTGTCGGCGGTGACGCGAAGTTCGCCCACCATCGCCGGGTGGAAGTCGCAGATATAACGATACGTACCCGCCGCAGGCGTCTTGAACTTGTAGATCTCCCGGCCCTTGGCGGATGGCCGGCCGTTGAACAGCGGAGTGCCCGGCTCCTCGGCCGTGTAGATGGCGACGTTGTGGAACGTTCCCAGGTCGAGATTCGTGAAGATCATCTCGGCGTCAGTATCCGCCGGAAGACCGATCACGTTGCGGTCGAAGGCGACATTGACGGCGGTGATCTCGACGACGGGGACTTCGCCTTCGTGATGGTGGAAGTCGCGCTCGCCGATCTCGGCGCCAGCGCCGCCCGCCACGAGCGTTCCCAACAGGCCGACACCGGCGAGCAACGCGACAACGCGAGTCGTCGGCACCTTCGTGGCGATCGCCGTGAGGATCGCCAGCAGGACGGCGGCGACGATGAACGCGATCACCCAGCTCGCCGTTTCCCCGACGGCCAGCAGCACCCGAGAGAACGAGTACGCAATCGTGATGGTCAGGAGGAACGCGCCCACCGGCAGGGCGATCGGACCGAGGAGACGGTTGTCGACGTTGACGGCGTCGCGCTCATCGAGAACGCCCGGTGTGCGGAACGAGTCGAACAGCCACACGCCGGCGCCGATGGCGCCGATGACCGCCGCGGCGACGACGTAGCCCGAGCCGAGCGCGCCGCCGCAGGCAAGCGACGTCGCGGCGACCGCCAGGATGATCGGGCCGTAAGACGGCCGCGGGACGTCGGCGGGATCAATGCTGGTAGCCGCGGGCGCGCTCTCTTGGCTGACGAACGGCGGAGCGTCGGCACCGACGGAGCGAATGAGTCCGAGGGCGACGGCACCCGCCGCCAGGAACAGGCCGACAAATAGCAGCAGTTGCACCCGGTCGTCGTCGCTGATGACGAGGCCGAGCGCCAGGATGGCGACGATGCCGGCGGTGGCGAGCCCGGCGATGAACTTGGCGGCGTTGTTGACCATGAGGTTCCCCGGCCTACTTCGCGCTCATAAGGCCGTAGAGGGCGACGGGTGTGGCCACCCACGCCGCGATGACGAAGAACCAGAAGCGGGCGGCGGCAGTGACGAGCCCGTCGCTCACGTCCTCAGCCCGGAGCTGGGTTCGTAGCAGCGCGACCGCGAGAAAACCGATTCCGACTGCGACCCCGGCGGCGCCCAGACCGAGCGACGCCAGCACGATGGCGCCGAACGCGTGCGACGAGGGCCCAAAGCCGACGTTGCTACCCGCGTACCAAGCGAGGTTGAGGAAGGCACCGCCGAGCCCGGCGGTGATCGCCAGTGCGGCGAGCGCCTGGCGGCGGTTGCCCGCCCGGGCGGCGGTCGAGGCCCAGCCGACCACCGCGCCCGAGAGCAGCAAGGTGGCCGTCAGCATCACACTGAGGTATTCGTCGAACTCGGCCTCGCCCGGTGGCCACTCGTCCGCGAGATCGCGCAGGTTGTAGAAGCCGGCGAGTAGCGCCACCGAGGCGACCAACAACGCGCCGCCGGCCACGTAGGCCGCGACCGTGAGCGCGTGAGGCCCGCTCCGGCGCGCCGGCCCCTGTCCCGACTCGAGCGCAGCGACAGCTGTCATTGATCGGCTCCTGTGGAAGCGCCCACCAGCAACGGTGTGGGCGACGCGACGTCGGGGACGCTGTCGAAGTTATGCGGTGGCGGCGGCGATGCGGCGGCCCACTCGAGGGTGACGCCCGATCCGTAGGGGTCGGCAGCGCCGGTCTTGCTGCGGGCGCCGGCGTAACCGAGGGCGAGCACGACGATGCCCAAGGCGGTGATGCCGATGCCGACGGCTCCCAAGATGGCGAGAGCACCGTGTCCGTCACCGCTCGCCCAGGTGGGCGCGTACTTGTCCGCACCGTCGGCGGCGAGCAGAAATTCTGCTGCGGTTGTGAGGGCAAACCCAACCGCGATCGCCAGCGCGGCCAGCGACGCTACGGGTGCGGCCACGGGGCCACCGACGAGCTTGGGCGCCCAGTGCACCAGAGCAGCGATCGCTCCCGTCACGGGGATGGCGATGGCGAACAGCACTAGGGATGCCTCGCTCCAACCCGAGCCGCGGTTGTCGGAGGTCAGCCGCAGAAGGCCGTCGAACAACGCCACCACGCCGAGGCCGAGCGTCAGGACGAGCGGAACAACCGAGGGGATCAGCTTGAGGCCATGACGCAGTTGGCCCAACCACGTGAGAAGAACGACGGCGGCGGCGAGGATCGGCAGCGCGGTGATCACGTTGCTGAACGGCGCCAGGGCGCCGCCGGCCTGATCGGTCGTGAGAGTCCACGGCACGAACGCGAACGTGGCGAAGGCGGCGATCGCGGCCCGCGTGACTTGATCGAGCTCGTTCCTGCGCCCGGTGGCGGTGGCGATGATGTCGCTCCCCGCACCGAGAACGAACACGGCGCCAAGCAGCGACTCTGGCCGGCCGCCGAGCCAGATGGCGTGGGTCCACAGCGCGTTGGCGGCGCTGGAGGTGAAGAACTCGCCGCCGAAGTGCTGGTCCACCCACACCAGGGTCAGGCCGCCGATGAATACCGGCGTCGCCAGCGCAACACCGATGCCGCCCACCAACACCGACCACGTGAAGTACGGAAGGCGGCCGATCGTGAGGCCGTGCGCCCGTCGGCTGGCGATGGTGGCGACGAGATTTACCGCCATAAGCACTGTGGCAGTAGCGCCGAGCGCCATGCCGAGCACGACGAGGTCTGCGCCTTTGGTGTCGACCAGCTTGGCCAGCGAACCCGGCAGCGGCACGACCGAGAACACGGTGCGTCCACCGGACGGTGCGGGCGACTGGGTGTAACCCTCGATGACCGCGATCACGCCGCCGACGTAAACCCACAGCGCCGCCGCCGACAGCTTCGGGAACGCCAGGCGATTCGTGCCGATTTGGAGCGGCACCACAATCGTGGCGATGCCAAGCCACAGCGGCAACACCACGAAGACGCCGAGTAGCGCATGATCCAGCGAAGTCACGGCGTCGAAATGGTCGATGCTGCCGTCGCTCGCCATCACACGAATGGCAATCGCGGCTGCGCCTGCCAGGCCGAGCGCCAGCAGCGATGCGACGATCTGGATGCGACCGATGGTCTTGTGATCAGCGGTATTGAGCAGGTTCATCCATTTCCCCGAATCAGCTGGTCGACGGCCATCACCGCGAACAGCAGCGTGACGTACGTAATGGAGTAGTGGAACAGCCGCATGGCGCGGGCCGTGGTTTGCTTGTCGTTGGCGTCACTGCGCTGCAGCGCGACTGCGTAGTACAAGAACGCCGCGCCGAGGCCGGTCGCGGCGACGATGTAAATCGGACCCATATGGGCGATCGGCGCGAAGACCAGCGAGATCGCCCACAGCGCGACCGTATAGAAGGTGATCTGGCGCGAGGTGGACTTGTGCGACGCCACCGCCGGCAGCATCGGCACGTCCACCGACGCGTACTCGTCGCGGTAACGGATTGCGAGCGCCCAGAAATGCGGCGGCGTCCAGGCGAAGATCACGGCGAACAGCACCACGGGCGCCCACCCGAGCTGGTTGGTTACCGCCGCCCACCCCACGAGGACCGGCACGGCGCCTGCAGCACCGCCGATGACGATGTTCTGCGTCGACGTGCGCTTCAACCACATTGAGTAGACGAAGACGTAGAAGGCGGTTGCGCTCACCGCGAGCACCGCCGAGAGCAGGTTGACGGCGCTCCACAGCAGCGCAAACGACGCGATCTCCAGAGTGATGGCGAAGACAAGCGCCGCCGTCGGCGTCATAGCGCCCGTCACGAGCGGACGGTCCTTGGTCCGCGGCATCAAGGCATCGATATCGCGGTCGACGACCATATTGATGGCGTTGGCGCCGCCGGCGGCGAGCGATCCGCCGACCATGGTGACGACCATTAACCAGACAGGGGGCAGCCCGCGCTGCGCGACGACCATGGTCGGCAGGGTCGTAACGAGAAGCAACTCGATGATGCGTGGCTTCGTTAACGCGACGTAGGCGGACACCCGGGACATTCGGGTTTGGACAATAACGGCCGGACCAGCGATTTCGGCAACTCTGCACGCCTTTCTAGAGTTCGCTTCGATGGCCTTACCCCGGGTTTCTGCTCCGGCCTACCGCCGCGCCACCCTCGGCGCATTGGTCCTGCTCACGATCATTGTCGTGACGGGTGCGGCGGTTCGGCTCACCGGATCCGGTTTGGGCTGCTCGGACTGGCCGAACTGCGAGAACGGCAAGCTCGTCGCCCCGCTCGACTACCACCCGCTGATCGAGTTCGGGAACCGCATGTTCACCGGGCTGGTGGTCATCGCCGTGATCGCCGCCGTGCTCGGGTCATTGGTACGCCAGCCCCGCCGCCGGGACCTCGTGTGGCTGTCGTGGGGACTCGTCGGCGGCGTCGTCGGCCAGATCGTCCTCGGCGGCATCACTGTGTTGTTCGATCTGAACCCGGCGCTGGTGGCCAGCCACTTCCTGCTGTCGATCGTGCTGGTCACCAACGCCGTGGTGCTCCACCACCGCGCCTCCGACGAGGTAATCGCGCCACCGACCCAGGCCAGGCTCACGACGGGGCTCCTCGCGGTCGCGCTGCTGGTCATCATGGCGGGCACGGTCGTCACCGGAGCGGGCCCCCACGGCGGCGACGAGAAGGCGCACCGCTTCGAGGTGGCGATGACCGACGTCGTCAGGATCCACAGCGTGCTGGTGTGGATCCTCGTCGCCTTGACGTTGTATCTGGCGATTCGCACGCGTCACCGGGCCGTGGTCGTCCTGCTCGCGATCGAGGTGGCGCAAGGAGCGGTCGGCTACACCCAGTACTTCACCGGCGTCCCGCCGTTGCTCGTCGCCGTGCACGTGATCGGGGCGCTCGCGATGTGGATCGCCGCTGTGCGTGTGAGGCTTGTGGTGTGACGACGACCTCGCCGACTATCGCCCCGGCGGAAGTCGACCAGCCGACCGACGAGGACGCGCCCGCCGACGACCGCCCATGGCAGGTGATCGTGTGGAACGACCCGATCAACCTGATGTCCTACGTGACGTTCGTGCTGCAGAAGCTGTTCGGCTACTCGCTCGAGAAGGCGACCAAGCTGATGATGGACGTGCACACCAAGGGCAAGGCAGTCGTGTCCAGCGGCGAGCGCGAGCGCGCCGAACTCGACGTTTTCCGTCTCCACGAGCACGGCCTCTGGGCGACGATGGAGAAGGCGTGAAGCCGCGCATCGGCCGCACGCGTCGCGGCGACGGCTTCGATCTGAACTTTCCCGTCGCCGAACGCGAGCTGCTGGCGTCGTTGCCACTGCAACTGGTGGAAATTCTCGACGACGACCCCGCAACCGATCCGGCCTTGGCGCGTTTGTTTCCCGACGCGTACTCGGCGGCCGACACCGACCTCGCCGACGAGTACCGGCGCCTGATGAACGACGACCTACGCGACCGACTCCGCGGCGCGCTGGAAACGATGTCCTCGAGCGCGCACAGCACGCACGTCTCCGGCGACGAGCTATACGCGTGGATGACCGCGCTCGGACAGCTGCGCCTCGTCCTCGGGACGCGCATCGGCGTGACCGAGGAGTGGGAGCCAGAAGACGATGATGCGGCGGGACAGCTCTACGGCTATCTCACGTGGCTCCAAGGTGAGGTCGTAGAGGCACTCGCCTCGACGCTGTAGGTACCCTCCGATCTGTGGGGCGGGTCAAACGACTTACCGCGGTGCTGTTCCTCGCCGCCGGCGCGTTGTTGCTGACGCCCGCACCGTCGGCCGAAGCCGCCGGACCGAAGCTGGTGTTCGATAGCACGCGGGACCACCTCGCCGAGCCCGAGTTTCCGGGCTGGGGCCACTCTCAGGAGCTGTACGTATTGGAGGACGGCGCGGTGCGCCGCCTGACGACCGTTGAGGCACTGACGTCATTGCGCTGGCCGGCGTGGTCGCCTGACGGCTCAAAGGTCGCCGCGCTGCGCGACAAGTTCACGCCCGGTCAGCAGGGCGCCAACACCGACGTCGTCGTCGTCGATGCAGCAACTGGCGCCATCTCTCCGGTGCCCGGAAGCACTGGGGCCGGCTACGAAGGCGTGGACTGGCTGCCCGACGGCCGGCTCGTCTATGTCACGGGGTTCCCGGAAACGGTCGTCCACATCGGGGAGGCGACGTTTTTCCCGCCGCCGGACACGTCGTACTGGTACCTCAGCGTGACGCCCGACGGCCGGATCCTCGCCGGACGACACGGCACCGAGACCTACTACGACGACCTCGGCTTCCTGTCGGAGTCGGGTTCCTTCACGTCAATTCTTCCCGCCGGTTTCTGGTCCCTGGACAAGACCTCGAGCGATGGGCTGGGCCCGTCGCGTATGTCCCCCGACGGCTCCCGCGTGGCGGTACACGCGCAGGGCGCGGGCCATAGCGGCCTCATGACCGTCGACCCGGTCACGAAATCGGTTCGAGAATTTCCCAACCGTGTCTCGTCCTCGCTGTTCTCTCTCGCGTGGACCACGAACGAACGCCTCGTCTTTGCAGAATCGCGACAAGTCTTGGAGACCCCAATCGGCGACGGCTGCCAGCGAGCCATCACCGCCAGACCGGACTTCAATAGCGACGAGAGCTCCTACCACCTCGACGTATTCGGCACTGGCGAACTCCAGCCGCAGAGCGGGCTCGCGCAGAAGGACCAGCCGGGGTGCGCCAGCGGCGCACCGCGGAACTCCGTCACCTTGCCCCGGACCGACAGTTCTGACCGGTCCGGCGACTCCGGAAGTCTGTCCGCCAAAGAAGAGTCCGAACTCATCGCCGAATCGGCGCACCAATCCGGCCGGTCGGTTCTCGCCACCGCTCTGCGCGCGCCCGGCGACGTGTCGACAGAGCTCGGACTTATCCTGGCGAACGTCCTTCTGGCCTTGGGACTGGTGCTGCTCGTCTTCCCGGCCACGTTGTTCGAGTCGACGTACGAGGACAACTACGACGAGATACGCGGCTGGTTCCGCCTTGGCCCGCGCCGAATACGTCCGTCGCGCGGGCGCGGCGCGCGGTTCGCGCTCTTCGCGGCGAGCGCCGTCGGCGCGGCGGCGCTGTACCAACTGCTCGATCCGAAGATGAAGTTCGATCGGTCGACGGCCATGTTGGGCCTCGGCCTCGCCGGCGCCACCATCGTGTCAACGCTGGCGAGCGGCGCCATCGGCGGCACGTACCTGCGCCGGAACCGCGGCGAGTTCGGCCGGTTGCGCGCGTACCCGGGCGCGCTGGTCGTCGGCGCGTTGTGCGTCGGGATCTCGCGCGCGGTGAACTTCCTCCCCGGCTACCTCTACGGCTCGGTCGGTGGTTTCGCTCGCGACGCAAAAGTCGACAAGAAGACCGAGGGGCGAAGCGCAGCGCTCGGCGTTGTGGCCGGTGTCGCGATCGCCGCCGTCGCGTGGCTGGCGTGGTCTCCGATCCGCGACAGCGCCGCCAAGCCGAACGCGAACGTCGGGGTGTTGGCACTGGACGCGCTCCTGGCGACGATCGCCGGGCTGTCCGTGCAGACACTGCTCTTCTCGCTTGTCCCGCTGCGCGGCCTACCCGGCGACAAGTTGTGGAAGTGGAACCGCGTCGTGTGGGCGGGCTTCTTCAGCGTGCTCGCCTTCGCGTTCATGCACGTATTGCTGCACCCCGCGTCGGACTACCGCGGCTCGGTCGTGGTCATGCTCGGCCTCTTCGCCGGCTTCGGTGTGTTCTCGATTCTGTTCTGGGCGTACTTCCACTTCCGCACGACCGAAAAAGCACAGGCGACCCCTGCATCTCCGCTTCCTCCGCCGCCACCGCCACCACGCCTGGAGTGGTACGACGCGCTGTCGGCGGCCGACGTCGTCGACCTGCTCGAAGACATGAGCGAGCCCGAACTCCGCACGATGCTTGCCCAGGAGCAAACGGGGCGCGCCCGCACCGAAGTGCTGGCGGCAATCGAAGCGCGCCTGCGCTAGTCCGGCGCAGTGAGCGGCGGAGCGGTCACGAACTTGTAGGTGATCACCGCGCCGGTGATGGCGGCGGAGGCGATCAACCCCCACGTCGGTTCGGGACCCCACGCGTTCGGTAGCTCGCGTGCGACCCATAGAGCCGCCGCCGCCACCCAGATCACCATCGCCGTCGACGCCGCGGCGAAGGACCGCGACTCGAAGCGCCGTCGTGAGGTGACGACAGCGACGACGAGGGCAATCGGGCTGTAGAGCGGAAACGTCGCTAGGCACTGACCTCCCGCGCACGCCACGCCCTTGCCGCCGCGGAAGTTCGACCACACCGGGAAGCAGTGGCCGATGACGGATGCGGAGCCGGCCAGAGACGCCACGTCGCCGCCGCCGAGCGCCCGCCCGATCACACACGCCAACGCCGCCTTGCCGACGTCGACCAGCAGCACGACCGCGCCCCACTTCGCCCCGAGCACGCCGAGGGTGTTGAACGCGCCGGGGTTGCCCGATCCGGCTTGGCGGATGTCGACAGTGCCACCGCTCGCCAGGCGCGCCACCACGACCGCCGAGGGAAGCGTGCCCAACAGATACCCGACAACCAGCGCGGCAACCATTCCCATGGCGGCGCAATGTACGCGCCGTCTGAGTTGCACGCAGTGTGGGAAGAACGCAGTCAGTGATCAAGCGCATCGTCGTCGCTGGGGTGATCGTCATCGCCACCACGTTCGGTGGGCTGGACGCGCGCGCCAGCGCCGCGGCGGTGGACGCGTCGCCAGAGCGATCGGTGCGAGCGCCGCGCGCCGAGTCGGTCGAAGTTGTGGAAGTCGTCCGTTCCTTCGGCGACCTGCTCGACGATCTACACGCCGCACTGGCGTACGAAGCAGACGAGCGTGACCCGGCACGCGTGCGACGCGCGTGCGCCAAGGTCGTCGCCGCCTACCCGGACCTCACCGACGCGCTGGGCGATCGGGGAACGGCCTTCCTCGTCGCCGCGTTCTCGATGGTCGACGCCTGCACGCAGGGCTTCGCCACCACGCTGGACGACGACGGCTTCGAGATCGTCGACGGCGACTACCTCACCTACCGCGAGTTGAGTCTCGAGTTCACGAACTGAAGTGCCGATTCAACCTGCTGGTACCTTCTTGGCCCGCTAGTCCCCATCGTCTAGTGGCCTAGGACTCCACCCTTTCAAGGTGGCAACACGGGTTCGAATCCCGTTGGGGATGCTGACTGGGCTTCGGTCGCAACCGGGGCTTCGGCCCGGCGAAGCCGGATCCTTCGGCGTCAGATCTGTACTGACTTGGGTGGAGACGCGGCGAAGCCCCTGGCCGGTTTCGGGGACCGGGCCAGGGGCTTCGACTGCGGGTGTCCGTACTAGCGACGGACCAACGCCGGGACCACCCGCTTTGGGGAACTTCCGAACAGCGCCCCGAATCCCACGAAGCTCACTTTCAATGTTGCGCTCCCTAGCTGGCGACTCGTGACTGACTACTGTCAGTTTTAGGACGGGAGCTGGGGCGGCGTAAGTCCACATCTGCGGGTTTCTCCAACCCCGCAAATGCGGGCCGGAGGCGCGAGTGGAAGCAGACAAGACGTCGTTAGCGGGAGCAATCCACGATCTTCAGGCGCGCCTGGGCAGCATTCGCATTGCCGTGACCGCGGTCGTGGGATTAGATCTCGACGACGAAACGGAGTCGATGATGCTGACCAGCGCCGCCGAAGAATCGGTGCGCGCGTCAGCGGAGCTGGCCTGCGTCGGGGCCCTTACGAAGTGCCTCCTCGACGAATCCGAACCCGTGCCGTGCGACCTCACCGCGGCGCTTGATCAGGCCGTGGAAGCGGCGCGCTTGGCCAACCTCGACGTGCGCGCAGACTCAAATGTAGCGGCAACGGTCAGCGCCCATCCGCCGCGCCTGCGGGCGGTCCTGCCGGCGTTGATCCGGCTCGTGAGCGGAGCCGGCAATGCCGTGACCGCCTCTGCGACCCTCGATGGCGACCAGGTGCGTGTTTCTCTGCGCCGCGGCGGTACCGACACCGAAGCTTTGCCACCGATCGCCGGTTATCTCGTCGATGCGCTCGGCGGCGAGTTCGTGACCGACGATGATGGCGTGACGTTCTCGTTCGCCGCGGTCCGATGACGATCTCGGTACTGGTCGTCGACGACCACAACGTCTTCGCGCAGACTTTGGCCGCCGCGCTCGCAGCGTCGCCCGATCTCGACGTCGTCGGCCTGGCGACCACCGGAGCCGACGCCCTGAAATTGGCGGCGTCGTTGACGCCCGACGTGGCGCTGGTCGACCTGGGCTTGCCCGACTTCGGCGGCGTCGAACTGGCGCGACGCCTGCGCGAAGAGCTGCCCACCACTCGCGTCGTTGTTCTCACCGGCTCGCTCGACATCTCTTTCTTCACCGAGGCGATGGAAGCGGGGGCGTCGGGCTATCTCACGAAGCAGTCGGGACTTTCCGAAGTGTGCGACGCCATCAGCGCCGCCCACGAGGGTCGCGTGGTGGTGCCGGCGACGGTGATGGAACGGTTGCTCGGGGCCCAGGCGCCCGAGCGCGGCCTCGGGTCTGATCTCACACCGCGCGAGCTCGAGGTGCTGGCGCTCATGGGCAAGGGCTTCGATGCCAAGCGCGTCGCCGCGACGCTGGGCATCTCGTGGCACACCAGCCGGAGCTACACGAAGAACGTCCTGCTCAAGCTTGACTGCCACAGCGCGCTGGAAGCGGTGAGCAAAGCCACGCGGATGGGCATCCTCGTGCACGACACTGAAGAGTGAGTCGGGTGTTAGTGGTCGAAGACAGCGCGCCGCTGGGCCGCTTGCTCGCGTCCACGCTCTCGCGCGCCGGGCACGTCGCCGTGTGGGCCGCCTCGGGCGCTGAAGCCGTCAAGGAGGCGGCGGCGTTGACGCCCGACGTGGCACTGGTCGACCTCCACCTCGGCGATCTCATCGGCTCCGACCTAGCCGCGCTCATTCGCCGCGACCATCCCACGACCCGCATGGTGGCCATGTCGGGCGAGACACCCACCGCCGAAGTGCGAGCGCTATTCGACGCGTTCCTACTCAAACCGGTCGCTCTCGACACGCTTTTGGCCACCATCGACGCCTGAAGCCCCGCAAATGCGGCTAGGCGTCGACCGCTGCTCTTGCCACAGTCAAGGTCATGAACGCCGTCGCCATCACCAAGCTGTTGATCTGCGAGGACGACCCGCGCGTTCGGCAAACCCTGTCGCGAGTCGCCGGCTCGCAAGCTGACCTCGAAGTGGTGGCGGCGGTCGACAACGGCGAAGACGCCATCGACGTGGCCACTGACCCTGGGGTCGACGTCATCGTCCTCGACTTGCACCTGCCCACCATCGACGGCATCGAGGTAATCCGGGTGCTCCGCGAGCGCGGCGTGTCATCGCCGGTGGTCGTGCTGACCGCCGACGATCGTGGTGCGGGCCGCTTGGTCGGATTCGATCACGTGTCGTTCCTGAGCAAGGGAACATCAGGGGCGCTCGACGTGCTCGCGGCGATCCGGGGTTCCGTCGCCCCCTGATGAACCAACCCGGCCGTTGCCGGGGCGTAGCGTTGCGGCGGTGTTCGACGGACGCGCGGCACGGTGGCGAATCGGTGTGCCCGCAGGAGCGTTTCTCCTCGTCATCGTTCTGATTTTCAGCGCCGTGGGATTCGGCGCCCAGACCGAGGGCGACGAGGTATTGCCCGGTCTCGTGCGCAACAGCGGCGCGCAGACCTACACCCGCGACGCATTGGGTTCGATCGCCCCGATAAGCCCGACCTACATCGAGCGTCGGCTTGGCACGGCGACGGTCCAGCGCATCACGCGATCTGCCGCTGGCAGCACGGCCGGCGGTGCCAAGAGCACCACTCCTCGCCCCGCGGCGCCCCCGACTCCGGGCGCCGCACCGCCACAGGTGATCGAGGGCAAGGCAGGCCCAGTCCCCGGCCTGGCACCGGGCGGGTGGATCCTCACCCTCGACATGGCCCCCAACTCCGCCACGGTGCCGGCCGGGGGCGAGATCGTCTACCGCATGTCGATCAGAAACGTCGGCACCGACTACTTCCGCGGCCGCTCGTTCCTGTTGGAGTGGCACACGCCGCTCGGCACCGTCGGTCGGAACGCCTTGACCGAGTGCAACCTCATCCCCGTCGACGCGGTGCGCGAGCTGTGCGAGACCCAGCGCCTGTCGGTCTCCCCCGGTGCGGGTGACACGACGCATGATCAGACCAACAGCGCCGGCCTTGTCGCCATCCGGCCCGGGGAGACCTGGGTGCAGGAGTGGTACGTGCAGACCCTGCCGAGCGCCACGCCCGGCACGCAGTACACGAACCACGCGCACCTGACGGTCAACATCGATGGGAAAGACGTGACCGTCGCGACGCCTCCCGTGGTGGTCACGGTCGCCTAGGTGGAGGTCGGCCTTCCCGTCCGCCGCAGCCTGGCCGACCTACCCCTCGGGTGGAAGCTGCTGGCACCGTCGATCGTGCTCACACTCATCCTCGGGGTCGCCGGGAGTTTCGCCGTCACCCGTTACCTCTCCGAGGAGGCCCAGTCCAACCTCGACAATCAACTCAGCCGTACCGCCGCCGGCGTTCAGGTGAGCGTCGCCGACGAGACGAACTATCTGCTCGAGACGGCGCGGGTCAACAGCCACGTCCAGGGCGTCGAAGCCGCCCTGGCGGAACGGCGGACCGACGATCTCGCGGTCCTGCTCGCCGGTTCCGCCGCCGTCCGCGACCGCGCCGACATCTTCGTGCTCACCGACGCCAACGGGACGGGCCTGGTCGAACTGCGCCGGTCGGGCTCCGAGATGACGCGCGGCGGCGGCACGCAGTGGGCCGGCGTCGAGTTGGTCGAGGGCGTGCTCGGTGAGGAGATCCACGACGTCGGCGATGAAAAGGCCGGCCTGCTCCGCGACGGCAACAGCCAAATGCTCGCGGTGGCCGCGCCCGTTCTGGAGAGTGGGCGCCCGCTCGGCGCCGCCATCGTGGGCACGACGCTGACCAACTTGGTGGGCCGCATCGCCGGCCAAGTCGACGCCGCGGTGGCGCTGTACGCCCGCGACGGCGCGTTGCTGGCCACTTCGGAGCGCGGCGTGACTACACGGGCGCCCGCGCCGCCGGCGGGGCGAACGGTGCGTCGCAACGGCCAGCTCAACGACCATGCCGTCGCCACGCTGTTCGCTCCCCTGACGGTGCGTGGCGAGCCCGCGGGCGTGCTGAGTGTGTCGCTGCCGCGTGACTCCGCGCTGGGCGCGTTGTCTGGCGTCGGCGCTCGCGTGGGGCTCGTGTTCCTCATCGCCATGCTCGCCGTGCTGGCGATCGGCGCCGCGATCACGCGCAGCATGCTGCGCCGCGTGCGCGAGCTGGTCGTCGCCCATCGCGCGCTGGCGCAAGGCCAACTCGAAACGCGCGCCGAGATCCGCGGGCACGACGAGTTGGGCGAACTGGCGGTCGGGTTCAACGAAATGGCGGAACAACTCCAAGCGAGCTACCGCGAGCTGGAACGGCGCGTGGCCGAACGCACCGCCGAATTGGAACGGCTGTACGACGAGTCGGTCCGCGCCGCCGAAGCACGCGGCGAGTTCTTCGCCGCCATCAGCCACGAGTTGCGAACGCCCCTGTTCGTCATCGCCGGTCACGCCGAGCTCATGGAGCACCCGGAGCTACAGCCAACGGAGAAGGGCTGGGAGCAGGAATTCGGTCAAACGATCCACGGATCGGCCCTCGACCTGCTGGCACGCGTGAACGACATCCTCGACCTCGCCAAACTGGAAACCAGCGAGCTCAGCCTCGAGCTGGAGGACGTGTCGGTCGAGGAGCAGGTGCGCGGTGTCGTGGCCGAGATGGCACCACTGGCCCGCCAAGGAAACCTGAAGCTGACCACCGACGTCGCCGCCAAGCTGCCCCCGTTGCGCGCCGACGCCAGCAGGTTACGCGACATCCTGCGCAACCTCGTGGCCAACGCCATCAAGTACACGCCGGCCGGTGGCGAGGTCCTGATTCGTGCGACGGCCAAGTCAAAAAAGGCGGTGGAGTTCTCCGTTGTGGACACCGGCATCGGCATCCCGAAGGAAGCGCACCAGCACCTGTTCGAGCCCTTCTACCAAGTGCCCGGCATTCAGCCGCAAGGCAAGCAGACCTCGACCGGCCTCGGCCTCGCGCTCGCCCATCGGCTGGTAGAGGCGCACGGCGGCAAGATGTCGCTCCGCAGCAAGGTCGGCGCGGGGTCGACGTTTACTTTTACGATCCCGGCGGGCTAGCAGCCGATCGCCGCCGCGGCGATCGACTCGCGTTCGCCCGGGTCGACCGCCAGCTTCCACACCGTCTTCATGTCGACCCAAGTCTGGAGGTACCGGCACTGGTAGGCGGCGTTTTTGGGCAGCCAATCGGACGGGTCGCGACCGGACTTCTCAGTGCGGGACGCCTCGGAGACGGCGAGGACGAAGCCAGCGCGCCCGATGTCGTTGAGGTACTCGTTGCGCTCGGCATCGGTCCAGTCCCAAGCCCCCGACCGCCACGCTTCGCCGAGGCCGACGACGTGATCGACGACGATCTCGTCGGGCGCGCGGACCGTGACGTTGTCGTACAGCGACAACCAGACCCCAGAAACGATCTGGCAGGGATTGGTGCGGCTGACCGACTCTTGCGCCTGGCCGACGATGACGTCTTCACGGTTCGTGCAGCCGTCGCCGTCCTCGTCGACCCAGGCGCCGAAGCGGACGCGGCCGTAGCCGAAGGAGCGCTCTTCTCGCACCTTCAGCGCGTCGAGTTTGGTGATGATGTCGTAGGTCGCCTGTCGCACCTCGACCGGCGCCGGAGCGGTCGTGGGCGTAATCGCCGTGGGCGCGGCGACCACCGGCGGGGCGATGCGGCGCTGTCGCGGCGTCACCGGCTCGGGCACGAAGGTGGTGCTCGTGACAAGCCCGGTGGTCGTGGTGGCCGGCGGCACCGTAGCCAGCCGCCGCGTCACCTCACGGTTCAAAAACGCCGAGACCGCTACCCCGACCAAGACCACGCTGAGCACGATCGCCGTGGGCCGCCACCAGCGCGGCCACGACGTCCGCGAACGGCGCGGCGATCGCGTCGGTGGGATCTGCAGGGGCTCCGAAGCCCCGCCCTTGCCCACATTGGTGGCCCCGACCACGCCAAGAGGTTACGTGACCAGTCAACCCCTTTATCCGCGTCGCGGTAGTTTCGGCGTTATGCGAGGGTCCGGTGACGGGTTCATCACCGTGGCGGACGGCTCGGCCCGCTGGGGACGGTTCGGCGCCGCGGGCGCGCTGCTCCGGCACACCGATGGCGACGACGTCGCGTTCTTCCTGGCCTTGCGGTCGATGCACTGCCATCGCGGCGGCACGTGGGCGATTCCGGGCGGCGCCATGGACGAGGGTGAGAGCCCGCTCGAGGCCGCGCTGCGTGAATTCGCAGAAGAAGTCGGACCGTTGAATTCTTCCTACCAAGTAGCTGAACTCCACGAGGACGACCACGGCGGTTGGAGCTACTGGACCGTTGTCATCGACGTCGACGAGCGGTTCGAGCCGCCGCCCGTGCAGAGTTGGGAGACCGACGACGTGCGGTGGATCGGCGCCCACGAGGTCCACACGCTCGACCTGTTCCCCGAGTTCCACGCCACCCTGGCGCGGCTCGGTCTACTGCCCGCGGGCTAGCCACTCCTCGGTGGTGTTCGTGTGGGGGAAGTCCGCGTCGGGCACCGGCAACCCGAGCCGCTCGCAGATGGGACCCCACCCTTCGGTGGCTTGCCACTCGAGCAGCCGGCTCGGGTCCGCCTTCGCCCGCACGTTGGCGTTGTGCGCTTCGTAGGCGGCGATGGCCTTGTCCTGGTCGAGAAAGTCCGGGGTGAAGGTGTTGGTGAACAGATCGTCGACCATCTCTCGCCACGGACCGCTGGCACCCTCGATCGCCGGAAAGATCGTGGCGCTGGCGCTCTTGAACCACGCCTCGCCGCTCGGGCGAGTGGACAGCAGGATGAGTGCATCCGGATTGTCCGCCGCCAATTGTTCCCAGTAGGCCGCTGATGGCCAGTCAACCGACGCCACATAGTTCGCCATCACCTCGCCAATTAGCTCGCGCTGCGTCTCCCCCGCGGACTTCCCGATGTCGCGCCACGCCTCGGCTTCGTCGTTGACGAACACCTTGTACATGTGGTGACAAGGACCGTCGAGAATCATCTCCAAAGCCGTCATCAGCGAGTTCGTGCCCGTGCGGCCGAGTCCGGCCCCGACGACGCGCAGGCTCACGACCGCGGCACCTTCGACCACGGCAGGTCTTTGTCGACCCGGGGCTCGCCCGGCAACCCGAGGACCCGCTCGCCGAGGATGTTGCGCATGATCTCGGACGTCCCGCCCTCGATCGAGTTGGCGCGGCTGCGCAGGAACGACTTGGTGACGTCGCTCGCGATGCTCAACGCCGATGTCGGTCGGATGTTCTCGTAATTGGAGATGAGCATGCCGTCGGCGCCGCGCAGCCCCATGCAGAAGGCATAGATCTTCTTGTTGTTCTCGGCGAACGCCAGCTTGCCGACCGAACCTTCAGGGCCGGGGTTGCCGCCTGTGCGCGCGATGGCGGCGCGGATGTTGGTGAGCCGCGCCACTTCGGACTCACACCACAACCGTATGAGGTCGTCGCGGCGCGCGGCATCGGTGTGCCCGAACTGCTTCCACAGCCGCACCGCTTCCGAGATCGGCGCCGCTGCCGCGCTGGCTCACCGCGCCGCCGATCGACGTGCGCTCGTTCATCAACGTCGTCATCGACACCGCCCAGCCGTTGCCGACCTCACCCAGGCGGTGCGAATCCGGAATGCGCGCGTCGGTCATGAAGATCTCGTTGAACTCGGCCTCGCCCGTGATCTGACGCAGCGGGCGCACCTCTACTCCCGGCGCGTGCATGTCGATCACGAAGTAGGTGAGGCCCTTGTGCTTGGGAGCGTCGGGATCGGTGCGGGCTACGACGAGGCCCCACGTCGCCATGTGGGCCAGGGTCGTCCAGACCTTTTGCCCGTTGAGGATCCACTCGTCGCCGTCCCGGACGGCGCTGGTCGACAAGCCCGCGAGGTCGCTACCCGCGCCGGGCTCGGAGAACAGCTGGCACCACACTTCTTCGCACGTGAAGTTGGTGCGCAGCGTGCGATCGGCGAGCTCTTCGGAGCCGTGGGTGAGCACCGTCGGCGCCGCCATGCCGACACCGATCGGGTTGATGCCGAAGTTGATGGGCGCACCGGCTTGGCGCAGGCGCATGTCGATCCGCTCCTGCAACTTGGGCTCGGCACCGAGGCCGCCCTTGCCGACTGGAAAGTGCACCCACGCCAGACCGGCGTCGAATTGCGCCCCCCAGAAGTCCTGCGGCTTGGTGTCGGCAGGCGGAAAGTCCGCGAGGAGCTTCTCTGTCGCGGCGAGAACATCGGCTTCGGTGATCACATAACGAAAGTTAGTGCGAGAAGACCTGACTGCTACCGTGGCGGCTCGCCGTTGGTCCTGTGGTGCAGTTTGGAGTGCACGCCGGCCTGTCAAGCCGGAGGTCGCGGGTTCAAATCCCGTCAGGACCGCCACGGTCGGGTAGCTCAGATGGCAGAGCGCGCGCCTGAAAAGCGTGAGGTCACCGGATCGACGCCGGTCCCGACCACCAAGTTGTTCGCAGAGGATGGGGCGAGGTTGCCGAAGCAAGAGCCCGCGGGTTCAGGCAACTGGACGCCGACCGAAGTCGAAGACGAGCAGGATTGGACACCTGACTACGTCGAAGACGTCCTGTTCGAGCAGAACCCGGACTTTCCCGGTGCGACGCGAAGTACGTATCTCGGCGCACGACATGGTCCGGAGCCCGTTCCCGACTGGGTCATCACCTCAGATGACGCCTGGGACGATGACCTCGGAATCCTGAAGACCGGCAAGGAAGCCGAAGTCTTTCTTGTGACGCGCGAGAGCGGGGATCGCTCCTCGAGCGTTGTCATGGCTGCCAAGAGGTACCGGCAGAAGCTGGAGCACATCGGGACCTACTCGGCTGCCCGCAGCACCGGTGATTCAAGGGTGGACCGGGCGATCCAGAGCGGTAGCGCCTTTGGCCAAGCCGTTGCCGTGCACGAGTGGGCCAAGAGCGAATTCGCTCTTCTGAGCTTGCTGTGGAAGGAGGGAGCTGCTGTGCCTTATCCAGTGCAGCTAGCGGGCGACGAAGTGGTGATGGAGTTCATAGGGGATCAGTCCAGCAAGGAAGCGGCCCCACGCCTGGCGCAGCTGGACTTGACCCACAACGAGATCAGTTCGGTCTGGGAGCAGGCGCTCAACGCGCTGCGAACCTTCGCCCGGCTTGGCATGGCGCACGCCGATCTTTCGCCCTTCAACATCCTGATCGATCGCGCTGGATACGCAAACGCGCCGCGACTCGTGATCATCGACGTGCCTCAGGCCGTTGACATCACCAAACACCCCGAAGGCTTCGCACTGCTGCACAGGGACTGCGTCAACGTCTGTTCGTGGTTCCGTCGACGAGGAGTGAGCGAAGCCGATCCCGACAACGTGTTCGCCGAATTGCTCACGCTTCTCTGACTCTGCGTTACGAAATCGGGGCCTCGCTCCGGACCCAGCGTTGCAGCGTCGTCGCCAGCAGCTCGCGGTCGAGGGGCTTGGTCAGATAGTCGTCCATCCCGGCAGCCAGGCAACGTTCGCGGTCTGACGCCATCGCCGACGCCGTCATGGCCACGATCGGCGTGTGGCGATCGTGCTCGGTGGCGCGGATGCGCGTCGCCGCCTCGTAGCCGTCCATGCGTGGCATCTGGCAGTCCATGAGCACGCAGTCGTAGTGAGCGGTGGCCATCGCCTCGAGCGCCTCGACGCCGTCGGTGGCGACGTCGGACATGTAACCCAGCCGGTCGAGGAACGCGACCGCCACCTTGCGGTTCACCGCGTTGTCCTCGACGACGAGCACGCGGCCGCGGCCAGGCCGACGCGGTTCTGGAGTCTCCGCCGCCTCGACCGGGTCGCCAGCGGGGGCGGGGGCGACCGACGGTAGCGAGACGGTGAACCAGAAGCGGCTGCCCTGGCCGGGCGCGCTCTCGACGGCAATCTCGCCGCCCATGAGTTGTACGAGTTGCTTGCAGATGGTCAGGCCCAGACCCGTTCCGCCGTAGCGACGCGTGGTCGAGGAGTCGCCTTGCGCGAACGGTTCGAACAGCAGCGCCTGCTGCTCCGGCGCGATGCCGATCCCGGTGTCGGAGACTTCGAAACACACGCGGCCGCATGACGCGGTGGCGACCCGCAC
The DNA here is from genome assembly GCA_963722185.1 of uncultured Actinomycetes bacterium. Classification (GTDB taxonomy): domain Bacteria; phylum Actinomycetota; class Acidimicrobiia; order Acidimicrobiales; family JACCXE01; genus JACCXE01. Next base: position 110,363 of record CAVRKD010000003.1, on the reverse strand, counting down.
CGTGATCGTGCCGATGGGGGTGAATTTGATCGAGTTCGCAACCAGATTCGAAATAACCTGACGCAGCCGCAGGCGATCACCGCGCACGATCTGCGGCACGGAGTCCTCGAAGGCGACGACGACCTCGAGGCCCTGTTGCTGTGCTCGGAGTGTGAGTGGGCCAAGGTCCGCCTCGATCGCGTGGCGGAGGCTGAATGGTTCGTCCTCGAGCGACAGCTTGCCCGCCTCGATCTTGGAAATATCCAAGATGTCGTTGAGGATGCCGAGTAGCGACTCGGCCGATCCCGCCATGGTCTCGATGAAGTCGCGCTGCATCGGGTCGAGATCGGTGTCGAGGAGAAGACCGACCATGCCCATCACGCCGTTCATCGGCGTGCGGATCTCGTGGCTCATGTTGGCCAGGAACGTCGACTTGAGGCGCGACGCCTGCTGGGCCTCGGCGAGAGCAGCCGCCAGATCGCGCTCGCGCTGCTTGCGGTCGGTGATGTCGCGGATGGCCGCCGCCACCACCGGACCTTCGTCGCCATAGATCGGGCTCAGCCGGATCTCGACGGGTACCTCCACACGGTCGGCGCGCAGCGCCGTCAGCTCCCACGCCTTGGCCATCGGCCAGTCCCCCGGCATGTCCGGGAGCAGCGACCGCACGGGTTGGCCGACCAGGCTCGCCGCTGAGCAAGCGAACAGTGATTCCGCCTGACGGTTGGCCAGCGCGATCGCGCCGCTCGCTTCGAGGATGAGAATGGCGTCTGGCGCCGACTCCAGCAGCGACTTGAAGCGCTGTGCGGAACGCTCGGATTCGTAGGCGAGCGCGTAGCGCTCCGTCGCCATGTCGGCGAACGCTCCCAAGCTGGCCGCGAGGCTGATCTCATCGGGGCCGAAGAAGGGGCTGTAGCGGCTGTTCCACAGCAGCAGCGTGCCGGTGCGCATCTCGACCCGCGAGATCCCAGACGTTGGCGCATCAGCTGGCATCGCCGCGAAACGGCGAACCGTCGCGTCGTCGTCGACCGAACCGTGTGACGCGATGACCTCGCCGCCATGGCTGACGAGCACCGCGCCCCGCGCCGCGACCAGGGCGGCCGCGTGTGGCAGCAGCACCGCCGCTAGTTCCTGCTGCGACGTCGCACCGAGCAGCTCCCCCATCGCCTCGCGCATTGCCAGCTCTTCGGGTCGCCGCCAGATTCCTACGAGCCACCGCGGCGGGGCGAGACCAATGAAGAACAGCACCGAGGCGACGCTGGAAACGATCTGGGTGATCAGGGTCACCCTCTCCGATGGAGGTGACTGGAACACGCCGCTCAGCAAGATCGACGAGTTCATGGCGCCGACGGCGAGCGCGATGGTCCGCATGCGGCGCCGGGCCACGCCGGCTTCGAGACGACTACCGCCCCACAGACGAACAACCACGATCGTGAACAACACGCTCCACTGCACGAGGATCGCGTAGCGGTAGTACGTCCACCATTGCGGCGTCGGCATCCCAGGGAACGGGATGCTCGGGATCCACAACGTCCACGCGACAACCGCAGTGGTCGTGAGGCGGGCCGGCCAGGCGATGCGCCACGACGGTTTCTGGAACGCGACTGCGAACCGGTACAGGAAATACGGGAACAAGACGAGGATGACCAGGATCGCCTTGACGAACCACAAGAACAATGACGGGCCTGCCCATCGCTCGAGCGCCAGCCCGATCAAACTGATCGCGGCGAGCGACCCGAACGCGGTGGTGGCCCAGCGGATGCTGGAATCGCCGCGGCGTCGCCACTGGATTGCGCAGGCGAGCGTCAACGCGCAGAACAGCACAATGTTGGCGTTCTTCAGCAACGAGATCGCCGTACTCATCGGCTCGCGCACCGAAACGCGCCAAAGAACTTCCGCACGTAATCCTTATTGGCCAAAAGGTGCAGCGGAGCAATAGCCAACGCGGGCCATCCCGCCTAGTCATTGCCGCAGCGCTCAGTACGATCAGCGCGAGTGAGAGCGGGGATCGATCGGACATTTGGATCGCTCCGGACACGCAACTTCCGGTTGTTCTTCTTCAGCGAGTTGGTGTCGTTCACCGGCGAGTGGATGCAGAACATGGCCGAGGCGTGGCTCGTCCTGCAGATGACGCGTAACGGCGCGGCGGTCGGCGCTGTGTTCGCGTTCCGTTTCCTGCCGGTGCTGCTGTTCGGATTGTGGGGCGGCGTCATTGCCGATCGCCTCGACCGGCGCAACATCATGGTGTTCACGCAGTCGGTCGCCGCGCTGCTCGCCTTCGCCCTATGGGCGATCGTGCAACTCGACGTGGCCGAGGTCTGGATGATCTACGGGCTGGCGATGGCGCTCGGCTTGGTGGTGGTCATCGACCATCCGGCGCACAACGCCTTCGTCGAAGAGATGGTCGGTCCCGAACAGATGCCGAACGCGGTGGCGCTCAACAGCGCGGCGCTGAACTCGGCGCGCATCACCGGCCCCGCGATCGCCGCGCTGCTGATTTCGCAGTTCGGCGTGTCGTGGGTGTTCTTCGTCAACGGGGTCAGCTTCATCGCCGTGGTCGGTGCACTACTCGCCATGCGGCGGCACGAACTTTTGCCGATCCATCGGGAGGCCGAACGGCCGCGCGTGATCGACGGCCTTCGCTACGCGTGGGCCATACGCGAGATGCGGGGCACGATCCTGCTGCTCGGAATCGTCGGCACGTTGGTGTGGAACTTCCCCACGTTCCTCACGCTGCTCGCCGACAAGACCTTCCACGGCGAGGCCGGCCTCGCCGGCATCCTCATGGCCATCCTGGGCGTGGGCACGGTGATCGGCGCGCTGGTCGCGGCGCACCAGGCGCGTACGTCGGCCCGGATCGTGATCGGCGCCGGCGTGGCGATCGGTGCGTCGATGCTGGCGACGGCCGCGGCGCCGAATCAGGTCATCGTCATGGCGACGTTGATTCCGACCGGCGCGCTGGCGGTGCTGTTCGGCGCGGTCGCCAACTCGCACATGCAGTCGCTGTCGACCCGCGAGTTCCGCGGACGCGTGATGTCGATCTACAGCATCCTCGGTCTCGGTACGACGGTGGTCGGCGGCCCGCTGGTCGGTTGGATCTCGCAGACGTGGAGCCCGCGGGTGGCCATCGCCGTCGCCGGTACCGTCACCTCGAGCGCCGCGCTGCTACTCAGCCTGCGGTCGTCTACCCAGCGGCGGGCGCGGGTACGCGCCGCCTATGCCTCGGTCGATATGGACGGGAGCGATCAGCTTCGGGCTGGTCAACGTGCCGGTGAAGGCCTATACGGCGGTACGGGATCATCGGATCCACTTTCATGAGCTCGACGCCAAGGGCTCGCGGGTCCGCCACCAGAAGGTCTCGGCCAAGTCCGGCGAGGAGGTCGAAGCCGAGGAAATGAAGCTCGGGTTCGAAACCTCGAAAGGTCACTACGTGAAGTTCACTAAGGACGAGATCGAGGAACTTCGTCCCGAGTCCACCCGCGCGGTCGAGATCGAGGACTTCGTCGACCTCGCGGAGATCGACCCGATCTTCTACGACCGCACCTACTGGCTAGCGCCCGACGGCCAGACCGCCACGCACGCGTACGCGCTGTTGCGCGACGCCATGGAGGACGAGCAGAAGGTCGGCATCGGCGCCGTCGTCATGCGCCGCAAGCAGTACCTCGCAGCGATTCGACCCGTCGGCGGAGCGTTGGCGATGTCGACGATGCGTTTCGCCGACGAAGTCGTCCCGAGTTCGGACATCGCTGCCATTCCCAAGCGAGCCGGCACGGCGAAGTCCGACAAGGAGATGAAGCTCGCCCGTCAGATCGTTACTTCGCTCACCGCCCCGTGGAAGCCCGAGCGCTATCACGACACCTACACCGAAGAGCTGCGCTCGCTCATAGAAAAGAAGCGCAAGGGCAAGGAGATCGCGGTCGCCGAGCAACCCGAAGAGAAAGACGCCGACGTCCTGGACCTCATGGCCGCGCTCGAGGAGAGCGTCAAGTCGGCGCGGTCGCGGCGCACCAAGTCTTCGTCGACGAAGCGAAAGAAGTCGGCCTAGCGCTACACGACGCCGTGCTCGTGCACGGGTTCTCGCCGTGCAGCACGCGGCGGCGCCGGCGCGAGCGCGGGTCACCATGGCGCCGCCGAGGCACATGAACCACGAGGCGATGGAGGCGGCGCGTTAGACGCCGAGCAGTGCAGGAAGTTGTGCGTAATCGGTGATGGTGAAGGTGGCCTCGGGGCCGTTCTCCGGCGGGTCGTCGAAAACGCCGGCGTAGCGAATCGCCGTCATGCCCATGCCGAGGGCGCCGGCCACGTCGGTGCGGCGAAGATCGCCGACGTGGGCGACGCGTTCGGCGGGCGGGTTCCCGAGCGTGCCGAGCGCGTGGTCGAAGATCACCTGGTCGGGCTTGTAGGCGCCGACGTCGTCACTGAACGACCACCCGTCGAAGTACTGCAAGAGACCGCGCCGCTCGAGGTGCTCGCGCAGATGCGTCGACGGCGTGAAGCCGACGTCGCACACGATCCCGATCTTGAGTCCCGCAGACTTGAGGGTGCGTAGGCAGTCTTCGATGCCGGTTGTCAACGGGAAGTCGACGGTCTTGCCGGCGTCGACGAAGTGGTCGACCAGTTCGCCATGGAGTTCGTCGGTGATCGGCAGCTCGAGGATGGACAACGCGTGGCGCGCCGCGTCGGCACCGGAACGTTGGACGCCGGCGTGCCAGTCGACGGTGAAGGCTTCCCAGGTCGTGGCGAACGTGCCCCGGAGCAGTTCGGGTTCGATGGGGAGACCTTCTTCGTGCAGCCGCGCCACCCACGCGTCGATACGGCGGTGCGAGAGGTTGGCGCCTTCCTCTTCGTACACAAGCGTGTTCCAGTGATCGAACGTGATCGCGTCGACGATCGTCATGAGTGCCGGATCACACCGTCGGCGCGGGCCGCTTCGGCGACGTCTTCGGCGACGAGCTTCACGACGTTCTGGTTGAACACGCTCGGCACGACGAAGTCCGGCGCGAGCTCGGCGTCGGACACGGTGCGGGCGATGGCATCGGCGGCGGCGAGCTTCATGTTCTCGGTAATCGTCGTCGCTCCGGCATCGAGCGCGCCACGGAATATGCCGGGGAAGCACAGGACGTTGTTGATCTGATTGGGGTAGTCCGACCGCCCGGTGGCGATGACCGTAGCCAGGCCAGCGGCGTCCTCCGGGAGGATCTCAGGGACGGGGTTGGCGAGCGCGAAGACGATGGCGTTGTCGTGCATCACCCGCAGGTCGTCGCGCGTCACGAGACCGGGACCGGAAACGCCGACGAAGACGTCGGCGCCGGGCATGACTTCGTGGATGGCGCCGCGGCGCATCTCGGGGTTGGTGTTCTCGGAGAACCACTGTTTCGACGCGTCGAGTTCGCCGCGGCCCGAGAAGATGGCGCCCTTGCGGTCGATGCCGATCACGTTCGGGACGCCCGCCGCCTGCAGGATCTTGGTGATCGCCACGCCCGCCGCGCCGACGCCGGCGATCACAACCTTGAGGTCTTCCATCTTCTTGTCGACGACCTTGAGCGCGTTGCGCAGCGCCGCGAGCACCACCACCGCGGTGCCGTGCTGGTCGTCGTGGAAGACAGGAATGTCGAGCGCCGCCTTGAGCTTCTCCTCGACCTCGAAGCAGCGCGGCGCGGCGATGTCTTCGAGGTTGATGCCGCCGAAGACCGGCTCGAGCCGCATGACGGTTTCGATCAGTTCGTCGGCCGATGCGACGTTGAGACAGATCGGGAAGGCGTCGATGCCGGCGAATTCCTTGAAGAGCATCGCCTTGCCCTCCATGACCGGGAGCGAGGCGTGCGGGCCGATGTCGCCGAGTCCGAGCACGGCGGTCCCGTCGGTGACGATCCCGACGGTGTTCCGCTTGATCGTGTACTTGTGGACCTCCGCCGGGTTCTCCTCGATGGCCGTGCACACGCGGGCCACGCCCGGTGTGTACGCCATCGACAAGTCGTCACGGCTCTTCAGCGGGACCTTCGAACGAACCTCGATCTTGCCGCCCTCGTGCATAGCAAAGGTGCGTGCGTCGAAGTCCAGTTCGTCAGCCATTAGGCGCAAGAAAGTACCGGCGCGCCTGCGAGAAGCCCGAATCGGGCGGCGGCTTAACCCTCGGCGGCGTGATCCATGTGCTCTTCCATGTCGGCGAGGGCAGCGATGACCTCGGCGGCACGGAAGCGGCGATGACCGCCCAACGTACGGATTGCGTTGATGCGGCCGGCACGCGCCCAACGGGTAACGGTCTTTGGATTGACACGGAACATCGCCGCCACCTCTGAAGGGGTGAGCAGCTTCTCCTGCGCGTAGACCTGGGCCACAGCGTCGCCTTTCGTTTGTTCGTTCACGATGGGCCCGACGGTACGGATTGACCGAGTTGCGGTCGATAGCGCATCGGGACCATTCGCGGTACCCGACCGGACTAGTCCGTGGGGGACAATTCAGTCAGCGAAGACATCCCGGCTGAGTTGAATGAAGAAAGTGTGGTCGTGTCCCTTATGAGGATCGGCCGAGTTGTATTTCTTCTGAGGGGTCCCGTCCGGAACGTCCTCGTCGGGGTAGATCGCACCGACGGGGCAGACATCGGGCTGGTAGCACGCCGTACACGAGGTGCACTCGTCGAGGTTCACGTACAGGATCGTGTCGGCGAAAATGCTGATGTTGTCCGGGTTGGGGGCGTGCTGGTTCTCGATCTGGCCGTTGTCGTGCTCGACCTCGGAAAAAAGGATGTTCTTGGCGGGGTCGTATTCGTAGATGCACTGCACCGGGCACACGTCGACGCAGGCTCTGTCTTTCGTGTCGATGCAGGCCTCGGTGATCACTGCGATGCCGGCCATGGCCTTGTGCTACCCATGGCCGATCTTCGTGACACCATGTGCCGCGATGGGAAACGGCACGCAGGGAACATTCCGTGGCTTTCCGGTCTCCGAATGCGTCGCGGACCTGCGGACGGCCCACATCTCGCGGTGCCTGGACGACCGGGAAATCGCGCTCCAGAAGCAGAGCCGGGTGTTCTTCCAGATCTCGGGCGCTGGACACGAGGCCCTGCTGCTCGGCCTGGCCCGCAGCCTCCGTCCCGCGTACGACTGGTTCTTCCCGTACTACCGCGATCGCTCGCTGATGCTCGCGCTCGGGGTCACGCCGACCGAGATCCTTTACGAGGCGGTCGGCTCGGCGCTCGACCCGTCGTCCGGTGGCCGGCAGATGCCGTGCCACTGGGGGCATAAGGCGTTCAACATCGTCAGCCAGACCAGCGCCACGGGGACGCAGTGCATCCCGGCAGTCGGTTCGGCAGAAGCCGCGCGCTACATCGGCCGGCGCGACCTGCCGGGCTGCGTCGCCCACGGCGACGAGCTGACCTATGTGAGCCTGGGCGAGGGCGCCACGTCCGAAGGCGAGTTCTGGGAGAGCCTCAACACGGCGTGCGTGGAGCACCTCCCGGTCCTCTACGTGGTGGCCGACAACGGCTTCGCCATCTCGGTGCCGGCAAGCGAGCAGTCGCCTGCGCCCGTCGCCGAACTCGTGCGCGGGTTCCGCGGCCTGGCGATCCATCGCTTCGACGGGCGCGACTACTTCGAAGCACGCAAGCGCGGCGCGGCGGCCATCGCGCGGGTGCGGGCCTCGGAAGGCCCGGCACTCATTCACGCGGTGGTCACGCGTCCGTACTCGCACTCGGCGGCGGACACGCAAAGCAAGTACCGCTCGGTTTCGGAGTTGGCAGACGAGACGGCGCACGACCCGATCACGCTGCTCGAAGCGGCGCTCGTGGAGGGCGGCGTGCTCAGCGACAAAGAGGCCAAGGATCTGCGCGAGGAGGCGTTTCAGCTCGTGGCCGACGCCGCCAAGGAAGCAATGGCGGCGCCGCGGCCGGATCCGGCCACGATCTCCATGCACGTCAAGGATCTGCCGTCGCTCACGGAGCGGGAGTACGACCCGGCGATCGAGGGCGGCGCGCCCGTCGCCTTCGGCGAAGCGATCCGGTTGACGCTGCACGAGATGATGGCGGCCGACGAGCGCATCCGGGTGTTCGGCGAGGACGTCGGCGACGCCCGCGAGACGGTGCTGCAAGACGTGGAGGGCAAGGGCGGCGTGTTCGGCACGACGCACGGCCTGCAACGCGAGTTCGGACGGGCGCGGTGCTTCAACACTCCGCTGGCCGAAGCCAACATCGTCGGCCGCGCCGTCGGCCAGGCGATCCGCGGTCTTCGCCCCGCGCCCGAGGTGCAGTTCTTTGACTACATCTGGCCGGCCATGCAGCAGATCAAGACCGAGGCGGCCACGGCGCGGTGGCGTTCGAACGGCGCCTTCAGCGTGCCGATGGTGTTGCGCGTGCCGATCGGCGGCTACCTCACCGGCGGCGCCATCTGGCATTCGCAATGCGGCGAGTCCATCTTCGCCCACGTGCCCGGCCTGACGATCGCCTTCCCGTCGCGGGCTCGCGACGCCGCGGGCATGTTGCGGGCCGCCTTCAAGGCCGACGACCCGATCATGTTCCTCGAGCACAAGCACCTGCTGCGCCAGCCCTATACCGTCGACCCGTTCCCGCCGGCGGACTACGTCGTACCGTTCGGCCGCGGGACCATCGACCGCGAGGGCGACCGTCTGACCGTGGTGACCTACGGCGCGACCGTCGAGCGGACGCGCAAGGCGATCGCCGCCGCCGACGCCGACGGCGCCGTCGAACTGATCGACCTGCGTTGGTTGATCCCGTGGGACCACGACCTAGTCGCGTCATCGGTAGCCAAGACCGGCCGCTGCCTCGTCGTGCACGAAGACGTCATCACGTGCGGCTTCGGGGCCGAAGTCGCGGCTTGGATCGGCGAACACTGCTTCGAGTCCCTCGACGCCCCCGTCCGCCGCATCGCTGCTATCGACACCCACGTCGCCTACGAACCCACCCTCGAAGCCGCCGTCCTCCCCCAAGTCCCCCAGATCACCAAGGCGATCGAAGCCCTACTCGACTACTGAGGACCCATGTCGCGCACCGTGTGCAGGGTTGTCACGCCATAGCCGGGACAACCCTGCACACGGCCAACGTGTCACACCCCTCTGGGCATAGTGGCGGCCCATGAAGCCGATTGATGATCGAGTGGCGGGGGAAGACGCGCAGGTGTCCGGGCGCACGCTCGCCGCATGGCTTGGGCTCGATGGCGCGACCGAGGGCGTGATCGAACTCACGGTTCCGTACGGGAAGTGCCCAGAGCCTCGCAACGTCGTCATGCACCGAACGCGCCACATGGGCCCTTCCCGAACCTACGACGGAGCCATTCCCGGAACGTCGGTCGAGAGAATGTTGGTCGACTACGCCGCGCTGGTCTCTGCCGACCTGGCCGAACGAGCGGTCGAGAGCGCTCTAACGAAAGGGCTGACCGCGGAGCGTCGGATTTGGCGGGAGATAGCCGTGCTCGGTGCCGCAGTACCCGGCGTTCGTCGCCTCGAGGCGTTGCTGGTGCTCCGGCCGAAGGGCAAGCCGGCGCGCAGCAAGCTCGAGATCGAGGTCCTACGGCTCATCCGGCACGCAGACCTTCCGCTACCGAACCGCAACCACGACGTGTGGGTCGACGGAGAACACTTCGAGATCGACCTCGTCTACGCCGACATCCAGGGCGCGATCGAAGCCGACAGCTCCAGGTACCACAGCACCGCGACACAGAAGGCGAGGGACCGCCGCCGTCAAGAGCTGCTCGAAGCGGTCGGTTACACGTTCGTCCGCGTCACTTGGACCGACGTCTTCGGTCGCCCCGACTGGGTGATCCAACAGATCCGCGACCTCTTGTGCAGGGTTGTGGCGGCATAGGCGGGACAACCCTGCACACGGCCGCGGCTGCTCGGGTTAGGGCGTGTCCGAGTCGTACGCGAAGCCGAGGTCGGGGGCGGTGATGACGGCGACGTAGGGGATGCCCGCCTTGGCGGCGTAGCCGGCGGCGGTACCGCCGCGGTCGACCAGTGCGATCATCAGGATCGGTTCGGCGCCGAAGTCGCGCACGGCCGTCGCCGCCTCGAGGATCGAGGTCCCCCGCGACGCCGTGTCCTCGGTGAGCACGACCTTGTCGCCCGGGTCGAGCGCGCCGGCGATGCGTCCGACGATGCCGTGATCCTTGGCTTCCTTGCGCACCGCGAACGCCTTCAAGGACCGACCGACCGTCGCGGCGTACACGGCGGTCGCGTACGACACCGGATCCGCGCCCATCGTCAAGCCGCCGATGGCCTGGGCCTCCGCCGGTACGAGATCGAGCACGGCTTGACCGACCAGCAGGATGCCGTCGGGACGGCAGGCGGTTTGCTTCGAGTCGAGGAAGTACGGGCTCTTCTTGCCGGACTTCAGGGTGAAGTCGCCGGTCCGCACGGAATGCTTGAGCAGGTGCTCGATCAGCTGCGCCTTGACGTCAGGCAAGGTGCACCTGTCGCGCGCCGTCGACGATCTCGCCGACTTGCACTGCACGATGACCGGCGGCCCGCAACGCGTCCTGCGCCTTGTAGGCGTCGCTCGGTGGCACGACGACGATCATCCCGAGCCCGAGGTTGAACGTCGCTGCCATTTCCTCGTCGGGAATCTCGCCGACACGCTGGATCTCGCTGAAGATGCGCGGGGTCTCGAATGTGCGGCGGTGCACCACCGCGTCGCAGTGGTCGGGCAGCACCCGCACGAGGTTGCCGGGAATGCCACCGCCGGTGATGTGGGCGACGGCGCGGACGTCGACGTGCCGAAACAACTCGAGGATCGCCGGCGCATAGATCACCGACGGGCTCAGCAGTTCGTCGGCCAACGAGTGATGGGCGCCCGATACGCGGGCGCGTCGAGGGAGCGTCCTTCGATCTCGAGCAGCGCCTTGCGGGCGAGCGAGTACCCGTTCGAGCGGAGGTTGGGCGACGGCAGCCCGATGAGCACGTCGCCGGCTCGCACGTGCGCGCCGGTGATGAGGCGGTCGCGTTCGACCACACCGACGGCGAAGCCGACAAGGTCGAACTCCCCCGCCTTCATCGCTCCGGGATGCTCGGCCATCTCGCCGCCGATGAGCGCGCAGCCGGCGACGCGACAACCCTCGGCGATGCCTTCGACCAGTTGCTCGATGTGGTCGGGGTCGAGCTTGCCGACGGCGATGTAGTCGAGAAAGAACAGCGGCTCGGCGCCCTGGCACACGAGGTCGTCGACGCACATGGCGACCAGGTCCTGACCGATGGTGGTGAAGCGACCGGCCGCCTGCGCCACGAGCGCTTTGGTGCCCGTGCCGTCAGTCGAGCTGACGAACACCGGGTGCTTGTAGCGCCCGGGGTCGAAGGCGAACAGCCCGCCGAAGCCACCGATGTCGCCGATGACTTCGGGGCGGAACGTGGACCGCACGTGGTCGCGGATGCGCCGCACGGCTTCCTCGCCCGCGGCGATGTCGACGCCAGCCTCGGCGTACGTAAGGGGTTTTTTCTTCCGGTCAGGCACGGGAGGTTTCGAGTACTCCCTTGGACAGCGCGACGTCTGGCAGGACCGGGTACTCACCGGTCAAGCACGCCGTGCAGAACCCGGCGCGGGGCGCGTCGATCGCCTCGATCAGGTTGTCGAGGTGCAGATAGGCCAGCGAATCCGCGCCGAGGTAGTCGCGGATCTCGTCGACGGTCATGTTGGCGGCGATCAGCTCGGCCTTCGTGCCCGTGTCGATGCCGTAGACGCAGGGCCATTTCCACGGCGGCAGCGTGACCCGCAAATGGATCTCGGCGGCGCCCGCTTCGCGCAGCATCCGCACGACGGCCTTGTGCGTGGTGCCGCGCACGATCGAGTCTTCGACGACGACCAAGCGCTTGCCGCGCACGTTGTCGCGCAACGGATTGAACTTGCGCCGCACGCCGACGTCGCGGCTGGCCTGGTCGGGCGCGATGAAGGTGCGGCCGATATAGCGGTTCTTCACGAGGCCTTGGCCGTATGGAATGCCGCTGCGCTTGGCGTAGCCCTCGGCGGCGGGGAGGCTCGACTCGGGCACACCCATCACCATGTCGGCCTCGACGGGCGCCTGCTCGCGCCAGCAATTCGCCCATGCGACGGCGAGCGCCGTGCACCTCCTTGCCGTAGAGCTGGGCGTCGGGGCGAGCGAAGTAGACCAGCTCGACCATGCACAGCCGCGGCGAGATGCGCTCTTCGGGGAACGGGCGCAGTGAACGAATACCGGCGGCGTCGATCACCACCATCTCGCCCGGATCGATCTCACGCACGAAATGGGCGCCGACAATGTCGAGCGCGGGGCTCTCCGACGCGATGACCCACCCTGAGTCGAGCTTGCCGAGGCACAGCGGGCGGAAGCCGTTGGGGTCGCGCACGCCGATCACGTGGCTGGCGTCCATGATCGCCAGGCTGTACGCGCCTTCGAGCCGCGGCAACACCGCCGCCAGCGCCCGCTCGAGGTCGCGCCCGTCGGCCGATTCCTCCGACGGGTACGCCCGCGCCACCAGTTCACCGATGAGGTCGCTGTCACTCGACACCGTCCCCGGCAACATGCCGGACTGCTCGACGAGCGACACGGTGTTGGTGAGGTTGCCGTTGTGCCCGAGCGCGAAGCCCGACTCGCCGACGGTCCGATACACGGGCTGGGCGTTGTGCCACTCCGAGGATCCGGTCGTCGAATACCGCGTGTGACCGATCCCCAGGTGACCCGGCAAAGCCGCCAAGCTGAACTCGTTGAAGACGTTCGAGACCAGGCCCATGTCTTTGGTGACCTCGACGTTGCGACCGTTCGACACGGCCATGCCGGCGGATTCCTGGCCGCGGTGCTGCAACGCGAAGATGCCGTCGTAGATGAGGTGGGAGACGACACGTCCCGGCGCGTAGACACCGAAAACGCCGCACGCCTCGCGCAGCTCAGGCGCGTCGAGTTTGGCGGTCACCCGAGAGGTGTTGTCGCGACGTCGATCAGATGGGAAACGGTATTGCTGACCGCGTCGATCGGACCGGCGTCGGCGGGCGCGGCCGGGGTCGGCGCGTCGAGAGTCGAGCGGTCTGCCTGCAGCGGCGGTAGGAGATCAGTAGCCGGCGCCGCCGTCGGACTCGACACGTTCGGGGATCCCGTCGTGAGCGGCGTGGCGGGCGCGGCGGGAACCGACGCGCTGATCGTGGGCACCGCCGGCGGAGTCACAGTGGTGTGCGGCGCCGCGACGCCGAACGGAGCGACGAGAGCGAGCGCGCCGGCAGCGAGCACGGGCGCGGCTTGTTCTACCAACGACGGGGCGCCAGGCACCATGCCCATGTTGACGGCGAGGTGGTACGACGCCGCGGCGATGGCTTCGCTGACGTTGTGCGCGAGGCGGGCCAACGTGCTGAGGTTCGCCGCCCCACTGCTCACCGCGGTAACCGCCGCGGTGGTGGCCACGCTGGCTGCGCCGGACTCGGCGGACATCGCTTGCACCGACGCCGCGAGGCGGCGGCGCGCCCGGAGCAACAATGAATCGACAGCCCCGAGCGAGAGGCCGAGCGCGGCGGCGATTTCGGGTGGACGGCGACCGTCGACATCGCGAGCGACGACGACATCGCGCTGACGATCAGGCAAGGCGGCGAGCGCCCGCTGGATAAGCACGGCTTGCTCGGCGCGCAGGAGCGCGTCTTCCGGCGGGTTGCCTATGGGCTCGAAGCGATCGACGACAACGTCGTCGGTTGGGCTCGTGCGCGCGGTAGCCCGCATGTGATCGACACACAGGTTGTTGGCGATGACTTGCACCCACGCGCCGAAGCGGCGATCACCGGTGCAGCGATCGAGACGCTCGTACGCGCGGACGAACGCCGCCTGCGCGACTTCGTCGGCCTCGCGTAGGTCGCGCAGCTTGCGGGCGCACGCGCGACGGACGGTTGGATAGTGACGACGGAACAGCTCGGAGAACGCATCTGAGTCGCCGTCTTGCGCGGCGAAAACCAGCATGGCGTCGGGTTCGACGTCGTGTGGTGATGCGGCCACCAGCATGCTCCCGCAGTGTCGGGGGTTCGTGGTCCGAACCCGTTTTTTCAACCAGGCCAAGGGTACACGCAGCGCGTCCCGCTACCTTCTCACGCCGGTGGACAATCCCTTCGTCGACGTCCCGATCCGGCTCGACGAGCGCGAGGTCGACAGCCCACTCGCCGGACGCGTGGCGTTTTTGCTCGGCGATTCGGACGGAACCCCCAAACCGCACCCCGCATTTGCGGGGGGTCTCTTCGGTCGCGGCGTCCAGGCGCTCTTCCGAAATTATTTAGCGGGACGCGAAGTCGGCAACGGCATCGCGGCGTTATGCGACGACAGGGTGTTTCTTCAGTCGGTTCGGCGCCTGACCGACACCGTGTACGCGGCGGCGCTGGCGCGCCTCGGAACCGACCGGATCGTCGACGCGTCCTTGACCAATACAAGGGTTATCGAAGTCATCCGCGCCGTGTACCCGGAGGCGCCGATTCTGCGGTCGGCGACCGACTGGGGCGACCCGATTGTCGCCCCGCGATCCGCGGCCGCTGCCGACGGGCCGCGGCTGAGCGCACCGCCGGTCTTCATCGTCGGCGTTCCCCGCAGCGGCACCACGTGGTTGGAGCAAATGCTCATGGCCCACCCGGCGATCGACGGCCCCGGGCGCGAGACGTCGATCTTCGTCAGCCTGCGGGCGCTGCGCGACAACATCGCCCGGCCGGAAAGCGAAAGCCTCGCCGCATGGATCGAGCCGGCCGAACTGGTCGCGGCGATGCGCGTCTTCGTCGACGGCCTGTTCGCGCACCACCTCTCCACGAAGGGTTCGTCGGCGCCGGTCTTTCTCGAGAAGACGCCGATGCACGCCGAGCACTTCCGTCTCATCAGCGAGGTGTTCCCGGACGCGGCAATCATCTCCATCCACCGCGACGGGCGCGACGTCGTGCGGTCAGTGCTGGAGATGGAAGCGGCCATTGACAGCGCGACGCTCACAGCGTCGAGATGGACGGAGATCACCCGCGCCGTCAGCCAGGAGTTTCCGCACCTGCCCAAGGCCCGGGATGAACGCTACGAGGACCTGCTGCGCGATCCGGTGGCGTCGGTGAGCGACTTGCTGGCATGGCTCGGGCTTCCGGTGACCGACGACGTGCTCGCCGAACTGAGCGCCCGCGTCGGCGTACGGGTGAGCCAGTACAACACCACCGGCGACGTCGGTTCCGGCAAGTGGCGCTCGCTGTCCGCCCGCGACTTGCGCGCCGTGTACCGCTTCGCCGGCGATCGCCTCGTCGAGACCGGGTACGTGAGCGCCGACGAACTGCAACGCGAGCGCGCCCGCGCGGTGTACCGGATCGAAGAAGCGATGCGGCGAGTGCGGCGACCGTGACCGCGGCACCGAAGGTGAGCGTCAACATCGCCGTCAAAGACCGGCGAGCACTGCTGGCGCGTTGCCTCGACGGACTCGCGGCGCAGACCTTTCGCGACTTCGAAGTCGTCGTCGTCGACAACGGGTCGACCGACGGAACTGCAGAGGAACTCGCAACACGCGCCACGGCTTTCCCCCTTACGGTCGCGACCGAACTCGGTTCGCTGGGCGCGGTGCGCAACACGGGCGTGCGCGCCAGCCGGGGCGAGATCGTGGCCTTCGTCGACTCCGACTGCGTGCCCGCGCCCGACTGGTTGGCCAACGGCACGGCCGCGTTCGACGATCAGGGCGTCGCCGTCGTGCAGGGCGCGACGTTGCCCGACCCGAATACCGAGCGCGGCCGCTGGTTCGTGACCCAGGAGATCACGGCGTTCACGAACCGCTACGAGGCGTGCAACCTGTTCTACCGCCGCGCCGCGCTGGTCGAGGTCGGCGGCTTCGACGAGGCGATCGGGTTCTTCGGCGAGGACTCGGCCGCCGGTTGGGCGGTGCGCCGGCTGGGACACGGCGAGCGGTTCGAACCGAACGCCGTGGTGCATCACGCGGTGACGCATCCGGGTATGCGATGGCACCTGCGACGTGGGCTTCGCTACGGCAACTGGAACGCGCTGGTCCGACGTTTTCCCGAGATGCGCGCCGTGTTGTGGCACCGGTTCTTCCTGCGGCCGGCGAGCGCACAAACCCTCGTCGCCCTCGTCGGGCTCGTGGTCGCCGTGGTGGCTGCCTTCACCGGGCACCTGATTGTGGCGGCGAGCGGCCTGGCGATTGGATTGCCGTTCTGGTGGCGGCACCGCCCTTACACGTGGCGGCGGCGCACGGCGATCGTCGATGCGGTGGGCGGCGTCGGCTTCGATGTTGCCGTCGAGCTCGGCTTACTGTGGGGCTCGATCCGTGAGCGCACCCTCCTCCTCTAGCCCGAAGCCGATCCCGCCCGACGCCCGCCTGTGGCGCGTGCTGGTCATCGGCAATTCGATGACGTTGATCGTTCCTGGCCGCACGTCGCGCCTCGACGGGCCGTACCCCGAACTCCTCGAGCTGTTGCTGCGTACGAAAGGCATCAACGCCGAAGTGCGCAACGCCGGCCGCGAGTTCGAACTGATCAACCACGGGATCCACCGGTATCAGGAAGAGGAACGCGGCTGGTGTCCCGACGTGCTGGTGGTCAACTTCGGCCTCGCCGAGGCGCAGCTGCCCGCCATTCCCCGCTGGGTCCACAACCACTTCATGACGTGGAACAAGGGCCTCAGCCGGCCGGCGAGCGCGTACCGGCAACGGATCGCCCCTCGCATCTGGCCCAAGCTGCGGGCCTACCAGCGATGGGCGTTCCGCCGCATGGGCATGCACGTGTTCCGGATGCCGCCGCGCCGGTGGGCGGCCGAACTCGAACGCGTCATCGCCCTGGCCCGCCACGACCACCGCCTGCTGCTGGTCGTCGACATCAATCCACCGTGTGGTCGTGTGCTCTACAACATGCCGGGCTTGGACAAGCGCCGCGACATGTTCCAGGACATCCTCACCGACGTCGTCGGCAAGGCGGCGGCCGAGGATCCGGGCGTCAAGCTGATCCCGGCGTCAAGCGTCGTGGACGAGTTCGGCCTCGACGCCGCGATCCCCGACGGCTATCACTGGTCGCCGCCCGCGCAGCGTCGAGTGGCCGAGATGCTGGCCGACGAGATCGTGCCCTGGATCAGCTCCTTCTGAAGTCGAAGTCGCCACGCAGGTCGGTCACGCCGCGCGCATCCTCACGCCCGTGCACGAAGAAGTGGACGGGGCGCGCCGAGGCGATGGTCTCGAGCGTGCCGGAGTCGGCCAGCGCCAAACCCGCCTTGTAGGACCCCGTGACCATTTCGTTGGCGACGCGCACTCGGAACGTGGTGGTGTCGCCGGGACCGAACCGCCCACCGTCGGGATCGCGTACCGCTTCGCCGTAAACCATCTGGCCGCGTTGGGTCGAGATGCTGAAGGCGAACAGTGGATTGTCGACCGGCACGCTGAATGACACCGTCGCCTCGAACAGCAACACGTCGCCGACTGTGGCATCGCTGCGCGGCTGATTTTGGTCGTCGACCAGCCGCCACGACTCGACCGATGCGAGACCGCGCACCTCGTCGTCGGAAGCCGCCTCGCCGCCATCGGCGTCGGGTTCGCGGACCTCACCGAGGAGCTGGTGGAACAGCGAGATGGCGTCCGGCGTCGCCCCGAAGAAGCGCTCGACCCCGTTGTGCAGCACCATCGTGTGGTCGCACATTCTCCGTACGGCGTTGAGGTTGTGACTGACGACGACCACGGTGGCGCCGGAGTTGCGGATCTCGGTCATCTTGTCGAAGCACTTCATCTGGAAGGCCGGATCCCCCACGGCGAGGATCTCGTCGATGAGCAGGACGCTCGGGTTGACGTTGATGGCCACGGCGAAACCCAGTCGCACGAACATCCCCGACGAATAGAACTTCACCGGCGTGTCCACGAAGCCGCCGACGTCGGCGAATTCGACGATCTCGTCGAGACGGGCGTCGACCTCTGAGCGCGTGAGTCCCAGGATGGCGGCGTTCACGTAGACGTTCTCGCGGCCGGTGAGCTCGGGGTGGAAGCCGACCCCCACGGAGATGAGCGGCGCCACCTTGCCGCGCACCGTCACCCGGCCTTCAGTCGGCGCGGTCACGCCGGCCAGCATCTGCAGCAGCGTCGACTTGCCTGAGCCGTTGCGGCCGATGACGCCGATGCATTCCCCCGCGGCCACCTCCAGCGTGACGTTGCGTACCGCCCACAGCTGCGAGCGTTTGGTGCGGGCCCGGAACCGCATGGCGGCCGACACCAGCATCGGCGCGTCTTCGAACTTCGTGTAGCGCTTCCCGACGTCGACCAGCGAGATGAGGGGTTCGGTCACTTAGAGCCGATCCGCAAAGAGTCTGTCGAAGCGGCGGTGCAGTTGGAGCGCGGCGATGACGAGCACGACGATCCACACGCCGGTCACCAACAATGACGACGTCCAGCCCGGCGACGCGCCAACCGTGGCGAACCGGAAGAGCTCGACGACGCCGGTCATCGGGTTCAGGCGAACGACGGGTCGCAGCAGCCGAGGCAGCTGGTCTACCTGGAAAATGATGGGCGTTACGTACAGCCACACCGTCAGCGCGGCCGTCACCAAGAAGCGCACGTCACGGAAGTAGACGTGAATGGCCGAGAGCACGAGGGCGAACGCCGCCGCCAGCACCGCCACGAGCGCGACGCCCGGAATCAGTAACGCCAGTTCCGGACCGAGGTCGACGCCGAAACCGATACACATGGCGACGAGCAGAGCGACCGTGATGGCGACGCTGTACATCGCGCTGACCGCGCTGACGAGCGGCAGCACGGCGCGCGGGAAGTAAATGCGGTTCGACAACGACGTGTTGTCGACGATCGCCGTCGCGCCACCGCTCAGTGTCGACGAGAAGAACGACCACGGGACCATGCCGGCGAACACGAAGGCGGCGTAGTCCGGCGCGTGCGAGCGCAACAGGTTGCCGAATACAAGCGCGAGGATCGCCGCCTGCAACAGCGGTAAGCCGACGGCCCACAACATGCCGAACGACGTGCGGCGGTAGCGGACGAAGAAGTCCTTGCGCGCCAGCACCGAGATGAGTGAGCGCGAGCGCCACACGTCGCGCACGAGGTGGCGCACGGGCGGCGGCTTGGCCGTCAGATCGAACCCCTGTGCCGACGGAAGACCCACCGTGTCAATGCTGCGCACGGCCTGAACGATGGCAGACTGCGCCGTCGTGTTGCGCATCCTGCTGACGCACACCTATTGCTGGCCCGAGGTGCGCCGGGGCGCGGAGCGTTACATCCACGAGCTCGGCGCGGCACTGGTCGACGCCGGTCACGACGTGCAGATCGTGGCCACGGCGCCCACGCCGTCGAAGGGCACCGTGCTCGACGTGCCCGTCAAGCGGCTGCGTCGCCGGCAGGGACCGAGCCAGTACGGCGAGTTCGCCGCCGAGGTGGCGTTCGGACGCGAGGCGCTCGCCCGCCACGTCTTCGACCGCATCGACGTGTGGCACGCCTTCGGTACCGGTGACGCCGCCACGGCGGCGTTCCTGTCGAAGATGCGGCTGTGGCCCCGCGTCCGCTCGGTCTACACCGACCTCGGCGGACCCGTTCGCTCCTACCGCGAGCAGCGACCCGACCACCGCCTGTTCCAATACGCGGTGCGCAACCTCGACGCCTACTTGTGCCTCTCGGAAGCCACGCGGGCGGTGCTCGAGTCCGACTACGAGCGCCGCGGTCTGGTCGTCGGTGGCGGCGTCGACGTGGTGCGCTTCACGCCGGCCAAGTCGCGCCGGCCGGAACCGACGCTGCTGTTCATGAGCGCGGTCGACGACCCCCGCAAGAACCTGCCGCTCCTGCTGGCGGCGTTCGACCTGGTCGTGGCCACGCGGCCCGAAGTCCGGCTGATGCTGGCCGGTCCCGGCGACGCCACGCGGGCGCTCAACGCCAGCACCGACCGCGTGCGCGCCGCGACCGACGTGCGCGGCGTTGGCGAAGTCGAGGACGTCGCTGCCCTCTACGGCGCCGCCTGGGTCACAGTCCTGCCGTCGATGCGCGAAGCGTTCGGTCTGGTGCTGGTGGAGTCCCTCGCGTCGGGCACGCCGGTGGTGGCCATCGCCAACAGCGGCGGGCCACCGGAGATCGTGCAGCCGGGGCTCGGCGTCCTGGCCGACGATCAAACACCCGAAGCGCTGGCCAACGCGTGCCTGGCCGCGCTGTCGCTCGCCGCCGCCGGCGAGAAGACCCGCAACGCCTGCCGCACCGAAGCCGTCGCCAAGTACAGCTGGGAAACCGCCATCGTCCCCCGCCTCGAACAGATCTACCGCGCCGAGTTGACGGAGTAGGTCAGCGGACCGCCAGCACTGAGCGAGTCTCGGGCGTGATCGGTGCCGTGAGCGGGCGGTGGACGTCGTTGGGGTCGCAGAGAGCGAAGCCCCACTCCTCGAGACGGGCGCAGGTGGCGATCGGGTCGACGCCGCGCCGAGGGTGCAAGTCGAGCAACACGGTCATGCGGTGCGTCCCCGCGAAGGTGCGGGTGGCGCCGTCGAGCACTTGGTTCTCCGCCCCCTCGACGTCGATCTTGATGGCGTCGACGCGTTCCAGGTTCCGTTCGGCCAACACGTCGTCGAGGGTGACGGTGGGGACGTTCAGCTCTCCCGTCACCAGGACCTGATCGGTCTTGACGAGGCTGTGCCACCCCGACTTCTCGCCGAGGTGCAACGTGGCCGAACCCGTTCGATCGGCGAGCGCCACCGGGAGGATTTCGACGGATTGGTAGCGGTTGCGGGCGACGCTGCGCTCGATGCAGCTCACGTTGGCAGGCTCGGGCTCGACGCACAGCACGGTGCCCGTGTCCCGCATCAGCCGGGCCGCGAACAACGAGAAGTCGCCCTTGTTGGCTCCGACGTCCACGAACACGTCGCGGGGCCGCAGGACGGCGCGGAGAGCGCGGAACTTCGGCGCCTCGTAGACGCGCAGGACGCGCGCCAGCATCATCGGCGACTCACGCAAGTCCAGATAGGTCCAACCGCCCGGCCCTGGATAGGCGCGGTAGCCCGACGGCAACGCCGGCAAGAGTCGGCGGTGCCGGCGCACGAGGGCGTTAGCCGCCCGACCGCGGATACCCACTAGCGGTGCACCGCGGAGGCCGGCACCTCGGCGCCCGGCTCCGAAAACGGACCGGGCCACACACCGGGTGGTGGCGTGACGGCGACCGGGGCGCGCTGCTTGCGCGACACCACGAGCATGTGGCAGCCGAGACGCTTGACGAGCGGGACGCGTCGGCAGACTGCCTCCAGCACGTCGACGGCGCGCCGCCCCGTCTCCCCGCGCCGGTCGAGCCACGCCGACAGGCGCGCCTGGGGCGGCGGGAACTCGAAGGTCGAGAACGACACCGGTTCGAGCCCCGCGGCGCGGAACATGCCGCGGGTCTCGGCGTAGATGTGATGCGTGTGAGGTAGCCACACATCGGGGGCATCAGGGGGCAGGATCGAGCGGTCCATCTTGTACGGCCACACCCACGGCCGCCGCGAAATCATGCGCGGGTGATACGCACCCCACGCCTTCTCCAGCCACGCGAACAAATGCGTGAGCGGCGACCACAACGGCACCTCCGACGCGTTGTTGGTGGTCATGACGAGAACGCCACCGGTCCGGAGCACGCGGGCAACTTCCCACACAGCGCGCTCGGGCCGCAGCAAGTGTTCGATGACCTCTGAGAAGACCACCACGTCGAACGCCCCGTCAGCGAACGGCAACACTTCGGCGTCGCAGCGAGCGAACACGGTGTGGAGCTGTTTGGAGTCGGCGTCGTGCTTCGCCTTGGCGTAGGTGATGTGGTGACCGCCGTAATCGGCGCCCACGTACGTGGCCGGACGCGCCGCCATACGGTCGGCGACCAGCGCCGAGCCGCAGCCGAGGTCCAGCAGCGCGCCGCCGTCGGGACAGGCGCGGCTCGCCGCCGCGGCGACGAGGTCGTAGCGCATCTCGTGGCGGTGCTGGTGGTACTCGCCCCAGATGTCGAACTCTTCCTCGATCGTCTGGACGCGCTCGTTGTAATGCCGGGCGTACGTTTCCCAGTTCGCCGTCCGCAACAGCTCGCGTTCGCGGGCGGTCTCGGCCAACGACGCGGTGCGGTAGCGGAGGTACGAATACGTCCACACCGCGACCAATCCGACAACGCCGGCCAGGCGGACCCATCCGCTCGCCGACGGCCACGCAGCGACGGCGATGAGCACGACCGGTACACACAGCTTGAGCAGACGGATCGGACTCATCGCCCGTAGATTGTTAGTGCGTGACCACGCCCGTCCAGTTCATCCGCGATCACCAGCACGAACTCGTGGTGGCGTGGCGACGCGTTCGCCAACGCGCCTTCGTGGCCCGGGTGCAGCTCATGGCCAAGTGGGAACGCGCCACGGTGTCCTTCGAGTTCGCCCCCGACGTCCGTATCGGCCGCGGGGTGCGCGTCTACGTGTGGCCCGGCACGCACACCACTTTTGCCATTGGTGCCAAGTCCAAGATCGGCGACAACGTCACGATCCACATGAAGGGCGGCTCGTTCGTCGCCGGCATCCGCACTGACCTGCGGGCGAGCACGGCGATCCAGATCGAGGGTCGGATCACCCTCGACGGCGAGAACACCATCAGCTACGGCTCGGTGCTGCATTGCGGGGACTCGATCCACCTCGGCTATGCGGCGATCATGGCCGAGTACGCGACCGTCGCCGACTCGACGCACTTCCACACCACGCCCGACGAACCCGTCGGCGAAAACGTGAAGTTCGCGGCGGTCGAGATCGGGCGCAACACGTTCATCTGCCCGCGGGTATCAGTCGGCCGGGGCGTGACCATCGGACCCTGGACGATCGTCGGCCCCAGCTCGGTCGTCTCCAAAGACATCCCGGCGGGCGTGTTCGCGTCCGGCGTACCCGCAGAGGTCGTGCGCTCGCTCGACCACCCGTGGATGGACGACATCGCGCGTGGCGCTCCAGGTGCGCCCGATCCCGGCTGGCCCGCGTGGACGAAGCACACCGGATGACCGCTCCGCGCATCAGCGTGGTCGTTCCCACCGTCGACCGCGTGGCCTTGCTCGAACGCACGCTGCGGGGACTGGCCGCGCAAGACGTTGGCGACTTCGAAGCGATCGTCGTGCACGACGGCGATCGCGGCGTGGTGACCCTGCTCGCCGACTGGGCCGACCGACTTCCACTGCGCTCCCTCGGAATTCCCGAGCGCGGCGCCGTGGCGAAACGCAACGTCGGCTGGCGCGCCGCGTCGGCACCGTTGATCGCGTTCACCGACGACGACTGCGAGCCGGCGCCGGGATGGCTGAAGGCGGCGCTCGGTGCGTTCGAGGACGCGGGCGACCGCGTCGACATCGTGCAAGGCCGCGTCGACGCCCACCCGGAGGACGCCGCCGTCGCCGGCCTGTTCAAGCGGACCATCGAGGTGCACGAGCGCTACGAGGGCTACCCGAATGCCAACCTCGTGTACCGCCGGTCCGCCCTCGAACGGGTAGGCGGGTACGACGACGCCTACTGGGGCGCAGGCGAAGACTCGGACTTGGCGCACCGCGTCATCGAGTCGGGCGGCGAGGTGCGCTACGTGAACGAGGCGCTGGTGTGGCACGCGGTGCGCGCCGTCGACTTTGTCGACCACTTGAAGTCGTTGCCGCGCTGGGCCAACGCGCCGCTCACGATCAAGCGTCACCCGCAGTTGCGGCCGTTGATTCATCGGCGCATTTTTTGGAAGCCAGCGCACACCACGGGCGCCCTGGCCTTGCTTGGGGTGGTGCTGGCGCCGTTCGGTTTGAAGTGGCTCGCTCTGGTGGCGCCGCACTTCGTTCGCCGCATGCGGGCCGCCGGTCCACGCAACGGCGCCCAACTCGCCGTCGCCGACATCGCCGAAGTGGCCGTCACCGTGGCCGGTTCGGTGCGCTACCGCACTTTGTTTATCTAAGTCGGTTTCTTTGAGCGGCCCTCCCCTTTCTATCGTCGTCCCAAGCCGTGATCGCGCGCCGCAACTCGCTCGCTGCTTGGCCACGATTCGAGCCGCCATGCGCGACGGGGACGAACTCATCGTTGTCGACTCGGCGTCCACGGCCCGGGCACTCGTTGCAGGAGCCGCCGAAGCCGCGGGCGCACGACTCGAGCGCCTGGAGGTGCCTGGAGTCAACCGGGCGCGCAATCGTGGATGGCGCGTCGCGAACCACGACCTCATCGCGTACGTCGATGACGACGTCGTGGTCGACCGAGAATGGGCAGACTCGATGGTCCACAGCGCGACCGCTAACCCCGATGCTGCGTTCATCACGGGCCGCCTTTCGCCGTTTAACGATGCGCGCCACGGCGACGTCGCCGTCAAAGACGACACCGAGCCGGCGTTGCTCGACCGAACCACCCGCGGCGACCTCGGCCACGGGGCCAACCTGCTGGTGCGAGCCTCCGCGCTCGCGGTCGTCGGCGGCTGGGACGAGTCGATGGGCGCGGGCGCTCGCTTCACGTCGAGCCCCGAGGCCGACCTGTACGACCGCCTGTTTTTCGCCGGCTTCCACGGTCGCTACGAACCGGCGGCGAGAGCGTGGCATGAGCAGTGGCGTTCGTCGCGGCAGCTGATCCACCTCGACTGGCGGTACGGCTTCGGCAATGGCGCCCGGCTGGCCAAGCTGATCCGCCGCGACCGGGCCCGAGCGCGACAGATCGCCGGCGAGGCGCTGTGGTCCTGGGGAGTCAAGCGACTGGGCGCACCGCTGCTCGACCGGAACAAGACCGAGGTGGCCCGAGTGGCAGCACGCCTGGTTGGAACGGGCGCCGGATTCGGTCGCGCTCTCTTCACCAAGGTGCGAAACGGACACTTCGTCCACCGCCGAGAAAGCTGACCGCGACGGCGATACGATCCGCGCGCGGGTTGGGGCTTGGTGGGGGAAACATGCGGGTGAAACGCGTAGTGATCGTGGGCGTCGCGATAGCTGTACTGCTATCGCTGACCTCGTCAGCAGTGGCGCTGCCATCGTTGGCGCGGCTACGCGATCGGAAGGGAACGCCCGCGCCACACCCGCGCGGCTTCTCGGTCGTCGGCACGAAGATCATGGCGCCCGACGGGTCGGTGTTCGTTCCCCGGGGCGTCAACAAAGGCGGCCTCGAGTATTGGAGCTGGGGCTACGACGAAGCCTTCTGGAACTACCAGCAGATGAAGAGTTGGGGCGCGAACTTCGTGCGCATCCCACTGTCGCCGGCGTTCGCACTCACGCGCATGTGCTCCTACGACAAGAAGTACATGACGCGGGTCGACCGCATCGTGAAATGGGCGGAGCAGCTCAGGATGCTGGTGCTGCTCGACGACCACGTTTCGACCCGCGGGCTCACGTGCGGCGTGGGCAACTGGGCGGCGGTCCACAACAAGGCGCCCGACATGCACAACCGCGACTTCGTCGAGATGCTCGCGAAGCGGTACAAGAACCATCCCTGGGTCGCCATCGACCTCTATAACGAGCCGCACGACATCTCCGACGGGACGTGGCGCAACGGCGGCATGGTGGACGGATATCGCGCCGTCGGCATGCAGCAACTGCTCGACGCCGTTCGGTCGACCGGGAACAAGAACCTCGTCTTCGCCAGCGGGAATATGTGGGCCAACGACCTGCGCATGATCGTCGACCACCCGCTGAACAACGACGCCAACGTCGTGTACGCCGCCCACAGCTACCCGTTCAACTGCGAACGCGTCGTCAGCATCAACGAGCCCTACAGCTGCCGCGGCCAGCAGATACCACCACACCTCGACACGCAGATCGCCCCGGCGGTCGCCAAGCGGGCGGTGATGCTGACCGAGTTCGGTACGCAGCGCGCCATCGCCGGCGAAGTGAAAGCGGCGATCGACTGGGCCGAACACCACAAGATCGGTTGGGCCGCGTGGCTGTGGGACGACGGCAAGGTGAGCGACTTCTGCTTGCTCCACGAATCGCGCCGGTACGAGCCCTCCGTTATCGGTAGGCCGGTGTTCGACGCGCTGCAGCGGGCGGCCCTGTAGCGGTCGCGTCGCGTCGTCGGAACCTGACCGCCGGCAGCAGCAAGGCCGCCTCGCCGAACAGCAGCGGCAGCGTGAGCGGCGCGGTGCGCGCCCACGTCGAGCGAGCGCGTTGTGGTGGGGTCACGATCGAGATTCGCGTCGCGGGGTGGACGCGTTTGGCGACTTGCGTGAAGGTGGCTTGTGCCGCCGCGAGTTCGGCCGCCGATCGCGCTTCGATGCGCACCGTGCCGGCACCGGGGCCGGACCGCAGCGGATCGAAGCAGTCGAGCGACGCCGATGACGTGAGATCGAGGGCGCTTTTCGTAGCGTCGCAGGTCGCCTGCACCAGGACGCGGCCGACGAAATCGGCGTGGCCTGACTCGGTCTTGGTGAGATAACTCGGGCTCAGCGTGAAGATCCGAAGCTGCACGGCGATGTGCGTCGGTGCCACCACGGCGACCGCGCCGCCGAGAACCAAACCCACCGCCGGCAGCATCAGTCGCCGCCGCGACAGCTTCACGGAGCGGGGACGCAACGGACCGGCACGCGCCGCCGCGGCCTCTTCGTACAACCCGACACCGAGCGCCGCCAGCAGCCACAGGTTCCACGAAGCCAACGGTCCGCTGAGCGAGTCGAAGGCGAACATGCCGAGCCCGCCCGCGGCCAAGCCGCCGAGAACCGAGCCCGCAAGCGGCGCCATCGTGGCGTCGGCGATCGACCCGGCGGCCAGCGCCGTGAACCCGGCGGCACCGAGGGCTCCAACCAGTGCGGCCACACCGATGACGCCGATCCCGGCGTAGGTCGCGAGCATCGCCGAGTCCGTCGAATCGATACCCCGTTGGGAGGCGCCGTCGAGGCCCAGCCCGGTCCAGGGACGACGCGCCAGTTCTTCGGTGAGGACGCTCAACCGTCGCGTGCGTACGCCCTCGGACTCGGGGTCGGCGGCTTGGTAGGGCTGCCGCACCGAGTCAGCGGCCAGGTACAGCAGACCGGCAGCCAACGCCGCGGCGGCTAGCCCGCCGATGATCCGGCGGTCGCCGCGGGCGAAAAGAATGAGACAGACCCCGCCAGCCAGCAGGCCGGCGAACACGCTGCGCGTCACCGTCAGCACGATCGCCAGGGCGACGACGCACGGCGCGGCGAGAGCGACGATGCGCCTGGCGCGTAACGCGAAGACCGCCAGCAGCGGCATGAAGAACGCCAGCACCCACGCGAACTGCAAGGCGAACTCCCCGCTGGCGCGCACCCGCGAGCTCGCGCCGCGCCGCTCGAGCTCTTGACCGGCGAGCGCGAAGGTCCTCTGGTGACGGAACCACCAGTGCGCGTAGCTCCCGCCCGTCAACCGCTCGAGGATGGCGATGCACGCCACACCCACCACCGACGCAACGGCCGTGACCGCCACGAACCGGAAACCGAGCACGCGTACGGCCACCGTCGCCGCCCACAAGAAGAGCAGCTGGTCGACCAGCAGCAGCCACAACTCGAAGGCCCGCTCGCTCTGGCTCGGATACGCACCACCGGCCACGCCGACCACGTAGGCGACGGCGACGAAGAGCGCGAGGGCGATGAGCGCGCGGGAAGGCCGGAGCGCGGAGGTCGGTATCTCTCCGGTGCCGGCGCGCACGAGCAGGCCGGCGCACGCCGCCCACAATCCGAGCCGCAGGACGAACAGGTACGCCGGTGCGTCCGGAAACAGGATCGCCCCTGGAATGAAGAACGTGCTGGCGACCAGCACCGCGACTGACGCCTTGAGGGGTCCGCGCAGGTGCAACGCGACGAGCGCGATGGCGATGATCTGAAGAGCGAAGGTCGACAAAGCGCGCCGCGCAGGCCCTTAGGACGGAAGCTGGCGGCGAGCGGAGCGCAGTTGGAGCCCGACGTAGGCGATGAGCACGCCCGCGGCCGCCGACACTCCGGCGACTTGCCGGGCGCGAGTCGGAACCGGCGAGACCTTCGCACCCGGTCCGGCGTTCTGCACGATTCGCAAGCTGAGCCGCTCCGCGGGCGAAAGGCCGGTAGCCGCCTGCTCATCCTGCACGTACTTGGACAGCGTCTCCGCCGTAGCCTGCGCGATCTTCTGCGCGCGTTCGGAGCTGTCGCTGCGGGCGATGGGCAGCAGCGTCAAAGAGTTCGGCGGGTACAGCGGTCGTTGCGCGGCGCGCATCTCGCCGAGTGACAGCCCGGCGTCACGCGCGGCGGGAGCGATGATCTCGCTGGTCGTCACCAAGGCGGCGTACTTGCCCCGCAGCAGGTTGAGCTTCACCACGACGCCGGAGTCGCCGCGGGCGAGAGCGAGCGGCTGATCCATCAGCATCACGGCAGTGGACTGGAAGCGCGCGGGTTGCCGCATCACGTTGGCGTAGCCGAGGCCGGCGCAGAAAAGCCCGATGGCGAGCGCCACCAGAAGGTTGGCGATCGACAACACCATGATCGCGTCCCACGCTCCGGCGTAGGCCACGCCTTCGGGCGCGAATCGACGCGGTCCCGCCGGAGTGACGGGCTCAGGTGCAGGAGCTGCCGGTGCAGGTTTCGATCGCGCGGCCACAGCCGTAGCGTACGGGGATGGAGGGCGGGGCTACTGGCATGACCGAGCACCGGCTCGTAATCATCAGCGACACGTTGGCGGGCGGACTCGGCGCGCTCGTTCGGCTCCAAGCGCAGTGGTTCACCTGCCGCCACTGGGATGTGGTCGTGGCCGCGCCGGCCGACGGCGTCCGACCGAGCGCCCCGGCCCGATTCGAAGAACTTCCGCTGGTGGCCTCGGCGCGTCGTGTCACGCAGATGGCGCGCGGTCGCCGCGCCTTCCGCGAGCTGCGCGGCCGGCTCGATGCCAACACCGTGGTGCACGTGCACGGCATGCGATCGCTACTCCTGGCGCGCCTGGCCGGTTTGCCGACGCCATTTGTGTCGGTGCACGGCGCCCACCCTGACGCGACGGACCCACCGGGCTATGCCCACCTGCGCCGCCTGTGGCTCCGGACGTTGCCACGGCTGTCCGTGCGCGCTGTCACCGGCGAGCCCGGCTATGACCCGCCATGGGTGTACGAACCCCACGCCAGTCCGTTGCTGCACGACCTCGACGTCCTGCCGATGCCGACGAGCGACGTCCCGACCATTGGATGGCTCGGCGGGCTCGACACTCGCAAACAGCCCGAACTGTTCGTCCGCGCCATCACCGAAGCGGCGCGCCGCGGGGTGACCGTCCGGGGACTGTTGGGCGGATCCGGCGCCCGCGCCGGCGAGATCGCCCGTCTCGTGCAAGAACTGCGGGCGCCCGTCGAGCTGCTCGGGCAGGCCGATGCCACCGACGTGCTTCGCCGCTCCTGGGCGTTCGCGCTCTTCGCCCGTAGCGAAGGCACACCGCTCGCCGTGATGGAAGCGATGTGGGCGGGGCGGACGGTGGTCGGGTCACCGGTGCCCGGGATCGAGTTGTTGGTCGGCGAGACGGGGACGATCGCAGGTTCGGTCGACGCCGCCGCCGACGCGTTCGTGCGTATCGCATCCGACCGCGACTGGACCACGCGTCAGGGACTAGCCGCCGCCGAACGCGTGCGCGCGTTGGTAGGAGCGTGGACGCCGTGGGACACCACCGAGCCGCACTATCTCCGCTACCTCGCGAGCAGGACCGCGTGAAGGTTCTCGTCGCGCACGCCCGCTACGCCCTGCCCGGAGGCGAAGAGCGCGTCGTCGATACTCAGGAGGCCGTGCTCACGGCGCTTGGTCACACCGTCGTCCGCTACGAGGAGAACAACGCCGACCTCGACACGCAAAGCGTCGCTGGCAAGCTGCGCGAAAGCGCCAACAGCGTGTGGTCGCGGCGGGCCCGCCAGCGCGTCGCCGCGTTGATTGCCGCCGAGCGTCCCGATGTGGTGCACGTCCACAATCAGTTCCCGAGCCTGTCGCCGTCGGTGTACGCGGCGGCCAACGCGGCACGGATCCCCGTCGTCCAGCACTTGCACAACGCCCGGCTCGTCTGCATCCAGCCCTTTCTCGTGCGCGACGACGCGCCGTGCACGTCCTGCGTCGGCCGGCTCCCCTACCCGGGTGTCGTCCACGCCTGTTACCGCGGTTCGCGAGCTCAGTCGGCGGTGGTCGCCGCCGTGCAGATCACCCATCGCGGGCTCGGCACGTGGCGCCAGCGCGTCGACCGCTTCGTGGCCGTCAGCAACGCGCTGGCCGACACGATGCGCGCCAGCGGAGTGGTTCCGGCCGCCAAGCTCAGCGTGTGCCATAACGGCCTCGACGCCGATCCCGGTGCGCGCAACGCGTCCAGTGTCGACGGCGGCTACGCGCTGTACCTGGGCCGCTTGTCGTACGAGAAAGGGGTCGACACGATCGTCGCCGCCGCGGCGTTGGTTCCCGAGATGCAGGTGATCATCGCCGGCGACGGCCCCGAACGGAGCGCTCTCGAAGGGCGGGCACCCTCGAATGTGTCGTTCGTCGGCCACGTGGACCGGACGCGTGTGTTCGAGCTGCTGCGCCGCGCCCGCGTCGTCCTCGCGCCGTCGCGCGGACAGGAGCCGTTTGGAATGGCCGTCGTAGAAGCCGCCGCCGTCGGCGTGCCCGCGATAGCCGCGGACGCGGGTGGGCTGCGCGAGATCGTGCGTCACGGAGAGTCGGGGCTGCTCGTCTCCCCTTCCAACCCAGGGGCACTGGCGGCGGCGATGCGTCAGGTCACGCCGGCGATGGGCCGCGCGGCACGCGTCGTATACGAGCAGCAGTTCACCGCCGAAGCCTTCGGCCGCCGCCTGCTCGATATCTACGAGAAGCTTGGGCATGCCTGAACTCGACACGCCGCTGCATCTGGGCATGCTGCGCGACTACAAGCGGCGCCTCGGGCTACTCCGCGGTCGACTCCCGTTCCGGAAGAGCCCGCGGCTCTACGGCCTGCAGTGGGGCGACCCCGATCAGAGCGAGAGCCTGCGCACGATCAGGGACCGGTTTCTTCTGCCGTACTGCGATCCGAGCCACACCGGCCTCGAGATCGGCCCGGGCGGGGGTCGCTGGACCCGGTACATGCTCGGCTTCTCTCGGCTGTACGTCGTGGACTACCACGAGGAACTCCTGCGCGAGCTCAGGAAGAATTTCTCCGGACCGAACATGGTGTTCGTCAAGAACAACGGGACTGACTTTCCGGGCGTCCCCGACGAGGTCGTCGACTTCGTCTTCACGTTCGGGACCTTTGTGCATCTCGACCGCGACCTCATTGCTGCGTACTTGACGAACCTGCGGCGGGTCGTGAAGCCGGGCGCGAATCTGGTCATCCAATACTCCGACAAGACCAAACCGACCGCGCAACAGAACGAAGGCTTCTCCGACAACGATCCGGAGACAATGGCGCGCATGGTCACGGAGGCGGGCTACACGATCGTCGAAGAAGACCGCACGACGCTCCCGCACAGCAGCGTCGTTCGGTTCACGCCGTGATGACTCAGCTGCCGTAGCGGCGCAGCCATACCTCCGGGTCGTAGCGAACGTCGGCGCGGCGCTGGGCGATCCAGCGTGGGGCGGCCGCCATCGCCAACCCGCGCAGCGCGACCGGCCGGATGCCGCGCACGGCGCGCGCGCCGGCCCAACGCGCCGCCAGCGTGCGGCCCTGTGCGGCCAGCGCGTACGACTCGACCAACCGCGCCGCGGCCCGGTTGTGACGGCCGCCGATGCGGATGGCGGCGCGCTCCTCCGGTCCCCCTTCGGCCGCGGCGGCGTCGAGCACCGCTTTGCGCGCCGCCACCATGGCGTCGTCGCTCGACACGGCGCCCTGAGACAGGCGGTACAGCACCGTCGGATGATCCGGCCGCGCCACGACGGCGCCGGCGCGCACCATGCGGATCCACAGGTCCCAGTCCTCCGTGCCCCAGAACTGGGCGCGGAACCCACCCACAGCTTCGTACCGCTGCCGCGAGAACAACGCCGAGATCGACAGGTGGTTCTCGGTCAGCAACCACGCGAGTTGCTTGTCGGCCTCCGGGAGCGGCGCGCCGGCGCTCAGCGGGCGGCTGCTGACGGCGCGGCCGGGAATCCAAGCCAGGGTGTCGGCCGACGCCAAGCCGTCGCGCGTGGCCGCGTAGGTGCCGAGCATCGATTCGAGGTGATCGGGGAACCACACGTCGTCGGCGTCGAGCAACGCCACGACGTCGCCGGTGGAGGCTTCGATGGCTCGCCGGCGCGCCGCAGACGGACCGCTGTTGGCCTCGGTGGTTACGACCTGAACCGGGAGGTGGCGATACCAGCCGCGGGCGAGTTCGACGGTGCCGTCGGTCGAACCGTCGTCGGCGACGATGACTTCGTCGGGCAAGCGGGTTTGCGCGGCGACCGACGCCAGCGCGCTGCCGAGCGTCGCTTCCGCCTGAAAGGCCGGGGTAATCACCACCACGCGCACGTCCCGAACGTAGACCGACCATTACGTTTGCCGAGCGATGCGTCTCGCCTTCGTGAGCCGGCACAACCCGACACCGGAAGGCAGCCAGGACGGCAAGATCTTCCGCGCGCTCGTCGAGAGGCCTCATCGCGCAGGGTCACGAGGTGACGGCGATGTCGTGGGCGCACGATCAGCCGCACGACGACATGCCGCCGTGGTGCGAGTACCGCACCGTGCCGCCTGAGGCGCGCTGGCGCATGCACACGCGGGCGCTGCGAATGCCGCGCTGGGACGCGGCGCGGATCGACTGGCGGCCACCGGCCGACGCAATCGCCATCGCCGAAGACCCGCTGTCGTGGCCGGTCGTGGCGCGCCATCCGGGCGCCGCGGTGGTCTTTCACTACCTGACCGCCATCGACGCGCCGGCGCTGCGCCGCCGCACCGCTCCCGACCTGCAGGACATGCGCCACGAGCGTCGCGTCGCCGAAGAAGCGTCGCTGGTGATGACGCTGTCGGAGCGGGTGCGCGACCACCTCCGCCCTCCGGCCACCAGCGTGCCGATGGCGTACCCGATGCCACCGGCGCCGCTCGACCTCGTCGACGAGCCCGTGGTGACTCTCCTGGCGTCGTGGAACTGGGCGCCCAACCACGCCGCCTTGGCCGAGCTCCTCTCATGCTGGCCCGTTGTGCGCGACGCGGTGCCGGGTGCGCGCCTGCTGCTGGCGGGGCGCGGGCTCGACGCCATGCGCGTCGGCACCATCGGCGGCGTCGAGCAGGTCGGCGAAGTCGGTGTCCCGGCCGACGTGCTCAGCCGCGCCGCGGTCGTGGCCTACCCCTGCCCGGGCACCAGCGGGCCCAAAGTCAAAGTCATCGAGGCGCTCGCCCACGGCGTCGCCGCGCTGACCACACCAGCAGGCGTCGAAGGCCTGGGCGTCGCTCCCGACGACGGGCCGGCGGTGACCGCGCCCGCCGACTTCGCGGTGGCATTGATTGCGTTGCTGCGCGACCCGGCGCGGCGCGCCGAGATGGCGCAGCGCGGACGACCCGCCGTCGTCGCAGCCCACGCCCCCGAGGTCGCGGCGCGCGCGCGAGTGGCTGCGCTGTCAGAGGCGCTGCATGTCTGAACTGTCGTGCGCCGTGATTCTGTGCACGCGCAACCGCCCGGCGATGTTGGCCGACGCGCTCGACGCCGTGGTGCCGACGCTGCGACCCGGCGACGAACTCGTCGTGGTCGACTCCGCCTCGGACACCGACGAGACCCGGCGCGTCGCTGCGGACCGCGGCGTGCGCGTTGTGCGCGCCGCGCGCAAGGGCCTGTCGCGGGCCCGCAACCTCGGCGTCGCCGAGACGGTGGCGGACATCGTCGTGTTCACCGACGACGACTGCCGGCCGCAGCCCGGTTGGCTCGATCGCCTGACGGGCGGCTTCACCGACGCTCAGGTCGGCTTCGTGCTCGGGCAGGTACGCGCCGACGTCGAGGCCGCCCACCTGCCTTTCGACGCCAACCGACCGCGGCCCGCAGCGCGCTTCGACGGCCCGACGGACCCGATCGAACTCGGCAACGGGGCGTGCATGGCGTTTCGTCGCGTCGCCTACGACGCCATCGGCGGCGCCGACGAGCGCCTCGGCGCCGGAACAGGATTGCAGAGCGCCGAGGACCACGACTTGTTCTGTCGCTTGTTGCACCATCGCTGGATCGGCGTGTACGAGCCCGAGGCGCTCGTGCTACATCGCGACTGGCGC
The DNA here is from genome assembly GCA_963722185.1 of uncultured Actinomycetes bacterium. Lineage (GTDB taxonomy): Bacteria > Actinomycetota > Acidimicrobiia > Acidimicrobiales > JACCXE01 > JACCXE01. Next base: position 76,408 of record CAVRKD010000003.1, on the reverse strand, counting down.
ACTCATCGAGAAGTCGTTCGCTACAACTGGGGTGTCGGACTCGGCACCGGGGCGATGGTCGCCAAGTTGTGGCGCATCGCCGACACCTCCACCGTGGCGCCGCTGCTGCGACGGCGCATCGTTACCGACGGCGTGCAGGAACTGGCGCGCAATGTCGCGCAGCGCGACAAGTCGGCGATCGTGGCGCACACGTCTGAAACTCGGCGGAACGCTCGCGGGGTTAGGTCTCGGCCTCGTGATGCGCCGCGACGGCGAACGCTTCCGCTCTCGCTAAGAGCCCGCCCCAGGTCTGCGGTCGGAAGGGAAACCGCCTGCGTCAGTGATCAGCTGCGCGAGCAGGGCGTCATCGAACGGCGTGTTCTTTACGTGAGTCGCGAGCTCGCGGTATGCACCGAATCCCGCGGAGCCGACGCCGTAGTTGTAGAAGACCGGCAGCTGGAACCGATTCTTCGTCGAGTGCCGGTGTGCCGCTTCGAGCGCTGTGACCGGGATCCGCTTGACGAACACCGGATGCTCATCGAGCACCGCCGTACCACTGACGCCCCACCCGCTCGGCCCCGCAGACGGGAGCAGCGCGGCCAGGCTGCGATCGTCGAGAAGCGCGAGCCGGCCGCTGAACGTGGCGAACCGGCGACGTCTCTCTCGAGACTGCTCCTCCCGCGGCATGCGCCATCGTCGCATCGTCTCCTCGACGTCGCTTGAAGTTCTTGGCGTTACTTCTGGATCGAGCGGAGGAACTCACCGATGCGGCCGGCGAGTTCGTCGGTGCGGGCGACGCGGCGCGCCGGCACGAAGGTGTGCAGCTCGGCGAAGCGGCGCGGGAGTTCCGCGGCGTCGCCGGCGGCGAGCACGTGATGCAGCTCTTCGAACTTGCGCGCCGTCGCGACCTGGTGGTCGTTCACGTGCTCGTGGTAGCGCTTCAGCCGCGGCATCACGAGCAGCGGCTTGCAGTTCGCGACGGCCAGCGAGATCGTGCCCGAACCGGCGTGACCGATCAGCATGTGCGAATCGCGCATCCGAGCGTCGTAACGGGGACCGTCGATGAACCGCTCGAAGTGCATGTGCTTGGGCTCGTACGCGCCAGTGCCGATCTGCGCGGTGACCTCTTCATCGATCTGGCCCTCGTCGACCATTTCGTCGACGGCGCGCACGAGACGGTCGAATCCGTAGCGGCTGCCCACGGTCAGGAAGATCACAGGACTTCTCCCGCGTATTCGACCCGGCGGAACCGCGTCGCCACCTCGGGCCACTGCGTGAGCGTGAGGTGGGCCAGGCGGCGGATGACCCGTCCACTGAGCGACAGGGTGTCGACCTGCGAGAGACAGTCGATCCACGCGATCTTGGAGCCGAACAAGCGGCCCCATACGCACATGATCGCCATCGGCATCGCGCCGGTGGTGACGATGGCGTCGGGGCGTTCGCGCCAGATGACGCGCAGGGTCTGCGCGGCGGTGACCATGGCGCTGATCGGCGTGCGGCGATCGGCCTCGCGCACGACGTACACGCGCATGCCGAGGTTGCGGAAACGATCGGCTCGGACTTCGGCCGTCGTGACGTAGACCCTCGGCGGTTCGGGCCACATCGCGTCGGCGCGATCCAGCAACGCATCGAGGTCGTTGGCGTGTCCGCCAGCGGAGCCGGCTACCAGTAGCTTCACGTCGGTCGCGTTGTCGTTGTCATTCAGAAGTGCCCCGCCGCTGATTCTGCCCCGTTTGCGAGCAGGTAACGATTTGGTCCGAAAAAACTTGCGGCTAGCGGACAAAACCCTACAGGGGCCCGAATCAAGAAAGCTGGTTATGTAATGGCTCCGAACGTCGTTCTCGTCGTGTTCGACACGGCGCGGGCCGACATATTCGAGCCTTATGGGGCCATTCCGGGCAGTACCCCGGCCATCGCTGAATTGGCCCGCCGGGGGGCCGCTCATCCACAGGCGTACGCCAACGCGAGCTGGACGGTCCCGTCCCACGCATCGATGCTGTCGGGCCGTCTCCCGCGCAGCGCCGGCTTCCAGCACCGCGGCTCGGCGGCCGCCGCCTCGTACGTAGAAGCGAACCGGCGTTTGGTCTCACGCGGCGAGACGCTGCCCGAGGTGCTTCGCCGCGGCGGGCACGAGACCTTCGGGGTGAGCGGCAACACGTGGATCAGCGCGCACGGTGGATTCGACCTCGGCTTCGATCGCTTCGATGTGGTCACGCACCGCCGCCAGGCGCGCCTGCACAAGAAGGGCCTGCGCGACCGGTTGGCGTGGCGGGTCGACGCGCTGCGAGCCAAGCTCGACGACGGCGCCGATGCCGTGTCCGATGTCATCGACGACTGGCTGACGCGCCGCGACCGGCGACCCTTCTTCTTGTTCGTGAACCTCATCGAGTGTCACTCCCCGTACCTGCCGCCGAAGCCGTTCAATCCCCTCGGCGCGGTCGACCGTTGGCGATCGGCAGCGGAGGCCAGCCGGTACCTCAACGTGGCCTCGATCTGGCGTTGCTCGCTCGGCGGTTTCGACGTTCCCGACGACGCCATCGACCGCATGCGCACCCTGCACGCTGCCAGCGCATCGCAACTCGACGCCTGGGTGGCGCGCCTGTTGACGACGTTGGACCGCCACGGTCTCGTCGACGAGACGCAGCTCGTGTTGACGTCGGATCACGGCGAGAACCTGGGCGACGGGAACCTGCTCGGCCACGCGTTCTCGCTCGACGACCGTTTGATTCGCGTGCCACTCGTGACCGCCGGTCCGGCGACGCTGCCAACCGACAACGTGATGAGCCTGACGCGGCTGCCGCGCTTTCTCGCCGAGACGGCGGGCGTCGACGACCATCCCTTTGACGATGGCCTGCCCGACGGTGTCGCCGTGGCTCAACTCGACGCGCCGGGCGACGGCGATCATGCGCACTGCCTCGATCGCACGCGCCAATGGGGGCTGCCAGACGAGTCGGCGGCGCGGATGGGCACGTCGATGATCTGCGCGACCGACGGTCGGCTCAAACTGTTGCGGCCGCAAGGGACCGGCGCGCGCGCTGCGGGCCTGCCCGATGAGTTGTTGGTCGAACTCGCCGACGACCCCGTCGAACTCCGTCCGGCCGCGCCGTCAACGCAACAGGAAGCAACCCACGCCGATGCCCTGAAGGTCTTACGCCGCGCCCTCGACATCGCCGCCGAGTCCGAACTGCCCAAGACCCCAGTTGGCTCGGCCACTGCAGCCGAAGACGAAGCGCTCGCCGAACAACTCCGCCACCTCGGCTACCTCTAGCGAATCGTCCCCTCTACGAAGGGAACTTCCAGGACCTTGTCGTGGAGGATCGGGCCGTGGCCGAAGTAGCCGCCCTCGCCGAACAGCTCGCCGTGGTCCGAGGTGACGATGATCCACGTGCGCGGCGGAACGATGTCGTACAAACCGGCGAGCAGCGAGTCGGCGTACGCCGCGGCGCGGACCTGGCGCGCCCGGAGTCGCTCCATCGTGTCGCGGTCGAAGAAGCCGGGAGGAGCGTCGTCCATGTGCTTGACCACGCCGTGCAGCCCCGAGATGCGCGGCAAGTCACTCACGTCGTCTCCGGGAATGGCGTAGGGGTAGTGCGTCTCGCCCACGTTGAGCATCCAGAAGCTCGGGCGGTCGGCCTCGAAGTTCACGCGGTCGACGATGCCGGCCATGTCGTTGTGCGACTCCATGAGCGCGTACTCGTCGAAGTCGTGGTTGACGGGCGTCGCCGGGTTCAGCACCGGCATCGACACCAGACCGCAGGTGCGGTAGCCGAGCACGTTGCGCAGGTAGGTCGGCAACCAGAGTTGCGGCAGCATCGCCGCGAAGTCGATGCCAGGCACGCCGAGACGTTCGGTGTATCGCGTGAAATCGCGCTTGTAATAGTCCGACGCGTACACCCGAGACGGACTGGTGTGGGGCAGCAGACCCATCAGCAGGTTGAAATGTGACGGCGCGGTCCACGACGCGTAACTCCAGCGCCGTTCGATGCCGCCGAGCGCGGTCATGTTCGTCATGCCCGCGGTCATCGCGTTGTCGTAGCGCAGGCTGTCGAGCACCACGACGACAACGTTCCGCGCGCCCCCGGAGGAATGGGCCGGTCGGCGACAGGCGCGACCGGCTCGCGCTTAGTGCGCCGTCCCCGCAGCAAGGGCTGTGGGGACCGCGGTGGTGCGCGCGGCGGCGAGGTCGGCGACGGGAACGTCGACGAGCGGGAGGAGGTTCGAACCGCCGATGTACAAGCGGTCGCCGGAGCAGCGGCCGAGATGGGCGAACGGCAGGTCGGACTCTTCGAGACGATCTTCGAACTCCTGGAGGTGTTCGTCGTCCACGACCAGCAGCACGCGCGACGGTGCCTCGCTGAACAGTTCGCCGTGGCCGTCGACGCCGTCGACCTGCGCGCCGCACTCGCCGAAGATCGCCATCTCGGCGAGCGCCAGCCCGAGTCCGCCATCGGCTACGTCGTGGGCGCCGCCGACGAGCCCGTCGCGCACCACGCCGGTCACGAAGTCGACCAGGTTGCGATGCAGGTCGAGATCCAGCGGCGGCAGCGTCCCACCGGTGTGGTCGTGACGCGCCCGGGCCCACAGCGAAGCCGTCAGCACGTCGCTGCGCGGCCCGACCAACACGAGGCGCGAACCGTGAACAAGACCGGCACCGGGCGGACGACGAGTCAGGCTCTCGATGAGGCCGATGGTCCCGATGACCGGCGTCGGGTCGATGTTGGCGCCGCGACTCTCGTTGTAGAAGCTGACGTTGCCGCCGACGACGGGCGTCTTGAGCACGCGGCAGGCGTCGCCCATACCGTCGATCGTTTCGGAGAACTGCCACATCACCTCGGGGTGCTCGGGGTTCCCGAAGTTCAAGCAGTTGACGACCGCTTTGGGCTCGGCGCCGACGCACGCGAGGTTCAGAACGCTCTCGGCCACGACCATGGCGACGCCCTGGCGCGGATCCGCCGCGCACCAGCGGTGGTTGCCGTCGGTGGTGACCGCCATCCCCCGCGTGCCGCTCGTGGGCACACCCGGCGCGGCGAGCCGCAGCACCGCCGCGTCGGCGCCGGGGCCGGCAACGGTGTTGAGGAACAGTTGATGGTCGTACTGCCGGTAGGCCCACGCGGGGTCGTAGAGCATCGCCAATAGGTCCGTCGTGGCGTCGTCGGGCGCCGGGAGCGCGGCGGGGTCATCGGCGAGCCGCGCGGCGCGGTCCGCCGGCTCCTGCATCGGCCGGTCATACAGCGGTGCGTCTTCGCTCAACGACCCCGCGGGCATGTCGGCCTCGACGGCGCCGTCGAGCGACGCCAGGATCCGCAAGCGGCTGGAACTCGTCACGGTGCCGATGACCGCAGAGCGCACTTCCCACTTCTCGGCAATGGCGAGCACCTCGTCGAGGTTCTCCGGTGTGACGAAGGCGAGCATGCGCTCTTGGCTCTCGCTTGTCATCACTTCGAACGGTTCCATGTTCGGCTCGCGGCGCGGGATCTGGTCGAGGTACACGTCGAGTCCGAGTCCGGCGTTCGACGACGTCTCGCTGGTCGCACCGGTGAGCCCGGCGGCGCCGAGATCCTGGATGCCGACGGTGAGCCCGCCGCGAATGATCTCGAGACAGGCCTCGATCAGCCGCTTCTCTTCGAACGGGTCGCCCACCTGCACGCTCGGGCGCTTCGCCTCTTCTTCTTCGGCGGTGCCGAACCCGGCGCTGGCGAGCACCGACGCGCCGCCGATGCCGTCACGTCCCGTGGAACTGCCGAGCAGCACGGCGAGGTTGCCGACGCCGCTGGCCGTGGCCAGCACCAGGTCGTCGCGGGGCAACAGGCCGATGCACATCACGTTGACCAGCGGGTTGTCGGCGTAGGTCGGGTCGAAGACCAGCTCGCCGCCAACCGTCGGCACACCGACGGCGTTGCCGTAGCCCGACACGCCGGCGACCACGCCCTCGCAGATCCACCGGTTGCGGGGCTCGTCGAGCGTGCCGAAGCGCAACGGGTCGAGCACGGCGACGGGGCGGGCGCCCATGGTGAAGATGTCGCGCAGGATGCCGCCCACGCCGGTGGCCGCGCCTTGATACGGCTCGACCGCGCTCGGGTGGTTGTGGCTCTCGATGCGCAGCGCGATAGCGACGCCCTCGCCGCCGTCGATGACGCCGGCGTTTTCACCGGGACCGCAGATGACCCACGGCGCCTCGGTCGGCAGGCGACGAAGGTGGACTTTGCTCGACTTATAGGAGCAATGCTCGCTCCACATCACCGAGTACATCGACAGCTCGAGGCGATTCGGCTCGCGCCCGAGGATCTTCGTGATCGACCCGAGTTCGTCGTCGGTAAGGCCTAGTGCGCGATGTAACGGCTCGGCGTCCACACACGAAAAGTAGTGGGTGAACGCCGAACCTCATGCGTCCATCAAAGAGCGGGTTCGCTCAGATCTTGAAGCAGGTGCGAGGATTGCCCTCCACCTCTTCACCAACAGTGAAATCGTTGATGTAGGCACCGACGCTCGTGTCGTTGATCGCCAAGCAAACGCGGGCCACGACGTACGCCTGAGACGTCGCCGGTGACAACGTGGCGGACGCCAGCGTCGCTACCGAACCCAACGCAGCCGCAGCCGCGGCGAACCCCAGAAGTTTCCGCTTCATCTCTTCCTCCAGCTAGGGCCCCAACCCCTGCCGGGAAGATATCTGAGCCCTTGACCCGCTTGCTGAGATCGTCCTATTTCGGACATTAAATCGAAGAGGCATACTTAAGGCATATGAGCCCGAGACCTAAGGGCAGCGGTGCACCAATGACCGACGCCCATAAAGCCGCACTCGCCGCCGGCCGCGCCCAGGGCAAGGCCGTCAAGGATTATCTGGATGGCCTCGAAGCGACGAAGCCGAAGCGGGGCCGCCCGCGCACGGCCGACATGATTCAACAACAGCTCGACGCCATTCCCCGTGCGCTCGAACAGGTCGACCCGGTTGGGCGTTTGCAACTGATTCAAAAGCGGCTCGATTTGCAAGCCGCACTCGACTCCATGTCGGGCGACGCGGTGGATATCGAGGCGCTCGAGGAGGCCTTCGTCAGGGTCGCCGCCGCCTACAGCACGGCCAAGGGCATTAGCTACGCGGCGTGGCGGGAGATCGGCGTCGACGCCGCCGTGTTGAAGAAGGCGGGGATTTCGCGGGGCGCTTAACGCTTCACGGCCGACGCGCTCAGCAGTGCCCGCAGCAGAACCAGGCCGTCCTCACTACCGAGTAGAGCGTCGCTCGCCCGCTCGGGATGTGGCATAAGTCCGACCACGTTTCCGGCGATATTGCACACGCCGGCGATGCCGTCAACCGACCCGTTGGGGTTGTCCACATAGCGAACGACTACCTGGTCGTTGGCGTGGATCTGAGCGAGAGTTTCGGGTTCCACGGTGTAATTGCCTTCGAAGTGATTGATGGGAATCCTCAGCGTTGTTCCCACGGGAACACCGTTGGTCAGCGACGACCGGTCGGTCTCGACCCGCAGAGTCGTCTCCTGGCACAGGAACGACAGGCCCGAGTTCTTCTGCAACGCACCCGGCAGCAGGCCCGCCTCGGTCAGCACCTGGAAGCCATTGCACACGCCGACGACGGGCATGCCCTCGGCGGCCGCCTTGCCGACGGCTTCCATCACCGGTGAGAACCGGGCGATCGCACCGGGCCGCAAATAGTCGCCGTGGGCGAACCCGCCGGCGATGACGATGGCGTCGCTGGCGCCGAGCGTCGTGGACGCGTGCCACACGAGCTCGGCCGAGCCGCCGGCGCGTTCGACCGCGGTCATGACGTCGTACTCACAGTTCGTCCCCGGGAAGACGACCACCCCGACGCGCGCGCTCATCGGGGGCCGCCTTCGGCGGCGCCGCTGAGCGCAGCACGCAGTCCTCTTGATTCGCTCGCAAGCTCGCTCATGAGAAGGAGATCACCGCGTCTTCGATGACGGGGTTGGTCAAAAAGCGCGTGCAGAGGTCCTCGACGCGGGCCCGGGCGGCGGCTTCGTCTGCCGCTTCGATGTGGAACCGGATGGCCTTGCCCATGTGGACGCCGGACACGTCGGTGAACCCGAGCGTCGGCAGCGACTTCTCGACGGTCGCGCCCTGGGGATCCGCGACCCCGGCACGGTGTTTCACTTCCACCAGCACGTTGAAACTCGCCACTAGCTGACTCCGTACCAATCGCTGAACTTGAGACCGGTGATGATCTCGTACGCCTCTATGTAGCGGCTGCGGGTGGCGACGACCACATCGTCGGTGATCGGCGGTGCGGGAGGGCTCTTGTCCCAACCCGTCGCCGCGAGCAGGTCGCGCACCGGTTGTTTGTCGAAGCTCGGGGGCGTCACTCCCGGCTTCCACTCGTCGACAGGCCAGAACCGGCTCGAGTCCGGCGTGAGCACTTCGTCGCACAGCGCGAGCTCCCCGTCGATGAAGCCGAGTTCGAATTTGGTGTCGGCGATGATGATCCCGCGCTCGGCGGCTTGCTCCGACGCCCGCACGTAGCAGGCCAGCGACAGGTCGCGAGCCGCGTTCGGCGTTCTCGCGGCCGATGATGTTGACGGCGTCCTCGAAGCTGATGTTGACGTCGTGATCGCCGAGTTCGGCCTTGGTCGACGGCGTGAACACCGGCTCGGGCAGCTGCTCGCTCTCCTGAATGCCTGCCGGCAGCGGCGTGCCGTTCATGGTGCCGCTCTGCTTGTACTCCGACCACGCGCTACCGGTGATGTAGCCGCGCACGATGCATTCGACGAGCAGCATGTCGGCCTTCTTCACGAGCATCGCCCGCCCGGCGTCGTCGGGTTCGAGCTCCACGTCAGCGGCGGCCATCTCGGCCGGGTCGCAGCTGACCATGTGATTCGGCGCTAAGTCGCGCAGCTCGTTGAGCCAGTAGTGCGTCATAGCCGTGAGGATGCGTCCCTTGTCCGGCACCGGCTCGTTGAGCACGACGTCGAACACGGACAATCGATCCGACGCGACGAACAGAAACTTGTCGTCGCCGGCGGCATAGATGTCGCGGACCTTGCCGGAGTACACCGGTTTGCGGCTCATGAAAATTCCTCTCTTGATGAATTCTTCGACATCGTCGATCTGATGCGACATCTGAGCATGCTGCGCGACCAGGCGATCGCGATGCCGGATCAGGGTGTTGGTTGCGTGCGGGCTATCCGGATCCGCCAGCACGGCGCGCACGTCCTCGACTGGTAGCTCGACGCGGCGCAGCGCCTTGATGAGCCGCGCCAGCGCGATCTGGTTGCGGCTGTAGCGGCGGTAGCCGGAACTGGCGTCAACCTCGGCGGGCGCGAGCAACCCCACGTCGTCGTAGTGGCGGAGGGTGTGGACCGACAGGCCGGTGATGTCGGCGAAGCGCCCGATCGCCAGCAGGTCGTTTTGATCCACCGCTTTAGCGTGAGGCCTCGGGTAACCCGAGAGTCAAGGTCAAGAAATCTCCTTCAGCGCGTCGAATGTGCGGTCGATGTGGCGGAGCGAACGGGTGAGGTCGAACGCGTCGTCGAGAACTTCTTTGCCGATGCCGGCGGCGGCGAGGTCGGGGTCGGCATCCAGCAAGTCGCGGAACGAGGAGCGTGACTCCCACGCTTTCATGGCGTTGCTTTGCACGATGCGGTAGGCGGCGTCCCGCGGCATACCCGTCGCCACCAGCGCGAGCAAGACCGGCTGGCTGAACACGAGCCCGTACGACGCATCGAGGTTCTCCCGCATGCGCTCTTCGTTCACCACCAGGTTGGCCACGAGATCGGTGGCCCGCGCCAGCGCGTAGTCGGTGAGGATCGCCGCGTCGGCGAGCACGATGCGTTCGACCGAGCTGTGGCTGATGTCGCGCTCGTGCCACAAGGCGACGTCTTCGAGGCCCGGGCCGATGTAGCTGCGCATGACGCGCGCCAAGCCGGTGAGGTTCTCGCTCTTGATCGGGTTGCGCTTGTGCGGCATCGCGCTCGCTTCCCTTTTGCCCCGAGCGGAAGGCCTCGCGGGCTTCGCCCACCTCGGTGCGCTGAAGATGCCGGACCTCGGTGGCAACCAGTTCAATGGTGGCGCCGATGGTGGCCACCGCGTACAGAAACTCGGCGTGGCGGTCGCGGGCGATGACCTGCGTCGACGGGACCGGAGTCAGCCCCAGAGCGCCACAGACGTAGTCCTCGATCGACGGGTCGATGTTGCTGTAAGTGCCGACCGGACCCGACAGGCGACCAACGGCGATGGACTGGCGCGCCGCGCGGAGGCGGGTGCGGTCGCGGTCGGCTTGCAGCGCCCACAGCGCCACCCGCGTACCGAAGGTCGTCGGTTCGGCGTGAATACCGTGCGTGCGTCCTACCGCCACGGTGTCGCGGTGGGTCTCGGCCAGCGCGATCAGCGCCGCCACCCATCCGTCCATGCCGAGGAGCAGGGCATCGATCGCGCCGGTCAGCACGTAGCACTGCGCGGTGTCGACGACGTCCATCGAAGTCAGCCCGTAGTGAACCCACGGCCCCGCCGTGCCACCGACGCGCTCCTGCACGACGTCGACGAACGCCGCCACGTCGTGGTCGGTGGTGCGCTCGCGCTCACTCACCGCCTCGACGAACTCGTCGTCGATCTTCGGCGCCTTGGCCCGCAACTCTGCCGCGTCGTCTTTCGGGATCACGCCCAATGCCGCCCACGCTTCGACGGCGAGGATCTCCACCTCGAGCCACGCGGTGAAGCGCGCTATGTCGTCGAAGCGCACCGCCATCTGCGGACGGGTGTAGCGGGGAATCATCTAGCGCTCACCGGCCAGCTGCATCATCAGCGGGCTCCGCCCTTCTTGAACTCGTCGAGCTTCTTGGCCACGTCTTCGTCGGTCACGGCGATGATCTGGGCGGCGAGGATGCCGGCGTTTTTCGACCCGTCCACCGCGACGGTCGCCACCGGAATGCCCGACGGCATCTGCACCGTTGCCAGCAGCGCGTCGAGCCCGTTGCTGATCCCGCCACTGAGCGGCACGCCGATCACCGGCAGCGTCGTGTGGGCGGCCAGCACACCGGCGAGATGCGCCGCCAGCCCGGCGCCCCCTATGAGCACGGCGTAGCCGTTGGCTTTGGCGTTGGTGGCGAACTCGGCCACGTCGGCCGGGTTGCGGTGCGCCGACATCACGTGCACGTCGACCTCGACGCCGAAGCGCTCGAGCATCTCTCTGGCACCCGCCATCTTGCCGTCGTCGTTGGCCGACCCCATCAGTACTGCGACCTTCATTGGTTTCCTTCCAATTCGGCGGCCGCAGCCGCAATGTCGGTTCGGTAGTAGCCGCCGGGCACGTCGATCAGCCCGATGCCGGCGTAGGCGCGGTCGCGCGCTTCGCGCAAGGTGTGGCCGCGCCCGGTGACGGCGAGCAGGCGCCCCCCGCCGCTGGCGGTGAGTTCGCCGGCCTCGTTGCGCGTGGTGCGGGCGTGGAACACGGTGACGCCTTCGAGCGCGTCGGCGGCGTCGGTGCCGGTGATCACGCCGCCGCCCGGCGCGTCGCTGGCGATCACCACTGTGACCGCCGCGTCGCGAGCGCGTCCGACGTGGAACGGGTCGAGCGCGCCGTCGGCGGCCGACGCTAGGAGCGACGCCACGTCGCCCTGCAAGCCGGGCACGACGACTTCGCATTCGGGATCGCCGAAGCGGACGTTGTACTCGACCAGCTTGGGTCCCTCAGGCGTGAGCATGAGCCCGGCGTACAGCACGCCGCGGTAGTCGATGCCCTGCGCCGTGAGGTAGTCGAGCGTCGGTTGGATGAACTTCGGACCGATCTGGAGCGCGTCGACGTCGACACCGGGCACCGGCGAGTACGCGCCCATACCACCGGTGTTGGGGCCCTGGTCGTTGTCGTACATGCGCTTGAAGTCCTGCGCGGCGGGCAGCAGCACGTAGCGGCGGCCGTCGCACACGGCCAGCACGCTCAACTCGGGGCCGCTCATCGCCTCTTCGATGACGACGGTCGCTCCGGCGCCGGCGAAGGTGGCGCCCGACAGCTTCTCGCGGGCATCGGTGATGGCGGCGTCGAGGTCGGGGGTGACCAGCACGCCCTTGCCGGCCGCCAGCCCGTCGGTCTTAACCACGTACGGGCCACGGGAGTCGCGCAGGTAGGCGACCGCGGCGTCGGCGTCGTCGAAGGCAGCGAAGCGCGCCGTGGGCACACCGGCGTCGTGCACGACCTGTTTCATGTACGCCTTGGAGCCTTCGAGCAACGCCCCGTCGGCACCCGGGCCGAACACCCGCTTGCCCTGGGCGCGGAGGCGATCGGCGAGCCCGTCGACCAGCGGCGCTTCGGGACCGATGACGAACAGGTCGGCGTCGAGCTTCTCGGCCTCGTCGTCCACGCACCTGGCGACGGCTTCGATGCCGGGCGATCCCGGCGTGCACACGACCTCAGCCGACCGCGAAAGAGCGACGACCAGCGCGTGTTCCCGCGCTCCGGACCCGACGACGACGACCTTCATCGGGGCTCAGAAGAGGTCGTCACGTGACCTCATGCTAGTTGGCGGGCCTAGTACGACTTTGTTTCGGCGCCGCCGCAGACGACGCGGAGGCCGCCGTGGAAGTCGGGGCCGTAGGCCAGGAAGCTCAGCGCCAGTGGCGCGCCGTCCTTCGAGAACATGCGCACGTGGGGCGCGCCGCCGGCACCGGCAGCGGTCACGATCTCGTCGTCGCCGCCGTTGGGGTTGCACGTGGTGACGCGCACGCCACCGCGGAAGTTCGAGTCGTAGGCGAAGAAGCCGCCGAGGTCGCTCGACTGACTGCCGGTCATGGGATCGAGCACGCGGACGTGCGGGCCGCCGCCCGGTCCGGCGCCGGTGACGATCTCGCCGTGGTCGACCGCCGCGTCGTTGCCGGCGAACTCGCCGCGGGCGGCGAAGGCACCGCCGGGGAATGCCCCGTACGGAAGCGACTCGAAGGCGGTCGTCCCGTCGGCCTCGACCGCGTGCACCTTCGTCGGGCCGGTGGTCGACGACAGCAGGATCTGCTCGCCGCCGGTCTCGCCGAGCGCCGAGCCGCGGGCGACGCGCAGCCCGGTGTCGGCGAAGCCCGCCGCCATCCACTCGTCGAGCAGCACTCCCTCACCGGACCAGATCCGCACGTGCGGCCCGCCGGTGGTGGCGGGTGCCGTAACGATCTCGTCTACGCCGTCGCCGTCGACGTCGACTGCCGCGACGTTCACACCGCCGCTGTAGCCGGGCGTGTAGGCGAAGAAGCTCACGCCGGTGTCGGTGCCGTTGGAGCGGAACACGCGCACGTGCGGTCCCCCTCCGATGCCTGCACCGGTGACGATCTCGTCGTCGAGGTCACCGTCGAGGTCGCCGAGGGCGACGGTCACGCCTCCGAGAAAGCCGGCGGCGTAGGCGAAGAAGCTGGCGACCGGCGAGCCGTCGGCGCGAAACGTGCGCACGTGCGGTCCTCCGCCGGGACCGGCGGCGGTGGCGAGCACCGTCTCGTTACGCACCCGCAACTTGGCGTGCAACGTGCGCACGACGCCGAGCTCGGGAATGAGCACCTGCTGCTCGTCGGCGCCCGATGGCAAAAGGCTCGCCGTCGTCTGGCGGGCGTTCACGCTGACCTCGTTAATGCCGGCGTTGCCGTCGACGGTGATCGGTCCGCGCGGATTCGGGTCGACGAGCACGTCGTCGTTGCCCTCGAGCAGGCGCACGCCGACGCTGACGGCGTCGAGCGAATACCCGCCGGTCGGGTTGGAGCGCTCGACGACGGTGGTCAACGCGCCGTCGTCGAACAATCCGAGGTGATCGTCGCCGCCCGTCCCGTCGACGCTCAAAAAGTCGTTGCCCTCGCCGCCCGAAAGCGCCCGGCGCGTGCTCGGGAACGGCGCGGCGACCGTGAACTCGTCGTCACCGGCGGCGCCGTCCATCTGGTTGTCCCCGCCGCCGCCGTTGAGACGGTCGTTGCCGGGCCCTCCGTGCAGCACGTCGTTGCCCCCGCGGCCCTCGAGCTGGATCCCCACACCGAGCGGCACGCCGCCGGCGGACAAGGTGTCGGCGAACTCAGTGCCGATGATCCGCTCGAGGCCGGCGAAGGAAGACGCGCTCACGGTCGTTCCCGAGGACTCACCCGACCGGTAGTCCTTCAAGTCGAGCGTGTCGGACCCGTCGCCGAAGTCGCCTTGCTGCACGGGGTTCGGCATCGGGCCGACGACGGCAACGGCGTCGTCGCCGCTGCCGAGGTTGAACAGCAGCGTCGAGCCGACCGCCTTGGTCTGCGCACCGTCGACGGTCGAGTCGAAGTCGGCCGCACTGGCGAAGCCAGGGTCACCGGCGGAAAACCGGTTATGCGTCAGCAAGTCCACGTCGCGGGAGATCACGAGCGTGTCGTCGCCCGTGGTCCCGGTGAAGGTGCCGTTGACGGCGGTCATAGCGCCGCCCGGCGCAGCCTGCGCGTGCGCGGGAACCGACCACGCGCCCAGGGCGAGGACTCCGATGAGAGCGGCGCGCGCCCGCCGACGCATTACGCCGTATGGACGAACTGGTCGCGACCCGGGCCGGTGCCGATGTAGGTGATCGGGATGCCGATCTGATCGGCCAGGAAGGCGAGGTACTCCGACGTGGCCGCGGGCAGTTGGTGCGGCTCGGTGACTTCGGTCAGCGGACTGTTCCAGCCCTTGAGTTCCTCGTACACGGGCACCGCGTTGTGGAAGTCGGTCTGGTGGTACGGCGGGTAGTGGAAGCGCTTGCCGTCGACCTCGTAGGCCACGCACACCTTCACCGTGTCCAGCGGATCGAGCAGGTCGACCTTGCTGAGCGCCAGCTCGGTCAGCGAGTTGAGCCGCACCGCTTGGCGCATCATCACCGCGTCGAACCAGCCGACGCGGCGGCGACGACCGGTGTTGGTGCCGTACTCGGCGCCGCGCTCGATCAAGTCGTCAGCCAGCTCGTCGTGGATCTCGGTGGGGAACGGACCGGCACCCACCCGGGTGATGTAGGGCTTGGCGATGCCGACGACGCGCGTGATGTCGCGCGGCCCGATGCCGGCACCGGTGCAGGCGCCGCCGGCCACCGGGTTCGACGACGTGACGAACGGATACGTGCCGTGGTCGAGATCGAGGAACGTGGCCTGCGCGCCTTCGAGCAGCACGTGCTCGTTGCGCTCGAGCGCCTCGTGGATGAGCGACACCGAGTCACAGATCATCGGAGCGATGCGCGGGGCGTAGTCGTCGATGTACTTCTTCACCAGCGCGTCGAACGACAGTGGCAGGCGATTGAAGATCTTGGCGAGGATGAGGTTCTTCTCTTTGAGGACGACCTCGAGCTTCTGCCGGAAGATCTTGGGGTCTTGCAGGTCCTGCACCCGCAGCCCGACGCGCGACGCCTTGTCGGCGTAAGCGGGGCCGATGCCTGACTTGGTGGTGCCGAGTTTGTTCTTGCCGAGCCGGCGCTCGGTCAACGCGTCGATCTCCTGGTGGTACGGCATGATCAAGTGGGCGTTGCCCGAGATGCGCAAGCGCGAGCAGTCGATGCCGCGCGCCGTCAGCCGGTCGATCTCGTCGAGCAGCACCGCGGGGTCGACCACCACACCGTTGCCGATGACCGGCGTCGTGTGCGGATACAGCACTCCACTGGGGACGAGCTGGAGGGCGTACTTCTCGCCGTCCACGACGATGGTGTGACCGGCGTTGTGACCGCCCTGGTAACGCACCACCATCGACATCTCTTTAGCGAGGAGGTCGGTGAGCTTGGCCTTGCCCTCATCGCCCCATTGCGTTCCTACAACTACGGTCGCTGGCACGTGGGAAAAGTCTAGACGGCGGCGGTCACTGCCCTGAAAGTGATCGACGTTTGGTGCACCTCGTCGACGGAAATCTCGATGCTGTAGCCACCCGGCGCCGGCACGACCACGTTGGTCAGGTTGATGACGAGCGGGAGGATGACCGACTCGCCAGGCTCCAGCAACGGGTTGGGTTCGCCCGGCTCGAGGTGGCCGTTGGCCTGCACGACGACGTCGCCGTCCTCGGTCTGGATGATGGCGGTGACGTCGTGGGGGAAGCCGACCTCGCTCGGCGTGAGCACCACCTGCGCCACGAGCGTGACTTGCATCGGCGCCGGGAACTCGGCGCGGTGCAGGCGAGTGATGCCGCCGCCGAGGACGTGCAGCAAGCCCTCGCGCACGGTGGCGGCGTCGCACAGCAACGCCGCCGCGACTCGGGCCATTATGCGCTGGCGACGGCGTAGGCGGCGTCGACGAGGCCCTGGCCGCGCTCGTTGAGCAAGATGCCTGGCCCCATCCGATTCATCGAATACCCCATCGCCAAACCGATGGACGGGTCGGCGAAGCCGATCGAACCGCCCATGCCGACGTGACCAAAGGCGTGCTCGCCCATCACCACCGAGTCCTTGTCGTACTTGTCGCGGTTGTCCATCGACAGCATGAAGCCGAGACCAAAGCGCGTGGCGATCTGCAGCGTGGCGTCGTAGTTCGTGGCCACCGAGCAGCGCCGCGCCTTCTCCATCGTCGCCTCGTCGATCAGGCCACCCCCACCGAGCGCCAGCGGCGTGTACATGCCGGCCAAACCGCGGGCGTTGGTGATACCGCCACCGCCGCCGATCTCCGCGGCGTGCCACGCCCGGCCTTGCGTGGTCTGTGACATCAGGTTCGCCATGGCGTGGCGCGTCGCCGACTCGGGCTGCGTCATCACCACCTGCATGAACCGGCTGACGTGGCCGCCGGCCGGCGGCGGCGTCGCCTGGATCATGTTGGACACCCGACGCTCGTGCTCCTCCGGCAGCCCGATCCAGAAGTCGAGGCCGAGCTTCTGGCAGATCTCCTCCTGGAAGAAGGTGCCGAGCGACTTCCCCGAGACGCGGCGCACGAGCTCGCCGACGGTCCAGCCGAAGTTGATGAGGTGGTAGCCGTTGCGCGTGCCGGGCTCCCAGAACGGTTCCTCGGCGGCGAGGCGGTCGCACACCTGATCCCAGTGGATCATGAAGTCGCCCGGCAGCTCACCGCGCAGCGCAGGAACGCCAACCGAGTGGTCAAGCATCATGCGGACCGTCGCGTTCTCTTTGCCGTTGCGCGCGAATTCGGGCCAGTACTCCTTCACCGGGGCCTCGATATCGAGCAGGCCGCGGTCGGCCAGCACGTGCGCGCACAGCGCGACCGCGCCCTTAGTGCAGCTCATAACGATCGAGATGGTGTCGGACTCCCACGGCGCGCTCAGCTCGCGGTCAACGGCGCCGCCCCAAACGTCGATGACCGTCTCGCCCTCGTACGTGACGCACAGCGACGCGCCGACCTCGTCGTGCTCGTGGTAGTTGTCGACGAATCGGTCCACGACGGAGCCGAAGCGCTCGTCGAACTCACCTTGGACGATCCCGGTCGGGACCTCGACCTTGAGGCTCTCCATTCCCCGACTTTTGCAGACCTACGATGACGATGTGGATGCGAAGCCCGAGAGCATCTACGACGTCTTCGTGAACGCGTCAACGCGTACTACGACGTTTCGCCCGGCGGACAGCCCGCTCCACGAACAGGTTGGCTTCATCGTCGGCGCGCCCCGCAGCGGCACGACGTGGCTGCAGCAACTGCTGCTCGTGCACCCGCTGGTTGCCACCGGCGGCGAGAGCCACCTGTTCTGCGAGGGTCTCCCGGCGATCTTCGAGAACTTCGGCCACCCCGAAGGCATGTCGCATCTCTCGACCTGGGTGTCACGCGACCAGCTGATCACTGCCTCGCGGGCGTTCTGCGACACCGTGTTCATGGCGCAGCGCGAGGGCACCCGTCCCGAGGCGCGCGTCATCGTGGAGAAGACGCCCAACCACCGCCTGCAATCGGCGTTGCAGGCGCAGATCTATCCCGACGCCCGTTACGTGCACATCGTGCGCGACGGCCGCGACGCCACGGCGTCGCAGCGCCAGCTGTGGGGGGCTCGCACCGACGAGTTCGCCGACGCCGGCCGGGCTGCCGAAGCGTGGGCGGCGTCGCTGCGCGACATCCGGACCCACTTCGGATCGTCGGCGTATCTCGAGCTGCGTTACGAGGACATCGTCGCTGACACCCCGGCGGCCCTCGGCGTCATCTTCGACCATCTGGGGTTGCCGCATGATCAGGCGCTGCGCAAGGCGGCGGCCGACTTCGGCCGAGCCCCGGTGCACACCTCGCCGGCGTCCCCAAATGTCGGGGTGCGCAAGCACGCCGGCGACGCTCTGGCCGAGCGCGCCGTCGCCCGCGCCGGCGGTGACCTGCTGGTCGAACTCGGCTACGCCGACAGGTCCGAAGTCGAACGCCTGCGCAAGTTCCGCGTCCGGTCGTGGGCGGCGGCGGTCGCTTCTGGTGTCGTTTCGCGAAGGTCTTCTTCGCGAAACGACCCCAGAAGCAGTGCGCGTCCCGTGGTCGCGGCCATTGCGGACGCGCTGGCGAACTCTGACGAGCTCGCGCTGCGGAAAGTCTTGGCGCCGGCCGTGCCGACGACCGATCTGCTGCCGCGCTTCGGTGGGGCCCGGATGACGCAGCGCCGCGTCGTCGGCGACGCCGCCATGCTGACCCTCGTTACGCCGGCGGGTGAACGCGCCGTACTCCGCGTTCAGGTTGCCGGAGGAGTGGCGACCGCTATCGAGTCGCTGTAACGCGCGACCGGCGCACCGCCAGCACCAGCGCCGCGCCCATGGCGAACAACGCGAAGGCCACCGCCGCGATATCCGAAGAGTTCAGGCCGGTCTTGCCGAACGCGCCCGAGCCCGAAGAACCCGAAGATCCTGAGGATCCTGAAGATCCCAGTGAGCCCGTACCGGGTGCGTCGACCGACGTGCCGGCGACGGCGGCACGGGCGAGCACCCGCATCGCCCACTCGAGCGTGCGCGGCTTGCCGTCGGCGCCAATGCCTTGGAGGCGCACGGTGTGAATCCCCGGCGGGACTTCGGGCACGCGATAGGTGCCGCGTACGTATCCGTCGGCGTCTGCCGTCAGCGTGCCCAGAAGGATCGGCTCGGACAGGAACGTGACGGTGACGGTGGCGCCGGGCTGCCACCCGCCGGCGACGATGCTGAACGGGTCACCGGGATAGAGACCGACGTCGGTCGTGATGAGGTTTCCGTTGGCATCTCGAACCTCGAAGGTCGAGTTGACGGGATAGGTCTGTGCGCGCGCCGTAGACGCACCTGCTCCTACGAGGAGCAACGCTGCCAAAAGCAGTGTCAACGTCTTTCGAACCACAGTCTTCGTCCTCTGAGTGGGCGAGTCGACCCCCGGCTGCCGACAGTGTGCCATATGTCGCGCCGGACGCTAAGAGCCTTTGGTCGGTAAGTCGAGGACCAAATCTCGTTTCAATAAGCCAATCAGGGCAAACTTGCCATCTCGCCCAGCGCCTTCCACGTTCAGGTTTACTTCGTCATTGGCGCTCAACGGCTGCCGCAATAGGTCCAGCGCGTACCGCTTCGAACCGGCCACGAACCCCGAGAGATGCACCACGATGGTGCGGGTGGCGCCCGGCGGGATGTCGACAAATGAGGATCGGGCCACGCGACCGAGTTCCGGCGCGCCGGTGAGGGTGAGCGGCTGGCCGTCGAGCGTGGCGCCACCAAACTCGAGCGGTGAATACACGGTCAGGTAGGTGCGGTTTTGGCCGGCTTTGAAGCGACCGTCGAAGGGTCCGATTATGTACCTCGGCTGCCCGGTGGCCGGTGCCTCATTACGCAGCCGCAGCGTGAGAGTGGCGTCGACGAAGACGCGCCCGTCGGCCCGGCGCACTTTGGCGTCGTAGGTCACCGACCGACGCAGGTAATAGTCGAGCTTGTTGCCGGCGGCGTTCTGCGTCGTGACCATGAGGGCGTCGCCGCGCACGTCCGGCACCCGCCCGTCGGCGCGCGTGCGGCGCAAGAACTTGGCCGCCAGGTCGTCTCGCGCCCAGACCTGCACGTGCCGGGTCGTGGTCACGTCGTGGATGACGGAGCCCGCCTTGATCAAGTCCGACAACCCGCTGTCGGTCAGATGGTCGAAGACCGCCTTGGCGACGCGGCCGATGAAGTCGACGCGGTCGTCGAGGCGCCCCTCGAAGGCGACGTACTCGTCGTGCAACAAGATCGCCACGGCGTTGTTCGCCGTAATCGGCACGGGCCACCCGGCGACGCGGATCGGCCCGGTCAGCTCGAGCAGCTTGGCCAGGGAGACCGGATCGATGGCGATGACGCCGTCCACCGAGGTGCCGCTGTACTGCTTGTACTGATCGGCCATCACCCCCGCGACGGTCGGGAAGTCCGGCGACATGTTCACGTTGGTCCACTCGCGCTCGACGTCGAACCGCGAGTACCGGCGCCGGTAGTCCTTGGGCGCGTGCAGCGTGCGGGGGCGGTCCTTGGCGGCGTCGAACTCCACGGTGCGACGGAACTGCGGCAGCGTGACGTGGCCCTGGTCCGCCACGAGGATCCCGTAGTTGGCGATGTAGCCGCCGGTGGCGCGGCTCTCGGCGTTGTTCTGCACGGCGACGAAGTACCGCTGCGGCCGGCCGTAACCCAAGAGCCGCGTGGCGGTGACTGCGCCGTCGAGCGTGTTGCTCACTCGCCGATCGACGGCGGCGACTTGGCGGTCGAGGTCCTCGACACCCTCGCGCAGTTCGGGAACGAGCAGATCGAGGGACCCACCGGCCTCGATGCGGGCTTGCGCGCGCCGGACGTCGGCCCGCACTGCGCGCAGCCCGGCGATCAGACGGTCGAGGTCAGCGCGCGCGACGGTGCCTTTCTTCATGGCGACCGACTTCACCGTGATCTCGTCTACGAGCCGGCGCGCCGAGGCCGCGAGGTCGCCGGCCACCTGCGTGCTGGACGTGGCGGCGCGCAGGTTGACACCGAGGAACGGGACGAACTTGCCGGCGTCGACGCTGGTGGAGTCGAGGCGCCGCTCCGACGTGCGGAAGGCCGCTTCGATCGCCCGCAGCCGAACCGACGCCCCGTCGAGGCCGTCCTTGGGCGTCGCCTTCACGAAGTCGCGGCTCTGCCGAACGGTGTCGCGTATCGGTTCGTAGACGTCGAGCAGCGCGGCGCTCGCTGGTATGGCAGCCACGGCGAGCACACCGGCGCCCACCGCCAATCCGAGCGTGACGCGGCCGCGGGCGGGACGCTCGAGGGCTACGACAAACCCGAGGGCGCACAGCACACCGATCGCAGCGACGCCCAGCATCAACTCCGGCGAACCAACGGCCGCCCGGATCGCCATGCTTCCGATGACCAGCCCGAGGACCCGCGCGCCAACGCGTCCCAACATGCCGCCGCCGAAGGGTGCGCTGGCGATGATGGCGAAGACCGCGCCCGTCACGAGTACCGCGAGCGTGGCGTCGTCGGCGCGGTCCAGCCGGTAACAGATGACCGCAGTGGCGCCGGCGGTAGCGAGCGCGGCAACCCAGCCGTAGGAGCCGACGATGTCGATCTCGCGCAGCAGGCTGCAGAAACAGGCGAGCAGGAGCGCGGTGAACGCGACATCGGCCCACGCCGCCCCGAACGCCGGAATCTCGGCGCGGAGGGCGAGCACGACGAGATCGGCACTCGCCCACAGGATCCCGAAGGAAACGAGGCGCCCGTTGCGCCGCAGGATGTCGAGCCCTGAGAGCGCGGCGACGGCCGCCGCGGGCACCAGGAAGAGGTTGCCTTCGAGCTTGCCGGTTACGACAACGGCGACGCCGAATCCGATGAGCAGCGCGACCGCGCCCGGACGGCTGGGAGCACGCAGGCGCCAGGCGCGCCGCCTGGCCAAGGAGTCATAACTTGCAAGACCGAGGCCGGCGGCGAGCGTGAGAACGATCGCGAGGCCGAGTAAGGCCGCGTCAGCTGCCATCTGGCGGCGGCAAGCTCGGTTCTGGCTCCTCGATGATCGGCGGTGGCTCGACGGCCTGGGTGTCGGCGGCTACCGCGGCGGCGCCGTTCGGGCTCGGGAGCGACGTTGCCGGGGGCCGGTCGTCGCGCCGATGCTGCGGCCGGGTCGAGTAGTGCCGGTAGTAGTTCGCCGACCGACCGCCACCTTCGGCGTTGAGGACCACTCCGATGATGTCGGCCCCGACGTTGTCGAGCATCGACCGCGTGGACTCTGCCGCGTGGATCGACGTGCGGCCCCAGCGGCAGACGACGACGGTCCCGTCGACCAGCGCGGCGAGCACCGTCGGGTCGGCGACCGGCAGCACCGGCGGGGCGTCGACGATCACGATGTCGGCCAGCGCCTTGGCCTCCTCCAGCACCTGCACCATGACCTGTGAGCCCAGCGCTTCGGACGGGTTGAGCGTGTGTGTACCGACCTGGAGAATGCTCAGGCCGCGGCTCCACGGCACCAGAGCCTCCGACAACGAAACCTTTCCCAGCAAGACGTTGGTGAGGCCTGGTCCCTGTGGCAGGTCGAACAAGGCGTTCAGGCGGGTCCGGCGAAGGTCGCCGTCGATCAGGATCACCCGCGCACCGTCGAGCGACATGGCGATGGCGAGGTTGGCGGCGATGGTCGACTTACCTTCACCCGCAGCGGCTGACGTGACGAGAACCGTCTTCAGATGCTGCGACGACTCGCGGAAACGGATGGCGGTTCGCAAAGCCCGGTACGCCTCGCCGGTGGAGGAGCCGCCGCTCTTGAGCGCGACCAGCGGGTCGCTGGATATTCGGCGTTGGCGCGGAATCGAGCACAGCACCGGCGCGTCGAACGCCGCGGCGGCGACCTCGGCTTGGCGAATCGTTCGGTCGAGCGCGTCGATGGCCAACGCGGCCGCCGCGCCGAGCGCGAGACCGAGGAAAGCACCGACGGCGATGTCGCGTCTCGGGTTCGGTGACACCGGTTTACGCGGCACACTCGCCTGGTCGATGATCGACGCCTTGATACCGCCCGACGAGGACGCGCCGAGTTCGTCGATCACCGACGCCAGCGCCTTAGCGGCGGCGTTGGCCAGCTGGGCGGCGAAGGCGGGATCAGGATCCGACGCCGTGACGTCGATGAGAAGCGTTTGCAGAACCGGCGTGGCGTTCACCTTGGCTTTGACCTGCGCCGGCGTGATCTGCGTCTGAAGCTCGCGCGCCACCCTGCGAGTGGTCATCTGCGAGTCGACGACTTTGGCGAAGCTGGCCAAGAGTTGCGACGTGAGTTGCACGCCCTCGGCTTGCTCGCGCGTGCCACTCGCGCCTGGCACGTTCACGTACAGCCGCGTGCCCGCCTTGTAGACCTTCGTCTGCGAACGCGAAAGCGCGGCCGAGCCGGCGACGCAGATAACAAAGGCCAGAACGATCACCGGCAACCGGCGACGGAACAGGCTTACGAGTGCCTGTAGTTCCACGGCCGAGAACCTAGCTTGCCGCGGGACGCTGAGAGGATCGCTGCACGATCGACGCAATCACGGCGATACCGATCCAAAAGATCTGCACAAACTGCGAACCAAGACCGACGCCGACCAAGTTGACGAAGACGCCGACGAAGGCCGCGCACCAACCGCGGTCGATCATGTCGAGACCCGGAAGGAAACTCGCCTTGATAACGAGAAGCGCGATCCCGGCGAAGGCGAGCAGTGCAGTGATGCCGTACCCCAGATACGTCAACGCGAACGCGTTCTCGAACGTGCGTAGGCCGACTTGCGCACCGACGGCGGATTGGAACCCTTCCTCGGCGCCGGCCTCGCCGGCTTTGCCAAACAGTGAGAAGTTCTCCGGCTTCGTCATCGCCTCGAGGATCTCGAAGCGAACCTCTCCGCTTTGTCGTACCTGACCACCCTCGAGCGTGGCGTCCTTGAGCTTGAACACGTTCGCTCCGAAGGTTCCGACCGTTAGCAACAAAAGCCCCGCCACGACGACAAGCACGGTGCGATCCAACCGGAAGCGCCGAACGTCACCAACCAGCAACATCGCGACGCCGACGGCGATCATGATCAGCGGACCGCGAACGAGGGTGTTGGCCAGGCCCGCGAGCGCGATAAGCAACGCCGCGTACGAGACGTTTCGCCGCCACGGAGTCGAGGCGCGCCACGCGAGAGCAAGCGCGAGCACGGCCGCGAGGGCGAGGAACATCCCCAACGGCACGGCCTGACCGAACGCCGCCTCCGGTCTCGGGCGGTTGAAGCGGCGGTCGACCCGCGCGTAGAACGCGTACTGGTAACCACCGAAGATGTACTTGATGAACGGGTTCGCCACGCCGTTGTATTCGCGAACGGCAATCACGGCCGAGACGACGCCGCCTACCACCGTGCCCACCGCCAGCGCGGCGCGGATTCCCGCTTGCGTGCTGAGCATGCGGAACGCCACATACGGCAGGGCGATATAGGCAAGGGTGTCGAGCGCGAGTCCAAATCCACCGGAGGGATTGACCGCCAGCGACCCCAGGCGAAAGAAGACGTACGCGATGACGAACCGGTCGATGCCTGTGAGCCTCACGTTGGTGCGCCACCTGAGCGCGGCGGGCAGCACGATCGCCGACACGACGACACCCGGCAACGCCGCCACGTGCGTCCCCGGGAATAAGGGCGACCAGTAGATCGGGATCAGCGCGATCGCCGCCATGCCCAGCAGGGCGGCCCGTGCGGGCCGCTGAGTGGCCCAGGCGGCGGCGACGGCGAGGACGAGCGGCGCGATCACCAATGACGGGGACGAACCGGCGGCGACGAACGACGCTCCGGCCGCGATCACCGCGACACCGAGCCCCAATACGGGCGCGCTAAGCCGCTGGCTCGGGGGCTCGTACTCCGTCGGGCTGACCGCTCGCTCGGCTTGGTCGACTTCGCTCATTGCGGTCCTCGGAAGTAATTCGTCGGCAGCCCGCGGGGACCGGGGGTGCAGGACAGTATGTGCCCCGCCCACGGCTGACCGTGCAAGGCGTCGGCGCCGAGTCCCGTGCGCGCCGTCGTGATGAACAGCGTGTCGAGATCCGCTCCACCGAACACGCAACTCGTGGGACGGGCGACGGGCAACGTCAGAACGCAGTCAAGTTCGCCCGCGGGCGTATATCGCCGCAGTGCCCAGCCGTCCCACAACGCCACCCACACGCAGCCGTCGGCATCGACGGTGATGCCGTCGGGCTCGCCGTCGGCCGCGTCGACGACCGCAAAGGTGGCGGCGGCGCCCAACGCACCGGACTGGGCGAAGAATTCGGCGCGGAAGATCACGCCCGCTGCACTGTCGACCCGGTACATGGTGGAGTTGTCCGGCGACCACGCCAACCCGTTGGACAAGCCGATGCCATCCACCATTTTTTCGACCGTGAGGTCGGTGTCGACGCGGTAGAGCGCGTCCGAGGCCGGGCCATGGTCTTCGTCGAGAGTGCCCGTCCAGAACCGGCCCGACGTGTCACACGCTCCGTCGTTCATGCGGTGGGACGTGCGCTGGGCGTCGACCAGCACGGTGCGGCGAATCTCGCCGTCGGATCCGACGATCACCACACCGTCACGGACGCCCGCAATCCATCCCCCGCCTTCGGACAACGGAACGGCGGCACCCACGGACTGCCCGACGGTGACGACGTGGTGCTCGCCCGTGCCGTGGCCGCGGCGGTGGATCTCCCCGCGCTCGATGTCGACCCAGTGCAGTTCGTTGGTCCGCTCGTCCCAGCGCGGGCCCTCGCCGAGTTGCGCCGCCGCCTCGAAGTACACGGCGGACTGGTCGCTCATTCCGTGCTCAGTTGCGACGTCGCTCCGCCGTCGACGGTCAGTGTCTGGCCGGTGATGAAACCCGACTTCGTGCTGTCGGCGAGAAACAGGATCGCCTCGGCGATCTCGGTCGGCGTGGCGATCCGGCTCAACGGTGTCCGTGCGACGAGGGCGCGCAACGCTTCGGGCTCGCCGCGCAGCATCGGTGTGTCGGTCGCGCCCGGACACACGGCGTTGCAGCGCACACCCGATGACGCGAGATCCAGCGACGTCGCCCGCGTGAACGCCAGTAACGCGCCCTTGCTGGCGGCGTAGGCCGCGACGCCCCGGCTGGTGGCGATGGCGTGCACCGAGGCGACGTTCACCACGCCACCGGAACTCGCCGCCAGCTTGGGCAGCAACGCTTGCGTGAGTAGGAAGGCCGGACGCACGTTGGTGTTCATCGTCAGGTCCCAGTCGGCGATCGTCAGGTCGGCGAACTCCTTGCTCACCATGACCGCGGCGTTGTTGACCAGCGCGTCGACCTGCGCCTCGTCGGCCAACGCCCGAACACCGGCGGCCAGGTCGGACTCGTCGGCCACGTCACAGCGCACGAAGCGCGACGGCTCGACGCGGCCATTCGGTTCGTCGCGGTCAAGACCGACGGTTCGCCAGCCGTTGGCGTTGAACAGTTCGACCACTGCGGCGCCGATGCCGCCGCAGGCGCCGGTGACGACGACGGTCTTGGTCACGCGAGTCCGAGGCTCGTCAACGCGTTGGAGATTGCCCGCTCGCTGGTGCGCAGCACGGCCTCGCTGGTGTTGGATCCGTTGTGCGCACCGAGGATCACGTTGTCGAAGCCCCGCAGCGGGCTGTCGGCGGGCAACGGTTCGACTTCGAAGACGTCGAGCGCCGCGCCGCCGAGGTGGCCGCTTTGGAGCGCGGCGATGACCGCTGCCTCCTCGACAACCCGCCCGCGGCTGGTGTTCACGAGAAAGGCGCCGGGCTTCATGCGTTCGATAACTGCGGCGGAGATCATTCCTGACGTTTCCGGGGTCAACGGGCAGTGCAGCGAGACGACGTCGGCGACCGCCACGACTTCGTCGAGCGTGGTGACCTCGACGCCGATCTCTGCCGCCAGTTCGGCGTTGGCGGGTGACGGTTCGGTACCGACGACGCGCATGCCGAGCGCTTGGCCGCGGATGGCGAGCGCCCGCCCGGTGCCACCTAGTCCGACGATGCCCAGCGTGTTGCCGCGCGTCGAGCGGCCCTCGTACTTGATCCATCTGCCAGCGCGCACGGCGCGGTCGACCAGGTGCAGGCCGCGGTACAGGCCGAGGATGTACCCGAAGGCGACGTCGGCCACTTCGTCGTCGAACATGCCGGGCGTGTTGGTGACCTCGATGCCGAGTGCCGCGGCGGCGACGAGATCGATCCCGTCGACACCGATCCCCCACTTGGCGACGGTGCGCAGCCGCGGCAGGCCGGCGCGCAGCACGGCCTCGGACACCTCGTCGTCACCGGCGACCATGGCGTCGTACCGACCGATGATGGGGATCAACTGCTCGGCGGAAAATTGCTGACCCGGAATCTCCGGGCAGTCCCACTCGACGCCGAGTGAGTTCAGCCGCGCTTCGACGGCGTGCATCGACACCTGCATCTGCCGGCAGGTAATGAGAATGCGCGGGGCGTCAGGCATTGCCGGCCTCGCGTTGGCCGTACAACGCCGCGGCGACGATCCAGTCGATCTCCTCGTCGATGTCCCACGCCTCGGCGCGGTCGATCGGGAAGATGAGCGGACGGTCGCCGATGCGGTTGCCGCGCCGCTCGAGCGTCGCGCGATCGAACAAGTAGATGTTGCTGTTCTCCTCGTAGATCGGCGGCAGATCTTGCGTGCGGAGTAGCACGGCCGGGTCGTGGTTGACAGCACGGGCGCCGTCCCACCACAGCCGCGTCTGCAGCGGCGTCACGCCGAACAGGGAGTCGAACTCCGGACGCTGGTCGAGCAGGGTCCGCACGGCGTTCGCGATCGTCTCGGGGCGCAACAGCGGATTGGTGCTGTGGGTCTGTAGATAGAGCTCGGCGTCCACCTGGCTGACGTCGTACAGGAGGATGTCGTTCATGGCGACGTGGCCGCCGAGCAGGTGCTCGGGACGCGGCAGCACCTCCACGCGATCGAAATGCTTGGGCGCGTCCTCGGCGATGAAGGGACTGTCGGTGTCGATGACGACGCGGTCGACCACGCCCGAGTCGAGCAGCGACGCCACGATGTGGTGGTACAGCGGTCGACCGCCGAGCAACCGGTAGTTCTTGCCCTTCACGCGCTCGCTGTCATGGCGCATCGGGACCAGCCCGACCACGGACACTGCTGTCATTCGCCGTTCCGGTAGTCGATCGGCTGCGCGCCGGCACCACCGGGCGCGTCAGACGGGCGGGTCCGGCCGGCGGGGTAATAGAAGCGGCGCTTCAGCTCGGCGTGCACGGGACCGCTCTGCGCGAATCCCTGGAACGATCCGATGAACTGGGCCGTGCGGAACCCGACGATCCCCGATGCGTGCGTGAGCTCGCGGTGGCGCGCCGCGTGCACGAGGTCGCCGCCGATGTTCCACAGCGCCAACCGCACCGCTTCGGACAGTCCCATGCGCTGCTCGTCGTAGAGCACCTTGTGGGCGATCGCCTCGCGGCGGTAGCGGTTCTTGATCTGTCGCCAACTCTCCTCGTGCACATGCACGATCGGAGCGGTGGCCACGTAGGCGATGGTGCCGCCGGAGTCGAGCGCCTTGCGCGCCAGCGCGAGGTCTTCGAGTCCGGTGAGCGACTCGTCCCAGCGGAACTGCTCCCACAGCTCGCGGCGCACCGCCGAGTTGGCGTTGTTACAGAAGGGGTGACGTTGGCGCGGCTCGCTTTCGGCGGGGAACCACTGCTCGAAGATCCGTCGTTCGGAATAACGCGTGCGTTCGTCGCCCTGCTGGCGCCCGTAGCTCAGCACGGCGTCGGACGTCTCGAACGGGGCCACCAACTCGCGCAACCACGTGTTGTAGACGGGGTACACGTGCGCGCTCACCATGACGAACACGTCGCCGGATGCGGCTTCGCATCCGACGTTCAACGCGCGGCCGAACGAGAACTCTTCGGGCGCGATGTGCACGATCTTGGTGGGGAACTGCCCGGCGATCTCCAGAGTGCGATCGGTCGATCCCGAGTCGACGATCACGATTTCGTCGGCCTGACGAGTTTGTTCGAGCAGACCTTCCAGCAACCGGCCGATATGGCGCTCTTCGTTCAGGCACCGCACGATGACCGAGAGCTTCATCCCGTGATTCTGGCAGGGCGGGAGCGGCCAAACCGCCTCGCTACAGTCACGTGTCGATGCGGATCGTGTGCGTCGCCGGCGCGCGACCCAACTTCATGAAGATCAAACCGGTCATCGACGCGCTCGATGCGGGCGGCGCGGAAACGGTGCTGGTCCATACCGGTCAACACTTCGACCCCGGCATGAGCGACGTGTTCTTCGACGAGTTGGGACTGCGCACTCCGGATCACCACCTCGGGGCGGGCGCCGGCACCCACGCCGAGCAGACCGGCCGCGTACTCGTCGGCATGGAAGCCCTGCTGACGGAGGTAAAAGCCGACGCCGTTGTCGTGGTGGGCGACGTCAACTCGACGGTGGCGGCCGCATTGGCGGCGGCCAAGGCTGGCTGCCTCGTGGCCCACGTCGAGGCCGGGCTGCGTAGTCGCGACTGGGATATGCCCGAAGAAGTGAATCGCGTGGTCACCGACCGAGTCAGCGACTACTTGTTCGCACCTTCGCCCGACGCCGTTGCCAATCTGGAACGTGAGGGGTATCGCCCCGACCAGATCCACCTCGTCGGCAACGTGATGATCGACACGCTGTTGGTGAATCTGCCGCGCGCCCGCCAGCGCTCGACGCTCGCCGACTTCGGCGTCACCGCCGGCGGCTACGGCCTCGTCACGCTGCACCGACCGGCCAACGTTGACGACGCGACCGTGCTCGCCGAGGTGATGGACGCGCTCGGCGACGTCGCCGCCGATTGTGCCGCTCGTCTTTCCGGTGCACCCGCGCACGCGCGCCGGCCTCTCCACCCTCACGGTGCCGCCGGCCGTCACGATTACGGATCCGCTCGGATACCTCGACTTCATCGCGCTCGAAGCGTCGGCGGCCATCGTGCTCACCGATTCGGGTGGCATCCAGGAAGAGACCACCGCCCTCGGCGTGCCCTGCTTGACGCTGCGTGACAACACGGAGCGGCCCATCACGGTCGAGCGCGGTACGAACGTCGTCGTCGGCCGCGACCGGTTGCGCATCGTCGCTGAGGCCAAGCGAGCGCTGGCCAACGGATCGTCGGGCATGCTCGCCATCCCCGGATGGGACGGCCACGCCGGCGAGCGCATCGCCGCCGTCATCCTCGGCGGGCGGCCCTCCCGCCGGCCGTCCGCGACCCACCGACCTACCGACGTAACAGCAGGTCCGGGGCCACGCGGCCTTCGACGACCCACTTCGCCGCCTCCTCGATGTCGCCGAACGTGATCTCGTCGGCGTCGGCGACGACGGCCAACGCGGCGTCGCGCAGATGACCGGCCAGCTCCTGTTGATGGTTGTCGACCGCTTCCCCCGCGTCTCCCGAGCGCGGCACCAGCACCGGCATGCGCCCGTTCTCGAGCGAAGTAAGCGCCGTACCCGTGCCGCTATGGGTGACGACGGTGTCGGCCTTGGCGATCTCGGCGCGGAAGGCGGCGGCCGGAAGGTAGGTGCTCGACTCCCAGCCCGGACGTGGCGGCGGTGGCGCGGTCTTGCCGATCTGCCAGTGCACCTCCACCGACTCGGGGATGATCGTCTGCAGGCGGTTGACGAGCCGGTCGAAGCGCAGGTCGGTGCTGCCAAGGGTGACCAGAACGCGTCGGACCAGCGGATCGGGTCGCGGCACGGCGACGAAACCTTCGAATACCGAGCCGCGGAACGCCCAGGTCTCGTCCGCCCATCGCTCGTGTTGCGTGTACATCGCCACGCGACCACTGCGGGCGACCATCCTGCCGCTAAGCGACGGCGCCTCTACCCGAGCCGCGCTCTCGATGTAGTGGCACGGGATGCCGCGCCGGCTCGCCTGGGTCAAGAACGGCACGGCGAGCGCAGATCCGGTGCTAACGGCGATGTCGAAATGTTCCTCTTTGAGCAGCCGACGCGCCAGCAAGTAGTTCCGCACGAGGTTCTTGATGTTGCGGGTTGTCGGCGCGTACGCCGCGACGAGGCGCTCGTCGCCCACCAGGCTGCGCGACGGTGATTCGTCGAAGGTCACCCACACGCGCTCGGCGTCGCGCACTTCAGGTATCCGGGAGGCGAGGGCGTGCAGTTGCCGCATGTGGCCACCGCCATTCGCTACTAGCAGTGCCCTGGACACGAGGTCGAGCCTGACACAATCGGGCGAATGGCACGGGACGCATCCATGGCGGCGCGCGGGGAAGCCGCCGCGCACGGGCGCCGCCATCCGGTCGACACCAAGGTGCGCAAATACCTTCACGCGGCCTTTCGTCGTTTGTCCCGCGCCGAAGACCCGGCGCGCATCGATGCGCTCGTGTTCGAACCGGCGGTGCGTGACGCCGCCGAGCTCGCCGACCTAGTGGCGCGCATCAACTGGTATCTGCGCGGCGCGCAGGTGCCGATCTACATCGCCGGCGCCGAGGGCATGGTGTTCGGCCCCGAGGACGCGCCGCACATGGATCCAGCGCTCGTGCACGGCGACGCCATCGCCCGCGGTCCGTTCCCGACTGGCCCGCACGTTCGCCACGTGCTGCATCGCGTCTCGACGCGATCCGCATTGGCGATCCTCCCCCACGCGCGCAACATGACCATCGCCGACGCCGTGTTCGCCAAGACGTCAGAGCTCGGCTACTACCGGCTTCGCAGCGCGCTGTGCGGCCATCTCGAACCCGCGCCGTTGGACACCGTGCCGCGCCTGCTCAAGCGACGCGTCGCCGGCGGTCGCGCGCTGGCGCTGGGCACCGGACCCTCCGCCACCGAACTCGACCCGGGATCGGTTACCGCCGACATTCGGATCGTGTGCAACTCCGCGGTGCGCGATCTCACGTTGATCAAGACGTTGCAGCCAGACGCGATTTGCTTCGCCGACCCGGTGTTCCACTTCGGTCCGAGCCGCTACGCGGCCGCGTTTCGTGCCGACCTGCGCAAGTCGATCGACGTGTGCGACGCGCTCGTGGTCATCCCGGCGTACTACGCGGGTCTGCTCCTGGCCCACATGCCCGAGATCTCCGACCGCCTGGTGAGCCTCGACGACACCGCGCTGGACTGGTGCTGGCCGTCGGAATTCCGCGCGCAAGTGCGTCAGTCCGGGAACGTGTTGACCTACTTGATGCTCCCCGTCGCATTCGCGTTGGTCGACCAGGTCGACGTCGGCGGCTGCGACGGGAGGGCGACGTCGGAGAACTACTTCTGGAAGCACAACCCGACGATCCAATACAGCGACGAACTCATGCGCGACTGCTTCGCCGCCCATCCCGCGTTCTTCCGCACGACGAACTACGACAACTACTACGACCGGCATCTCCGGTACCTCGACGAGTTCCTCGCCGTCGGCGAAGCCGCCGGGAAGTACGTCCGCGGCGTCACGCGCAGCCACATCCCCGCGCTGCTCGCTCGGGGCGCGCCGCCGTTCGACTAACCGATGTGCGCGTCGAACAGCCTGTCGGCGACCGAGCGCCACGAGAAGCCGTCGACTGCGGGATCGGGGTGTCCGAGCGGCGCCAGGTCGCGCGCGGCGCGCACCGCCTCGGCGAACGCGGCCGCCCCCGACGCGACGAGGATCCGATCCGAGCGTGCGCTGATCCGAACGGGCGTGACCACCACCGGCAGCCCGGCCGCGAGGTATTCGAACACCTTCATCGGGTCCATGCTCGTGGTCAACGCGTCGACGCGATGCGGCACGAGACCGACCGCGGCCGCCCGTAGCAAGTCGGGGATGGTCTCGGGCTCCACCGGGCCGAGCCACGTCACGTCGGTGCGTCGCAACGCGTCGGCGAACTCCGGCGCCGCGGGCCCGGCGACGACGACTCGCATGACGGCGCACGCGG
This sequence comes from uncultured Actinomycetes bacterium, assembly GCA_963722185.1. Classification (GTDB taxonomy): domain Bacteria; phylum Actinomycetota; class Acidimicrobiia; order Acidimicrobiales; family JACCXE01; genus JACCXE01. The sequence goes on along the minus strand of CAVRKD010000003.1, from coordinate 43,821 downwards.
CGGCGATCAGATCGAGATCGACCCGCTCCTGGACGACGCCCAGGTAGACGGCGAACGGTTCGGGCGGCAGCCCGGACGGCGGGGTGCCGACGGGGCCGGTATACGCATCGAGGTCGACCCCGTTGCCGATCGGGTGCGCGGCGATGCCGAAATCGCGCCGCAGCGTCTCGGCGAGCTCACTCGACACCGCGGAGGCGGAGTCGACCGCCGCCGCGGCGCGGTAGCCCGCCACCGCGTGGTCGGCCACCGTCGCAACCGCCGGCAAGGCGCGCCAGTCGTCGACCGCGTCGAACCCGCGCCCGTCGGCGGCGATGTGCCGAAGGACGGGGGCCCACATGGGTGTGGCGGCGATGACGACTCGGCGACCGCCGGTGGGCGGCAAGGCGCGGTTGATCGCCGCACCCGCGGCGCGCCAGGCGAACCGATCGAGGGGCGTACGCCGCTTCCGCCACACGGGGACGCGCCCTCCCACCGCTTCGATCCGGGGGTCCCATGAGTCAATCGGGAACGCCAGGCGCCGGCTGACGTGCCGCGGGGACAGCGACGGATAGTCGACGACTCGCAGGCGTTCGATGCGCCCGTCGTCGGCCCAACGCTGCAGCACCGCCCGCCAGCGCGTGTTGTGGTGCTGCAGTCGAGCCCACGACGTTCCGACCAAGACGATGACATCGGCGCGTGCTGAGGATCGGAGGGACTCTGACAAGCTGGCCATGTGGTCGATGCCAGCTTCGCACGCATTGGCGTGGTGATCGTGACCCACGCGTCGCGGGCTGAGGTCGGCGAAGCCTTGCGTGCCTTGCCGACGAGCCAAGTGGCGCGTGTCGTGGTCGTCGACAACGCCTCGCCGGATGACACGGTGGCGGTCGTGCGCGGCTTGGAACTGCCGAATGTCGAGATCCTCGAACAGGCCAACGTCGGCTTCGGCGCGGGCAATGACGCGGGGAGGCAGCGTCTGCCCGAGAAGACCGAACTCGTCCTGTTTCTGAATCCGGACTGTGTGATCGAGGCTCCCGATCTCGAGCGGCTCGCCGCCTATCTCGAGTCCCACCCGGAGTGCGGACTGGTGGGACCGCGGCTGCGGTCGCGCGACGGCCCGATGACGTCGGCCGGAGCGCTGCCGACACCGCTGAGTGAGCTGCAGCCTCACTTTCCACACGCGATCGGCCGCTTCATTCCCGCGACGCCAGCTCGACCCGGACACCACCCGCTCGGGGCCGGTCGGCTACGTCGAAGGTGCCTGCATGCTGGCGCGCGTGCGAGCCTTAGACGACGTGGGCGGCTTCGATCATCGTTACTTCCTTTGCTTCGAGGAGATGGATCTCGCCCGCCGTATGACCGACGCCGGCTGGACCGTCGCCCTGTGCGCCGACGCGTGGGCCACGCACGCCGCGCAACACTCACGCGCGAAAGTGCCGCGATTCAGCAACTACCACAAGTACCGCAGCCAACGGCTCTATCTGGAACGGTGGTACGGCGCGGCCGCCGCGCGGCGGTACGCGCGCCTGGCGACGCTCGCGTGGCGCGCGCGCAAGACGTTCCGCAAGATCGACGACGATGACTTCCGCGTGCTCGCCGCGGCCGTTGGTGGAGCGGAGATGCCGTGAGTGACGTAGCACCCGTCGCCGTGTGCATTCCCGCGTTCAACGAAGTCGCGGGCGTCACCGAAACGGTCGAGTCGATTTGGGCCACGGGCTACCCGCGCGATCGGCTGCAGGTCATCGTCGCCGTTGACGGCGGCGATCCCGCGGTGTCCGCCGCTGCCGAGGCCGCCGGCGCCGAAGTGGTTGTCGTGCAACCGAACCGGGGCTCGTACGCGGCGCGCAACGCGGCGGCCGACCACGCACGCTCCGACGCGACGGTGCTGCTCTTCACCGACGCCGACTGCCGCGTTTCAGCGGAGTGGATCACGGCGCACTTGGACGCGCTGGAGGCGGCACCGATGAGCGGTGGCGCGGTGCGATTCGTGTTCTCGGGCCCCAAACCACGACCGGCGGAGTGGGTCGACGCCATTCGCCATCTCCGACAGGAGTTCTACGTAAAGAGCGAGCACTACGCCGCCACGTGCAACCTGGCGGTCCGGCGCGAAGTGTTCACGACGCTTCGCTTCGACGAGTCTTTGCGGACAGGCGGCGACGCCGACTTCGGGTTTCGCGCCGCCGCCGCCGGTTACGACATCGTCTACTCCGAAGCGGCCGTCATCGAGCACCGGGCGCGCGCCACGCGCCGCGATCTGTTCACCAAGGTTCGCCGCGTCTCTTCGGGCGCACCGCGGATGCGGGCGTTACGCGGGGATACCAGCGACACGACGCCGCGTTCGTCGCTCGCGCCGTATCGCAAGGCGCGGGCGGCCGGTCTGCGGGTGGGGCCGCTGTGGGGACTCGAGGCGTGCGTGCTCGACTACTGGGCGCGGCGAATCGTCAATCAGACGATCCGCGGCGCTAGTTCCGAATAGACCGTCGCATGGCGGCGTTGATCTCGGCGACGCCGCGCTCGAACTCGGCCCGAACCTCGGACTGGCGGACCCGCATCGCCTGTTCGAACTCGCCCCGTCGCGCGCGGGTCTCCTGGACCGCGGCGACGAGTTGCTCGCCGGTGGCCGCGTAAAGCGCGGCGTCGCCGAAGTACTCGCGCAAGACACCGGTGTTACTGGCGATGACGGGGCGGCCCCGTGCGATGGCCTCGTAGCCCGCCTGCTGCATGGTGGCGTCGCGCGTCGTCAGTGCGAGCACCACGCCGGCCGTGTTCATGAGCGACGCGTACTCCGCGTCGTCTACGAACCCGGTTAGGCGCAGGTTGGGCGGCAGCTCGTCCCGGCGCAGGCTGGCGGGCGCCCGCCCCGTGGCGACAAATGGAATGTCGGGGCACGCCGCCGCGGCGTGGACGATCAAGTCGAAGGGCTCGTCGGGCGCCCACGACAGCGGAGCGACGACATTGAAATCGGCGGCCGGAGTGCCGGGATCGGCCTCGACGAAAAGCGGGTCGTGCAGCGTGACGACGCGGGCGCCCGAGTCCCGCAGCGGGTCGGCGAGCTGTGAGTTCGTCACGATCGTCAGCGTCGCGACGCGAGCGGCAATTCGCAGCGATCGACGCTGCTTGCCCGTTCGCATGGCGCGCACTGCGCCGGTGTGGGCGTCGAGCGCCACCGGCACCCGCGCGATCCGGCCGTAGGCAAGAGCGACGATGGCCGAGGGCAGCGGAGGGGTCATCACGAAGATCGCCGACGGACGGCGGGTGACCAGAATCCACACCGTCGCGACCGTGGCGAACGCAAAGCGAGCCGGTGAGAGCCAGCGGCGCCGGCGGCGACGGACGGCCACATACACGGGTTCGGCGTCGAACGCGACCGCGAGGTCGCGGCTGCGTCCGTGCCGCGCACTCCAGGACAAGAACATGGCGGGGCGAGTCACGCCACGCTCTCCCGGTAAATCTGCTCGATCACGTCGAGGCTGTGCTCTTGCGAGAACGAACGCTGCACGTGGACGCGCCCCGCTTGTCCTAAGCGCGCGCGCAACGCCGGGTCGCCGGCCAGCGCGATCAGTGCATCGGCCGCGGCCGCGACATCCTCGGGTTCGACCATCAAACCGGTCTCGCCGTCGATCACCACCTCCGTCAACCCACCAGCCCGGCTGGCCAGAACCGGCAGCTCACTGGCCATCGCCTCGAGTGGCGCGACGCCTTGGCCCTCCTTCTGGCCCTCGTCGTCGACGCGGCCGGTGAGCACGAAAACGTCCGCCGCCGCGAACGCGCGCAGGACTTCGTCGTGCGGTTGGGGGCCGCGGAACGTCGTGATGTCGTCGATCCCGAGTTCGCGGGCGAGCGCCTCGAGCTCGGCGCGCAGCTCGCCTTCGCCGATCACGGTGTAGCGCAAACCGCCGATCGACGGCCGGGCGCGGGCGACCGCCCGGAGTGCGATGTCGATCCCCTTGAACGGCACGAGGCGGGCGACGGAAAGCGCGTGAAAGCCGTCCGCCGCGGCACGGTCGGGGCGAGGTGCGACGTGGTCGGTGTCGACGCCCTGCGGCCACACCGTTACCTCTGCCGGATCAAAACCGAGTCCCTCGACCACACCGCGCATGAACTCGGTGCCGGCGGTGACCCGCGCCACCTGGCCGAGCATGCCGTCGAAACACCCGGGGTACTGCGCCGCGAGCACGTTGGCGTCGTAGCCGTGGAACGAGCACACGATCGGCGCGTCGAATACGCCGGCGTGGCGCAGCGCCACCGCGGCGGAGCCGGTGGGTCCGAACTGGGCGTGCAACACATCGAAGGGCGCCGCGCGCGCGACACGAGTTGCGCACAGCAAGCGGGGGCCGAACCGTGCCAGCGGGAACCGCCCCCGGCCGGCAGCGAAACGCAACGGGTGGCCGCGGTGACGGACCACGGCCTCGGCGATCATGGCTCCGCCTTCGAGGAGTCGCCGCGAGCGGCGAATGGAGTGCGCGGCCGGGCCGGCGGCTGTCGCCCGGATGACATGTTCGAACTCGGGCGTGGCGAGATCACCCGGGCTTCGCCGCGGCATCAACGGGACGACGACCACCTCGTGGCCGCGCTCCAAGAGCCCTGCCACGTGGTTGACCACCCACGTTTGGGTGACCACGGGGAACTGCTGCGTCATCACACCGATGCGCACTCAGGCCTCCGACCGCGACTGCCTCCATGGCTGGTCGAGTTCGCGGATGACCTTGGCGGGCACGCCCGACAGGAGCACGCCGGCGGGCATGTCTTTCACGACCACCGTGTCGGACGCCACGATCGTGTGATCGCCGATGGTGACGCCGCTGGTCACCGTCGACTTCGGGCACAGCCACACGTCCTTCTCGAACCGGATCGGCGCCGTGCGCGAGTTCAGGTAACTCCACTCGTCTTCGCCGCTGTAGTAGTGCGCGCTGTCGACGATGGTCACGTACTCGCCGGCGTGCATGAACTTCTCGCAGTACACCGACTCGGCGCAGTGGACCACGGTGCCCCAGCCGAGGTTGTTGTAGCCCTTCATCACGAGGTTGCCGCCGCCGACGTTGAGCACGACGTTCGGCCGGATGTCGACCACCTCGCCGAGCTCGATCGAGCCGCCACGCAGGCGCAGGCGCACGTCGTCGCCGATCAACGAATTGGCGCCGATCGACAGGGTCGTGGTCGTCCAGGGGCGCACCTCGATGTTCACGCGCTTGCCGACAAAAACACTTTTGTGAATGTCGACGTCGATCTTGCAGTGATAACGCCACGCCAAGTAGCGGATGCGGAGAATGAGCAGGCGCCGCCGGGGACTGGGCGTAAGAACGCCCCACAGGTCAGGCCACCGCCTCGGTTTGATGTAGGAAAGAGCACGTCGGAGCGGCTTCATTGCCCCGGCAAATTATCGGGTAACTAGCTCTCTCCGATCTTCCGACGAAAGTTCCTCCGCCTTGAAGCGTTCTCCTACCCAATGAAAGTCGCCATCGTCGGTCTCGGATACTGGGGACCCGTCCTCGTACGCAACCTGATGTCGCTCGAGTCCTGCTCGAGCCTCGTCGTGTGCGACAGCGATCCCGCCCGCGTCAACCACGTGACGCGGCAGTACCCGCGGGCGATCGGGTGCACCAACTTCAACGAAGTCCTGGACGACAAGGACGTGCGCGCCGTGGTCGTCGCCACGCCCGTGCTCACGCACGCGCGGCTGGCGACCGAAGCGCTCAAAGCGGGCAAGTCGGTGCTGGTCGAGAAGCCCCTCGCCGGCTCGCTCGAGGACGCGCGAGCACTCGTGCAACTCGCGGAGACGCAGGGCACGCTGGTGATGGCCGGCCACACGTTCCTCTACAGCCCACCGGTCTTAGCGGTGAAGAAGCTGATCGACAGCGGCGAACTCGGCGAGCCGATCTACATCCAGTCGTCTCGGGTCAACCTCGGCATCCACCAGGCCGATGTGAGCGTGCTGTGGGACCTGGCGCCGCACGACTTGTCGATCGTCACGTATTGGCTCGGCGAGCCGGTGGTGCGCGTGTCGGCCACCGGCCGCAGCACCGTGCCGGGCGCGCCCATCGATGTCGCCTTCGTGAACCTCGATTTCGCGTCGGGCGTCGTGGCCAACCTTCACCTGTCGTGGCTGGCGCCCACCAAGGTCCGCCGCACGAGCCTCGTGTGCACGTCGCGCATGGTGGTGTACGAAGACTCGCAGCCCGAGGAGCCGGTGAAGATCTACAACAAGGGCCTCTCGAACCCGAACCCGGAGGACTACGGCCAGTACCGCATGACGTATCGCACGGGCGACGTCACCGCGCCGTACATCGAGAGTTGGGAACCGCTGCGCGCCGAGCTCGAAGACTTCCTCACGCGTGTCGAGCGCGGCGACACGCCCAGCGAGCGCGAAGCCACGGCGGTCGACATCGTCGCCGCCGTCGAAGCTGCGCAACGGTCCGTCGACCTGCGAGGCACCCCTGTCGACCTCTGAACCGATCCCGCTCGCGGATCTGTCGCTCCAGCACGCGGCGATCGCCGACGAGGTCGCCCGCGGCTGGGCCGAAGTCATCGCCTCGACGTCGTACATCTTGGGAAAGCACGTGCGCGCCTTCGAGGAAGAGTTCGCCGCCTATTGCGGCGTCGACGCGGCTGTCGGGGTCGCCAGCGGCACCGACGCCGTCGAACTGGCGCTGCGCGCCGCTGGGGTTGGTCGCGGCGACGAAGTCATCGTTCCGGCCAACACCTTCATCGCCACCGCGCTGGCCGCCGCCCGGGCCGGAGCCGACGTGCGCTTCGTCGACGTAGATCCGCGGACGCAGCTACTGGATCCCAAGCTGCTGTCCGACGCCATCGGACCGAAGACGGCGGCCGTCGTGCCGGTGCACCTCTTCGGCCAGATCGCGCCGATGGACGCCATCGTCGAGGTCGCGAAGGCCCGCGGCCTCGCCGTGATCGAAGACGGCGCCCAGTGCCAGGGAGCCACCCGCGACGGCCACGCCATGGGCCACTGGGGCAACTCCTGCGCCACCAGCTTCTTCCCGGGCAAGAACCTGGGCGCCTACGGCGACGGCGGCGCCGTCGTCACCCGTCACCCTGAGGTAGCGGCCAAGTTGCGGGCGTTGCGCAACTACGGCTCCGAGATCAAGTACGAGCATCCCGAGGTCGGCTTCAACAGCCGGCTCGACACGCTCCAGGCCGTCGTGCTCTCCGCCAAGCTCAAACTGCTCGACGGCTGGAACGAGCAACGGCGCGAAGCGGCGACGCGCTACGACGACCTGCTGCGCGGGCTTGACGACGTCGTGCTCCCCGTCGTCGACGAGGGCAACGTGCACGTGTGGCACCTGTACGTGGTGCGCGTGCCCGAACGCGACCGCGTGCTCGAGCGGCTGCACGCCGAGCAGATCTTCGCCGGCATCCACTACCCCACGATCCTGCCGCTCCAGGGCGCGTTCCGCACCGCCGACTACGACGAGGGCAGCTTCCCGGTCGCCCACACCGCGTCGACCAGGATCCTCACGCTGCCGCTGTATCCCGGCATCACCGCGGCGCAACAGGAGCGGGTGGCGGCCACGCTCGCCGAGGCGCTCGCCTGATGGCGACCCCGCCGGGGGTGGAGGTCCATCCCACCGCCCTCTGCGAGTCCGACAACGTCGGTGAAGGCACCCGCATCTGGGCCTTCGCCCATGTGACGCCGGACGCGGTGATCGGTCGCGACTGCAACATCTGCGACCACGCCTATGTCGAAGGCGGCGCGGTCCTCGGCGACCGCGTCACCGTGAAGAACGGCGTCATGGTGTGGTACGGCGTCACCGTGGGCGACGACGTCTTCCTCGGCCCGGGCATGGTGTTCACCAACGACCTCGTCCCACGCTCGCGGACGCTGCAAGGCGAGCGCGACTGGATGGTGCCCACGAGCGTCGGCAACGGGGTGAGCCTCGGGGCAAACGTGACGGTGGTGTGCGGTATCGAGGTCGGCGCCTACGCGTTCGCCGGCGCCGGGACGGTGCTGGCGCGCGACGTGCCGCCGCACGCACTCATGGTGGGCAATCCGGCGCGCCGGATCGGCTGGGTCTGCGTGTGCGGCATGCGGCTGCCCGACGACCTCGGCTGCACGCATTGCGGCCGTCGCTTCGAACTGGCGGAACCCGCCGAGCTACGAGAAGTCGATCGCCGTTAAGGCGCGGAAGTCCTCGACATCTTTCGCCAAGCGACGATGAAGCGCGGCGCGCGTCGCCTCGTCGACCACCGGCTTGGGAACGGCGCGTGACACCAAGGCGCGGGGCAGACGCCGCCGCAGCCGCGCCGACAACGCCGGGAAGCGATTGATCCGCATCTCGTCCGACACGTTCGTCGTGACGCGCGCGTCGGCGACCGGCGGGAGCGCGAAGTGTTCGAACAAGCGCACCGCGCCGGCGCGCACCTCGTCTTGACGCAACACCAAGATGTGATCGCGGCGGTAGTGGTTGAGCCAGCGGCGTAGCTGCGTGGCGTACAGCGACCCGATGACGTAGCGGTTGCGCGGGTCGGGGTCGAGAACGGCCTCGGTGAACGGGCGGGACTCGTAACCCCGCCACACCCAGTGCCGCCAGTTGCTGACGATGCGGTCGATCGGATCACGCACCAGCATCACGATCGTGGCGTCGGGCACGATCGTGCTCGCCCGCTCGGGCACGCCCGGGTTGAGCGGCCACCCGGCGTACGACGGCGAGATGTCGGCGACGATGGGCGCGTCGTGGTCGTACAGCGACTCGTACCAGGCGACGCCGCGGTGCCAGTTGCCGAAGGGCTGCGGCGCCTCGTCGACGAAGAAGTGCGACTCCTTGACGCGGCCGACCACGCATTGCGGATGCCGGTCGAGCAAGGCGTACAGGCCGGTGGTGCCGCATTTCTGCGCGCCGATAACAAGCACGTTCGGCAACGCCATGGCGCGGACTGTACGCGAACTGGGTCGGAAGGTCTTAGGCCGCTTCGCGGCGGAGCAGCGCGGGGATGGTGCGCAGCAGGATGCGAAGGTCCTGGGCGAACGTCCAGCGCTCGGCGTACTGCGCGTCGAGTTCGAGCATTTGCAGGATCGGCAGCCGGTTGCGACCGCTGACCTGCCACAGACCCGTCATGCCCGGGCGCACGTCGAGCCGGCGCCGTTGCCGGTTCGTGTACAGCTCGACTTCGAAAGCCAGAGCAGGGCGCGGGCCGACGAGGCTCATGTCGCCCCGCAGGACGTTCACGAGCTGCGGCAGTTCGTCGATGGAGAACTTGCGCAGGAAGCGGCCGACGGAGGTGATGCGGGGATCGTCGACCAGCTTGTGCAGCCCGCCGCCGTGGTCCGTGTTCGCCTCGACCAGCGCGGCGGTGACGTACTCCTCGTGGATGGTGGTCGGCGCGTCGGTGGTCATCGTGCGGAACTTGAGAACGCGGAACGGGCGGCCGTCCATGCCGACGCGGTTCTGGCGGAACAGGATCGGACCGGCCGAGTTCATGCGGATGGCGATGGCCACGGCCAGCATCACCGGGCTGGCGGCGAGGAGCACCGCGCCGGCCACGAAAACGTCGATGGCGCGCTTGACGAAGCGGCGTGCACCCGGCAGCGGCTCGTGACCAAGGGCGAGCAGCGGGAAGTCGCCGACCGGCGCCAGCCGCACCTTGGTGGGCGGCAGACCGAACAGATCGGGCGCGGCGGCCACCTGGGCGTTGTGCAGTTCGGGCAGGCTGACGAGCCGGTAGATGTCGCTGCGCGAAAGCGCAGGCGATGCGAGCACGACTTCGTCGATCCTGATCGTGGCCGCCAGCTGGCGCAGCTCTTCGACGGCGTCGCAGTCATCCGACGTGCAGTCGTCGACGACACCGACGACGTGGTAGCCGGTCTCGGGGTGCTGGTCCATGGCCGACACCAGCGAAGCCGAGGTTCCGGTGGATCCCATCACGACGACGTTGAGGCTGTCGTGGCCCTTGCGGCGGAGCTGGCCGAGCACGTGCTTGCCGCCGCAGGCAACGAGCGAGAGCAGCAAGGCGGCGACGGCCCAGTCGATGACGAAGACGAGCCGCGAGTACGAGAAGTCGTGGTTGCGCATGCCGTCGCGCCAGAAGAACGTGAACACGACGATGGCGAGCGACCCCATTGTCGCTTGTTTGACGGCGTCGACCACTTCGTCGAAGTAGCCGTGGTAGCGGCGGTGGCGATCCGGGCGATTCCACACGAACAGGGCGCCGCGGACCGCCGCGGCCCACACGACGATGGAGGCGTAGGGACCGGAGAGGGTTCCGATGTTGGCGGTGGTGGCCACGATGAGGCTGAGCGCACCCGCAAGAGCGGCTCCAAGTCCCACGGCGGTCAGGAACGCGACGCGCCGGACAAGCTTCACCGTCGATGACGCAACTACGGATTGCGTGCGCTGGGCTGCCCGGCTTCCCCGCAGTGCGTGCGTAGTCCCAAGGACGACGTCCGTCACAGATAGATATCGGACGGGATTAAGTTTCCTTACGGAACTTTCTCGGATTTCCTCGGCGATCACGCCTGCTGCTTCCATGATTCGTGGGGGTCCAGCACTTTCGTTTCGTGGCGGGCGAAAAACGAGGAAAACCACTCTAGTGGCGGCAAATGCCTGGTTTCGACCAACTGAGTGGCGACACCTGGGTGCCTAGTAGTTCGGCGGGAGCCCGGCGCGCTCCTGCCTGGGCTTAGAGAACCAGGACCCGGTGCTTGACGGCGCCTTGGGCCGTCGTGGTGGTCTCGAGCACGTCGATCAGGAAGGCGTGGGGCAGGTAGCCCCAGCGGCCCAGAGGCGAGGGCACGATCGGCCACTTCCGGATCCGCCAATTGATCCACGGCACCATGGCGAGCAGCGGCAACGGATTGCGAACCAGCGCCGCCAGAACGACGCCGCCGACGGCCGGAATGACCAGTTCGTGGGTTTTCTTCCAGAACAACCGGTGGATCAACAACTTTCGGGCTCGCTGCGGATGCCGGGCTACCACGAGGGTCACGTCGCGCCAGCGCGACGCCTCGCGCAACGCCGCCCGGAAGCTGCCGACGGTGATGTCGTGCAGCACGAGGGCGTCGCCGGCGAACTCGACGTTGCCGCCCCGGTCGAGAATCCGCCAACCGAGATCGGTGTCCTCGCCGCCCTTGGTCTTGAAGTTGGCGTCGAAGCCCCCCACGGCGTCGAGGTCGTCGCGCCGGTAGAAGATGTTGCACGTGTGCAAGTAACGCTTGCCTGACAGTTCGGTGACGCGCTGCGTGCGGCTGAATGCGCCTTCGTTGTGCTTATGCGCTGGATTGGGTTCGGTGCGGCCGACGACGATCGCCGCGCCGGTTTCCTCCATCGCCGCCATGCCCTCGGCCAACCACGTCGGCACGGGCGCGCAGTCGTCGTCGGTGAAGGCGATGATCGGAGCGCGGGCGGCGCGCCAGCCGGCGTTGCGCGCCGCACCGGCGCCGCCGTTCCGGTCGAGCACGATGAGCCGAACGTCCAGCGTCGAGTCGGCGATGAGCTTCTCGAGCACCTCGCGGGTGTTGTCGCCGGAACCGTCGTCGACGAAGACGACTTCGAAACGCTTCGGGTCAAAGGTCTGCGCCTCGAGCGCGGCGAACAGCGCGGGGAGTTGGCTGGCGCGCTGATACGTCGAACAAACAACCGATACGGCGGGGGTGGTCGACGGCACGCGCCCTCAAGGTACACGTGTAGTCTCGTTCTTCTGTGAGCGACGAAACCGAGCAGATCGCCGCGGTTCCGGAGACGATTTACGACGCGTTCACCAAGGCGCGCGCTCGCACCGAACCGTTCAGCCCGAGCCACAGCCCGTTGTTCGGCCGCGTCGGATTCATCGTCGGCGCGCCGCGCAGCGGCACGACGTGGCTGCAGCAACTGCTGTTCGTGCATCCGCTCGTGGCCACGAGCGCCGAGAGTCACTTGTTCTGCGAAGCGCTGGCGAGCGTGTTCGACAACTTCCGCCACCCGGATCGTTCTGCCAATCTCGGCACGTGGGTTTCCGAGGGCGAATTGCTGACGATCACGCGTGAGTTTTGCGACTCGGTGTTCACCGCGCTGCGCGTCGGCACACGACCGAACGCCCGCATCGTGCTCGAAAAGACGCCGAACCATCGCATGCAGTCGGCCCTGCAAGCCGAGCTGTACCCCGACGCCCGTTACGTCCACATCATCCGCGATGGACGCGACGCCACCGCTTCGCAGCGACACGGGTTTTCGAACGCGCTCAAGGAGTTCACGCAGGCGGGCGAGATGGCCGAGGCGTGGGCGGCGGAGATCCGTGACATCCGCACGCACTTCGGGCCGCTGGCCTATCTCGAGCTGCGGTACGAAGACGTCGTGGCCGACACGCCCGGTGCGCTCGCCGCCATCTTCGATCACCTCGGACTGCCGCACGACCGGGCGTTGTGCGAAGCCGCGGCCGATTTCGGGCGCGCGCCGGTAAACACGTTCCCGTCCTCGGTCGAGGTCGGTATCCGTAAGCACCGCGGTGACGCGCTGGCGGAACGCAGCGTGGCGCGCGCCGCTGGCGACCTACTGACCGAGCTCGGTTACGCCGACGCTGCCGAGGTGGCGCGCATGCAGCGCCTGCGCACGCGGGAGACCATGGCCGCCGACGCCCGGCAGCTGCTTACGCGCACGTTCCGTGAGGCCAAGACCAGGTCGAAGGAGCTGCAAGCGAAGGCACGCGGCCGCGCCGACCGGCGCGAACACGGCAAGGTCCGCGAGCTGGCCAATGCCATGAGCGCGGCGGTCGAAGCGAGCGACGCCGCCGGTCTCGCGGCGGTGCTCTCGCCGCGGCTGCGACTCAACGGCGCACCGGCGACGAACACGAACGACGCCGCCACGGAACTAATCGGCACCCTCGGCGGCAGCCGCAGCGCCCGCCGATCCGTCAGCGGTGGCCTGGCGCAGCTCACCTTCGTGAGCGACGACGGCAAGCGCTTCGTCGTGCGCGTCAAGCCCGACGACGGCCTCGCCGCCGAAGTCGACGTTGTCTGAGGTGCAATCTGTGATGAATCGATCGACTATGTCGATCGATTCATCACAGGCTTACGTTTTGCCCGCCCGCACAGCCTCGTAGAGGGCTTCGTGTTGCGGGCCGATGGCGCCCTGCCAGTCCCACGTCGCCGCCCGGGCGACGCAGCGCGCCGCCGTCTCGGGCTGCTGCGCCAGGTCGAGCGCCGTGCCGATGGCGGCGGCCAGCGCCGGGGCGTCGCCGTGCTCCACCATGAGCCCGATGCCGTCGACCACGATGTCGTCGGCGCCGCCGCCTGAGCATCCAACCACCGGTGTACCGCTGGCCAGCGATTCCGCCAGCACGAGACCGAACGCCTCGTTGCGCGACGGCAACACGGTCACGTGCGCCGACGCGTACCGCGCCGGTAGATCCTCGGGTGATCCCGCACCGACCTCGTCGACGCGATCGCGGTACGGCGCCAAGCCGTCGCCGGCAGCCTCGAACGCCCACGCCGGATCGCCGGGACCGCACAGCACGAGGCGGACGTCGGGTCTCTGGGCTGCCAGCGTGGCGAAGGCGCGCAGCAACACGTCGACGCCCTTCTCCCGCCGCATGGCCGACGCGAACAAGATCGTCGGCACCGCCGATCGCGGCGCGGGGGCGAACGCCGAAGTGCGCACGCCCGGGGCGATGATCGTCGGCCGGCGACCGAACTCGGCCTCCACGTCGTCGGCGACCGACGAGGACAGCGCGCTCACGCCGCCGCTGAAACGCACCGCCGCGGCCAGCACACGGCGCTTGGTCGGGTGTTCCAGGTTCAGCTGCCGCGTCGGGTAGCCGAGCAGCGTGAACACCGTGCGCTGACCGGTGAGACGCGCGCCGACCGCGGCGGTCGGCACGAGCGTGTGGACGATGTCGTAGCGGTGCCGCAGCAGCGTCGGCACGACGCGCGCCCCGAACGTCTCGACGTCGCCGAGCTGCACGCGCCCGCGGCGGAAGCCGGGCAAGTGGCGCACGCGTCGGTTCTCGCCGTGCGGAGTGCTGACGACGTCGCCGCTCGGACGCGTGCCGGTGATCATGTCGACGCGGTGACCGGCGTTGCGGAGGTACCAGCCGAGATCGTCGAGATAACGCTCGCCTCCGCGCCGGATTTCCGGCCACGCGAAGGGATGGACCAGCGCGATGTTCACGACGAGGCTGACCGCGCCATGTGTTCGTCGATCTGCGCCGGGCCCACCGTGGGGTCGAGGTAGAACCGCACCGACTCGGCGATCGACTCGTCGAGGCTCCATGCCGGTTCCCAGCCGAGGTCTCGGCGCGCCAGGCTCGGATCGAGTGTGAGCAGGCCGGCTTCTTTGGCGTTGTCTTCCCGCTCGATCACGATGCGATCCTCGGACGCGCCCCAGTGCTTCACCACGGCGCGGGTCACGTCGATCACGGTGGCGGCGCCGCCGTCGTGGGCGAAGTTGTACGCCGGAGCGAGCGCGCGACCGTCGAGTTGCGCGGCGGCGACGAGCAGGTAGCCGTGCACGCAGTCGAGCACGTGTTGCCACGGCCGCACCGCGTCGGGACGGCGCAGCACGATGTTGTCGCCTGCTTCGAGGGCGCGCACGATGTCGGGCACGAGCCGGTCAGCCGACCAGTCGCCGCCGCCGATGACGTTGCCGGCGCGCACCGACACGACCGACGCGTCGCGCAACCCCATAAGCCCGCTCTGGCGGTAGGGCCCGACGGCGATCTCGGCGGCCGCCTTCGACGCGCTGTACGGGTCGTGGCCGCCGAGCCGGTCGCCTTCGACGAAGGGTCGGCCTTCTTCGTTGTTCTCGTACACCTTGTCGGTGGTGACCACCACCACGCCGCGCACCGAGTCGCTCGACAGCGACGCTTCGAGCACGTTGACCGTGCCCATGACGTTGGTGCCGTAGGTCGAACGGCGGTCGGCCCAGGCGAGCCTGACGAGAGGTTGCGCGGCGAGATGGAACACGATGTCGGGCCGCACGGCGGCCACGGCGGCGTCGACCGCGTCGGGGTCGCGCACGTCGCCGTCGATGGACGCCGCGAAGTCGGCCACGCCGAGGTCGGCGAATGCGCCGCGGCCCGGCGGCTTGAGCGCGAATCCGTGCACCTCCGCGCCCAAGTTGTGCAACCAGGTGGCAAGCCATGCACCTTTGAAGCCGGTGTGGCCGGTTACGAGTGCGCGAGTACCGCGCAACGAGTCGAGAACGCGGCTCATACCCGCGTACCGTAGGCGGCATGACGACCCGGACCGTGATCCTGTGCGGCGGCAAAGGCACCCGCGCGTATCCGGCCACGGCCACCGTGCCCAAGCCCTTGCTCGAAGTCGCGGGCCAGCCCGTCGTGCGGCGCGTGATGGAGATTTACGCGGCGCACGGCTTCACCGACTTCGTGCTCGCCGCCGGTTACAAGAAGGACATGCTCGACGAGTTCGCCGAGAAGCTCGACGAGCCGTGGACCGTCGACGTAATCGACACCGGTGAAGAGACCAACACCGGTGGACGCGTGCGCGCCGTGGCCGACGCCGTGGGCGACACGTTCTTCGTCACCTACTCCGACGGCTTGGGCGACGTCGACCTCGAGGAGTCGTTGCGGTTCCACCACTCCCACGGCGGCTTCGCCACCATGACCACCGTTCCGCTCCCGTCGCAATACGGAACGGTGGAGTTCGACGACGACGGCCGCGTGCAGGGCTTCAAGGAGAAGCCGAAGCTGCCCGACCACTACATCAACGCCGGCTTCTTCGTAATGGACAAGCGCTGCTTCGACGCGTGGCCCGCCAGCGGCGAAGACCTCGAGCGCGACGTGCTCCCAGCGTTCGGCGCCGCCGGCGAACTGTTCGTGTACAAACACCACGGCTTCTGGAAGTCGATGGACACGTACAAGGACGCGCTCGAGCTGACGGCGTTGTGCGAGGGCGACTCGCCGCCCTGGATGCGCACCTAACTCGATTCGCTCCTGATGCCCGCCGAGGTCGCGCACAGCCCGACCTGGTCGACAACAGAACCGGAGCTCAGCGTCCTCTGCTCGACGTTCAAGCGGCCGCACTACCTACCCGGACTGTTCGCCGCCATCGAAGCGCAGGATCTCGACCCCGCGCGCTTCGAAGTGGTGATCGTCGACAACGCGTCGAAAGACGACACGTGGGCGGACCTGCAGCGCCGCGCCGCGGCGTCGCGCCTCGCGATGTGCGTCGCCCGGCTCGACGAGAACGGCGGGCCCGCCACCGGCCGCAACGCCGCGCTCGAACTCGCCCGCGCCCCGCTCGTGGCGTTCACCGACGACGACTGCATGCCCGAGCCGCAATGGGCCGCGGCGATGCTCGACGCGCTGCGCGGCGGCGCCCGCGTCGTGCAGGGCCGCACCGAACCCGAGACCGGCGTACCGCGCGCCCACTGGGATCACACGATCACCGTGCACTCGACCAGCGTGTTCTTCGAGACCTGCAACGTCGGCTACCGGCGCGACGACGTGCGCGCCGCCGGCGCGTTCCGACCCCTGCCCGGTTACCGCGCCGGCCGCGGCGGCACACCCTTCGGCGGCGAAGACACGGTGCTCGGCTGGGACGTCGTGCGCGCCAGCGGCACCGCACCCGAGTTCGCCCACAACGCCGTCGTCCACCACCGCATCGAACCCCGCGGCGTGCGCGGGTGGCTGCACGTGCGCATGGGCATGGCCATCTTCCCGGCGCTGATCGCCAACATCCCCGAGATGCGCAACCAGTTCTTCCTGCGCTGGTTCTTCTCGCGCCGCTCGGCGGCCTTCGACCTCGCGCTCGTGGGCCTCGTGGCGGCGATCGTCCTGCGATCGCCGCTGCCGCTGCTGGCGCTCGTGCCCTACCTGACGTTCCTCGCACCCCGCAGCCATCGCGGCCTGCGCACCTGGGCCAGCCGCCTCGGCCCCTACCTGCTCGCCGACTGCGCCACGTTGTGGACGCTGCTGCAAGGTTCGGTGCGCTACCGCAGGTTGTTACTTTGAGCCGGGTGTTCAGCGCGCTCGAGAAGGTCGGCCGAAGGCGTGACAACCGCCTCGTGCGCGTGGCCGTGCGCGCCGCCCGCTCGCTCATCAAGGGATTCGAGGGACCGACGGCCGTGCTGCGCGACATGGCGCACAACGGCGAGGCCCGCGTGCTCGACCAGCTCGGCAGCGAACTCAGGGTCGTGTTCGACGTGGGCGCCAACATCGGCGATTGGACGCAGAACGCGCTGCGCGCCGGCGCCGGTCACGTGCACGCGTTCGAGATCTCCCCGGCCACCGCGGCGGGCGTCGCCAAGCGTTACGCGGAGGAACCGCGCGTCACCGTCAACACGTTCGGCCTGAGTTCGGAGGCCGGCACCGTCACCATCCACCACTACCCCGACCACCCGGCGCTGACGACGGTCACCGACTATCCCCACGATGCCGAGTCGACCGCCATCGAAGTCCCGGTGCGCACCGGCGACGAGTACGTGGCCGAGGCCGGCATCGAGCGCATCGACTTCATGAAGCTCGACGTCGAGGGCGCCGAGGAGCACGTCATCGGCGGGTTCCGGCAGACGTTCGAACGCGGCGCCGTGCGGGTGGTGCAGTTCGAGTACGGCCGAGTGTCGATTCTCACGAAGTACCTGCTGCGCGACTTCTACGCCGACATGACCAAGTACGGATTCACCGTCGGCCAGATCGGCCCCAACGGCGTGGCGTTCGCGCCCTACGACCTCGACATGGAGAAGTTCAACGACTCCAACTGGCTCGCCGTGCACAGCTCGTGCCCCGAGCTAATGACGCGCGTCTCCTAAAGCCAAATCGGTGATGAATCGATCGACATAGTCGATCGATTCATCACCGATTTACTAGGGGGCCAGGACCGTGCCGGCGGCGCGGAAGAATTCGCTCTGCTCGGCGAGTTCGGCCGGCGAGCAGAACGCTTCGACCTTGCCGTCGCGCAACACCAACACGCGGTCGCAGTGGCGCAGCGTCGACAGACGGTGGGCGATCACGACCACCAGAGCGTGATGGCGCAGCGCTTCGATGGTCTCGACGATGACGCCTTCGGCCTTGTGGTCGAGCGCGCTGGTCGGCTCGTCGAGCACGATCAGGCTCGGCGGCAGGGCGACGGCGCGGGCGATTGACAACCGCTGGCGCTGCCCGCCGGAGAGCCCGCGGTGGCCGCGCTCGCCCACTTCGGTTTCGAACCCGTCGTCGAGCTCGGAGACATCGGCGGTCAGGTTGGCCCGATCCGACGCCTCCCGCACCTGCGCTTCGGAGACCTCGGGGCGCAGGAAACGGATGTTGTCGGCGATCGACGCCGCGATGAGGTGCGCCGTCTGGGGCACGAGCACGACGTGGCGCGTCCAGCTGGCGTTGGTGAACTCGGACGCGTCGCGGCCGTTGACGCGGTAGGTGCCCGACGTCGGCTCGTCGAGGCGGACGATGAGTTCGGACAGGGTCGACTTGCCGCTGCCCGAGGGCCCGATGACGCCGAGCAGTTCACCGCGCCGCGCCGTGAAGCTGATGCCGTCGAGCGCCAGCGTGTCCTCCTCGGTCCCGTACGAGTACGTGACGTTGGAGAACTCGATGGTGTCGATATCGGTGAGCTCCTCGCTACCGAAGGCGGTGCGGTTGGTGCGGTAACGCTCCCGGCCCTCGATGAGCTCGGCCACCCAGGGCAGCGACTCGGCGATGACCGGGTCGGCGGACTGGATGGCCTGCGCCTGCTGCATCGCCCGCAGCACGATCAACAGCGACGCGCCGATGGCGCCGAGGTCCTTGATGTCGAGCAGGTACACCAGGCCGACGCCCCCGAGCAGGATCAGGAACACGAGGCGTTGATAGAGCGTGGGCACGAACCCCGACGCCACCCGCAGCCGGAACGCCGGGCGCTCCAGCTCGGTGATTTCGTGGTCGACGCGTTCGCGCACGTAGTCGCCCACGCCGTAGGCCTTGATCTCGCGGCTCGCGGCGATGGCTTCCAAGAAGGTCTGGAACAACGAGCGCGTGGCCGCCTTCGATTCCTGCCCGGCCTTGCGGGCGATGCCGCGCACCGGCAAGAAACCGATATAGAGCACCGCACCCAGAGCGATGACAACCAGCGAGATGATCGGAGAAATCAGCACGGCGCCGACGAGGAAGACGACCAGGGTTACCGCGGACACGATCTGATGGATCAGCGCGTTCACGAGGTTGGACACGCGCTGCGAGTGGAACACGACGAAGTTGACGAAGGTGCTCTCCACTTCGCCGCGTTGCACCCGCCAACTGGCTTTGGAGAAGTCGCGGTAGATGCCGCGCCGCAGGCCGGTGTTCACCTGCGCCGTCATGCGCGCCAGCGTGACCGTGATCAGGAACTGGACGCCGAGGGTGGTGAGCGCCAGGCCGACGCCGATCCACAACAGCGTCGGAGTCGACAGATCGTTGACGGCGAAAAACGGCAACTTGACCGCGCCTTCGCCGTCTCCGGCGATAGCGACGCCCACGCTGGCGAGGATGCCGAGAAACGCCGACTCGGTGATTCCGACAAATGCACCCAGGACGGCAACGGTGAACAACTTCAGTCGCGAGATGCTGATGAGGCCCTTGATCTCGCGCCACGCCTTGATCGAAATCGTAAACGAGGGGATGCGCCTCATAGCGCGACCGAAGCTAGCGTTCGCGCGTGGCGACGCGAGTAGCGGCACTCGAACAACTTGACCCCGACAACGCGCGCACCTTCCATCACGTTCCCGGCCTCGACGGCGTGCGCGCCATCGCTGTGCTCCTCGTCATCGGCTTCCACTACGGCTCGCTGTGGGGGCGCGAACGCCCTGGCGGCCTCTTGCCCGGAGGGTTCCTGGGCGTGGACATCTTCTTCGTACTGAGCGGTTTTCTCATCACGTCGCTGCTGGTCGGTGAGAAGGCCAAAGTGGGTCGCGTCAACCTCCCGAAGTTCTATGCCCGGCGCGCGTTGCGCCTCTTCCCCGCGCTGGCGTTCATCCTCGTCGCCCATTTCCTCTACACGTTGTGGATCGGCGACTCGGTCGCAAGCGAGGTCAAGCGCATCCTCGCCGTCGTGTTCTACGTGTCGAATTTCGCGCAGACGTATTTCCTACCGGAGATGCTCAAGTCCGGTTTGTCGTTCACGTGGTCGCTGGCGATTGAAGAGCAGTTCTATTTGGTCTGGCCGGCGGTGCTGATCTTCGGCATCTTGCGTTACTGCAAGTCGCGCAACGCCGTGCTCGGCGTCATCGGCGCGGCGGTCATCGCGTCGGCGCTGCTGCGTTTCGTCGTGTGGAACTGGGGCGGCGAGTACCCCGAGGCCTACATGCGACCGGACTGCCGCGCCGACGGTCTGCTCATCGGCGCGTTCTGCGCCTTCGTGTGGCGTTGGGGCCTGGTGCCGCGCCGGTTCCTCAACGAGGCGGCGTTGTTCTGCACCGCCGCCTTGGTGGCGACGGCACTGGCCGTCGAGAACGGGCCGGGGATGTTCAACTACGGCTTCTTCCTCGTCTCGGTCGCCACCGGCGTGATCATCCTGGCGGTCGCCGAGAACAAGACCATCCTGTTGCCGATCCTCGAGTGGGCGCCGTTGCGCACCGTCGGCAAGGTTTCCTACGGGCTGTACCTGTGGCACGTCTTGGGCTTGCGCATCGCCGATCACGCGTTTCCGAGCCTCACGCGGGTGCCGCTGGCGCTGGTCGGCCTCGTCATCATGACGGTCGCCGTGACGGTGTCGTGGCACCTCGTCGAGCAACCGTTCCTGCGCCTCAAGTCGCGGGTGGCGTCACCGGTTTCGCACTAGGCGTCGCACACCGCGCACGACGCGTTCCACGACGTACGCCGGCTGCCGCTTCACGCGCCGCACTTCGTCGGGCGTGGCGTACCCCAGCGCGACGAGCTGGTCGCCGGCAACGCGATAGACGGTGCGCAGGTCAGCCGGGCTCAGTCCGCTCTTGGCTTCCGCGTGTTGACTAACGCGCGCGCCGGCGCGGTTCGTCAACGCCTCGGTGACGGCGTCGTCGACGGGCAGTTCGAGCCAGGCGAGTAGCTCGCTGATGCGCTCGACGGGCGCGGCGTTGGCCTCCTCGTAGCGCACGTTTCGAATCGACGGAAAGGCGACGGCGAATTCGGCCACGGCTTCGACGGCCTTGCGCCAGCCCAGCGCGGCGACGCCGGCGTCGTCGGTGCCGAATGGCACTTCGAGAATCGAGCGCACGACGTCGCGGCCGTCGCGGTAGATCGCCACCACCATCGCTTCGGGAAACACGGAGGCGATCGTCGGGAGATGCGTGACGTGATGCGGCGTCTTCTCCAGAAAGCGCGACGCAAACGGCGCCTCGGTCGCCAGGCAGTGCGCGAACAGGCGCAACGAGAACTCACGGACGGCGGTGATCAGTTGGTCCCGCGACATCCACCGGTCGAGGCCGCGGTTACCGACGAGTTCGGCTAGCGCGGCGAAGATGGCGGTCTCCTCCTTCGGACCGCCGATGGCCGGGTGCGCCGCCAGCATCGTTTGCAACCACGTGGTGCCGCTGCGGGCACAACCCACGACGAAGATCGGCCGTCCGGGCAACTCCGGCGGCGGATCGGGCGCGGACACGGGCGGGCGCGCGACTGACCAGAACGGCTCGTTCTGGAGGTCGTCGAGACTGCGGTCAGCGGGGACGAACAACGCGTCCGGATACAGCGCGGCGATGGCGCGAGCGTGCTGCTCGTTCGCCGGCGAGGTATCGACGACGATCGCATCCCGCTCATCGCCGCGCACGGCGTCGTAGATGTCGTCGGCCAGTTGACGAGCGGCAAGCAGGAACGTGTCGGGGTCGGCCAACGACGACATGGCGTAGCCAACGTGCATGCCGGCGACGTAGTTGAGCAGCACGAGGCCCATCCCGTGCTCGAACAAATTCGCGGGTGGCGGCACGACGACACCAGGCATCGCCGCCAGCGCATCGATCACGTGATCGGCCGCGCCTAGCACGAAGACGTTGCGTTTCGCCGTTGGCAGGTGCGCCACGTGCGCCGCGTCGAGGCCGATCGCCATGTCGGCCAGCGACGCCCCCATGCGGTATCTGGAGAGGTCGGTTTCCTCGCTGGCCACGCGGCGACGGTACTTCGGGCGCGAGAGATCGAACGCTCGTGCGTTACCTTCGCCTATGCCCAAATTGGATCCGCGCGGCCAAACCAACGCCGTGATCCGACTCTTCGAACGCATCGGACGCCGCGGTAGCACCCGGCTGGGCGGCATCGCGGTGCAGTGCGCCCGCGCCGTGATCCGCGGCTTCGAGGGCGCCGGCGCAGTGCTACTCAACATCAGCACCAACGGCGAGGCGCGCATCCTCAACAAGTTCGGTCCCGCCCTCGACGTCGTGTTCGACGTGGGCGCCAACGAGGGCGAGTGGACGCAGTACGCGCTAGCGGCCGGCGCCAAGTCCGTGCACTCCTTCGAGATCTCGCCCGCGACGTCGGCTGATCTCGTGCAGCGTTACGCCAACGACGACCGCGTCACCGTCAACGCGTTCGGACTGTCCGACAACGCGGGCACGATCACTATCCGGCACTTCCCCGACTTTCCGAAGCTGACCACCGTCACCGACTTCCCGTGGGACATCCCCGCCGAGGAGATCGAGGTGCCGGTACGTACGGGCGACGACTACCTCGCCGAAACCGGCGTCGACCGCATCGACTTCCTCAAGCTCGACGTCGAAGGCGCCGAGCAAGACGTGCTGCGCGGCTTCGCTAAGGCGTTCGACCGCGGCGCCATCGGCGCGGTGCAGTTCGAGTACGGCCGCTTCGTCGTGCTGACCAAGTACATGCTGCGCGACTTCTACGAAGACCTCACCAAGTGGGGCTTCGTCCTCGGCCAGATCCGCCCCAACTCGTGGGAGCCGACCGAGTTCAACATGGCGATGGAGACTCTCAAAGACGCCAACTACCTCGCCGTCCACACGTCGAGAAAAGACCTTCTCGATCTACTTGGTTAGACCTTCTCGGCTAGCCCTTCGGACTTGTCGAGCGGTTGGAAGCGCGCCTTCAGGGCGAGGATTCGCCGCTCGACGATGAGGTACGACGCCGCGGCGATGGCGATCGACAGCGTCTGGTGGATGATCACCTCTTGCCAGTTCTCCAGGCGGGCGATGCGGGTCGCGTGCACGAGCTCGTTGGTGGCCGGGTGGAACAGGTACACGCCGTAGGAGATGCGGCCGAGGCCGACCAGCGGCTTGAACGAGAACACCTTGTTGATCCCGCGGTCCTGGTCGGCCAGTGAGGCGAAGGCGACCACGACCGCCGCCGCGGCGAAGAAGAGCGTGAGTCCACCCATGCCTTCGAAGAAGGCGTGCGTCGGGAACCACAAGGTGAGCGCGAAGAGCAGCACGAACGCGGCGAAGGCCAGCACTGGCGACAGGAGCCGGCGGCGCAGCTCCCCGGTATCGATGCGGTCGAGGAAGATCGCCAACAGGCTGCCGAGCAGCAACCCGTCGAAGCGCCAGATCGGTTGGAAGTTGTTGTCGACGTCGGCGAGCGTGAGCACGGCGCGCAACACGCCGAGCGCAACGACGACCACCAGCAGTCCGGTAGCGATGCGGCGCGCCGACGGGTCGCGTTTGAGGGCCCGCTTCAACACCGGCGGCCAGAACAGATAGAACTGCTCCTCGAGCGCGAGCGTCCACGTGTGGCCGAGCAGACCGAGGCTCTCGGTGTTGGCGGCGACGACCCAGTTGCCGACGTAGAAGATGACCGGGATCGCCGCCACGTAGAACGGCCAGCCCTCGGCGTTGTGGCCGACCACCAGCGCGACGAAGCCGCCGAACAACAACACCAACACGAGCGCCGGCAGCAACCGCAGCGCGCGACGGACGTAGAAGTTCTTCAACGAGATGGTGTTGTTCCGGGAGTGCTCGGCCAGCAGCAGTCCCGTAATCAAGAAGCCCGACAGCACGAAGAAGATGTCGACACCGAAGCGTCCGCCGGGATACAGCCCGCTGACGTAGCGGCGCGAGCCGCTGTGAAACATGAGCACGGCGAGCACGGCGAGGCCGCGTAAGCCGTCGAGCGCGGGGCGGTAGCGGGCGCGCTCGCGCGCTAACAACACCTCGTCTTGGGCGGCATCTTCTGTCTCAGCGATGCGCCGAGGCTACCTGGAAGACCCCACAACCGCGGGCTGCTCGGCGGGCAGTTCGACATAGAAAACCGAGCCCTCACCGAGCTGGCTGGTGACCGAGATTCGCCCCCCGTGGCTCTCGACGATGCCTTGCGCGATGAACAATCCGAGGCCCGTACCGTCCGGTCGCGCGCTGGCGTCGCGGGTGAGGCGCGAGAAGCGACGGAACACCAGCGCGTGGTCTTCGGGCGCGATGCCGATGCCGCGATCGCGCACCGAAATACGGATCCGGCGGTTCTGCGGCTCGTAGTTCGCCGACACAGTGATCGGTTCGGTTGCCGGTGAGAACTTGGCTGCATTAGTCAAGAGGTGGCCGATTACTTCGGCGAGCCGTCCGGCGTCAGCCTTCACTGGCGGCAATTCGCCGATCGTGACGTTGATCGGCTGCGTGACGGTGCACTGGTGCTGTTCGACGGTGCCGCGGATGAGCGCGCCGAGGTCACGCACCACGCGCAACTCGCACGGGAACCGCCCGTCGACAACCAGGCCGGCGGTGGCGACGTCGCCGACGAGATGCTCGAGGCTTTCGACGCTTTGGCTGAGCCCGGACATCAATCGTTCGCGCCAGCTGTCGCCGAGGGCGATCTTGGTGTCGGACAGCACGTCGAGCGCGCTGCGAATCGCCGCCACCTGCTCGCGCATGTCGTTGCGCACGAACTCGGAGAAGTCCTGGCGCATGCTGTCGACTTCCGAGGCCCGCCGGGCCGACGTCTGCTCTTCCTCGGCCAGCATGAGCGAGCGGGCGACGCGCGTCAGCGACGGCACGAGCGAGCGGATCGTCTCGATGACCGACTCGGGCGGCGGCTCCGCGGGTTTGAGCGCCGCGAGCATCAGGCCGATGGGGCCGAGTGTGGCGTGGTGAATCGTGACGCCGACGCCTCGGGTGGCCCGGGCCCGCGTCAGGAAGCTGGCGACGGGCGAGATGACAAAGGCGTCGTCGCGGGCCCGGAACACGGTTGGCAGGTCGCGCAACTTGGCGAGCGCCTGGTCGTCGAGCGTTCCTTCGTCGGGCAGGTGAATAGCGACGTGGTCGCCGACCGTGAGCACCTCGCGGTACGTCCCGCTATTCCGATCGAACGCGACGAGGCCGACGGCGCTGATATCGACGACGCGGCCGATGATGGTGCGGACGTTCTCGAGCACGGTCGCCGCGTCGAGGTCGCCGGAAGACGAGTTCGTGCTGGCGACGAGCGCCTCGGACGCGTCGCGGGCGATGGCCACCCAACCCATGATCTTGCCGTCGGGCGTCGTGGCCGCGCCGAGGCGTACGTCGACGAGGATGGCCGTGCCGTCGGCGCGGCGCGCCGGCAACACGGCACTGCGGATGTCGCCCGGCATCATGTTGCGGAACGCTTCGACCCACGGCGTGATGTCTTCGGCCACGAAGGTGTCGATGGTGGTGCCGATGGCGTTGTCGGCGCTGACGCCCAGCAGCTGTTCGGCGCCGGCGTTCCAGGCGGTGATGCGGCCCTCGTTGTCGCCACCGATGATGGCGTCGGCCGCGCCCTCCACGATGTGCGCGATCTCCTCGCGCGCCATGGCGAGGGACCGGGCGCGTTCGTTGGACTCGTCGTGCGCCGCTTGCGTTTCGGCCGAGAGTCGCATGAGGCGGACGAGCACCACCGCCACCAGCACGAGGCGGGCCGGCAACTCGAGCCAGCGCACGTCCTCGAACACCGTCCCCGAGATGGGCGCGAGCACGAGCGGCAGCAGCGCGAGGCCGATGATGCCGGCGCGCACGACGCCGATCGTCGCCGACGGTTGACGCGGCCGCGCTGAGATGTCGCCCATGCGCGGGTGCAGCGCGGCGGCGCCGAATAGCACCGCGTGCGCGAGCCAGGTGATGTCGACGCCGGCGCCGACGTCGTAGCCATTGGTGCCGAGGTGGGCGAAGGCGACGTCGCCGATCGACAGCATGATCAGTGACGCGATGAGCAACTGGCAGGCGGGGTTGCGCAGGCCGCGCTGCAACGCCAAGAACGACGCGGCGGCGAGCGCGCCCACGTCGGCGATCGGGTAGATGGTGGCCACGAGGATGGCGAGCACCGAGCGGTTGTCGTCGGCGTTGGCCGCCAGCAGCGGCCCGGCCACACCGATCGCCGCGCCGAGGCCGATCACCGTCCCGTCGAGGAACGTGTCGATCTTGTTCGACGGCAGCCGCCATCGCGCCATGCCCCAGAGCGCAGTCAGCAGGAACGGGTAGCTGGCGATGTAGAAGAAGTCGGCCCAGGACGGCACCGGCACCGGATCGATGTTGCGCACGAGGGCGTAGACGTCGTAGGTGACGTCGCCCGCCGCCATCAACGCCAGGCTGGCGGCGCAGCAGTACCACAGGATGTGCACGCGATGGAACGGCTGGTTGCGCCGAACGCCGATGACCACGGCGACGGCGCCGCTCATCACCAGCCCGTCGTAAAGGAACGCCTTCAGCTCGTCGGTCGGCAGCTGGAAGTAGGCGAGGATCGCAACGACGCCCGCGAAGAGGTAGACGGGTACATACCGTCCGTCTTCGCGCATGCTGCGCAGCCCCACTCCCATAGCTCCCCCGCTACCTCACGTACAGCCCCGCCAAAACGTTACCGGAATGCAAAAAAACGTGCCCGTGGCGCCCGCAGCGCCGCCACACCGCCCCGTCCGGCGTTACTCGGCACGAGAAGCGTGCGATCGCGCCTGATCGGTCCCGATCACACCCTTCTGGCGACATCAGACCGTGGCGAGCGGCCGGCGGCGGGCCTGGTCGACGAGCTTGGCGAGGCGACGGGCGGTGTGCCGCTGGTTGTATTTGACCTCGCGCCAAGTGAACCGACCGGGAAGCCAGCCGGTGGCGGCCACGACCGCAGTCTCACGCGAGGAGTCGTAGACCGGCTGGCCGGGGTGATGCATGCCGTCGAGTTCGATGAACAGTCCGAATTCCGGCCAGCACAGGTCGACCCGAGCGACGAACTGCCCGTGTTCGTCGTACACCCTGTACTGGCGGACGGGCGGCGGCAGGTCGGGAAGCAGCGTGCGGATGAGCTGCACCATCAGTGTCTCGAGGAGGCTGTCGGTCGCCGGCACGTCCCACCCGCGCAGCTCGAGCACCCGACGGATCCGGGGCGCGCCGTGCCGCCGGGTCTTGGACATCAGCGGCAGCAGCGCGACCAAGTCCTCGAACAGAAATTGCGGAGGGTGACGCCGCCCGGTGCGTTCGTCGCGCTTCCGACGAAGCCCCGACTCCAACGCCTGCTCCCACTCGAGGTCTTCGAGAAATTCGGCCAGATCGACAATCGTCTGCAACGGACTCGTGCACCTGACGCCGTCGACCACAACCACCGTGTCGTCGATCGGAAGGGTGCGGCGACGCTTCGGTGTGTCGTCGACCACCTCGACGCCGTCGTACTGGTGCAGCACGCCGGCGACCGTCCCCCACGCCGGCGTGTCGGTGGCCATCATCCGCCCGAGCGCCTTCTCGAACGTGTCCGGTTCTTCCGAGCCCTCGGCGTACACGCGGTAGTCAACGCGCGCGTACCGGTCGTGCTTCACGCGCCACCGCAACTGGTCCGGCGTGCCGCCCTCGGCAATGAACTCGGCGGTTGTAAACAGGCGACGCCGCATCGGCACGCCTCCCCTTGCGTTACTCGGCACGAGAAGTGTGCGATCGCGCTCACTCGGCGGCGATCACACGACTCTCGTGGCATCAAACGTGAGGGGAAGGGTTGGTCTGCGACAAACCCTACCGAGGGGGTGTGTTACCGGATCCAGAACTCGCGGGGGTCGCAGCCGAGGTGCGCGACGACGCCGGTGAGGCGGGCGAGGGTGCGGCTGAGGTCGAGGGAGACGGACGCGGCGGCGGGCTCTTCGCTGTTCTCGCCCTTCTTGCGGCGCAACGCACCCAGCGCGTTCGACTTCTTCGGGAACGGACGCACCTTGGCCCGCGTCCCGGCGGCCGCGCCGCTGAGTTCGACCGCCACCTCGA
Organism: uncultured Actinomycetes bacterium; assembly: GCA_963722185.1. Classification (GTDB taxonomy): domain Bacteria; phylum Actinomycetota; class Acidimicrobiia; order Acidimicrobiales; family JACCXE01; genus JACCXE01. The sequence continues at coordinate 15,862 of CAVRKD010000003.1, read as the reverse complement.
TCGCCTTGTCGAGTCCGCCGAGGTCGTCGACCAGGCCGGCCTCGACGGCGTCGGCGCCCGTCCACACGCGACCACCGGCGACCTCGAGCACGGCGTCGGTCTGCATGTCGCGGCCCTTGGCGACGCGGTCGAGGAACTGCGCGTACACCTCGTCGATCTGCACGTCGGTCCGCTTCTTCTGCTTGGGCGTCGACTTGCGGTCGAGGCTGACCGGCGGCTCGCTGCCGGTGTGCACGACGTCGGTGTGGATGTCGAGCTTGTCCTTGGCGCCGCCGATGACGGGACGCATCCCGAACACGCCGATCGAGCCGGTGATCGTGGTCGGCGCGGCGACGATGCGGTTGGCCGGCGCGGCGATGTAGTAGCCGCCCGACGCCGCCACCGACGCCATCGACGCCACCAACGGCTTGCCCGCTTCGCGCAGCAGGACGAGCTCGCGCCAGATGGTGTCCGACGCCAGCGCGGAGCCGCCCGGACTGTCGATGCGCAACACCACCGCCTTGACCTTCTTGTCTTTGATCGCGGCGCGGATCTGCGGCACGAGCTTGTCGGGCGACAGCGACGGCCCGCTCGACAAGCCGGGGATCGGCACCAGCGACTCGGTGCGCTCGATCGTGCCGACGGCGCGGATCACGGCGACGTCGACGGTCTTGCCGGGACGACGTCCCTTGCCGGCGCGCTTCTTGTACAGGGGCAGGTACAGCAGAGTCGCCTTCTTGCCGACGCGCTCCTTGGCGTCGGCGACCACTTGGTCGGGATAGGCGACGCGGTCGACCAGTCCCTCGGCCAGCGCTTCAGACGCCAGCAGCGGCCCGTCGTCGGCGAGCTTGCGCACGACGTCGGCCGACAGCTTGCGGGCTTCGCCGATCTGGGTGGCGACGTGGTCCCACACGTTGTCCAGCAGCCGTTGGCGTTGCTCGCGGTCCGCGGCGGTGAACTTGCGCTCGGTGAAGCGGTTGGGCGCCGACTTGTACTTGCCGCGGCCGAACACCTCCATCTCGACGCCGGCGCGCTTGAGCAGGTCGGGATAGAAGTTGCCGGGCGACGCCAACGGGCTGAGCCCGAGCTGGCCCGACTCCTGCAGCGTCACCTGCTGGCACGCCGCGGCCACCGCGTAGGCGGCGTTGCCGTCGTAGGAGTCGGCGACGGCCACGGTGAACTTGCCCGACTCGCCGAACGCCACGATGGCGGCGCGCAACTCGTCGATGACGGTCGACGGCGCCTCGTAGAAGCGGGGACGCACTATGAGTCCGGCGACGCGCTTGTCCCGCGACGCCCGCTCGAGCGTGTCGGTGAGGTCGTGCAGCGTGAGCGACTTGTTCGGTTTGAAGGCGTCGAGCTTGCTGCCCGACCCAGCCTCGACCGGCGCGTCGGGCAGGTCCAGCTCGATGATCGTGCCGCGCTTGACGCGGGGCGCCAACCGTCGCACCACGATGCCCAGCACCAGCACGGCTACGAGGAGCGCGCCGAGCACCTTCGCGCTGGCGGCCGGATGCCGGCCCACGAACGCCACCAGTGCGACCAGACCGACGATCACGAGTGCGCCCGCCAACACCAACAGCAGTTGCGACAGCGCCTTGCTAATTGCCTTCATGTTCTTGCCCCTCCCCAGGACTACCTGCGCAGCGTACGTCCGTCGGCTGTTCCGCGACGACCGGCGCGCTACAGCTTGCCTGCCGCCAGTCGGACGCCGACGGGCGCGCCCGAGTAGGGCTGCAACGTCGAGGTCTGCACCGCGCTGAGCTCGCCGAAGAAGTGGACGAGCGACTGGCCTCTGGCATGGCTCACGGCGAGTTCGTCGTCGGCGTCGCCGTCGAGGTTCGCCAGTAGCGGCACTGCACCATCCGACGACGCGCCGGCCATGAGACCAACTAACTCCGCGCCGGCCACGTTGAACACCCGCACGTGCGGGCCGCCACCGGGACCGGCGCCCGTCACGATGCGCGCCACCCCATTGCCGTCGACGTGCGCGCCCACGAACACGCCGCCCACGAACGACGCCGCGTACGCGAAGAACCCACCGGCCGGCGAACCGGCGACGTCGGTGCCGTTGGCGTGGACCGTGCGGATGTGTGGCCCGCCGCCGGCGCCCGGGCCGACGACGATGTCGGCTTTGTCGTCACCGTCGAGGTCGGCGGCCGCCACGTTGACACCGCCGACGAAGTTGGACCCATACGCCATGAACTGGCCGAGGTCAGCGCCATTGGCGCCCGAGAAGACCTTGACGTGGGGGCCTCCACCCGGACCGGCGCCGGTGACAATGTCGGCCTTTCCGTCGCCGTCGACATCCGCAGCGGCGACGGTGATGCCGCCCGTGAACCCGGATGCGTAGGCGTAGAACGAACGCAGCAAGCTGTGGTCGGCACCGGAGAACGCCTTGACGTGCGGGCCGCCACCCGGACCGGCGCCCGTGATGATGTCGTCGTGGCCGTCGCCGTCCACGTCGGCATGAGCGACACTCACGCCACCGCGGAAGTTCTCGTCGTAGGCCATGAACTCGAACAGCTGCGCCTGCGTGGCGGCGTTGAGCACGCGGACGTGTGGTCCGCCGCCGGCCGCGGCACCGGTGACGATCGTCTTGGTGGCCACCGGGGCCTGGCCCGGCTGATCCGGCACGTCTTGTGCGACCACGTCCACCTCGGTCGCCACCGAGTCGGCGTCAGTCAAATCGTTCGGCTCCGCCGCGCTGACTTCGAATAGCGCCGAGTCCGTCGGGCCGTTTGCATGCAACGTCGGCTCGAGGGTCTTGGTCTCACCGGCGGCGAGGGTCACGTCGGCGGGCAGCCCGTCGAGCGTGACGCCCTCCGTCGTCGCCGCCAAGTTGTACGTGCGCGCGGCGTCGTGATGGTTGGTAATCCTCAGCGTGACGGGCGCGCTCGTGTTCGCCTCGATGTTGATCTTGCCGGGACCTGTGAACTCCACCGTGTGGAGGTCTCCGGTCGCCGCGGCCAACTCCTCCGATGAGGGTTCGATGAAGGGTGTCGAGTCTGGGACAGACCCGGGGTCCCCGGCGCCGCCGAGCGCGCCTCCGCCGTCGAAGACGATCGAGCCCCAGTCGTCGTAATCGTGCAGGACCGTCTTGTCGTCATCGTCCGTCACGCTGGTCGACACGGTCCCGGAGTTGATCGCACCCGAACAGTTCCAGTCGGTGTCCGAGACCGACGGGACGATGGCGTGCAGGCCGCCGTTGGGACAAATCCACTTCGTACCAATGTCAGACGCGACGTTGTCCGGCGCCAAGCCCGCCGATTCACTCAGCGCGTTCTCGTCGATCGGGTCGAGCGTGCCGTCGGAGTAGTCGAGCAGGCCCAGACTGCTGTTCTTGTATGTGCCGCTCAGCTGCCAGGAGTAGTTCATGATCGACGGATAGTTCGGCTTGTATTTCACCCTCGCTTCGTCCCATGAGCCGCCGTGTGTGAGCCCGAGGTTGTGTCCCAGCTCGTGCATAAAGGTGCCCGCTTCTTCGATGCGCGAGATTCCGTCGTCGCCGTAGGCGCCCACGTCGTAGGCGAGCATGGCGTCGCGCCCCGACAGCGAACCTTCACTGCTTTGGCGCGAGTTCCCGCTGTTGCCGGCGTCGTTGAAGGATCCGACGTAGAGCATGAAGTGGAAGAGGCGCGAGCGCGCCGCCGGCAAAAGCTGGTTCCGGTACCCGTCGAAACTCGTTGTCCAGTTGAACCCGGTGGATTCCTGTCCGGCAATACGAGCCGGCATGTTGACCCCGTCACCGGCGCGCGTTTTGGAACCCCAGGTGGCGCCGTTGTCGGGGTTCATGACGCTGTCGGCACCGGCGTCGATGTGCAGGCGGATGCCGTGGTTCTTGAACGCCTCTTGCACATCACCGAGCGCGGCGAGCGACGGCCGGCGAATCGGCGTGACGCAGGAGAAGACTCCACATTGCCCGCTCTTGCCCCAGCCCACCTGCACGAAGACGTCGGGCTTGTCGGGCGTGGCGCCGAAGTCCGACAACTTGAGGTCGACCTCGCCGTCACCGTCGGTGTCGACACCGCCGTCGGGCGCCTCCCACGGGTCCGGGAACCCGTCGCCGTCACTGTCCTGCACCTCGGTGGTGCCTTGCGGCGAGAACGCGGTCAGGTGGGCGAACGACGCGCTGGCGCTCGGCTGCAGCGTGGTGGTCCACGACAGGCCAGCGGCGTTGTCGTGCTTCTCGTCGCAGTTGCACGTATCGGGGAACGGTTCGCGCGCGCCGATCTTGGTCCACAGGTCGTCGTAATACGCCTCGTAGAAGTGCGATCCGGGCGTCAGTGGCGCCCACTGCTCGATGCGGCTGCCCGGCTCGGTGCTGGCAATGCAGGAGACCGCGCCCGAGTCGGCGTCGGTGGCGGCGAAGCCGAAGTCGTTGTTCTCGAGATAGCAGTCCCCCGCGCGGTACAGCGTGACGGTGTGTGCACTGTCGCCGTTGTTGGCGATCGCGACACGGGTGCCATAGGCCTCGGATCCGACGACGTAGGTGTCGGTCTGCGTCACGGTGAGGTCGCCGCCGGTCACGATCGTGATGATCCGGTACGGATCGATCGACGTGCCCGCCCCGCTGCTCTCCTGGCTCGACGGCGTCCAAGTCGTCCGTGGCTCCGCGGAGCTACCGGCGGGAATGGTCTCCGGACCATAAAGCGTGCCGCCGACAGCGACGAGGGTTGCGCACGCCGTCTCGTCGTAGAACTCGCCGTGGTCGGGATCGAGCACGTGGTTGACGGCGCACCCGAGGTCGGGCGTCGTGCGGATGAAGGTCAGCGGTCCGTCAGAAGTGATCTCGCCGTCGACTACTGCGGCGGCTTGCACCGGCGCCTCCGCACTCGCCGGGCGCACCGCAATGGCCGGCGCCCCTAAGACACATACCGCCACCAGCGCGCGCACCAACGTGCGTCGCGACAAGAACCAACCCCGCATGATCGCCCCGATCTATGTGTCGCACCCGCTTAGAGGCGACGGCGCAACACGCTAACAGTGTGACCGTCACCGGTTTCGGGACGGTCAGGTACGAGCGCGTCGATCGTGACGTGACACTCCGTGGCCCCGGCGGCGATCGACGCCCGCACGACCACTGCCGCCAGTCCCTCCGCGACCGCAACTGTCATCTTCGTGACATCCGGCGGCTGGCCGTCGAAGGAGCTCACGCAGTCGCCCGACCGCATCACCTCCACCACATCCGACTTCGCCGCCGCCGGCACCGCGATGCGAATGGTGATGTCGACCGGTTCGCCGGCGAACTCGACCGCGTCAGGGCCAGAAACCTGCACCGCGTCGTCGCGCGGCAAGCCGAGTTTCTTGGCTGTATCGGCCGACAACTCCTCATTGATGGGCGCAGTAGTTGTCGTCGTCGATGTAGTCGCCGCGCCCGGGTGTTCGTCGCCACGGCAACCGGCGAGCGCGACGAGCGCGAGAACGACCGGCGCCGACCGAGGGATGCGAATCGTGGTCCTACCTGACGCGGGCGAGGTCGGCGAGGGTGAAGCTGACGGGAATCGGCTCGGCGAGTTCGACGACGCCGCCGGTCTGGTCGAGCACGACTTCGTAGGTTGCGTCGTCGGTGAGCCGGTAGGCGAGCACACGGTCAGCCTTGGCGTCGACGACCCAGTAGTGCTGCACGCCCGACGCGGCATAGGCGTCCTTCTTGAATCCCAAGTCGCGCCGCTTCGTGGATGTCGCGAGTGTGCAGATGAGGGGATTCGCTCGCGAATTCGACGACGCCGCCTGTCTGGTCGAGCACGACTTCGTACGTGCGTCGTCGGTGAGCCGGTAGGCGAGCACACGGTCAGCCTTGGCGTCGACGACCCAGTAGTGCTGCACGCCCGACGCGGCATAGGCGTCCTTCTTGAATCCCAAGTCGCGCCGCTTCGTGGACGGGGAGATGACTTCGACTACCAGGAGCGGCGGCCCCGTGACCCACTTCTCGGCGACGTACTCGTCGGCGATGACGAGTAAGTCCGGCTGGGCCATCTGCTCGTCGGTCAGCTCGACTGCAGTGGGCGGAAAGAAGAGTTCGTGGCCGGGCGGCAGACCGCGGTCGAGGAGACGAAGCAACCGGATGCTGATCCGCTGGTGCTGAGTGATGGGGGTTGGCGTCACGTAAATCCGCCCGTGGAAGAGCTCGTAACGAGCACCGGCATCCTCATGAGGCATGGCTTCCCAGTCAGCCAGCGATGCGGGGCGAGTGCTCGGGATCACGTTCGCCATGACCAAAGGCTACCGAGGGGGTGTGGCGCGATCTACGGGCATCTACGTACCGATGACGAGGCCGTTGTCGGGGTCGGCTGACACCGTGACGCGCACGACGTCGCCGTCGGTGACTTTGCCTTCCAGCAGCGCCAACGCCAGCTTGTCGCCGATCTCTTTCTGGATCAGTCGCTTGAGCGGACGGGCGCCGAACACTTCGTCGTAGCCGTGCTCGGCGATCCACGCCCGCGCCTCGGGCGACACGTCCATCGCCAACCGGCGTTGTTCCAACCGCTCCTCCAAGCAGCCCGAGTTGGATGTCGACGATGCCGGCCATGTCCTCACGGTGCAGGGAACGGAACCGGATGATGTCGTCGATGCGGTTGATGAACTCCGGCTTGAAGTAGTCCGACGGATCGCCGGGCAGGTTCGACGTCATGATCAGCACGACGTTGGTGAAGTCGACCGTGCGGCCCTGGCCGTCGGTGAGCCGGCCGTCGTCGAGGATCTGCAGCAGCACGTCGAACACGTCGGCGTGCGCCTTCTCGATCTCGTCGAGCAGCAGCACGGCGAAGGGACGGCGCCGCACCGCCTCGGTCAGCTGCCCGCCCTCGTCGTACCCGACGTAACCCGGCGGCGCGCCGATCAGGCGCGACACCGCGTGGCGCTCCATGTACTCCGACATGTCGATGCGGACCATGGCCTTCTCGTCGTCGAAGAGGAAGTCGGCCAGCGAACGGGCCAGCTCGGTCTTGCCGACACCGGTCGGTCCGAGGAACAGGAACGACCCGATGGGACGGTTGGGGTCCGACAGCCCCGCCCGCGAACGGCGGATGGCGTTGGACACCGCGGTCACGGCGTCGCCCTGGCCGACGACCCGGGCGTGCAGCGAGTCCTCCATGTGGACCAGCTTCTGCATCTCGCCTTCGAGCAACTTGGAGACGGGGATGCCGGTGGCCTTGGCCACCACCTCGGCCACGTCCTGCTCGTCGACCTCTTCCTTCAGCATCGGCGTGTCGCCCTGCAACTCGGCCAGGTGCGCCGTGGCCTCGTTGACCGCCGCCTCCAGCGACGGGATCTGGCCGTAGCGGATCTCGGCCGCCTTCTCGAGGTCGGCCTCGCGCTCGACGGCCAGACGCGCCGTCTCCAACTCCTCCTTGCGCGCCCGGATGACACCGATGGCTTCCTTCTCCGCCTGCCACCGCGCCTTCATCCCCTGCGACTGCTCCTGCAGGTTGGCCAGCTCCTCGTCGAGCTTGGCCAGGCGATCCTGCGACGCGGCGTCGGTCTCCTTGGCCAGCGCCACCCGCTCGATCTCGAGCTGACGGATGCGGCGCTCGACCACGTCGATCTCGGTGGGCAGCGAGTCGATCTCGATGCGCAGGCGCGACGCCGCCTCGTCGATCAGGTCGATGGCCTTGTCGGGCAGGAAGCGCGCCGTGATGTAGCGCTGGCTGAGGACCACCGCGGCGACGAGCGCGCTGTCCTGGATGCGCACGCCGTGGTGGACCTCGTAGCGCTCCTTGAGGCCGCGCAGGATGGCGATGGCGTCGGGCGTCGACGGCTCGCCGACGTACACCTGCTGGAAGCGGCGCTCCAACGCCGGGTCCTTCTCGATGTGCTTGCGGTACTCGTCGAGCGTGGTGGCGCCGACCATGCGCAGCTCGCCGCGGGCCAGCATCGGCTTGATCATGTTGCCGGCGTCCATCGACCCCTCGGCCGCGCCGGCGCCCACGATGGTGTGCAGCTCGTCGACGAAGGTGATGACCTCGCCGTCGCTGTCGATGATCTCCTTGAGGACGGCCTTGAGCCGCTCCTCGAACTCGCCGCGGTACTTGACGCCGGCGATGAGCGCGCCCAGGTCGAGCGCGACGAGTCGCTTGTTCTTCAGCGTCTCCGGGCACGTCGCCTTCGACGATGCGGTTGGCCAGGCCCTCGACGATGGCCGTCTTGCCGACGCCGGGCTCGCCGATGAGGACGGGGTTGTTCTTGGTGCGCCGGCTGAGGACTTGGATGACGCGGCGGATCTCCTCGTCGCGGCCGATGACCGGGTCGAGCTTGCCCTGGCGTGACGCCTCGGTCAGGTCGCGGCCGTACTTCTCCAACGCCTGGAAGCTCGACTCCGGGTCCTGGCTGGTGACGCGGTGGCTGCCGCGCACCTGTTGCAGCGCGGCCAGCAGGTCTTCCTTGGGGATCTTGAGTTGGTCGGCGAACTGGAGCAGGAGGTGCTCGGTCGACAGGTACTCGTCGCCCAGCGCCTGCTGCTCGGTGACGGCCGCCTCGATGAGGGCGTTGAGCGGGCGGGACAGCGTCGGGTCGTTGCCGCCGTAGTTCTTGGGCAGCTTGGCCAGCTTGTTCTCGGTGTCGTTGCGGGCGGCGAGCGGCGTGACCCCGACCTTCTGGAGCACGGGCAACACCACCGTGTCGGCCTGGCCCAGCAGCGCGGCCAGCAGGTGATCCGGCGTGACCTCGGCGTGATTGCCCGCCTTGGCGCGGCTGATCGCCTCCTGGATCGCTTCCTGGGTTTTGAGCGTCCACCGATTCGGATCGAGTGCCACCCTTAGTGCCTTCCTGTGCGGATACTTGAGTCTTAGTTGCTCAAGTTTAGCAGAAGTCCTTAGCCAAAGGAAATACCCACTCTGTTGCAAAGTCCTTGCCACCGACGCGGGAGGCCGAACTGGGACATGGGCCAGATTTGCGCTTGTTCACGAGAGTGGAGTCGAGTCGACCCTTAGCTATAGGCGGGATCCCTCAGTAAACAAGGAGCGGTCTGAGATCGATACGCCCCGGCGCGCCATAGTGCTCTGAGTTGCTGCCTCGTGCTGCTCGTGGTTCGGAATTCCGGCTCAGACTCAAAAACTGTTCGCCGCAGCGACAACGAGCCGCCACTTCGCGGAAGTCGATCTCCTCGATCCATGACTTCCGAAACGGTTCGCCGGAACCGATCGAAGACACAACGACGCTGGCGAGTCGAAGAAAGAAGCACGCGCGGCCCGATCAACTTCCGGTGGCCCGAAAACGTGGAGCGCGGGTGCGTCCGGTTCGAGATCCCAAATCATTCGCTCGAGCCTTTTCAGGTGTCGTCGACGATCTGGAGCGTCCTCCGGAAGCGCAATCAACGAGTCGAGTTCTGTTCGCCACGCGTGGATTCCTCGTACGAAGTCGCGCCACGTGTCCGCTCCTATCTCGGCAAGCCATTGCCGTCTTGTCGCGCGCCGTTGGAACCACGCTCCGAGCGCCGCCCCAAAGCCCGTGAGCAATAGCCCAATGACGAAGTCCACCTACCCATTATCGCCGGGCCCCTTGAGACTCCCGCTCCAGACTCTGCATCGCTCAGTGACCTGCCCGATGCGAAGCACAACGCGCGCGCTGACACCAAGGTGAAACAACACGCGTCGTCAGTAACCTGTGTAACGGCGTGATCGGGTAGCCGCGGCATCGCGACGCAACCGAATCCGCGTGGACTCAGGCCGTTCGCTGTGGTGAGGTAGCCGATGTGCGGCTCTTCGATCCATGCAGCGACGGCGAAGACTGCAGCCGCGAGTTCCTTCAGGTTCGAGATGCCCCGGGATACGCGCCAGCCCGGGCGCTGATCGAACGCGTATTTCAAGCATGGACCCGCAGACGAAGTGAGTTCCGTCGGGATTTCCGTGCCCACGGTTTCAGCGCGTGGTTGTGGGAGCTTGCACTGTTCGGGTACTTCAGCGAACGCGACTATGTCATCGACGTCGCGTGCGACGCTCCGGACTTCGTCGTCCATCGCGGTGGCGCTTCGGTCGCAGTCGAGGCAACAACAACCAACCCGCCTCGAAACGCGGCACGGGCAGCTCCTCAAGCGGAACGCGAGGCGCTTCCTCACGTACCGAAACACGCTGCGCTGTCAGAAGGCGAACTCGTGTTCAAGATCGGAAAGGCGCTGCGCCGAAAGACCGTTGACCGCACGGCGGGAGGGACGCCGTATTGGGAACTCGACCACATCCGCGGCCTTCCGTTCGTGATCGCAATCGAAGCGTTCCATGGAGAAACATCCACGACAAGCACAAGGACAAGCAAGACTTGGTCCAGGCCGCCGTGCCCCTGCGTTCGCGCTAGGAAGGCGGCCGATGCGCCGGCGATTGTCACAGTGGCCGAGGCTCGCCCTATGAGACTCTCGACTTTTGAGCGCTGCTGGTCGATTGATCGTCTTGCCTCATCGAACGCGAGGTCTTCGAGATGTTCGAACGACACAGTGCCATGCTCGCAGTTTCCGTCGCACCGCATGTTGCGGCCAGATACGAGCGCGAAACCCGCCGCAACGGCGAACCGCTAGAGAACTGGAAGCGCCGAGTCGAAGTGGCCAAAAGCGCGACCGCAGGCACGTAGGCTGCCCCCATGCGGTGCTTCGTCATCGGGCCGATTGGAGATCAACTCGCCGAGCCCGGTTCCGACGCACGACGCACGTACGAAGAAGGCGTTGAAACATTCGAAGAGGTAATCAAGGCCGCGTGCGCAAGCCTCGACATCGAGGCGTACCGAGCGGATGACATCGATGATCCCGGCGAGATACCGGAGCAGGTTTACGAAGCTCTACGCGACGAGCAGTTGGTTATTGCGGACCTGACCGGAGCGAATCCCAACGTCATGTACGAACTCGGAATCCGACATGCGCTCGGGCATTGCACACTCCAGGTCGGCGAAAAAGACAGGCTTCCGTTCGACATCACGACGATTCGTACGATCCAGTTCCTTCGTACTCCCAACGGCTTGGTGAAGGCGAAGAACGCGGTCACGAAAATGATCGGCTCGTCACTGGCGAATGGTTGCAAGCCTTCAACCGCGGCACGAATAGTTGGCTCGGTCGAGGCGAACGCCCGTTCTGAGCAAATGCCCGCCGATGACGCAGAAGATGCCTCCGCCGCGCTGGAACCCGGCGACGAGCCGCCCGGATTCTTGGATGCGCTTGCCGATGTCGAGTCGGCGATGCCGGAACTTAACGAGCGGTTGACGACGATGAGTGCGCTCATCGAGGAGATCGGAGGAATCTCCGTAGCTGCCACGGACGAGAACAAACACACCACAACCGCAGCCCAGTCACTCGCGGTGGTGCATCGATTTACCAAGAAGTTTTCAGACCTCACCAAGCGATACGACCAGGAACTCGTTGAGTTTGAATCTCGAATTCGAACCCTTGGTGTTGCGATGGACGTCGTTCACAGCCAAGCCGAGGGCGCGCAAGACCCAGACGACGGTGTCGAATACCTGCAGTCAACCGTTGGCCTCGGCGAGGCCGCTGGCACCGCGACGCAAGAAGGGCTCCGTGGGTTTGTCGGAAGCCTCGACTCGTTGGAGAACATCTCCCGCGATCTTCGGCCCTGGGTACGCCTGCTCCGAAGCGACGTTCAGCGAACAATCGCCGCCTTCTCCGAGGTCGAGCGTTGGGGACAAGGCGCCGCGGCAGTTCTCAAGGCGCGCGGACGTCCTACGCATGCTGCCACGGCCCAGGATGATTCGGACACGAGAGGGTCGTAGCCCGCCGACCGCCGCGGCAGCACCGTGCACTTCGAACGCCGGCCAAGCGTCGGATCAGCGAAAGCGGGCGCCGGAATTCGCATGACCCGTAGGCGACGCAACAAGTCGCTTTGCGCTTTGATTCGCGACGGTGACGACTCGCGTTGCGCTTTGATGTCGCGACGGTGACGAATGAGAAAGTCGGCATGTGGTCAGGTCCCGACTGGACCATCCACGTCACGGACGCCGAGATGACTCTCACCGCGACGGCCGGAAGTCGCATCGCGAGTGCAGCCGAAATCGCTCACCTTCGCGTGGCGTGCCGATGGTTTCGTTGGAGCCTCTACAACAACGGCGCCGTCGTCGCGCGGCTGCGCGGCATGACCAAGCGCGAGGCCGACGATCTGGACCGCGCGCTCGACGCGGCTAGGTCTGGGTCCAGGGATTGAATACGCGGTCAGGTGGCATGCCGCAGCCACGAAAGTCCTCTCAATAGCGCGCGCCGAGCAGCGTTGGATCGCGCGAGAGACCGTCGATCTGCTGCTTGAAAGCCGGCCCGAGCCTGCGCTGGCCGACCGCGTGCGCGAGTCCGGCTGCGAAACGACTCTCACCGCCGAGCAATTGGAGGCCGTCCGGTTCCTCGACGTCGACGTCGAGACCTTGATCGCTGACACCAATGAAGAACTGATGACCGCGGAACTGTCGTCACGGCGGGAGTTCTTCGACACGATCGAGACGAGCTCGCTGACCGACGAGCAAGCCCGAGCCGTCGTGTGCTTCGACAACCGGGTGCAGGTGATTGCCGCGGCCGGGTCGGGGAAGACCTCGGTGATGGTGGCCCGAGCGGCCTATGCCGTCGACCGAGGCTTCGTTCGGCCGGAGCGCATCCTGCTGCTGGCCTTCAACAAGGCCGCCGCGGACGAGCTGCAAGAACGCGTCGCGGCCCGATTCGAGGCCGCAGGCATCGACTCGTCCGGGGTGCGGGCATCCACATTCCATTCGTTCGGCCTCGACGTCATCGGTCGCGCCACCGGCGAGAAGCCCCGTCTGGCGTCGTGGCTGGACGCGGGCGAAGACATCCGGATGGTTCTGCGCATCGTCGACGAGCTGCGCGACCGATCCGAGACCTTTCGATACCACTGGGACACTTACCGGACCCTCTTTGCGGACGCACCGATCGATCTCACCGAGGGAAACCCAGACGGCTACGACCGCGCGACGAAGAAGACCGGCTACCGCACCTTCGCCGGCGAAATCGTCAAGAGCCACGGCGAACGGCTGATCGCCAACTTCTTGTACCTGAACGGTGTGCGCTACGTGTACGAACGGCCCTACGACGTCAACGTCGCGGACGCAAGCCACTCGCAGTACCACCCCGACTTCTACTACCCCGACATCGACGTGTGGCATGAGCACTGGGCGCTCGACCGGGACGGCAAGCCTCCGGCGGCGTTCGAGGGCTACGCGGAGGGCATGGAGTGGAAGCGACGGCTGCACGCCCAGCACGGGACGACGCTCGTCGAGTCGACGTGGGCCGATGTCATCTTCGGTGACGGGCTCGGCACGCTGCAGAACGAGCTGACCGAGCTTGGGCTGACTTTCGACTGGAACCCGGACCGCCCGATCAACGACGAGTGGGCGAAGCCCATGAAGCACGAGGACCTCGCGCGGCTCGTCCGAACCTTCATGACCCACGTGAAGTCGAACTCGTGGACTGGAGGGGACCTCGAGCAGCGCCTCGCCAGCGGATCGGGCACCGCTCAACGGGTACCGGACCCAGCTGTTTCTCGACCTGCTACTGGCAGATACACGCCGGTGGGACCGACGGCTCGCCACGGACCGCAGCGTCGACTTCGAGGACATGCTCGTCCGGGCCGCAGACCATCTCGAAGCGGGCGAGGTCGACTGCCCTTACGACTTGATCATGGTCGACGAATTCCAGGACGCCAGCCGGGCCCGTGCCCGGCTCGTCCGTGGCCTCGTGCGCACGCCGGGTCGGTATCTACTGGCGGTCGGCGACGACTGGCAGTCGATCAACCGATTCGCCGGAGCGGACCTCTCGGTGATGACCGACTTCGAGTCCTGGTTCGGCCGTGGCCCGCAGCTCGCGCTGACGACGACCTTTCGTTGCACGCAGACGATCTGCGATGTCGCCAGCAGCTTCGTGTCGAAGAACCCGACCCAGTTCAAGAAACCGATGCGGTCCGCACACGGAAGCGGCGGTCCGCCCATCAACGTGATCCGCGCCGAGGACGCGGGGCGTGCCTTGGCCGTCTACCTGAGCGACCTGTCGGCGTCCGTCGCCGCAGGAGCCGTCGACGCCGGCGAGGACGGCACGGTCAGCGTTGACGTGCTTGGTCGGTACGGCTTCGAGCGCGACCTCGTTCCCGCCGCACCGCCCCACCTGAAGGTGACGCGTTCCGAACCGTGCACGCATCGAAAGGACTCGAGGCCGACTACATCGTCGTCCCGGGAATGGTCACCGGCACCTACGGGTTCCCGAGCACGATCGCCGATGACCCGGTGCTCGACGTGGCCATGCCGGCTCCGGAGTCGTTCGCGCACGCCGAGGAACGCCGGCTCTTCTACGTGGCGCTGACCCGGGCGCGACGACAAGTCACGCTCATCAGCCCGCCGCAACGGATGTCGCCGTTCGTGGTCGAGCTCATCGCGGACGGCCTCGTCACCGTCACCGATGCAGAGGGCGTGCTCGTCGAAGTATGCAGCTGCGGACGCGGGACAATGGTCAGGCGCAAGGGCAAGTTCGGCGCGTTCCTTGGCTGTTCGACGTTCCCGGCCTGCACGAACACGCGCAACCTCCCGGCGGACAATCCGTCGCCTGAGCATCCCGGTTAGACCTGCCTCCACCGAACCGAGGTGAGACCACGCAGAACCCGTCGCCCGGTTCGCCTTGGATGACGTTTGGCTATTTCGGCGGCAAGGCCTGGGCGAGGAGGCGATGAATGGTGCTGCGCGTGTCCGCGTCGAACTCGCCCTCGGCAGTAAGCATCGGCCGCAACGCCTTGCCCCACGAAATAACGACTCCGTCCACGATCTTCGGCTTGGCAAACCACGGCCATTCCGAGTCAACAAAGCAGAGTGCACCGCATACCGGAGCGTCTTCGAACTCCGTACCGACGAGCGCCGCCTTCACATGCGCCCTCTGCCGGTGAACTCCATGGATCAGCTTGGTGCGGTCCCGCCCCTTTACGAAGAGTCGAATGTCGCTCCGGAACCAGCCGCCCTTGTTTACGACTTCGACCTTGCCGTCGTAGCGCTTCGGGTCGATCACCCAGATACCGTTAGGGGTGACCGCCAGGTGGTCGATGTTCGCCTTCGAGCGAGGGATACGGCGGTCATGCAGCGGCAGAACTCCCTCGTCCCGCATGGCTTCCAGGGCCGCGCCAAACAGCTCCTCCCCGACCGCCCCCTTGAGCCACGACTCACCTTCGGTCGGTTGGCCAGCGACGGCGATCGCGATGCGTCCGACGATGGGACGTTGTTCCTTGAGGGCCTGACGGCGAGCTAGTTGGGCCTCGCGCAGCGCTTGTCCCTTCGCCCGAGCCGATGCGCCGGCCACTCCAATATCAACCTCGATCTCGATCTCGACGGGCGCATCCGAGGTTTCCGCGTTGACCTCGGCGCCAGAGCAGGCGAGGCACGTAACAGTCCGACGAGCCGAATCCCACGTCGCCCGCATCCCGGCGTCGAGTTGCAAGCTGCACACACAGCAAACATCTGGTTTACGTAGGGCGAGTTGCTTCGTTGTCATTTGGACCACCCCCGGACTCAAGCTTGGCGCAGCGTCCGCGTCTTTGCCAGCGACCACCCGGAAGCGTCACGGTTCCCGTAACACTCCAGCGTCAGCTGCGCTTCCGCGAACCGCTACGAAGTCTCGATCTGGCAAAGCGCCGTGGCTTCAGAGCGGCCATCAAGCGAGAACAATTTCGGCAGACCGTCCGTATCGAGCGCCCAAGCGTGGAGTATCTCGTCATCCGACATAACGAACGCGATCACAGGGACGCTGCCGACGTTGAAGTCAACTAGCCACTCCCCATTACATGCCACCGATATGTAGTTCCGCGCCATCTGCCGCTCCTTAGCTAGTTCGCCGATCGACTTCATCGCCAGGTGTTCGGCGTCGGATCCCGGCTAATTGAATCCGCCGAAGGTGGACCGCGCGCATGAAAGCGGAAAGCGC
>CAVRKD010000002.1:0-457502 GCA_963722185.1 uncultured Actinomycetes bacterium | reverse complement strand
TTTGCCCCACGAAGCGAGCCGACGGAATGTGACGGATGCCCGATTGAGGTCGGTGTGCCGCGAGCGCATTGTAAGGGCATGCTGCGACGGCTCGCCCTCGGATCGGTGGTTCTCTGCTTGCTCGGAGGCGCGCCCATCGCGGCCGAAGCGGCACCGCCGGCGCCCTCGTTCACCACGCTCCAGCCCGGCCAGCCCGCCAAGCTCACCGAGACGCTGCCGGTCCAGATCGTGCTGGTCGGCTACGAGCCCGACCTCGTCCCCGAGACGTACTTGCGCGAGTACCTCGCCGATTCGGTCGAGCCCGTGGACCGGCGCCGGTCCGAACGCTCCGGCAAGGCCGAGTTCATGGGACTGGCCTACGACCTCGACTACTCGGTCACCTACGCCGACTCCGCGTACGAAAACGCCTTCTTCGGATACCTCACCCAGATCGGCGTCGACGAAGTCGTCCTCAACCGCGTGGGCATCAGCTACTTCCAGAGTCTCTACAACCAGCAGAAGACCCGTTCGGAGACCATCGTCGACAACCTCGTGATCGACGGCGCCAAGGTCGAGCAATGGCTGAACGCGAACCCGGCTCCGGGTGTCGACCCGAACCGCAACACGGTCGTGTTCGTCAACTGGTGGGGCCGGCCCGACTTCCGCTTCCACGAGTACACAGTCAGTGGCGATCCGCAGTCGGAGCAGGGCGTCGACTGGGGCACCCGGTTCTGGAACTCACGGTTGATGGCGTGGGGCGGCACGAGCGGCACCGACACGCAGGGATCGGGCCGACCCAGCCGCACCTGGTTCCACGACCTGTCGGCTGGCCCCGACTGGCGTACAAGCGGATGGTTCCTCGACGACCCGCTGCAACGCATCGACCTGCCCGACCCCAACGAAGATCTGTTCTTCGCTCCGATTTGGGACTACCTCAACGGCAACCCGAGCGTGGCCGAGCGCGCGCCGATTCCCGACATGCTCGGGCTGCTTACCCGCTTCGTTGCGGTCAACTCGATGTTCGCAGCTTCGCCCCTCTACGGCTACGGACCTGACGCGCACGTCGCGGTTGAGCCCGAGCTCGACGTAACCGTGCAGAACGCCATCGGTCGATCCGTCCTCACCGAGTCGCTCCTGCGCCAGGAGATGTCGGAGCTGCTGGGTTACAGCCCGCGCATCGACGTTGACCATCGGCCCCTTACCGGCTTCCAGACCAAGTGCCTGCGCGATGCCGCCGCCGATCGTCTGTGCCGTCCCGAAGCCGACCCGAGTGTCTACGACATCGACCTGGCCAACCTCTTCTTCAGCGCCGAGAAGAGCCAGCCGCAATGGCGCGACGGCTCCGCCGAGTTCGAACTGCCCGCCTTCGTGCAAGCGACCGAGATCGACGGCAACTGGATCGGCGCGTCAACTGACAACTTCACCGACGGGACAGGCGTGGCCGCCTACTCGCTGCCGCGCAGCTGGACGCTGGAGTTCGGTTGGGGCAGTACCAGCACGCTGCTGCATGAGTACGGTCACCTGGTGGGTGTGCCGCATCCCCACGACGGATGGGAAGGCAACTGGTACGAAGGCAACTTCGGCCCCCACTGGCTCAACTTCTTGTGGGTCGGCGACGAGGTCAATTCGGTGATGTCGTACCTGAACCTCACTAACGACTTCAGCCAGTTCGACAAAGACAATTTCAACCGCTGGCAAGCCGCTCGCTTCCTACGGGGCGCCAACATGATCGCGGCCGACGTTCTCTCTTCTCGCAACGCAGGCGCCGGTACCGCCGACCTGGTTCGGGCCGACGCCGCGTTCACCCGGGCGCAGGCGGCATTGCACACACACGACTATGTGAGTGCGCAACGCCACGCCCGCGACGGGTACATGGCCACACGGGCCGCAGCGACAGCGTCGAACACACCCGTGCCCAAGAGCACCGTCGCGTGGGACGTCGCTCAGCCCGGAAAGTGGCATGGTCAAGCCTCGGAGACGCACGGGGACTTCAGCGCCGATCCGGTCGATGCCACCGCGTTGGTGGCCCGCGAAACGGCGGTGCATCGCTAGGAGAGCAGGTCCGTTGTGATTTCGAATCTCGCCGAGCGCGCTCCATAGAATCGCCACTGCAAAGCGAAACGTCAGTTGCGGTCGGAGAGTGCGCTGCCCAACTCGCCTCGTGAGGTAATGCCGAGCTTCTGATACGTGTGAGCGAGATGCGTCTCGACCGTCTTCACCGTCACAAAGAGCTCCTGCGCCACGTCTTTGTTCGTCAAACCGGTTGCCGCCAACGCCGCCACCCGCCGTTCGCTCGGAGTGAGGGAGGCGAGACCCGTCGCAGCGCGCCTTCCCGGCTCGGCGCCGATCTCACTCAGATACTTGCGAATCAGCGTCGTTAGCCGAGCGCTGCCCGCCTGCTCGGCCAGGCCAAAAGCCCGGGTGAGGATGGTTCTGGACTCGGTGATCGGAATTTGTCCGATGCGGCTTACCTCGACGCCGATGATCGTGCGAGCTTCCTCGAGCTTGTCCCCCACGTCAGCGAAGAGCTGCGCCGCCTTGTCCGCCAACGCAACGCCGGCATCGGCGTCTGTCCACGCGACCGCCCGCAGACCTTCCGCGAGGGCGCGCTGCGCCCCGAACGACTCAGCCGATTCGAGGGCCGTAGCGGCATACGCCTTGCTCTTGGCGGTGGGGCGCCGAGCGATGACATCCGCCATCGCGAGGTTGGCGTGCCACGGAATGAAGCCGGGGGAGGTGCACCCGTTTGCCAGCGTCCGCGCCAAGCCACGCTCGAGATCAGCCTTGGCATCGTCGTACCGCTCTTGGGCGCTGCGGAGATGCGCGCGCGCGTTCAAGAGGAACAGATGGAACAGCGAGTCTCCGTCTCCGGAGTCGTAGCCCCACTCATGTAGCAGAGCATCGGCGCCGGCGATGTCGTCTCGTTCCCGGAGAACGTCCACGAGGATGGCGAGCGGACCGGGCATGACGAACTGGACGTCGTGGAGCTTGAGAACTTCCAGGGCGGCACGCGCGTCTGCTTCGGCGTCGTCGAGTTCGCCGGCGCGCAGCGCGATCCATGCCCGCATGAACAGCGTGACCCCGAGATGGGCCGGCGCCGCGAGCCGCCGCGCGATCGAAAGCCCTTCCTCGACGATCGCGGCGGCGTCGCGGTCGCGGTCGCCCATAACCAGCGCGACCAACGGAAGGTGGAACCAGACGGGCAGCGTGGGATCGTCACGCGATAGCGCCGCCAGCGCCCGCGCTGCCATGTCGGCCATCTCGGCCGATGGTTCGTTCCGGAACGCGCCGACGAAAGAACGCACGCCGAGGACACTTGGCGCCGCTTCGGTTGTCGCGTCCACCGCGTCGCAGAAGCGCGCGATTCGCTCGGCCACAAGCGGAGTTGCGTCCGGGCCGGTCATGCCGACCAGTACAGAACCCGCCAGCAGCTGGAGCGAGAGATCGGGGTCCCGCGCTACGTCCGCTTCCAACTCGTCGAACGCCGCGATGGCTTCCTCCGGGCGATGGTCAAGCGCGAACCCCACGCCGTTCGCCATCGCCAGCATGATCCGTGTAGCCGGGTCCTCGATGGCGGCGATGGCCTCGGCCAGATGCGGCATGGCGGCGGGATCGGTGACCGAGGCCTCCGCGGCTCCGAGCTCGAGGAGGACGCCGAGTCGGGCGTCAGGCGAAGGTGGTTCTGCCAGGGCGCGGCGCAAGTACGCGATCGCGACTTCGGCTGCACCTTGGCTGATGGCAGAGCGCGCGGCGCTTGCGAGCAGTTCCACGACTTCGGGGTCGCCAGCCGGTTCGGTTACCAGCAGATGGGTAGCGATCCGGTCAGCGGGTGCGGACTCGTCGAGAAGCAGCTTGGCGGCACGTCGGTGACGCGCCGAGCGGTCTCCCGGCAGCAGATCGTTGTACACGGCGGTCGCCACCAGAGGGTGCACGAACGCCAGCGGTCGGTCAGCGCCGAGGACGTCGGCCCGCAGCAGCGTGTCGGCCGCGGCCCCCGCTTGGTCGAGGTCGAGGCCGGCCAGCGACGCGGCGTGACGGAGGTCGGCATCGCCGCCGAGCACGGCGACCGAACGCGCCAGCTCTAACGCGTCGTCCGGCAGACGTCCCAGCCGCCCAAGGACTGCGGAGCCCGCGCTCAATTCGGTTAGCCCCGGCGCGCTGGCCGCGTCGGGCGTGATGCCACCCGCGCGCGCGGCCCGAACGAGTTCGCCGATAAGGAACGGGTTGCCGCGGCTCGCCTCGGCGACCGCGTGGCAGAACGCCGCGTCCGCGGAAGTGTCGAGCGATGTTCTGACCAACGCCGCGACCGCAGTGTCGCTCAACGGAGCCGGCACGAGGAGCGTGGTTCCCTGGTCAGCGATGACCCGCGCCAGCAGTTCACCCTCGGGTCCGGGCTCAGGCGGGCGCGTTCCCAGCACGATTGCGACCGGGAGTTCGGCGACGCGGTTGGCAAGGTAGGAAACGAATCGGAGCGAAGGGCCGTCGAACCAGTGGGCGTCGTCGCAGATCAAGGCGACGGGCCCCGACTCGGCCAACGCGACGGTCAGCCAGTAGAGGCCGTGGAGTACGACACCCGGTTCGCTGACTGCTGGAGCGGTGGCGTCGCCGAAACCCAGAATCGGCGCTGCTGCCTTGGCGGCACCGGCGAACAGCGAGGATGGGTCGTCGGCGCGGGCGACGAGCGGCTCGAACAGCTGGCGGACGGCGCCGAACGCGAAATCCTGTTCGAGGCTCCCTCCACGGGCCCGGCCGACGAGCATGTTGCGGTCCGCCGCGGCCGATTGCGCGCGGGTGAGGAGGCGGGTCTTGCCGATTCCGGCGGGGCCCTCGAACACCACGAGACCCCCTGCACCCTGCACCGCCCGGTCGAGCAGGGCGGCGACCGAGGCCTGTTCGGCGTCACGCTCGAGCAGTTCGGGGTCGCGCTCCGCAGTTTCCGGTGCCACCGCGCAAAGCGTAGACGGCCTCTGACCAGGGCTTTCGCCGATCTGAGCGTTCGGGGTTGGCCGACCCCGAAAGTTCAGGGTCGGACCCTGAGGACTTCGACGCCGCGATTCCGCACGATGCGTTCATGAGTTCGCAGCCTCCGGAAGTGCCTGAGGCCCGAAAGGACATTCCGATGTGCAAGTCCAACGTTTCCAACAGTGAAGTCAGCGCCGAGACCAAGGCAGCCGAGTTGTTCGAGGCCGCGGGCCTGCTGTTCGACACCGGCGTCAAGGTTCGCACCAACGCCAAGGGCGGCCCCGTGGCGGGCGGCGGGATCATGTTCAACCACAGCGAGGCCGGTGTGAAGGTGCGTACGAGCGCCAAGGCCGGCGGCCCGGGCGTCATCTTCCAGCACTCCGAGGCAGGTGTGAAGGTTCGCACCAACGTCAAGGGCGGCCCGGTGAGCGGGAAGGGCGTCCTGCTCAACCACAGCGAGGCGGGCGTGAGGGTTCGCACCAACGCCAAGGGCGGCCCCGCGGCGGGCGGCGGGATCATGTTCAACCACAGCGAGGCCGGTGTGAAGGTGCGTACGAGCGCCAAGGCCGGCGGCCCGGGCGTCATCTTCCAGCACTCCGAGGCGGGCGTGAAGGTTCGCACCAACGTCAAGGGCGGCCCGGCGAGCGGGGGGCGTCCTGCTCAACCACAGCGAGGCGGGCGTGAAGGTTCGCACCAACGCCAAGGGCGGCCCCGGAAGTGGCGGCGGGATCAAGTTCAACCACAGCGAGGCCGGCGTGAAGGTCCGCACCAGTTCCAAGGCCGGCGGCCCAGGCCTCGTCTTTCAGCACTCCGAGGCGGGCGTGAAGGTCCGCACCAACGCCAAGGGCGGTCCGGCGAGCGGCAGCGGCATCATGTTGAACCACAGCGAGGCCGGTGTGAAGGTGCGTACGAGCGCCAAGGCTGGGGGAACCTTCAAGCTCAATCACAGTGAGGCTGGTGTGCGGGTTCGCACCAACGCCAAGGGTGGCCCGGCGAGTGGCAGCGGTGTCCTCCTCAATCACAGCGAGGCCGGCGTCAGCGTCGACGCCGTCGCAAGCCGTTAACAGACCCAGAACGCCGGGACTCATGATCGAGTCCCGGCGTTCTCGCGTCGTGGGAGAGTGACGTTCATGGCGGCGCGACGGTTTTTCGTCCCCGAGGTGATTCAGACCTCTGGGATGGACTGCGGTCCGGCGGCGCTCGCCGCGCTGGCGGCTGGCTTCGAGGTGCCTGCCGGCTACTCCCGTTTGCGCGAGGCGTGCCAAACCGACGTCGACGGCACTTCCATCGATGCGCTCGAGGACATCGCCCGTGCCCTTGGTCTCGACGCCAACCAGGTGCTGGTGCCGCCGGACCATGTCGGCGTCGACGAGTTACCGGCGATCGCACTGGTTCGTACGCCCGAAGGCCTCTTCCACTTCGTGGTCGCGTGGCGACGTGTGCGCGCCTGGGTGCAACTCATGGATCCCGCCGTCGGGCGGCGTTGGACCACGGTCCGAAAATTCCGTGCCGACCTGATCATCCACGAGATGGACGTGCCCGCCGACGCGGTCGAGGGGTTGGCCCGATCCGAGTCGTTTGCCACGCTGTTGGCGGCGCGCCTCGACGCGCTGGGAATGCCGGATCCCGACGCCCGCGCCCGCGTGGCGGCGGCGAGCGCCGCGGGACCGGAATCGGTGTACGCCCTCGACGCCGCCATTCGGGCCGCGGCGCGGGCCGGCGCTGATCACACCGTCGTCGACACGTTCGCCGACGCGGCCCGCGCGGATCCGGCCGCCCTTCCCGCCGGCTGCTGGTTCGCTCGACCTGCGGGGGAGGACGCCGACGGGCCGATCGTGCACCTGCGCGGCGCCGTGCTGCTCACCGTGGCGGGCGAATTGTCGTCGGAGGAGAGAGGCGATGGCGCCGCTCTGCCCGAGGTGCTGCGAGACGCGGCGGCGGAGATCAAGCAGTCGCCGGTGCGAGAGATCGCGGCTCTGGCAGGTGGGCGACGTCGGCTGCTCCTCGCGGCCGCCGTCGCTGTCGCGCTCGGCGTGGCGGGACCGCTGGCCGGTGTGTATGCGCGTCGGGCGCTCGACGGCGCCTCGGTGGCGCCGTTCGCCGCGGTAGCGGCCGTGATGCTGGCGCTTGAGGTCGGCGCCGCGACTCTGGCGCTCGCCGCTGGTCGGCGGATCGAGGCGTCCTTCAGGCGCGCCCTTTTCGACCGCGTGCCGAGGCTGCCCGACCACTACTTCCGTTCGCGTCCAACCAGCGACTCGGCCGAGCGGGCGCACCGTATCCACACGGTCCACGATCTACCGCCGCTGGCGATCAACACGGCGCGCACCGCCGCCGAACTCGTCGCGGTTGCGGCTGCGCTCGTCGTGATCCGCCCGTCGCTCGCGTTGCTCGCGTTCGGCGCGACCGTGGCGGCCGTTGGCGTTCCGCTACTGGCAGCGCCGTGGCAACAAGAGCGCGATCTCCGGGTCCGTACCCACGGTGGAGCCCTGGCCCGCTCGTGGCTCGACGCCGTCGCCGGCCGAATGCCGTTGCGCGCCCACCGCGCCGAACCCGCCCTCGAACACGACAACGAGTCGCTCCTCGAGGAGTGGTCTGCGGCCGCGGGCACAGCCCGTCGCCTGGCCGTCACCGTGGAGGCGGTCCAGGCGGGAATCGGCGTCATCTTCGCCGTCGGGCTCGTCGCCGGCGCGGACGCATCCGGCGCCAGCGGCCCTGAACTCCTTCTCGTGGCGTTCTGGGCGCAACGCCTGGCCACGCTGGGCCAGACGCTGGCTGCGTCGGTACGGACGTGGCCTCTGCAACGCGCAGTGACGATGCGGTTCCTCGAACCGCTGGCCGCGCCGCTCGACGGTCCCGACCCACGCGATCTACCGACGCCTCCCACTCGAGCGCGCGGTGTGGCGATCGACATCGAGGCTGTCGCCGTCGAGGCGGCCGGCCACATGATCCTCGAGGACTGCACGCTGGCGGTGACCGCGAACGAGCATGTCGCCGTGGTCGGGCCCTCCGGCGCGGGCAAGACCACGCTGCTCGGCTTGCTGCTCGGGTGGGCGCGTCCTGCGGCCGGAACCGTGCGGATCGACGGTGAGCCGCTCGACCACGCGACGCGCGCAGCGTTGCGCGCCCACGCCGCCTGGATCGCACCCGAAGTCGCGCTGTGGCGGAGTTCGCTGGCGGCCAACGTCGCGTACGGAACGAGCACAGTTGCGGAGGCCAACGATGACGTCGCGGCCGACGCCGACCTCGCCTCGGTTCTCGCGAGCCTGGAAGACGGTTGGAACTCGTCGCTCGGCGACGCCGGACGGCGGTTGTCCGGCGGCGAAGGTCAACGTGTGCGAGTGGCGCGAGCCATGGCGCGGCCTGGCGTGAGGTTGGCGGTCTTGGACGAGGCGTTCCGCGGCATGCCGCGGGAGCAGCGGACGCGCATGCTTGCTCGGTGTCGCGCTCGCTGGGCCGGCGCAACGCTCCTGCACGTCACCCACGACGTCATCGACGCACTCGAGTTTTCGCGCGTCCTCGTCGTCGCCGAAGGTCGGATCGTCGAGGACGGCGACCCGAAGGAATTGGCGGCGGCGCCAGAGTCGCGGTTCGCCGCGCTTCTCGCCGCCGACCATGAGCGACTCGCGGTACTGAACGGACCCGGCTGGCGCCGCCTCCACATCGCGGACGGACGGATCGGTGGGACGGAGCCGTCGCACGTTGCCGAGGACGATGCCGTACAGGGCGGGCTGGGCGCGCCGCCTCCGCCCCGGGCCGCGGCGACCGCTCTGCAGATCGAGGCGCTGCGCGCCACGGTGCCTCGATGGTGGCGGGTTCACGCCGATGTTCCGGCGGGCGCCGACCTGCCCGCGGCTGCCACCGCGCTCGGGTTGCGCGTCGAGCAACTGATGACAACGCGCGCCAGGATCGCCGACACGGTCAGTCACGCTCGACGCGTCGTCGTGTGTCACCGCGATGGCGGCGCCACGTCGGTGACGCGGGGACGGATCGACGCGGCGAGCCTCGTTGACAAGGCCGCCGGGCCCACACCGTCGCTGCCCGCGACGGCCGGCCTAGACCCGCGCGCCAGCGCCGCGCTGGGCGCGGCCGAAGCCGCGGAACAGCCTGTGCCCGGGGTATGGCGCGTACGGCCCGACCCGGCGGTCGCGCTGCCAACGGCGGCGCGGTGGGCGGGGATTCCGTTCCGTCTCGTCGGCTTCGTGCTCGCACACGTCGTCGAGATCCTCGCCTATGTCGTCGCCTTCGCCGTCCTGGGTCGCGACTCGCTCGATGGTTCCGTGACCGGATGGACGATCGTCGTGTTCGGATCCGCCTTGGCGGCTGCCGTCCCCGCCCGCGCCGCCGTGCTGAGTCTTGGCCAGCGAGTTGCCGTCGACGCGGGGCGGATCCTCAAACGGCGGCTCTTACGCGGCGCGCTCTCTCTTCCGCCGGATCAAGCGCGGGAAGAGGGTGTCGGACGCGTGATGGGTCGGATCGTCGAGGCCGAAGCCGTCGAAGACCAGGCCGTGAGTGGCGCGCTCGGTGCCCTCGTGGCCGCCGTGGAGTTGGCGGCCGCCGCGGTGGTCTTGAGTCGCGGTGTCGCGGCGCCCGCCGCGGTTGCCGCGCTCTTGGTATGGACGGGCCTCGCGCTGTTCGCCATGCGCGCGCTGGCGCAGCGACGGCGTAGTTGGGCGGTGTCCCGGCTCGCCGTATCGCTCGATCTCGTGGAGAAGCTGCTCGGGCAGCGGACGCGCATCGTGCAACAGCCTCCCGACCAGTGGGCGACCGGCGAGAGCGAGAGCGTCGAAGCCGCCCGTCGCGCGTCACGTCGCGTTGACCGATTGAACGTCGCCCTCCTGGCGGGACTAGCGCCGGGCTGGCTGACCGCGGCCGCGACGACACTTGCCCTGATCGGACCGGACGACCGCGTCGCGTTCGCTACGAGCCTCGGCGGCGTACTGCTCGCGGCGACGGGGCTCGAACGCTTGGGCCGGGGCAGCGCCGATCTCGCCGGCGCGATCGCGGCGTATGACGCGTGCGCGCCGCTGTCGCGCGCCGCCGCACCGCTTCCTTCCGCCCCAGCCGCACATGCCGGGCTCGACAATGCCATCGAGGCGCGAGGGCTGGTGCTGCGACACCCGGAACGATCCGATCCGATCCTCGACGAGGTGTCGGTCACGATTGGCAGGCGCGACCGCGTCGTCCTGCGGGGTCCGTCCGGCGCCGGGAAGTCCACACTCGCCGCGGTATTGGCCGGTATCCGGGCACCCGACCGCGGCACGGTCAAACGCGACGGTGACGTCGTGCTGGCCGCGCAATTCCACGAGAACCACGTCTTGCTGGCACCACTGGCGTTCAACCTGCTCATGGGTCGTAGGTGGCCCTACGGGCCCGACGATCTCGCGGCGGCGGAGCGCGTGTGCGTCGCGCTCGGTCTCGATCGGGTGATTTCGCGAATGCCGAGCGGCCTGGGACAGATCATGGGTGAGACGGGGTGGCAACTCTCGCACGGCGAGACGCACCTGCTGAACGTGGCGCGCGCTGTGCTCCAGGGTGGGGAACTCCTCGTGCTCGACGAGAGCCTGGGTGCGCTCGATCCGGCCACGGCGCGGACAGCGCTGCGCGTGCTGGGCGACGCCGCGCCAGCGGTGCTTGTGATCGCGCAGGACTAGACGGCTACGTAGCGCGATCGGCCAAGCCTTGGCGGGCAGCGGCCAGCGTGCGGTCGTCCGGCCCGACCACGCCGCTTAGTCCGTCGATCGCTCGTTGGAACAGTGTCCGCGCTTCGACGGCGTCAGCGACCGCGTAACCGAGGTTTACCGCGGTCACCAAGGTGCTCGGGTGCCGCTCGCCCAAGGCGGCCGTCTTGAGTTCCAACGCGCGCCGGTAGAACTCGATTGCTCGTCCCCGGTCACCGCGAGCTTCGGCGACCGCGGCCAGGTTGTTCCACGCGATCGCGACCTCGAGATGGTCGGGACCGAACAACTGCTCGTAGGTGCGGCGGGCCGCGTCGAAGCATTCTTCGGCCTCGTCGATCGCCCCGACGTCCATCAGTAGGCCGCCGAGGTTGGCGCGGTCGGCGGCGACGTCGACGTGGTCGTCACCCAGAAGCTCGCGCCGGATCTCAACCGAGAGCCGTCCCGACGTCAGTCCGTCCTCTGCGCGCCGGCGGCTGTGCGCAAGACCGGCGAGGTTGTGATGCAGCGTCGCGACCGCGTCCGATCGCGGCCCGGCCGTTTGCTCGGCGATCGCGAGAGCGCGGGCGTACCAGCGCGCCGCGTCGTCAAAGGCGGCCGTGAACTTGCCCAGCACACCCAGGTCGTTACAGACGTAACCGGCCTCGGCGCTTTCGGGACCGAACGCGGCCTCCGCGTGTTCGAGAGCAGCGGCGAGCGCCGTGGCGGCGTCGGCGTACTGGCCCCGCGTGCGCGCGACGGTGCCGACGCCGCGTCGGGCGCGGAGCAACAACACGTCCAAAGGGCCACCCTCGTCACTGGCGTGGCACGCCAAGGTGTCGGCCGCCCGCGCGTACAGGTCGGCGGCTTCGCTCAGATCGCCATCCGAGCTGCGGGCGAGGTGCGCGCCACCGGCGGTCATGAGCGCGTTCGCGCCGTCGGGCGAGTCGCTCCCGTCGACGTCGAAGAAGATCGTCGCAGCCGACCGGGCCAATGCGATGGCATCGGCGAAGCGGTGCGCCGCCGCGGCGGTTTCGGCCTCCTCGAGGATCGCTACCGCGCGTTGGGCCTCCGCCTCGTCTTCCATCTGAGCTCGAGGCTACGCAACCTCCCACGCTCAATCGACGCGGAACGTGCCAGCGAATGCCGTAAGCGTGTCGCCGTTGGCGTACGCGATCACCACGAGGTGCGTTTGGCTCGGCATGTCGCCCGGGGGATCCCACGTGCCCTTGACCCCGGCGCCCGCCTTCTCGCCCGCGACGCGGGTGACCTCGCCGTCGTTGAGCGAGAAGTAGAAGTCGCCGCTGCCTGCGGCCAGCGCCGAAATCACATCGTCGGGTGCGAGTGGGCCGAGTCCGCGCTGGGATGACAAGGGTGTCGGCGACGTGATGGAGAGTCGTCCTCCGGTGTCGGAGCTGAACGCCCATGGCTCGACGAGCCAGCCGTCTGCGTGGCGTACCGCGGGGATCGCGTCGTGCCGAAACTCCGTGTCGCCCTCGCCCGTCCACGTACCGGACACCACAACGATGGTCGCCGGGGCACCGTCGATGTCACCGAGGTCGACCTCGGTCGTGCTCATGTCCGGCGAGTCGGGCCACGCGCCGTACCCCTCCTGCGACTCGCGCACCATGCCCTCGACGTTTCCGCCCAGAGCCTCGACGTAGGCGCGACTGCGCGGCCCCACGAGCGCGGCGGCCGCGTCGAAGTCACCGCTCCCGATCGCTTCCAGCCACGCGAGGACGGCTTCATCCGGTGTCCCCGAGACGGTGGGCGCGGTCGTGCTTACGCCGGGCTCGTCGGCGCGCACTTGTTGACGCGCACCGGAATCGTCACGCGCGACAACCGCCAGCGCGGCCGCCACGACCGCGACGACCGCGGCGGCCGCCAGGAAGAGCGGCCCCACCCGCGTGCGGCTGCGCTTGGTTGTGTCCACACCGTCCTCCTCGTCGAGCGCTTCCTCCAAGGACTCCCAGAATCCGGTGTCGTGCTCCGGAGTCCGGATCCGCCCCAGCGCGCGTTCGATGACGCGATCGCGATCAGTCATGCAATCCACCTTCCAAGTACGAGCGGAGCGCGGCTCGCGCTCGCGACAACCTCGACGCGACGGTGCCCGGCGCGACGCCCAGGATGGCGGCCGCCGCCGCGGTGTCGAAACCCTCGCCGTCGACGAGGACGACCGTGCTGCGTTGCTCGTCCGGCAATCGCGCCAGCGCGCGTAAGACGGCGTCGGCATCAGCGACGCGTTGTTCGGGCCCGGCGTCGGGCGAGGCCATGTCGAGTCGTGTTGCCGGATCGAACGGTGTCACGCGCGCTGTGCGGCGCAGTTCGTCGACGCACTCGTTGTGCACGATGCGGTAAAGCCAGGTGCCGAGCTGGGCGTCGTCGCGAAACGATGACAGGGAGCGATACGCCTTGAGGTAGGCATTTTGGAGCGCGTCCTCCATGAGGTGGTGGTCGCCGCCCAGCAACTTGTAGGCGAGGGAGCGCAACTTCGCGTCGTGGTGGCGCAATAGGTCAGTGAACGCCTCGCGGTCACCGTCGAGGATGCGCTGCACGAGCGCCGCGTCACCACCGCGGGCCGCTGTCACGACTGTCATTCAAACACCGGGGCTTGCCGCACCTCATTCAGACGAACGACGCCGCTGATTTCTTCCAAGAAGTTTGTTGGCTTGTTGGAAGGCCGCGCTAGCTAGCTGTAGATCCCATCCACGTTTGTCACACGGGACCCCTTGAGGATTGGAGGTGCTGAAGCCACCAATCCCAAGGAGTCCCGATGAAGATTCACGGTAACGCCCGGCTGCTGCCGCGGCAGCGAAGCCTGATGTGTCAGCGAGTTCGTGTCGAGAAGCGCCCGGTGAAGCGGGTTGCAGGCGAGTTCGGTGTGTCGCCGGGGACGCGGTGGTGATCGTCGCCGACTCGTTCTCTGCGTTGCATGGTGACGTCGCCTGCACAACCATGGCGTCACCCGACCAACGTTCCACGACTTTTCCCGACGAACCGGCGCGGGGCGCTTGGCACGAACACATCCGTTGAGCACGCAGCTTGCACGTTCCGGCCCTCCGAGATGTTGACCGACAAAACGTCGCCATCGCCAACGCCATCATCGGACGACCGACAGCAGCCGCCGGAGGCCGTTTCCCATCCGCGTCGTTGGCCGGGCGACCTACAACAACCGACCCTGTCCGACGGCAGCCAAGGCGTTGTCCTGCCTACGGATCAGAAGGTTGTGAGTTCGAATCTCGCCGAGCGCGCTTCACCTGAGCATCGGATTCACTGCGATGCCCGATCGTCTCAAAGACGGCGTTCATGTTCGCCTGACTCCACCTACTAAGACGAGATCTAATGACGGTGCCGCGGCGGACGCGACGATCAGTCAATACGGGGTGACCGCCGCAACGCGGCGAGCAGCCACTCGGCTCGCCCGTCCTGGCCGAAGCCGAACTTCACCACCATTGCCGGCCCCTGAAAGTCGAGGCTGACCGCTTGGTCTTCGGCGAAGAAGCCGAAAGTGACCGGTGGAAGTTCGATCGGAATCGTCCACGCGAGGTCGTTGCGCGGCGAGTGAGTCAGTACGACCGTTCCCTCGGCTTCACCCGCCGCGAGCTTGAGGTTGGCGAAGCCGTGGAGATAGTTGCCCGTGAACCGCGATGTCTCCACCGCCAGGGATGGGTCGGGCGCGGGGTCGCGTTCGTCGATCCCGGCGAAGCGCTGCAACGCCCACCGGCGAACGCCTTGGTTCACGGCTGCCCCGTTCGTCGCGTGCGTCAGACACACAACACCGACGCCTCGCTCGGGAATGACGACGATGTCGGTGTCGTAGCCGATCGTGTTCCCGAGGTGACTAATGGCGGTAACGCCGTCGGTCTCGCTCACGAACCAGTCGAGGGCGATGTCCATCGTCTGGTCGACGGATACGACCGGCGTGTGCATTCGCTTGAGGCTCTCCTGGTTCAGTAGCACCTTTCCGTCGCGCGCCTCGCCCGTCAGCTGGAAGCGACCCCACGCCAAGAGGTGCTCGAGCGAGGCGAGCAGCCCGCCGGCCGGCGCGTCGCTCGGCGCGAAATGCCACCCGGGATGGGGGCCGAGGCCGCGGACGACGAATTGGTTGCCACCGAGTACGGCGTGCGGAATCGCAACTCGCTGCGTAATTGCCTCGTCGGCGGTGAAGCACGCCGTGTCCATGCCGAGCGGACGCAGGAGACGGTCGCGTACGAACGACTCGTACGGCTGACCCGCGATCGCGGTGATGAGTTCTCCGGCGATGGAGAAGGCCGCGTTGTTGTACGAGAAACCTTCGCCCGGAGCGAACAGAACCCGGGCGCCGCGGAGTGCGTCGAGCGTGGAGGCCCGCGCCGTCATGAGCCGGTCGCCGTCGAAGCCCGCGCGATGGCTAAGTAGGTGCTCCACCGTCACCTCATCCAGGTCGATCCCGATGCGCTCGCCGAGATCTGGGAGGTGCTTCGAGACCGCGTCGTCGAGGCCGACGCGTCCCTCCCCGACGAGCAGCATCACCGCAGCGGAGGTGAACGTCTTCGTGATCGAACAGGCCTGGAACAGCGTGCTCGGGGTCACGTCGAGTGGATGCTCCACGCTCGTGACGCCGTAGCACGCGGTGATGATCTCGCCGTCGACCAGCACGCCCGCGGCGGCGCCCGGCACGCCGTGTTGGATCGCGTGGTCGCGGAGAACGAGTTCGAGTTCCTTGGAGTCGTACGCCATACCGTATGCAGTACGCTATAGCCGTGCCCAAGTCTGGTCAAGCGCGCGTGCCACGGGGAACGCTCAATCGGGAGACCATCCTGCGCGCCGCTCTCGCAGTGCTCGACGAGCGCGGCCCAGACGGGCTGACGATCCGCAGCGTTGCCGACGCGCTCGGCACCAAGCCGATGTCGCTGTACTCCCATATCGACGGCAAGGAGGACCTGCTCGAAGCGATGTTCGAGGTGATCCTTTCCGAGGTCCAGTTTCCGTCGGCGCAAACGGCGACATGGCAAGACCTGTTCCGCCTCACGGCGTCGGAATTCCGCAAAGCGTTGCTCCGGCACCCCGCCGCCATCCCGGTCATCCATCGCCGGCCGCAGCGAGCGACGGGCGCGTGGCTCATGATGACGGAGTGGTCGCTCGCGGTGCTTCACAACGCTGGCTTCGATGCCGAGACTTCGGTCCACGCGCACCGCACCCTTGCCTCGCTAACTATTGGAGCAACACTCAACGAAGCGTGGTACCGGGAACAACCCACGGAGACTGATCTGTTGTTGCCGGCAACGGGCACGCCGACGCTCGCCAAGGCGGCTTCTCATTTCACCAGTCCCGACTTCGACGCTTCGTTCAAATTCGCCATCGACACGGTCATCGCGGGACTCGAACGTCGCCTCGGGGCGAGGCCGGTCGCGGGTCTTAAACGTCGCGGCGCTCGATGACCTCGAAGCGCAGTAGCTCGGGACCAAAGGACTACGGATCAGAAGGTTGTGAGTTCGAATCGCGCCGAGCGCGCTCTAGAAGCGCAGGTCAGGCCCGTACGTCAGACTTACCAGGAGTTCCGGAAGCCTTCAGGCAGATTCGAGCCGAGAACGTTCGCGATTGCGCGTCGACGTGCCTAGGCACCTGCAAAGCGCGCCGCGCGAGTGCGGCCGATTGGAGAAGACCCGCTGAGCGGTAATCAAACACCCCCGCTAGACGGCCGCCTTCGTCCCGATCAGAGAGACTGATCGGCATGGTCGAGGTCGAACGAGCTCGCGAGGCGTTCCTGCGTCGCGCGTGGGGCGAGGCGTATGCCGAACTCGTTGCACTCGACGTGGCCACGCTCGAGCCCGACGACTTGGAACGGCTTGCCGTTACCGCGTATCTCGTTGGTGAAGAGCCGGCGAGCGAGCAGGCGTGGGTCCTCGCCCATGCTGCGCACGAGGAGGCCGGCAGCGCCGAGCAAGCAGCGCGCTGCGCAGTCTGGCTGGGCATGATCTTGTTCCTGCGCGGCGAGCTGACTCGCGCCGGTGGTTGGTTTGCTCGGGTCGAGCATTTAGCTGTTCAGTCCCCGCCCGGGGGCCGTGGCGGGGGCTTCGGTTTGATTGCCGCCAACCTTCTGGCTGTGCTGAGGGAAGATTTCGACGCCGCCCGTCTATTGGGTGTCGAGATGGTTGCCGTCGCCCGGGGGACCGGCGACCAGGAGCTCCTGGCGTGGGGACTCATGTGCGCCGGTGAGGCGGAGGTCGCGTTAGGCGATATCCGCATGGGTTTGCAGCGGCTCGACGAAGCGATGCTCGCCCTCGGTAGCGGGGATTGCTCGCCCCTACCCGCCGGCGTCGTCTACTGCGCCGCCATTGACGTGTGCATGGCGGCGTTCGACCTGCAGCGCGCTTCGGAATGGACCGACGCCCTAACCGCGTGGTGTACGTCCCAGCCCGACCTCGTTCCGTTCCGGGGCCAGTGCCTCGTGCATCGGGCGCAACTGCTCCAGGCCAGAGGTGCGTGGGACGAGGCCGCGGCCGAGGCGGCTCGAGCGAGCAGCCGGCTCGGAACCCCACCGAGCCCGGCATTCGGCCGGGCGCGCTACCAGCAGGGTGAGATCCACCGACTCCGCGGCGAGTTCGAACTCGCAGACGAGGCTTATCGAGATGCGGCGGCGCGTGGCCATGACCCGGCGCCCGGCCTCGCGCTCCTACGCCTCGCGCAAGGTGAAACAGAAGCCGCTTCAGCACTTGTCCGCCGGATGCTCCTGGAGGACCACGACGCTCCGCAACGGCCGGTCATACTGGGCGCGGCGGTCGAAGTACTGGTCGCGGCGAAGGACTTGGTCGGCGCAGCCGCCGCATGCGCCGACCTGATACGCCACGCTGATAACCGCGCGATTCGACTGGTTCGTGCCATCGCTGATCATGCGCACGGAACCGTTGTGCTGGCCGAAGGCGACGCTGGCGAGGCGCTTTCACATCTTCGACGCGCCTGCAGAAACTTCCACGACATCGACCTGCCCTACGAGGCGGCGCGCAGCGAGGTCCGAATCGCCGAAGCGTGCCTCTCGTTGGGCGATCGCGAATCGGCACACCTCGCTCTCGACAATGCGCGCGCGACGTTCGTTCTGCTCGGCGCTGCGCCTGACATTAGAGGCCTCGATCGTTTCACTACCGACGCCGCGTGGGACCAGCCCGGGGTCCTGACCCCGCGTGAGTTGGAAGTGTTGCGGCTGGTCGCCGCCGGTAAGACCAACCGGGATATCGCGGACGCTCTCACAATCAGCCCACACACCGTGGGCCGACATCTCCAAAACATTTTTATGAAGCTGGACCTGTCGTCGCGGGCCGCCGCGACCGCCTACGCCTACGAGCACAAGCTCACCTAAACCGCCTGCGCGTGGCGAGAACGCACCACGCGCGCGACTGAAAGATGGCGGATGCAGTCGATCCGCTCTGGCCGGCTCTTCCTTACGGTGCCTCCTTGGGCGCCCTCCGCCCCTTGAGAAAAGGAGACCCAGATGCCCGCGACCCATGCCGCGACGCTCACCGACCGAGCAGAGGCCGAGCGCCTCGCCTGGGCCCTCTGTGACTGCTACGAGACTCTCGATGCGGCCGACGACCTGTTCGCCCCAGACGTGTTCCTCGACTCGTTCCCGCCGCAGTGGCGATTCCAGATTCAAGGCCGGGCGGCGCTTCGCGCCCAATTGCGCGCCGAGAGCGATGGAGCCGCAATTACTGCTCGGTTGCTCAGAGTTGTTCCCACTGCGACTGGCTTCGTGATGGAACACGAGGAAACGTACGTGGCCGACAAGACCGAGACAGCCCGCCACCTCGATCTCTGCGAGGTACGCGACGGCAGAATCGTCAGCATCGTGAGCTATTGCAACGGCGGGTGGGACGACGCGCTGCGGACCCGCCACGCAGGAGAAGCGCCGATGGTGCGCGCAGACCAGGAGCTGGTTCGATGACGGTCCTCGCTGGCGCGGTTCGAACAATCGAAGACGTCCGTCGCGACGTTGAAAATCTCACGGCCACCGTCGCGGCTAGGGCGCCAGAAGTTGAAGCGGCGCGTCATGTGCCTGGCGACCTGCTCGACGAACTAGCGGTCGCTGGCTGTTTCCGGATGCTGCTGCCCGCAAGTCACGGTGGCGTCGGCGCTGACCTTCCCTCTGCCATGCGCGTCCTTGAGGCGCTCGCCATGGCCGACGCTTCCGTGGCGTGGACAGCGTGCATCTACACCGGAAGCTGGCTCGACGTGATCGGGCTGCCCCGCCCAAGTTTTGATCGGATCGTTGGCGCCACGCCCGAGGTCACGCTCGCCGGCGTGTTCCGGCCCGCGGGCACCGCAGTGCCCGTCGACGGCGGCTACCGCGTGTCGGGTCGATGGAGTTTCGCCAGCGGCTGCGAGTACTCCACCTGGGTGTACGGCAACTGCATGGAAGCCGCCGACGGCGCCGCGCATGACGGTCATCCTCCCATGCGCGTCGCAGTCTTTGACCCGAGCGAGATCACCATCGAGGACACCTGGCACGTTTCGGGATTGCGAGGAACCGGCAGCCACCACTTCAGCGTCGACGACGTGTTCATCCCGGTTGACCGCACGCTCGACCCGATGGGCGACCCACCGTCGCTGGACGCGCCGATCACCCGTGCGCCATTACCCACTGTGCTTGCGCTCAGCGTGACCAGTATTGCCCTCGGCATCGCTCGTGCGGCGCTCGACGACATCGCCGCTCTCGCCGCAGGCAAGGTGCCGATGTTCGCCGCCGATTCCCTCGCGACCGCCCCGCTGTTCCAGTACGAGTTGGCCACGGCCGAGACCGAACTGCGCGCTGCACGTGCGCTCGTCTACGAACTTGCCGAGGCTGCGTGGGTGACCGCGTCAAGCGGTGCCCAGGCCACGATGCGCGACCGTGCGTTCGCACGCGCCGCCGGTGCCTGGGCAACCTCGCGGGCGGCTGCAATCGTCGACATGGCGTACCGCAGCGGTGGTGGCACGACGCTGTATGCCGAACACCCGCTGCAACGGCGACTCCGCGACGTGCACGCCGTTACCCAACACTTTCTTGTGAAGGCGGACACACTCGTGTCCGCCGGTGCCGTTTTTGCGGGCCTCGATGCGGGGGAGCCACTGTTCTGAGTCTGGGTCGCGCGTTGGCTTATGGAACCAATCCAAGAGTGGCTGAGCCTGGCCGAGTTTGCGCAGCGCCTTACGACCACTGAAACGCCGGCAATTCCGGACCCACACGGACTGGACGGCACCCAGCCGAACGGCCGCCAACGGACTACGGATCAGAAGGTTGTGAGTTCGAATCTCGCCGAGCGCGCCACGGACAATCCTCCGACGAAGACGCATGTGCACTCCTCCTCTGCCAGGCCCAGGCGACGCCGAAGGCTTCGGCGCCGAGTAAACCCCTTGCCCGAAAGGGCAGACTTCGGGAGGCGGGCGAAGCACCAAGGGTACATTCGCTAGATGGCGTCCAAACGGGACTCGGCGCCGCGCACGATCGGCGTCGCGCCTCCCAAGAGCAAGTCGCCGTCGCGGGAGTCCGAGCCGCGTCGTGACGCCGCCGGTCTCGAATTTCTACAGCGGTCGGCCGGCAACCGCGCCGTCACCCGCACCATTCAACGTGCCCCCGAGGACGGTCCGCCCCCGGTTGAAGACTCACCGCGGGCGCGCGCCGCCACCATCGACGCACGGGTGGCGGGCTCCGAAACCATCGGCGCCGATCCCGGAGCCCTTGGGCGCGCCCCGACCATCGGCGCGCCGCCGACCGGCGCGAGCGCGGGCGGCGGAGCCGAGGCCACAACTCCCGCGTCTGAGCGCCTCACGCCTGACGAAGAAGCCCTGACGCAGCTCGTCAGCTTTCCGCCGTCGAAGGACAAGCCGGTCACGGCGAGCCACGAAGAAGCCGCGGCGGCGTTCGAAGCCCATCCCACTCACGTGCTCCGCAGCCTGGATCCGAAGTGGCACCAGCAGGCGTGGCGGATCTCGGGCGGAAAGGGCGACGCTCCGCCTATTTTTCGCACCGGCGACCACTTCGCCGTCCATCCCCACAACGACGCTCCCGCGTACTCGACCGTACGACACCGGGCGGTCCCCGTCTCCGACGCCGAGGTGGCGGCGGAGTTCGCTAAGAACCCCAAGCGGGTGCTGCGCAGCCCGCACCCGAACTGGCACGCGCAGTTCTTCGTGCTCGACAAGGGAACGGGCGAGGTGCCGATGGCCTACCGCGTGGGCGACACCATCGCGATCCATCCGGACCACCCCGGTCAGGCGACGCCGGTACGCAAGCCCGAGCCGCCACCGGCACCGCCACCGCCGCCCGCGCCGCCGCGGCCGGCTCCCCCGACGGCCCTTGGACCGCCTGTCGACCCGCACGCCGCTACCTTCGCCGACGCGCACTCCAACACGGTGCCCGCCATCGACGCCCAGTCGCCCACCGCGGTCGACGCGCACGCCCCCACCGTGGCGGGTGCCGCACCCGCGGCCGCGGTCGCCGGCGCCGGCGGGACTGGTGGTGGCGGCGGGACAGCCGGCGGCACTGCAGGCGGCACCATGGGGTCGGTGGCGCCTGCGGGCTACAACCCGGCGGGCACGCCGCGCTACCGGGTGGGCCCGATGCCGGGCGTGCAGCAACCGCCGGTCTCCACGGCGACGCACGAGGAAGCGGAAGCGGCGTACCTCCAGAACCCCAAGTCGGTCATGCGCAGTCCGCATCCGAACTACCACGCCCAGATGTACGAGATGAGCTGGGGCCAAGGCGAGGCCCCAGCGGCATTCCGGGTCGGCGACCACATCCTGGTCGCCCCCGACCATCCCGCCGCCGCCACACCGGTCTCGCCCGAGAAGACACCGTTCATTCGCCCGCCGGCAGCGCCGACGACGACGCCACCACCGGCGGCGCCCGCGCCGGCCACCCCCGCGGCAACGACGACCACGCCCCCCGCGCCCGCGCCCGCGACGCACGTCGAGGCCCCACCGGCGACCCCGGCTCCGGCCGCCCCAGCCACGACGGCCGCCGCTCCCACGACCACGACCTCGGCTC
Organism: uncultured Actinomycetes bacterium; assembly: GCA_963722185.1. Taxonomy (GTDB): domain Bacteria; phylum Actinomycetota; class Acidimicrobiia; order Acidimicrobiales; family JACCXE01; genus JACCXE01. The sequence goes on along the minus strand of CAVRKD010000002.1, from coordinate 435,908 downwards.
CGCCGACTGCGACCGCCGCGACGGCCGCGCCGCCGACGACGTCATCCGATCCGGCGACGCATCCCGCGGCGAAGACGATCAGCCCCGTTGCCCCGTCGACGTCGCCTGCCGGTCCGGCCGAGGTCGACGCGGGCCCCGTCACCAAGGGTGAAGCGGTGTTCGAGCAGGGAACGATCGCCGGCGCGAAGGCCACGCGGACCTCGACGCAGGAAGTCGCCGGCGTGGGCAAGACCTCCAAGGCGACGGGCGGATCGGCGGCCGTCACATCTGATCTCAAACTCAAGACCGGTGTGAGCCACGAGACCGAGACAACCGTCATCAAAGACGGCAAAGAGGTAACGACCAAGACCAGCGCCTCCGGCGGGCTCAAGATCGACGACAAGAGCATCGGCGCGGAAGGTGCCTTGAGCAGCACCAGCCCCACCGGTACGAGGACGAGCGTCACCGCCGGCACGTCGAGAGACAAAGAAGGCAACACATCCACCAATGCCGGGGCCGGCGTCACGAGCAAGCGCGGCGCCGGCGCCACGCTCGGTGCGGGAACGGCCCACAACGTGACGGCCGGCGAAGCCGAGGAGCTACCCGACGGGACCTACCAGGTGACCTACGTCATCGACGACAGCGCCTCGGCCAGCGCGGGTGTCTCCGTGAGTGGCAGCGGTGCGGTGCCGGTGGGCGTCGGTGCGGGCGCCAGCCGCTCGTCGTCGAAGCTCAAGACCGGCACGATCACGTTCAAGTCCGAGGCTGAGGCCCGCGAGTTCTCGAAGCATCCCGGCAAGCACGTTGTCGTGCCAACCCTGCCGCCGAACACCGTTGCCGGCGCCCTGCAGATCCCCATCGGCCAATCGCGCGGCGTGGGCAAGTCGACCACCAACGCGGTGAATGCTTCGGCCACGGTCGGCGCGACCGTGACCAAGAGTGGGTCGACCACGCACGGCGAAGAGATCTCGATCAGACGCACCGGCGACACGACGGTGCGGGTCACGACGTCGGTCTCGGGCACCGAGGCCAGCGCGTGGGGCATCAGCGGGCTCGGGCTCGAGAATGAGAAGGGCGGGTCGAGCTCCACATTGTTCGAGCTCACTTACGACTTCGATCTCGCCAAAACGCCCGACGCCTCGGAGTTCACGGGCCTGTGCGGAAAGAACCACGCCCCATCGCGGAAGCCGATCTTGATCCACAAGCGCGACTCGCGCGAAACCCACGACAAGGTCTCGATAGCCGGCACGAGCACGAACGTGTGGAGCGGTGGCACGTGGAAAGACGTCAAGCAGACCGAAGACGCGACGGTCGCGGAGCAGGGCGGCTACCAGGCCCACGACGCGACCCACGGCACCGTCGGCGGGTGGCTGGGCGAGAAAGAGACCCACTCGCGCGCGCAAATCGTGCGCAGCACGACCAACGGAAGGGAAACCCAGGCGCGCGCCGAGCTGACCGTGTCCGGCGAGGACGGAGAGACCAACCGCGCGGAGTTCGGGAAAATCTTCGGCGACGGCCGGAACGAGGACGCCCGCGCCTCGGGCAAGTGGAAGCTTTCCGCCCCCGTTCCGCTCAGCGAGATCCGCGATCTGGAGAAGAACCACAAGGGACTCCGGGAAGCACCGACGCTCGACGCCAAGATGAAGATCTACGCCGAGCTCGTCGAGAGGGAAGGCGCGAGCATGCTCGGCGGCCAGGTCGGGATGTCGAGCACCAAGTGGGACCTCGAGCTCAAGGGCGACGAGAACTTCCCGGGCGAAGCCGGACGGCAGCGGCTCAAGCAGCTGACCCGGGACTTGCGGGCAACCCTGAAGAACAAACCCGACGCCGCCGAACAGGTGGTGCAGCAAGCCAGCGTCGAGCTCGCCAAACTGGCGAAGCGGCGTGCCGCGGTCAGCGCGGCCACGAATCCGAAAAAGTACACGGACTTGCCCGGCCCACTGCGCGAGCAGCAGGTGCGACTAATCGATCAGCACATCAACGATCTGAACGCCGTGAAGCAAAGCGCGCAGTCGCTCACGCTCGGCACCGTGCAAGCCGGAGCGGATGCGGCGACCACCCAGATACAACGGCGCATCGTGGAGAACGAGGCGAAGATCGTCACGCTGAAGAAGCAGATCACGGATGACTCAAGGGGGCTTTTCCGTGTCATCCGTCCGAACGGCGGGATTACGCACCAAATCGGCACTCCGTCTTCTGACGTCCAAATGGCGATCAGCATCGGCGTCGCGAACATCAAGCAAGCGATCGCCGCCATCGAGCGGTCCGTGGGTTACGACGACAGGATTGCCGAGCTGCGCAACGCCGCCCACGACGCCGCGCCGAAGGACCAGCCCGCGGCGCTGGCGGCACTCGACACCGCGCTGGCGGACAAGGTCAAGGCCCAAGGTTTCTGCCTCGCATATATCGAGGCCGCGGCGAATGCGGTGGTCAACGTCGCCGACAAGAAGGCGATGTTGAAAGACAAGGAGTTCTGGGTTCGGATCGGCGCCGATTGGGACGTGGACGACCCGAACTACTGGAACACGGACTAGCGCCGAACAGCGACGGACCGGTGCAACTGATCACTGCCGAAGGCGATTCGGTTACGACTGAGGTGGTTGGTCGACGCCTTACGAAAGGGAGATCGTCGCCGAGTCCGCACGGATCCGTCAGTCACTTCACGCATCACTCGGGGCCGGGATCTCGCGCCAGCGCGACTGGGCGAGGGCGTTCAGCGCCCACGCGACCATGCCGGCGGCGACGACGAAGCAGATGATGCGACCGTTGGACTCGCGGACCAGCGTGGAGAGCGACTCGTCGAGGCTCTTCGGTTCCGCCGGGTCGAAGTGCAGCGCCGTCATCGACAGGAACCAACCGACGAGCCCGAACACCAGCGCGTGTCCGAAATTTCCGATCGCTTCGATTGGGCCCGCAATGCGGCGCGCCCGCGCGTCCATCCGTTTGCGATCCCAATGTTTCTCGTAGCGCCGCGTGACGCCGCGGTGAACGTTGAACGCCGCGGCGCCGAGTAGCGCCACCGCCACCGCACCCACAATCAACCGCCCGCCGGGCCACCCGAGTACGCGCACCGTCAACGCTTCCTGTTGGCCGCCGTCCGACTCGTCGCCTACAAGAACTTGGAACGTCGTGAGCGCCAGTGAGGTATAGATCGCAGTGCGGCCCGCAGCGACGAGGCGGTGCCCCCAATGTCCGCTGCGTTGGCCGTCGCGCTTGCGTCCCAACTCGGCGAGCGACCATACGACCATGGCGACGAAACCGGCGACGAGCACGACGAGCAACATGCGTCCGAAGGGTTGTCGCGCCAGCGTGTGGAGCGCGCCGTTCTTGTCGGGCTCGGCGCCGGGCTCAGGGTTGCCCTCCACTGCCAAGCGGGCCGCGAGCGCGCCGGTGACGAGCCAGATCGCGGCGCGCGACACCAAACCGGCGCGACCGGCTACCTCGACGAGACGTTCGTTGTCAGCCACCCTGACTCGGTACCGCAGAATCGGCTTGCTGATACGTCATTGCAGGCGGCGGCGTCGCCGGTCTTAGCGCACGGCGAAGGTGCCTGCGAAGGCAGTGACGACGCCGCCGTCGACGTACGCGATCACGATGAGGTGCGTTTGCTTGGGCAACTCACCCGGAGGATCCCAGGATGCGCTCGCTCCGCCGCCGCGTCGGACCCCTGCTTCGCGTACGACTTCACCGTCGTTGAGCGAGAAGAAGAACTCACCGTTGCCTGCCGCGCTTGCGGCGATCACGCCGTTGCCCGCCACCGTGGCCAAGCCGCGCCCGGACTCCGACGGCGCGGGCGACGTGATCTCCAGCCGGCCGGCGCTGTCGGGGTTGAGCGCCCACGGTTCGACCAGCCACCCATCGCCGGAGCGCACGGCCGGGATGGCGTCGTGCCGTAACCCGGTGTCGCCCTCGCCGGTCCAGGTGCCCGACACGACAACGATGGTGATCTCGGAACCCGCAACGCGGCCCAGCTCTACTTCGGTGGTGCTCCAGTCGGGCGAATCGGGCCACCCGCCGTAACCTTCCTCGCGCACCATGCCTTCGACGTTGCCGCCCAAGGACTCGATATAGGCACGGCTCTTCGGGCCGATGAGTTCGACGGCGCGTGCATAGTCGCCGTCGCCCAATGCTTGCAGCCAGCCGCGTACGGCCTGTTCGGGCGCGCCCGCCGTGGCCGCAACGGTGGTGGTTAGACCCGTGGTGGCAGTAGTGGGCACCCTTGTGTGATCGGCCTGCACCACCTGGCCCGGGTCCGCGTCGATACGCGCCAGCACGGCGGCGACCGCCACGACGCCTACGAGCGTCGCCGCGATCGCCAGCCACCGCAGCGGCGGACGCTTCTTGGCCGGCCGAGGGCGCTCAGCGCCGTCGACCTCGTCGAGTGAGGCTTCCAGCGCCGACCAGAAGCCGTCGCCGTGGGGCGGTGTGCGCACGTCGGCCAGGGCCCGCTCGATTACGCGATCGCGCTCAGTCATAGAAACCAACTCCTAGATACGAACGAAGCGACGCCCTCGCCCGCGACAGTCGCGACGCGACCGTCCCGGGCGCGACGCCCAAGATCTCGGCGGCGGCCGCAGTGTCGAAGCCTTCGCCGTCGACCAGCAACACCGCGGCTCGCTGGTCGTCAGTCAGGCGGGCCAAACCGCGCAATACGGCATCGGCGTCGCTGACCCGGCGCTCGGGCCCGGCGTCGGGGGTGGCGACGTCGTCACGCAGGCTGGGGTCGAACGGCATCACGCGGGCAATGCGGCGCAGTTCGTCGACGCACGCGTTGTAGACGATGCGGTACAGCCACGTGCTCAGTTCCGCGTCGTCCCGGAACGTCGCCAGCGACCGGTACGCCTTGAGGTAAGCGGTCTGCAGTGCGTCGTCCATCAGGTGACGATCGCCGCAGAGCAACTTGTATGCGAGGGCGCGCAGCCGCGGGTCGTGTTGGCGCACCAACTCACTGAACGCCCGCCGGTCGCCGTCGAGAATTCGCTGCACGAGGCGCGCATCGGCGTTGCGTGGCGCCGCCATCGTCGTCATTCAAATACCGTCGCTTGCTGCACTCCTGTCAGACGGATGACGTTGCCGATTCCTTCCCAGAAATTTTAGGAGCGAGTCAGGGGCGCGTCGTCAGCCGTGATTGCACGGCGAGCGTGATCACGCCTGCAAGCACGAGTCCCACGAGGTTCACACCGAGTTGCAGGGCGGAGCCTCGAACCTCAGACCACTGCCGGTACGCGGTGGCGACACCCAGATTGGCCGCCGCGGGAATTGTCGTTACCGAGACGAGCACACCGATGAGTGCGCCGCTGCGCGCCTCGGTCAACGACAGCATGCCGACGACTCCGGCCAGAACAGCCACGACAGCCGCCATGCCGTCGGGATGGGAGATGAACGCCGTCAGTTCGCGGTCGCTCAACACGTAAGTGTCGGGCGCGAGGTCCGCTGCACGGAAGGCGAGCGTCGCCAACAGCGCCGCCACGGCCGCGGCGAGGAGCCCTACGCTCAACGTCCTCGACGCTACGATCGCCGGCCGCGTGCGCCTACGGACCGCGGCGACGCACAGCGCCGAAAGCGGTCCGTATTCGGGGCCGACCACCATCGCCCCCACGATGAGGATCGGGGCGTCGAGCAAAATCCCGACGCCGGCGATGATGGCGGCGATAGCCATGAACACGAGGAACGATGCGTTGAGCGCCGAGTCGGACCGGGCACGGCCTTCGAGTTCTTCCCAGATCAATGCGTCCGCGCCCTGGCCGGGGGCGGCGGCGGCGGCCAGGGCGGCCGCGTCAGAGACGACTCCTTCGAGCGCCTCGATCGTGATGGCGCCGCGGCGGTGTACGTCGTGGTCCTGAAGCCACTCGACCACCTGGTTTGCGCCCTCGCGGACGACGTCGCAAAGAACCAAGACGCCGTCGGGGATCGAGTCGACGTCGTGGAATCGCACAACGTGCGCGACGCCTTCAGCAGCGGCGAGGTGGTCGAAGACCTCGTTCGCCACATCGGTCGGGACGATGAGTCGCAGGTGAACCATGGACGCGCGGACACAGTAGAGGCAGGCCTGACGAGTCATGCGGGACCTTCAAAGGCTTTCACCCTTAACTACTTCGAGCACGGCCCAGACGACGAAGCTGACGCCCGCGACGACCCCGACTGCGACTCCTAGCCCTCCGGCCGGATGGAAGACACGGCGAACAGGCCGCCCTTGCCCACGCTGCGGTACGACGATTTGCCGCGCGCGCATGGGGCGCGACCTTCGCACGGCGTACTGGTGTCCGGCGTGTCAACCACGGCGCTGTCGCTACTCACGGTCGAACCGGTCACTCTGTTGGTCTCGGCCTGGGGAGTGACGTGAGGCCCCGGCTCGTCTGGACGGCTAAGGCCTGGAAGCCCACCGAATTCAGAGCGAGCTAAGCCGCTGAATCGCGAAGAGACCGCACATCGTCACGCGCGGCGCGTACGGCTTCGGCCTGGGATTCCACGACGGAGCGGAGCTCTGCTGATAGATCCTCGGTGAGGGCTTTTTCGTACTCCCCGATCGCGTGGTCTTCTCCCTGCTGGGCCGCGTCGAGTACCGCCGTGGGGTCGGAACCGGTGATCGCGTCCGTGAGCGTGAGCCAGCCGCGATGAATTGCGCCAGCCACAGTTCCGGATTCGCTGATGTCGTCGCCGTAGCTTTGCGCCATCTCCTGAAGCGAGTCGTAGAACTCGCGCCGTTGCGCGCTGTAACGCTCGAATGTTGCTGCGAGGTCAGACTTGCCATCCTTTGTGAGCCTCTCGGCCGCTGGCTTAGCCATGTCCCAGCTAAGAGGGCATGAGATTGCGCCGCGTCCTCGTGCTCGACCAACTAATGCCGGGCAAAGTCGTTGTCCACCGCGCTGACTGCCGCTGCCCGACGATGCCGCTCTACCCCGCAAGGTCAGTTACTGACGGTTGAGGCGTTCTGCCCGTGCGTTGAGCGCTCGCCGCGCCGCGTGCTCAAAGCCCATGGCCCGGTGGCCCGTGAGTCCTTCGATGCGCCGGTCGTGCACGATGACTTCGTTCGACATCGAGTCGATCAGCGCTCGCGCCGTAACCAGGTCAACGTCGGTGATGAGACGTAACCAATGAGACGACAGTCGTGGGGACAACAGCGGCACCGGGACGATGACCCGAACCAGGCCGCCCGGCATCCTCCCGACGGCTTTCAGCATTTCTCCGTACGTCATCGACTCCGGCCCGCCGATGTCATAGGTCGCGCCGATCGCCTCGGGCCGCCCCAGCACCCCGACGAGGAATGCGATGACGTCGTCAATGGCGATGGGCTGGGTTCGCGTTTGCACCCAACGCGGGGTGATCATCGCTGGGAGACGTGCCACCAACTGACGCAAGATCTCCCACGAGATTCCGCCGTCGCCGACGATGATTCCCGCGCGCAACACTGTCGTGGGGACAAGCTCGGCGAGAATGCGTTCGACCTCGCGGCGACTCGCCAGATGGGCGGACAGTTCGTCGTCGTCTTCGCCCAAGCCGCCGAGGTAGACGAGTTGGCCGATACCGGCGTCACTGGCGGCCGCGCCGAAGGACTGCGCGCCGCGGCGATCACGCTCGGCGAAGTCGGGCGAATCTAGGGAGTGAACCAGGTAATACGCCGCCTCACAGCCTCGGAGGGCCAGCGCAAGCGAGGGTGGGTCTTCGACGTCTCCCGCCACGGGGGAGCCCGCGCCCGTGTAGTGCTCCGGCCGCCTGGTCATCGCCCGCACCTCGTGACCCGCTTCGAGCAGGGTCTCGCAGAGACGGGCGCCGACGAACCCGGTCGCTCCCGTAACTAGGACTTTCATGACCCCTCCTGGCAGGCTTGCTATCGCGGTAGAAGGAACAACACGAGGGTGCTCCAACTGAGGTGCGTGACTACCGGCGCTAATACCCCGCCGGAGCGGCGACGCTGCACGCTGAAGGCGCCGCCAAGTGCGATCGCCGCAGCAATCAGAGCCGGCTGCAAGGTGGCAGCGGTCGCCGCTGCGTAAATCGCCGTCGTTGCCAACACGGGTCGGTATCGGGCCAGCGCGTCGTACAGAACTCCTCGAAAGAACATTTCCTCGCCGATCCCGTTGACCAACGCGACTGCGAGCACAAAGGCACGCGGCCCCGCGTCGGCTCGCTCCAGCACGGTATCGATGCTGGGGCCGAGAAGCGTGAGGTGCTCTGCGACCAAGCGGATCGCCACGAAGGCGGCGAAGTAGCCACTTCCGAGCAGGGTCGCCAAGGCCGCCTGTCGTGATGCCGGCCCCTTTCGGCGATCCAACCACGGGACGCCACCGCACAGAAGCGAGCCGCCGATCCAGGTGAGCGCCGATGCCATGCCGAAGGCATAGAAGGCTGCGGTGCCGACCGTGGCGGCCAGCGTCGCCGCGAGCAGAGCTGTTCCGCAAAGGAACGTGCCACTCAGCTTCGCGTGCTTCGTCATCGCTCACTCACTACGACTCTCGGCTGTCTCGGCAGCCCACGGGCGATCGGGCAAAGCAGCGCCCCTCAGGCTCAACGCATGGGCCGCGTCGGACGGGCGTGTGCCCATGGATGGTCACTCCCCGTTCTTTCTGTCGAGGTCGCAGAAGCGGTCGCCGCACACGACGCGGTGTTCGTCGGTCATTCAGTGTCGTCGAGTATGCCGTGAGTGACGACTACTCGGTGACGCGCGGGAAGGGCCGCGCGTCGTTGCGCTTGTGGCGGGCGCCCTTAGCGAGCGGTGCGGTTACCCAGCAAGATGCCGGCGCCAATCATGGCGACTCCCAGCCCAAAGTGCAGCCAGTTGTCAGCCGTGTTGACCGGCACGAAGTTGGCGTTCGACGCCTTATCGATCACGAGGCCGTAGATCCACAGCACGAGGTAGATAGCTCCACCACCGATTAGGAACAGCTTGGCGCCGGCAGCGGTGCGCGCCATCACCAAGCCGGCGACACCAAAGAGTATGTGCACGATGTTGTGCAGAACGCTGACCTGGAAGATGCCGAGTAGTTCTGCTTGTGACTCAGTGCCGGCGAACTCGAGGGAGTCGTGACTCGAGACGATCCCAGGTACGAAACCCAGGACTCCCACCAACAGGAAAACGATGCCGAAGAGTCCGGCGACCATGGAAAGCGGGTCACGGTCCATTGCGACGGTGCGGGTTGATCCCATACTCACCTGTCTTTTTAGGCGTTCGGTCTCGAACGCAATCGGACAGTACCCAGGAACGAAATACAACAGCCAACAATCTGCGCAATGCGCTGGAGGATGAGCAGCCGCGAGGAGTTGGGCGGCGTTCGGCGACAGAAGCGCGCTCCTTCAACACCCGCCTGCGGTCGCGGGGCAATCGCGCCCAAGCCGCGACGTCGTCGACGCCGATCGAACGTTCGCCGTCGCAGAGCGCGAGCAGGCTCGCGGCCACGGCGTTGAGCTGATGCACGCGGTTGTGTGCGCGGTCGTAGCCGACCTACCCCTCACCTGATTCCAAGATTTCGACGCCATCGGACCGTCTAGGCGAGATCTACACCGACGTACGCCGGGTCACGGACGCTCTGGCGATCTCGGACACCGGCGCCACCGAAAACCAGCGCCGCGACAACGAGGCCTACCGAGACTATTTCGCCGAGATGCGGTGGAGGGTTCCGCTGTCGAGGGACAAGACGTAAAGGTCGCCATCGGGTCCCTGTTGAATGGATGTAATCACACCGAACCCGGTGCCAACTACGGCAGACGCGCTCTCGCCGAGGTCGCCCTTGTTGGCGTTGTTGTCGACCCGATCCGATAGTGCTCCCTGCAGGTCGAGGCCACGTCCGTCTGCGGAGATCTCATACCGCAGTAGGGAGTCGGTCAGAACAGTTCCGACCCAGACTGTGCGGTTGGACTTTGCGCCGAGGTGCTCGTCGGCCACGAATCCGATGGCGGTCAGCGCTGGCGGCTGCACGTAACTCAGAACGGGTTCGGTGTACGAGCTGCCGACCAAGGAGAACATTGCGCGCTGCGCGTCGGCGGCGCTCCCCTTCAACTGGTCGGGCGGGAACGACGCGACGTCGAGCCCGTCCTCGCTTTCGGTCTCGAGTCGCTTGTAGGAGTCGTACTCAGATGGGGGTCCCTGGATCTGGATCCAGCCGGAGTTCGAGCCAGCGTTGAAGACGTTGATCTCATCGTAGGAGTCGTCACCGTTCTCGGTCTGCCACAGCGCGCCGGAAGTGGGTTCGAAGGCGAGGCCGAAGCTATTCCGTATGCCGTACACAAAAATCTTCTGCACGTTGGCGCCGACCTCGCCCCCGAGTGCGGCGCCAGCCGCGAAGAAGGGGTTGTCGGTAGGCGTTGAGCCGTCGTCGTTAAGTCGAAGGATCACTCCAGCGAGATGGGCGTTGTCTGGGGGTGGCCCGTCAGGAAGGTTCTGGAGCTGCCCGCGCAGATTTTGATCTCCCATCATGGTGTAGAGCTTCCCGTCGGGACCGAAGGAAAGCGGACCGGCGTCGTGGTTGCCGCGCACGCGACCGGAAGTGTCCTTGCTGAGGGTGTTGCTCGGAAACTCGACGAGGTTGCTGTCGAAGCTGAGTTTGTCGTCCGCCCACCGGAAACGGTCGATGCGATTCCCTAGCGTCGGGACCTCCGTCTCTTTGACGCTGTCGGCCCCGAGCAGCTTCTGGGGTCCGTCTCCCTCGCCTTTCCAGGTCCAGTGCAGGTACACGAAGGGATTCGCAGCGAAGTTGGGATGGGCGGCTACGCCAAGCAGGCCCCGCTCGTCGAAGCCGTTCACGGCGAGGTCGATGGCGTCGCCGACGCTCGCACCGTCACGGAAGACCCGCACCTTGCCCGTGGTCTTCTCGGCAATGAGGACGGCGTCGTCGACAAAAGTCATCGCCGTCGGCTGATTGAGGTCCTTGACTGCCGTGCCGACGGTGAGCGCTTCGTCGCGCATCGTGGCGCCTGTTGCTTCGTCTTCAACCTCGGTAGTAGAGCGCCGACGTGATCGCATCGTCGCCAGCGCAGGCGGCGAGGAGAAAGCACGAGACGAGGGTGCCTGCGGCGAACCGCGTAATACGAGACGGCATGGTCGTGATCCGATCTTCGCCGGGGATTACCCGTAACCGGCCGACGCGAACCTACTCCCCACTGCTCTTCTGACACGGTGGGGCGAAGTCGGGGCGGCTGACTGACCAAGCCGGTCAACCCGCGTTCATGCTGCTCAGTGCATCTTCGACCCCGCGGTGGAAGGTCGGGTAGGCGTAGATCATCGATCGGAGCTGTTCCAGCGGTATCGATGCGTGAACCGCCAGAGTCAGCAGCCCGAGCACTTCGCCCCCGGCGGGTCCCGCCGAGGTCGCGCCGACCAGCACACCGCGGTCGGCGTCGGCCACCAGCTTGGTGAATCCGTGGTTGCCCGCCTTGTGGATCCAGCCCCGCGCCGACTCCGGCACCGATGACGACCCGGTGGTGACGCGTATGCCCGCTTCCCGGGCCTGCGCCTCCGTCTGACCGACGGCGCCGATCTCAGGGTCGGTGAAAGTCACCCGCGGAACGGCGCGGTAGTCCGCAGAATGAGTCGCCCGGCCAAGGATGTCGGCGATCACGATGTTGGCCTGATACATAGCCATGTGGGTGAAGGCGCCGCGGCCGGTGACGTCGCCGACCGCCCAGACGCCAGCGGTCACCCGGAGGTGCTCGTCGACCGGCAACGATTGGCCCGTCTCGTCGACGCCGATAGCCCCGGCCCCGATTCCGGCCAGGTCGATTCGCCGACCAGTTGCCAGCAGCAGCCGGGAACCGCGCACGGATTCGCCGTCTTCTAGTTCGACGCGAACACCGCCCTCGTCGGCTGCCACCGACGTGGCGGATACACCGGTGAATACCTGAACACCCTCAGCCTGCAAGGCCTCGGACAAGACAGATGCCGCTTCGGGTTCGTCACGCGGCAAGAGCTGGGTTTCGGACTCGACGATTACCACCTCGCTCCCGAAACGAGCGAAAACTTGACCGAACTCAACCCCGATGGCACCACCGCCGAGGATTACGAGGGAGGAGGGTGGTGTGAGCGCGGCGACCGCTTCGCGGTTAGTCCACACGTCGACGGACTCAAGTCCGGGAATGGGGGGCCGCGACGCGACTCCGCCTGTGGCGATGACCACGCCCCGGCGTGCCTCCCACCGGGCTCCCGCAACCTCGACACTACGAGCGTCGAGGAGTCGACCTTGGCCACGCACGAAGCGGCCACCCTTGCCTTCAAAGCGCGCAACGGCGACGCCGTCGTCCCAATTATCGGTGGCTTCGTCGCGGATGCGCTCCGCTACCGGGGTCCAGTCGGGCGACACCGTGGCCGAACCAGCCATCGATGGAACCCGCCGCGCGTCGGCGAGCAGGTTGGCGGCCCGGACCATCATCTTGGACGGGATGCAACCCCAGTACGGACACTCCCCTCCGACAAGCGCCTGGTCGATGCCGAGGACCTCAAGGCCAGCAGCCGCGAGTTCGCCGGCGACATGTTCGCCGCCCGGCCCCATCCCCAGCACGATCACGTCGACACTAGGCATTCCTCGTTCTACCCCGTAACGCACCGCGTCAATTCGCTAGTACCGAGTCGCATCCGCATCCGGAGTTGGCTGCGCCAAACGTGATAACCACCCGAAGGCGAACCATTCGCTGACGCAAGGGGGAACCTAATGATCGGATTCATCGTTTTCGGCCTGGTTGTGGGAGCGCTCGCACGCCTCGCCATTCCCGGCAAACAGAACCTGAGCCTTTTGGTCACTCTCGGGCTTGGCCTGGTCGGTTCAGTGGTTGGCGGCATCGTCGCCAACGCACTCGGGACCGGCGACATCTTCGAGCTGAACGTCCTCGGATCGCTCGTCGCCATTGTTGCTGCCGCAGGATTGATCGTGGTCGTCGAGAAATCGCGCTGATCGGCAACCCGGCCGCGCTGAGGCGACGTCTTCTGAATGAGCTCCATAGTCATCGCCGTGGCGGGCACCACGATTCCGAGGCGTTGGCGAAGCAGTCTCGGCGAGCCGTGGGCCTACATTTGGCGGTCATGGCGCCCGACCAAACCAACGCTGAGCGTGCCCGAAGGTGACACGATTGCCCGCGCTGCATCTCGGTTGCGGCCGTGGCTCGTCGGACGCGTCATCACTGCCGTTGACGCCCGCGACGCTGCGCTGAATCAACGCGCCGCGGCACTCGTGGGTCGCACCGTCGATGCCGTAGAAGCCCGGGCTAAGCACCTACTGATTCACGCGGGCGACCTTGTCCTGCACTCCCACATGCGCATGACCGGGACGTGGCGCGTTTACACGCTCGGCGAGCGATGGCGATACGGGCGCACGGCTATGCGCTTCGTGCTTGAGGCCGGCGATCATCAGGCAGTGTGCTTTAACGCACCCGTGGTGCGCCTCGTACCGGCACGCGACCTGGGAATGGTGCCGGGGCTGAACACGCTCGGTCCCGACATTTTGGCAGGACGTGATCCGACCGAACTCGGGGCGCGCTACGCCAGTGTCGACCCGGCGACATCGATGGGCGATGCCTTGCTCGACCAACGCGTCGTGTCCGGGCTCGGCAACATCTGGCGGTGCGAGACGCTGTGGGCAGAGCACGTCCACCCGCGGACTCCCGTTGGTGAGGTCGAAACCGAAGTGCTCGTGGCGATGATGCGCACCGCCGCCCGGCTCATGACCGCAAGCCTGCAACCCGGAAACTGGCGGCCGCGCTCGGAGGTGTACAAGCGGACCGGCCGTCCGTGCCGGCGCTGCGGCGTCGCCATCCGCAGCGAGCGTATGGGACCCCACCGGCGCACCGCTTACTGGTGTCCGGTGTGCCAACCACAGTCCCCGGGTGTGGGCGGCTAGCACCAGGCGAATCCGCGGGAGGGCGCCCTTTCTCCTCTTCAGCCACGCGAGTGCATCTCCGCCCGACACCTATCGCCGTCGCTTGGCCGTTGGCTAGGACGCGGCGAAACGATGTGCGTAGGCCCGTCGCACTTCGGTCATGTCGTGAGGGATTAGCTCGGCCGCCTCGCAGCCCTCGACCACCAGGCCTGCCTGCTCTTTGATCCCGGTGCGGATCATGGCGTGCTCGGGGCCCTCCAATGCGCGACAGAGGAGTTCCATCGCCTCGAGCAGGTAGACGCAGACGGTCGGCTGGCTAGCTGCCGCTCGGCGGATCTCCTCGAACGTCAGTTTCACCAGATCTGAATGGGTGAGCTGCTGGGGCATAAGCAGTCGGCGATTCTCTGATCCCGCCAGCGCTCGGGGCGGCGGTTCGTGCATGAGCATCTCTCCCAGGACGGCACAGGCTTGGAAGATGGCGTCCTGGGCGGTCGTGGGGTCGTTGATGCCCGGCGAGAGTGCTTTGAGAGCGACATCGGTAAGTTGCCGCAGGCCGTAGGACACGTCTTGCTGCATTGTGCGGGTGCTGCCAATCGACACCGCGGCACGGATCGCGCGTTGCGCTTGGTCGAGCTTGGCGGGGGCCGGCCACATCAAGCAAAGAGGAGTGCCCGCGATGGCGTAGCGACCGGCGATGGTTTCGACTTGCATCGTTCCGCCCGGCTCGATGCAGTCGAGCAGCGCCTCGGTGTCGATCTGCTGGATCCAGCCTGGCCGATCGAAGCGCACCAGTGTACGAGGCTCTGGCATTTCGACTTCCGCCGGCTGTGTCGTCGCGTTGGCCGTGAATGTGTTCCACTCGCGACGGACGTGCTGGCTCGTCTCGTTACGAACGCGTTCGAGGATCTCGCTCACATCCATGGAGTGCGCGCTGTGGTTGATGAAGGCCACAATGGCCAAGATCGTGGTGATGCCGAGCACGAGCGCGATGGCAACCGACAGGTTCGGAATGACTGGCTTTCCGCCCTCTTCGACCGCCGAACGAACCGAACGGAGCACGATCAAGCAGTACGCAAACGTCCCGACTACAAGGGCCATAACCCGGCGATTGAACGGATCGCGGAACAGCGTGTGCACGATCCGCGGTGAGTACTGGCTTGACGCCAGCTGGATCGTGAGCAGCGAGACCGAGAACGCAATTCCGGCAACGGTGATTGTCGCGGCGGCAACAGTGCTGAGGAGGGTTCGTGCGCTCTCAACCGTGGAGGTGAGACCGATTGGCCACGAGTTCGTTTCGGCTAGGAAGCGACGGTCGACCTCAAGCGCGGCCAGGCCCGACACGATCGCCACGACGACGGCCAACATTGGAACGACGAACAAACTTGCTCGTAGGCGGTCGATGAACGCGCTCAGCTTGAGACGCACGCGGCCATCCTGCCGCATTATCGCCGCAGGGGTGGCGTTGGGCTGGGCACGTCGACGACGTCCTGGAACATCGACGTCTGGTCCGGCGCTGGCCACCTGCCGGGGCTCGACGATCCCCAACGTGCCGCCGCAGCACTCGCCGCCTTTGTCGGTTGACTTCAGGCATCGGGCTTGAAGGGCGACGATCGCCCGAAGCGATCGATCGCGCCATCATGTGGTCGTGCGCGCCGACGACATCCCCGTCGCCCACACCCCGCCGGGTGGCTACGGCGATGCGATGCCGCCGCCGGTGCTCGCCGGCTGCACTGAACCGCTCGCGCCGGGCGCACCGGACATGCGCGGACTCTGGCGGGTCGTGGAGGTCGAGTGGCAGGGCGATCCGCCGGACCACAGCGAGGTGGCGGATCACGTCGAACGCATCGAGCAATGCGGCGACCGGGTCTGCATCATGTCCACAGGCGTCATTCACGACATGCGAGCCGACGGATCGGAGGAGCGGGGCGTGCACGACGTGGCGGCCGTCGGCGGGCAATCAATCGACGTGATCTGCACGTTCGAGAACGGCGTGCACACGCTGCGCCCCGTTGGCATGCCCGGCGTGGCCGTGACGCGACATCTCGAGGGCGACCAACTCGTGTGGCGCTACGGTCCGCTGTTCACCGCCCGACTGGAGCGCCTCGATGACTGATCTCGCCACCTTCGCCGGGCTCGTGCCGGGCGATCACGGGCTGTGTGTGGTGTCGACGCTGCGCAAGGACGGCAGCGTGCAATCCTCGGTCGTGAACGCCGGCGTGCTGGCCCATCCGGTGAGCGGCATGGAGGTCGTAGGCCTGGTCGCGGCGGGCGGCACGCGCAAGCTCGAGCACCTGCGGCGGGACGCGAGAACCACGATCGTGATCCGCGCCGGATGGCAGTGGGCGGCGGTCGACGGGTTCGCCGAGATCATCGGTCCCGACGACCCGCACCCCGATGTCGACGCCGACGGCTTGCGGCGGCTACTGCGAGACGTGTTCCGCGCCGCCGGCGGCGCGCACGACGACTGGGACACCTACGACCGCGTCATGGCCGAGGAGCGCCGCGCCGCGGTGCTGATCGTGCCGCGGCGGACCTATACCAACGCCTGACGGTGCGCCGCACGGACCACCGTGGCATCGTGGTTGCGTCACCGCCGGGGCGGCGGGGCCCGTCTGCCTGTCTGCTCGGCGGGGTGCCGCCAGATTCCGCGTCTTGAAGCGTTGAACAGCTATGCGTCGCACATTCTTGATTGGCGGACTCGGTCTGGTGCTGGCGGCACTGGTGCCGAGCGGGCTCAGCACCACCGGCTCGGTGCAGGCGTTGGACTGTCCCGCTGCCGGGCTGGCGACCGCCTGCAGCGGCGTCGGCCTTGTCGTCGGGACTGCCTGCACCAATCCTTACCCGCCTGTCGGTACCATCGGCTCCGTCACCATCGATATCGAAGGCAGCGCGCCGGTGGACTGCCCCGATATTTGAGAACGCTACCTGCGCACGGCGACAAGCTCGCTCCGGACCTGGCCTCGATCGAGCTCCAGTAGGCCGAAGGTCCGCTGCGGCTGCCGGCGACGCTGGGTGGGCGAGCCCGGGTTGAACAAGACTTGACCGTCCACGCCGAGGGCGTTCCACGGAATGTGACTGTGGCCGAACACGACGACGCGGGCGTCGGGGAAGCGTTTGCGCAGGCGGCGCTCGCGTCCTACCCGTGGGCCGCTGTCGTGGATCATGGCGATACGCACTCCGCCGAGTTCGACCGTGAGCGTCTCCGGCAGAATCCTCGTCAGCGCGGTGTCGTTGTTGCCGAGAACGGCGTGCACCGGCGCGACCTGACGGAGTTCATTCAGGAACTTCTCTCCGACGACGTCGCCCGCATGCAGCACGGCGTCGGCGGCTCGGACGGCCTCCCACACGGCTTCCGGTAGCGCCGTCGATCCCGCGTCGCGAATGTGCGTATCGGCCAGTACCACGACACGCATCAGGTGCGGCCCTCCACGTCCTGTGCCTCGACGAGCGCCGCCTGTTCCGCGGCGTCGCGGGTTTCCCAGTCGGCCAACATCGTGGGGTAGCCCGCGGCGCGCATTGCCGCGATCACTAACGCGTCATCGTCGATCACGATGGCGACGCGCCTGCGTCCGGCGATCCGGCGGAGCTCCTGCACCTTGAAGCGCGCCGAAGGGCCGCGATTGCCTCCGGGGCGCATGTGCAACCGGAGTTCGTGCAAGCCATGGCGGCGAAGCCACTCGACGGTGTCGGTTCGGAGGTGCTCGGGACGGCCGGTGAGCAGCACCACTTCGTGGTCGTCAGCCAGCTTGGCGACGACGGCCAGGCCCTCCGGGTGTGCTTCGTCGTGTGTCGCCGCGGCGAAGAACCGCGTCCAGTCCTTGGGGCGCTGCGCGACGTAATGAACTCGGTGGCGCACGTCGGCCAGCACACCGTCGATGTCGACGATCGCCAGCGGCGTGTCCGCTTCGCCGGCAGGCGTGACCATCAGCGTGATTTTACGATCAATCCGTCTGTTGGGCTCCAAACCGGTCTGAACTGGGCGCAGGTTTCGCCTGACTTTTTCGGAATCGTGCGCTATACCGGGCTACTCCGGTTTCACCGGGGGGAGGCAGTCATGTCGAGCGACTCGTCGAAGGCGCTGGTGCCGGTCACGCGACGCGCGGTCTTGCGGTACGCCGGTATCACCGGGCTGCTCGTGAGCGTCGGCGACCGCCTGTCGTGGTTGCGGGTCTTGCCCGCGTCCGGCGACATCATCGACCCGCCCGACGGCGTGTTCACTAAGACCGTTCGGCGTCGCAGCGACATGTTTGTTGTCACCTTCGAGTTCCGGAACCTCAAGCTCAACAACGGCAATTTGTCCAAGCAGGTGCTCGCTCAGCCCGCGTACATCGGCGTGCTCCTGCAACCGCAGAACGTGCACGAACGCGCGTTCCAACTGGGAGCGGACGTGCCACCGCCGGGCAGCGTGCCCACCCGCTTGGCCGGGATGTCGCGCATCGCGTTCCGGGTGCCCAACAGCGTGCTGCCGATGCCGTACAAGCTCGAGGAACTGCTGAAGTGGAGCCAGCTCGCCCTCGAGGTTGTTCCGGCGGCCAATCCGAACGCGGCGAACAAGGACTTGCGCGCTCCGACCGTGACCGAGACGGCCATCGAGATGCCGTACTTCCTAATTCTCTCGCCCGACATCCTCGCCGCGTTCGCTCACGCGACGTCGCCGGTCACCCACGCCAACGTCACCGAGTTGTGGCACACCCGGCTCGCCAGCCGCGGCGCGGGAGGCGGCGCGGTCGAGACGTCGTCGCCGAAGCCGATCCAAGCGGTCTGGGCGCGGGACTCGCAGTTCGCTCCTCACGGCACCAACACGCAGGCGGGACCCTTCGGCGCGCCGGCCGACGCGCACTCGCTCACGCCCGAAGAGCGGAACCAGATCGTGCGGCTGACGTCGGACCACACGCTCACCAGCGGACGCCAACCCGCGCTGGCGGATCGGATGATGCTCAGCGCACTCGGCGGCTGGCTCGATGCCACCGGCACTTGGCAGCCTCCCGCCGGTCTCTCGCTGACGAACTGGCGCCACATCGCGCACATGGGTCGCGACAGCTACGTGCGCACGGTGAAGCTGGGCTTCCTCGCACCGTTCGGCCACCGCGCCGTTCGGGTGAAGATCACCGAACGCCGGTTCCGCGCCGACGCGAACGGAAACCTCGCGGCGTATCTCTTCTACAAGGTCTTCATCATCGTGCGCGAGCCGGTCAAGAATTTCGGGAGCGACGCCGCTCCCGGCCAGCCGAACGACGGGCGCGAGTTTCCGTTCCGTTCCGTGCGCATCCTCACGCAGACCACCCCGACCCTCAAGGACCCCGTGCCGCCCGGCGAGTCCGAGTTGTTGCACGTGCCCCGTTCGGCAGTCGACAGCTCGCCGGTCGAATTCAGCCTGATCGCCACGGACTGGGTCGGGCAGGAGACGGCGATCACCACCCCCGTCACCTGGGTCGAGCGCGGGCACGCCTACTCCGCGGTGGGTCTGGAGAGACTCAAGACCTCCTATAGCGGCCAGAACACCAAGGACTCACCGATGCGCAAGCGGCCGGCGCACGGCCAGCGGATCGCCTTCGCTCCCGAACGCGAACGGGGCGACACCAGCTTCGACGTCGGCAGTCTGACGTGGAAGGCCGTCGACCGCGCTCCGGGGCAGAGCCTCTTCGGTTTGGCGCTGGTCCAGCAGTATCCGCTTTATCCCGCGATAGAGGAGGCCGGCCTCACGCTCGCCGCCGCCGAGCAGGCGGCGGGCCAGTCGCTCGGCGAGTCGGTGATGAAGATCGCCAAGCCTTTCGTGGACCACGGGTTCGACGAGCTCGAAGAGTTCGGCGAGGACTTCGCCAACTTCGGCGAGGCGTTCTTGGAAAAGGTGCCGGGCGCGCAGCAGCTGCTCGACTTCGCCAAGGACACCAGCCGTACCGGCGGGCTGGCGACGCCCAACCTCACCATTAGCGGGCTGACCCGCCGGCTTGGCCCAGTCGGCGGCGCCATCGACCAGATCGCCACGGGCAAGTTCGACCCGTTCGATTACCTCGACCCCGCGGCGAAGCTGCTGGGCAACCTCAAGCTCGGCGACGTACTCAAGGTGCTCGACAAGCTCGAAGGGGTGCTGTCGTCGCCCCTGATCCAGACCACGATCCTGCCGGAGCAGCCGCCGCCGCCGGCCTTGCCCGTACCGCCGACGAGCATCAAGACGGTGCTCGACTGGAAGCCGCAACTCCAGCCGGACCAGCTGCACATCTTCGATCCCGGCACCGAAGGCACACTGCATTTGCGCGCCGAGTCACTCGCCGACCTGCTCAATCCCGACAAGTCGACGTTCAGCGTCGTCGGTGATCTGCGCAACTTCACGATCAACCTGATCGGCGACGAGACAAGCCTGTTCCTCCGCTTGCACGTCAAGCGCCTCAAGTTCACCGCCGGTAAGGATGCCAAGCCCGATCTCGACTTCGTACTCGGCGACATCGAGTTCGACGGCGTCCTGAAGTTCGTCGAAGAACTCAGGAACTTCCTGAGCACATTTGGCAAGAAGTACGGGATTGTTGTCACGCCCCAAGGTGTGAGCGCGTCACTGAGCCTGCCCATCCCGAGCATCGGCGTGGGCGTGTTCTCGATCAACAACATCACGTTGGGTATCGGCGGCATCGTTCCGTTCAACGGCGACGCCGCGCGGTTCCGCTTCAACTTCTGCACCCGCGAGAATCCGTTCAAGCTCACCGTCGCGATGTTCGGCGGCGGCGGGTTCTTCGGAATCGAGTGCGGCACCGATAGCAGCGTGATGCTGGAAGTCGCGTTGGAGTTCGGCGCGGCCGTCGCCTTCGACATCGGAGTTGCCAGCGGCGGCGTCGAAATCATGGCCGGGATCTACATGAAGATCGAGGAGATCCCAGGCCCCGCGCCCGACAGCGCGTCGCTCACCGGCTACCTGCGCATGGGCGGCGAACTCGGCATCCTCGGCATCATCCGCATCTCGATGGAGCTCTACCTCGGGTTCACGTACGAGTTCCCGCCCATTGACAAATGCGTTGGCCGGGCGACGTTCCATCTCGAAGTCGAGATCCTCATCTTCAGCTTCAGCATCAGCGCCGAAATCGAACGGCGGTTCGGCGGAGAGAACGACCCGACGTTCGCGCAGTTCATGACGCCGTCGGACTGGACCGAGTACTGCGAAGCGTACGCGGCGATCGGAGCTTGAGATGGCCTTAGAGCAACGGGTCCTGTTCACGGCCCTTCCCACTGGCTACGACCCCAACGTCGCCGACCGCTACTACCTGTCGGTGCACATCTCGCCGCGGCTGAGCAATACCGCGAACGCCACGACATCGCTTAGCGGGTTCGACGACTGGGAGGAGTGGCCAGCGACTGTCGCCGCCTTGGCGTGGACCGTGGTCTTCGGTGCAAACGAACTGGCGGTTCCGGCAACCGTCGTGTCAGCCGCGCCGCGCAGCGACTTGTGGACCGCGCTGTTCGCGTCCAACACGGTCGTGCAGTCGCACGTGCAAAAGAATCTGAGCCTTGCGGCGAAGCGGTCGTATCCCACCAAGAACGTCCAGGAGTTTCTGCGCGACCGCTACACCGACACCGGGCTCAACCACGCCGACGACTATCCCCACATTGACGATCTGCTCGCGCCCGGCATGTTCGGTTCGATCCGGCCCGACTTGCTGCAGGGGTCGATAACGAAAGGCGCCGTCGAAAACGAGCTGACCAACCAGAAAGTTTTCGTCAACGGCCCGCCGCTGACCGACGTGGGCAAGGACTTTTATCAACTCGATCGTTTCCATCGGCCGCGTACGACCGACGTCGGCACGCCGGTCGCTACTCCGACGCTCGACTTCCACGCCGCGATCGGCAGCATCGGCCAGCACCCCGCGTTGATGCGCCTGCTGGGCCTCGTGGTGGACCTGACCTTCGACGCGGCGCCCGGCGATCTTCCGGCGGGGGCGACCGTCGTCGCGGTTACGACCGACTGGACGCCCGCGGTTGCCGGGCCCGGCGGTTCCGATGCGGCCCTGGCAGTACAAACGCGCTGCGATGTCGGCCCGGGGATCTTCGCCGCCAGGCCGCGGGCCACAAATCCGGAGGTGGTAGGCGGACGATTGGCGTTCGACGATACCGACAAGTACACCGTCGTCGCCGCCGACCTCGACGGCGGTGGGTTGAAGGCGATCGACTTCGCCGGAAACTTGCACCGCGTCAAGAACGGACCGAACGGACTCTCGTCCGGGTCGCCGCAAAACTACTCGTTGCCGTCGTTGCGTTCGGCCGGTTTCGCGGTCGCGCGCACTAACCGCGCGCCGGAGTTCCACGAACGGATGGGCCGCGCCGCCGATGCCGGAGACAACATCGACTCGGCGAGCCCCGATCCCGTCGTGGTGGACGTCGAAGACATCACCCGCGGGTACCGGATCGACGTGCGCGACGTCGCCGCGGCCAAGTGGTTCGCACTCTGCGCTCGGACCGGTGAATACGACTTCCTCGCGCCCGACGAGCAGGTGACGTACACAGACGAGGCGTGGATCACGAGCGCTCCGACAGCCGGCGACGCTAACGAGGACTCGGATCTCTATCTGCAAGAGACGTTGTTCCGCTGGGGTGGGTGGAGCCTGGTCGCACCGCGGCCCGGCGCCCGCCTGGCGACGACGCAGCAGGACGACCCGCCGATAACAACGGACGCGGACGCGCCGCCCCCCGAGTTCCCGATGCACATCAGCCGCAAGGCGACACCGGGTACCTTGCCCCGCCTGCGGTTCGGGCGCACCTACCAGCTGCGGGCGCGGGCAGTTGATCTCGCCGGCAACAGTGATCCACTCGCTCCCCTCGTCGAGGATCGGAGCGCGTCGCCGCCGCTCCGCTACGCCCGGTTCGAGCCGGTGCCGACACCGCCCGTGCTGGCGTTCGCGCCGCGCACCGCGGGCGAGTCGCTCGAGAAGATCGTCTTGCGCAGCAACTACAACACCGCGCCGGAGGCCGGCGTCGTCGTAGCCCGCCACATCGTGCCGCCGAAGTCCGAGCAGATCCTGGCCGAGCATCATGGAATGTTCGACACCGCGGGGCCGGAGTCGATCGTCAACCCTGCGACCTACACCACCATCAGCAAGTACGTCCCGCCGCAGCCGCCACCCGGTCCCGTTCAGCAGTCCGAACAGGGCAACTGGCTGCTGTCGTCCGAGGGTGAGGTCGACCCCGACGATTACGACAAGACCAAATACTTTCCCGTCACCCTCGTCACGCTGCCGTACCTGCCCGATCCCATCGCGCGCGGCGCGGCACTCAAGTTCGTCAACCATCCCGCACAGGCCGGCTATCTGCTGAAGGCTCCGTTCGCGCCGAATCCGGGTTGGCCTGCCTATCGACCACTGCGCCTCGTGCTGCAACAACCCGCGAACCCGCTCGTTTCGGAGTTGCCCACATACAACGCCGGCAACAACCAGCAGCTCTTCGTCAAAATTGCCAAGGGCGACGAGTTGATCGTCCGCCTGAGCGCTTACCTCGATGACAGCGACCTCGACACGCTGGGCATATGGAATTGGCTGTCGAGCGCGGGCGGCGCGCCGATGAGCCGGAAGGTCCAGGACGGCCAGCACTGGATGACCACGCCGTACCGGGAACTGCGGCTGGTCCACGCGGTTCGTCAACCGCTATCGGTGGCCACGTTGACGGCGCTGTCGGCGAAGAAGTCGCTGGGCGCGACGGCCGCGACCTTCGCGGGCACGATCGGGTTCAGCCGCAAGAGCACGAGCAAGATCGACGTCCACGCCGCCTGGTTCGACTTCGTCGACCTCGGTCCAGGCACCGGGCTACCGACTCCGGCCTTGCCCGCCCCGGAACGCAAGGCAGTGGCTTTCACGATTCCCGGCACTCGTCCGGGCGGTGTCAACACGGTGCCGGTCGGACCGAATCTCGCCAGCGACCGCCAGGAGTTCGGCGACACGAAGCACCGTCGGGTCAGGTACACCACCGTGGCGACATCACGCTTCACCGAGTACTTCGTGGAGGACGAGGTCTACACGGTGATCTTCGGTGGCTTGGGCTTCGTCACTCAACTGCCAACCGATGGCAACGGCGTGGTGCCGGGGTCGGTGCACGTGCGAAACCAAGAGGTGAAGTCGAACGGCCAGATCACCAGCGCCGCCACGTATGTCGAAGGCGAGCATTTCACCGTCACTCCCGGCGGCGTGCTGACGATCCTGGAGGGACCGGTCGAGGGCGGCTTCGTTCCCAACGGTCAAGTCGTGGTGGTCGAGTTCATCGCCAACCCCGTAACACGATCGAATCTGACTCCGCGCCCGCTCAGCATCCTCAACTCGGCGCGCCCAGCGCCCCCGAAGGTGCAGTACATGGTCCCGGCGTTCAAATTCAGCTCGACCGTCGACACGGGCTACCGCGCCAGCGCCCGTTCCGGTGGGCGGCTCCGTGTGTACCTAGACCGGCCGTGGTGGAGTTCGGGGGAAGGCGAACTGCTCGGCGTGGTCGTCCAGCCCGGCACTGGAGGCACGATCTCGGAAGCCGCGGCGCCTTTTGTCACGCGATGGGGAATGGACCCGGTCTTTCAATCGACGACGACTACTTTCCCGCGGCCGCGGGCCGCGAGCTTCCCAGAAGCGACGACCACTGGCTCGTCACTCATCATCCCGGGAACGTCGTTGCTGGTGGACGTCGCGGGCCATCCGGTCGGCTTCGATACGGCACGGGAGCTGTGGTACTGCGACATTCGGGTCAACACGCTGTCCTACATGCCCTTCATCCGGCTCGCGCTCGCCCGCTTCCAACCGCAATCGGTCAAGGGCGCGCACCTATCCAGCGTCATCGTGGCCGACTTCGCGCAGCTCACACCTGACCGCACGGCAACCGTCACGGGGTCGGGCAGCACGCGGACGGTGACGATCGTCGGCCAGAGCTACGACCGCGTCGGCGGAGATGCGACGCCCTTGGCGGAGATGCGGGCGCACGTCGAGGAATGGGACAGCGCAATCGGCGGCGACCTTGGATGGTCGCAGATCGGCCAGTCGACAACCCTCGATCCGCAATCGAAAGTCTTGGTGTTCCACCGTTGGCGCGGTGACATCACCATCCCCGCAGGCACGGCAAACCGCCCGAAGCGGATCGTGGTCGAAGAGCGCGAACGTCACCGCAGTGGGGCCGCTCCCGTCTTCACCACGCGGGTCGTATACGTCGACGCCATCAACCTGTCAGGCGGCGGGATCGTTAATCCGTGACCGCATTGCTGTAGCTCTGGTGCCGCGTCACTTATCGATGTCGAAGGCGGCGCGCTGGCGGACCTCCCACTCTGTAACGCGTCTGGCCTCTGCCCAGACTGAGATGCATGACCGCGTTCCGAAGGCGCCTCGTGCGCATCATCACGCTGACCGCCGCCACGTCAGCGCTTCTCGTCTCTGCGCAGACCGCGAACGCCGCGACCCCGCCTGACTACGCCGACGCCGTCAAGACCTACACCCGCGATGTGTTCGTGATTGTTGGAAGCACGTTGCGCAACCCCGACGAGACGACGGCGAACAGCGCGCCGCTGTTCAACAACGCCGGCGTGAACCTCTCCGTGACGTGGGGCAAGTGGAAAGCGGCGACCGGTACGTCTGCGATGCGGTGGGTAAACGGCACGCAGACGCGCGACACCCTGCATCTGCGCGGGCTCATTCCCGGCGGCGTGTATTCGGTCTTCTACATCACACTCGGCCCCGACTCCGAGAACCCCAAATGCCAGGGCGGCGTTGAGCGGGCGGTGCAATTCAGGAGCACCAACGTGAACCAGTCGCCCGACCGGTCCTCGTTCCGGGCGCGCGCCGACGGCACCGCGGACTTCTATGCCAGCGTCGCCAAGAACCTGTTGGCGGCGTCGCAGGTCTACGTCGAGCTCATCTTTCACAGCGACGGCAAGACCTACGGCGCGTTGCCGAACAAGGGTGAGTATCTGACGTGGAACTCGGCGACGTGCCGCAGCAGCTTCGGCGACGACGCCATGCGGCAGTTCCTTTTCACGCAGAAGCAGTAGTGCGCCGGCAGCGGGGCTGCCTCCCGGGTCAGAATGCGCCCATGATCACCACCACCACCGCCGGAAAGATCGAGGGACGCGAGCTCACCGAGCGAGGTGACGCCATCCTGCAGTTCCGCGGCGTGCCGTACGCGGCGACGACCGGCGGCGCGAACCGTTTCCGCCCGGCCCAATCAGTGGCGCCCTGGGATGGCGTGCGCGACGCGACCAAGCGCGGGCCGACGGCGCCACAGCCACCGTCTGCACTCGAGTCGGCGCTCGGCGGTCAGATGGGAGAGCAAGGCGAAGATTGCCTGTCGCTCAACATCACCACTCCGGGCCTAGATGGTTCGCGACCGGTGCTGGTGTGGATTCACGGCGGCGCGTTCGTCGGCGGCTCGGGGAGTGTGCCGTGGTACGACGGCGAGTCCTTCGCCCGCAACGGTGACGTCGTCGTGGTGTCGATCAATTACCGGCTCGGCGCGCTCGGCTTCCTGCATGTCGGTCACCTGCTCGGCGAGGCATACGCCGATTCGGGCAGCGCCGGCATCGCCGACCAGATCACCGCGCTCGAGTGGGTGCGCGACAACATCGCCGCCTTTGGTGGCGACCCGAACCGCGTTACCGTCTTCGGCGAGTCCGCTGGCGGTATGAGCGTCGGCAGCCTTCTCGGTTCACCCCGCGCCAAGGGCTTGTTCACCACCGCAATCGCACAGAGCGGCGCCGCGCACAACGCGTCTGACCACCGAGCGCGCCGCCGAGGTAACCGCATTAGTCCTGGCACAACTCGGTCTGAGCGAGGCTGGCGCCGACGGCCTGCTGTCGATCGGGGTTGACGAACTCATGGCGGCGCAGAACGCCGTGTACCTGGGCTCAGCGGCCGGTGGCGGCGGTCTTGGCACGGCGGGTATGCCGTTCCAGCCGGTCGCCGGGACGCCCACGCTGCCGATCCAACCGATCGACGCCATTCGTGACGGCAACGCCGCAGCCGTACGCGTCGTGACCGGTACGACGACCGACGAATGGAAGTTGTTCGGTGCGTTGCTGCGCGCTGCGCAGGAGCCGCTGACCGACGACGGCCTGCGGGTGCGCGCGACCGCCGCGCTGGGCGACCGCGGCGCCGAGCTCGTCGACGCCTACCGCGCCAATCGCGCGGGCCAGTCGGCCGACGATGTTTGGAGCGCGATTGTCACCGACTACGTGTTCCGGATCCCGGCGATCCGCATGGTCGAAGCGCAGCTGAACCACCGCGACGATGTGTACGTCTACGAGTTCGGCCATCGCTCGACGGCGTTCGGCGGCGTACTCGGGGCCTGCCACGCCATCGAGATCCCCTTCGTGTTCGACAACGTCCACCGGCGCGGGGTCGACGGGCTCGTCGGCGAAATCGGCGAGGCCGAGCGGGCGCTGGCGCGCGAAACGAATACCGCGTGGATCGCCGCGGCGGCGGGTGACGAGCCGTGGGAGCGGTATGACCTCGCGCGCCGCGCCACCCGCCGATTCGGCGGCGACACGCCGGGACTCCTCGAGGATCCCGCGGGCAACGAACGCGTGCTGTGGGACAGTCTGCGCTAGCCCGGTGCTTCCCGATCGGGGCTTGACCAAGGACGAGGTGCTCGCGGCGCTCCACGCCAAGCGCGTGCGCGACGTGCGGTGGCAAGAGGGCCGCACGTTCGGAATGGTCTTCGACGGTGGAGAAGAGGTCCACGAAGTCGCGGAGGCGGTGGCGATCCGGTTCCTGCACGAGAACGCGCTCAACACCCAGGCGTTCCCGAGCCTGGCCGAGATCCAGTCCGAGGTCGTCTCGAGCACCGCTGGGCTGCTGCACGCGCCGGCCGATGCCGCCGGGTTCATGACGTCGGGCGGAACCGAAAGCATTCTCTCGGCGGTCAAAGCGGCGCGCGACCAGGGACGGGCCGACCGCGGCGTCACCGCGCCCGAAATGGTGTTGCCCGACACCGCACATGCGGCGTTTCACAAGGCGGCGCACTACTTCGGCGTCGCCGCGCGCAAGGTGCCGGTCGGAGAGGATTTCCGCGCCGACGTCGACGCCATGGCCGCGCAGATCAACACCAACACCGTGCTCGTCGTCGGATCAGCACCGCAGTATCCCCACGGCGTGATCGACCCGATCCCGGAGCTGGCCGCGGCCGCGGCCAACGCCGGCGCGAACTTCCACACCGACGCCTGTATGGGCGGTTTCGTGCTTCCCTTCATGGAGATGCTCGGCCACGACGTCGCGCCGTGGGACTTCCGCGTCGAAGGCGTGACGTCGATCTCCGCCGACGTGCACAAGCTCGGCTATGCGCCGAAGGGCGCGTCGGTGGTGCTGTACCGATCCAAGGAGCTGCGGCGTCACCAGACGTTCCTGTTCGACGACTGGCTCGGGGGCCGTTACGGCTCGTCGGGTGTCCTCGGGTCGCGCTCGGCGCTGCCGATGGCGACGGCGTGGGCGGTCATGCACCACCTCGGCGTCGACGGCTACAAGCGTCTCACCGCCACGACGATCGACGCGGCGCGCCGGATGATTGCCGGTGTGCGCGCCCTCGACGGGCTGACCGTGTTAGCCGAACCAGAAGCGCATTTGCTGGCCATCGCCACCGCGCCCGGATGGGAAGACCGGCTTGACGTGTTCGCCGTCGGCGACGTGTTGGCGCAGCGCGGGTGGTTCCACGACCGCCAGACCCCGCCCGACTCACTGCACGCGACCGTCAGCGCCGGGAACGCCGCTGTCATCGACGAATATCTCGTCGATCTGGCGGCCGCCGTGGCGGAGGTCGGCAACCGCCGCACCGACGACCGCTCGACGAACTACGCCACGCTCGATTAGGCCAGGGAATAGGAGTTTCCCCCGATGTCCTGGGTGCGCAGCGTGAGAGGCTGAGTCCGTGAGCACGACCACCACCAGGAGTTCGGCTCCGGCCCGGTCCCGCCGTGAGGAGGCGGCCATCGCCGTCTTCGGCACGTGGATGATCTGCGGGCTGTTCCTCGACGGATGGGCGCACGAAGCCGACCGGCCCGAGACCTTCTTCTCGCCGTGGCACGGCATCCTGTATTCCGGCTTTGCGGCCGCGGTCCTGTGGTTCGCCTGGGACGGGTGGCGTAACCCGCCTGCGGCCGAGGTTGCACGCGGCCCCGCCGACCGCGCGGTGACGATCGGGCTCATCGTCTTCATCGTCGGAGCAGTTGGGGACGGGATCTGGCACGAGGTCTTCGGCATCGAGGTTGACCTCGAAGCCCTCGTCAGCCCAAGTCACCTGGCGCTGTTCATCGGTGGCTTCCTGATGGTCACCTCTCCCGTGCGCGCCGCGGCGGCCGATCCGACGTCGGACCCGAGCCCGGCGTGGAACGACTGGTTCCCGCAAGCGGTCACGGTCACGTTGGCGACGGCCCTCGTGCTGTTCTTCACGCAGTACCTGTCGGTCTTCGAAGACATCGCCAGCGCGGCGCACGGCGGATTCGCCGACGAGTTCCGCCAGATCAACGACCTCGCCGCCATCCTGGCCACCAACCTGATCCTCGTTATACCGATGCTCTTCGTGCTCTGGCGTTGGCGCGCGCCGTTTGGTTCCTTCACCTTGCTGTTCGGGGGCGCGGCGCTGCTCACCAGCGGACTCGAAGGTTTCAGCCGCATCGAACTTGTCATCCCGTTCCTGATCGGCGGGCTCGTCGCCGACGCCGCCGTCGCGCGCGGCGCCAAGCCGCTGATCATCGCGAGCGCCGGGTCGTTCGCTCTGTGGAGCGCCTTCTTCGCCGTGGCCGACATGAGCTACGGCATCGCCTGGTCGCCCGAGCTCTGGTCGGGCGCCATCGTCCTGGCGACCGCGTCATCGGCGCTGTTGTCAGCGCTGACGCGTCCTCCCGTTATTCGCTGACGCGCTCGGCGGCGAGCACGTACATCGAGTCGTCGAGCAGGGCGCGGCTACCCGGCGCAAGCATCGCGCTGAGCCTTCCTGAAGTGACCGAGGGCGAGCGCCACGGCGGGCGCGTCTGGAGAGTGGGCGAGAAGGTGTTCGCCTGGGAGCGCGGTTTCAGCAAAGCCGACCTCAAGCGCTTCGGTGACACCGAGCCGCCCGCGGGTCCGATCGTCGCGGTGCGCGTGGGCGATCTACACGAGAAGGAGGCGGTCCTGGCGGCGAACCTCCCGGGCTTCTTCACCATTCCGCACTTCGACAATTACGCCGCCGTTCTCATCCAGCTCAAGCCGGTGCCGAAGACGGCGTTACGCGACGCGCTGGTCGACGGATGGCTGGCGATGGCGCCATCGGCTCTGGCCGAGGCGTACTTGGCGAAGAAGAAGCGGCGTTAACGCACGCGGGTGCCGCGGCACCACACACCGGCGACGTCGAGGAGCGCTTCGGGCTCGGCGAGAGGGTCGCCGCGCACCGCCAACAGGTCGGCGTCGTAGCCGGGACGAATCCGTCCCTTGCGGCCGCCGACGCCACACACGTCGGCCGCTTCGGCGGTCATCGCCGTCAGCATCTCGAGCGGTGTGAAGCCGGCTTGCGCGAGGTGTCGCACCGCATGCGGCAGCACGTCGTGGGGTTTGGTCGGAGCGATGCCGGCGTCGGTGCCGACAACCAGTCGTCCGCCGCGCTGGTGGAAATCGCCCAGTCCGCGCAGCATGGAATCCAAGTTCGCTTCGATCACCGGCGGGATCGGAAAGCCCGGTAGCGCGCCCATGGTGGCCGACACGGTGGTGCCCGAGGCGAGCACCGCTTGCAGCACTTCGTCGGTCGGTTCTGACCGGCCTTCGTCGGTGAAGAACGTGCAGTGCTCGATGGTGTCGACCCCGGCGCGGGCGGCGGACACGATGCCGTCGACGCCGTGGCAGTGCGCGGCTACAGGCAGACCCAGCCGGTGCGCCACTTCGACCACAGCGGCAACGTCTTCGTCGCCGAACTGCGACACCCACATCGGGAAGGTGGGGGTCAGGCTGCCGCCTGTCACCATGATCTTCACCACGTCGCAGCCGCGGCGGGAGCGTTCCTCCACGGCGGCGACGAGAGCGGCGCGGTCGGCGCAGCACCCGTTCAGGTACCAGCAGTGTCCGCCCTCGGCGGTCAGCGGAGGCCCGGAGGTCAGGATCGTCGGCAGGTCCGGTTGGCCGCGCAGGTCAAGCGTGACGAAGTCGCGGTCACCCAAGTCGCGCAAGGTGGTGATGCCGGCGGCCAGTGCCGTGCCGGCGTTCGCATGAGCGCGCTCGCGCAGCTCGTCGTTGGTGTAACCGACGACCTGCTCCTCGAGCGTGCCGCCGCCGTTGAAGACCAAGTGCACGTGGGTATCGATGAGTCCGGGCAGCAACGTGACGTCGCCGAGATCGACCATCTCCGCTCGTTCGAGGGCTTCGCCAACCGAGACGATGCCCTCACCGTCGATCGTGACGACTGGATCGGCCACCAGCTGACGTCCGTCGAACACCCGGGCCGCACGAAGAGCTTGCACGGCGACGAATCGTAGGAACTTTGCGCCGGTCTGTCCTCTGGTCGAGAACGCCGCCTCGCCGCTGACCGCGTTTCTCATCGCTCATTGCGGTTTGAGCGAGAAGCGCTGCTAGACGGGTTGGGCTTCGATCTCTCCCTCGACGTCAGGCGGATGACCCCCGACGTCGCGCCAGCGATAGAAGCTGCCGATGTTGACCGCGAGGGCGACTAGTGGCACGGCGAGGAACGCGCCGAGCAGCCCGCCCAACACGAGTCCGGCGGCGACGGCCCACACCGTGATCAGCGCGTGCAGTCTGACGGCGCGCTCAAGGATGAAGGGCTGCAGCACGTTGCCTTCGATCTGTTGCACGGCGATGGTGACGGCGACGACGATGAGCGCGACGGTCACCCCGCCGTCGACGAGCGCGACCAGCGCCGCCACCAAGCCCGCCAAAGTTGCGCCGATGATCGGGAAGAAGCCGCCCATGAACGTGAGCACGGCGAGTGGCAACACGAGCGGCACGTCGAGCACGGCAAGTGCGACGCCGATCATGAGGGCGTCGATGAGTCCGGTGAGCGCCGTCGCGACGAGGTACTTCTGCATGATGAACCTGGCGCGCCGCGTCACCACCTGCGCGTCTTCGAGGTAGCCGCTCGGGATACGCGTTGAGAACCACGCCCCCATGCGCTCACCGTCTTTGATGAGGAAGAACACGGTGAAGAGCATGAGAACGAGACCGCCGAAGATCTCGGTCACCGTCCGCGCCCCCTTCAACGCGCCCGCGGCAACGCCGTCACCCCCTCCACCGGAGCGCAGCAGGTCGCCGAGCCCGTCCTTTATCTCCTCGACCCGGGCCGTCGACAGGTTGAACGGGTCGCCTTCCAACCATTGCTGGATTTCAAGCGTTCCGTCCTCGACTTGTTGCCCGACGTCGCTGAACTGGGTGGCAACGCTCGACGCGATCCAGCCGACCACGGCCACCAACACGCCGAGAGCGCCGAAGAACACCACGAGGGCGGCGACTGCGGGAGGAAGACCGCGCTGGCGCAGACGCGCCGCCACCGGCTCGAGCGTCGACGCCACGAACAACGCGAGCACGACGGGCACCACGACGACGTAGATCTGGATGAGGCCGAGCCACAGGATGGAGACGGCGACCGCGCCGACGATGATCCGCCATCCCCACGCGCCTACGAGGCCGATGACGAAGGGAACTTTCACTCGTTCGGGTTCGGTCATGCGGCTACCCGTTCTGTCCCGCCCAGCCTCTGCGGACCGTAGCTGTTTTGTGGAGAGTGCGCGCGGGTACGGGATGGCCATGCCACAAGGAGCATGGACCAAGAAGCGAGAACGGCAGTACGACCACATCAAAGAAGGGCTGCGCCGCCGCGGCGAAAGCAAAGACAAAGCCGAAGAAATCGCGGCGCGCACCGTGAACAAGGAGCGCGCTCGTGCTGGGGAAGCGAAAGAGTCGAGTCGCTCGTCGACCGAGGACATTTCCTCGGGTCGTCGCGGCGGTCTCCGCTCGCACCGCGGACCGGGCGGCCGCACCAAGGAACAGCTCTACAACGAGGCCCGCAAGAAGGGCGTCGAGGGTCGCTCGAAGATGAACAAGGCGCAACTGGAGCGAGCCGTCGGCCGCTGAGTCGCAACCGCGGTAACAATCACGCCGTGGCATTGCGATACGACGAGCGGCCCGACGACAACACGCCCATCTCGACGGCCGATCTTCCCGCCACGCCCATCCGCGACCGCAACATCAAGGCCACGGCGTGGCGCGAAGCGCCGGCGGAGCTTTTGCACCTGGGCGACGATCTTCCCGGCACGCCTGTCGCCGACTACAAGCGCCGCATCGGTGACTGGTACTTGTGGCGCGCCGGCCCGGCGAGTGGCGGCGACGCCCGTTACTGGGCCACCGACCTCACACGACAAGTGACGCTGCGGCTGTTTCCCGACGGCACGGCCGACGGCGCCGGTCCGGACGGTTCCCGTCACGTGCGCTTTAGGTCGTGGAAGGAATCGCTCCTCGGTCGTAGCTAGGCACCGAGCGCCTGCAAGGCGCCGTCGAGCCCGCCGACGTAGCCGCCGCCGAATTTCACCGCGTGAATGGCGATGGGGGCGAGCTGATGCAGCGGCACGCGTTCCGCCCAGCCGTCGGCGAGCGGATGCACGTCGTCGTAGGCACGAAACGCCGCGTCGGCGTAACCGCCGAACAGCCGCATCATCGCCAGGTCGAACTCGCGGTGACCGCCGAAGCACGCGGGGTCGATGAGCCAGGAGCGCCCGGCTTGGTCGACGAGCCGGTTGCCCGCCCACAAATCACCGTGTAGCCGCGCCGGCGGCTCGGCGGGGCCGGCCAGCTCTTCGATCCGCCCGGCGACGTGTTCGAGTCGCGACCCCAGCGCGTCGTCGAGGTGCGCCGCCTCGCGCAGGAGGCGGGCGATCGGGATCAGACGCTGCGAGGCGTAGAACTCGGGCCACGAGTCACGCGGGTCGTTGGGCAGCCCGCGGCTGCCGGTCGTGCGTCTGTCCTCCCGACCGAAGGTGGCGCTGCCCGCCCGGTGCAGTTCGGCGAGTCCACGGCCGAACGCCGCTTCGTCGGGTTGCGCGCGGCCACCCTCGTCGATCCATTCGAGCACGAGCATTGGCGGCGTCGCTGCACCGCCGTCGGCATAGGCCAACACCTCCGGCACCGGTAGGACATCGGCGTCGCGTAGCCACCGCAATCCCGCGGCCTCCGTCGAGAAGAAACCCGGCGGCGGCGAGCGATGGGTCTTGGCGAAGACCGTGCCGAGGCGGGCGAGCTCGACGCGGTAGGCGTCGGCGACGTCGCCACCGCGCAGGCTGGTCATGGTGACGACCTCGTCGTCGAAGGCGACGGCGATCGCCGCATCGAGCCCGGCCGCGGTCATCGCACTGGTCTAGTGGGCAACACTCACCCATGAGGCCGTGGCTGCGTCGCATCGCAACAGATGGACGACGGTGACGACGAGAACGATGAGGACCACAGCGGCTCCGGCCGGTAGGCCCGCGCGTCAGGCTCTGGCCCGCAGGACCACCTGGGTCTGGGTGACCTTGGCGACGAGACGGTCGTCGCTCGTTCGCCGCACCTCGGTCTCGACGACGATCGTCGTCGACCCCACGTGCAGTGGCCGACTCGTGGCCTCCACTCGACCGTCGCGCACCGCGCCGAGGAAGTTGGTCTTGGATTCGATGGTCGACGTACCGGTGGCGGCTTCCGGAAGGTTGAGCGACGCGCATAGCGCGCCCGCCGAGTCGGCCAACGTCATCAGCAACCCGCCGTGGAGCAGGCCGCCGCTCGTGCACAGATCCTCGGACCAGTCCACCGCCATCACGACGCGGTCGGCGGACGCTTGCTCGACGTCCAT
The DNA here is from genome assembly GCA_963722185.1 of uncultured Actinomycetes bacterium. Lineage (GTDB taxonomy): Bacteria > Actinomycetota > Acidimicrobiia > Acidimicrobiales > JACCXE01 > JACCXE01. Next base: position 401,349 of record CAVRKD010000002.1, on the reverse strand, counting down.
GCGCAGCCGGTTACACAGCGGCATTGCCGCTCGAATTGATTTGGTCAGTTGTTCGTCAGCCACGTGATGCAGCTTCGCCAGCGCAGGTCACGCTGTCCATTACGCGTCAGGTAACGGGTGCGGCGAGGTCGACGACGGTCTCACCGCCGAGAGCCGTCAGGATCGCGGGCCGGGCCAGGATCTTGCAGGCGCGGCTCCCGCCGCCGAGGACGATCCGGTCGCGCTCCATAACACGGGCGTCAACCCACAACGGCATGCCGGTCGGGAGACCCGGCGGGGTCACGCCGCCGATGCTCATATCGGTGAGCTCCCGCACCTCGTCGGCGCCGGCGAAGCTCGCCTTGCGTGTACCGAGCCGACGCCGCACGAGGCCGTTGACGTCGAGGCGCGTGGTGGCCAGTACCACGCAGGCGGCGAATACCGGAGGGTCGGATTTGCCCTTCACCACTACGCAATTCGCCGAGTCCTCCATGGCGAACCCGTAGGCCTCGCAGAACGCCGCGGTGTCGGCCAAAGCCGGATCGCAGAAGAAGATCTCGAACTCGACGCCAGTGGCTTCGGCCGCCGAGCGGACACGGGCTTCGATGTCGTCGTCCTCCATCGACGTGAGCGTCGCGGGTCACGCGCGATCGCGCAAGACTCGGCGGCCATGGATGACCTACTTCTGCTTGGACGCGTTGGCCTGGGAGCCCTGATCGGATTTGCAATCGGCGCCGAGCGCGAACGCCGCGGCTCCCGCGCCGGCGACCGGACCTTCGGGCTCGTGGCCCTCGGCTCGGCGGGATTCACCGCGATAGGCGTCGAGAACTTTCCCGAGACGGCTGAAAAGATTCTTGCCGGCATCGTGACGGGCGTCGGCTTCCTCGGGGCGGGTCTGATCATGAAAGGCAACGACGGCACGGTGCTGGGCCTTACGACGGCGGCATCGATTTGGGCAACGGCGGCGGCCGGTGTCTACGCCGGCGCGGGGGAGCCGTTGCTAGCGATCGGCGTCGCCGCACTCGTACTGATGGTGCTGGAGAGCCCGTACATCCCGCTTCTGCGTCGTTTGCACACGGACAACGCCCAACGAGCCGTCGAGTCCGAGGGCGGCGTGATCCGCGAAACGTGAGCGATTCCGCAAGACGCCTCAGGATCGGTGTCGACGTGGTTGACCTCGACCGCATTGCGGCGTCGATCGACCGTCGCGCCGACGCTCTCGCGCAGCGGCTGCTGAACGACACAGAGCGGGCGTGGCTCGACGCCGCACCCGATCGCGTCGTCGGGCTGGCGGCGTGCCTCGGTCTTAAGGAGGCGGCGATCAAGGCGCTCGGCGGACGGCCTCCGGGTTTCGCGTGGCCGGACTTGGCGCGCGATGCGTCAAACACACCTCCGCCGGCTTGGTTGGACGGTGTCGTCCGAGACCTCGGTGCTGTCGACGTGGCGACGGCAACGATGAGCGGCCGCCCCGGCGCCTGGGGTGTCGCGGGCGACGCGGTGGTGGCGGTCGTGGCCACCGCGGTCACCGATACTGCGGTCGCCGCCGCCCGCGTCGAGGTCGGCGACGACGGTGTGCATGGCCTCACCGCTGCCGAGCTCGCCTACGCCGCGTCCTCCGCAGCTCGCCGCGCCGGGCGACAGGCGGCGCGGTCGGCCGTCATGCGATTGCCAGGCTTGGGGGACGCCGACGTCGAGACGCTGCCGGGTGTCCATCCAGCACAGTCGACGCGCCCTTGTCGGGGCGGTAGCCACCCGCCACTGGTACGGGTGAACGGTCGCGAGAGCGACGTCGGCGTATCCATCAGCCACTGCCCGACGGTGGCTGTTGCCGTGGCGTGGCGTTAGCGACGGGCACGTCGAACGTCTCGCACCACACCAGCACCGTCCACGGCTCGCCTTCGGCGTCCAAGCCGGGCGGCGCGTCGTAGAACTGCGTCCCGCGGTTGCCGCGGAGGGCTTCGAGCTTGGTGCCGCCACCGAGGTCGCGCTGGTCGTCGCCGGGCACCAGGTACAGCACATACGCAGGCCCCGGTTGGATGTCGAACTCCTCCAGCCCGACGATGATGTGGCCGTCGGGATGGCGGTAGAGGTTCACGGTTCCCGAGGCGCGATGGTCAATGCCCTGGAACTGGCCAGTGCGGAGCAGCGTCGGTGTTGTCACCGTCGGTTTCGGCGCGTCGGCCGGCGCCGCCACCGATGTGGGTGGCGACAACGTCTCGACGACGGTGTCGTTGTCATACGCCGGCAGTACCACCACCGACAGGATTCCCAGCGCGCCGAGCACGAACGGTCCGCTGCGAAGGATCGGCGAGTGAAGCCGGAGCGACACGTAACGAGCCACGCTCCAGATGACGGCGACCACGGCCATCAGCGTGATGGCCTTGCGGCTCCCGAACGCCGAGAAAGCGGGGTCCGGGTCGGTGATCGTGAAGATGCCGAGCCCGAGGGCGAGGATCGCTTCGGGAACGAAGTCGTACCAGCGCAGCTGCTTCACGGTGCACAGTCTCCCCGTTGCGCCTCGGCGTTACTGCACGCGGGTGGCAAATGCCGCGAGGTCGCCGGCAAACCGTATTGGATCCTCCCACCGCGGCGTGTGCCCAACGCCCGGATACACCACCAATTCGGCCGAGAGCTGCTGCGCGAGCGTCTCTTGCATGGCGTGGCTGACGATGTCGTCGGCGTCACCCCAGATCAGCAGTGTCGGCGCAGCAATCCGCACCAGCTCTCCCAAGTCGTCGTAGTCGAGCAACGCGCCGAACATCTCGTGCCACACTCGGGCCGGCACCTTCTGCAGGTCCTCGACGGCGTCGTCGATCATCGCGGCGGAGATCCCACCGCTCGTGTCGCCGATGACTGATCGCGCGAAACGCGGCGTCGACGGGATCTCGCAGGTTGGCGAGAAGGAAGTCGACGAACGACTGGAGGCCCTCGTTGCCGCGCAGCGTGGTCGGTGACGCCTCCAGCACGAGGCCGGCGACGCGCTCGGGCGACTCGATAGCGACGCGCCGGACGGTGAGGCACGAGCCGGAATGCCCTGCCAGCACCGCCCGGTCGATGTCGAGCGCGTCGAGCAGAGGTACGACGTCAGCCGCGAAGTCTTCGATGCGGTAGCCCGTGAGCGGCTTGTCCGAGTCGCCGTGCCCCCGTTGGGAAACGGCGACGGCGTGGATCCACGGTGGTAGCGCCGCGAGAACCTCGTTGTAAGACCGCCATGCGTCCGTCGGTCCCGGCAGGAAGACCACCGTCGGGCCCCGTCGGTCGCCCCGTTCGACGTATGACAGCTGCGGGATCACGTAAGGCGGTAGAGCAGGAACTGCGGGTGCTCAACGTCGAGCACCTCGACGTTGGTGAAACCCGCCTCGGCGGCGAAGCGCCGGACGGTGTCAGGACGGATGACGGTGCCGGTGCCGGCACCGCCGTCCTGCATGCTCACCGCGAGACAGTGCAGCGTGCTGAACACGTAGAAGAAGCGTTCCATCTCGCTCGCCGGAACTGCGAAGGCGTCTTCGGCACGTTCGTCGACCACGAGGACGGCGCCGCTCTCGCCGGCCAGTCGCTTCATCGTGCGCAAGATTCCGACGGGATCCGGCACGTCGTGCAGCATCTCGATCGCCATCACGAGGTCGTAGTCGCCGGCGATCGCCGGATCGGCGGCGTCGCGTAGTTCGAAGCGCGCCCGTTCGGCGACACCGGCGGCGGCCGCCTCCTTGCGCGCCGCGTCGATCGAGGCCTCGTCGAGGTCGTACCCGTCGATCTCCGCGTTCGGATACGCCTTGGCGATGGTGATCGCCGCGAAGCCTTCGCCGCATCCGACCTCGGCGATGCGCACTGGCTCGCCGGCGCTCAACTTCGCCTGCACGTCGGGCAGCGCCGGGAGCCAGTTCTGGGTGAGGTGGTTGACGAAGACCGGACGGGTGAACGCCGCCTGGATGTCGTGCAGGTCGAACAGGCCGAACGCCGCTCCTGTGCCGTTGCGGAATTCCTCGACCATGATGTCGACGGCCTTACCGACCCATGGAATGACCGCGGCGCAGGGCTTCATGCACGCCTCGCTGTCGTCGTCGAGCAGTACGTGGGCGTGCGCGTTCGGCAATGTGAACTGCCGCTCGTTCGCCAACCTGCCGACGTCGTCTACCTCGACCACGCCGGCCACCGCCTGCTGCTCCAACCACTCCTGGGCGTAGCGCTCGGCGATGCCTGCCCTTCCGGCCAAGTCACCCGCCGTCAGTCCGCCGGCACCTGCCATGGCTTCGTAGAGGTTGAGGCGGACCCCGAGCTCCACGTTGGCCAACTCCATCGCGGCGATGGTTGCCGTGAACAGGTTGCCGGCGAACGCCTCGACTTGAGCCTCGTCAGCGTCGGTGAGTGCGATGGTGGTCATGCCATCACTGTATTTAGGCGCGGACGGCGACGACCTCGGCATAGGTGCTCGGGATGCGAAGCGTGCCGTCGCTTGCCGTGTTGTGCTCGTCGGCCAGCGCTGCGAGGTCGCGGGCGAGGTTGTCGCGCCCTTCGTCGTCGAGCGCTTCGAAGGCCTTGAACATCGGGCCGTAGAACGCCTTGAAGCTCGTCACGAAGTCGTCGGCGGACCGGTAGCGGAAGATGAAGTCCTTCTCGACCACGCTCAGCGACGACACCGCGTCGCCGAACAGCTCGCGCAGGCGCGGTTCGGTGCCCCACTCCATCGGGGAGCGAACGCCGGCGGGGGGTGGCACGTACTTGCCAATCGTGCGGAACATGCCGCCGACGAAACCGCTTGGCGCCCAGTTCGCCAGACCGACGCGACCGCCCGAACGGCACACCCGAACCAGCTCGGCAGCGGCCTGTTCCTGGTTGGGGGCGAACATCACGCCCACGGTCGACAAGACCGCGTCGAAGCTGGCGTCCGCCATGGCCAACGCTTCGGCGTCGCCGGTCTCGGCGCGGATGGTTAGCCCTTCGGCCGCGGCGCGGGCGCGCAGGCCGTCCAGCAGTTCGGGGACGTAATCGACGGCGACCACGTCGCAGCCGCGCCGTGCGGCCGCGAGCGAAGCGTTGCCGTTGCCCGCCGCCACGTCGAGGACGCGCCAACCGGCGGCGACGTCGACGGCCTCGCAGAGCGACTCGCCCATGAGTTGAAGGGTGGTGCCGATCACGGCGTAGTTGCCCGAGGACCAGCTGACTTGCTGGCGCGCCTTGATGGCGGCGAAGTCGACGGTGGGGGCGTCAGTGGTTGTGGTGGTGGTCATGACGTAGCTCCTGTGAGTTGTCTTCCGGTGTAGGCAACGAGCCGCTCGATCGGCGTCGCTGAGGGGGGTGCTTCGCTGGCGGAGGCGAAGGTGTCGCCGTCGCGGAGGGGATCGAGAGCGCCCTTAGCGAAGGTCGTGGCCTCCGTGACCAAGTGGTCGGGCGGCGCGTAGCTCTGGCCGGTTGCCGTGGACAGATCCCAGCCGTGGACGACGCCATCGAGAACCACGAAGCGAGCGAACGTCTCACCCGGTACCTCACCGAACGGCGCGGCAACTGTCCGATCCAGCGCCCCCGGTTCGTGCATCGCCGCTTGGAGGTCGCGCATCGCGGGACCGAACGCGCCGAGGAGGTCGTCTCCGGTGTCCGGCGCCGGCGCATCTTGGCCGCGGAAGGCGGCTGCGAATGCGTTCCCACCGTTGACCATGTGGCTCAGGATGTCGCGCACTGCGAATTTGGCGCAGGGCGTGGGGTTGTCGAGCTGACCCGGTGTGATGTTGCCGACGACTTTGGTCAGTAACGGGATGAGTTCGTCGAGCTGTTCGAGCGGTTTCATGTGTTCTCCTTGTGCGGCGCCCAGCTGGGCGGCCTCGCGGTCGCGGCCCAGTTCGATGAGTCTTGCCACCTGTTGGCTCTCGGTCACCTGGTCATCCTGGCGAACCGGCCGCGCCGGATCATCGGGCGGACGCCGCATTCCGTTTGGCGGCGCGTGGGGTAAACGCCCCACGCGCCGTTGAGGCGGCACGTGCAGGTTGGGGCATGCGACCGATGCGGACAGAGTCCTGCTTCCCGCACCATCACTGCATCCGGGGAACAGCCCTGGCAAGTACGGAAGCAGAGGTGCGCACACATGCGTGCATCCAAGGATGAGCTAGCCCTCGAAATGAAAGTCGACGCCATCGAGACCCGCAGCGCCGAGTGGGGAGACCAGCTGCTTCGTCACATCGACCTGCCGGCCGGCACGGATTTCACCCCGCTGCTGAAGGGTCTGCCGGGTGACATGTGCCAGTGCCCGCACTACGGCTATGTGCTCAGCGGTTCGATCCGCATCCGCTACGCCGACGGCACCGAAGAGCTCACCAGCGCCGGTGAGTCGTACTACTGGCCAGCCGGGCACACCGGATGGACCGACGAAGGCATCGTCTTCGTCGAGTTCAGCAATGCCGAGCAGATCCGTCCCGTGCTCGAGCACATCGGTGCCCAGCTCGCGTCCTCCTAACGGCCCGGCCGCGCCTACGGTCCTAGTCGTGAGCAACGCGGCTCTTGACGAATCCCGAGGCGCGCTCGAAAGAGCGGACTGGCAAGCCGCGTACGACGCCGCCTACGTCGCGTCGTGCGCGGATCCGCTCACCGAGGCGGAGCGTCACGTGTTGTTGGCCGACAGCTCGTGGTGGCTCGGCCGGCTCGACGAGTGCATCGAACACCGCGAGGCTGCCTTTCGGGCGTTCGACGAATTCGGCGAGAGCCGTCGGGCTGGCGAGTGCGCGGTCTGGCTGTACGAGCACAACTGCTTCAAGGCGCGGCCGACGATCGGCGGCGCCTGGTTGCAGCGGGCGCGGCGGGCGCTCGGCAAAGACACCGAGTGCATCGCCTACGGCGCGCTCGTGCTGCGCGAGGCCGAAGCCGCGCACGGTCGTGGAGAACTGGAGGAGGCGGCGGCGAGCGCATCGGAGGTCATCGAACTGGCGCGCCGTCTCCGATCGCACGAACTCGAAGCTGAGGCCTTGCAAACCGTCGGTCGTCTGCTCATCGACCAGGGACGCGTGCGCGAGGGCCTCGCGCACCTCGACGAGGCGATGCTGTTCGCTATCGAAGGACGACTCCGTTCGTATTCGACGGGCAAGATCTACTGCAGCCTCATCGCCGCCTGCGAGCAACTCGGCGACCTCGCGCGCGCTGCGGAGTGGACCGAAGCCACCGATCGCTGGGCGCGCGATCATCCGTTTGCCATCTTCCCCGGTATCTGCCGCGTGCATCGCGCCACCGCGCTCACGTGGCGGGGTGAGCTCGCCGACGCCGAACGTGAAGCGATCCAGGCATGCGACGAACTCGTGGACCGCCACGTCCCCAACGCTGGCGCGGCCTACGCGGAGGTGGGCGACATCCGGCGGCGCCTCGGCGACCTCGACGGTGCCGAAGAGGCCTTCGCTCGAGCGGAAGAGCTATGCGGCCGCAGCTGTGGCGGATCGGCCTTGTTGCGGCTGGCGCAAGGGCGTGTTGACGCGGCGCTGGCGACGATCGACAGCTGTTTGACGGGGGCCGGCTGGAACCGCCTATCGCGCGCGAAGTTGCTCGGCGCGCACGTGCAGATCTGCCTCGCGGCGGGCAACGTCGAGGCCGCCCGAGCTTCCGCCGCCGAACTCGCGCAAACCGCTGAGGATTTTGAGTCCGACGTTCTGCGCGCGCTGGCGACGCTGGCACGTGGCCGGGTCGAGCTCGCCACCGACGATCCCGCGGCCCCGGCGACGCTGCGTGAGTCATTGGAGCTGTGGCAGGCGTTGGAAGTGCCGTACGAGATCGCCACGGCACGGACCCTGCTGGGATTCGCGTTGCGCGACGCCGACCCGGCGGCGGCCACGGTCTCCTTCGGTGCGGCCCAGGAACTCTTCGAGCAGATCGGGGCGCGTCTGGAGGCGTCCAATGCCCGCGACGCCTTCGGCGCGCCGTCGGCTGGCCGTCTCCCGGCAGGTCTCACCGAGCGCGAAGTGGAGGTGCTGCAACTCATCGCCGCGGGCCAGTCCAACCGCGAGATCGCCGAGTCGCTGTTCCTCAGTAGCAAGACGGTTTCCCGCCACCTCTCCAACATCTTCACCAAGATCGGCGTGTCGTCCCGCGCTGGCGCTACCGCCTTCGCCTTCGAACAGAATCTGGCCAAGGGACGCGGCTGACGGGGCTGCCGCGACGTGGCAGGCTCGCGGCGTGAGCGAGCTTCGCGAGCGAACCAAGGGAACCGCGCCAATGGCATTGGCGGCGCCCGGAGGGCGCTGATCAATGCCGGTTGCGTTCAACCACACGATCGTTCACGCCGTCGACGCCGAAGAGTCCGCCCGGTTCTTCAGCGAGATGTTCGGTCTCCCGGCACCCGAACCGTTCGGCCCCTTCCTCGGCGTCGCCGTCGCCCACGGCGCCACGTTCGACTTCATCGCCAACCCGGACCCGTTCCCGGCGCAGCACTATGCCTTCCTCGTAACCGACGCGGAGTTCGACGAGATCTACGGGCGCATCCTCGAGCGAGGCCTCGAGCACTGGGCCGACCCGGCACGCAACGAACCCAACCAGATCAACCATCACTACGGCGGTCGCGGCGTGTACTGGTGTGACCCCGGCGGTCATTTCCTCGAAGCGATCACCGTGCCCTACGGCGGGTGGCCCGACGGCGTTCCGCACGAGCCGTAGGAACTACTCCCGGAACTCGACGGAGTTCTTGGCTCGGGTGTCGACTTCGAGGCGGAACACGTCCGGTCGGGCGTAGTGGCCGACCGGGTCGAACTCGTGGCGGCTCGAGCGAGCGACGTCAACGTCGATGTCGGCGTACAGGATCCCTTCGCTGCCCGTGAGCGGCCCCGCGAGGATCTCACCGTCGGGCCCGACGATCGTGGTGTTGCCGCGGGCGATCCAGTCCTCGTCGGAGCCCCACAATTCGTCGCGACCGGGCACGTCGGCGGGGATGTCGGAGGTGCGCAGACACGAGTTGGTACCGATGACGAAGACGCGACCCTCCTTGGCGATGTGGCGCAGCGTCGACACCCACATGTCGGACGCGTCCCAAGTCGGCGCGAGATAGATGTCGACGCGCTGGCCGTACATGGCCGCCCGCGCCAGCGGCATGTAGTTCTCCCAGCAGATCAACCCGCCGACGCGGCCGAACGGCGTGTCGACCACTGTCAGCGTTGAGCCGTCGCCGCTGCCCCAGGCCAGACGTTCGGCGCCGGTGGGCATGAGCTTGCGGTGACAGCCGGCGATCGCTCCGTCGGGGCCGATGTAGAGCAACGAGCAATACAGGGTCTGGTTCGAGTCACCGAGTTCCTGGATCCCGATGGCGACCCACACCTGCGCGGCGCGGGCCGCTTCGGCGAGTCGATCGGTGGCCGGAGACGGGACGGCGACGGATTGCTCGCGCAGTCGCGCGTAAAGGTCGCCGTCGCGCCACGGCTTCATCCGCCACGCCCACTCCGGATAGCCCGGCACGAAAGCCTCTGGGAACACGACTAGTCGCGCTCCTTCGGCTGCCGCCTTGGCGATCAGGTCGCACGCCTTGTCGATAGTGGCGTCGCGGTCGAGCAGGACCGGCGCTGCTTGAATTGCCGCGACTTTGACTGTTTCCACGTCGCGATCTTGTCACGTACGGCAGTGCGTTAGACAGTGCCCATGAGCGCCTACATGGTCTTTAACTACACGATCACCAACCCCGCGGACTACGCGGCGTATCCGGCCGCGGCGTTCCCGTCGATCGGGGCCAGCGGCGCCGAGGTCCTGGTGGCCGACTACGCGTCGGAGTCGGTGGAAGGGGGCCCGGGTCAAGTCACCGTGGTGCTCCGATTCGCGTCGAAGGACGCCGCCCGAGCGTGGTACGAGTCGGACGCCTACCAGGCGGCGTTGCCGCTGCGTACGGCCAACACCGAGGGTGTGGCCGTGATCTGCGACGAATTCGTCATGCCTGGTTGATGTAACAAGGCGCCGTCTCGCGCGGACCAGCCCGTGTGGTTGCGACACTTGTCCTAACGTCACCGGCGGTGGACAGGGATGCGGCGCTCGTCGAACAACTGCGCGACGGCAATGAAGCCGCGTTCGTCGAGCTCGTCAAGCAGTACCAGCCGAGCCTTTTGCGACTCGCCGAGTCGACCGTGGGAAGCGCGGCGGTGGCCCAGGAAGTCACGCAGGACACCTGGCTCGCCGTGATGCGCGGCATCGAGAAGTTCGAAGGCCGGTCGTCGTTCAAGACGTGGCTGTTCCGGATCATGCTCAACCGCGCCCACTCGGCGGCGCGGCGGGAGACGCGTGCCGGCCGCGCCAGCGACTCGCTTGACGAGCGCTTCGACGCCGGGGGTGCGTGGGCCGAACCGCCCGAGCCCTGGGCGGATCGAGCCGAAGACCGCATCGTCGCCACGCACCTGGCCGAGCGCGTACAGGTGCTCTTGCCCGAGCTGCCTACCGCACAACGACAAGTCGTCACGCTGCGCGATGTCGAAGGGCTCCCGGCGAGCGAGGTCACGTCGTTGCTCGGCTTGTCCGAAGGCAACCAGCGGGTGCTGCTGCACCGCGGGCGAGCGCGTTTACGGGCGTTGCTGACCGATGAAATGAGCGTGCTGTGAGGATTCGCCTGTTCCGCAGCCGCGCGCTGGTGTGCCGTCAAGCCGTCGCCCTGATGACCGACTACCTCGAAGGTCGGTTGGGCGCGGGCGACGTCGCTCGTCTCGAGCTGCACCTCGCGGCGTGCCCGCACTGCTCGGAGTACCTGGCGCAGATCCGAGCCACCATCGACGTGCTCGGTCGCGTCGAGCCCGCCGACGTTTCGCCCGAAGCCCTCGACGAACTCGTGTCGCTCTACCGCAGCTGGCGCGCCGAGTAGTTCGCTCAGTCCGGCCAGTCGATCGTGACGCGGCTGGCGACGTCGGGATGCCGGCGCAACCACTCCCGCGCGAACGGGCACTGCGGTTCGACGACCAGGGTGTGGTCCGCGGCGTAGTCGATCGCTGCCCGCACCAGGGCCCCGCCGAGGCCATGACCTTCGAGGTCATCTGGGACTTCCGTGTGTACGAGGACGAGTCGATCACCGCGGCGCACGTAGTCGAGATGCGCTACGTGCCCACCGCGCTCGGTTTCGAAGCGCATCCGCTCGCGGGCGTTGACGACGTCGCTCATGGATGCGTGAACGACGGAGCGTCGGTAAGTTCGAAGGCGACGTCGTCGACGTAGCAGTACCACCAGTCCTCGCCTGGTTCGTAGCTCTGGATCAGCGGGTGGTTTTGCGCGCGGAAGTGGCCAGTCGCGTGACGGTTGGGGGAGTTGTCGCAACAGCCCACGTGGCCGCACGACATGCACATACGGAGGTGCACCCACCTCCCACCGATCTTGAGGCAGTCCTCGCAGCCTTGGCTGCTGGGCGTGACGTCCGCGATCGCGTCGAGGTGCGTGCAGTCGTCCATGGCTAGCGGCCGTTGAATGTCGGCGAGCGCTTCTCCATGATCGCCCGTACGGCTTCCTGGCCGTCTTCGGTGTTGAGGCCGCGGCGGGCGATGATGATTTCCTCCTGGGTGCGCGCTTCGAGGTCCGCGATCAGCAGCGTGCGGGCGACGAGGCGCTTGGTCTGACGAACGGCCAGCGGCGCCTGCTGCGCGATGGCGTCGCAATATTCGAGGAGCCGGTTGTCGAGTTGGTCGGCCGGCACCACCTCGCCGACGAGCCCGAGCGCGTGCGCCTCGGTGGCGTCGACGAAGCGTGACTCGAGCAGGAAACGCAGCGCCCGCTCGTGGCCGATCAGCGTCGGCAAGCTCCAGGTCAAGCCGCCGTCGGGTGACGTGCCGGCGCGGAGATAGCCGGGATGCAAGCGGGCGGTGTCGCTGGCGATGCGGATGTCGGCGGCCATGGCGAGCGAGAGCCCGGCGCCGACGGCCACACCGTTGAGGCCGACGACCACCGGCTTGTCGGTGTCGAGTCGCATCGCCGTAAGGAAGCGGCCGATCCAGCCGCGCTCGTCGAGTCGCTGCTGCTGTTCGGACAGCGGCGTGTCGACGGGGGCGTCGTCGCTCGGGCCGAGGTCGAGCCCCGAGCAGAAGGCGTCGCCGTTGCCGGTCAACGCGATCACGCGGATGTCGTCGTCGGCGTCGGCGCGTCCGATCGCCGTTACCACCGCCCATCCCAGTTCGCCGGTGAGCGCGTTCTTGCGTTCCGGTCGGTTGAGCCGCAGCACGCGCACGTGCCCGACGGTCTGCTCGTCGAGAACCCCAGTCATGCGCTCACGTTAACTACCAGCGCTGGCGGGCCTCTTCGGCGAAGCCTTGGACGCGGTCGAGTTCCAGCTCGACGCCGTCGTCGGTGCGCACGCGGCCAGACCACGTGCCGAACACTTGGTGGGTTTCGCTCCCGCGCTTGTGGCCCTCGATCTTCGAGTGCTTGTCGAAGCGTGGCGTGAGCGTGATGTCGAGTTGGCCGCCGGGGTCCTCGACGTGCCACGGGCGCATCGGCCGGTCCCAGTCGTAGTCCCAGTGCAGCTCGTTGCCGATCTTGGAGAGGCGGCCGTCGACGATGACGCCGTTCTCCGTGAAGCCAGTCCCCTCGGTCCATCTGGCGCCGATCTGAATGCCGACGATGTGGCGGCCGCTGCGCCCGGCGCCGCCGCCCCAGTTCCACGTGATCTCCGAGGGCCAGCGGCCGCGCCCGACGTCGAGCACGCCCCACGAGTCGCGACCGATCGTGAAGCGGCGATCGCCGACGACGAGTTGGCCGCGTGCCGGTCGCGCTTGGTGCTTCGACGTGAAGTTGAACAGTTCGTCGCTCCACGGGATCACGACGTTGAGCGACTCGTGATCGGCCGGCAACTCGACCATCACGCGGAGGCTGGCAGCGCGACCGTCGCGCTCGGTCCACGACGCGGTGAGCCGCGTGCCGATATCGGTGTCGACGATCGCCAGGGCGAACTCGTCGCGCTGCACCTGCAACGGGGCGGTACCCGGAAGCTCCGGCAACTCGATGCCTTCGCCGCCGCGCACGCCGACGAAGCCTCCCCCTTGCTCACCGGTACCGAGGTCGCACCACCACACATCGGCGATCCCGAGGCGATCGGTGTTCGAATACACGCTCGACACGACGAGGTCACCGGCGAGGATCGCCCAGTAGTCCCACCGCTTGTTGAGCCCGAAGCAGCCGTCGAGGTTGGCGCGGTGCAGGGGTCGGCGCGACCAGCCCTTGGCTTGCGGGTTCAGGCGCGCCCCGTCGGGCGTGCACAGGTCGACGCGTTCGACGAGCTCGATTTCGTGGGTGGTCAATCTTGAAACTTGGGGTCGCGCTTCTCGAAGAAAGCCATCACCGCTTCGACCTGGTTGGGCTGTCCGATGAGCGACCCGATGGTCTTGCGCTCGTCGTCGAACTGTTCGGCCACGCCGCGATACGGCGAGGCGTTCAACAGCTTCTTGGCGCCGCGCACCGCGGTCGGGCTCTTTCCGGCGATGTCGCGGGCGAGCGCCAACGCGTCTTCGAGTGGTGTGTCGCTCACCCGCGTCGCCAGGCCGATCTGCGCCGCCTCGATGCCCGACACCATGCGTCCCGTGAAGGTGAGTTCTTTGGCCCTGTCGAGCCCGACGAGCAGCGGCAGCATGGCGGTGCCGGTCATGTCGGGGATGAGCCCCCACCGGATCTCGAGGATCGACAGCTGCGCGTCCGGCGCCACGATGCGCATGTCGGCCCCCAGGGCGATCTGGCATCCGCCGCCGAGGGCGACGCCGTGCACCGCCGCGATCACCGGGCAGTGCAGCTCCTGCCACACGTAGGCCGCTTGCTGACCGAGGTGGGTGATGCGGCCTTCGAGATCGCCGATGCCGCGTGGGGGGCGGTCGCTCTTGGGCGCCGGGTCAACGCCGCCGCCGCCGGCCATTTGCTGGAAGCTGCTGAAGTCGAGGCCGGCGCAGAAGCCGCGGCCGTTGCCCGACACCACCACCGCGCGCACGTCGAGGTTGCCTTTCAGTTCCTCCCCGGCGTCGACGATGGCAGCGAACTGCTCGCCGTCGAGGGCGTTGATCTTGTCGGGGCGGTTGAAACGGACGTCGGCGACGTGGTCGTCGATCGAGATGGTGACGCGCTGATCGGACATGGCCCGACACCGTAGGTGCACGCGGCAGTACGTTGCCCGCCCATGAGTCCGCATCCCGTACGCCGGCTGGGCACGCTCGTCGAACCGCTCGCCGCCGCCGTCTACTTCGCCCCCGAAGCCCACGCCGCCTACAAGGAGCTCGGTCCGCTCGACGACTTCTGGGCGCCCTATTACGCCAGCCGCGGCGCCTGCCTCGGCGAGACGCCCGGGCTCGTGGTGGCGGCGGCCTTCGGCGTGTTCAATCCGGCGCACATCGCCGAACAACTCGAAGCGGCGTGGAAGGTTGCCACCCCGTCGCAGTGGTGGACGGCGCGCGTGAAGGGCGCCACGGCGCAACTCGAACGCCTCCTCGGCGAGAGCCCCGACGGCGCCGAGCGGGCCACGGAGTTGCTGCGTCGCATCGCCGACCACTCACCGGTTTCCGGTCATCCGTTTTACGCGGGCCTCATCAGCCAGCCCTGGCCGGGCACGCTGCTCGGCGACCTGTGGCATGCGGCGGACCTCGTGCGTGAACACCGAGGCGACACGCACACTGCGGCCTACAACGCCGCGGGGTTCACCGGCCCCGAGATCATGATGATGACCGAGCTGTGGTGGGGCCTGCCGCACGGGCTGTACCTCGCCAGCCGGCACTGGGACGAAGCCGCGGTCGCCGCCGGCCTCGAGAGCCTGCGCACCAAGGGCTGGGTGGAAGGCGACCCGCCGGTGCTCAGTGACATCGGCATCAAGGCGCGCGTCGCCGTCGAAGACGCCACCGACATCGGGGAAGCGGCGGTGCTCGACGTGCTCACCGACGCCGAGCGCGACGAACTGTTCGCCATCCTCAAGCCGATGGCCGCCAGCATCGTCGCCGGCGGCGGCTACCCCGCCGACCCCGACGAGCGCCAACTCCCCGGCGTCGAGAGCTAAGCGAGTTTCAACGCCGACTTTTCTCCTCTTGGACCTGGTCCGCGCCGAAGGCGTCGTCGACGCCTACATCAACCACCTCTACTACTGCCGCGACAATCCACAGCCTGTGGACGAGTCTCGCCCCGAGACATATCCACAGGCGGTGCTCCGCGCCTTCGCGCCCGAAGGCACCGAGTACGCCCCGCCCACACCCGAACAGTTCGCCGCCCGTTTCACCACCGAGGTCACCGACGAACCACGCCGCACATGGGGGCAGCGCCGCCTCGATGCGTTCCTCGACCTATTCGACGAGATCGCGTTGGCCCGCGCCGATCAGATCGATCCCGAACGCGCCTGCATCGGCGTCACCGTCGACTACCAAACCCTGGTCGAACGCGCGCCAGGAACCGCCACCCTCGACTCCGGCCGCGTCATCACCGGCGAAGCCGCCCGGCGCCTCGCCTGCGAACGCCGCATCACCCAAATCCACCACATCATCTGGTGGGAGAACGGCGGCATCACCGCCATCATCAACGGCGTCCCCCTCTGCTCCACCCACCACCACCTCGTCCACGAAGGCCAATGGACCGTCAACTACAACCCCACCACCGGCATCACGCGGTTCGAAGGCCCCCGCGGCCAAGTCGTCGAATCAACCGGGCGAATGAGTGAGGCGGCTTAGACCCGCGCGGTCGCCAGTATGTGAGGGCCGAGGCCGAGGAGGTCCGGGACCGACTCGGTGGCGCGCACCATGTCGAGGAGGAAGGCGCGCTGCTCGGGATCGTCCATGCGCTCGCGTATGTCCGCCGAGGGCGAAGGCGATTCCTTCGACGCCGACCATCGACGTAACGGTGAGTCCTGCGCGTTCGATCTCGTCACGCAGTTGCGTTGGCGTGTGCGCATAGCCGGTGAACGATGCCTCGTGCACCGGCTTCATCCAGCCGGTCTCTTCCATCGCGTCGATCATCTCGGCGATGGCCGGGAACCGCTCGTGCGTGCGTTCGATGATCATCCCGTGCATGCGAGCCGCCCAACGCGTGATCGCGGCGACGTAGACGAAGCCCCCGGAGCGCACGACGCGCGCCGCCTCGCGCAACGCCGCGAGGCGGTCGTCGACTTCCTTCAAGTGGTAGATCGGCCCGAGCAGTAGCGAGGCGTCGACCGACGCGTCGTCCAGGTCAAGGCTGCGGGCATCGCCAACCGCGGCGTCGACCCGGCCACCGTGACGACCGGCCACCTGGTCAACGTGGTGCTCTACGAGGTCGCGATGCGCGACCTCGTAGCCGGCGTAGACCAGCCAATCGGTGTAGCGGCCGGGGCCGCCGCCGATGTCGGCGATCCGCGCGGGCGGCGGAGGCAGAGTGCGTCCGATGACCTCGACCGTGCGTCCGAATTCGAAAAGTCCGAGGCCGCTCGCCAACCGGTCGCGTTCCTCATCGCGGGCGTAATACGCCTGCAGCTCGCGGTGTTCGTCTGGCATGCGTCACTGACCGCGGCGTTCAATAACCTCGAAGCTGAGCAGCTCGGCGCCGTGGGCGACGGGTGCGGCGGCGCCGGACTTTTCGGCCGCTACGTGTGCGTGCGCCTTGGCGAAGTCCTGGCTGTTCAACCACGCCTGATAGGTCTCTTCCGAAGACCACCGCGTATAGACGAAGTAACGCGTCGCACCACCCGTGGGCCGTAGGAGTTCGAAGGCTTCGAAGCCCTCGCTGTGTTCGACGGCTCCGGCCCGCGCGGCGAAGCGCGCTTCGAACTCCTCGGCGCGATCGGCGGGCACGTCCACGGCATTGATCTTCACGACACTCATGCAGTGATGCTTACGCGGATTCCGACATCGGGCAACGTGCCGGATCCGCCTGCAGCGGCGGACCGTCGAACTGGCAGTGCACCCGGCGCGCGGTTTGGGCCGCCTGGACGCTGCGCTGCAGACCCAGCAACGCGGGCAGCGCGGCGCTGGCGGCCAGAGCGGCGGCGATGACGATCGCCACGCGATAGGCGTCGGTGACTTCTTCGGGTCCGACGGCACCCGAGAGTCCGGCGACGACCGGTATCAGCGCGAGTGCGCCGAGGCCGGCCGTCCGAGCGATGGCGTTGTTGATGCCGGAGGCGACGTTGACATGGTCCGGGTCCGCCGACGCCATCACGGTCGCCGTCAGTGGCGCCACGAAGGTGACGAGTCCGACGCCAAAGACCAGCGAGCCCGGTAGGACATCGACGGCCCACGACGCGTCGGGTCCGATGCGCGTGAGCAGAAGTAGCCCCGTGCCGGAGAGCAGGGGGCCGACGATCAGCTGCAGCCGCGGGCCGATGCGCTGACCCAGCGCGCCGGAGCGCGCCGACAGGGCCAGCATTAGCACCGTCGTCGGCAGCATCGCCGCGCCCGCCGCGAGCGCCGACCAGCCCGCCGCGACCTGCAGTTCGTAGGCGACCAGGAAGAACGTCACGCCGATCGCGGCGTAGAGCTGCGCTGTCATCGCATTGATCACGGTGAAGGTGCGGTCGCGGAATAGCTGTGGCGGAACCAGCGGGTTGTCGGCGCGCAGGATGTGCGCGACGAAGCCGATCACCGCGACGAGGCCGGCGCCGCCGGCACCGAGCACCGTCGTATCGGTCCACCCGCGGGGGCCCGCTTCGGTGAGCGCCCACGTCGCCGCCGCGAGCCCGGCGACGGCGAGCGCGACACCCACGGTGTCGAAACTGCTCTTGGGGTGGCGATCGCGGGTTTCGGGGACCGCGGCGCGCGTCACGGCGATCGTGATCGCCGCCACCGGCAAGTTGAGCAGGAACGCCCAGCGCCATCCAGGGCCGTCGACCAAGCCTCCGCCGACGAAGGGGCCGATCGCCCCGGCGACGCCCAACAGTCCGGACCACGCGCCGACGGCGGCGGCGCGGTCGGACTCGCGGAAGCTCGCTTGGAGAATGGCGAGGCTGCCCGGCGTGAGCAACGCGCCGCCGATGCCTTGCAGGATGCGGGCGACCACGAGCACTTCGATTGACGGCGCCGCGCCGCATAGCGCCGACGCCGCGGCGAACCACACGGTGCCAATGACGAACACCTTGCGGCGGCCGATCCGGTCACCCAACGCCCCGCCGAGCAGGATGAGCGACGCCAGTGAGAGCAGATAACCGGTGAGAACCCACTGCAGCGCGCTGACGCCGGCGTCGAACTCGCGGCCGATATCCGGGATGGCGACGTTGACAATGGTGGCGTCGAGGCTGGCCATCGCACTGGCGGCCACGGTGGCGGCGAGCGCCAGGCGCCCCTTGCGTGAGTGGAGCGCGAGACCTTCGTCGGGCGTTACGTCGGTGAGAACATCGGAAGGTTACGACCGTCCGACAGCGGCTCCCACGTAACCGAAACGGACTGGCCGACCGTCACCGACTCGGGATCGCACCCGACGATGGTCGACAGCATGCGCACGCCTTCGGCCAACTCGACCACAGCCACGGCATACGGCGACTCGTAAGCCGGCAATGGAATCTGCGGCGAGTGCTGCACGCTGACCGCGTAGATCTCGCCCCGCCCGCTCGCTGGGCGCCACTCCAGTCCGTCGGACAGCAGGCAGGACGGGCACACCTCACGCGGATAGAAGATCGCGGCGTCGCAATGCGTGCACCACTGGAGGATGAGCTTCTGTTCGCGCGTCGCGTCCCAGAACGGAGTGGACACTTCGCTCTTGGTTGGTTCGATCCGGGCGGCGTCAGTCATCAGAGGGTCGCCTCCGTCCCGAGCACGGTCGTGGACATGCACGACAACACGCCGCCGGATCCGTGGGCGACCGCGATCTCGCAGTTCGGCACCTGCCGAGCGTCGGCTTCGCCGCGCAACTGTCGCACCGCTTCGACGAGCAGGAACATGCCGTACATCCCGGGGTGCGTATACGACAACCCGCCGCCGTTGGTGTTGGTAGGCAGCGTCCCGCCGGGCCCCGTGTCGGTCGACTCCACGAACGGACCGCCTTCGCCCTTGGCGCAGAAGCCGAGGTCTTCGAAGTGGAGTAGCTGGGTGATGGTGAACGAGTCGTAGCCCATCAGCACGTTGACGTCGCCGGGCTTGACGCCGGCTTGGGCGAAGGCCGCCGGTCCCGAAACCGCACCGGCCGTCGTCGCCAGGTCGGGCATCTGGCTGATCATCGAATGGTCGTGACACGTGGCCGCGCCCAGCACGTAAACCGGCGGCTTGGGCAGGGTGCGGGCGCGCTCGGCGCTGGTCATCACGAACGCGCCGGCCCCGTCGGTGACCAGGCAACAGTCGAGTAGGTGCAGCGGCGACGAGATCATCTTCGAGTTGAGAACATCGTCGACGCTGATCGGGTCCTGGTAGCGCGCCTTCGGATTCAGGCCCGCCCACGCGCGGGTGCTCACCGCGATCTGTGCCAGCTGTTCGGGCGTCGTGCCGTACACGGCCATGTGCCGACTGGCGGCCAGGGCGTAGGAGCCCATCGGCTGACGGAGCCCGTGCGGCATCTCCCACTCGGCTTGCGGCGTCGGTCCCATCATCGGACCGCCGCGGCGTCCACCGCGCCCACCACCGCCTCCGCCGCCGCGGGCTTTGGCGCGCGCCCGGTCGCCCATGGGCGTCGACGCGTACACGCACAAGACGACGTCGCACACGCCGGCGTTGATGGCCGAGGCGGCGTGCTCGACGTAGACCTCGTAGCTCGAGCCACCGGTGAGTGTGGAGTCGGTGAAGCGCGGATGGATGCCCAGGAACTCGGCGAAGCCGACCGAGCCCATGCCTTGGCCGGCGTAACACAGCCCGTCGACATCGGCGATCGTCAGTCCGGCGTCGTCGAGCGCGGCGCGGATCATCGCGACCTCGAGCTGCCGCCCGTACAAGTCCAGTACCCCAGTTGGTGACGCGTCGTCAGCCACGCCGACGATCGCCGAAGCCCCTCGTAGTGAGTTCATCGGGGGTAGACCATAGAGGTGGGTGACGAAACCGGGCGTCGGATCGCGGCGGTCGCCGCGGCGGTCGCCGGTGCGCTCGTGTTCGTGCACAGCATCACGTGGGACATGGTCCGGTACCGCGACGGGTCGTGGTTGGACACGAAGGACCTCGTGGAGGTCGGTGTGGCGGACGCGACGCTGTTCCGGCTGTCGCTGTTGTGCGACATGCTCGGCAGCTACTTGTTGCTGATCCCCGCGGTGTTCGTGCTGCGCGCCATCGTCGCCCGGCGCTCGCAGTTGGTGGCCGACGTCACCGCTGCCGCGGGTGTCGCCTACGGCGTCGTCGGTGGGTTGACGGCCGCGGTGTACGCCATCGCCGGCGAGTCGCTGATCCGTAACTACGCGTCGGCGCCGAGCGCGGCGACAGCAACATCGTTCGGTGTGGTGAGCGACGGTGCCATCGCCGCGTGGCAGATCGTCGGTGCGCTCACCGGCGGCGTGTGGCTGCTCGGCGTCGCCTGGGCCGTGACGCACTCGGCCCGGTGGTACGGGCGCTTCTGTGGCGCGTTCGGCGCGATCCTGATCCTGTTCGGCGTCGTGCGCATGTTCGGTGTGTCCTTCGAAGCCCAGGCGCCGGCCACCCCGGCCTTCGCACTCATCGGCATCTTGGGGCTCTGGACCGCCTGGTTCCTCTGGCGCGACCCCCACGAAGTCGCCTAGATCTACGGCGATGAAGCGCGGTGAGGTCGTCGTCGGGCTGCACGCCAAGGTGGTGGTCACGCTCACCGGCCTGGGTGACGACCTCGGGGTGATCGACCGCCGGCCCGTGCACACGCGGACGAGTCAGCCGTACCACGAAGCCCCGAGCTTCCCCTTGCGGCCGCGGGACGCTGATCGACAAGGCGCAGGCGGACGCCACGAAGCTCGCGACCAAGGAGTTGCGCGCGCTGCGCGACGAACTGCACAAGCAGGGTCTGACGGTGGTCGCCGCCGGCCTCTAGCCCGCAAGCCTGTGATGAATCGATCGACTATGTCGATCGATTCATCACAGAAATAGATCGCTACGCCACACGGATCGCATGGTCGGCCGACGGAGCGCCGACAACCGACGGGTGCAGGATCGCCGCGACGATCTCGGAGCCGCCGATGACTCTCGGACCCGGCCGCACGAAGTAGGCGTCGGCGTCCACCGCCCACACCTCGGCGTCACGCGGCAGTGCGCCCTCGGCGACGACCGCCTGCGCGATCTCCGCTGACCGATCGAGGTGGAAGCCGCACGGCGCCACGATCACCACTTCGGCCGGCGTCGCTTGGATCTCGGCCCACGCGAGGCGTTGCGAATCACCGCCGGGGTGCGACAACAGCGGGGTGCCGCCGCCGAGCGTGACCAAGTCCGGCGTCCAGTGCCCGGCGGAGAACGGCGGGTCGGTCCATTCGAGCAACAGCGTCGGCCGGCGCGCGACGCCGTCGAGCTGGTGGGCGAGCGCCGCCAGGCGGGAGCGGGCGTCGCCCACCACTTCGTCGGCCGGCGCGTCGAGAACCTTGGCGACGGTGGCGATCGATTCGATGACCTCGTCGATGCTGCGCGGGTCGAGCGTCACGACCTCGGCGCGGCAACCCAGGTAGGCGAGCGCCTCGTCGACCCGCGAGACGTCGACGGCGCACACCGCGCACAGGTCTTGCGTGAGGATGACGTCGGGGTTGAGGTCGCGCAGGGCATCGGCGTCGAGCCGGTACAGGTCTTCGCCTGCGGCGATGCGCTCGGTGACGACGCGGTCTATCTCCGCCGGCGACAGTCCCTCAGGCAGGGCCGAGGTCGACACGATCTGCCGCGTGCGCGCCTCGGCGGGGAAGTCACACTCGAACGTGACGCCGACGAGATCGTCGCCCCGACCGAGCGCAAAGACGATTTCGGTGGCCGACGGAAGCAAAGAAACGATGCGCACGCTAGGAATATCCCATGCCTGACGCATTGATCATCGATGCCATGCGCTCACCGCGTGGCAAGGGAAAGAAGACCGGCGCCCTCCACGAGATCCACCCGCAACGGATCCTGGCGCAGGTTCTGAACGCGTTGCGCGATCGCCACGGCTTCGACACCGCCGAGGTCGACGACGTGATCATGGGATGCGGTGCCGGTTCCGGCGACCACTCGATGGACATCGCCCGCATGGCAGCGCTCGACGCCGGCTGGTCGCTCGACGCGCCCGGTGTCACCCTCAACCGCTTCTGTGGGTCAGGCCAACAGGCCGTCAACTTTGCCGCCATGGGCGTGATGTCAGGCCAGCAGGACTTCGTGGTCGCCGGCGGCGTCGAGTCGATGTCGCGGCCCGGTCCGATGGGTGTCGACGGCTTCACCGCCAACAACGCTCACCTGTACGAGCAGTATCCGATGGTCGCCCAGGGCATCAGCGCCGACCTCATCGCCACGGTCGAAGGCTTCAGCCGCGAGGAGTGCGACCGCCTCGCCGTCGACAGCCAGGACCGCGCCGCCAAGGCGTTAGCCGAGGGCCGCTTCGACAACAGCCTCGTGCCGATCTTCTTCGACGACGGCACGCCGGCGCTGGACCACGAGGAGTTCCCGCGGCCGGGCACGACGTACGAAGACGTCGCCAAGCTGGGGCCCAGCTTCGAGCAAATGGGCGCGTACGTGGCCGAGGGCAAAGAGCTGTCGATGGACCAGATCGCGCTGCTGTCCTATCCCGACCAGACAGAGATCCGCCACGTCCATCATGCCGGTAACTCGTCGGGCGTGGTCGACGGCGCCGGTGCGGTGATGATCGCGTCGCCCGACTACGCCAAGGCGCACGGCCTCACGCCGCGGGCGCGCATCCGTCAGACCGCCGTCGCCGGGACCGAGCCGGTGATCATGCTGACGGCGCCCGGCCCGGCGTCGCTGCGTTGCCTGCAGAAGGCGGGCATGACCATCGACGACATCGACCTGATCGAAGTCAACGAGGCGTTCGCCGCCGTCGTGCTCAAGTTCCTCAAGGACACCGGCGCCGATTGGGACAAGTGCAACGTGAACGGCGGCGCCATGGCGCTCGGCCATCCGATCGGCGCCACCGGAGCGATGCTCATCGGGACGCTGGTCGACGAGCTCGAGCGTCAGGACAAGACCACCGGCCTCGTGACGATGTGCACCGGCGGCGGCATGGGGACCGCCACCATCATCGAACGCCTTTAGCCAGCCGCTGTAGCCACTACCGCGGCGGCGGCGAGCACGTGGAAGACGGCGTGACCTTGCAGGCGGCTGTTGCACGAGCACAACGGTCCACCGGTGCGGCTGAGCGTGTGCAGTGCGAACGCGCTGAGCGCGAGGGCCGTCGCGAGCGGGCGCGGGCGCAGCACGCGCGGGTTCTCGCGCACGACGCCGGCGAGGGCCACCAGCAGCCCGAGGATGCCGATGTCGTGGACGAACTTCGCGGCGCGTCCTCCGGGGCCGTGGTAGGCGACGCTTCCCAGCCCTTCGAACGCCAGAGCGGCCGCCACCGACTTCCAGGCGCCGCCGCGTCTCCACAGCGGCACGGCGGCGAGCACGAACGCCAAACTCGACGCCGTGTTCGCCGGTTGCCCGATCAAGCCCGGCCGGACGCGTTCGCAGTCCGACGCGGCGACGTGCGCGGCAGCGTTCACCGGTCCCCTACGGCGGTGCGGGTGGTGGCGACGACTTCGGCGCGCAGGGCCTCGGCCTGCTCGACGGTGCCGATGCGTTCGAGTTGGGCGCGCCAGCGCAACAGCATCATGGTGAGGGCAACTGCCCGTTCGACGAGCCAGATAGCCGCGACGGCGCCAACCGCCATGGTGAGCACCACCAGGCTGCAGCGGAGGAAGCCGTCGGCGGTCACGACGGCGGCGACGATCCAGGCGATCGGGAATGCGACCAGCCCGACGAGCACGCGTACCGTCCCTTTGGTGACCGGGGTCTTGACGAACAAACTCACCGTCATAACCAGGAGAGCGGGCCACACGTTGACGACGGCGGTCGCCGCGGCGATACCGCCGAGCAGGACGACCAGCACCGCGATGCGCACGGCGGCGCGCAGCAGGCGCGTCGGGTTCGTTGGCGTGATGACGTCGGCGTCGGTCAGGCGCAGTCCTGTCAGGACGGTGTTGTACCGACCGACGTCGCGACGCACACGTTCGCGCGCCGGCTTCGGCGCCTGGCCGAGCCGGCGCGCCAAGTCGTAACGCTGCTCGAGCGTCGGCTCGTTGGTGTACTGCGAGGTGAGCGCGATGTGCGCCGCCTGTTCGAGGGCGAGCGCGGTTTCGGTGTCCTCGAAGTCCTGGCTGACGGCGCGGATGCCGCGGTCGATGACCGACGTGAGCTTGCGCACCGCGTCCGTGTCGTCGACTCCGACCCCTGGCTTGCACACGTCGTCGACGTCGATAGGTTCGCCGATTTGCACGAGCGCGGCGGTCCGCAACGCCACCTTGTCGGGGAACGTCAGGCCGACGGGCACGATGGCCAGGTTCCGAGCGCCGGCCGTGCGCGCTCCCAAGGCGATGCGCGCCGCCCCCGTCTTGATCGGGTCGAGGTGCGGGCGGTCATGCGTCGTGCCCTCGGGGAAGATGGCGACGGTGTCGCCTTTGGCCAGGGCGGCGTGGCACTCGGCGAACGCCGCGTCGTTGTTGACCGGCCCCGTTTCGTCTTCGCGGCGGCGTACGAACACGACACCACCGCCGCGGGCGATGGCTGTTAGCAGCGGCACACCGCGCAACGAAGCTTTCGCCACGAAGCGGGGTACCCGCGGCAACACGCTGGCGAGCACGAGCGGGTCGACGAACCCGTTGAAGTGGTTGGACACGAGCAGAATCGGGCGGCCCCCGGGTAAGCGTGAGGCGTCGGCGACCTCGACGCGGCGCAACAACAGCGTGCACGCGAACCGGGCTATCCACTTGATGACCCGGCGCACCGCCCCAATATGCCAGCGTTCACCCATGGGAACGCTCCGGTTGCGCCAGGTGGTGGTCGCGGCGACGAATCTCGCGGCTACCCGCACGGCCATCGAAGACGAACTCGGCCTGCCGCACGTGTGGGCCGACCCCGGCGTCGGCCACTTCGGTTTGCGCAACGCGCTGTACGCGATCGGCGACACCTTTCTCGAAGTCGTCAGCCCGGTTGCCGATGACGCGCCGGCGCGCCGGTTCCTCGATCGCGCCGGCCACGACGCCGGTTACATGGCCATCGTGCAGACGACCGACCCGCTCGACGACGTGCGGGTGCGGGCCGAGGACCTGGCGGTGCGAATCGTGTTCACCGCCGCCGGTGAAGGCGTGACCGGCTTGCACTTCCATCCGGCGGACACCGACGGCACACTGCTGTCGATCGACCGGTGCACGGTGGACGCGTCGTGGCCGTGGGCGGGCCCGGCGTGGGAGGCGGCGCCCGACCGCGGCTACCGCGGCATCACCCGGGCGGCGTTCGCCGTCGCCGAACCGGAGGCAGTGGCCGCCCGCTGGGCGGGCTTGCTCGGCACCGATCCCGACGGCGCCACCGTCGGCCTCGACGCCGCCACGCTCGAGTTCGTCGCGCTGGCCGACGGTCGCCGCGGCTTGTGCGAAGTCGACCTCTCCGGGCCGCAGGTGGATCCAGTGGAGATCGCCGGCGTCGTCTTCAGATCCGTACTGGGCTGAGCTGCTGGCGATGCTGCGCCAACAGGCGCGGCGCCTTCCACGCCAACACTCCGGCGACCTCGCCCGTTGACGTCGAGTAGGTCTGGACCCACTTGTCGTCCTCGACGCCGCCCTCGACCAGCTGGCCCTCGACGCCGCGGGGGATGACGCCGGCGAGCTGGATGCGCACGTCGTACTGGTCGGTCCAGAAATAGGGGATCGGCATGAAGGGTTGATTGGCGCCGAGAATGTTTTGCGCGACTGCCAGGCCCTGCTCCTGCGCGTTGGTGCGGTGCTCGAGGCGCAGCCGCTGGCCGTAGCCCACGTGGAGCCACGACGCCACGTCGCCCGCGCCCCACACGTCGGAGCCGGCGTGACAGAACTCGTCGCACACCAGGCCGTTGTCGATCGTGAGGCCGCTCCCCTCGAGCCACTGCGTGGTGGGTGTCGAACCGACGGCGACGAGCACGACGTCGGCGACGCGATGCGACCCGTCGCTGAGCGCGACGTCGATCGTTCCGTCGGCCACCGTGTCGAGCTGATCGACGCCGATACCCGTATGGATCCGCACGTCGTGCGCCTCGTGCGTCGCCAGTAGTTGCTCGGCCGCCAGGCTGCCGACGCGCGACGCCAGCGGCGGCCCGGGGATGGGTTCCACCACGGTCACCTCCGCGCCCAAACCTCGTGCCGTCGCCGCGACTTCGAGGCCCAGGAAGCCGGCCCCGACAATGAGCAACCGCGGCGACTTCTCGGCGATGAGCCCGCGCAGCGCCAACGAATCCTGCATCGTGCGCAGGACGCGGATGTTGGGCACGTCGGGATGCGGGATGCGCCGCGGCGTGATCCCGGTGGCGACGACCAGCGCGTCGTAATCGAGCGCGCGCCCGTCGCTCAGCGCGACGGTGTGGGCCGCAATGTCGAGAGCGGTGGCTCGCACCCCGGTGAGGACCGTCGGGTCGAGCGGGGCGGCGCGCCGGGCGGCGATGAGCTCGGCGCGTGGAGCCTCCCACTCGCCGGAGAGGATCTGTTTCGACAACGGGGGACGGTCATACGGTTCGTCGGTTTCCTCGCCGGCGATGGTCAGCCTGCCGGTGAACCCGTTTTGGTGCAGACCCTCGGCGACGGCGTAGCCCGCAGCGCCCGCGCCGACAATGACCACGTTCACCTACTCAGATTGCCCCACAAGTGGAGTGCCTGTGTAAACGGCGCGCGGGCGGTAGCGAAGTCGGTACTTGTACTCCTCGATGGCGTGAGCCAGCCAACCGACCGTGCGGCTCACGGCAAAGATGACTTCACCGGCGTTGTCGATCATGTCGTAGCGCTCGGCGAACGACGCGATGGCGAAGTCGATGTTCGGGAACGGCAGACCCCGCTCGCGCATGATCAGCACGAGTTCTTCCTCCACGGGTTCGCGTCGTATCGCGCCGAGCAGTTCGAGCAACACGTCGCAGCGCGGATCGCTGTACTGGTAGATGCGATGCCCGAAGCCGGGGATGAGCTCGTTGTTGCGCAGACGATTGCCGATCGCTTCGGCGGGGCTTACGCCCCCGTGCACTTCGTGCAGCATCTGGCGCGCCGCGCTGCTGGCGGCACCGTGCAGTGGTCCGCCGAGCGTGGCCAGGCCGGCGAGCACGACCAAGTACGGGTCGGCCCACGTACTGGCGGCCACGCGAGCTGCCAGGGTGGACGCCGCCATCTCGTGGTCGGCCAGCATCACCAGCGTCGCGTCGAGCAACTTCACGAGCCGGGGCTTGGCGGGCTGCGCCGTGAGCCGCGGCCATAGACGTTCCGCCACCGAAGCCCCACCACCCGATCTGGTTTGCAACCGCGTCGTTTCCCGACCCGTGCGCGGGCCAGATCGGGGTGCTGCAGGTAGCGCCTCGAGGATCGTCCCGGCGATGGCTCGGCCGGCCGCCGCGACCGCTTCGGGCCGGCGGTCGTCGCGGAACGGATCACAGCGACGAATGGCCGCGACCGTGGCGCGGACGCGGTCCATCACCGGCTGGTCGGCCAGGGTCTTCGCCAGCGACCGCGCGACCGCCGCCATCTCCGGCGGTGCCACAAAGTCGACGCGTTCGCGCTGGCCGTGCCACAGCCACGACGCCACTTCCTCGAAGGTGGCCTCTCGCACCGCGTCGGCCACGTCCCAGCCGCGGTAGGCGAGCACGCCCGCGGGATCGAGGTAGGTGAGGTCGGTTTCGATGATCAGCTCGAGGCCACCGGCGCGACCGCCGCCGCGTTGCCGACCCGCCAGCTTCTCCACGTCGGCGCGCGAAGAAGCGGCTGCGGCGGGACCCAGGGATCCGTTCGCTCCGGATGCCGCCGCGGCTGACGTACGCGTAGAGCGTCTCGGGCTTCACGCCGAGTCGGCGCGCCGCGGCCTCCGATGTCATCCAAGGATCACTCGCCATTCGGAGACTATACATTGATGCAATCAATCTTGACAACATGTCTACAATGGCCGCATGACAACGACGTCCATTCCCGCTGTGAGTGCAGCGATGACCCAGCCGGTGATCACGGCTGAGCCCAACGAGTCCTTGGCGATCGCTGCGGCGCGGATGCGCGAGCACGGCATCGGTTCGGTGGTGGTGGTGCAACACAGCCGACCCGTCGGCATTCTCACCGAACGCGACCTCCTGCGGGCGGCGGCTGCGGCGGCGAACCCGAGCCACACGCAGGTGCGCGACTGGATGGCGACGGAGCCCGACTGCGTCGATGCCGACGCGTCCATCGACGATGCGTGGCACCAACTGGCGGATCACGGCTACCGCCACATCCCCGTCACCGTCGGTGGTGAGCTCAAGGGCATCATCTCGATGCGCGACATCATGGCGCTGGCGCAGCTGCGGCCGGCCGGGGAGTTGGCGGGCACGGCGCCGCCAGGGCTCAAGGGCGTGGTCGTGGCCGAGACGCAGCTTGGCGACGTGCGCGGTACCGAAGGCTTCTACCACTACCGCCAGTACGCGACGCCGGAGCTGGCGGCCAAGCGCAGCTTCGAAGACGTGTGGCACCTGTTGATCGAAGGCGACCTCCCGAACGCGGCCGAGCGGGCGGCGTTCGCCGCCGAAGTCGCACCGCTGCGCCGGCTGCCCGACGGTGTTCTGGCGGCGCTGCCCGTCATCGTGGCCAACGTGCCGACGCCCGTCGCTGCGCTGCGCACCGCCATCTCCTTGCTCGCCGGTTCCGAAGACCTACCGGCCTCGCTCGACGTTGACCGCGCCACGCTGCGGGCTCAGGCGCTGCGGCTGTGCGCCGCCGTGCCGACGCTGATCGCGGCGATCCATCGTCTGCGCAGCGGGGTCGAACCGATCGCGCCGCGTGACGACCTCGACTACGCCGCCAACTACATGTGGATGATCCACGGCGTGGAGGAGGAGGCCGAGTTCGTTCGTGCCATCGAGCAGTACCTCATCCTCGGCATCGACCACGGGTTCAACGCCTCGACCTTCGTCTGTCGTGCTGTCATCTCGACGGGCGCCGATCTCGGCGCCGCCGTGGTGGCGGCGCTCGGATCGCTGTCCGGTCCGCTGCACGGCGGAGCGCCGAGCCGTTCGCTCGACACGCTCGACGCCATCGGCGAACCCGAGAACACCGCGGCCTGGGTGCGCGACAAGGTGGCGTCGGGCCAGCGCATTATGGGGTTCGGTCATCCCGTGTACCGCACGGCCGATCCGCGGTCGGTGATGTTGCGCGGCATCGCGCAAGCAACTCGGTGGTGAGCTCGTGGACTTCGCCGTGCAGGTCGAAGCCGAAGTCGAGCGCACGCTGGCGGAACTGAAGCCCGACCGGCCGCTGCACACCAACATCGAGTGGTACGCCGCGGTCACGATGGACCGCTGCGGCTTCCCGCGTGACTTGTTCACTCCGACCTTCGCCGCGGCACGCGTCATCGGCTGGTGCGCGCATGCACTCGAACAGCACGCCGACAACCGGATCATTCGCCCGAGCTCGCGTTACATCGGCGCCCCGGCGCCGCAAGCCGTACCCGCGCGGTAGTTACGCCTTGTAGTTCTCCCGCAGTTCGCGCTTGAGAACTTTGCCGGTCGCGTTGCGCGGCAGTGAGTCGTCGCGGATGTCGACGATGGCCGGCACCTTGAACGCCGCCAGTCGCTCACGCACGAAGTCGCGGATCGCGTCGGCGCCGACGGTCGCGCCGTCGTGCAAACGGACGAAGGCGCCGACGATCTCGCCGTACTTCTCGTCGGGCAGGCCGACGATGGCGGCTTCGGATACGGCGGGGTGCTCGTAGAGCACGGCTTCGATTTCCGCGGCGTAGATGTTCTCGCCGCCGCGGATGATCACGTCCTTCAAGCGGTCGACCACGTACAGGTAGCCGTCCTCGTCGACTCGACCCACATCGCCGGTGTGGAACCAGCCGTCGACGATCGCCGCGGCCGTCGCTTCGGGATTGTTGAAGTAGCCCTTGAAAACGGTCGGGCCCTTGATACAGATCTCACCGGTGTCGCCCGTCGGCACTTGCTTGCCGTCTTCGTCGACGATCCTCAGCTCCATCACGGGTGACGCCGGCTTGCCGACGCTGTCAGGTCGCGCCACATACGCCGCGCCACCGTTGGACACGGCCGCTCCCGACGTTTCGGTGAGCCCGTACCCGTTGCCCGGCGCGGCCCGCGACGCCAGTTGCTCGTCGATGCGGCGCACCAGTTCCGGCGGGACGAGTGTGGCGCCTGACGCCACGCTCGTGAGCGAACCGAGTTCGCGTCCCTGCCGCTTGGCCTCGTCGAGCATTTCGAACATCGTCGTGGGCACGCCTGCCATGACGGTGATCTCTTCACGCTCGATGAGATCGAGCACGAGCTGGGTGTCCCACTTGTAGAGCAGCACGATCTTGCCGCCGGCCACGGAGATCGGTGCGAGCGAGGACTGCAGGCCGCCGACGTGGAACAGGGGAAACGTCAGCACCGTCGCCATCTGTGTCGCCGGCGCCGCTGCCGCCGCTGGCGCATCGCCGTTCGAGGGCGCGGCCGCCATGAGCGCGCCGTACATGGCGTTCATCACGTGACCGCAGAAGTTGCGGTGTGTGCCGACGGCGCCCTTCGGGCGCCCGGTCGTGCCCGAGGTGTACATGATCGTGGCGTCGTCCTCCGGCTCGATGTCGACGTCCGGCATCGCCGCCGCCGGAAAGCCCTCCACGGTTTGCAGGACGTGCTCGATCGCCGTCTCCGACATGTGGGGTTGGATACGTTCGAGTCTCTCGTCGTCGACGATCAGCACCCGCGCTCCCGAGTCGGACAGTCCGTAGGCGAGTTCGGGACCGGTCCACCACGCGTTGAGCGGAACGACCACCGCGCCGATGGAGCTGGCCGCCCAGAAGGCGAACGGGAACTCCGGCAGGTTCCGCATGGCGATCGCCACTCGGTCGCCCTTGTTCACGCCGAGCGATGCGAGGTGGGCTGCGAAGGCATTCACGATCTCGTGCGCCTGCGCGTAGGTGTACCGCCGGTCCTCGTACACGATGTACGCCGCGCCGCCGTGCATCGCCGTCATCTGCCACAGGGTGCGGATCGACGGCGGCGCGTTCGTGAAGACCTTGATCTTTTGTCCGCGAATGTCGACTTCCTCGATCGCGAACATCGGGTTTTCAGGTGGCGTGGACGACATGGCGGCGACGTTACCGACTAAGACGTGGCCATGATCAGGGGGATCAAGAAGTGGTTTGCGGAGTGGCGCCCGTCGACGGTGACGATGGGCCAGCCGATCTACCCGCTGCTCGTCCTATTCGGCCTCAACGCCGTCGACGAACTCGACCGCACGGCCTTCGCGGTCCTGCTCCCCGACATCCGCGACCACTTCGGCTTGTCCGACGGCGGCGCGCTGGCGCTGGTGTCGGTGACGACCATCGCCGTCATCCTCATCGAGATACCGCTGTCGTTCTACGTCGACCGCGGTCGCCGCGTGCGCATCGCCACCGTCGGCGCCGCGGTGTGGGCGGTATTTGCCTTCGGGACCGGACTCGCCTTCACCGTGTGGATGCTCGTCCTGATGCGCATCGGCGCGGGCGTCGGGAGGTCCGTGGTTACGCCGACGCACTCGTCTCTGCTGTCGGACTACTACGCGCCAGCAGCCCGGGTGAAGGTCTTCTCCTTCCATCGTCAGGCCAATTCGGTTGGACAGATCATCGGCCCGGCCGTCGGCGGCGGGCTGGCGCTGCTGTTCACGTGGCGCGCGCCGTTCTTCGTCTTCGCGTTTCCGACGCTCATCTTCGTGTTCTTGGCGCTGCGGCTGCGGGAACCCGAACGCGGCTACCAGGATCGCCTCTCGGCCGGCGCAACGGGAGACTTTCTCACCGCGGCTGAACCGAAGATCAGCGCCCGCGACTCGGTACGAACGCTGTATCGGATCCGGACGATCCGCCGCATCTGGCTGGCTGCGCCCTTCCTTGCCATCGCGTTGATAGGCGTGTCCCAGCTACTGGCGCTCGTCTACGACCGCGTCTTCCACATGAACCCCGGTCAACGCGGCCTCATCGCCGCAGGCGTCGAGCCGCTGCAGATCGTGGGTGTCTTCTTCGCCATTCCGTGGGTGTCGCGCAAGGCCCTCGAGGAGCCCGGATTCTTGCTGCGCTTCGTCGCCATCACCGGTGTGTTCAACGGGTTCATGCTCGCCGCGCTGGCGTACGCCCCCCACGTCGCGATCGCCATCGTTTGCCACGCGTTCCTAGCCGGGACCATCGGTACGCTCGCTCCCGCGTTCTTCGCCATGATCTCGATCGTGTCGCCCTCACGGGTCCGCGCCGTTGCGTTCACGTCCATCACCGTCGCCGGGATTCCGGGCATCGCGATATTCCTCCCGACCATCGGCTTCTTGTCGGACACGATCGGTATCCAGCGGGCGATGCTCACACTGATACCGATGCTCTTGACGGCTGGATTCATCCTCGCTTCAGCGCGCAAGTTCGTGCTCGACGACGTGACCGCAGCCTTCGCCGCGCCGGCGGACCCCGAACCGATACCGGTCGCCGGCGACTAACGGCGACTCAGGCACCACGCCGAGTTCGCAGAAACTCTCTACGTGACCGCACCGCCGTGGCTCGACGAACTCAATCTCGAGGCCGGCGCGCCGTGGGTGGCGATGGGCACGCGGGTGTTGACCGACGGACTGTTTCTCCGCGACGACGACTTCGAGCGCGACCTCGCCTGGAAGCGCGAGTTGCTCGAACAGCGCCACGACGAAGTCTTCGCCGCCCTCGACACGCCCACCGTGCGCGCCGCGGCCGAAGAAGTACTGGCAACTGTGCCCCGACTCTCGGCCCTGAGCCGAGATTCGACGCACACCGCCGGGTTGCACCCGCTCGACGCCGCGGGCCGACTCGTCCAGGAAGACCTCTGCCTCCTCGTCTTGCGCGACGGCGCGCCGCATCTCGACGCGGCGTCGTTGTGCTTCCCGTCGTACTGGCGCCTCGCCGACAAACTCGGGCGCCCGCTGACCGACGTGCACGGGCCGGTGCCCCACTACGCCAGCGATCTGGCGAGCAAGGTCGACGGGTTCCTGCGCCGCTTGCAACCCGGCCGCATGGTGTGGCGACGCAACTGGAGCATCCACGACGACCCGACGTACTTCCTGCCGGAACTGGTTGCGCGTGATGCCCCGCCGCGGCATCACGCGCAACCAGTTCCGCTGTATCTGCGCAGCGAGCGCCAGGTTCTGCGCCGGCTCGAAACTCCCGACGCAGTGCTGTTCACCATCCGCACGCAGCAAGTACCGCTGGAAGTCGTCGCCGAACGCCCTGCGATTGCCGGGCGAATGGCGGCGGCGATCGCCGCCTGGTCGCCCGAACTGGCGCAGTACAAAGGCGGGCACGGCGCGGCGCGCGCCCGCGACTGGCTGGCGGCGCTCGCTTAGCCGGGGGCGGCGCCGAGGATCGTGCGGGCGATCGGTGCGCTGTGTTCCAGCAAGTCGGTCAACGCCGCGTCGAGGTGTTCACCGCGCACGACGCCCGGTTCCGATCCCGGCGGCGTCGCCTGAATGGTTGCCCGGCGCACCAGCTCCTTCACCAGGGCGGGGCTGGCCCCGCCCATCCGCTCGGCGAGTCCGTCGACAGTGTCGACCTCGTTCGGGACCGAACGCAGGTAGAGGTGGATTAGCCGCTCGCGGTCCGCGGCGTCGGGGAGCCCGATCTCGATGGCTTGGTCGATGCGGCCGGGCCGCGCCGACAGGGCGGGCTCGAGCAGGTCGACGCGGTTGGTCGTGAGGACGAACACGATGTCCGCATCGGACGACAGCCCGTCCATCTCGTTGAGGAGCTGGAACAGCAGCGGGTTCTCGTCCCAACCCGGACGGTCACGGTCGGTGGCGACGAGGTCGACGTCTTCGAGCACGACCATCGACGGCTGCAAGCTGCGGGCCACGGCCATCGCCTGTCCGAGCGCCCGCGTCGCCGGACCGGTCAGCATCACCGTCGTGCGGCCGGGCATGCGGTTGCACAAGTACATGACCGAGTACGTCTTGCCGGTCCCGGGCGGTCCGTACAGAAGCAGTCCGCGCTTCAGATGCTGTCCTGCGGCGATGAGGGCCTGGGCGCGTTCTGAGATCCCGATCGTGTGCCGCTCCATCGCCTCGAGCTGGGCATCGGGCAGCACGATGTCGTCGCGTTCGATCTCGGGCAGTTCGACGAAGCCGAATGAGATCTGGCCGTGCTGCGAGTAGGTAAAGGCGAGGAGCTTGCCGCGGTAGACGTTGAGCTGGTCCATGCGCTCACGCACGCGGGCGCAGAACCCGCGCACGGTGCCTTCGTCTTTCGCCAGCACTTCGAGCGACAACCCGACGCGGGGTCCGTGTTCGACCCCGGCCATCAGCAGTGCGACCACCGGCTCGTCGTCGTGAAAGGCGAGGAAAAGCCCGGCGAGAATGCACGGCAGCGTGCGATCCGATGCGATCGGGAGGTTGACGAACTCCGGAGAGGCCGGGCCGATGCTGCTGCCGAAGCGACCGGCCAGAAGCGACACGAGCGAGAAGCCGCCGTAGTTGCGGGCATCGCCGGGTAGGCCCATTACTGACCAACCGCGTTCGCCGGCGAGGTCGTTGAACGCCAGTTGCAGGTTCTGATGCTCGGCCGTCTCGAAGCGTTCGCTGAACGAAGGCAGCCCCGAGGGGTCGACACCGAGATGCGCCGTGACGAGTTCTCGGATCTCGTTCTGCCCAGCCGGAACCAGTTGGTGGATGTCGTTCATGAATTGCAAGAACGACTGCGCGAACTCGGCTGGGTCGAAGGTGTTCGAACTCACGTGCGCACGGTAAGTCCTAAGTTGCGGAGATGGCTGGGGATTTGCCGCTCACCTCGATGCTCTCGCAAGTCTTGATCGCCCTGACGATCGAGATCGACAACGAGTTCGAACAGCGGGTACCGCACTTCACCACTGACCATGGCCCGCGGCCCTGGCGCGGGGTGTGGCTTGCGTCCTACGCCACCTACGCCAACTTCCTGCGGTTCGTCGGCGACGACGGCATCCGCATGGGCGACCTCGCCGCGGCCGCAGGATTCCTTCCGCCCGTCCACCCCTGGTACCACGGCATGCGGCGCTGGGGCTACGTCAACTACACGCCTGACATCGCAGGTGCGTCACCGAAGAAGAAGGACGTCGACGCCATCGTGCGGTGCATCCCGCCGGGAAAGGCCGCGCGTGACGGGTGGGCTGCGGCGGAGGACGAGATGCAGCCCCGCTGGTCCGAGCGCAAGCTCGGTAAACTCCAGGCGGCGCTCATCCCGGTGGTGGAGACCATCGAGCGGCCGCTACCCGAGTACCTCCCGCTGGTCGGCTTCGACCGCTGCACGCCTGTGCTCGAACAGCCAGTCAGCCGGCCGCCGATGGAACTCAATTTGCTCGGGTTGCTGTCGCAGTGCCTATTGGCGATGACGTATGACTTCGAGGAACGCAGCGAAACCACGCTGGGCACCTTCGCCGGACTCCTGGAGCCGCTCACCGACGAGCCGGTGCTCGTGCGCGACCTCTACGAGATCACGGGCGTGGCCAAAAAGGAATGGGGCTCGGCCGCCGGTCAACTCGAGAAGGCCGGCCTGGCGGTCGTTGGGCCGATGCCGGGCGGCAAGGCGAAGTCCATCCGGCTGTCACCCGAAGGCGTCGCGCGCAAAGCCGAATCCGAGCGTCTCCGCAGCAATGTCGAAGCCAAGTGGGCCAAGCAATGCGGGATCTCGCTCGAGAAGTTGCGGACCGAACTCGACCAAGTCGTCGGCGACGCTTGGAGTTGGACCGATCCCTATCCCGATGGCTGGCGGTCCAAGACCAAACTGCCGCGCCGTCTCGCCCATCACCCGATTGTCAGCCACCGCGGCGGCTTTCCCGACGGTTCGTAACTACGCCGTGCGCAGCGCCTCCATCACGTTGGTGCGCGCCGTGCGCCAGGCCGGGAACACCGCGCCGACCAGAGCGATCACCGTCGTGACCGCCGCGGCCGCCGCCACCGTGCTGATGCTGACGCGGTAGGGGATCGCTAGTCCGGTCACGAGCACCGACGCCCACGTGAAGTTCAGCAACGTGAGTTGCGCGCAAATGGCACCGACGACGGTCACCGTGACAGCGGTGATGACGGTCTCGACCATCGTCGAGCCGGCGAGATCCCGCGGGCTCATCCCGATCGCCGCCAGGATCGCGTTGTCGCGACGCCGTTGCGCGGCGGCCAGCGCGAGCGTCGACGCCGTGGCGACCAGAGCCACGATCAGCATGGCGAACTGCAGGGCCTTGAACGGCGCGGCGATGCTGGCGAAAGAGTCCGCCGCTTCCCGCGCGAGTTCGTCGGGCGCGTACACCTTGAGGCGCGGATCGAGTTTGGCGGCGCGGATGGCGGCGGCGAGTTCGTTCGCACTGGTGCCCGGCTCGGGCACGAGCAGAAGGCTTCCTGGCACGCGTTCGCCCGCGAGTGCCCGGAGTTGTGCGGCGCTCATGGTGACGCTGGAGCCAAGTGACTCCGGCGACGACCAGATGCCGCCCACGGTGTAATCGCCGTAGCCGAACCTGCCCGGCACCTGCACGGTGTCGCCTGGTCGCAACCCTTTGGCACGCGCCAGCGCCGGGCCGATCATCACCTCGCCGCGAGCGAAGGCGTCGGCGCCCGACACGCCCTTGTACACGCGGAACTCCGGCGGCGGTCCTTCCATGGCGTTGACCGACAACATGATCTTCGGGTGGCGGATGGAGAAGAAGTGCTGTTGCTCCACCGCGGCGACGCCGGGGAAGTTGGCGAGCCGCTCGGTCAGCGCGGGCGTGAGTCGTGAGTCGATGCCTGACGTGTTGTTGAGTTCCAGCGTCGACACCGACACGCGACCGGAGTGGGTTTGCGCGAAGTCGGCCGCCGCCTCCTTTATCCCCGGGACGATGCCGCCGAAGATCGTGGAGACGAACACTGGCGCGGTAATGGCGATGGCAACCGCAACCGTCCGCCGGCGCGCGCTGGTGATGTTGGCGAGCGCGACCCGCGCCGGGCCCGTGCCGAATCCGGGCGCTCGCTGGAGCGCGGAGAGCAGCCGGGGGGCCAGCTGCACGCAGGCGACGTAACCCACGATCGCACTTCCAACGAGCGCCACGAACGTCGCCAGCGGCTGCCACCTTTCGACGGAGCCGCCCGACTGGCCGAGCCAGCCGAGGACGAGGATGCCGACCGCCAGCGCTCCGATGATCGCCAGCGTGCGATTCGACCCAGTCCCCTCGGCTTCGAAGGGTCGCCGTCCGGACAGCTCGGCGACGAGGTCGAGCCGCGCGGCGCGCCGCGCCGGTCCGATCGAGGCGAGCACGCTGATGAGTCCGGCGACGAACAAGCTGAGAAGCGCCGCGCTGCCCGGCGTCGATACGCCGATGGTCAACCCCGTCGCCTTTGCCAACTCGCTCGACAGCCCGCCGACGAACGCCCGGGCGATGAAGCCACCACCTACCACGGCGAGCGCGCCGCCGAGGAGCCCGACGACGAGTCCTTCTGTCAGCAGGCCGATGAGCATCGTGCGCGGTGTCGCGCCAAGCGCAGCCGTGGTGGCCAAGTCGCGCCGGCGCTCCTCGAGCGATAGGTCGAGCGTGTTGCGCACGAGTTGGGCGCCGATCACGAGGCCGATGAGGCTGATAATGAACAGGAACGGCAAGATCAACGCGGCGACGACCGATCCCTCGATCTCTTGATCACCACCCACGACCTTGTTGTGGTCGCCGACGGTGGCGGCGAGGCGCGTGCGCAGGGCGCCGATGTCGGCATCCTTCTCCGGCACGACGAGGATGGTGTCGAGCCCACCCGGCCGCACGAACTGTCGCTGGCTCGCAGGCAGGCTGAACACTGCGACCTGGCCGTGGTTGATCCGGTTGAGCTGCTTGACCGTGAACGCGTCGCCGGTCGGGAACGTTGCCAGGTCGGTTCGCAGTTCACCTTTGGGTCCCAACTTGTCGCGCAGAGCGGGCGCGAGCACGGGGGCGTCGCCGAGGAGCGAGAAGGCGGCCGGGTCGCACTGGAAACTGCCCACGAACTCCTGCACCGCGCAGTCGACGCCCAGCGCGGGCACGAGCAGTTCGCGGCCGCGCGAGTCGACGGCTTGCACGATGGTGATGATCATCGGCACGGCCGCCTTCACCCCAGGTGTCGACGCCACCTTCGGCAGCACGGACTCGTCGAGGCTGCCGTGGTCACCGGGCCCTTCCACGCGCAGCGCGGCCACGCCCGTCAGCCGGCTGGCGTAGTCGCCCAGCGACTTGTTGAGGCTGTGCTGCGCGATGACGACGCCGATCAAGAGCGACACGCCGGCGCCGACGGCGATTACCGAGAGGAGCGTGCGCGTCCAGCGGTGCGCCATACCGCGTATGTGTCCCAGCCACATCCAGCGAAAGTTCACTTTGCCTCTTCCCCTAGCTACCTCAGTAGGTATATACATATGTAGGTAATGACGCAAGAGGCTGCTCGATAGATGCTGCGCTTCGTTCTGCTGGGGCTGCTCGACGCCGAGCCGCGCTACGGCTACGAACTGAAGGCCGTGTTCGAGCAGTTCCTCGGTGGCACGTGGCCGCTCAATATCGGCCAGATCTACACGAGCCTCACGCGTCTCGAAGAGGATGGGCTCGTGCGGTCGCAGCTCGTGCCGCAGGACTCCACGCCGGACCGCAAGGTCTACGAACTCACCCCGCTCGGCCGCAAAGAGTTACGCGCCTGGGCGAACACGATCCACGACGAGCCGGTGAAGTTGCGCGACGAGTTGTTCCTCAAAGTGGCGGTGCTGAGCCTCAAGGACGGGCCGGCGGCGCGCAAGCTGATCCATCGCCAGCGCGTCGCCCACCTGTCGCGGCTGGCCGATCTCACGCACTTGCAAGACGACCCGGAGAACCATCCGGCCACCGGGCTGTTGCTCGAGGCAGCGATGCTGCGCACCGAAGCAGAACTCAAATGGTTGGACGCGGTCGAGGACCGCCTGAAGGACTGGGGAAACAAGTGACCAACGATCATGGCGTGCGCGTCGGAGCGGCGATCGACTTCCGCGCCGTGCACCGCACCTACACGAGCGACGCGCGCTCCGGTGCTGTCACCTCGGCGCTCGACGGGATCACGCTGTCGATCGAGCGCGGAGAGTTGGTCGCCATCTGCGGACCGTCCGGGTCCGGCAAGTCGACGCTGCTGCACCTCGCCGGCGCCCTCGACGTGCCGACCGCGGGCGAGGTGTTCGTCGAGGGCTGGGCGCTGGCCGGCCAGTCGGCCGCCGAACGCGCCGCGACCCGCAACAAGTCGATCGGGTTCATCTTCCAGTCGTTCAATCTCCTGCCCGGGCTGACCGTGGCCGACAACGTGGGCATGCCCGCCGTGTTGGCCCGTCGCAACGCCAGCGAGATCAGCGCGCGCGTCGCCGATCTGCTCGACCTCGTCGGTCTGGCCGATCGCGCCCGTAGCCGGCCCGGCCAACTCTCCGGTGGTGAGCAGCAACGCGTCGCCGTGGCGCGCGCCCTCGTGCTCGACCCGCCGATCGTGTTGGCTGACGAGCCGACTGGCAACCTCGACTCCGCCGCCGGCGAAGCGGTTATGGACCTGCTGCTCGCCAGCCACTCCGCCGGCCGCACCGTGGTCATCGTCACCCACGACGCCCGCATCGCCGCGCAAGCACAACGCGTTGTGTTCCTGCGCGACGGCCGCGTCTCGCAAGAGGACGCGCCCCGCCGAAGGGCCCGCCCGCTCAAGGCGCTGCTGGATACCTCAGTCGGTTAGGAGGCGACGAAGCGCGACCGGCCCGACGCTTCGAGCAGGTCGCGCCACGGGTCGGCGCTGCGGCGC
Source organism: uncultured Actinomycetes bacterium (assembly GCA_963722185.1). Lineage (GTDB taxonomy): Bacteria > Actinomycetota > Acidimicrobiia > Acidimicrobiales > JACCXE01 > JACCXE01. The sequence continues at coordinate 361,679 of CAVRKD010000002.1, read as the reverse complement.
AGCGGTTGCCACGCGGTTGACCAGTGCGGCCAGGTGTGCGTGTGGTCACGCAGCCGCGCGCATAACCCTTCCGGAGGCTCGTAGGGCACGCCGAGCCCGGCCGCCACGTCGTGGCCGTGCAGCATCATCTCCAGCGCGGCGCGCGGCGCGAAGTCAGCGGGCGGTGCCGTCGTGGGCTCCGGGCGTCGCCAGATGATCGCCCGCACGGTGTCGGGCGTGGTGGCCACAACGCCAGCGACGAGGCGGCCGGCGACTTCGATCGCCTCGATCAGCTGCGACGGCCACGGGGGTGACCCGACGCTGAACTTGTCGCCCCATTCCGGGTAGCGGTCCTGGCGTCGCGAGGCGAGGAAGTACCCCACGGCCAGTACGGAGTCGTAGGCGTGGTCGGCGGTCTTCGTGCACGACCACTCCACGGTGCCCGCCTGCGCGCTCCAGTCGCGGTCGACGCCCCGTTCCCACGCGGCGGCGACGTATTCACCGAGCGCCAAGAGATCGATGTAGGTGAACACGTGGCGCACGATAAAGCCCGTCAAGCAGACTGCGCTCCATGTGGGACTTCACGACCGAACCCGACTACCAAGACAAGCTCGACTGGGCGGCGGCGTTCGTGCGTGACGAAGTCGAGCCGCTCGACATGTTGTTCGGCGGCGGCGGCGCGCCCTACGACGTCAACAACAAGACGTCGCGCGCCATCGTCAAGCCGCTTCAGGAACAGGTGAAGCAGCAGGGCTTGTGGGCGTGTCACCTCGGCCCCGAACTCGGCGGTCCGGGCTACGGCCAACTCAAGCTCGGCCTGCTGAACGAGATCCTCGGTCGCTCGCAGTGGGCGCCCACCGTGTTCGGTTGCGCCGCGCCCGACACCGGCAACGCCGAGATTCTCGCCATGTACGGCACCGAGGAGCAGAAGGCGATGTATCTCCAGCCGCTGCTCGACGGCGACATCGTGTCGGCGTTCTCGATGACCGAACCCCACGCCGGCGCCGATCCCAAGGAGTTCACCTGCAAGGCGTGGCAAGACGGCGACGAGTGGGTCATCGAAGGCGAGAAGTGGTTCACGTCCAACGCCCGCTTGGCGTCGTTCCTCATCGTGATGGTGGTAACCGATCCGGAGGCGTCACCCTCGGCGCGCATGTCGATGGTCATCGTGCCCGCCGACACGCCGGGCATCGAGATCATCCGCAACGTCGGCCTGATGGGCGAGTCACCGTGGGACGACGAGGGCATGCACGCGTATATCCGGTACAACCAGGTGCGCGTGCCTCTCGACGCCATGCTGGGCGGACCGGGCGAAGGTTTCAAGGTCGCGCAGGCCCGTCTCGGCGGAGGGCGCATCCATCACGCGATGCGCACCGTGGGCCAGTGCAGCCGCGCCATCGACATGATGTGCGAACGCGCGCTGTCGCGGCACACACAAGGCACGAAGCTGTCCGAGAAGCAGGCGGTGCAGGCGTATATCGCCGACTCGGTGATCGAGCTCGAGCAGTTCCGCCTGATGGTGTTGCACGCTGCGTGGATCATCGACACGCAACCGCACGGCGCCGCCCGCACTCCCATCGCCATGTGCAAGGTGGCGATGGCGAAGGTGTACCACGACATCGTGCAGCGGGCGATCCAGGTGCACGGCTCCCTCGGCGTGTCGAACGAGATGCCGCTCGGTGGCATGTGGATGGGCGTGCCGATGATGGCGCTGGCTGACGGGCCGACCGAGGTGCACAAGACCACCATCGCCAAGCAGGTGTTGTCGCGCTACGAAGCCGCACCCGGCTTGTTCCCGACGGCGCACTTGCCACCCAAGCGCGCCGCCGCGCGCCAGCGCTATGCGCACTTGTTGGACGGTGCCGGACAGTGAAAGACGCCTTCGATCTCACCGGCAAGGTGGCGCTGGTCACCGGTGGCAGCCGCGGGCTCGGCCTGCAGATGGTGCGCGCCTTTGCGGAGCACGGCGCTGACGTGGTCGTCACGAGCCGTAAGGCCGACAACTGCGAAGTGGCGGCCAAGGAAGTGCGCGCTCTCGGACGCCGCGCCCTGGCCATCGGCTGCCACGTGGGCTACTGGGACCAGATCGACGCCATGGTCGAGGCCGCCTACGCGGAGTTCGGCAAGGTCGACATCCTCGTGAACAACGCCGGCATGTCGCCGCTGGCGCCGTCGCTGGTCGACACCACCGAGGACCTGTTCGACAAGGTCATCGACGTGAACTTCAAAGGTCCGTTCCGCATCGGCTCGCTCGTGGGCCAGCGCATGGCCGACGGCGAAGGCGGGTCGATCATCAACGTGTCGTCGTCCGGCGCGCTGTTTCCCAACCCAACGTTCGGCCCGTACGCGGGCGCCAAGGCGGCGCTCAACGTGCTGACCCAGGTGCTGGCGCGGGCATACGCCCCGAAGGTGCGAGCCAACACCATTTCCGCCGGGCCGTTCCTCACCGACATCGCCGACGCGTGGCCGGAGGAGGCGCGGCGTGTCGCCCCGAGTTCGGCCGGCCGGCCTGGCCGCCCCGAAGAGATCGTGACCACCGCGCTCTACCTCGCCAGCCCGGCGTCGAGCTTCACGACGGGCGCGCTCATTCGCGTCGACGGCGGGTTGTATGCCTGAGGCTGTTTCTGCCTCCGGAGCCGGCGGGCTGGTCGACGAGTTGCGCGAGCGCACTGCCGCGCACGTCAAAGTGCGCAGCATTGAGCCGCTCACGGGTGGGTCTTCGAGTCTCACCTTTATCGTCGAGACCGACGACGAGCCGGTGGTGTTGAAGGTGGCGCCGCCCGGTCTGCCCCCGGTCCGCAACCGCGACGTATTGCGCCAAGCGCGACTGTTGCGGCGCCTCCAGGACCACGACCGCGTGCTGGTGCCGCGCGTGCAGTTCGAGGACGGCGGCGACCCGCCGTTCTTCGCGATGAGCCTGGTGGCCGGCGAGTGCGTCGAGCCCATCCTCGACGCGTCGCGCGACCCGGCGAATTTCGCGCGCGTGCGCGCCCGCGCCTTCGATGCGGTCGCTGTGCTCGCGGCGTTGCACCAGCTCGACCCCGAAGACCTCGGGCTTGACGACGAACCCGTCGTCAGCCTCAGCGCCGAGATCGACCGCTGGACCCGCGCCTTCGCCACCGTGCCCGAAGAGTGGCAGGGCAACTACCTGGACGCCGCGGCGGCGCTGCACGCCTTCATGCCCGAGCCCATGACCCCGGTGGTCAACCACGGCGACTACCGGCTCGGCAACACCCTGTGCGACGGCGACCGGCTGACGGCGGTCATCGACTGGGAGATCTGGTCCGTCGGCGATCCCCGCGTCGACCTGTCGTGGTTCTGTTACTTCACCGACGAAGCGCGCCACCCGGCGGCGTCATCCGCCGAGCCCACCGGCATGCCGACGCGCGACGAAGTCGTGGCGGCGTATACGCGCGCTGTGGGCCAGGAACTGCCCGACCTCGCGTGGTTCGACGCGCTCACCCGCTACAAGGAGGCGGCGGCCACGGCGTTGATCTTCAAGCGGATGATCGGCACCGACACCCCACCGTCGATGTCGCGCATGGTCACCGCCTTCCCCACCCTCCTCGAAGAAGCCCGCACCCAACAGATCGAGTGGCACCCGGCTTAAGCCTGGTCGAAGACCTCAGCGAGGCCGAGGAGCAGCCATTGGTCGTCGCGGCCGAGGTCGTGGACGAGCGGCGCGCGGTGGCTGAGTCCTTCGATGAGTTCGACGGTGCGACCGGCGAGGCGCGGTCCCGCTCCCGCGCCGGCGCGCACCACGACCTGTTCACCCGCTTCGACGCGCAGGGCGATCGCCGGGTCAGTGGCGTCGACGGTGAACTCGCCGCGGCGGCCGGTGCGCCGCGATGCGAACAACGCCGGGCTCAACCCGGCGGCGTACGGCAGGATCGCCGCAAGCTCGTCGGTTTGCTCCGCGGGGGTGAGCCCGAGCGGGAGCATCACGTCGCGCTCGTGTATCCACGCGTCCCACAACGCGTGTAGCGCGGTGACGTTGAGCGCCAGATGTCCGGGCGGAGCCTCTGCGGGCAGCTCCCACTGGTCAGCACCCACGTCGCGCACGATGTCGAGGAACGCCTCGGCGTTCGCCCGGAACTGCGCCAGGACCTCGCCCGGTGCGAGGGCCCGCATGCCGTCGACGCCTTGCGCCGGGGACTTCACGGGATCGAACCTGGCGAGGAACTTGGTCGGCTCGCCCCGCAGCCCCGCCGCGAAGGAGATCGCCCAGAAGCCGTCGACGGCGATCAGGTGGCAGATCACATCCTTGACCGACCACTCCGAGCAGCGGCTCTGCGCCGCCCACTGTGCGTCGTCGAGCGACTCGAGCACGCCGAGCAACCGCTCGCGTTGGCGGATAAGCGGCACCGACGGGTCGCCGAGGCCGTCGATGCTCAGGATCGGCGGTCCGTCGTAGAGCGGGCTCAGCTGCATCGAGCCATGATGGCCGAATGACCCGCCTCGGTTACCAAATCCCGAACTTCACCTATCCCGGCGTCGACCAGTCCGGCCTCTTCGACGCCGTCGCCGCGCAAGCCAAGGCGGCCGACCGTGCGGGCTTCGACACGGTGTTCCTGATGGATCATTTCTACCAACTGCCGATGCTGGGTTCGCCCGACAGCTACATGCTCGAGTGCTACACGACGCTCGGCGCGCTGGCGCGGGAAACGCAGAACGTGCGCCTCAGCTCGTTGGTGACGGGCAACACGTATCGCAACCCCGCGGTGCTCGCCAAAGTCGTAACCGCGCTCGACGTCGTGTCCAACGGACGCGCGCAACTCGGCATCGGCGCCGGATGGTTCGAGTTGGAGCACGACGCGTTCGGCATCGAGTTCGGCACCTTCACCGACCGCTTCGAGAAGCTCGAGGAGGCCTTGCAGGTGATCCTGCCGATGCTGCGCGGCGAACGGCCGTCGCTCGACGGCAAGCACTACAAGATCAAAGACGCCATCAACGAACCGCCGCCCGTCGGCCGTATCCCGATCATGATCGGCGGCTCGGGCGAGAAGAAGACGCTGCGGATGGTCGCTCAATACGCGGATGAGTCGAACCTCACGTCGCCGTCGGACCAACTGCCGCGCAAGCTCGAGGCACTGGCGGGGCACTGCGAACGGCTCGGTCGCGATCGGTCGGAGATCACGCTCAGTCAGCACCTCAACGTCGTGATCGCGTCGAGCATGGACGACGCTTATAAGCAGGTCGTGGAGTTTCTGCGCGGGCGCGGCATCGACATCGAAGCGATGGACGAAGAGACGCGCGCCACGTTCCTGAATGTCGTGATCTGGGGCGACGACGACCAAGTCGGCGAGAAGCTCAGCGGTGTTTTGGCGCTCGGCGCTGAAGGAATTACCTGCTCGCTACCCGGAAACGGCCACCACCCCGAAGCCGTCGAGCAACTCGGCCGGACGGCTTCGAAGGCGCTCGGGCTCTAGACCGAGCGCAGCCGGAAGGTTTGTTCGACCTCTTCGGCGGCCTGGTCGGCCACGAGATCCAGGCGAAAGCGTGCCTCGATCTGCGGCCCCAGTTCCGCCACCAACGCTTCGCTGGCCAGGTCCATCTGCATCTGATCTGTCGAGAGCACTTCGATCACCGCGCCGATCCGGGCTCCTAGCTGGATCGGGAAAGCTCCGCCGGAACGAATGCCGTGGGCCCGCAGCACGGCCGCCAGGCCATGCCAGCCAAAACGAGGGATCGACGACGTCCACGCGGACCGGCCCAGGCGGAGGACGGCGGAGGTGAACGCCGTGCCCTCACGACCGAGCCGAAACAGGGTGCCGGCCAGGTCGCCGTGGTTAATGGCTTCCTCGCCGAAAAGCTTGCCGAGCGGGCGTAGCGGAGCCCCGTCTTTGGGGGCCCAAAAGGCATGAACTAGCAGGTCAGGACGGCCCTGGCACAGTTCCAGACAGGCAGCCGCAACCGCGTCTGCGAGGGTCGCGGCCTCACTTATTCCGGGGTGCTTTTCCCCGTCCTGGAGGCACAGAGGGTCATCCGCCACAGCCATGCCCGGAATTACCCAAGAAGAATTCTCAACAAACTTGGTTTATCCCCACACTTCGCTGGGGTAACCGAAACTCCGAACACCGGAAATGCTCGGGGTGGGTCTCACGGACCGCCCCGCCCCGCGCCTGCCCCGAGCATTCCGTGGTTCTTCTGAAGCCCGCCGGCGCCAGTCGGCGGGCTTTTGAATTTCACGGACGGGGTACCGCCGCTAGACGTGCCAGGGCCTCTCGCAGTAGGCGAGACACGTGGACCTGGCTTACGCCGATGCGGTCGGCGATTTCGGACTGGGTGAGGTCCTCGAAGTAGCGGAGATAGACGATGGACCGCTCGCGCTCGGGGAGCTGCTCCATGAGCGCCCGGACCGTCATACGGGCCTCGACATCGCTGTAGCCCGGCTCGGCTTCGGCCAGCGCCCGGTCGTCCCGGGCCTCGCCGGAGGTGTCGGGGGGCGTGAGCGAGCCCGGCCGGTAGGCCGCGCCGGCTTCCATGGCTTCGATGACGTCTTCTTCGGAGACGCCGAGGTGCTCGGCCAGCTCCGGGACCGTCGGGCCGCGGCCGATCGACGCGTGCATGTCGGCGACGGCGGGCCCGATGCGGAGGTGGAGTTCCTTGATGCCGCGCGGGACCTTCACCGACCACGTCTTGTCACGGAAGTGGCGTTTGAGCTCGCCCAGCACCGTGGGGGTGGCGAAGCTGCTGAACGCCGCGCCCTGCGTCGGGTCAAAGCGTTCGACGGCGCCGACCAGGGCCAGGTTGGCCACCTGAATCAGGTCTTCGAGCGGCTCGCCGCGGCGGTCGAAGCGCCGCGCGAGCGCGGCGGCTAGGCCGGCGTAGCGCTCCACGATGCGATTGCGGACCGCCTCGTCACGCGAGGCGGCGAATTCGCGGAAGAGCGCGTCCTCGTCGTCGCGGTCGCTCACGCGTCCCCGGTGCGCGTCGCCCGGGTCATGCGGAACGAGACCACGTCATCGGCGACCGCGTACTCGTAGCTATCAGTCACGACGGCGAGCACTTGGCTGCTGAGCTCGTCGGGTTCAAGTTGCGCGCCCTCGGCGAGCGGAACGCGACCGGCAACGGTGAGGCCGCCGGCCGTCGCTCGGATGTCGAGCTCCAACTTTGAAGCAGGAGCGGCGCACGCAATGACCGCGCCGCAGAGGTCCGACACCGCGATGCGTAGATCCTCGATTGCGTCGAAGTCGAAGCCGATCTTTCCCGCCACCGCGACCGTCTGCAGACGTGCGTAACTGATGTGGTCGTTGGTGGCCGACACAACAAGTGTGATCGCGACCTCGGCATCAAGATTTGTATCAGCCATGCTTTGCACCGTAACCCGGTACCCACCCCTCGCCCTTACAAACCACCTGGTTGACCGCTTAGAGTTCCCGAATGTCGTTGCGCGCGCGGTTGTTCGTGCTGTGCGCGACCTTTCTCGCACTCGTCGTCGGCGCCGCCGCGCTGGGAGCGGTTTTGGTGCTGCGAGCGAACGACGCGCGGCGCGATCATGCCGACCTCACGGCCGCCGGCGTCACGGCTGAGGACCTTGAAGCGACGTACGTCGCGCAGGCCGCGTCGATCCGCTCCTACTTCCTGACTGGCGACACCACGTCGTTCGACGAGTACAACGCCCAGCGCATCCACGCTGGTGCCGCTTCAGGGCGCCTGCGTGGCCTGGTGATGGGGACGCCGCTCACGGCTCAGATCGAGACGCTGGCCGCCGCCGCCCGCACCTGGCGCAACGACACCATCCTGCCGCTGATCACGCTCCATCAACAGGGTCAATCCCAGCAGGTGCTCACGGCCTACCGCGACGGACCCGCAGTTCCCGCGTTCCAGAAGGTGGCCGACGAGCTGCGTGACCTCCGGCGACAGCTGTCCTCCTCGGTGGCCCGAGCCGAACGCGCCGAGGACGCGGCGCGCTCGCGCGTCGGACGCTTCGCCGTGGGATCGGTGGTGGCGGTGATCGCCCTGCTCGGAGTGCTGAGTCTGGTCAGCCGGTGGTGGATCAGCCGACCGCTGCGCCAGCTATCGGTCGCGGTGCGCGGTGGCGCCGGTGCTCCGGTTACCTGGCCGCGCCGCGGCGCGAAGGAAATCGTGGCGCTCGCCAAGGATGTGGCCAGCCTCCGTGGGCAGCTGCTCGACGAGCTCGACTTGGCGATGCGTACGCGCGAAGGCCTGGCACAAAACGCCGCCGTGCTCATGTCGATCCGAGCCCAGCTCGAAACCTCACCCGACAACTTGCCGCCCGGGTGGTCTGTGGCCGCGCAGCTCGTTCCGGCCACGGGCATTGTGGCGGGCGACTGCTACACCGTCGACGTCGTCGGACGCGACCAAATGACTGTCGTCGTGGTCGACGTCGCCGGTCACGGCGCCAACTCGGCGATCCTCGCGCTGCGGGCCAAGGAGCTCCTACGCGCGGCGGTGCGTAGCTACGACGATCCGAGCGACGCCGTGACGTGGGTCAGCGCGCAGCTGACCGATCTCGACGACGACATGTTCGTGACGGCGTTCGTGGCGCGTCTCGACTTCGCGACCGGCCTCGTTCGCTTCGTGAACGCCGGCCACCCCGAAGCGTTGATCTGCGACGGCGTCAACGTGGTCGAGTTACTGCCCACCGGCCCGCTCATCGGGCCATTCTCCGGCGCGTGGACGACGCGTGAAGCGATCGTCGGTCCGGGCCAGATGCTGGTTTGCTACACCGATGGCCTCGTGGAGGTCCGCGACGAAGACCGCGCCGAATTCGGGCTCGAGCGGCTGCATCGCGTCTTGCGCGAGAACTACGGCGACGACACGGACACGATCGTGAAGCAGTGCCTTGCCGAGGTCGAAGCCTTCAGCCACGGCCGGGCGCACGACGACGTCACGTTGGCCATCGTCGCCCGCTCGCTGGACTAGTTACTCGCTCGACTAGATATTCGGTACGAAGCGGGCGAGTTGGCCCGTGATGTCGAGGAGGCGGACGACTACATCGGAGGGGTTCCCTACCGTGAGCGCGCCGCCGGCAGACTCGGCCGCCTTGTAGCCCGCGATCAGCACGCGCAAGCCCGACGAGTCCATGAACGAGACATCCCGCATGTCGACGGTCACCTGCGCTTGACCGCCGTCGATCACTTCGATGATCGCGTTGCGCAAGCGGTCGGCAGACGCAGCGTCGACCTCTCCGGTGACCTTGATGACGGTCCGATCGCTCTCGACGAGCTTTTCGACCGTTAGGGGACTTTCGACCGCGTCTGATGACATCTCTTGCACCATAGGCCCCTTCCTACCCGCCGCACCATCGCGTCAGACCGGCAGAGTCAGGCGCGTTTCCGGGCTTGCGCGACGAGCGAGGTGTACGCATCGCCAGCGGCGTTCGGCGTCCCGTCCTCGTAGCTGACGAGTGGTCGGACCAACTCCGTGGCGCGTGCGCGTCCAGGGCTGAACGACACGGGCAGGTAGATGACCCGTCGGACACCCTCGTCGAGCAGATTGGAAAGCAATGTCCGCGTGTCTTGCGCGTGCACGTTCTCGTCGTAGCGGTCGCCCGGCCACGCGACGCCGGCCTCCCACGCTTCTATGACCACGGACGCGCCCAACCGTTCACGCAGCAGGCGCATGAGCCGCGGCAACTCGCGCCAGGGGTCGTAATAGTGCAGCTGGAACGCATCGACGGTGCCGTCGCGCACGAGGCGGACCGTTTCTTCGAAGAAGTCCCGCGCCCGCGTCGCCGGCTCCCCGTCGAGTACGGCGCGCAGGCCCGCCTCGCTCGAGATCTTTGGGTAGACCGAGCCGGACGCCTGCTGCCGACGGGCGAAGAAGCGGGAGTAAAAGGCCAGCGCCTCGTCGCCGTCGCCTTGCTCGAGCAATTTGTCGGCGATGACGGCGCCCCACCCGACGCTGCTCAGGCCGGAGTCGAAGACGCGTACGTCGGGCTTGGCTTTGTGCGCGGCGCGCGCTCCGACTTCAACCAGCCGCCGGTAGTCGGCGGCTGAACCGCGCCAGAAGTTGCGGGCATTCACCTCGTTCTCGAGCGCGAAGTCGCCGACGCCGCGCTCGGCGTAGCGGGTGACCGCCTCGGAGACGAAGTGGCTGTAAAGCAACAGGTCCTTCGGCATGCTCGACGCGACTCGGTGCTGGTTCAGCGCTGCGTCGTCGTCGTCGGTGGCCCAGCACGAACCAACCCGGATCTTCAGGTTCATGCGGTACCCGAGTCGTTGCGCCGAGTCGACGGCGCGGTCGACCTCAGACCAGTCGCGCACGCGTTGCGTCGACTCGACGTCGCACCAACTGAACTCGTAGAAGGTCGTTCCGCCGGTGTTGGCCGAGATATACGGAGACAACGTGTCGATCTGGGCCCAGTCCCACTTCAGGCCGAACGGGTGCCGACCGCCCTCCACGTCCGGGCCGGCGTAGGCCTTGACTTCTGGGCGCGGCGCCGGCTGGTCGTCCGACGAGCATGCCGCCGCGAGGAACGACACGAGCGCCACAACTGCCAGGAGCCGTCGCTTCACTGCGGTGTACCGAAGGCGTAGCCGTAGCGCCGCATCAGCGGCGCGGCCACCGCAGTCACCACGAGGCGATCGCGGCGCGACAGGCCGGCCTTCCAGCGGTCGTCGGAAGACAGCTCGACTTCGCCGGCGTGGAACCGGTCGGGGTTGCCCGCGACGGTGTGGCTGGGAACCAGCGTGGCGCGGCGTGTGCCCGCGATGAGTGGGACCGGCGCGTCGCCGCTGCCGGCGAGCGCGAGCACCTCGCGCAGGATGCTTGCCGGGTCGGCCATGAAGTCCTCGTAACGCACGCGCGCGTACTTTGCGCCCATCGACCGGCCGAGCGCCTCGGCGGCGACGTTCCAGGTGTCCCATAACACTGCTGATTTCCACGCGCCCTGCTGCTGCATGACGCCGGGTGTGCCGCGGTCGGGTTGACTCTTGGCCTGTCCCCACGAGTACGCCGTGGCGCGCGGGTCACGAACGAGATGAGCCACGCGCAGGTCCACGCCGGGAGCGCGACGCAAGACGGCTCCGTACGGCGGCAGCTTGGACGAGTCGACGACCGTGTGGGCGCCGGCGACCTCCGCGATTGCGCGGACGACGGACCCCAGCGTCGCCGGGTACTCCGCCAGCCGGGCGCGGCCGCGCCCGCCGGTGGCGAAAGTTGCGGGCAGGTGGCGCACGCGCGTGGCGCGATCTTGCAGGGCGATCATTCGGTGAGGTTCGATCGACCCAGTCTGGGCGGTCGCGCGCTGCATTACGTCGCGCCAAAACGGACATTGTGAGAACACTGAGCCGCACCCGCACAGGCGGTCTTCGACCATCCCGCGTTGCCACAGATACCGGAGTTCGCCGACGGCTACGTAGCCGTCGACTCCCGCCAACACCATGTCGAGCAGCGTCGAACCACTACGGCCTGAGCCGGCTATTAGGACTACTCGGGTTGGTTCAGGCACGCTTCACTCAAGAGAATCGGACAAAAAGCGCACGCTGCGCCGAACGGGAACGCGCGATGCCTATGGTAACCTCGACCCCGAACGGGGCTGGATGTCGCTCAATTGCTGACGTCGCCGAGCCCGTCGTCCCCCAGGGAGAGATTGAGGATCGTGGGTATCGGATCGCGTCGTGTTCGTCTCGGATTGTGCGCGGTGGTTCTCGCCTGCACGTCCATGGTCAATGGCACGATCGAGCGCGCTGCCGCCGTCGATCCGGTTCCTACCGCAACCGGCAACCAGCAACTCCCGAACCCGCACCCGCCGGGGTTCGGCCACGCGGGTCTTTACGGATGGGGCGCGGCCACGCTCAACGATGGTTCCGTCATCATCGGCGACTACTGGAACATGAACGTCAAGTGGTACGCCAAGGACGGCACGTTCAAGAAGACGATCATCACGATTCCGGGCAAGTTCACCAGCCCCTACGGCCTCGCCGTCAACCCGAACAACAACGACATCTACGTCGCCAGCATCAACGACAAATCGGTGAAGTGGTACAAGTCGTCGACCGGCGCCGGCGGCCAGCCGGTTTGGCTGCGGCAAACACCGCTCAAGGCGCCGGGCATGCAGTACCCGTCGCGCGTCGCCGTCGGCGACGACGGCCGCGTGTACGTCGCCGACACCTGGGCGCAAAAGATTTGGCTCTTCAACGTGGGCGCGACCAGCTCCACCACCTTCTTTGGTTCGGGCGGTGCCGGCAACGGGCAACTGAAGTCGCCGCACGGCATCAACTTCGGCAACGCCGTGGGCGGCAAGCAGGAACTGTTTGTCGTCAACACCGGCAACTACCGCGTCGAGGTGTTCAACGAGGACGGTGTCTTCGTCCGCAAGTTCGGTAGCAAGTTCATCCAGGCAACCGGTCAAGGCCAGTTCAAGGGCGACCTGCGCGGCCTCGCCGTCGACCGTGCCCGCGAACTCGTCTACGTGGTCGACGCCGGCGGCAACGGCATCCGCGTGTTCAACACCGACGGCACGTTCATCCGCAATATGGGCGGCACCGGCGAATTCCAGGAGCAGGGCAAGTTCCTCGACGGCGGGCGCGAGAACACCGTCGACGGCGACGGCAACCTGTGGGTCGGCGACATGCCGAACTTCCGCGCGCAGAAGTTCTGTACGGCTCCCGGCAAGGTCGGTTGCCAGCCGGGCTCGTTGCTCAACAAGTTCGACCTGCAGGTTCCGAACCCGACCGTGTTGCCTGACGAAGGCGGGTTCAACGGCCCCCGCGGCGTCGGTGTCGACAGCAACAACAACATTTGGGTGAGCGACACCTACAACTGGCGGATGCAGAAGGTCAGCCCCACCGGTACGCCGCTCGAAGTCTTCGGGTATCGCGGTCGCGGCCCGTACTCCTTCAACTACGCCCGAATGGTTGCCGTCGACCGACGCGATGACTCCGTCGTGGTCACCGACACCGACAACCACAGCATCAAGAAGTACAACAGCGCGGGCACGCTGGTCTGGGAGCGGACCGGTCCCGGCAACGTCGGTGGCAAGGGCCCGGCGCAGTTCAACAATCCCCACGGGATCGACGTCGGGCCCGACGGCAAGATCTACGTGGCCGACACCGGCAACCATCGCGTGCAGGTGCTCGATCCCGTCGACGGGCATCAGATCCTGGCCTTCGGGTCGGTCGGAAGCGGCGTCGGTCAGTTCAACTACATCCGCGGGATCACCGTCGACGCGTGCAACGGCGACATCTGGGTGTCCGACGCCAACAGGCGCGACATCGTCCACCACTTCTCGGCCGCCGGCGCGCCGAAGGCGCCGCAACAGGTCGGCGGCTCGGCCACCATCGTCAATCCCTTCGACGTACAGGTCGACCGCTCGTACTTGTACGTGGCCGACACGCAGGGCAACGAGATCGACGTGTTCAACAAGACCACCGGCGCCCTGGTCACTTCGCTTGGCGGGCCGGGCACCGCTCTGGGGCAGTTCGACACGCCCCAGGGTCTTGAGTTGATCGGCACCACGCTGTGGGTCGCCGAACAACAGAACGAGCGCATTCAGCGACTCGCGCTCAACAACACGCCAGGCACTGCGTGCCCGTAATGAGTCGCCGTCGCACGCTGCGGGCCGCAACTTCTTCGTTTCTGGCGGTCGCGGCCCTGATCGCGTTCTCGCCGGGTGCCAGCGCGCTCGGATCCACGCCGTCGGCCACGATCGGTGGCCCCGGCCACGCCGGCATGTACCCGTCCGGCATGGAGATCGTCCCGACTACCGCCGCGACCACGGGTGCGGGGATCGCTGGCAACGTCATCGTCGCCGACACCGGCAACTCGAAGATCAAGGCGTTCACGCCGGCAGGCGCCGCGCTGTGGACCGCCGGCACCACGCCGGGTGCAGGGATCGCGCAGTTCAACGATCCTCGTGACATAGCCGTCGACACCAACGGCAACATCTACGTTGCCGACACGGGCAACAACCGCGTCATCAAGCTGTCGCCTACGGGCACTTCGCCGGTGGTCATCAAGGGCGACGCCACGCTCGGCATGATCGTGTCGCCGATGGGCCTCACGTTCTCCAACAACAAGCTGTACGTGGCCGACGCGGGTACGAAGAAGGTGCGCGTCTTCAACGCCGCGGGCACGCAGCTGGGCGCCTATGGGTCGGTCGGCGCGTGCGTGCTGTCGCAGTTTCGCGACGTCGACGCCGACTCGAGCGGCGTCATGTATCTCGCCAACTACACCACCAAGAACATCGTCAAGCTGAGCGCCACCGGCGCGTGCCTTGGCAGCTTCAACGACGGTGGCACGTTCAAGAACCCCTACGGCGTACGCATCTTCACGGACCCGGTGCGCAACATCGAAGCGGTGTACGTCGCCGACTCGAACAACAACCAGATCAAAGAGTTCGACCTCAACGGCACCCGGCTCGAAGTATTCGGCTCGCTCGGTGATCACACGCAGCCCGGCACCTTCGGTGGCCTGCGTCGCGTCGCGGTGGCCGCCGACGGCGACGTATGGGGCGCCGACCTATGGGGCTACCGCGTCGAGCGCTTCAACCAGTTGGCCGGCGGCAACTACGTCTACGCCCAGACCATCGGAGCGACCCCGCCGCCGCTGACCAACACTGCCGTCTTCAACGACGTCAAGAACGTCGCCTTCGACGCTGCCGGGACCATCTACGCCATGGACAGCGTGAACCAACGCGTCGTGCTGTTCAACAGCGCCGGCCAGCTCACGGGCGCCCAAGCGTGCGGCGAACGCGGCTGGACCAGCGGCGCGTTCAACTGGCCCCGCGGCATCGCCGTCGATCCCGGGCCTTCCGGTAATCCGGTGACGCAGCTGTGGGTCGCCGACACGAAACAGAGCCGCCTGCAGATCATCAAGCCCAACTGCGCCTTCGTGCGCATCATCGGCGGCGCCGGGGCTACCCCCGGCAAGTTCAACTGGCCTTACGACATCGCGATTCGCGCCAGCGACCGCATCGCGTTCGTGGCCGACACCAAGAACCACCGCATCCAGTCCTACAACGTCGCCAGCCGCGCGCTCATCACCACCTACGGCACGCGCGGCGCGGGCAACACACAGCTCAACGAGCCGCGCGGTCTCACCGTCGACCCGACGAACGGCCACCTGTTGATCGCCGACGCCAAGAACAACCGCATCGTCGAGGTCTCCGATACCGGCGGGAACAACTTCGCGTTCGTGCGCGTTGTTGCCACAGGCTTCAAGCTTCCCGAAGGTGTCGCCGCCGATGCCAACCGCATTTACGTGGCTGACACCGGCAACAACAAGGTCGTGATCCTCGATCGCGCAGGTGCGGTCGTGCAGACCCTGACCGGTTTCAAGAGCCCATGCTGCGTCGCCATCGACGGAGCGGGGCGACTGCTCGTGTCCGATTCGTTCAACGACGTCATCAAGGTCTTCACATGAACAGACGCGTTCTGATTGTTGGGCTCGCGGCGTCGCTGCTCGTGGCACTGGCGCCCGCCCACGTCACCGCCGCGGTGCCGCTGCCGGTGCCAGACGGCCTGGTCGGGAATCCGCCGCCCGTCGGACTTGCCGACATGTATCCCGTCGACGTCACCGATACGGCCTCGCACTATTACGTGGTCGACCCGGGCCGTTACCGAGTCGTGGCTGTTAACCGGTCCACCAGCGCCATCGACTTCGCGGTTGGCGGACACCAGGGCAAGTTGCCGGCCGAGTTCGCGGCGCCCCGCTCCGTGTCCACAGATGCCTCCGGGAACATCTATGTCGCCGACACGGCCAACAACCGGGTGCAGAAGTTCAACGCGCAACTGCAGACGCCGCCGCTGAAGGTGTTCGGTACGACTGGCGCGGGCAATGGCCAGTTCAAGCTGGCCTACGGCGTCGCCGTCGGGCCCGGCCTGGGTGCCGGTGGTTCGCCGGCCGAGGTTGTGTACGTGAGCGACCAGAGCGGTCGCGTCCAGAAGTTCGACACCGACGGCAACTTCATCAGCGTGTTCAAGTCGGGCATCAACAGCCCGCGGCAGATGACCGTCGATCCCGCCACCCGCAACCTCCTGGTGGTCGCAGCCAAGGACCTGCAGACGATCGTGTTCAGCCAAACCGGAGCCGAGGTGCGCCGGATCGGAGTCGGCAAGCCGTCCGGCACGGGCCCCGGCCAGTTCCGCGAGGACCCCCGTGGCGTCGCCATGGACAGCGCGGGTCGTGTGTATATGAGCGACGACGGCAACCGCCGCGTCCAGGTGTTCTCGTCGACGGGCGCGTACCTCACCGAGTTCGGCAAAACCGGCGCGGGTCAGATGCATGATCCCCGCGGGCTCGCCGCGACGAGCGACGGCAAGATCATCGCTACCGACGAGTGGGCCTACTCGATGAAGGAGTGGACGGTGTCGGGTACCGGGGCCGGGACCACGGTCGCCTTCGCTCGGCAACTCTTCGGCACCGGCCCAGACATCACCGGGTTCAACTCGCCGCGTGGGCTCGCCACCGACGCCAGCGGCCGGGTGTACGTCGTGGACTGGTGGAACCAGCTCATCCATCGCTTCGACGCCAACGGCACTCCGGGCTCGGTCGTGGCCTGGGGTTTCCGCGGCAACAGCAGGCAGCCGGGTTCGTTGAACTTCCCGTGGGACGTTGCCATTCGCCAAGCGGCGAACAGCACGAACGGCTACGTCTACGTCGCCAACCGCGAGGGCCACGAGATTGAGGTCTTCGACGCCAACGGTGTGTTCAAGACCCGCTGGGGCTTGCGCGGTACCGGCACGGCGACCGACCAGTTCCAGTTCCCGCAAGGCATCGCTTTCGACCCGACCAACGGCACGCTGCTGGTCACCGACTCGAGCAACCACCGCATCGTGCGGATAGCCATCGATTCGACCGGCAAGGGCACCCAGACGGCGGTGTACGGCAGCTTTGGGAACGCCACTTCACCCGCGGGCAAGTTCAACCTCCCAACGGGGATCAGCGTGGCCTCCGACGGCACGATCTGGGTGGCCGACACGCAGAACGCCCGCATCCAGAAGCGCAGCCCTGCCGGTGCGTGGACGATCTACAGCACTGTCTTTACGGCATCAAAGTTCTCCGGGCCGCGTGGCGTTACCGTCGGCCCTGACGGCAACATCTGGGTCGCCGACTCGGGGGCTAACCGCATCGTGCTGCTGGACACCAACGGCACAACGATTTTCGCCAAGAACGGCACGGCTCTCGGCTTGGCAACGAACTTCGACTCGCCGTTCAAGGTTGCGCTCAGCCCCGACGGGGATCAGGTTTATGTCTCGGACACGTGGAACAACCGTGTCCTCAAGTTCACATACGACGGTTAGGCGGTTAGATGCGGCTCGTTAAAACTCGGCGTCTCGGAGCGATGGCGGTCACCCTCGCCCTCGCGGCCTCGGTCGCGGTCGCGGCAACCGCACCTACACCGGCGCGCGCAGCCACGACCCTGACCTATGTCAACACGCTGGGCCACGCCGCCCACGCCGAGA
This sequence comes from uncultured Actinomycetes bacterium, assembly GCA_963722185.1. Taxonomy (GTDB): domain Bacteria; phylum Actinomycetota; class Acidimicrobiia; order Acidimicrobiales; family JACCXE01; genus JACCXE01. Next base: position 344,325 of record CAVRKD010000002.1, on the reverse strand, counting down.
TGTATCCGTCGGGTCTCGACGTCGACGACGCCGGCAACGTGTTCGTATCCGACACCGGCAACGACACCGTCGCCAAGTACCCCGCGGGCGCAACGACGACCTCCGCGCCCGGCGGTTGGCTGGTCGGCAAGCGCGGCGACCCTGTCGGAATCGGCACCAACTCGTTCTCCAATCCGCGCGACCTCGCCGTCGGTTCGAAGATCTGGGTGGCCGACACCGACGACCAGACCGTGCAAGTTCTAAACCCGTCCGACGGCTCGTGGGTTCGCAATATCAGCCACACGTTCAAGAGCCCGATCGGCGTGAGCGTCGGCAACGTCGGCGGTCAGGAGCGCGTCCTCGTCTCCGACGGCGTGACCGGCAACGTGTACATCTTCAACAACTCCGACACGCTGTTGCGCACCATTCCACCGGTGACCTCTAACGCCGGTACCCGCGACGCCGCCATCGACGCCGACGGCAACGTCTATACGGCCGACTACCGCAACAACCGCATCAACAAGTACGGCCCCTCAGGCAACACGCCCATCCTTCAATGGGGCGGTAGCAACAGCGCCGACTGCCACTTCGTTCCGAAGCCGTACGGCGTCGACATCGACGATGCGGGCAACGTCTACGTGGCCTCGTCGAATCTCGAAGTGAGTAAGAAGTTCACCTCTGCCGGCGCCTGCGTGGCCGGCGCCACGTACGGCACGAAGGCCGGGGGCCTCGACGACACCAAGATCTACCAACTGCGTCGCGTGGCTGTCGGCGCGGGCGCGTCGCCGAAGGTGTACAACGCCGACCTCTGGGGCATCAAGATCCTGATCTACAACCAGAACGGCACCCTGGCGTCGCCGCCGCGCCTCGGCGGCGGCCAGCTGCCGGATCCGAGCGGTTTCAACGAACTGCACGACGTGGCCGTCACCGGCGGCGGTGCCAACACCGGCTTCGTGTACGCCGTGGACATGGTGAACCAGCGCATGCAGCGCCACGACAAGGCGGCGGCCGACAACGCTGGCTGGATCGACTGGGGCACTAAAGGCACGGCAGAAACCACCGCCGCGTTCAACTGGGCGCAAGGTATCGGCGTCAACCCGCAAGACGGCCGCGTCTGGGTCGCCGACACCCGCAATGACCGTGTGGTCGAGTACGGCGTCGACGGCTCCGGTCCGTTGCGCAGCATCGACAACGGCCAAGGCTCGGCGTCCAACCAGGTGCACTGGCCGATGGACGTGACCTTCGACAACGCCGGTCACATGTACGTGGCCGACACGTTCAACAATCGCGTGTCGTCGTTCACGGTCGCGCCCAACAGCTCCACCGCCCCGACGCCACGCTGGCGCTTCGGCACGAAGGGTTCGGGCACGAACCAGTTCCTCAAGCCGTGGGGCGTCGGTTTCGACGGCGCCAACGACCGCGTCCTCGTAGCGGACTCGGGCAACGGCCGCATCATCAGCCTCAACGCCACCAACGGCACTGGCTGGACCAACCTCGGGGTCCTCAAGGGCACCGGGCCAGGCAAGGTGCGCAACCCCAAGGGCGTCGCCGCACGCGCCGACGGCACCTTCTGGGTGGCCGACACCGACAACAACCGCATCCAGGAATACGCCGCCAACGGCACCTTCACCGGCGTCGGCCTCGGCGGCACCGCCTACGGCGCGTCGAACACGCAGTTCAACGCGCCGCAGGGCATCCAGGTGGGTGCCGACGGTTTGCTCTACGTGGCCGACACCTACAACGACCGCATTCAGGTCTTCAGCCTCACCGGCGGTGGCGGCGGCGGCAGCCTGACCCACCAGGGCAACATTTCCGATCCTGGCGGCGTCGCGCCGCTGTATCCGGCGGGCGGCGAAGCCGACGCGTCGGGCAACCGCTTCGTGGCCGACTCCGGCGGGAACCGCCTCGTCAAAGTCGTCGGCACCAACCCGGGCACCATTACCGAGCTCGTCCCGGGGATGAACAATCCGCGTAACGTGTCGATCGACGTCGGCGATCCATCGATCCTTTGGGTCACCAACACCGGTTCCAATCAGGTGTGGCGCGTCACCACGGCCGGCGTCGTGCAGGCGAAGTTCTACGGTGTGGGCAGTTCCAATCCGACGTATCTGAAGTCGCCGTTCGGCATCGCCAACGACGCGACGGGCGTCTACATCGCCGACACGTACAAGAACCGCATCGTCAAGATCCGCAAGGACAACGGCAACGAGATCTGGAGCGAGACGGCGTGCAACGGCGCGCTCTCGCGCCCGCGCGACGTCACCGTCGGTCCCGACGGCAATATCTACGCCGTCGACACTGACCACAACCAGGTCGTCGGGATGAACCCGACGACCCACGCCTGCATCACGCGGTTCGGCAACAGCACGCAGTTCAAGGGACCACGCGGCATCACCGGCGACGGCAACAACGGCCTCTGGATCGCCGAGGCACGCGGGTTCCGCGTCTCGCACGTCAACCTCACGGGTGGCTCCCTGGGCGCGCCGGTCGGCAGCTACGGCCAAGGCATCGGCAAGTTGAACTCGCCGGCGTGCGTGTTCCTCGACAACGCGGGCGACGTGAACGTGTGCGACACGTTCGCCTTCAAGATCGCGCGGTTCCAAACCAACGGTACGGCTGACCCCGAAGTCGGCGGCACGCTCCCGACGCTCGGTGGCTTCGACAACCCGTTCGGCGTGGCCTACGCGCCCAACGGCGACCTCTTCGTCTCCGACATGTACAACCAGCGCATCCAGAAGCGTCACAACGGTGTGTGGACGGCCACGGGCAAGTTCGGCAGCCAGCCCGGCAACATGCAGATGCCACGCGGTATCACGGTGACGCCCGACGGCAACACCGTGGTGCTCACCAATAGCGAAGACAATCGCGTCGACCTGTTCAACACGTCGGACCTCACCTTTATCAAGTCGATCAAGCCGACGGGTTCGAAGTTCAACTGGCCGCACCAGACCGCGCTCGATGGCACGACGTACTGGGTGGCCGACACCTACAACAACCGCGTGCTGCACCTCAACGCAACGGGCGGCATCCTGCACACCATCACCGGCCTGTCGCTGCCGCGGGGTGTCGCCGTCGACGCCAACTTCGTTTACGTCGCCAACAGCGGCGCGAACAAGATCCAGCGCTACACGAAAACCGGCACCGGCATGACCGTGCTAGCGCCGACGGTCAACCTCCCGTGGAACATGGAGATTGCCGGCGGCAAGCTCTACATCGCCGACGGCAACAACGGCCGGGTCGTGGTCCTTACGTTGGCCAATTCGGCAGTCACCACGTTCGGGAGCGACGGCACCTGCACCAACTGCCTGTCGGCGCCGCGTTCGGTAGCCATCGACACGTCAGCCGGAACCGTGGCCGTGGCCGACTTCAACAACAACCGTATTTCGATCTGGAACCTGTAAAAAACCGGCAAATCCGGCCCACGGTCTAGACAGGACACGCGGGAGTCGTACACTTTCCAGACCAGTTCACAACAAAGTCTCAAGCCCGCGGGCGGCGGGTCGATAAGGGGTATCCCATGTCAACCGTAAACCGCTCTTCCGCGCCGTACGTTCGCCGCCTGTTCGGCATCGTGCTGGCGCTCGCCATGCTCGGCGTCCCCTTCGCGGACCGTGCGCCGGCCGCCACGACGTCGTTCGACTTCACCGGCCACGTGTACGCCGCGAGCAAGCCGCAGTGGATCATTCACAAGATGGAGCCGGCGCCCGCCGGAGCGTTGACTGCGACGCTGACCTGGGGCACGACCACGGCCAACCTGAACATGTTCCTGCTCGACGCCAACGGGAACACCAAGGCCAGTGCCTCGGGATCGAGGCGACCCGAAACGATCACGTTCACGCTGCCGACGAGCGGACTTTGGAAGATCCGTGTGAGCGCGGCGTCGGGCCACTCGGCGTACACACTGCACGTCGACGTCGTGTCGGGTAATTCCGCACCGAACGCGGCGGACGACTCCGCGGCAACGACGGTCAATACCGCGACTGCCGTGACCCCGCTCGGCAACGACACCGACCCCAACGGCGACGCGCTCGCGATCGGCACCGTTGGTGTTCCGGCTAACGGCACCGCCAGCAAGACCAGTGACACCGAGATCGCGTACACGCCAAACACCGACTTCGTGGGTACCGACTCGTTCACCTACGAGGTGTGCGACAACGCGACGGAGCAGTTGTGCGACACGGCGACGGTCAGCATCACCGTCACGGCGCCGCGGACCACCAACGCCGCTCCCGTCGCAAACAACGACTCGGCGGCGGTCGACAAGCAGGCCAGCGTCGTGATCAACGTGCTCGGCAACGACACCGATCCCGACGGCGATCTGATGACACCGACGATCGACAGCAACGCCGCTCACGGCTCGGCGACCGTCAACGCCGACAACACGATCACGTACGCCGCCACCGGTTGGACCGGCACCGACTCCTTCACGTACCACGTGTGCGACAACTGGACGACGTCGGCGTGCAGTACGCCGCCGGCAACCGTGAACGTCACGGTCTCCGACGTGGTCGCCGGCGGCAGCGGCCTCCTGTTGCACGCGCCGGAGTTCATGACGGTCAATCACGACGTCACACTGGAGCAGGCGCTGCAGCATGCCCGCGACTTCCACGTGATCACGTTCGCCGACGTGAGCCTGTACAAGAAGTACGTCCCGCAGATGCGAGAGGCCGCCCAGCAGGCCGGTCACTCACTGACGATGCTGGTGTACATCAACGGCACGTTCATCTTGAAGAACGACGTCGCCGGCATCACCGACGAGTCGATGTTCATGCACACCCAAGACGGCAAGCGCATCGTGTCAAAGGACTTCGGGAACACGTTGTCCAACATCTTCAACCCGGCCTGGGCCCAGTCCCGCATCAATACCTGCAATACCAAGATGGCGCAGGCGGGCGGTGCCGACGGCTGCTTCCTCGACACCATGGGCCTCGCCCCGACCAATCCCACGTACGTGACACCGGGCGTTCCGTACAACTCCGCCAAGAATGCTCCCTACACGGGCAGTGAGTGGCTCGACGGCACCACGAACATCGCCGAAACAGTCAGGGCGGGCCTCGGCGGCAAGACGCTGTGGGTGAACGGGCTGCTCAACGGTTCGTACTACTCCAGCGCCACGGCCCCGACGAAGCGGCTCATCGATGTGTCCGACGGCGGCATGATCGAGATCTTCCTGCGCCCGCCGAATACGGCAGTCACGGCGTACCCGAACGAAACCAAGTGGCGGGCCGACGTCGACATGCTCGCCGCCGCCGGTGGGCGCTCGAACAAGCCGCTCGTCACCACCACCAAAGTCTGGGTGCCGGGAACGCAGGCGCAGTACGACGCTTGGCACCGCTACGCGGTCGCCTCGTTCCTCATGGGCACGACCGGCCACGAGTACTTCAACTTCCGGCTCAACAAGAACATGACGACCAAGGATGAGTTCGCCAATGTCGCAATCGGCGACGCGGCCGGTACCTACGCCAAGGTCGGCGCGTACTACAAGCGCACCTTCACCAACGGCGTCGTGCTCGCCAACCCGACGAAGAACGCGGTGACTGTTCCGCTCGATCGCCAGTACCGCACCCTCCAAGGCCAACTCGTGAGCGGCAACTTCGTGATGGCACCCAACACCGGAGACGTACTCGTCAAGGCTTAGAGCCCGCGGCCTCTATGTTTGGCGGCTCATGGCCGACAAGCGCACGCTCCAGCATGCGCCCGTAGCTGCCCGAGTCCTCGGACGCGTCGGTCGGCATCTCAAGTGGGCGCGCTCCGACGGTGTCGGCCGCCTCATCGAGGAAGACAATCTCGACCCGCGGGCGCGGTTCTCGGCCGGCGCTGGCGCGCCGCCGCTGGCGCCGTGAGCACCCCCGCCCACTCGGTCAGGCCACAACGGTGCTGCTCGTGGGTGTTCAGCGATCGGGCACGAACATGGTGGTGCGCGGGCTGGAGCAGTCGCCGGAGTTCGAGGTGCACAACGAGAACGACCGCCAGATGTTCTCCCGTTACCTGCTGCGCGACGACGCAGTCGTACGCGCCGCCATCGAGCGGAGCCGGCAGCGCTTCGTCCTCCTGAAGCCGCTGTGCGACTCGCATCGGACGCCCGAGCTGCTGTCGGCCCTGGCAACGTCGTCGCCCGCCCGCGCACTGTGGGCGTACCGCAGCGCCGACGGTCGTGCTCGATCAGCCGTCGCGAAATTCGGAGACGCCAACCTGCGTATCCTGCGCCATATCGCCGCGGGAGAAGCGCAGGACTCGTGGCAAGCGCAACGGCTCAGCGATGAGAACCGCGAGATCATCCGGTCCTTCGACTACGACGCCCTCGACGCCGTGTCAGCGGCGGCGTTGTTCTGGTACGTGCGTAACTCCTTGTACTTCGACTTGGCGCTCGACCAGCGCGACGACGTCGCCCTCGTGTCGTACGACGCGTTCGTGGCCGATCCCAAGACCGTCGATGGGCGGAATCGCCGAGTTCCTCGGCATCGAGAACACGCCGGCGCTGTCCGCCCACGTGGCAGCGAGAGCCGGCGGAGACCGATCGCGCGGAGTTGGACCCACGAATCCGCGCATTGTGTACCGATCTGGAGCAGCGACTGGGTAAAGCTCTTCCGAAGTGACGGACACGAAACCCGCTGGGGACTCGACGCGCGCCAAGTCGCGTGGCGGCTTGCTGCGGCAGTCCACGTTCACGAGCATGGCCGCGGCGGCGGCGATCGCCAGCGGGCTTCTCCTCGACGCCACCATCGCAGCGCGTTACGGCGCCGGGCGAACCAGCGACTCGTTCTTCGTCGGGGCGCGGATCCCGTTGGGTCTCGTGGCTATCGTCACCGCGGCGGCCAACCAGGCGCTGGTGCCGACGTTCTCGACCTGGTTCACCCGCAAGGGGGAGCGCGACGCGTGGCCGCTGATCTCCACCATCGTCACGGCGACGCTGGTCATCGGAGTCGCCGTTGCTGCGATCGGCGGGCTCGCCGCGCGGCCGTTGATGGCGGTGACCGCACCGGGTCTGCACGGAGCGCAACTCGACGCCGCCGCCGAAGTCGCTCGTCTTATGTTCTTCGTGGTGCCGCTGGTGGCCCTGGCCGAAGTCTTGCGGGCGGTTCTCAACGCCCGCTTCATGTTCGTTGCCCCCGCCGCGATGAACGTGGTGATGAACGCTGTCGCCGCCGGCGCCATCCTCTACTCAGGTGGCGATCACATCAACGTCGTCGGCGTCGCCTACATCTTCGGCGCCGGCGCCCAGTTGGTGTTCATGGCGTTCACCAGCGCGCGACGCGGGTTCCGTTTCCGCCCGTCGTTCCGGTGGCGCGACCCCGAGATCGTGGCCACTGGCCGGCTGTGCACGCGACCGCTGGCGTCGGCCAGCCTGAACCCCGCCGCCCGTATCGGCGAACAGCTCTTCACCTCGTTCTTGCCCGCCGGTTCGATCACAGTGATCAACTACGGCTACCGGCTGATCTCGGCCATCGGCGGTTCGGTCTTTTTCCGCTCCGTCATTGTCGCTCTCCTGCCGCGCCTGACCGAGGCGACCGCGGAGGAAGACGAGGAACGCGTCGGCAAGATCACCGAGCAGGGCCTGACTCTGATGTTGTTGCTGTCACTTCCGATGACGGCGTTTCTCGCGGTGCTCGCGGGGCCCGCCGCCGTGGTGGTGTTCGAGCGCGGCAACTTGAGTCGCAGCGACGCGGTGCTTCTTGGAACGGCACTGGCGATCTACGCCGGGTCGCTGGTCGGTTCGGCGGTGCAGCGGGCTTTGCTCGCTCCCTTCTTCGCGTCGCTCAACACGCTGGTGCCGTGGCGAAACACCCTGTACGGCGTTATGGCCAACCTCCAGTTGCTGCCCGTGTTGCTACTCGTGGTCGGCCTGCACAGCCGCTACGCCGCGCTGGCGGTCCCGGCCTCGTATTCGATCGCGCAATACGTCAACGTCGTCCACGCGTGGTACTGCCTGCGACGCCTGCAACATGTGAAGGTCCGCGCCCGCGCGGCGTTCCGCATGGCGACGGCGTCAGCGCTTACCGCCGCCGCGCTGTACGCGATGTCGTCCGCTCTCGAGCTGCCGTCCACGCGGAACCGGCTCGAACTGACCGTGCGCGGTGCGATGTGCGCGGTCGTCGGCGCGGCCGTGCTGATTCTGGTGCTGGCGTTTACCGCCGCCGTCGGGCGGAGGCGAGAGCAGCGTCGTAGACGCGCTCAGTCGCGGCAGCAATCACGTCCCAGTCGTAAAACGCCAGAACTTCATCCCGAAGCTTCGCAGCCCCATCTCGCTCCGCCTTCGGGTCTTCCAGAACCAGACGAAGCCCTGCAGCCAGAGCTTCTTCTCGACGTGCCGGTACTAGCCGACGGCCCGGACCCGTTTCCCTGAGCACCTCGACGTGCGGCGGGATGTCGCTGGCGACGATCGGAGTGCCGTACGAGGCCGCTTCGAGCAGCGTGATCGGCAGACCCTCGAGGTCCGACGGCTGCACGAACGCAGCGGCGTTGGAGTACAGCTCGGCGAGCGTGTCACCGAAGACGTAGCCAGGCAACAGCACGCGTGGGTCCTCGGCCGCCGCATCGGCGAGCGAACGGGCGTAGCCGTCGGTGTAGCTCGATCCTCCGGCGAGGACGAGGCGGAGATCGCCGGGGAGCGACGCGAAGGCGCGTATGAGCCGATCCGGTGCCTTCTCGGGCACGAAGCGACCGACGAACAACAAGTACTCGCCGGCGCGTAATCCGAAGCGCCGCGTGATCTCGTCGGCCTTGCGAATCTCCGGTGGGTTCACGCCGTTGGGAACATGGTGCGCCACGCGGTTCCACGTCTTGGCGTAGTGAGCCACCAGATCCTCAGAGACGCCGATGGTCGCGTGCGGGACATGGCCACTCACCCACGCGGCCGTGCCGAGAACCGCCGACGCCACCGGTCCCCACTTGGCGCGCTTGTTGTCGAGCCCGTGGATCGTCTGGACCACGCCCGCCCGGGACAGCAGCCGCGGTATCGGCGAGAGCAGTCCGGGTCCGAGGGCGTGGAAGTGCACGATGTCGAAGCGCCCAGGCAGCGCCGCGAGGCTCGACAGCGCGCTGTGCGTGATCGTTTCGAGGTGCTTGGTACCGACCGTGGTCTTGTAGCGCAGGTGCATGCCGCGGAACTCCTTGGCCATCACCTCGCTGTAGTTGGTGCGGCAAAACACCGTGACGTCGTGGCCGCGTTCGACCAACCGCGCTCCGAGTTCTTCGACGTGGCGCTCGACGCCACCCCACGCGGCGGGCAACCCGCGCTGGCCGATCATGGCTATGCGCATTTGGCCTCCGCGTAGACGGCCTCGATCGCGGCGACGTGAACACTGGGCGCGTGCTGGGTCTCGGCCTTGCGTCGCGCCGCCCGGCCCATCTCGAGCGCCTCCGCCGGGTCGTCGAGCACCTTCGACAGAGTGGCGGCGAGCGCGGCGGTGTCGTCGACAGGCGCCAGGAACCCGTCGACGCCGTCGTCGACCAGTTCGGGGATGCCGCCGATGGCGGTACCGACCACCGGGACGCCGGCGGCGAAGGCTTCGAGCACACTCAGCGGCTGGTTCTCGTACCAGCGCGACGGCACGCACGCCGCCACGGCGGAAGTGAGCAGGGCGACGAGGTCGGGTTTGGTGAGCCGGCCCACGAACCGCACCCGTCCGGGAGCGACGCGCTCCGCCAAGGCGCGCAACGCCGGGGCGTCGGGCCCGTCGCCGGCCACGACGAGTTCGGACCTGTCCGCCGAGCAGACCCACCGCCTCGATCAGGGTGTCGATCGCCTTCTCGTGCGCCAGCCGTCCGGCGTAGACCAGTGGTCCACCAGCTGCGGTCTTCGACGCCAACCCGGCGGTGTTCACGAAATGCGGCACGTGACGCAGGCGATCGGGAAAGACGCGCCCCGCGGTCATCTTGTCGAGCATGAAGCGGCTGGGGCACACGAAGCGCCCTACGGGCCCGTAGGCGCTCGTGAGCGTGTGCAGGCTCAGCTCGATGCTCACGGCCAGGCTCGCCGCCCGCGAGCCGCCCTTGCAGGCGTTGATGGTGCACTGATGGAACTTCCGGCCGAGGCACTCCTCGCACACCTCCCCGTCGGCACCGAGGAACTGGTAGGTCGGGCAGGCGAGCTTGTAGTCGTGCAACGTCATGACCGCGGGAATGCCGCGTCGGGCGAGGGGTCGCAGGATCGACGGCGACAGCTGGTGGTAGATGTTGTGCAGGTGCACGACGTCGGGTTTGAACTGGTCGACGACCGCGTCCATGCCGCGTTGCGCCGAGGTCGACCACACCATGCGCGCCACGCCCTTGGCCCGCTCCACCATGCCGCTCGGTGCCGGATCCATCTCGATGTAGGAAGGGAAGTACGACTCGAAGCGGCGTGGCTCGTTTTCCGGGTGCGTCATGCCGAAGAACTCGACAACGTGGCCGGCTTGGCGTTGCAGTGCCGCCACGTCTTCCATGTACCCCTCGGCGCCGCCGCGCCGGTACAGGAATTTGTTGACGTGGAGGATCCTCATCAGCGCCGCGGTGTGACGCGGGGTTCGATGGCGCTGGCGACGGCCGCGAAGGCGAAGAAGTACCACAGCAGCACGACCTGCGAGGCGACGTTGGAAACGAGGCTGAACAGCCCGAACGCCACCATGCAACCGGCGAAGCCTACGGCGATGCCGCGGTCGCGCCCCGCCGCGGCATTGCGCAGGGCTTGCACCGCCAACGCGATGAGCGCGCCGACCATGGCCAGGTACGCCGCCAGTCCGAGCACGCCGGTCTCCGCGTAAGCGCGGATGACGTCGTTGTGCGGCGCCTTCGCTTCGTCGGTGGCGGACTGCGTCATCTTGAGGCCGATGCCGATGATGGGGCTGCGGCCGCCGAGGTCAGCAGCCTGCTTCCAGTAGTCGTACCGCCAGACCAGTGAGTTCTCGGCCTTGCCGCGTTCATTGCGCGACTCGCTGAGGTCGGAGAAGCGCCCGCTGACAGACGGCACGATGGCCAGGATGCCCAGCGCCGCGCACAGCAGCAGGGGGATGAGCCAGCGTGTCTGCAGCGCGCCGACGACCAACAGAGCCACGAACAGGGCCAACCATCCGCTGCGCGTGTATGTCGCGATCAACGCCACCCCGGAGCCGGCGACGACCACCCCAAGCGCCAGTTGCCGCCAGCCCTGCAGGTGCGGCCACAGCGCGACGCCCATGATGATGAGCAGCGTGAGGTAGAGCGCGAACGGATTGGGGTGCACGAAGGTGCCCCGCACCCGGGAGTACCCGCCGGCGCTGAACCCGCCGCTGCCGGCCGCCATCTGGAACGCCGCCACTCCGAGCGGAACGAGCGCCGACGCGAACACCGCGGTCAGCACGCGGTCGGCCACGTCGGGAGCGCCGACGACCAACCGCCGGACGACGGCGAACATCACCACCGCTGACGTGATCCGGGCGACCTCGACCAGGCTGCGGTCGGGGTGATCGGATGCCACCACGCTCAACGTGGACGTGGCGACGAACACGGCCATCGTGATCTCTTGCCACGATCGCTTGACGCGGATGCGCGGCCCGGCGAGCCACAGCAAGCCGGCGATCACGAGGACGGCGCTGGCGGCGGCCGCCCACGGACCGGAGGACGCGGCGGCGCCCAGCGAGCGCTCGAACTTGCCGCGCGAGAAGTCGAGCACCGACCGCCCGATGAGCAGCACCAGGATGAAGGCCTCGAAGTTGACGACGGCGAGCGCGGCCACCGCGATGCCCACCAGAACGGCGGCGGGCGCGATGGCGACGTAGAACGAACCGCCGGACACCGCCTGGTAGCCGGCGTTCAGCGATGCGATCGCCACTGCGGCGAAAAGCAACCACCGCAGCGTCGGCGTCAGCGCCGAGTCGAATGGCTGGGGTGACGCTTCTACCTCGGTGGGGTCGGGCTCGAGAAGCAGCGTCACCTGCGCCGTTTCTTCTGCCCACGCGATCTGGTTTGGGATCGCACCGGATTCGAGTTCGGTTGTGGCGCCACGCCGCTCGTGGAGGGCGTTGCGCCGTCGGCGCGGCCGGAGCCGAACATCTCAAGCATCACCAAAGCGCCCACCATGAGAAGCAGGGCGACCACGAAGGTGATCGCACCCGCCCGCGCCGTCTCGACGAGCGCGTTGACCTTCTTGAGTCCGCCGACGTCGACCGACGACGCGGCGTTGGCGGCGTCGAGCCGCGCCCGTTGCGTCGCCTGCTTGTTCGAGGCGGAGTTGATGGTGGCTTGCAGCTGATCCTGCTTGGACTGCAGCGCCTGGTACTCGCGGACTACGCCGGCGAGGGTCTCGACGTCCTTGGTGGCCTGCGCGACGGCCGCATCCAAGCTGGCCGCACGCGCGGTGTTGCCTTGGGCGCGCGCTTGGGCCGCCTGCACTTTGAGCCGGCCGAGCTCGGCCACCTTGGCCCGGTAGGTCTCGGGCGGGTCGAGTAAGAGCCCGTGGCTGGCGTTGAACTCGATGATCTCCTGCTGGACGGCGGCATAGTCCTTCTGCGCCTGTCGCACCGAGCGGTCGGCCACTTCGAGTTCCGGCTTGATCAATGCAACCAGGCTCTCGCGCGACACGGCCTTGACCACCGGTACGACGTTGGCCTTCTTCGAGCCGGTGTAGGTGACGTCGACCAGGCTGCTGGTGCCTTGGCGCTTGCTGGTGACGCCTCCACGGATCGATCCGGTCGAGGCGCGGGTTTGCGCCGCCACCTGACGGGCGACGGTGTTTGACTTGACCAGCGCGCGGTAGTCCGACACCGACTGCGTGACGTCGGACACCGACGAGCCTTCAGACGGGATGGTGACCGTCGCTGTCGCCTTGTATTCGGTGGGGCCGAGCGCCAGGAGGAACAGGGCGGCCTCGGCGGCGAGGATCGGTGCGACGACCATCCACAGCACGCGCTTCTTGTTGTTGCGGAGATACGTCAGCAGCTGGAACTGCGCACCCGAAGGTTCGCGCCAGGCGCTCGGCGCCCGCGCTATCGGTGCAGCGACGACGGGTGTCGCGACCGGCGCGGCTTTGGGCTCCGGCTTGGGTTCAGGCTTCGGGGGCTCGACCTTCTGCTCGGGCGTCGGGGCCTCGACTTTCGTGGCCTCTTTCGGGGCAGCGGGCGTGGGTGTCGGTGGGGCCGGTGCGGGAGCCGGCGGTGACGGCTTGACGGCCGCCGGAGGCGGCGGTGTCGGGGCGGGCGGCGGCGGTGTCGGGGCGGGAGGCGTGGGCTTCGGTTTTACGAACGTGTCCTCGTCCTTGTCCGCGTAGGACTCACGCGCAACCTCGACGACGTCGGCGAGCAGCGGCACGTCGGGCCGCCCGTCGTCGTTCAGCGGCTTGGGATCGGTTGGCTCAGGCAAGGCGACGCTCCGGGTGGGTCCGCGCAATGAGGGAAATCGGACCAAACCAGACTACCCGCAGGCGCGTTTCCGCAGCGGTGTCGGGCTAACCTGTCTGGCGCTGTCGAGGCGCGCTGCGCCCTTCCCTGCCCTATGCGTGCCTCCCGTCAATCTCCCGCGGCCCCGGTGTTTCTCGTCGGAGCGCCCCGTTCCGGAACCTCGCTCGTGTATAAGGCCCTGTGCCTGCACGGCGAGTCGGCCTACGTGTCGAACTGGGTCCGGAAATTCCCGTCAGTTCCGGCCCTGGCGGCGTTCAACCGTGTGCCTCGCCGCTTCCCGCAGGCCCGCCGCCGGGCCTGGTTCTCGGCCACCTCCAACGCCTATGTCCACAACGCCCGCCGGTCGCTCGACCGCCGGGTCTTTCCGTCACCCGCCGAAGGCGAGCCGTTCTTCACCGCCTGCGGGATCGGGCTCGAGCCGCCGCTCACCGTCGGCGAGTCCGAACGGACCGCCTTGCAGCGCGCCGTCGAGCGGGTCACTCGCTACAGCGGCGGTTCGGTCTTCGTCAACAAGCGGATCGCCAACAACCGCCGCATCCCCTTGCTGGTCGACGCCTTTCCGAATGCCCGGTTCGTGAACATCGTTCGTGACGGGCGCGCCGTGGCCTCTTCACTGGCCCGCGTTGACTGGTGGGAAGACAGCGTCGTGTGGTGGTACGGCGGCACGCCGCGCCGCTGGGCCGCCGACGGTGGTGACCCCTGGGAGCTGTGCGCCCGGAACTGGGTCGAAGAGCTGGCGGTCATCGATACCGGCCTCGGCGCGGTGTCGCCTGGCGCCGTTCTGCACCTGCGTTACGAAGACCTCGTGTCGGCCCCGTTGACGACGTTTCGTCGCGTGGCGCAGTTCGCTGGCCTGCCGACCGATCCGCGCTGGGAAGGTGATCTTGGCGTCCTGCGCATCGAGGCCACCGACTCGTGGCGCACCGATCTGGCCGACGAAGCGCTGAAGCGGATCGAGACGATCCAAGCCGACGGACTCGAGTCGCACGGGTACGAACTCGAAGCGCACAAACGCTAACGGTGGAGCGCCGGTACGGGTTCGTACTCGGAACGGGTCGCTGCGGTTCCACGCTCGTGCACGAGCTGCTGGCGCGTCATCGCGACGTCGGCTTCCTGTCCAACCTCGAAGACCGCCTGCCGTTGCCGGCGGGAGCGGGGCGCGTCAACCAGCCGCTCTACCACCGGGTGCCGGCGCGCTTCACCGAGAAGGGCCGGCTGCGCTTCGCCCCCTCGGAGGGCTACCGCGCGCTGGTGCGCGACGTGTCGCCGTTGCTGTCGGTCTCGCCCCGGGACCTCACGGCGGCCGACGCAGTGGCGCCGCTCGCCGACCGTTTTCGTGACTTCTTCACCCGGCGCGCCGCCGCCCAAGGCCGACCGCTGTTCCTCCATAAGTTCACCGGCTGGCCGCGCGTCGGATTGATCGACGCCACCCTGCCCGGCGTGCGCTACGTCCACGTCGTGCGCGACGGGCGCGCCGTGGCGAGTTCGTGGCTGCAGATGCCGTGGTGGAAGGGCGACCCCGCGGCGTGGCAGTGGGGCCCGCTGCCCGACGCCTACGAGCAAGAGTGGAACGCTGCGGGCCGCTCGCCGGTCCTACTGGCCGGCTTGGCGTGGAAGATGCTGATCGACGCCTTCGCCGAGGCCAGCAAAGCGTTGGGTGACGACGAACGCTGGCTAGAGGTTCGCTACGAGGACGTCGTCGCGGACCCGGCGGCCACGGTGCGCCGCGTCGCTGAGCACCTCGGTCTTACCTGGTCGCCCGAACTGGCGGGCGCCGTCGCTCGTCACCCGTTCGACCCGGCGGCGACCACGCGCTGGCGCGCCGATCTAGCGAAGGCGGATGCGGCGGCGCTTACGGAGTCCTTGGGCGAGCACCTCGCCCGTTTCGCCTACGAGGCTTAGTAGCTGCCGCGCCGGCGCAGAAGCGCCGGGATGGTGTTCGCCATCACGTAGATGTCGAAGCCGAGCGACCAGTTCTCGACGTAGAACAGGTCGTAGCGCGCGTAGTCGTCGAAGCTCAGCTCGTGACGGCCCTTGATCTGCCACAGTCCGGTGAGGCCGGGCTTGACCCGCAGGCGCTCGCGGAGACGATCGTCGTACTGCTCCACTTCGTCGGGCAGCGCCGGGCGAGGGCCGACGAGGCTCATCTCGCCGCGCAGCACGTTGAGTAGCTGGGGCAGTTCGTCAAGGCCCGACGGGCGCAGCTTGCGGCCCAGGCGGGTGACGCGCGGGTCTTCTCGCATCTTGAAGAGCAGACCGTCGGCCTGGTTGTTCTCCGTCAGATCGAGCCGTAGCTCCTCGGCGTTGTGGACCATGGTGCGGAACTTGTACATCTTGTAGAGCCGCCCACCGACGCCCACGCGCTCCTGCGTGAAGATCACCTTCGGGCCGCTCGTAATGCGGATCATCGCCGCGATGACCAGGATCACCGGTGCGGCCAGCATCGACAGCGCGATGGCGCCCACCAGGTCGAAGGCGCGCTTGGCCGCCATCTGGCGCCGCGTGAACTCCTTCTTCTCCAGGGTAAGCAGCGCCACGCCGTCGATGGCGTTGACCGAGATTCGCGCCGCCGCCATATGCGGGAGCCCCGGCGAAACACGGACTTCGACGTCGAGGGGCTGGAGGGCGCGGTCGAGTTCTTCGAGCTCGCCGGCGCCGAGCGCGCTCCCGGCGACGATGACGGCGCCGACATCACGCGAGCGCACCAAGTCGACGAGATCGTGGACCTGGCCGAGCACGTTGCGCCCGTCGATTTCCTGCAAGCTCGACTGGCCGACGCTTACGAAGCCAAGGACGTTGTACCCGAGCGCTCGCTCGCGGCTCAGGCTGCGAGCGATCGTACGACCCTCGCGGTTGGTGCCGACGATGAGCGAGTCGGTACGCAGGAAGCCGCGGGTGCGCAGGCCGTGCACCAACTGCCGCATACCGAAGCGGCCGATGCCCGTAAAGAGCAGGCACGACACGGCGATGAAGGCCAGCCACGTACGCGAGATGTTCAGGTCGAGGAAGAACGCCACGAACACGACCGCCACCACGCTGACGGTGACGGCGTGCGTGAGCCGGCGCGCTTCTTGTGATGCCGCGGCGATCTTGCGCCGGTCGTACAGGTCGTACACCGCGAACGTGATCAACCAGACAGGCACGGTGAGGATGACCTGTCCGTAATTGAGCGGCGTCACGGCGCCGAGTGATTCGTCGACACGTAACTGCCTCGACAGCAGATAACCCAGCAACACCGCGCTCAAGTCGACGGCGGCGGTGAGCATTCCGACGAGAAGCTCGCGGCGGGCCACTTGCGCCCGCGTGACGGGGCGCGTTGTTTCCGAGCGAGAGTACGGGTCGCGCCGCCGGCGATAGTGCCGGCGGTTGTCCCAATTGCCCCCTCTTGGATCGCGACAGGATTTACTGCCACGAAGCTCGATCCACCCTCATCTGCTCCCCACGGTACTTCGCGGCTTCTGCCGCCGACGAGACCCCGGAATTGTACGGGGCGTGGTCGTTCGCGCGCCACAAGTGGCCGGTAGTACCCGATCGCCTAGTCCGTTAACGACCGGAGCTGCCGGGTATCCGTAATGCATGAAGAACACCGACCAGATCAAAGGACGCATCAAGGAAGCAGCCGGTGACCTCACCGACAACGACAAGCTGAAGCGTGAGGGCAAGATCGACAATGCCGCTGGACGAGCGAAGGAAGCCGTCGGCGACATTCGCGAGAAGGCCGAGGACACGGTCGACGCACTGAAGGACCGCATCCACGACCTGTCACGCGACCGGTAGGTAGAGCGAAAGCCGGCAGCAAAGCGCTACGACCGGTTCGTGACCGACTCCACTGCGGAAAGCAGTGCGGGAGCGAACCGGTCGGGGCGCGTCACGCACACGTCGTGACCGCCCCGCACTTCGAACACCTCGCCGCGCGTTAGCGCGGCGAGTTTCGTTTGCCGCCGCGGCGGAACCAACCGGTCATACATCGTCACGACCGACGCCGCAGGCACGTCCAGGTCTCCAATCCAGGACTCGGAATCAAACCGCCGAATCGCCATCGTGGCTTCGACCAACGCCGCGGGATCGTGGTGGTTCAGTTCGTCGATCACCCAGTCGGGACGCGGGCGGTTCTGCGGGTTGAAGTTGATCGCGCCGCGCACCATCTGTTGGCGCACGAGCCGCGGTGTGAAGCGCAGGCTGAAGCCGAGCGCGTCGCCGATCGGCCCGAAGCGCATGTCGTTAGGACCGAAGCGGTAGCTGGTCGCGCCAAGCACCACTCCACGCACCACTTCGGGGTGGCGCCTCCACGTGAGTTGCGTGATCGGTCCGCCCATCGAGTAGCCGGCGAGAACGACGCGGCCGAGGCCGAGTGCGTCGATCATCGCGGCGACATCATCGGCGCAGTCTTCGAGCCGGAACCGGCGCGGCCGGATGCCACGCCCGTGCCCGCGGTGGTCGATGGCGACGACGCGGTGCTTCGCGCTCAGCGGTCCGAAGCAGGGGAACCAGTTGAGCAACCCGGTAGCGCCCAGGCCGTGCAGCAGGACAACCGTCGGCGCGCCCTTCGGTCCGTCGATTTCGCGGACCCACGTCTTGCCGCGGCCGGGCAGCTCCACGCGACGGCCTTCGGGAATGACGAACCGGCGCGTCGCTGCGGGCATCGGTCCATTCTTGTCTGCCAAGGTTCCCGTCGATGACCGCTCGCCAGCGCCATCGTTTCGGTTCTGGAAAACTTTCAGAATGGCTCCGCGTAAAGGCGGCGTCGCCGCCACTATCGAAACCTTTGTCAGCCAGCTGATAGCCGACGCTCCAGTCCGGGTCGAGTTTTGGGACGGGAGCGTGCTCGGTCCAGACGACGTGAAGGGCACGGTGCGCGTCACGTCGCCCAATGCGCTCCGTCGCATGCTGTGGGCCCCCAACGAGCTCGGTCCCGGGCGGGCGTACGTCGCCGGCGAGATCGACGCCGAGGGCGACATCTTCACGTTGATCGAACTGCTCAAGCCCGCGGGCACGCACCTGCAGTCGACGACGCGCGCCATCCCCGCGGCGCTGCGCGCCGCACTGAAGCTGCGTCTCGTCGGCCCGCCGCCGAAGCCGCCCGCCGAGGAGGCGCGTGTGGGCGGACTGCGGCATTCCAAGGCGCGTGATGCGTTGGCGATCAGCCATCACTACGACGTGGGCAACGACTTCTACGAGATCGTGCTCGGGCCGGCGATGACTTACTCGTGCGCGCGCTTCACCGATCCGAAGATGAACCTCGCCGAAGCGCAGGAGTCGAAGCACGACGTGGCCTGTCGCAAGCTCGGTCTTTCCGAACAACCGGATTTGCGCGTGCTCGACGTCGGCTGTGGCTGGGGCTCCCTGGCCATTCACGCCGCCAAGAACTACGGCGCGCGTGTGGTCGGCATCACGATCAGTCGCGAGCAGGCCGCATGGGCCCGCGAACGCGTGGCCGCCGCGGGCGTGGCCGACCAGGTTGAGATCCGGCTCCAGGACTACCGCGAGTTGGGTGGCGAATCCTTCGACGCCATTGCGTCCGTCGGCATGTTTGAGCATGTCGGCGCCGCCCGCCTGCGCGAGTACTTCGCAGTGCTGAAGTCGTCGCTGTCCGACCACGGACGCCTGTTGAACCACGCGATCTCGGCGGTCGGCGACTCGCCGATCAAGAAGAACAGCTTCGTTGGCCGCTACGTGTTCCCCGACGGCGAACTCATCGACGTCGGACGTGTCGTGCTGGCGATGGAAGAAGCGGGCTTCGAGGTCCGCGACGTCGAGTCGCTCCGCGAGCACTACGCGCTCACGCTGCGCGCCTGGGTGGCCAACCTCGAATCGCAATGGAGCCGCGCCGTCGAACTCGTCGGCGACGCCCGGGCCCGCGTGTGGCGGCTCTACATGGCGGCATCGGCGATCGGCTTCGAGGACGGCGGACTCGGACTGCACCAGGTCCTCGGCGTGGTCGCAGACGCCGACGGCGGCAGCGGCATGCCCCGCACCCGCGACGTCTGGGTCAAGCGCTAGGCGTGAAGGCCAGCGGCAACTTCGCCGGCCCCCAAATGCCGATGTTGGCGCCCTTCCACTCGATGTCTTCGTAGGTCGACAGGTTCGGCATGCGCCGCGCCAAAAGCGGCAGTGCTTCTTGCAACTCGGCCCGTGCCAGGTTGGCGCCCATGCAGAAGTGGATGCCCGAGCCGAAGGTCATCTGCGGCGACTTGGCTTCGCGGGTGATGTCGAATCGGAACGGATCCTCGAACACTTCCTCGTCGAAGTTGGCACTGCCCAGGCTCGTCCCCACGAGGGTGCCCTCGGGGAAGATCACGCCGCGGTATTCGATTTCCTCCGACGCCACGCGCGCCGTGCCGCGGACCGCACCCAGCAGGCGCATCGTTTCCTCGACGGCGCCGCTCGCCAGCTCGGGGCGTTCCGCCAGCAGCGCCCACTGCTCGGGGTTCTCGGTGAAGAGGGCGACGGAGCAGGCGAGTTGGTTGCGGGTGGTGTCGGTGCCGGCCATGAGCGTGGCTTCGGTCATCATCACGAGTTCGTCGGTGGACATCCGGTCGCCCGCTTCCTCGGCGGCGATGAAGTCCGACAGCAGGTCGTCTCCCGGCTTGCCGCGGCGCTCGGCGATCAGGTCGCGCACGTAGGCGTCGAGTTCGGCGTTGGCCCGTTCGATCTTGGCCATGTCGTTCTCGAGATCGTTGTTGAAGATGCGGAAGATGTCGGTCGCCCAGTTCGAGAAGAGCTTCCAGTCCTCCTTCGGCGCGCCGAGTAGCTCGCAGATAATCGGGATGGGATAGGGCTCGCACACGTCCTCGACTAGTTCGCACCGGCCGGTTGGCGCGACCTTGTCGACCAGGCCGTCGACAACCTCGCGCATGAACGGACGCAACCGATCAGCCGACTTGGGCGTGAAGGCCGGCGCCGCGAGGCGGCGCAACCGGGCGTGATTCGGGCCCTCCATCGTCAGGATCGAACCTTCGGTGCGCGGCCCCATCGTCTGACCGTCGTTGGTGTAGGCCAACGCCGAGAACCACCGCCGATCGCGCAGGATGGCGACGACGTCTTCGTACCGGGTCACGGAGTAGCCGAACTGGTTCTTGGCCAGCCAGTGCTGCTTCTGGGTCTCGGCCAGGATGGCCTGCGCCTCGGCGCGCGCCAGGCCGAACAAATCGATTTCCGGTAGGTCCAAGTCCTCCAGCCGCGTTGCCATGCGGTCAAACTAACCCCGTGACGGGGCTGGAAGCGCTGGCTGTGATTGCCGCGGGCATGGCGGCGGGCGGCGTCAACGCCATCGCCGGCTCCGGCAGCCTCATTACGTTCCCCACGCTGCTCGCCATCGGCTACGCGCCGATCACCGCCAACGTGTCGAACAACATCGGACTCGTGCCTGGCACGGTCTCGGGCGCGTACTCCTACCGCAACGAGCTGCGCGGCCAGGGAAGCCGCGCCCGCCGCGTCGCCATCGGTTCCGGTCTCGGGAGCATCACCGGCGCGGTGTTGCTCCTAAAGCTGCCGTCGGACGTCTTCGACAACGTCGTGCCGATTCTCGTGATCGGCGCGGCCCTGCTGATGCTGTTTCAGCCGCGCGTCAGTGCCCGCGTCGCCGCGGCGCGCGCCGCCCGGTCCCGCGCCGTGAAACACGACGAGCTCTTGCCGGCCATTGCGTGCTTCTTCGCGGGCATCTACGGCGGCTACTTCGGCGCCGCCCAAGGCATCATCCTGCTGGCAGTCCTCGGGGTGTTGCTGCCGGACGAGTTGGCGCGCACCAACGCGTTGAAGAACGTGCTGGCGCTCACGGTCAACGCCGTCGCCGCCGTGCTGTTTCTCTTCTCCGGACACGTCGCGTGGTTGGTCGTCGTGCTGATCGCCGCTGGATCGGTGGTAGGCGCCAACCTCGGCGCGCGCATCGGCAAACGCGTTCCAGTGCCGCGTGCTGCGCGGGTTCATTGTCGCTCTCGGACTGACCGTAGGTGTGAGACTGCTGCTCGTATGAAGGTGCGCATCGGTGTCGGCATGGGAGCCCTCACATGGGGGCTTGGCGCCGACCGGTTCGGCGACATGGTCGACGACCTCGAACGACTGCGCTTCGATTCGTTGTGGCTGTCGGAACGGGCGACGGGGGTCGCGCCCGATCCGATGATCGGCCTCGCCTTCGCCGCCGGACGCACGAAGAAACTCAAGCTCGGCACCAGCGTGCAGGTGCTGTCGGGCCGTAACCCGGCGCTGGTCGCCAAGGAGTGGGCCAGCCTCGACCGCTTGTCGAACGGCCGCGTCCTGCCGGCGTTCGGTCTCGGCGTCGTCGATCCAAACGAGCAGCAGGCCTTCGGCATCGCTCGCGAGCAGCGCGCCAGCTGGTTCGACGAGGCGCTGCCCCTGATCCGTCGCTTCTGGACCGAAGACGCCGTCGACCACGCCGGCGAGCACTTCACGTACACCGGTCTCAACATCGGACCCAAGCCGGTGCAAACGCCGCCGGACGTCTGGTTGGGCGGCCAGGCCCCGTCAGAGCTGCGCCGCGTCGGGCGCCTCGGCGACGGGTGGCTGCCGAGTTTCTGCACGCCCGACGACGCAGCGGCCGGTCGCCCCGTGGTCGAACAGGCGGCGGACAAGGCGGGCCGCGCCATCGACGTCGAGCACTTCGGGGCGCTGGTCATCTACGTGCAGGGCGAGGAGGTCCCGCCCTTGCTGGCCGCCATCGTCAACCGCCGCCGGCCCGAACTCGACTCAGTGGACAAGGTTGTTCCGACCGGGCACAAGGCGCTGCGGGCGCAACTCGAGGCCTTTATCGAGCGGGGATTCTCCAAGCTGGTCGTCGTTCCCGCCGGCGACCCCCAATCGTGGACCGACGAACTCGAATCGTTGGCCGAAACGGTCCTTCCGCTTCAAACCTGACCTTTATGGGTACGAACGGGGGAAGTGATGGTTGACACGTTGTTGGAACTCGCCGTTCCGGCGAGAATTCCGGAAGTTGTCGCGCTACGGCACGCGGTCGATGCGTTTCTGCGCGAGTCCACCGACGAGGAGCTGCGTTACAAGCTGATGCTCGTCGTTTCCGAGCTGTGCACCAATGCCGTCGAGGCCGTCCAAGACCCCGGAGGCGAGGTGGCTCTGCGGGTGCGCGACCTCAAGGATCGCGTGTTGCTCGAGGTCGAAGACTCCGGTCCGGGCTTCGTCGCGGCGATGGGCAGGCGCGGCGCTGGAGTAACCGACGAGCGCGGTCGCGGCCTGCACGTCGTGTCGTCGCTCGTCGACGAGATGTCGGTCGATCGCAGGGGCGACCGCACCATCGTGCGCTGCACCGTCAAGAAGTAACTACTCGCTCCCCGTGAGCAAGAAGCGACTACTGGCGCGCAGCAGGTCAACTGACGCTTGCGGTGCCTTGAGCGGCGACCCGGCGTCGAACGGCGGTTGCGGGTCGTACTCGATGCCCAGCTGAATCGTTTGCGCGACCTCAGCGCCGGCGACTTCGGCGACCAGCGTCAACGCCATGTCGATGCCGGATGACACACCGGCCGCGGTGATGACCTTGCCGTCGATCACGACTCGTTCCAGTGTTGGTTCGGCGCCGAATGCCGGCAGCAGGTCGAGGGCCAACCAATGGCTCGTCGCCCGCTTGCCTTGGAGGATCCCGGCGCGGCCGAGCAGGAGCGAGCCCGTACACACTGACGTCGTCCACGTGCTCGTCGCGTGCGCCGCCAGCAGCCAGCTCAAGAAGCGCTCGTTCTCGCGCAGGTGTTGCTCGCCGTGGCCACCCGGGATCACGATGATGTCGGGGCTCGGTACGGCTTCGAGTTTCTTGTCGACGTTGATGCCGACGCCTGCGCCTTCTTCGGTGCGAACGACGCCCGGCTCGAGCCCGACCCAGTGCACGGTCGCGCCCGGCAAATGCGCCAGTACCTCGAAGGGCCCGATGGCGTCGAGGGCGGCCATGTTCTCGAAGGCGGCGATGGCGATGTCCATGTGTTCTCCTTGTTAGGCGACGCTGGTGAAGCGTCGGCGGTAGTCGTTGGGGCTGGTGCGCACGATTCGCACGAAGGTGCGGCGCATGGTCTCCGCGGTGCCGAAGCCGGCGCGGCGTGCGACTTCTTCCACGCCGTCATCGGTCTCTTCCAGCAGCCGGCGAGCTGTCTCGACGCGTGCTTGTTCGACATATCGGGCCGGCGTCATGCCAACTTCGTCGCGGAAACAGCGAGCGAAGTTGCGTTCGCTCATGCCGACGTGTCGTGCGAGCGCGGCCACCGATAAGTCGGCGTCTGGGTGTTCGGCGATGAACCGTTGCGCGTCGCGTAGCGGGTCGCGCTCGGCGAGCTGCCCGGCGAGTTGCGCGCTGAACTGCGACTGCGACCCCGGTCGTCGCAGGAACAACACGAGTTGCCGCGCCACCGTTAGCGCTACGTCCCGGCCGAGGTCGTCCTCGACCAGCGCGAGCGCAAGATCCATGCCCGCGGTCACACCGGCAGAGGTGATGACATTGCCGTCGCGCACGAAGATCGGATCGGGTTCCACGGTCACCTGCGGGTAGCGCCGCGCCATGAGATCGCAGACCGACCAGTGCGTAGTGGCGCGCTTGCCGTCGAGCACACCGGCTTCGGCGAGTACGAAGGCGCCCGAGCAAACACTGGCCACGCGGCGGCTGCGCAGCGCGAGGCGGCGCACGGCGCGCACGAGTGCTTCGTCGGCAACCGCGCCGGCAACGCCGTCGCCACCAGCCACGAGCAGGGTGTCGATAGCACCGCGCACTGACGAGATCGGTTGGTCGACTCGCAAGCCGAGCCCGCTCGAGGTGGCGACGGCGTCGGCGGTCGATGCCACCATCTCGAACCGGTAGTGCGACGCACCGGTCTGGCGGTTGGCCGTCGAGAACACCTCGACGGGTCCGGTCACGTCGAGGCTCTGGATGCCGGGGTAGACGACGACAACCACGCGGCGCGACATCTCCTCATAGTGCGGGATCAGACGGTTGGCGGCAAGGCGAAATACCCCACAATTCCTGCCATCCGGTCCGGCAGCTGGTAGCTCGTTATCGTGCCGCTGTGTCCGACGCGCCTTTTGACCTCAACGAGACTGACCGCCTTCTCAGCACTACTCGCAGCGTGCGCAAGCGCCTCGATCTCGACCGACCCGTCGAGCGCGAGATCATCCTCGACTGCATCCGGCTCGCCCAGCAGGCGCCCACGGGCAGCAACTCCCAGGGCTGGCGTTGGATTGTCGTCACCGACGCCGCCAAGCGAGCCGCCATCACCGACGCCTACAACGAGGTCGGCAAGGCGTACCTGTCGATGGCGGCGTCGGCCACCTCTGAGGACCCGCAGACCGCCCGGGTCTACGAGAGCGCGCTGTTGTTGACCGACATCCTCGCCCAGGTGCCCGTCCACGTGATCCCGTGCATCGAGGGCCCGGTCAACCTCAGCTCGAACGGCACGGCCGCCTCCGCGTACGGCTCGATCATGCCCGCCGCGTGGTCGTTTCTTCTCGCGCTGCGCGCCCGAGGGCTCGGTTCGGTGTGGACCACGTTGCACTTGTTCAAGGAAGCCGATGTCGCATCGCTGCTCGGCATCCCCGACAACATGACGCAGGTGGCGCTCTTCCCTGTCGCCTACACGAAGGGCACGGACTTCAAACCGGCGACGCGGCCACCGGCCGAGTCGATCGCCTACTTCGACACCTGGGGCAATCACGCCTGATGCAACGCCACGAAGTCGCGTTCGTGGTTGACGCGCCGCCGCATCGCGTGTGGCGGATGTTCCATCCGAAGACACCCGAGGGCGCGACCGTCCCGCGCACGTTCGAGCATCCGAACGGTACGATCACGATCTTGAAGGACGGCGACGAGGACGGCGCCGGCCTGGTGCGCACCGCCACCTTCCCGGTCCCGAAGTGGTTGCTGTCTGGCGGCGTCGGCGAGTCGTTCGAAGTGGTGACCGAGGCGAAGAAGAACGAGTTCGCCCGATACGAAGCGGTCGGCAAGCCGCTGTGGTCGAAGGTGACCGGCTGGCACACGCTCGAACCCGTCAAAGGCGGTGAGGCAACGCGGCTCACCTTCGTCGAGGAGTACGAAGCCAAGAACCCGATCCTGCGCCGGCTGCTCGAAAGGCGCGTGCATCACATCATCTCGAACGACAACACCAACACCTACGAAACCGTGTTGGGCTACCTCGGCACCGTCATCCGCGAGAAGTGATCCTCCAACAGATCCCCCGCGAGTCCGTCTCTACCGCTGACTGCCTCGCTTTCGACGGCGAAGGAACGCGGAGTGCACCGAGTCGCGACTGTTTGCGATTGACGAGGCGAGACAGCTGCCCGGTTGGATGGACCACAACCAACCGTTGTTCGACGCAGGCCTCGAAGCTGACGGACGCGCAGGACTCGTGCCGCCAATCCGTCCCTAAAAAGCCGACTTCTGCGCGAAATCGGGGCGCTTTGGCGGCAGGAGTCGCGCTGGCCGTGACAAGAACAGCGGACTCAGCGACCGGCGGCGAGGATGTCGTCGCGGGTGAGCAGTTTGCGGTTGGGGTCTCGGGGTCGTTGTTTTGGTTCGCCGGCTTGCTGTAAACGGGTGACCAGGTCGGGGTCGCTGAACAGCTGCGGCGGGGTGATGAGCAGGCTCATCATGCGCGTCATGAGCACGGCGATCTCCGGGTCGTCCGACGCCGTCGCCCGTCGCATCGATTGCAGGTCGAAGCCGGTCAGGTTCGCCGCTTCGGGCTTGTCGGTGAGCAGCGACATCTCGTACCACGGCTCGACGCGTTCCTGGCTGGCCGCCTCATAGGCGCGCGCCGCGGCGTCGCGGTCGTCGGGATGCGTGGTCAACGCTTCGACCATCAGCACCGCTTGCAGCACGGCGAGCGACGAGCCGCGGCCGTACAACGGGTTGGTGCACGTGTGGGCGTCGCCGATGGCGAAGAAGCCGTGGGCGAGGGGCGCGCCGTCGTCGGCGACGAAGCGCCGGATGCGGTTGATGAGCCCGCCCATGGTCTGCACCGAGGTCAATGGCGTGCCCTGGCGGGCCACCACCGGTTCCATCTCGCGGAACAGCGGCAGCACCGCTTCGTAGCGGTCGTCGTCGAGCAGGTGGGCGCGCAACTCGGCGTCGTCCGCCGGCACGGCGAGCGTGGCCGAGTAGGTGCCGTTGTCAGCGCCGGCGACGACGAACCCCAACCCGGCCCGCCGTCCGCCGACGTAGCCCATCGGCGCGTCGGCCCCGCCTCTGTAGAAGCGCGACAGGTAGATCGTGCCGGTGGGGTGCTCTTCTTCGGCGAGCGTGACGCCGTGCGCGGCGAACCACGCCGGAGCGGCGCAGCGCCGGCCCGTCGACGCGACGACCACGTCGGCGTCGATCACGGTGTCGTCGTCCAAGCGAATGCCGCGCACGTCTAGCGGCACGCCATCGGCGACGAGCCCTTCGACACCGTGGCCCACGACGAACTCGACACCGCGCTCGGCGAGCGCGCAGCGGCGCAACACCCACTCGAGTGTGGTGCGGCGGCAACTCAACACCTGAAGGTCTTCGGCGTGCTCGGCGTAGCCGGGCGTGTCGGGTGTGACCGCCGCCGGCAGCACGCTCACCTCGCGCACGCCGGCGTCGAGCAGCGCGACGAGCACGTCGGGGAAGTGGTCGCGCAACACCATCCGGATGAGCGCCGGGAAGCCGTGGGTGTGGCGCACCTGCGGCGCGCCGCGCCGGTCCCACTCGAAGGCGCCCTCGACGTCATCGGGCATCGGCGTTTCGTCGCGCTCGACGACGGTCACGTCGTAGCCGGCGCGTGACAACCCGATCGCCGCGGTCAACCCGCCGATGCCCGCGCCGATCACGACCGCTCTCACGAGCCAGAAACTACGGTCTGCGCGTGGTTCTCGACGCGTGGGTCAACCTCTTCCCCGCGGAGTTCGCCGCGCAGTGGGCAGCCCAGAAGGAGAACGCCGGCGCCGTCGAACTCTTCGGCGAGCACTTGGGGCAGGGCAGCGAAGTAGAAGGAATGGTCGCGGCGATGGATGACGCCGGCGTCGCCACCGGTGTGCTCACCAGCGGATTGCGCGACCCCGCGCGGGCGCACCACAAAGGCATGTTCGCCGCCGAGGACTTCCTCGCCATCGCCGACGCGCACCCCGGCCGCTTCCTGGTGTCGGCCACCGTTGACAAGGCCGCTGCGCCTGTCGACAACTGCCTCCGTATCCGGGAGCTGGCCGACCGCATCGCCATGGTGCGCGTCACGCCCCTGGTCGAGCAGTACGACCTCAACCACCGGCTCTACTATCCGGTGTACGCCACCTGCGCCGAGCTCGGCCTGCCGGTGTCGATCAACGTGGGCGTTCCCGGTCCGCAAGTGCGTTCCGCCTGCCAGCACCCGCAACTGCTCGAAGACGTGCTGATCGATTTCCCGACGCTCACCGTCGTCGGCGCGCACATGGGTCACCCCTACGAGCAGTTGTTGATCCAGTACATGCTCAAGTGGCCGCAGCTGTTCCTCATGACCAGCGCGTACCTCGCTACCTACATGGACCCGGCGCTCGTGCAGTTCATGAACTCGTCGCGTGGCCGCGGGCGAGTGTGGTTCGCGTCGGATCACCCAGTGCTTCCAGTGAAAAAGGCGCTCGACGCCGCCCGGGCGCTGCCGCTGTCGGACGATGCCATGAGCGAGTTTCTCGGCGCGTCCGCCGCGCGCATTTTGTCGCGCCAAGTCTGACGCCGCCCTCTCGGGGTACGCCTTCTTCATTCGAGGCACCACGAAAGGACCCGAGATGGACGCAGTCACCCTCCTGACCGAAGAGCACAAGAAGGCCAAGGCGCTGTTCGAACGGATCGAGGCGACGGCCGACGCCACGACGAAGCAAGAGCTTCTGATGACGCTTATCGGCGAACTACGCAGCCATACCAAGATCGAAGAGGAGGTGCTGTATCCCGTCCTGCGGGAACAGCTCACGGGCGGGCCCAAGCTCTTCGAAGAGTCGATGCAGGAGCACCATGAAGCCAAGAAGGCCATGGCCAAGCTCGAGAACTTGACTCCCGACGACTCCGAGTGGGAGGACCAGTTTCAAATCCTCATGCACGGCGTGCTGCACCACGCCACCGAGGAAGAGGCGGAGATGTTCCCCAAGATGCGCGAGCAGTGGGATGAGACGAAGCTCGAGAACCTCGGCAAGAAGCTCGCCGGCGATAAGTCCGGCGAGATCACCATCGATCTGACCGTCGAAGAGCTGCAGGAGCAGGCCAAGGCGTCCGACATCGAAGGCCGCTCAAAGATGGACAAGGCCGAACTCAAAGAGGCGCTTGGCCATCGGTAGAGCCCTTTAGCGGACGGGTCTAGCGTCCGATAAGTGGTGCTGACCTGGAGCCGACGCGTCGCGGTCATCGTTGTCGCGCTGCTGACGGCGACGGTGGTCGCGTGGATCAACCGCCAGAGCGCGCCCCGCGCCGATGAGTACTACCGCCCCATCTCCAACGTGACGGCGACGGGCACATGTCCGGTCTTCCCGCCGGACAACCCGTGGAACACCGACATCACCAACGCTGCCGTCCACCCCAAGTCGGCCAACTACGTCGCCTCGATCGGCGCAACAACGCGCCTGCATCCCGACTTCGGCACGTTCTGGGATGGCGGGCCGATCGGCATCCCGTTCGTGCACGTCGGCGCCGGCCAACCGAAGGTGCCCGTCAGCTTCTATTACGCCGGCCAGAGCGATCCCGGTCCGTATCCCATCCCGCCGAACGCGCCGATCGAGGGCGGAGCCAAGAGCGACGGCGACCGTCACGTGCTCGTCATCGACGACTCGACGTGCACGCTCTACGAGATGTTCGACGCGCACAAGCGGCCGAACGGAAGTTGGCGCGCGGGATCGGGCGCCAAGTTCGACCTGCGATCTAACAAGCTGCGCCCCGACTACTGGACCTCGGCTGACGCCGCCGGCCTGCCGATCTACGCCGGCCTCGTGCGCTACGACGAAGTGCAGGCCGGTGCCATCAAGCACGCGCTGCGCTTCACCGTCGCGCGCACGCAGCGCGGCTTCGTCCACCCGGCGACGCACTTCGCCAGCGACCTCACCAACACGAACCTGCCGCCGATGGGACTGCGCTTCCGGATGAAGGCGTCGTACTCGTGCGCCGCGCTCAGCCGCGACGCCCGCGTCGTGTGCGCGGCGCTGAAGCGCTACGGCATGTTCGTGGCCGACAACGGATCGAACTGGTTCGTCTCCGGTCAGCACGACTCGCGCTGGAACGACGACGCGCTGGGCGACCTCAAGTCGATCCCCGGCTCGGCCTTCGAGGCGATCAATACCGGCGCGATTATTCGGTAACGGGACGCGCCGCGGACTTCGTCCGATTCATTCGGCGGTGTCGCAGAATCTACCGGCGATTTGTTGTGTTGACGAATCGAATATGTGTCTCTACCCTCCTAATTGCGCGGGGCATCGTGCACAAAGAAGTGTCGAGTCCTCCGCGTTCGTGCATGACCTTGCTTGGGGAAGTTGGGACTGCGATTGTCACGGGCGTCGCTGTACCAACCAATCCAACTAATCAGAGGGGTTTCAATTGTTTACAGATATGAAGCGCATGAGGAACGAAAAGGGTTTCACCCTGATCGAACTCCTCGTCGTCATCGTCATCCTCGGCATCCTTGCCGCCGTCGTCGTATTTCGCCGTCGGTGGTCTGACCGACAAGGGCAAGAAGAGCGCCTGCAAGACCGACACGCGCACGCTTGCGTACGGCGCAAGAGGCTTTCTTCGCGCAAGAACGACACGCTACGCGGTCGACGAGGCTGCTCTCGTCACGGCGAAGTTCCTGTCGCGAAGCAGTCCACGCTGACAACACCACCGGTACTGCAACCGATTTCACCCTGACCGTCACGGCCGAGGGTGTCGCCACAGAAGTGCGGTGGCACTGCCGGCGACGCAGTCAACGGCACACCGATCTTCTAGTTCGTACCTGCATTACAGAGAAGCCCCGGCCTTCCGGCCGGGGCTTCTTCGCGTCTAGCGACGGAATCCTCGCTTCGTCTGAACAGGCTGAGGCGCCTGCGCCAGTTCCGGTTCGGCGATCTCCTTGGGGTTCATCGAGCGCGCGATCGCTTCCTCGCGTTCGATGAGCCCTTCCGCCACCAGCGGTTGAGCGACGACTCCAGCGTCTGCATGCCGTCGCGCTGGCTCGTGGCAACGACGTTGCGGATCTGTCGGCTCTTGCCCTCGCGGATCAGGTTCCTGATGGCGGGCGTGCCGACGAGAATCTCGAACGCCGGCACGCGGCCGCCACCGATCTTTGGCACGAGCGTCTGGTACAGGATGCCGACGAGAGTGTTGGCCAGCTGCAGACGGATCTGCTGCTGTTCGTCGCCCGGGAAACACGTCGACGACGCGGTCGACTGCCTGCGCCGTGTCGTTGGCGTGCAGCGTGGCAAACACGAGGTGGCCCGTCTCGGCGATGGTCAGAGCGTTCTGGATGCTCTCCAGGTCGCGCATCTCGCCCACGAGCACGACATCGGGGTCTTCGCGGAGTACGGCTCGCAGCGCTAGCGGAAAGCTCTCGGTGTCCTCACCGATCTCCCGCTGGTCGACCGCGGCGACGTCGTGCTCGTGCAGGTACTCGATCGGGTCTTCGATCGTGATGATGTGGACCGGACGATTCCGGTTGATGTGGCCGATCATCGACGCCAGCGTCGTCGACTTGCCCGAGCCGGTGGCGCCGATCACGAGCATGAAGCCCTGCGGCAGCATGCGCCCACTCCTCGACAATCGCCGGTAGGCCGAGCTCATCGAAGGTCGGCACCTGGTTCGGGATGATGCGGAGCGCGAGCGCCATCGTGCCCTCGCTGGCGGAACGCGTTGGCGCGTACGCGGGCGCGGTCGCGGTAACTGAACGAGAAGTCGATCTGCTTGTTCTTCTTGAACTTCGCCTTCAACTCCATGTCCATGATGCCCATCACGAGTTGCTGCGTGATCTCGGCGTCGTAGACCGGTTCGGTTGGTATCGGCCGCAGGGCGCCATCGACGCGGATCAAGGGTGCCGAACCCGCGGTGATGAGCAGGTCCGAACCCTTCGCGTCCCACAACACGTCGAGCAGTTTCGCGACGGCTTCTATTTGTGCCTTGGCCACGCTAGCGACTGTACGCGGCGTCGGTAGCCTCACCCGTGACCGTGGCGGTGCTCGTGCTCGCCGGGCTGTTCGGCGCTGGCGTTCGGTTCGTTCCTCAACGTCGTGATCTACCGACTGCCGCGGCGGCGAGTCCGCTGTCGTCGCCGCCGTCGCGTTGTCCGGCATGCGGCACGCCGATTGGCATGGCGCGACAACATCCCGGTCGTCTCGTGGTTGTGGCTACGCGGCCGGTGCCGCGCGTGCCGCGTGCCGATCTCTGCAAGGTATCCGCTGGTCGAACTCGTGACCGCGGCTGTCTTCGCCGCCGCAGCGCTGATTGTTCAGTCGATCCTCTAGAGGACCGTCCACGAGTCGATAAACGACCTTGTACCCGGGCACGACCGGGGTTGTGGTTTTCGTCGCTCGTCCTGGATGCGAACAAGCGAGCGGATCTTCGGCTGGCCGTTGCCGTCGGGCGGACAGAGCATCACCGATGCACGCAGTCAACACCATCTTGCGGGGCGCGCCGGGAACCGTGCCGAAGTTCGGTGAGTAGATCAACGGGTCGGTGAACAGTGCGGACGGGGAGATTCTGAGGACGACGACCCGGGCGATGATCCCACGGCTCACCACCTGGTAGCCGACGCCTTGCAGGCTCAGATCGATTGCGGCGTGAGGTGCGTAGATGGTTCCGTGCACGATAAACGCCGGCTTGGATCCCTGCGGCGCCTTCACCATCGCGCACACGGAGCTGCCGTTAGGGTCGTAGGGCTGGGCGACGATGCAGCCGTCCTGCGCCTTGAGTTGACCCTGGCCGGTTTTCACGCCGTACATGGCGATCTGCTGGCGGGTGCCCACCACTGGTGAGCAGAGTTCGGTCTTTCCGTCGGTCACCAGCATCCGGCTCTGACCGCCGAAGATGAACTCCACGCCCGGGTGATCGGTGTTGGTGGCCGGGTCACACAGCGAACCCAAGGGGTTGCTCGTTCCGGCGATCGGGCTGACGGCGAAGAGGCCGCTGAAGTTGTTGGTCAGTGGCTGGCCCGCAAAGGTCGCGCTCTTGCGGTCTGCTGAAACTGTCTTGATCAAAGTCTTGTACGGCAGGTTGTAAGCGGCGTTGAGGTAGGCGGCGTTGGCGTCTGACGCTTTGAACACCGCGCTAGTCGCGGTCACCGTCGTGAGCTTCGTGCCGTTGTTGTACGACAGGCTCGCCGTGAACGGCTCCCGGTCCCACGTCTTAGCACCGCCGACGACGGTGAAGTTTGAGAGGTTCGTCGCCCCGATTGTCCACACGGGATTGTCGTTGGAGAAATCGAAGTAGTACGAGCCGGGCCTGAACCAGATGATCTTGTCGCACCCGGTCGTCAACGCCGTCAACGCGGCCGCATCGTTGTACCGGCCGGGCTGAAGCTCGACGACTCGGGGGAAGCTGCTGCATGCCGGCACGGACTGATGAGAAAAACCACTGAACTTGTCCACGGGGTAGTTGGGATCGATGCCGACGGGATCGAACACATAGGTGGCGTCACAGTTGAACTTCAGGGCGACGATCCGGCCCTGGTCGCACGACTCGCCCCCGGCGACGAGGGGGACGCCGGTGACCTTGCCCTTCCGCCGATGCTCGCCGTCGGGATCCTCGGCTTCGGTGGGAATATGGCAGTGGTTTTGCAGACGCGGGTAGTTCTCGCGGAACCGAATGAACCGGTTGATTCCGCCGGTGGTCGCGGCTTTCGACATCCTCACGGAAGTTGGCCCGAGATGGGTCGCGATCGTCGTGCCCGCAGGAATGCCGTTGCCGACGATGGGCACGCCCACATCCAGCGAGTCGAAGCGGGCCGTCAAGGAGGTGACGTTCACCGAGTTCCTGACGAGCACGCCGTCGGTGACCGTCTTCTCATTGCGGGGGCAGAGATTGAGTTGCTGACACTCGGGTTGCTGGCCGCAGTCGTTGCCGTTCTGGAACAGCAGCGGCGTACTGGAGTACGCGCCGCCGTCGATGCGCACGATGGAGTTGCCGTACTGCTGATACGCCGATTCACCGAGCGCCCCATTCGAGAGGGCGATGACGCCGACGGGCGGGCTGCTCTCGCCCTCGTCGCCGACTCCGCTGGTGGGATCGGGCTCGCACCTGACGTAGACGGTTTGTCCCAAATCCGGGACGTCGTATTGCGTGTTGCAGTCCGGGTCCGTCGCAATGCCCTCGTCCTCGTCGTACCGGATTTGCTGAATCGTTCGTTCGATCGCGCCGTCCGCCCCGTACAGCCGCTTCGGTTCGACCCGGGCCGTTTGCGCGATATGCAGACCGCTCTCCGTGGCCGTGAGCGTGGCCGACAGCCACAGCGAAAAAACGAGCAGGAATACCAGCGCGATGATGAGCGAGCTGCCCCGATCGTCCCTGCGGACGCGCGTCATCGCTTAGTCCTCTTCCCTGTCTGTTCTGGTCGACGCCCGCAGCAAATACGTTCGGCCGATCGACTGGTTCTGTTCGGGTGGTTCCGTGAGCGACATCGTGACAGTCACCGGTAAGTACAAACACGCATTCATTCCTGCGGGGGCGGTCGTCGAGACGCACGACGCGAAGGCGGTCGCGGGGGCGAGGTGGGTTGCGAGCGTCTGCTGGGAACTGGGGAGCCCGCTCAGGTCCGTACCGCTGGGGGCCGTGCAGCGCCGGCGGACGAGGTGAGTCTCGTCGCCGACGGTGGTTGCGTTGTACGACACCTCGAGGTCGACGTCCTCTGACGGGTCGAAGTGGCGGTCCGACCACGACAGCAACAGCACGGGTGTTTCCCCGCCGCACGGGTTGGCGTCGAGTGCGGTGTTGTTGATGCCACCAGAGGCGGCCACTCCCGAATAGGCGGCGATACCGACGGCTGCTTCGCGAACGACTCCGGTGGCGTCGGATCCCTGCTTGTTCATGAAACTGAACGTGTAGCTCGTGTCTGTGCCGGTGGCCGGCCGTTGATAGATGAGCGACTTGAGCGCCGTGCCGGCATCCCGGCTGTTCACCAGCGTCCATCCGGGCGCCACCACCGTCGTCGTGGGTCCACCGGCGACGACGACCTGGGCCAGCAACCTGTCGTTTTGCGCGGTGCCGAGTGGCTTGGCGACAGCGAGCGACGACGCACCACTCGTTGTTCCCGACGACCACGCTCGGCGAGCGACGTTGCCGAGGAACGCCGGTGCGAGGGCGACCGAATGGGTAATGGAGTTGGTGCCGTCCACCGAGGTGGCCTCGCGGGCCGGTTGCTCCGACGGCTGACGTTGCTTCTTGTGCCGTCGCAATGCGGAAATGCGCAGAAGCGGTATTCCAGCCCGGGCTCATCCCTGTGTTGAGCGTCGCATCGGTCGGGCGATTGAGGCTCCAGAACGACACCAGCATGCGTGTTGGCCACTGAGGGCGACACACTCGGTGCCGTGTGAGACGTCGTTCCGGTCGTAGAGATTCCGGTGGCGCTGGCCACATCCGGAGTGAAATAGCCGGCGACCAGCTGGGTGTCGTTCGACCCCGCCAACCTTCTGTTCGTGTCGTCGAGGTTGCGCATCCCGACGAACATGGCCGCGAGCATTGCCCCGCAGACAATGCTCCCGAGTACGACGGACACGAGAATTTCGATGAGCGTGAAACCCGCGCTCGTTCCGCCGGATCACGGCGCGTCCTCGCAGGCGGAGAACGGCGTCGGCTTTTCATGGCACCGTTTCACGACCTGGATGGTTTGGGCCGCTTTTTGGTCGGTCGACTCCAGCCGCAACGTTACGAGCTGGATGTTGTTGTTCTCGATGACGGGGCAAGTGGTGCTAAAAGTCGTCCCGTCCCAGTACTGCACGGGGTCGATGAAGGCGTTGTAGGACGGTGGAGGGCTATACGACCCGTAATACGTAGCGGCAGCCGTGGCGCAATCGGTGCTGAACGGTGTCGCCTTCACCGCCTCGGCGAAGTTGCGGATGCTGGCTTGTGCCGACCGCCTGCTTGCGGTGGTGGTCCGACGCCGACAATCGACGTGCCCATGCCGCCGACGAACACCGACGAACGCTGATGCCGACGATCGTGACCGTGACCAGCACCTCGATGAGGCGTGAAGCCCGCGTCGCTCGAGCGTGTCGTCGGCGCATCACACCTCGACCTGGCCGAAGATGCCGTACATCGCCGAGACAGAGCGCGACGGCGACGAAGCCGACGATGCCGGCCATGAGCAAGATCGCCATTGGCTCGAACATCGTCGTGAGGTTCTTGAGCTTGTACTCCAGCTCCTGCTCGTAGAAGGCTGCCATCGACTCGAGCTGATCGTCAAGCGTGCCGGTGTTCTCGCCGACGGCGAGCATCTGCGTCACGGCCGCAGGGAAGAGCTTCGTGTCGGCGATCGGCTCCGGCGAGGCCTTGACCTTCCATCATGGCTTCGCGTGCCTCCATGATCGCCTTCTCGTAGATCACGTTGTTCGAGCCGTCCGCGGCGAGCCGCAGCGACTCCGGTAGCGGCACACCCGCGCTGACCATCGAGTACAGGATCCGGCAGAAGCGTTCGACGACCGCGTACTGCACGACCGGACCGACGATCGGAATCTTCAGCAGGTGCCGTGCTTTGAGTCTTTCGCCCGGTCGGTGTGCGCCCGACGGTCAGGAAGAGCACGGTGACGACCACCATGAACGGAGCAGGATCGCCCACCAGAACGTTCGTCGTGAAGTCGGTGAAGCCGAGCAGCATGCGCGTCGGCAGCGGCAGCTTCGGCGTCGAAGCTCTCGAAGAAGCGTCTTGAATCGCGGCAGCACGAAGCCCGCCATGATCGCCACGGTCGCGAACGACATGACCAGCACCATCACCGGGTAGGCGAGCGCCGCCTTGATCTTGCGCCGCGCTTCGAGGTCGCGCTCGAGGTACTGCGAGAGCTGGTCGAGCACGGTGTCGAGCTTGCCCGTCATCTCGACCGACTTGAGCACGCTCACGTAGAACGGGTGGGAAGGCGTCGGTGTGAGGTGCGATTGCATTGGCGAGGCTGTCGCCGCGGCGGATGGCCTCGACCATGTCGGCGAGGACGCCTTGAGCACCTTGTCCTTCATCTCCGCCTGGAGCATCTCGATCGCGTCGGCGATGGGAACACCGGCCTTGATGAACGCCGAGAGCTGGCGCGAGAAGTGCATCACGTCGGCGCGGTCGGCCTTGACGGCGGTGATCTCGAACTTGAGCGAGTTGCGGCGCTGCACGCACGCCGCGCACCTCGAGGCCCTGGTCGACGAGCTGCGACGCGACGCCGTGAATCGAGGGGCCCTTCAGGCTCCCCGTCACCACTTTTCCGTCGGCGGTTACCGCCGAGTACCGAAAGTCTAGGCATCCCCGCCCGGCTCGCTCTCACTGTCCCCGGTCATTGTTGCCTAAGCCGTGTACACCGTGCGCATCACTTCCGCGACGGTAGTGACGTCCTGGTTGACCAACTTCAATCCTTCGTCAAGCAGCGTCGACATTCCTTGAAAGATGGCCATCTTCTTCAGCTCGTCGTGGGGCGCACTATCGACCACCAAGCGCCGAATGTCATCGGTGATCTGTAACAACTCGTATACGCCGACGCGGTCGAGATAGCCCGTGTTGGCGCAGAAGTTGCAGCCTTCGCCGTAGAAGAACTTGGTCTTGGTGTGGTTCTCGGCGTAGGTGTCGAAGAAGGCCTGCTCGTCGACGCTCAGCGGCTTCTGCACCCGGCAGTGCGTGCAGATGCGCCGCATGAGCCGTTGGCTCACGATCATGCTGACCGATGACGCCACCAGGAATCGCTCGATCCCCATGTCGACGAAGCGGTGCAGCGCCGAGGCGGAGTCGGTGGCGTGGATAGTCGACAGCACGAAGTGGCCGGTGAGCGCGGACTGCACGGCCAGTCGGGCCGTCTCCACGTCGCGGATCTCGCCCACCAGGATGATGTCGGGGTCTTGGCGCAGGATGGCGCGCAGGCCGGTGGCGAAGCTCATGCCGGCCTGTTCGTTGATCTGCACCTGGTTGATCGCCGGGAAGACGAACTCGACGGGGTCTTCCAGCGTGGTGATGTTGGACTTCGGGTCGTTGATCTCGTTGAGCGTGGCGTAGAGCGTGGTCGTCTTGCCCGAACCGGTCGGTCCCGCGCACACGAGCATCCCGTACGGCGCGCGCACCATCTTCGAGTACTTCTCGTGCACGTCCTTGGGCATGCCGAGATCGGCCAGCGTGTGCAGCGTCCGCTTGCGGTCAAGGATTCGCATGACGGCTTTCTCGCCCCAGATCGTCGGCATGGTGTTGACGCGGATATCGAGCATGCGTCCGTCGATCTCTTGGTTGATCTGGCCGTCTTGGGCACGGCGGCGTTCGACGATGTTGAGCCCCGCCATGATCTTGATGCGGCTGATGATCGCCGGGCCGAGCGCTTCGGGCAGCGACACCGCGTCGGCCAACGCGCCGTCGATGCGGTAGCGCACACGCACGGCTTCGTCTTGCGGTTCGATGTGAATGTCCGACGTGCGGTCGCGCACCGCCTGTGAGATCAGCATGTTGACGATGCGCACCACCGGCGCGTCGTCGGGCATGACATCGACGGCGGCGACGTTGCCACGCCGCGACGATTCGGCCGCCGAGAAGGCGTCGACCAGACGACCGACGCTGTCGAGGGCGCGATACGCCTTGTTGATCGCGCGCTCGATGTCATCGGCTGGTGCGATGTGCAGCTCAACGGCGACCTTCATCGCTGTTTTGAGCTTGGAACGGACGTCGCCGGTTGGGTCGGCGACGGCGACGATTACCTGCTTGTCTTCATCGCGGTGCAGCGGGATCGCCATGAGCTGGCGTGCCAGGTCCTCCGTCAGCAGAGCGACCACGTCGGCGTCGGGGGTGTCGCGCCGCAGATCGGCGAAGGGAACGCCGAGTTGTTCGCCCACGGCGGACACGACGTCGCGCTCGGAGACAGCTTTCATTTCGACGAGCACGTCGCCGATGCCTTTGCCCGACGTGTTCTGTTTCTCGACCGCGGCGACGAGTTGTTCGGGCGTGATCAGCCCGCGGTCGACCAGCAGGTTGCCGATGTTGGAGCCGCCCAGGGGGGTGGTGCCCTCGCCCGCAGGCGCGTTCTGGTCACTCGACGCCGGGCGCTCGGTCGTCTTGCGACGCCCTAGGGCCATTTATCGACCTGACTCAACTGGCACAGGGCGCGAATTTTACCGCGCCCTTCCTGGAAGAGCGGTCAATCCGACGAACTATCCGACCGGCTCTAATCGCGCGTCAACGGACCAAATCCCCCCGCAGATGAGGGTGGTCGACGTCGTCCCTTCTCCTTACGTTTGACCGACGGCCGAGTCTCGTGTTTCCGCAGCCACCGTGGCTTGCCGCCGACGTCGGTGGCGTGATGTTCGGACTCAGCCGGCTCGATCACGGTGTCGCGGTCGCGGTGCTGCACGGCGTCGCCTTCGCACTTGCGGTTATTTGCGCCGGCTTCGGCGCGACCTTCGCCATGTTCGCGGCGAGCGAACGCGAGCCCCTGCGAGTGACCGCCAGCTAGGAAGCGGGCGAGGCGATCAAGCCGAGGTTCACCACGAACAGGAGCGCGCCCGCGGCCGTACCCATGACGTGCCAAAACTCGTGGTAGCCGAACCACTTCGGCTTCAGCACCGGTTGTTTGATC
The DNA here is from genome assembly GCA_963722185.1 of uncultured Actinomycetes bacterium. Classification (GTDB taxonomy): domain Bacteria; phylum Actinomycetota; class Acidimicrobiia; order Acidimicrobiales; family JACCXE01; genus JACCXE01. The sequence goes on along the minus strand of CAVRKD010000002.1, from coordinate 305,323 downwards.
TGGAACAGGAGCGCACCGACGGTGTACAGCACGCCGCCGGCGATCATGAGTGCCAAGCGCCCCGGGTGTTGCGCGAGTGACGGCATGGCGGCAACGCCCGCCCACCCAAGGATGATGTAGAGCGCGCCGCCGAAGCGCGGCAGGCGCGGTCGCGTCGGCAGCATCAGCGCCACGCCGAACAGCGCCCCGAGCCACACGACGCCGATGGCGATCCATTGCAGCGATCCGCGCATCGCCAACAAGCCGACGGGCGTGAACGTACCGGCGATCATCACGTAGATCATCGAGCGGTCGGCTCGTTGCATCGCCGCGCGGGCGCGTTCGGTGCGCGCCGCGATGTGATAGCTGCTGCTCGTCAGGTAACACAGCACCGCCGCGGATCCGTAGATCCACGCGGCCACCCTGGCTTCGGTCGTCGCCGCTGAGCGAACGAGCCACACCAACGCGCCGATCGAGGCAAAGCCGGCCAGCGCGTGGAGGACACCGCGCAAATGTGGCCGGTCGTAGGAATACTTGGAGGGCATGGCAACTCCTGACAATCAATCCGTTCGCGCGACCCGGGTCCAGAGTTGCTCGCTTCCGGCGACGATACAGCTACCGCTCGTTTGGTCCTCCGCGGCAGCGGGTATGGCGCATATCCAAGGGGCAGCATCGCGGAGGCGTAATGGGCGGTTTGGGCGTGATTGAGGCGCAACCTCAGGACCACGTTGTTCAGTTCTACGTGCACGACGACGAACTCGTGGAGGCTGTCAGCCGTCATTTCGCGTGGGTGCTCAACGACGGCGACGTTGCGATCGTGATCGCGACGCCCGAACACCGCGCCCGCTTCGAGTCAGCGCTCGCCGCGCTCGGGGTGAATGTCGCGTCGGCGCATGCAGACGGGCAATGGATTACCGCCGACGCGGCGGACACGCTCGCGTCGTTCATGGTCGACGGTCACCCCGATGGCGACGCGTTCGATCACGTGGTTGGCACCCTCGTGCGCACCGCCGTCGGTGAGGGTCGGCGCGTGCACGCCTACGGCGAAATGGTGGCGTTGCTGTGGAACGACGGAAACGTTGCCGCAGCGATCGAACTCGAAGGTCTGTGGAACGACTTGCGGCGCGCCATTCCGTTCGCGCTGTGGTGCGCCTATCGATCGACCGACGTCGCCAGCGAAGAAGACGCGCTGCGCGACGTGTGTCACGCGCACTCGACCACCGTCGGGCTACAGCACGTCGCGTCGCAGCACGGATTGCGCTCCACCTCGACGAGCGAGCAGTCGTTCGCCTGTTCGCTGGCGGCGCCAGGCTTGGCGCGGCGGTTCGTGGCGGCCGCCCTCGAGTCCTTCGACGAGTCGGATCAAGCGGGCAGCACTCTCGTCGTGGTGTCGGAGTTGGTGACCAACGCCGTGCTGCACGCAGCCTCGGCGCTGTCGGTGGCGGTAACCGTTGACGACCACGTGATTCGCGTGGCGGTGTACGACGCCAGTCGCGCCGTGCCGACCACCCTGGAGGTCGGAACTCGATCGACGAACGGTCGTGGCCTGGCCGTGGTCAACGCCTGGGCCAGCCGGTGGGGCACAGAACTGCTCGACTCCGGCAAAGTCGTGTGGGCCGAACTCGACCGCCGCCGATAGTTAGGGCCGGGGCACGACCCCGGCGAGCGCCGCCAACGCCTTGGGATCGAGCACCTCGATCATGTGCTTCTTCGCTTCGCTGACCACCCCGGCCTCGCGCCACGGTGCCAACTCCGCCTCCAGTTCCGCGGAAGCCACGCCGCACTCGGCAGCCAACCAGCCCATCTGCACCGGGCGGGTGGCGTCTTCGGAAGCCTCGAGCAGGACCGTCGCCGTAAGCGTCTCCTGGAAGTTGGCAATGGTTGGCGCTGACTCGTTTTTCAGCGATCGGCGGGCGCGTTGGCCCAACAGCGTCAGAACCCGCGGGGCGAAGCGCGCATCGGAAGACATCCGCGCCTGGAACTCCCGGCGAGGAATGACAGCCAAGTCGAGCACCTGAGAGTGGGCGACGGCGGTCGCCGTGCGCACGCCGCCGTCCAGCAGGGCCAGTTCGCCGAGCAGCTGGCCCGGTCCGCTCAGTCCGATGTCCTTGTCACCATCAGCCGTCGCGTACGACACGCGCACGCTGCCCCGCATCACCAGGAACGCCTCGTCGCCCGGGTCACCCTCGCGGAGAACCACTTCGCCCCGTTGGTAGATCCGGCGCTCGTTCACGCTGTCGAGCAGGAGACCTTGCGGGTCGAGGAACGTCTCCCGGAACAACGGCGTCAGCCCGGCCCAGCTGATGTGCATCGGCGTCATGCCGACGGGAGGATCGCCGTGCGTGAAGCTCTCGCCCACCTGCTGGCCACCCATCGCCCGCAGCGCCGACTCGATGTCGGGTGCCACCGGAGCGACGACGTGTTCGACGCCCTCGCCGCGCAGGTGCCGGGTCGCCACCTTCATCATCCCGAGCACGATGCCGCCCACGCCGCGGTACTCGCGGATCACGGCGAGCATGCCGATGGTGCCGATCCCGCCCTCCAGACTTCCCGTGATGGGCGAGAAGTCGTAGAACGAGTCGCTGGGCAGCCCGGCGTCGGTCCGCACCGCGAACCGCAGGGTCCCGACGTCGACGCCCGTGTCCATGTCGGTGGCCAGCACGCTGCCGGTGGTGGGGAAGCAGTCGAAGCGGTCGAAGATGCGGCCGTCCGCGCGCTCGGCGAAGCGCTCCTCCTCGTCGACGTAGACCTGGTAACGAAGCTGAAGAGCGCGGTCGCGTTCGCCGGCGGTCTCGGCGATCTTTATGGCGATGGCCACGATCGACTCCTGGGGCTAGGAGGCCGCGCCCGTGGGCGCAGCCAGGAAGATGTCGTCTCCGGCGATCTCGAGTTCGTACACCGAAGCAGCGAAGCTCGCGTCGTTCGTTGCTTCGCCGGTGCGAAGGTCGAACATCCACCCGTGCAGCGGACAGGTGATCGTGGCGTCGCCCACCTCGCCGAGACTCAGCGGCCCGCTGCGGTGCGGGCACTCGTCGTCGATGGCCGCCAGTGCCTCGTTGCACCGAACGAGCACGATCGACCGCCCGAAGGCGGACACAACGGCCACCCCGTTGTTGGGCACATCACCGAGCCGCGCGACCCACGTGCGCTCGCGCGCCATGGTCACGGCTTGTCCGGCTCCTCGAAGCAGCGACGGATGGCGCCCGAATACAGCAGATGGATGACGTCCATGTTGTCGATGACGGCGTCGACGTCGTCGTCGTTGTCGAGCACGAAGTTCAACAACTCGATGTTGTCTGCCGCGTGGCCCTGGTCGACCAGGTGATGGTTGCGCATGAACGTGACGTTCTCGGCGGTGAGACCGAGGGACTCGAGGATGATGTCGATCTGACCGCCGGCGTACTTGGCGATGTAGAACTCGAGGTAGAACGAGTAGCCGAGGAAGCCCTTGAAGTTCAGGCGCTCGAGGCGGTCGAACTGCGTGCGCACGAGCGCCCGCGTTTCCGGGAACACGTCGACGAGTAGATCGAGCTCGTCGAGGTCGACGACGCTGCGGATGTCGGCCAGCGCCCACAGCTCGTGGCCCAGTTCCTCGTCGGCGCCCTCTTCGATGATCCGGATGAATTTGTTGCCGGCGTCGAAGCGCGATGTGTCCTCGCCCACGAACTCACGCAGCTTCTTGCCGAAGGTCGCCTCGAACTCCGGCGTGTACTTGGTGTGGTACCACGCCTGGATCAGGTAGCGAATGTAGGCCTGCTGGGTGAAGTTCCCCTCGGCGAACTTGGTCGCCACCATGTCGTTGAACTCGGCGTGCTTGACCGCCATGTGGTCGAGCACCCGTCGGGTCCGCTCGGTCGCCCGCTGCTCGGCGGCTTCCAGCATCGCCGCCTGCTTGGCGACGACTTCGTCGTTCATCCGCTGCAACGCAGCCGTCTGCGCCTTGAGACGACGGGCCTTGTCGGACTCGTCGTCCAGCGACTTCAGTTCCTCGACGATGCTGATCCTGCGGCCCATTGCGATCCTCCCCCGTTGCGCGCCAGTGCGGCGGCGACCAGGCGAAAAGTAGTAAATCGCCGGCCCGTTTCCTATGACACGCGGCACACCGGCTTCCGGCTCACAAGCGGTCGTTCTCCTACGGTTACCGTATGAACCGGATCGACATCGAGATCAAGCTGCACCGGGGTCGCGCTGAAGCGCTCGAAGCCATCGCCGCGATGAGCGAGGAGGAGCGGATCCAGCCCCGCACGCAAAGCGAAGACAACCCCGAATCGTGGTGGACCCACGCCGACCACTTCATTCACACCACGCTGATCGAGCGGAACTTCAACGAGATGATCCGGCGGCACCTCCGTGGTGAGCGCGGCATGGACGCCAACCTCGTCGACGAAGGCGGTGCGGCGCTTAAGCCGGTCGGCGACATCATGGCGTTCGTCCACCGCATGACCGAGAAGTGGAAGGTCGAGAACGAAGGCAAGTCACTCGACGAACTCGTTCGCATCGGCCTGGCAGTGCGCGCCGACACGCTGGCGCTGCTTTCCGAGCTGGAGGACGAGCAACTGGCGTCGAAGATTCCCGGCGCGCCGTGGGCCGACGGCACTGTCGGCGGCATCATGGCGGTGCATACCGACCACACGCTGATGCACCGTCGCTGGGCCGAAGAAGGAACGCCGGCGTAACGAGCGGCCGCGGCCGTCAGCGCGCGGCGGCTCCGGTTCTTGCGGCCACGTCGTCCAGCCACGTCTGCCAGCTCGACTGTTCCCGCGCCACGTAGTCCGCGGCTTCGGCTGAGAAGAAGTGGCCCTGCATGGCCACGCTCGAGCCCTGCTCCTGCCCGAAGGGGAAGAAGGTGGCGAAGCCCGGAACTGGTGCGTCGAACTGCAGGAAGAAGCTGTCGTCGAGGCTGCGTTCGACCATGCCTTTGGCGTCATTCGCGCTGAAGGACTCGCCGGCCTGCGCGAAGCCGAACGCGCCGCGGACCGCTTCGATGGCGTCGGACGCGCTGACGGGGAACGTCGCGCTAATCCACATCGGCGTGACGCGCTGGCCGGGGAAGCGCGTGAGGTACAACCGCAGGTTGTCGATCATCGGAGCCCACCCAGAGCTCATCTGCTGGAAGAACTCGTTCTCCCAATCGGCGCCGACGCCGTACGCGCTCGTGACGACCTTCACCGCGCAGGTTCCGCCGGACTGCGCCTCGATGAGAAACTCGGTGACCAGTGGCGTGACGTTGGCGTCGGGCTGGGTCGCAAGGTCGGCCCAGGCCTCCTCGTAGACGATGCGCCGCTGCGGTTCGAGGGCGGTGATGCGCGCCTGCGAGTCCATCTCCGGGCCCATGTGGAAGACCAGCGCCTCGCCGACTTCAGCGGTGCCGGTCGTCGGCATCATCCACGCCGAACAGCCCTCGGCGGTGGCGATCGCGTCCCACACGTCTGCCGGTGTTCCGGGAACGACCAGGTCGACTTCCATGCGATACGGAACGTTGGGCTTCGTCATCGTTGTTGCTCCTCAGGGGCTTTCGGGGTCGGGTGGGAGGCCACGACGAGCCGGTGTGGCCGGCCGCCGTTGTGGTGGTAGCGGGACGCGAGATCGAGGATCGCCGCGGTCAACTCGTCGGCGAAGGACGCTCGGTCGGCGGCGTTGCGGAAACGAATCTCGGTGTCGAGACCGAACGTGGGCAAGCGTTTGCCCGCGTCATCCGCGGCGTGAGACAGCGCGCCGACTTCCGCCACGAGGCGACCGCCGAGCGTGACGAGATACCCCGCGGAGAGGCGGTCTCCAACTTGCTCGGGACGGGCACCGGACGAAGCGATGGCGGCCGGCGAAACCACGAAGGTGGCGGCGGTAGCGCGCAGGACACGCTCGGAAATACCGCCGCGCATCCGGATCTCCGCCAGCTCGACCAGGCCGTGTTCTTCGAGCGTTCGCAGGTGGTAGTTCGCCTTCTGGCGCGTCAGGCCCACCCGCTCTGCCACCACCGCGGCCGACGCCGGCGACTCGGCTAACTCGGCCAGCAGCTGGGCGCGGATCGGATCGAGGGCGACAGCGGCCGTCGCCGGATCCTCGATGACTTCGACGCCGCGCACGACGTCATCCTGCTCTTGACAACTTTTTTTGTCAATAGCTCCTGCGGCGCTACTGTGCCGGCATGCGGGGACGGGCATTTGCAGGCCTAACGGCGATCGCCATAACACTGACCGCCTGTGGCGGAGGGGGAGCCGAGAACGCGCGGAAGGATGGTCAGTCGTCGCCGCGACCCACGGCCGCCAGCGCCTCAAAGATCTCAGACGGCGGAGATGGTCCGACCAGCGACGGAGTGAAGATCTCTCCGGGCTTGTTCTTCGCCGGCGAGTCAGACGGAAACAAGCTCGTGCGGTCGAACGCCGGACGGATCTTCGCGTTCGAGAGTCGTTTGGGGTCCGTCGTGATGACCGAGTTGTCGACGGCCAAAGGCGTGGCAAAGGTCGTCGACCGATCCTCTGAGTTTCAGCCCGATTGGGGCACCTTCAGCGGGAACGCGATGTCGGACGTGGTGGCATTCAACAGTTCGGCGCTCTTCGGCTTCGCCATCGCGCAAAACGAAAAGGACGGCGAACTCCTGCTGGCGACCAGCACCGACGGAGGTCGCACGTTCACAACCAAGCAATCGGCTGCGAGTCAGTGCGGTGAGTTTCCCGGTCGCGGTTTCGCCGTCGGGCGCAAGGCCGGCGTGGTCAACCACGAAGCGTGCGTGTCGAACTCGGTAGGCACGGTCTGGCTAGGCGAGCCGGGCGGCGGGCTGATGTCGAGCGGTACCACGGTTCCGAAGTTCAACTACACCGACACGACCTGCAGCACGAACTCGGTCGCCGTGCTGTTGCACGACTCCTACGACCAGGACCTCGCGGCCACCAGCTACACGCTGTACACGTCAACCAACGGCACGACGTGGACAGAGACGCCCGTCGCCGGTCTCAATGCCCCGGCCCCGAGTGATCAACGCTGGCTGAACTGTGATCCTGACGGATTCTCCGTGCACGCCGAAGAGGCGGGTGGCTGGCTCTTCGACGCCACCGGCAAACTCGTCTCGCACTTCGCCACGCCACCTCGAAGCGAGCGCGTGAAGCTCACGAATGGCGCGCTCGTGGCGTTTGGTTTCAGGAACCCAGTCTCGGTCTCGACGAACGGCGGGTCCTCGTGGAAGGCCGTCCCGTCCGACGTCGGCTTCGAGAACGTGAGCGATGTTGCCGTCGACGACGACGGCTACTTGTGGGTCCTCGCCGCGGGCGGCGTCCTGTCGACGGCGAAGTCGTCGGTGCCACCCTCTACGTTGCCGGAAGGCTCATACGGCGACTAGCAACACCTAGGGGATGTAAGCGACGCTGTTGGCCGGGTCCTCGAGGTCGAGGTGGATGGTCACGTTGCCTCCAGGGGGCGTGTCGCCGAGGGCTTCGAGGTTGAGCACGATCGGCGGTTCCCACGCGTCGAGGGTGCCGTAGACGCGACGGATCCAGTTCATAACGCGCGCGCCCACCGTGTCGTGCCCGCCGATGGTGACTTCCACCTCGTCAGGCGCAGCCTCGTCGCGGGCATGAACGTGCAGATCGGAAGGTATCGGCGCCGGGCCGCGTGTGATCTGCATCTCGTGGAGCTGGCCGAGCCACTCGGCTTTCGTGCGCACGACGAAGTCTGCGAAATGCGCGCCCGCCGCCGCGTCCCATCGCGCGACTCTGCCCGCGTGTCCGGGACCAAGCAGGTGAAAGCGTTCGAAGAGATCGAGCCCCGCGAGCAAGTCCGCCCACCGCAGAACGAGGAGGTGGCCAAGGGTGAAGCGCGCCACTTCGTCGAAGTGACCGTCGAAGTGGCACGCCCGCGCCTGGAGCGAGCGGCGCCCCTCCTCGACGGCTGCTCGCCTACGGCGGCGCCGCGCCTCGTTCGTCGTGGTCGCCACCGCATCGTCGAGCAGGGCGACCAGGTCGCCGCCGCGGGCCCGGCGTCGCCACTCGACGACAACGTCCCGCATGCGGTCATGCGCCGGCGCGAACCGACGCAACTCGGCACGCGTGGCGGCCTCGTAGAACTCGACGGCGGCTTGGTCGTCGGCGGGAACGTCGTCGTCGGGGGCGGTGGCGAAGCGAGACATACCCGGATCCCCTTGGCGTCCTGCCCGCCCGCGTAGTTGCTGGTCGAGGCGGCGGTTCGGATGGTGCCCGAGGCCCCAGACCATCAGCCCGGCTCCGTCGCCTTCGAGTTGAATGTCGACACCGCGGCCGGCCATCTGGGTTGCCACCGTGACGGCGCCGGCGCGGCCGGCCGTAGCGATGATCGCGGCCTCGCGCTCGGGATGCTCGGCCGACAGGACCTCGTGACGGATCCCGCGGGCCTCTAACTCGGAGCTGAACGCCCACGATTCCTGGATCGAACGCGTGCCAATGAGCACCGGTTGACCCGCCGCGTGGCGTGCCGCGACGTCGTCGGCGACCGCGGCGTGTTTCGTTTCTCGATCGGCAAACGCGACGTCGTCTTGGTCGACGCGAATCACCGGTCGGTGCGTCGGGATGGTGAGCACGCGCATGTTCACTGCGTCGGCCAATTCGCCTTCAGCGGCTTCGAGGGTGCCGCTCATGCCGAGGACACGGCGATACCCGGCCACGTACGAACCGATCGAGATGCGGGCAATGTCGCGGCGCTCGTCGGTCAGCGACAAGCCCTCCTTCGCTTCGAGAGCTTGGTGCAGTCCGTCACCCCATTGGCGCCCGGGGACGATCCGGCCGGTCAGCTCGTCGACCACGTGGATGCGACCGTCGCGCACGACATAGTCGTGGTCGCGGGCGAGTAGGACGCGGGCGCGTAGCGCCATGTCGAGGCGGTGCGGCCAGTCGGTCGCCTCCGTGAACAGATCGGCGACGCCGAGCGCGTCTTCGCACGCGGTGATGCCGCCATCGGAAAGCTGCGCGGTGCGGGTGCGCGCGTCGACTTCGATGTGCTCGGGCCGCAGGCTCCGTACTACGGCATCAGCTCGGTGGACGAGTGTTGCCGCCGCAGCCGTCGGTGCGCTCAGCACCAGCGGGGTGCGGGCCTGGTCGAGCAGTACGGCGTCGGCCTCGTCGACGAGCGCCACGACCCGGCCGCGCTGGACCGGCATGTCGCCCGGCAGCCACAATCCGTCGCGGAGATAGTCGAAGCCGAAGTCGCGCTCGGCGCCGTACGTCACGTCGGCCGCGTACGCGGCGCGCACCTCGGGGCGCGTCATGCCCGGAGCGGTCACGCCAACAGACAGGCCAAGCGTCCGCAACACCGCGCCCGCCCATTCGGCGTCGCGGCGCGCCAGGTAGTCATTGGCGGTCATCACGTGCACGCCGGCACCGAGGCGGCCGAAGCACAGGGTCGGGTGGATGGCGGCGAAGGTCTTGCCTTCGCCGGTGCGCATCTGCACGCCCCACCCCGCGCACATCGCGATGCCCGCCATTACCTGCTCGTCGTGCAACTCGACACCGAGCACTCGCTGCACCGCAGCGACGGTCAGTGCCGCCGTGCTGATGACCGCGCGCGTGGTATCGCTCTCATCGACCGAATCGCTGGCATATGCACGCACGGCTGGCAAGAGCGATCGAACCCAGTCCAGGCTGGGGCGGCGCGGCGACCAAGCCGCGTCGAACAACACATCGGACAACATGGACTCACCTCAGATCTCGAGAAGGAACAAGGACGCGAAGCGCGTCAGTGATCCGGTGAGTCGGCCGCGCGGCGTCGGAAAAGACGCCGACGACGCGCCGGTCGTACCGTGGCGATCTGGTCGTGCACGAGGACGACGAGACGCGGCGGGTAGGCGGCGTACGGCAGCAACACCCAGAGGCTCGTCAGCGCGAGCAGAGCCGCAAGGAAGAAGCGGAACGACACCGCCACCGAACTTAGATCACGTTCGAGCGCTCAGATCGTCGTCGGGGCCGGTCGCAACACGAAGACATGCACCGGTTCCGGGAAGCCTGCGAGATCGAGCTTGCGTTCATCGACGCTCAGGTCGGTGCCAGCGGCTTCGTACGCGCGCACGTCGACGAGAATCTCCCCGTGTTCGGCTGCGTCACTCAGCCGCGACGCGAGGTTGACCACCGGTCCTAGCGGTGTGTAGTCGCTGCGGCCCTCGAAGCCGATCACGCCGAGCGTTGCGTACCCGAACGCCACACCGACGCCGTGGCCGAGACTGAACCCGCGTCGGTCCCACACCTCCGCCAGGTGTTCAAGGTCGTTTTGGATCTCGCACGCAACGCGAAGCGCGCGGCCCGCAGGATCATCGCAAGGCACGGGGTCGTTGAAATACGCCATGAGTCCGTCGCCCGCGAACGCGCCCACGGTGGCGGTCGCTTCGCGCAGGCGGTGTCCCGCCGTCGCGTAGTACTCGTCGAGAACTTGTACGACATCTTCGGGATCGTGGTTAGTGGCGAATCGGGTAAAGCCGCGAAGGTCGCAGAACAGCACTGCGATCTGGCGCCGGTGCGGTTCGAGCACCTCGTCGGATCCCGATGCCAGCAGCGCGTCGGCGACCTGCGGGGCGAGGAAGCGACGCAGCCGGCCGAGCTGGGTCGACTCGTCGACGCCTTGGTTGAGCAGCTGGCTGAAGGTCAGGCCGACCGCGGCGAGGACACCCATCAGGTACAGCCACTGGGCGGCGGGCGTCGAGTAGCTCCCGTCGGCCGCGAGCACGGACCCATGCGCCACACCCACGAGTCCGATGAATCCGAACGCGTACGCGCGCGGCAACAAATAGAACGCAAGTGCAGTCAGCTCGACGTACACGACCGAGGCCACCACGAACCGCGGCCCGGCCGTGAACTGCGCAGTCGCAACGAGGGCCACGCTGCCGACGAGACCGACGTAGACGACCGTTTCGAACCACCGCGTCAAGCGTTCCCACGCGGCCGATGCGAGCAGGAAGCCGAGGCCCATCGCCTGCGCGGCCGCGGACGCCAGGATGTGCGCCCTCGCATTGCGCAGGTCGTCGCCGACGAGACCGCCGACGAGCATCCCGCCCGTGCCGGAGGTAAGGCACAGCGCGGCCGAGATCCGGATCAAGAGCCGTTGGGTCTCGAGCGGGACGGGACGCGCAAGCGGGAGGCGCGATCGGCTGGCTGGCTCCCCCGGTACCACGACGCCATTGTGCCCCAGCCTGCGATTTCGGCTGCAAAAGGAGGAGAAGGGGCAGGCCGCCGCCTTCGAAAGTCAGGTGCGGGCGCAGTCCGGCAACCTTCAACGCAAGGCGTCGAGCGCGAGCGCGCGCGACCGCGAAACGCCAGAACGTCACCGAGACTGCTCCGGCGACGATCCACACGGCGACGCGCATGACCACAACGCTGGTCCTTGCCGTTCCCGGTGCCGCCGCGTCGGGTACGACCACGCCGGGTGCAGGCACCGCCGAGCCCGTGAACGTGAGCCGGAACGTGACGCCCTGGCAAGCATCCGGCGCCGTGCTGGCCATGGCCACGTCGACCTCGCTCGTGGCACTCCCGTTAGCGGCGGCTTCACAGCGCGCGCTAGTGGCGGTGCGGCGCCTGTTGCGGAGGCGGCTCCATCGCGAGCGCGAGGTCGCGGGCAGTGGCGGCGTCCAGGATTTGCGTGGCCTCCCACAGTTCGCCGACAGCGGTGCGTCCGGACTCGACGATCATGTTCCAGCGTCCGTCGGGCGGCGTGCCCGCTGCAGCGTGTGTGGCTTCGGCGTAGCGAAGCAGCGTCGCCCCGCCCGAGACATCTCCGAGGGCGAGCCGGATCGTGCCCATCTCTTCGAGGGCCGAGGCGAGCAAGAGTTCGTACTCGCCGACCGACGCCGAGACGACCTCGACGAGCAACGACCAGGCCTCGGCGAACTCGCCAAGCTCGCGCAAGGCCGCCGCGAGCGTGTGCGCGATGAGCGGGCGAGAGACGTCTTCGGACTCCAGGAGCTCGAGCGCCTCGCTGGCGAACGTGCGAGCCGCATCGGTGTCGCCGAGCAGGAGGGAGTACCACGCCACTTCATTCCTCGTGCTGGCCATTCGCCGAGGCTCTCGTACAGCGTCGACTTCCACGAGCGAGCTCAGTGATACGGCGCGCGCCGTCTCGGCGTCGCCCTGAGTAGCGGCGATGCTCGCCAGCACTTCTGTGGCGTTGATAACGGCCCCTATATCTGAACGCTCCCGCGCGATCCGCAAGGCATCCGTGGCGTGCCGCTCTGCCGTGGCGAGCTCGCCCTTCCGCAATGCGATCCGGGCCGAACCCGTATGCATCCGACAGATCCCGGCGCTTAGTTGCGCCCGCTCCATGCGGTCGAGCGCTTCGGACATCACGCTGGCTGCTGCGTCCAGGTCTTGGTTCATCCAATGGCAGGTCGACAGCTGTTGGAGGCTGAGCCCGAGCATGAACTCCGAGCCGTCGCGTCGCGCCTGTTCGACCGCCGGCGCGCAGCGATCTAGCGCATCGGCCACAGCGGCGGTGCCTTCAAGGCGGAGCAGATCAGTGGCGAGTATCGCTTGAAGCCCACCCGCCGCCCACGGACGCGCTGACTCGGCGATACCCGCGGCGGCGCGCATACAGCGTTCGTGGATCTCGCGGTCGGGGTTCGCGAAGTTTCCGTGGGTGAGCGAGGTTGCGAACGCCAGCAGCGCCGCGTCCCCGGGCGAGGGATCGTGGGACCAAACGGCCGCGGCAAGCTCGGCGCCGTCGACGAGCCGACTGCGCGTCAAGAACCACGGGACGACGTCGAACACGATGGTCGCCGAGTCGTGCACCCGGCCCACGTTCAACGCCCACTCGACCGCGGCGCGCACGTTGGCGCCGACAGCGTCGAGCCGAGCCAGGAAGGCCTGCTCGCCCACTCCTTCGTAGACGGCGGGAACGCCACTCGCGGCGAGTTCGGTCATCCAATCGAGATGGGCCTCACGCGCCCCATCAAGTTCGCCGCCATCGAGGAGACGGTCGAGGGCGTACTGGCGGATGGTCTCCAACAGCCGGTACTGGCCATTTCCGTTGACGGATTCGGCCATCACGAGCGATTTCGCCACGAGCTGATCGATCAGATCGAGCACGTCGAACTCGTCGATGTCGTCGGTACGGCAGACAGCCTCTGCGGCCTCGAGGTCGAAGGTTCCGACGAAGACGCCGCAGCGGCGCAGCACGACCTGGGCCCTCTCGTCGAGCAAGTCGTAGCTCCAGTCCACGGTTGCCTGCAGGGTGCGCTGGCGCGCCATCGCACCGCTGGCGCGTCCCGAGAGCAGCCGGAACCGTTGGTCGAGTCGCTCGGCGAGTTGTTCGACGCTGAGACTGCCCAGGCGGGCTGCGGCGAGCTCAAGCGCCAGCGGGATGGCGTCGAGGCGGCGCACGACATCGGCCACGGAAGCGCGGTTGGCGTCGGTGACCGTAAACGCGGAGTTGATGGCCTGGGCCCGCGTCGTGAACAGCAGAATCGCGTCGTCGTCGGCCAATGACGGCACGCGGTACACGGCCTCGCCCGCGACACCCAGGGGTTCGCGACTCGTACACAGCACGATGACGTGCTCCGCGTGCCGGAGCACGTCTTCCACGACGTCCGTCACCGCCTCGAGGACGTGCTCGCAGTTGTCGACGACGAGGAGGGCCGCCCGGGGCGCGAGCGCCGACAACACACTGTTCGGCGATTCGGAGACGCCGAGGACGCCGGCCACGACCTGCTCCACCGCGGCACGCGACGGCTCGTTGATTGGCGCGAGGTCGATGAACCACACGCCGTCGGCGAACCTCGCAGTCGCGTCGGCGCCGATGCGCAACGCGAGCCGCGACTTACCCGCCCCGCCAGCACCTGTCAGCGTCAACAAACGTGTTTCGGCGAGCCGCGCCGTGATCGCCGACAGTTCGAGGTCGCGTCCGATGAACGAACTCGCTTGCGCCGGCAGGTTGTTGCGCGTCGAACCCTGGGCGCGCGGCGGGGGAAACTCGCCCGGCAACTCGTCGTCGTCGAGTTGGAACAGCTCGACCTCGCCCACGTCTTTGAGCTGGTGCTTGCCGAGGCCACGCCAACCCACTCCTTCGACGGCGTCGCCGATCGAGCGCACGACGTCGGCAGAGACGAGCACTTGGCCGCCGTGAGCGGCGGCACCGATGCGCGCGCCTCGGTGGATCGCCATGCCGACGAGGTCGTCGGCGACGTCGCGCACTTCGCCGACATGGACCCCCATGCGCACCCTCACTCGGGCGCCGTTCGACCACGTGTGCCTGGAAAGTCCGAGCTGGGCCTTCCGCGCGGCACCGACGGCGGCGGACGCGGACGGAAACACGACGAAGAACGAGTCGCCCTCGGTGCCGCGTTCGTCGCCCCCGAAGAGGGCAAAGGCATCCCGCATGATGGCGCGATGCTCCATGAGTACGGTGTCGAAGGACGGGCCGAGGTCTTGTAACAACCGCGTCGAACCCTCGATGTCGCTGAACAGGAGCGCGACGCTGCGCGCGACTCCAGCCATATTTCCCAGCCCCATCCCCACGCCGTGAGCCTAGTGAGAGACGGCCTTGTCAAATCGGTGAGCGCGCCCAGCGCAGGCGGTCCCCCGAGAGCGTCCCTGACCGCTTGGTCCTTCGCACGTTGTGGCCGAACTCATCGACTCAACGAACGGCAGAGTGCGGTTGGGACCCATCGACGGCCGACATCGTTGTTCCGCTGGCGAAGCTTGAGATGCCGCGAGCCCCCAAAACTTGAGAACAAGCTGGATGGATTGGATGGATGGATGGAGGCTTGTTCTCATGTTTCGATTTGGCTCGCAACGGCGGCCTGTCCTGACGTCCTTGAGTGAAGTTCTCCACGACTTAAGGACCGGGGCCTCCACTGGCCGTCGCGTATTGCCAGCTGAGGCGAAGTCGTGGGGCGTTACCAAACTCGTTGGCGGGTGTGACGTCAACATGCGCGACCCTTCAGCCACCGCGATGTTGGCCGCCCCACGACAATGACCTCGGGAATCGTGCCTTGTTCAACCCGCGGGCCTTGGTGCTCTACAGCGCGGCGACGTCGAGCGTGGGTTCCCGGATGCCGTCGGGATCGTTGCGGTATGCGAGTGAGCGGCTGGTTTCGGTCAGTCGGGCGCGTACTTCAGCGGGCGTGGCGTCGGGCTGCTTCGCTTTCACCAGTGCTGCTGCTCCCGCAGCGTGCGGAGCAGAAAAACTGGTCCCGCTGACGTATCCGTACTTGTTGCCTGGGGCCGTGCTGTAGATGCAGGTCCCGGGGGCGATGAAGTCGACCGGCGGACCGAAGTTCGAATAGAACGCGAAGTTGTCGTCGCGGTCGCGTGATCCCGCGGAGCACCGCGCCTTCGTGGACGAGCGGCTGTATTTGCCGTCGAAGTCGCTGAGGGCAGATGCCGTGAGCACCTCTGGGTAGGCAGCGGGTAAGGAGTGCAGCGCGCTCATGGATTCGTTGCCCGCGGAAACGGTGACGGTGACGCCGCGGGCGACGAGGACGCACGTCAACGTGTGCATCGGATCGAGGGTGTCGGGGAGATCGATGCCGCAGTTGGTGTCCGATACGTTCACGAAAATGCCGATGCTGAGGTTGGCGACGTCGATGGTGTCGGCGTGGGCGATGATCCAACTCAGGCCGCACAGCATGCTGGCGAGATCACTCGCGTTTTCATCGTTGAGAACCCGTACGGACCAGATGCGGGCGCCGGGGGCGACGCCGACAACGCCAATGTTGTTGTCTAGCGCTGCTGCGACGCCGGCGACATAGGTGCCGTGGCCGCCCTGATCCTCGAACGCGGTGCGATCCGGCACGCACGAGAAGCCCCCCGCCACGTTGAGGTCGGAGTGCGAACGGTCGACTCCGGAATCCAGCACGGCGATGTCGGCGTCGACGCGCTCGTCGATTCCGTCGATTTCCGCCGTGGCGCTTCGGTGAGCTCGGATATAACGGACCCCGCTCGGGACGAACTGGGCGCGACCGCTTGCCTCAACGTGTTCCACGGCCGGAGTGCTCAAAACGATCGGTCGATTCGGCTGGATGCCGATCACGAGCGGATTCGCGCGCAGTGACTCGACTTGTGCCGGCGACAACTCCGCCGAGAACCCGCTGAGCCCTTCGGTGTAGACGTGACCGGGCGACACGCCGAGTCGGCCAACGACTGCGTTTGGGTCGACGCCGGTCTTTACGACCACCACGTACGACTCGGCGGATGCCGCAGAAAGCGCAGCAGGCGTCGCCAGCAAGCAGAAAATGCTACCTACTACGGCCAATACAAGTATTCGCTGCCAAACCACGGTGCCCCCCAGAAAACCCATTGTCGCGCGGAACATTGGATTGGATGGATGGATGGATGGATGGAGCGGGTGACGGGAATCGAACCCGCGTTCTCAGCTTGGGAAGCTGATGTTCTGCCTCTGAACTACACCCGCGTGGCGGGACAGCTTATGCAGGCACCACGTTGAGCCCGGCGTTGGCGGCGGCCTCGCGGAGTCGTCGGTCCCACGACGCAACAAGGAGGTCAACCTCTGCCACCACGAGGGCGCTCGCGAGGTGCACGGCGTCGGCGCCTCCGAGGGTGAATCGGCGAGTCAGCGCCGCCGCGTCGGATGCGACGCCGCCCGTGAGTTCGACGACCCGCGTGTCGCCCCAGAATTGATTCCAGTCGCGGCGTGCCTTGGTTTCGGCCGCCGCGGCCAGCCGACTGTCGCGACGAGCGGCCGACAACGCGGCGGCGACCTCGGGGTAGGCGAGGCGGCTGGTGACCACCGTGTCGGCGTCATCCCACAGTTCGGCAGCCAGGTCGCTTCCGTCCTCGGCTACCAGCAGCTTCACGAACGCGCTGCTGTCGAAGTACGCGATTGTCACCTCAGCGCCGGAGCTCGCCCACTAGTTCCGAAACGCTGCCGCGGCTTCTCACACGCTGGTGGTCGCGCGCCGATTTTCGAGGTCGGCGCGACGACGGCGGGGTTAGCACGCCCTCCCGTTCGAGCCGCTCGATCAAAGGAGCTGAGTCGATTGCCACAAGCCGGGCCACCGGCACGCCGCGCTCGGTCACGATGACGTCCCTGCCTTTCCGGGCGCGGTCCACGTATTCGCTCAGGTTGGCTCGGAGCTCACTGATAGCAACGTCCACGGGCCAAACCGTACATCACGTAGACGCCTATTTGTACATCAGCCCAGCTTCGCGGGCGCGGCCGTCGCGAACCCTTCGCCGCGCGCCAGGTCGGGTCGCACGACGGCGATCGGGTCGCGCAGGTCGTCGATGTAGCCGAGCGCGTAGGCGCCCTTCTGGTAACCCATCAACCGCAGCAGGTCCTCGTCGAGAGTGGCCGCGCATTCGCGCGACACCGCCAGGAACTGGTTCTCCTCTTGGCGCAGCCATCCGAGGTTGTAGGTGATGTTGACCCCGATGCGCGTCCGGTCGTCGGTCGTGTTGGCGCCGCCGCCGTGGTACACGCTGCCCGTGTAAAGCACGACCGAACCCGCGCGCATGACCGCGCCCACGGTGTCTTCTTGGCCGAGCCGCTGCTTGTCTTCGCCGTGGTTGGAGCCGACCACCACGCGCGTCGCGCCGTTCTCTTCCGTGAAGTCGTCGATCGCCCAGATGGTGTTGCACTGCACGTCGAAGCCCGACGGGAACTCGAAGAAGTCGAAGGCCCACTGGTCGCGATGGATCAGCTGCGCGGGGCTGTTCGGTCCGATGCAGATCGCTTGCGTGAGATGCAGCTGGAACGTGGTGGCGTGGCTGAGCAACTTGCCAGTCACGGCCAGCACCAACGGATGCATGACGAGTGGCCGCGTCGACGGCGCCCGCTCGATCAACGACCCGAAGCGGCGCGTGTTCAGCCCGCTGAATTCCTCGACACCCGGCGAAGTCGCCGCGAGGGGTCCTTCGAGTTCGGCGCGGATGACATCTAGCGTCGCCGCGTCGAGCACGTCGTCAACGATGCAGGCGCCGTCGCGTTGCAGCGCCACGAGTACTTCGTCGGCTGTCGCGGTGGCGGCGAAATGTTCCAAGCCCATGGTTGAAGTCTGCCTCGTAGGCTCGGTGCCATGAAGGCCGCCGTCTATTACCGCAATGGTCCGCCCGACGTGCTGCAGTACGAGGACGTGCCCGATCCCGTCGCCGGGCCCGGCTTCGTGCTGATCAAAGTCGAGGCGATCTCGATCGAAGGCGGCGACACCCTGAATCGTCTCGGCGGACCGCTGACGGCTGACCCGCACGTCGTCGGCTATCAAGCGGCAGGCACCATCGTCGAAGTCGGCGCGGGCGTGACCGACCGCGCCCTCGGCGACCGGGTCGTGGCCACCATGGCCAACGGATCCCACGCCGAACTCGTCGCCGTGCCGACGATCGTGACGTGGCCGATTCCCGACGGCGCCGACATCGTGGCCTGCGCATGTGTGCCCGTCGCCTTCGGTACCGCGGATGACTGCCTCTTCGAGTTCGGTCGCATGCGGGCCGGCGAGACCGTGCTCATCCAGGCGGGCGCCGGCGGCGTGGGCATGGCGGCCATCCAACTCGCCAAGCGCGGCGGGGCGACGGTCATCGCCACGGCGTCGTCGCTCGAACGCCTCGACCCGTTGCTCAAGCTCGGCCTCGATCACGCCGTGGACTACTCCCAGGACGGTTGGGTCGACGAAGTGCGCCAGTTCGCCGGTGGGCGCGGCGTCGATCTCGTCGTCGACTCTGTCGGCGGCGCCACGCTGCAAAAGTCGGTCGCCTGCCTTGCCTATCGTGGGCGGGCGATCACCGTCGGCAGCGCCGGTCGCGACTTCACGCCGTTCAACGCCGGGGTGCTCGGCATGAACAACCAGTCGCTCACCGGCGTGTTCCTTGGCGCCGAGATCGCCACCCCGCGGGCCAACGCCATGATCCAAGGACTGGTCGACGACGTCGCCGCCGGCCGGCTCACCGTGCTGGTCGACCGGACCTTCCCGCTGGCCGAAGCGGCGGCGGCGCACGCGTTCATCGAGAGCCGTCAGGCCGTCGGCCGCGTGGTCCTCATCCCCTAGAGTCGGCCAATGGTCCTGTCTGACCGCACCATTCGTGAAGAGATCGCCGCCGGGCGCATCATCATCGACCCGCTAGGCGACGACTGCATCCAACCGTCGTCGGTGGACGTGCGTCTCGACAACCTGTTCCGCGTGTTCCTGAACCACACGATGCAGGTGATCGACGTGAAGGCCGACCAGGAGGATCTGACCGAACTGGTCAAGGTCCCGGACGACCAGCATTTCGTGCTTCACCCCGGCGAGTTCGTGCTTGGTTCGACGCTCGAGTTGTTCGGTCTTCCGGACGACCTCGTCGGGCGGATCGAGGGCAAATCGAGCCTGGGCCGGCTGGGACTGTTGATTCACAGCACCGCGGGCTTTTTGGATGCCGGTTTCAAGGGCCACCTCACCCTCGAATTGGCGAACGTGGCCAACCTGCCGATCCTGCTGTATCCCGGCATGAAGATCGGCCAGGTCAGCTTCCTGCAGATGACCACGCCCGCCGACAACCCGTACGGATCGAAGTCCGCGGGTTCGAAGTATCAGGGCCAGCGCGGCCCGACCCCGTCGCGCTACTTCGAGAACTTCCGCGAGTAGCGCTGCGCCTACGGGGCGACCGTCGTGCTGGTCGTCGTCGTAGTCGTGGACTTGACCGGTCGGCGCTCCGCGTCCTTACGATGCTCGCCTGAGTTTCCGCCCGGCGCCTTCTGCACGGTGGACGCCGTGGTCTCGTCCTTGTCGGGCTTGCATTTGCCCGCGCTGGCGACGGTGCACACCCGAGAGCCGTGGTTCTCGTCGCCGTCGCCTGACTTGTCCCGGGCCACGCCGGAGACGTCCTTGCCGTGATTATCGGCGCGTTCCTTGTCGCCCGGCTCGGCGTTATCGGCCGTCTTTTCTGCCTTGCGTTCCGCTTTCCGCTCCGCCTTCCGCTCAGCTTTTTCGGACTTGGGGATGTGAAGCCCGACTCTGCTGATCGCCTCGGACGCGACATCTTGGGCTGGGTCGGGAAGGTTGCCCGTGGCGGCGGACGCCGCGCTGCCGGTCAAAACGAGGACGCCGGCGATGGCGAACGCCTTGGCGGTGAGAACTTTGCCGAGCATGGACTTTCTCCGTGGGGTCGGGGAAGGGGAGGTGAGGGCACCGACGTCGACTGCCTCGGCCATCGCGTGCAGCAGCCCGGCATCTGGTTGCGCGCTCGGCAGGTCTGATGCGGCTGCGTTCAGCAGCGCGGCGACCTCGGGGCTCAGTCCGTCGAACATCTCACCTCCTTCAACGCTCATGCTCGGCATTGCGTTACAGATATTTCTGGAGCCGTTTGAGGCCGCGGCTCTGCAGCACCCGAACCGTGCCTGGTCGCTTGCCGATGATCGTGGCCACTTCTTCCACAGTCATGCCGCCGACGACTCGCAGCAGGATCACGTCCGCCTGGTCAGCGGGGAGTAGCGCCACAACGCGGCGGGCGGCCTCTTCTCCGGCGGCAGCCGCGACCACCGTCGCCTCGGGTGAGGCACTGTGTTCCTCGCGCGGGAGAGCCGGCCGACGCTTGGTCTTGCGCTGTTCGTCGATCAGCCGGTTGCGAGCGATGGTGAACAGCCAGGCCCGGAAGGCGTCGCCGTCACCTTCGAACCCGTGCAGACCGCGCGCTGCGGCGATCCAGGTTTCCGACGCGATGTCATCCGCCGCCTCACCAGAGCGGCTGCGCAGGTAGCGCAGCAGAGCCGGTTGGTACTCCGAGAACAGCTGCGAGAACGCCCACTCGCCGCCCGCTTGCGCGGCGGCAAGGACGGACTCGAAGTTCAGCTGATCGATCCGCCGCGCTCCAACGCGTCGAGCAGGTGAATCGAGATGTCGGCGACCACGACGTCGTCGCGGCCGTGTTCCTTCACGCCGTCGTCAATCATGATGTAACAGAACGGGCACGCCGTAGCGACGCGTGACGCGCCCGTCGCCAACAACTCGCGGCTGCGTTCGGTGTTGACCTTCGTGCCGACGTGCTCTTCCATCCACATGCGGGCGCCGCCAGCGCCGCAGCACATGCCGCGGTTGCCGTTGCGCGGCGCTTCGACGATGTCAACGCCCTTGAGCGAACCGATGACTCGACGCGGCGCTTCGTACACGTCGTTGTGACGACCGAGGTAGCAGCTGTCGTGGTACACGACCCGCTCCTCGAGCGACGCGTCGGACATGTCGAGCTGGCCGGTATCGATGAGGTGCTCGAGGAACTGGCTGTGGTGCACCACTTCGTAGTTGCCGCCGAGCTGCGGGTACTCGTTGGCCAGCGTGTTGAAGCAGTGCGGGCACTGCGTGATGATTTTCTTCGCGCCCATACCGTTGAGCGACTCGACGTTTTCGCCGGCCAGCATCTGGAACAGGTACTCGTTACCCGAGCGCCGAGCCGGGTCGCCGGTGCACTGCTCGTTCGGGCCGAGGATGGCGAAGTCGATCCCGGCGCGCTGCAGCAACTTCGCCGTGGCGATCGTGACCTTCTTGTTCTTGTCGTCGAATGATCCGGCGCAGCCGACCCAGTACAGGTACTCGTGCTCCAGCGGGCGCCGACCCGTCGATGACAGCGACGCCGGGAAGCGACTTCGCCCAGTCGCCCCGCTCGGACTGGTTCATGCCCCATGGATTCTTCTGGTTCTCCAGCGACCGGTACATGTTGCCGAGCTCGCTCGGGAAGTCCGACTCCATCAGCGACAGGTAGCGCCGCATGTCGAGGATCTTGTCGAGGATCTCGATGTTGACGGGGCAGATGTCGTCGCACGCCTTACACGTGGTGCACGCCCAGATCTCTTCGGAGGAGATGCGCTCGAACACCGACGACGTGGACACCGTCAGTTCTTCGTCCTGGCCGACGACGGGCGACACCGAGCCCGACGGGTGGGTGGCCGCCATCACGTGGCCGACCTTCAACACGATCTCGCGTGGGTCCAGTGGCTTGCCCGTGGCGTGCGCCGGGCACACGCTCGTGCAGCGGCCGCACACCGTGCAGGCGTCGACGTCGAGCAACTGCTTCCACGTGAAGTCTTCGACCACGTTGGCGCCGAAGGACTCGAGCGAGGTCTCGGTCAAGTTCGGCAGCGGCTTCATGGCGCCCTTGGGACGGTCACGATCCGACAGGTACATGTTCACCGGCGAGGTGAGCATGTGGCGCAGCTTGGTAGTCGGCAAGATGGCCAGGAAGGCGACGAAGGCGAGGGCGTGCAGGATCCAAAACGTCTGGTGCCACCCGGCCATGTGGGTGTTGTCCTGGACCCAGTACGACAGCGGGTAGCCGACGATCGACCACTTCTCGAACGACGGGCGTCCCATCAGCGCGATGCGGAACGCCTCGACCAAGAACCCACCGACGCCAATGACGGCGAACGTGCCGAGGATCATCAGGTCTTCAGGCCGCGACTTGATGCGGACGCGGTACACGCGCTGCACGTAACGACGCACCAGCGCCCAGCCGATGCCGAACAGGAACAGCACGCCGGCGATGTCTGCGCCGAGGGCGAGGGCTTGGTAGGCGCGGCCGTGCAGGAACTTGAGCGACTCGGGCGCCTGCTCGTTGAAGATGACGAGGTTGGTGACGGCGAACAGCGCCAGGAACGGGAAGTAAATGAAGCTGTGCATCAGCCCGGCGGCGCCGTCGCGCAGCAGCGTGCGCATCCACACGCCGGAGCGGAACGCCTCGAGGCGACGCTTCGCGTTCTTCGGCGTGGTCTTGCGGCGGTCGGGCTGACCGCGTTCCCAGTTCTGCACCCGCAGCGAGAACAAGTAGCCGACGGCGAGGAACATCGTGCCGACGACGGCATAGAAGATGCCCTTGACCGGCGACGGAACGTTCAGGAAGTCGGGACGGGAGACAGGGGAGTCGTCGTGGAACCCGAAGATCGCGCCCGAGATACCCAGCGCGTAGGTGAGCAGTGCCCAGAACGCGCCCAGCGCGAGCGCGACATGACTGGGTCGGATCCGACGCGACTTCGGAGACGGTGCCGCCATGCGTGTGAACTTAGTGACTACCGCGAGACTTTCTGCGTTTGAGGGCGCGCCCCCGTCCCTCAGATGCAGAAAGTCGCGAGGGTTGCTTAGTTCGACCCCATGTCAGCCTCGGCCAGCCGCGACGCCATGGCGGCGAGCAGCTTGTGGGCCAGGCCGGGGATGCTGTCGAGCACGCCGGAGAATTCGCGCTGGCCGAGGACCAGCAACGTGGTCTCGCCGTCGGCCGTGATCGTGGCGTTGCGGGGGCCGCGGTGCAGCAGGGCGAGCTCGCCGAAGTACTGACCGGGGCCGAGCGAATTGAGCTTCTTGCCCTTGCGCTTGACGGTCACGCCGCCCTTCAGCACGAGATAGAACTCGTGTCCCGGGTCGCCTTCCTTGCACAACACAGCGCCGTCGGGAACCGTGACTTCGTCGGACGCGCGCCCGATCGTCGTCAGTTCCTTCTTCGAACACGCCGAAAACAGACGTACTCGCGCAAGTTGATCAAGCTTGGTGTCCTTCGCCACTGTCGCCTCCCCTGGCCGATTCGGAACAAACCTAGCGGTACTGCGCAGCTTCACGACGCCGAAATCTGTTCGCAACAGTCGGTTTCTAGATTGACCGCACTATGGACGTAGTGCTGCTCCGGTGGCCCGCGGAGGCCGCGCGCCGCGACGAGTTGACCGAGTCGGGCATCGCCCGGCTGCTGCTGGTGGAGGACGACGCCGCGCCGCCGGCTCCGGTCGGCTGCCTCGAAGACTGGATCCGCGTACCCGCGCCCGAGGCCGACCTGCGCGCCCGTCTGTCCGCCTTGGAGGGCCGGGCCGCCCGTCACTCACCGAGGATTCCCACTATTGATGACGACGGTGTGCTCCGCTTCGGTACCGCCTGGGTGTCGCTGCCGCCGGTCGAGTCCCGCCTCACCGACGTGCTGGTCGACCGCTTCGGTGCGGTCGTCGGCCGCGAAACCCTCGCTCGCGCCGGCTGGCCCGACGGCACGGCCGGCCGCAACGCCCTCGACGTCCACGTCCTGCGACTCCGCCGCCGCCTGTCCGGCGTCGGCCTTGTAATACGGACCGTCCGCTCCCGCGGCTACTTGATGGAACCGGAAGAGGCACTAGCTTCAAATACCGTCGGTATGTGAATATTGGCGGTATGAGTGCTCCAGCCTTCGGACCGCCTCCCGCCAGCGACTACACCGTCACCCCGTCGGCCGAGGAGATCGAGTTTTTCCGGGACAACGGGTACCTGGCGGTCGACCGCATCACGACCGACGAAGAGATCGCGTGGCTCACGCAGATCTACGAGCACATCTTCGAAGGCCCGGGCCCGCTCGACCGTTCCGGCGTGCGGACCGATCCTGCGCTCCGAGGCAAGCTCACGCAGTTCTTCAACCCCGAGATTCGTTTTCCGCAGCTCCTCGAGACGACCTATCTCCGCAACGCCAAGCGCTACGCCGCGGCGTTCCTGGACGTCGCCGTCCGCGACTTGACGATGTGGGGCCACATGATCCGCAAGGCGCCCGGCGGCCGCAACGTGCCGCCGCACCAGGACATCGCCTTCTGGCCGCCGGACTACGACTACCGCAACGTGAATGTGTGGCTGCCATTGCACGACGTCGACGTCGACATGGGCGCGATGCAGTTCCGTCCGCGCTCACACGCCAACGGGTGCTTGCCGCATCACCACTACGACCATCCGTCGCAGAACCTGCTGCAGCTCGACGACACCGACTCGCTGGCCGAACCCGTGGCGTGTCCGCTGACGCTGGGCGGTTGCACGTTCCACGACCCGGCCACGGTGCACCAGACCAACCCGAACGCGACCGATCGCCCGCGCCTCGCCTTCCCGGTCACGATCCAGACCGTGCCCGAGCGACGCGCGCGGACGCGTCACACGCCGTGGCTGGACGAGTTCAACGAGGCCGTCGGCGTGCGCCAGACGACCTACACGGCCGACGGCGTCACCCTGCCCCTGCCGGTCTAGCCATCGTTCCGAGTAGGTTTACTCCGGTAGAGCCGGAGAAGACCTACTCAGAACGGGATCAGAGGTAGCGCTCGCTCTTGACGGAGTAGTCGTCGTTTAGTTCGAACACCCACGGCTTGCCGGTGGGGATCTCGAGGTTCTCGATGTCGTCGTCGCTGATGTCCAGCAGGTGCTTGACCAGCGCCCGCAGTGAGTTGCCGTGGGCGGCGATCATCACCGTCTTGCCGTCGTGCAGCTCGGGGACGATGGCGTCGTCCCAGTAGGGCAGCACGCGCTCGAGCACGTCTTTGAGGCACTCGGTCGCCGGCAACAGCTCCGGCGGCACATCGGCGTAGCGCACGTCGTGGCTGGGGTGGTGCGGGCTCGATAGCTCGACGGGTGGCGGGGGCACGTCGTAGCTGCGGCGCCACAGCAAGAACTGCTCGGGCCCATGTTTGGCGGCGGTCTCGTCTTTGTTGAGACCCTGGAGCGCGCCGTAGTGGCGCTCGTTCAAGCGCCAGTGGCGGTGGACGGGGATCCACACGCGGTCGGCTGCGTCCAGCGCCAGATGACAGGTGGTGATTGCCCGTCGCAATAGAGAGGTGAAGGCGACGTCGCAGTTAATGCCCTCAGCGGCGAGCGCCCTGCCGCCCTCGATGGCCTCGGTGCGCCCGAGCTCGGTGATGTCGGGGTCCTGCCAACCCGTGAACAGCTTCTGCTGGTTCCATGTGCTCTCGCCGTGCCGCAAGAGGACGAGAGTTTTCGGCGAGCTCATGTCACCACCGCGGAAGGCTGCTTCGCCCGGCCGCCGGCCTGACGAGTAAAGCCGCTGCTTCTTTTGGTCGTCTCGCCTGCGGCTCGACTCCGGACGTGCCCATGGTCGTAGCAACGTAGTTGCCGTATGGGCGTAGCCTTCACCCAGTGGTAACGGGGGGAATCGTGACCGTGCTGTTCACCGACGTGGTGAATAGCACCCAGCTGCTCGACGAGCTGGGCGAAGAGCAAGCCGAGAAGATCCGTCGCGAGCACTTCGGCGCCATCCGCGCGGCGATCGCCGAACACGCGGGCGAAGAAGTCAAGACGCTGGGCGACGGGTTCATGATCGTTTTCGGCAGCGCACTCGACGCGCTGCGCTGCGCCGTCGACATCCAGCGCACCACGATCGGCACCGACGTCGCGCTGCGGGTGGGCCTGCACGTCGGCGAACCCTCCCGCGAGGGCGACGACTACTTCGGTACACCCGTCGTCGTCGCGCGCCGTTTGTGCGACTCCGCCGACGGTGGCCAGATCCTCGCCTCGGACCTCGTGCACGCCATGGTCGACACCCGCGACGAGTTCGTCATGCACGACGCCGGCTACCTCGCGCTCAAGGGCTTGAGCGAACCCGTGGCCGCGTGGGAGGTGGCGTGGCAGCCCGAGACGTCCAACGCCGCCCCGCTGCCCGCCGCGCTCACCGCCGGCGAGCGGCTGCCCTTCGTCGGACGCGACGTTCTGCTCGACGAGCTGCGCATCCAGTGGAAGAAGGCCCAGGGCGGACACCGCGCCATGGCGATGCTCGCCGGCGAACCCGGCATCGGCAAGACGCGACTCGCCGCCGAGTTCGCCCACAAGGTCCACGAAGACGGCGCCACGGTGCTGTTCGGCCACTGCGACGAAGAGACGCTGCTGCCGTACCAACCCTTCGTCGAAGCCTTCGGCCAGGTGATCGACCGGCTCGACGCGCCGCAACTCGAAGCGCTGCTCGGCCCCGGCGCGCCCGAACTGTCCTTGCTCGTGCCCGGCCTGCGCGAGCGCCTGCCCGGCCTCGCTGAGCCGATGCGCTCGGAACCCGAGAGCGAGCGCTTCCGGCTCTTCGAAGCGGTCACCAACTTGATCGGCAAGCTCACCGAGTCCAACCCCGTGGTTCTCGTGCTCGACGACCTGCACTGGGCCGACAAGCCGTCGCTGCTCCTCCTCAATCATTTGTTCCGGGCGCCGGCCGACATCGGGCTGCTGGTCGTCGGTACGTACCGCGACACCGACCTCGACCGTCGCCATCCGCTGTCGGCGGCGCTCGCCGACCTGCGCCGCATGGTGCAGTTCGAACGGCTCGCCGTTGACGGGCTGCAGCAACGCGACCTGATGGAGTTCATTGACCTGCTCACCGGGAAGGAGCCGCCGGAGGAATTCGCCCGGATGGTGCTCGACCAAACCGAGGGCAACCCGTTCTTCATCGGTGAGGTCCTCCGGCACCTCGTCGAGTCGGGGGCGGTCTCCGTCATCGAAGGCAGCTTCGTGCCGACGCTGGAGCCGACCGAACTGAGCATTCCCGAAGGCGTGAAGGAAGTGATCGGTCGACGGCTCAGCCGCCTGTCCGACGAGACCAACACCGCCCTCGCTGTGGCCGCGGTGGCGGGACGCGACTTCGATCTCGACGTCCTCGAAGCCGTCACCGAGCTCGACGAGGACCGGCTCATCGCCGCGCTCGACGAAGCGGTGTCGGCGCGGCTCGTCACCGAGATTCCCGGTGCGGTCGCCCGCTACCACTTCGCCCACGCGCTAGTGCGCGAGACGCTGTACGAGGAGTTGTCCACGGCGCGCCGCGTCCGCATGCACCGACGCATCGCCGACACCATCGAACGCCTGCACGCCGCCTCCGCCGAGCCTCCGCTCAGCTTGCTGGCGTTTCACTTCGCCGAGGCCGCCGGAGCGGAGATCGACAAGGCGGTGCACTACGGCGTGCTCGCCGGCGAGCGCGCCCTCGAACAGCTCGCCTACGAAGAAGCGGCCATGCATTTCGAGCGCACGCTGCAAGCGCTCGATCTCGCCGACCAGCCAGACCTCGCCAAGCGCACCGAGTTGTTGCTGGCGCTGGGCGATGCGCGCGACCGCGCCGACGATCGCGAGGCGGGCCGCGCCGCCTACGCCGCCGCGCTCGACCTGGCGCGCGCCACCGGCGACGGTGACGCCTTCGGGCGCGCCGCCATGGGCTGGGTCGGCGAATGGATCGTTGCCGCCGTGCGCCCGGAAAGCATCGCGGTGCTCGAAGAAGCGCTCGCGCGCCTGCCAATCGAGGACAGCGCGACGCGGGTGCGGCTGCTCACCAAGCTTTCGATGGAGTCCTTCTTCGCCGAGGACAGCGTGCCGGCCCGCGTCACGGCGCTGCAGGAGGAAAGCCTCGCCATGGCGCGTCGACTCGGCGACCCGGGCGCGCTCGCCGTCGCCCTGAGCTTCTTCGCCAGCTACAACCCGCTGTCGGAGCCGGAGGTGTGGGCGGCCAAGACCCGCGAGGCGATCGCGCTCGGCGAACAGGCACACGACGCCGCGGCGATCCACAACGCCCGTCGCGTGCTGATGTGGAATCTCATCGAGCTCGGCACTCTTGATGAGTTCGATCGCGAGCTCGAAGCCGGTGAGGAGCTGGCGACGCGCGTGCACGTCCCGATGTACGCGTGGTACGTGCCGATGTGGAAGTCGACCCGCGCGACTATGCGCGGCGAAATTGCGCTCGGCGAAGCGCTTGCCACCGAGGCGCTCACGATCGGCTCCGGCAGCGACATGGAGAACGCCTTGCAGATGTTCGGCATCCAGCTGTTCGCCATTCGTCGCGAGCAGGGCCGCACCATCGAAGTCGAGGACAGCATCCGCGGGCTGATCGCCCAGTACCCGTTGGCACCCGCGTGGCGCGGCGGACTGGCGCTCAGCCTGGCCGAGCGCGGCGAGCTCGACGCCGCCGCCACCGAGCTCGACCTGTTCATCCACCACGGCGTCGACAACTTCCGCCGCGACGGCAACTGGGCCATCGGCCTCGCCGTCACGATCGACGCGTGGGAGTTGCTGGGCGATCACAACGCGCAACTGCAGATCGCGTACGACGTCCTGTCTCCTTTCGGCCATCGTTGGGTCACGGTCGGCTGGGCGGCCGACGCCTACGGGTCGGTGCAGCGCCTACTCGGTGTGCTCGCCGGACTGCTCGAACAGTGGGACAAGGCCGAGGCCCACTTCCGTGCCGGCTTCGAAGCCGACCGCCGCACCGACGGCATCCGCCAACTCGTCCGCGGCCACGTGCAGCTGGCGAACATGTACCGCCGCCGCGGCGCGTCGGGCGACGACGCGAAAGCCACCGAGGTTGCCCGCTCGGGACTCGCCGCTGCCGCGGGAACCGAGCTGCCGGTGCTGACCGAACGGCTCAACGCCTTCCTTCATTAGTTCCCCATGGCGCACCAACTTGGTTGGTCATAGAGTCGCCAGCGAGTGGTGTGGAAGTTGGGGCCTTACCGGGTGGACGATAAGCCGTTCGCTGCGGGCGCAACCGCTGAAGTGTTCGCCGCGCGCAAAGGTCGGACGGGCGAGCGCATTGCCGTAAAGGTCTTGCCTTTGCGGAGCTTCCGCGAACGCGCCGAAGCTGAAGCCGAAGTCTCCAGCATTGATCACCCACGCCTGCTGGCAGTGCACGACCGGATTGTCGACGAGCGCCGCGGTGTCGTCGGCCTTGTGATGGATCTCGCGTCGGAGGGCGACTTACGAACGGTGTTGCGCGGCGCCGACGCACCGTCGCCCATCGAGATGGTGCAGATCGCCGACGACGTGCTCGCGGCGCTCGAAACGCTGCACTCCGTCGGGCTGGTGCACCGCGACATCAAGCCAGAGAACGTGATGCTCGAGCGCGTCGACGGCGAGCTGCGCGGTCGACTCGGCGACCTCGGCATCGCGCGGCCGGTCGATCGGACGCGCAGTACCGGGTCTGTGTTGGGCACTGACCTCTATATCGCGCCGGAAGTGCACGACGGCGCGCTCCCGTCCCCGCCGGCGGACCTGTGGGCACTCGGCTATGTCCTCTACGAAGGTCTGTTCGGCGCGCCGCCGCACGCCGATGCCTCCACGACCTATCAGGCGATCGGTCGGTTGCGTACAGAGGGACCGGACCGTCCACCGGATGTTCCCGACGCGATCTGGAACGTCGTCGCCGCGTTGCTCGCTCCCCGTCCCTCCGATCGTCCGGAGTCGGCGCGCGCCGCGCGAGCCTTGTTGGACTCCGCGCGGGATGCTGCGGAGGCAGCCTCGGCGCGTGAACTAGCTGTCACTCCCGTCGCCGCCATTCGCCGTCCGAGCGGACGCAAGACGACCGCACGCGGCCGCGGCACCCTGACGCGTCCGCAGCCCGACTACGAGCGCCGACCCACGGTCGCCCGCAGCCTCGCGGCGACGCTCTCCGTGCTTCTGGTCGTGGGTGGACTCGCGTGGCTCGGTGGACGTGACCGTCTCACTTGGTTCGACAACAGCACACCGATCGTCGGAGCGACACGGTCGCTAACGCCGATGCCGCCTGAGTCGGCCGATGTCGTCCCGACGCAGTACCAGTGGCGCCTGCGCTCCGGCATTCTCACGGGCCGTCTCGATATCTCGAATCCTTCGTCGGCGACGACCGCGGCGACGGTGATCCCCGAGCTGTTCCCGACCAGCGCGGTGCGCGACGGCACGTTGGCGCTGATCGACTACGACGGCCCTGTCGAGCGCCAGCAGGACGGTTCGGTTCTCGTCCGTTTCGCCGTGCCTCCGCTCGCTCCCCACGCGCACCACATAGTTGCCTTCCGTCTATCGGTTCCCGACGAGTCCGATGATCGTGGCGTTCTGTCGCAGCTCGTCCGCGATCGACACATTGCGATTGAACGGCATGCGCTGGCGCTGAGCGACGCGCCCACGCTCGCCCAGGTTGTGATCGAGCTCGCGGCGTCGTCGTTGACCGTCGGCGAACGATCCGACGTGAGGATCGACGGACGCACGCCCAAGGGCGAGTCCGCGCCACCGGAGCTCCTGCGAGACGCTCGCATCGAACTGATCGGGAGCGGAGGCGTGGTGCGGTTGGACGGTCAGGGCGTTGTCGCGCTCGCGCCAGGACAAGCGGTCGTGCGCGTGGTCGTGGGTGACCTGCACGCGGACGCGCCCGTGACCGTCGTCGCGCCCCGCGTCAAGACGACGCGCCCGACGACGCGGATTCGTAAGCCCGAGACCACCGTGACGACCATCATCGAGGAGGAGGCACCGCCTCCTCCTCCCCGGGACGTGACCGTGTGACCACCTTCGACGTGGCGCTGATGATCGTGACCGACGGCGAGTCGCGACCGGTCGTGGCCACGGTGTCGGAGCAAACCCGCGTCGGCGACCTCGTGGCCGCCGCCGGTGGCTCACCGTCTACCTCCGTGGCTCGACTCGGAGAGCGGCTCGATCCCGCAGCAACGCTCGGCGACGCCGGCGTTTGCGCGGGCGACACCTTGCAACTCGGCGAGACGCTCGCTGGCGACTGGAAGCGTCTCGGTCCTGAACTGCGCGTAGTCGGCGGCGCCGAGGCGGGTCGGCGCCAACGAGTGACCGAGCGCCCCATCGTCGTCGGCCGCAGCGACGAGGCGGGCTTCGTCCTTCACTCGAACACCGTCTCGCGCCGACACGCCGAACTGTGTTGGACGGGCGACGGATTCACGGTGCGAGACCTCGGTTCACGGCACGGCACGTTCATCGACGGGCGACGGATCGATCAGAACGAGATTGTGGAGGTACCCGCGCACGGGGCGGTCCAACTCGGTGACAGCGTCGTAACGATCTCAGGTGGCGCCGAGCCAGTATCGACGACGCATCGTCGTAGCGAAGCTCGCGACGTTGTCCCGCGCGACACGAGCCCTCCTCGTCGCTCGTCGATGCCGTATCTCGTGCCGAGCGCGGGCGCGCTGGCCCTCGCCGCCGCCGCTGGCGGCGCGCCGACGATTCTGGCGATCGCAGCAACGCCCGCGGCGTTGCTGGCCGGGTTGGGCGCGGATCGCCTGCTCGGACAGCGATCCGAACGGCGAGCCGCGAACGCGCACGCCGATGAGCTCCGAGAATTCGCCGAAGAGATGCGGGTTGAAGCTTCATCGCTCGCGCGGTCGGCACGGGCGAGGTGTCCTGACCCGGCGACGCTGCTCGGGTTCGCCGAACGTCGGAGTCCGAGCCTGTGGTCGCTGGCTCCGAGCGATCTGATGCTGCGGGTCGGCCTTGTCACCCTCGACGACGCCGTCTCGGTTCGCGCCGATGAGGTTGACCGACGCGCGCTGGCGGGTGCCGGCGCCGCGCACCTCACTCCGGCGATAGTCGCGCTCGGACACGCATCGGTCACCGTCGCCGGACCGGAGTCGTTTCTCGACGACCTCTTCGACTGGCTCGTCGTCCAGGCCGTGGTGCTGTGCAGCCCTGACGACGTGGAGCTCCTCGTGGTGAGCGACGACGTCGACCGCTGGGCTTGGACCGCTCTCTTGCCGCACTCCCGATCACGGGTCGTCCTCACATCGGCGGCGGCGGCTCAGGGGTTGCCGACGCCCGAGCGGCAGCGTCGTCTACTGGTGTTGGATCGTTGCCGCGTGCCTGGGTCGGGTCCCGGAGACGTGCTGCTGCTCCGTTCCGAGGCAGCCGGCGTGGGGCGTCGCGACGCCGGCACGCTCGTCACCGCCATCGCTCCGAACCGCGTCGCCATCGATGGAACCGACGCGTCGCACGCTGACGTCTTGGCGGACGTGCTGGACGACCCGCCGGCGACGGTTCTCTCCTTCGCCATGCACCTGGCGGCGCTCGGTAGCCAAGGCCGGAGTGGCCTCGCGGTTCCCGCACGAGTGCGGCTGCCCGACGTGATCTCCGGCGCAACCGACGCCCTGGCGATCGCCCGCGGCTGGAGGCGTCCCTCCGACACATTGGTCGCGGTCATCGGTGCCGACGAAGCGGGTCCGGTCGCCGTCACCCTCGAAGGCGCGTCGAGCCACATGTTGGTCGCTGGCACGACCGGCGCCGGGAAAACGCGGCTGCTCGAAACGCTCGTTCTCGGTCTGGCCGCCAACTACTCCCCGGCGTCGGTCAACGTCATGGTGATCGACTTCAAGGGCGGGAACGAACTCGCGGGCCTGACGCGTTTGCCGCACTGCGTTGGAGCAGTGAGCGACCGCGAGCCGGCAGAGGTCGACCGCGCCATCGCCGCCTTGACGCGTGAGTTGGCGCGCCGCGACGAACTGTTTGCCGCGGCACGCGCCACCGATCGCGCGGACTACGTCGCCAAGACCGGCTTTCCGCTGCCGCGTCTTGTCGTGGTCGCCGATGAGTTCGGCCAGTTCCGCCGGGAGGACGCCGCCGGTACGCGCGTCGCTGCGCTGCTTCGCATCGCCGCGCAGGGTCGATCGAAAGGTGTTCACCTCGTACTAGCGACCCAATCGCCATCGGTCGACGTGACCTCCGAGATCCGCCAGAATGTCGGCGTCCGGCTCTGTCTGCGCGTTGCTGAGCCCGCCGAGAGCGTTGCCGTGCTCGGCACCACCGATGCGGCGCAGCTGGTGCAACCCGGTCGCGTCGTCGTCTCCGATGGTGACCGGACGCGGATCGCGCAGGTGGCGCTGAGCCGTGGGCCGACGATGGTCACCGAAACCGCGCAGCAGTCGGTGATCGTGCGAGACCTGATCGACGTCGCCGCCGGTCGAGCGGCGCCGAACCTCGAACTGCCCGCCGAACTGTTCGATGCGATTGTCGAAGCCGTGGCGATCGCCGCGACCGCCGACGAGTACGACGTTGCAGAGCTTCTCGGACCTTCGCTGCCGAGCCGCGTACAGCGCAGTGCGTTGCCGGGCGCGCAATCGGCGTGGACGTCGGGCGGCTTGGTTCTGGCGCAACGCGATCGGCCCGGCGTGCCGTCGGCTCCGCCGCTGGCCTTCGAACCGCACCGGGTTGGATCGTGCACCATCGTCGGTGGTCCGCGCTCGGGCCGGACTACGGCTCTGCTGGCGATCGCCGAGGCCGCCCGTCACCAGACCGATGTTGCGCACCCGGTCGTCGTGCACGCCATCGACTGGTCCGGAGGCCTCGACGTCCTGTCCGGCGCCGCGGGCGACGGCGGTGTGGTCGCGTACCGCGACTTCGAGCACCTGCGACGCACGCTTCGCTGGCTGAGCGGCGACGGCATCGACGGCACGACGCGGCTGGTCCTCGTCGACCGGCTGGATGCATTGCTGCGCGACCTGCGCGATCTCGACGGCGGGGCACTCGCCACGGAACTGTCCGACGCGCTGCAGAACGGGCCGCGACGCGGCGTCTTCGCAGCGGTAACCGTCGATCCCGTCTCGCTCATTTCCGGCGGCCCGCAACTCGGTGGGCTCCGACTCGTCTTGCCCGTCGAGGACCCGTCGCTCGTGACCGCCGCCGGTCTGCCGCGGCGAAGCATCGCACTCCCCGGCCGCGCCGTTGCGCTGCCCGACGGCGATGACGTCCAGGTCGGCCTTCCGCAGTCACCCGAGCGCGGCGCGCCAGCCGGCGGACACGTTGGTCCGATGCCGAACCGCGTCGACGTCGCTTCGCTGGCGCCGCTCACGGGCGAGCGGGCACTCATAGGGCTCGGTGGAGACGACGTGCTGTCGTCGCTCGCCATCGATCTCGATCGTGTCGGCCCGCTCGTCGTCGTGATCGGGAGGGCTGGCAGCGGCCGGTCGACGGCGCTCGACACGCTCGAGCGCACGTACGCGGGCGGCCGGTCGACGGTGCGCATCGGCGGCCGCACCGCGTCGGACTGGTCCGTCGCCAACGCG
Organism: uncultured Actinomycetes bacterium; assembly: GCA_963722185.1. GTDB lineage: Bacteria > Actinomycetota > Acidimicrobiia > Acidimicrobiales > JACCXE01 > JACCXE01. The sequence goes on along the minus strand of CAVRKD010000002.1, from coordinate 270,928 downwards.
CCGTCCTTGCTCCTGGTCGACGATGCTGTTCGAGCCGGCGCACTGCACCCGTGGCTCAACGACGCCGAGTTGGCCGACGCTTTGCGGGCCGGCGGCCACGTCCTCGTGGCTTCGTTCGACCAGGCCGACCTGCACGCCCTCGGCTACGGCCACTGGCTCATGCGCCGACCGTGCCCCGGCCTCTTGCTGGCGCTCGACGCCACGAGCGATCGCATGGTCGCCGGTGAACGGGTCGGGTTCCATCCGCCAGCGGAGTTGCGCGCCGGTCCGCCCGGGCGCGGCTGGTGGTGCGAGCGCGGCCGCGGCACACCTGTCCAGGTCGCCCAACTCTGAGGTCGCTGACACTCGCGCTCTAGAGGGATACGGTCGCAACGTGCGGTTGCGCTCGGCGGCGGTGGCGGCAGCGGGGGTCGTTGCTGCGATCGCGCTGAGTTCCCACGACGCTGCAGCCGAGCCTGTGGACGAGCGTCCCGTGGACACTCATCCACAGGCAAGCACGACCACGACCGCCGTCGATCCGGTTGCGGCGGCCGCCCGGGAGCAGATCGCCGAGGTCGGCGCGGCGGTCGCCGCCTCGAAAGCAAAGCCGACCGGTGACGGTGGCGTGCACCCAAAGCTCGACGTCCTGTCGCTCGAGGCGGTCGAGGCCGCACTCCCGCCGGTGGTGGCCGACGTGGTCGCCCCGGTACGCGAGGTGGTCCGCAGCGTTCTGGTCGCACCAACCAACCCGAAACAGCTCATTCGTGAGACCAGAACGAAGGTTGTGGTTCCGCAGCTGTCGATTCCGCCGTTGACGGCGGCGCCGGTAGACGCCCCGCCAAGTGACGCCCCGGCACCCGCGCCCGCGCCGCCTTCGGCGGTAACGATCTCCGCCGCGCCGGCGCTGACGGCCACGCCTCCGGGTTCGGTCGCCGCCGTCACCGCCAGTGACACCTGGTACCCCCACGAGGTCGCCGAGTTGGCCGATCAGCGCATCGCCGAGCGCATGCGCAACTCGCCGGTGCGCGGCCCACCGCCGAGCACGGCCACAGCGCTCGGCAACGACGCCCGCAACACGACCACGCAGGTCGCGGTTGTCCGGAGTCAGTTCGGCACCTCGGTCGTCATCTCGTCGCAGTCGCAAAGCGCCACGGTCCACAACGTGGGAGTTGCGACGGCGGACGGGCACGGCGTGGGGTCGGCAACGGCCACGGGCAACACGGCTGATACCTCCATTACACAGGTGAGCGTCGTGGTGCAGCGGGGAAGTGGGTCGGCGACGGTGGAGCAGGAGGCGCAGGTCGACAACGTCGGCGTGGCCCAGGCCGCTAGCAACGGCGCCGGCAACGCCACGGCGGTCGGCAACGACTCCACGACCAACGTCACCCAGATTGCCGTGGTGGTCATCGAAGGCTCCGGTGATGCGCACGTGTCGCAGACGACAAATGTCGCCAACGTGGGCGTTGCCTCCGCAACAGGCACCGACCGCAACGCCACGGCGGTCGGCAACACATCCACCACCGACGTGACCCAGATCGCCGTTGTCCACGTGGGTGACGACGACGTCACGGTCGGTCAGACGAGCACCACGCACAACGTAGGCGTGGCCACCGCCATCGGTGGCACGGCGACGGGCAACACGGCAGTGAACACCGACACCCAAGTGGTGAAGGTGTCCCGGTAGGAGAGCGAACGCGATTGAGGGCGGCCGATGACTCGGTCGCCCTCAGCGCGTGCGGTTACTTTTCCTCCCGATGCCCAGTTCGAAGTCCCGCCGCACGACTGTCTCGAAGCAGGAGCGCCAGGCGCTCCAGCGGCAGGCCCGAGTTGCCAACGCCACGCGCAAGCAGCGCCGCGGGCTCACCTACGTGGCCAGCATTGCTCTGGTCGCCATCCTGTTCGTGTTCGGCTTCCTTGGCACGAACCCACGCAACGACGACGACAAGGACAAGACCCCCACCACCGTCGTCCAGGGCCAGGCCGGCTGCCCCCGCGCCGACGGATCGTCGAAGCGCCAGGTGTATTTCAACGCCGCGCCCCGCCGCTGCATCGACGCCGCCCGGACCTACGTGGCCGAGATCAAAACCAGCGCCGGGCCCCTGACGGTGGAGATCTATCCCAGCCGCGCGTTCAACGCCGCCAACAACTTCATCTTCCTGGCCCGCTACCACTTCTACGACGGGCTGCCGTTCCACCGGGTGCTGACCAACACGTTCGCCCAGACCGGCGACCCGGTGGCCCCCGGCGTGACCGGTCCGGGCTACGAATTCCCCGACGACGGCCTCCCCGCCTCGAGCTCGCTCTACGTCAAGGGCGCCCTGTTGTTCGCGCACGAGGCGGCCGACGCCAACGGGAGTCAGATCCTGTTCATCACGGGCGACGGCGGCCACACACTCAACCCGACCTTCCCCCTGTTCGGTCAGGTCAAGAAGGGCTTCGCCACCCTCGACAAGATCAACGCCGCCGCCGGCGAGGACGTCAACGTTCCCGCTCTGCGGTATTCGGTGATCAGCATCGACGTGACCGAGAAACGCTCGGAGTAGCGAAAAACCCTCAACCCGACCACGATTTGTGAACCCTCAACCTCATCTATAGCTCTGGTTGAGGCCGTTTTTCGGGCCTGTTGACGCGTTTCGTCACCTTTGGTGCGCCGATGGTGTTTGACGCCACTGCGTTGCGCCAGTAAACCATCAGAGCCGACGTGCGCACCCTCTGAACAGCAGGGGCGACGTGGGGCGAGGGCGATCTGTCTCCCTCCCTTCCTGGTGACAATGCACCGGGCACCCCGCACCAACATCGTGGCGTTCTTCGTCGCGGTGCGTATCACCTACCTATCCAATAACTAGCTAATCGAAAGGAGGTGAGAAATTGGTTACGAGCAAAGAGAGGACCGGCTCCAAAAGTGGAGCCATTGCCGTCCTGTTCTCCTCAGCAGTCATGCTGTTCGTTCTACTTTTCGGTGGAACCGCAGCGGCTGATGATCAAGCCGCGACGACTGCTAACGCAGGCGCAGCTGGCGCGAACACGGGTGCGAACGTAGGGGCAGGCAATGGTTCGACGAACGGAGCTAATAGCAACCAGCAGGCGAAGAGTGCCACTGGTGGCGACGACGCAGTGTCCGCGAATTCAACGAATTCCGGGAACTCGTCGAACGGCAGCGCCAGCATTACAACTGGTGACGCCACATCGACGGGTAACTCTGCGACGAACAACACCCAGCAGACCGTTGTTTCGGGTCATAACGGTGTCGTGTCCATTACCGACCAGAACGCAACCATCTTCAACGGTGGCGCAGCGTTCGCAAATACGGGCGGCAATGTGGCAGTCGGCAACGGATCCACCAACAACGCGTTTGCACAGCAAAACGGGAACGCCACCGGCGCTAACGGTGACAGCGTTGCGACGAATGATGCGACGGTTCGTAACGATTCAGGTGGCGATGCCCGCATTGTGACGGGCGACGCGACAGCAACAGGATCGACGTCGAACAACACCATCAACCAGTCCAACGACATCAACTGCGACCACTGTCTCGGTGTAGTTGTCCTAGGCGATCAAAACGCCACCATCGTGAACGTCGGCATTGCCGTCGCGAACACTGGTGGCAACGTCGCTGTGGGTAACGCCTCGACGAACGGAGCTGTGTCAAAGCAGTTCAGCAATTCGACGAACACTGGCGGCGGCGACTCGGTAGCGGCTAACACCGGTGCCCTGTCGAACAACTCAGACGGCTCCGCCGGAATCATTACCGGCGACGCAACTGCAGTTGGGAACGTCGCAACAAACAACGTCACCCAGGTCACCAACATCAATGCACCAGGCGCCATGGGCGTCATCGTTCTGACTGATCAGAACGCGGCTGCTGCGAACGTTGGTATCGGCATCGCCAACACTGGTCTGAACACCGCGGTCGGCAACTTGTCTCCTTCGACAAGTCGCGCCATCCAAGGTGCTGTTTCAGGCGCTGGTCCACCGGCTGACGACAACGTCGCTTCTAATGACGCCATCGTCAGCAACGACAGCAACGGCTCCGCCAGCATCAACACTGGCGCCGCTAACGCTGCCGGAAATCGCTCCACTACCAATCTCACCCAGGCGCTCAACGTGAACACAACGGGTCATGCCCTCGTGCTCTCGGACCAGAACGCCGCTGTAGTCAACTTTGGTATCGCGGCTGCAAACACCGGCGGGAACATTGCCGTGGGCAATGCCTCACGCAATCTCGCCCTCATGCAGCGTCAGCGTGCCGTTTCCAACAATGCCGGACTTAGCGGTGACGACAACGTCGCTGCCAACTTCGGCTCCGCGGCGAACACCAGCAATGGTTCCGCCTCGGTCACCACCGGGAATGCTGGTGCTACTGGTAACCAGTCCACGACGAACGTCTCTCAGACGGTCAACGCGAACATGACGGGTGGCCTCGTGCTGCCTGATCAGAACGCGCTCGTCCTGAACGCTGGTATCGGCATCGCCAACACCGGACTTAACCTTGCCGTCGGCAACGTGTCCCGTAACGTCGCAATTGCTCATCAATTCGCGAAGGCCACGAACAACGCTGGCGACTCAGTTGCATCCAACTTCGGTGACGTTGCGACCTCGAGCAATGGCTCGGGCTCCATCACCACCGGAAATGCCGACTCGATCGGCAACGACTCGGCTGGCACGACCAACATTGCTCAGACCGTCGACACCAATGGTGCCGACATGGTCCTGAGTGATCAGAACGTCGCGACAGCCGATTTCGGCGTTGGTATCTCGAACACCGGCCTCAACATTGCGATTGGCAACGCCAGCCGCAACGAGACCGTTGTCAATCAGGTCGCCATCGTCACCCCGGCCAACGGGGATGCAGTTGCAAGCAACTTCGGTGACGCCGCCACGGACAGTGACGGCACCGCCAGCATCACCACCGGCAATGCTTCTGCTGTTGGTAGCGCAGCCACGACGAACATTTCGCAGACCGTTAGCGCCGATGGCGCCAAGGGCTTCCTGCTTAGTGATCAGTCGGCTATCTCTGCCAACATCGGCCTTGCCGTCGCCAACACTGGCCTGAACCTTGCGGTGGGCAACCTCGCAGTGACGGTCGGCGTTATCGGTCAGTTCGCAGCGGTGCTTTTCGGCACCACCTCGGACACTGTGGCGGCCAACTTCGGTTCGGCCAAGACGAAGAGCAATGGCTCGGCGTCGATCCGCAGCGGTAACGCTTCTGCTGTTGGCACACGTTCACACACGAACGTGGTTCAGTCGGCTGGTCTGACCGGCACGGGCTTTGCCCTCGTCGATCAGTCTGCCGTTGCAGGAAGCATCGGTCTGGCCCTGGCCAACACCGGTGGCAACATCGCAATCGGAAACGTTTCGCGCAACTCGTCGACTGCTACGCAGTCGGCCCGCTTGCCGAACAGCGCCTTCCCAGACGCTGAGGACATGGTTGCGAGCAACGATGCTGTCGCTTCGACGAACTCGAACGGCAGTGCTGAAATTTGGACCGGTTCGGCTAGCGCCATCGGCAACGATTCCGGCAGCACCACGAACATCTCGCAGAGCAGCGACGTCAACGGCGCCGGCTTTGCTTTGGTGGATCAGAGTGCTTCCAGCGTCAACGTCGGTATCGCCGTCGCCAACACTGGTCTGAACCTTGCTGTGGGCAACGTCAGCCGTAACCGCGCTGTCGCCACCCAGCGAGCCGTCGTCATTGAAACAGGCGCCGGCAACATCAACGCTGATGACCTTGTTGCTTCTAACAACGCCACAGCGGATGCAACATCCGATGGCTCCGCCAAGATCGTTTCTGGCTCGGCGAGCGCTGTCGGCAATGCTGCGACGACCAACATCTCACAGTCTTCGAACTTCGACGGGAAGCACTTCACTCTCGTTGATCAGTCGGCTACTGGAGTCAACGTTGGTATCGCCGCGGCGAACTCCGGCTTGAATGTCGCTGTCGGTAATGCTTCGTTCAACTGGGCCCTGAGCAATCAGACCGCCCGGGTGAGCGAGTCCGGCGCCGGCAGCCTCAACGCCGACGACGTCGTCGCTGCGAACACCGCAGAGACGGCGACGAACTCCAACGGTTCCGCGTCGATCACCACTGGTGCGGCCGGAGCATGGGGTAACGCCTCCACGACCAACATCAGCCAGGTCGCCGATACCAACGTTTCTGGTAGCGGCTTCTCCCTGAACGATCAGGTCGCTGGAGTTGTCAACATCGGTGCTGGCATCGCCAACTCCGGTGGCAACATTGCTGTCGGCAACATTTCCCAGAACACGACGCTGCCGAATCAGGTAGCTCGCGTCCAGGAGACCGGTGCCGGCAACTTGAACGCCGACGACGTTGTCGCGGCGAACACCCTCATCACCAGCAACGACAGCAACGGCTCGGCCAGCATCAACACTGGCTCGGCAACTGCTTCGGGCAACCAGGGTGTCACCACGGTCAATCAGACCGCCAATACCGATATTTCCGGTAACGGCTTCGTCCTGAATGACCAGGAGGCGCTCGTCGTCAACGGTGGTCTTGGAGTTGCAAACTCCGGCCTCAACATCGCCATCGGCAATGGTTCACAGCAACGGTCTTCAAGACGACTGTGAATCAGACCGCCGCGGTGACCGAAGCCGGCGATGGCAACTTCAATGCAGAAGACGTTGTCGCTAGCAACACCAGCGAGAACGGCAACAACTCGGACGGCTCCGCCAGCATCACCACTGGTGCTGCGCTCGCCGTCGGCAACGACACCACAACTGTGGTTAACCAGACCAGCGATACAAACATCGCCGGAACTGGCTTCGCCCTGGTGGACCAGGCACTGACTGTCGCCAATCTTGGCGCCAGCATTGCCAACTCTGGTCTTAACGTGGCCGTTGGAAACGCCTCGCAGAACAATGCCAACAACACGCAAGTGGCGCGCATTGCTGAAGCAGGCGCTGGCAACCTGAACGTTGAAGACGCTGTGGCCGCGAACAACGCGACCCAGTGGAATCAGTCGGACGGCTCTGCCTCCATCACCACTGGTAATGCGCACGGCACGGGCAACCGCTCGAGCACGTTCGCGAACCAGACCGCTGATAACGACATCACCAAGGGCTGGAACCTTGTTGATCAGGGTGGACTCATCGTCAACCTTGGTCTCGGTGTCAGCAACAGCGGGCTCAACATTGCACTGGGCAACGGCTCGCAGAACACCAACAATGGTCCTCAGACGGCCCGTATCCGCGAAGCGGGTGCTGGCAATCTGAACATTGACGGTGATGCGGCTGCGTCCAACACGCAGGACCTGAGCAACAAGTCCGATGGCCGTGCCAGCATCGAAACCGGATGCAGCTGCGCCGACGGGAACATCGCAACTACTCACCTCAACGCCGATGGCGATGGTGATATTGCTTTGTTCAACGTTGGTGTGGGTGTCTCCAACTCGGGGCTGAACATCGCCGTCGGTAACGCGTCGACCAACACAATCAACTCGCAGTCCGTCGCTCGTATTTCTGAGAACGGCGCTGGGAACTTGAATGCGGACGACGACGTGGTAGCCGCTAACACCGTTACGGCAAACAACTGGTCTCGTGGTTCTGCCACGATCAAGACCGGTAACGCAACGGGTATCGGCAACACAGCTACGAATCAGGTTGGCGGCGGCGATTCCGTCGTTGTCAACCTCGGTATCGGCCTTTCCAACACCGGTCTCAACATCGGCGTTGGCAACGGCTCAACCAACACAATCAAGTCCAACACCAATGCTGCCCTCGTCGAAAACGGCGCTGGCAACTTGGACCTGGATGATGATGGTGTCGCCAGCAACGTGATCACCGAAGTCAATGACTCCGATGGCACAGTTGACATCGACACTGGTGATGCCTACGCGCTGGGCAACCGCTCGGCGACCGGCATCGTGGATGCGGAGGACGCAACGACCATCAACTTTGGTCTGGCGTTCGCCAACACCGGCTTGAACATTGGGGCCGGTAACACGTCAGTTAACAAGACGAATCACACCGCCAACGCGAATGCGCCTGGCACCGTGGCTTCCAATGTGGCTGACCTGAGCAACAAGTCGGATGGCTCGGTAGATATCCACACGGGTAATGCCAACGCCTTCGGGAACATCGCGTCGAACGGTACGTGTCAGGGTGTCGACTTCGGACCTACGTGTCCGCAGCCGGTCCTGCCGCCGCTTCCTCCGATCAACTGTGGTTGTGACAAGCCGGGAACAGATACGCCCCGGCCGCCGCAGCCGCCGACACCGGAAACCCCTGGCAAGCCGCGCACCCCGGTGCTGGCTCGCACTGGTGGGTCGGTTGAAGGTCTCGCTCTGCTTGGCCTTTTGCTCCTCACCATCGGTGTCTTCCTTCGCAGGAAGGCTCGCACGGCGTAGGTGATCCCACCCACGCTGTAGGAGGAGGGGAGGGCTTCGGCCCGCCCCTCCTTCGCTGCCCTTGCTCGGGTCATAACGTTGCACGCGATGAGACTGGAACGCATCGGTCGACTGGCGTGTTGTGCAGATCGACACGTTGCTCGGCGGGTGGGAACGCGTCACTGCCGGATACCTCGTCGAAGGGCCCGAGCCGGTGCTCGTGGAGACGGGGAGTCAGTCGTCGGTGCCGCAGCTGCTCGAGGCGCTGGCCGAATTGGGGATCGGACCGAACGATCTCGCCGGCGTCGCCGTCACCCACATCCACCTCGATCACGCCGGCGGCGTCGGCAACGTGGCCGAGGCGTTCCCCAACGCCACCATCTACGTGCACGAAAAAGGCGCACGGCACCTGGCGGACCCGACCAAGCTCGTGAGCTCGGCGGCGATGGTCTACGGCGACCTGCTCGACACGCTTTACGGCCGGCTCGACGCCACGCCGGCGGAACGCATCCACGTGCTCGAAGACGGCGAAGACATCGTGGTCGGCCCCGGCCACACCTTGACCACCGTCGACTCGCCCGGCCACGCCAAGCACCACCTGGCGCTGCACGACTCGCAGAGTGGCCTGCTGTTCGTGGGCGACGCCGTCGGTGTGCGCTTGCCCGACGCCGGCGTGTTGCGCCCGGCGGCGCCGCCGCCTGACTTCGACCTGGAGCAGGCGATCACGTCGCTGGCCAAGTTCGCGGCCCGGAAGCCGACCGGCATCGCGCTGGCGCATTACGGACTCGTGCCCGACCCCGAGACCGTGTGCGAAGAGGCGGAGGGAATTCTGCGGGCGTGGGCCGAGGTGGCGGAGAAAGCGTGGCGCGCCGGTGAAGACATCGCCGTCGCCCTCGAAGCCGCCTTCGCCTCCGAGCTCGACGGGGTCGATCCTGCGCAGCGCGAGAAGCTCGAGACGCTCAACGGCGTGCACTCCAACGCCGCCGGCTTCCGCCGCTGGCTCGACACGCGTCACACGCACACGCATCCCGACGGGACGACGCACTCGCATTGAGCACCGAACCGATCGAAGCCGTCATCTTCGACTGGGGCGGCACGCTGTCGCACTGGGTGCCCCAGGACATGGTGTCCAGCTTCTGGCGCGCCGCGGCGGAAGCCATCGACCCTGAGCGCATCGACGACTTGGCCGAGGCGCTGCTCGCCGCGGAGTACGCCGTGTGGGATCAGGTGCGGGGCGCGCAGAAGTCCGGTCGCATCGACGAGATCTTCGCGAGCGGCCATGGCCAAGCACGACCTCGAACTTGCCGAGGCGCAGTTCCAACTGGCGAGCGGCAAGTACTTCGAGGCGTGGGAGCTCGAACTCCAGCACAAGCCCGATGCCATGCCGATGCTGGCCGCGCTCAAGAGCATGGGGTTGAAGACGGCGTTGCTGTCGAACACCCATTGGCCGCGCTCGTTCCACGAGGCCTTGCTCGAACGCGACGGGCTAGCCGAGTTCATCGACGAACGGCTTTACACGTCGGAGCTGACTCACGTGAAACCGCACCCGATCGCTTTTCGCTCCGCGTTGAAGGCTCTTGACGTACGCCCGTCACGCGCCGTATTCGTCGGCGACCGGCGGTACGACGATGTGTTCGGCGCCCAGTCCGTCGGCATGCGCGCCGTGCTGGTGCGGCCTGGCCCCGAGGACGACGACTACGAGGTCAGCCCCGACGCCGAGGTCTCGTCGCTGTCGGAACTGGTGGGCGTGCTCGACGGCTGGCTGCACCCGAGCCGCCGCCACGACTGATTACACGAGGAATTGGGCCTGCACCGACGCGGCTGGAAGGATGGACGGATGCGCAAGGTCTTCGTCAGTGTTGCTGTGGTCGGTCTGCTCGCGGGCTCGGCGTGCGGTGGTGGCGAGAAGAAAGAACCGCCGACCACCGGCGGGCCGGCCGCGGTCACCATCAAGTCAGCGGGCACCATTTGGGAGCCCGAGGAGGTGACGATCAAGGCCGGTGAGGTGGTGGCGTGGGTCGTCGACGGCAGCATCGAACACGATCTCAAGGGCGACGAAGGCGTGTCGCACAAGCTCGCGTCAAGGTGGCGGGCGACCCACAAGTACGGCAAGCCCGGCACCTACTCCTACCGCTGCACCGTCCACGGCGGCATGAAAGGCACGTCGACAGTCAGCCGTCAAGCGGTCCCTACGTGCGTGGCGAGTCGCGGCGGTTAGTTCCGCGTAGAGGCCGCCGGTCTCGATCAGTTCGCGGTGGTTGCCGCGTTGGATGATGCGTCCTTCGTCGACGACGAGGATCTGGTCGGCGTCGTGAATGGTCGACAGCCGATGCGCGATAACGATCGCGGTACGCCCGGCCAGCGCCACGCCGAGGGCCTCTTGCACCAACGCTTCGGTTTCGGCGTCGAGGTGACTGGTGGCCTCGTCGAGGATGACGATCGCCGGGTCCTTCAACAGCAGGCGCGCGATGGCCAGGCGCTGCTTCTCGCCACCCGACAGCCGGTAGCCGCGCTCGCCGACGACGGTGTCGTACGCGTCGGGCAGCGACGCGATCACGTCGTGGATGCGGGCGTGGCGGCACGCCTCGTGCAGCTCTTCGGGTGTGGCCTGCGGTCGGGCGTAGCGCAGGTTGTGCTCGATGGTGTCGTGGAACAGATGCGGGTCTTGCGTGACCACGCCGATGGCGCCGCGCAGGCTGGCCAGCGTGAGCGAGCGCACGTCGTGGCCGTCGACCTTCACCGCGCCACCCACGACGTCGTAGAGCCGCGGCACCAGGTTGCTCATGGTGGTCTTGCCGGCACCGGACGGCCCGACGAGTGCGATCAGTTGTCCGGGCTGGGCGACGAAGGACACGCCGTGGAGAATTTCGTCAGACGGTTCATCCGAGAGCGGCGTGCTGCCGTCGCCCTCGAGCGACATGACCGACACGGCTGACGGTGCCGGGTAGCGGAACACCACGTGGTCGAACTCGACCTCGCCGCGGCAGTCGACCAGATCGACCGCGTCGGGCGCGTCGGCGATGGGCGTCGGGGCGTCGAGGATCTCGAAGCACCGCTCAAAGCTGACGAGCGCGCCGAGCAGGTCGACCCGAGCGCTGGCCAGGTCGGTCAACGGTGAGTACAGCCGGGTCACGTAGAGCGACAACGCGACGAGCGCGCCGACGGTGAGCGTGCCGTTGATGGCGGCGCGGGCGCCGAGCCAGTACACCGCGGCAGTGCCCAGCGCGCCCACGAAGGCGAGCGACGCGTAGTACAGCCGGCTGGTCATGGCGAGGGTGACGCCGGTGTCGCGCACGGTGCCCGCGGTCTCGGAGAACATGGCGCGCTCGCCGTCGGCGCGCCCGAACAGCTTCACCAGCAACGCGCCGCTCACGTTGAACCGCTCGGCGATGGTGGCCGACATGGTTCCTTGCAGCTGCATGCGCTGGCGGTTGAGCGCGACGATGCGCGGGCTCAGCCACCGGTCAATCACGACCAGGATCGGAATGATCGTCAGCGACGCCAAAGTGACCTGCCATGAGAGACCGAGCATCACGGTGATGACCGAGGCGAGCAGGCAGATGTCGGACCACACCGTGGCGACGGTGCCGATGGTTGCCTGGGCGCCGACGACGTCGGAGTTCATTCGGCTGAGCAACGCGCCGGTTTGCGTGCGCGTGAAGAACGCCAGCGGCAGCTGTTGGCCGCGCTCGAACATGGCCATGCGGAGGTCGAAGATCAGGCTCTCGCCGATGTGGGCGCCGAACCAGCGCGAGATCGAACGCATCGCCGTCTCGGCGAGGGCGAACGTGACCGCCAGCACGAACAGCAGGTTCACCATGCCGAGGTTCTTCTGCGGGATCGCCGTGTCGATCAGGCGCTTGAACACCAACGGCGGGGCCGCGGCGACCACGGCGGTGAGCGCGATGGTGACGAGGTAGAGAATCAGCTGGACGCGGTAGGGCCGGCCGAAGCCCCACGCCCGCTTGAGGGTCTCGCGGTTGAGCTCGGCCGACGCGCGGTCGCGGCGAGCCAGCCTGGCCATCCCAATACCGTGGTAACCAGCAGGCTGCATCGCTTAGGTGAATGTACTGGAGGGGTGTTACGTCCTAATCTGCCGCCCGATGCGGCGCCTCCTCGTACTCGGTGCCGCCGCGCTACTCGTGCTGAGCGGGTGTGGCAGCGACGACCCGAAGTCGCCGTCGACGACCGCGTCCGCCGAACCTCTCTCGTTCCACGACGGCGCGCCGCCGTGGCCGGTCAACGATCGCCAGGCCGACCGCATGGAGCGCGCCGGCGTGCCGCTGCTGCGTCAAGAGGGCCAGAAGGTGCACTACCACGCCCACCTCGACGTCTTCTACGACGGCGAGGAGGTGACCGTGCCCGCCAACATCGGCATCGACGTCGAACGTCAGGTCATCTCGCCGCTGCACACGCATTCCGAGAGCGGCGTCATCCACATCGAGGCCGACGAAGAAGCCGACTTCACGCTCGGCCAGTTCCTCACCGAGTGGGGCGTGAAGACGAGCGAGGCCTGCGTTGCCGACAAGTGCGGCGACGAGGTTGTGGTCTTCATCAACGGCTCGATCCAGGACGACGTTGCCACCGACATCGTGATCGCCGCCGACACCCAGATCGCTCTCGTGCTGGGTACGCCGCCGGCCGACATCCCGTCGGGCTACGACTGCTCGACCGCGCCCGACGACGCCTGCCCGAATACCCCCAAGCCGTAGCCGGCGGAATCCACTAGACCTTTGCGGAACAAGCTGGGTCGAAGTCGGAGGGAGCAGAAATGCCGGATACGACTGTAGAGACCGAACCTCGCTTCACCACCAACCAGGTGGCGGGCGCAGGGGGCTTCCTTGCGGTGGTCGTGGCAATTGTCTTGGGGCTAATCGTCCAGGCCTCGAGCATCTTCGACCACACCGCCAAGATCACCGGCGCGGACGGCAAAGTGGTTACGACGTCCACGTTCGAGTTCGCGGCCGCGAAGTTTGCGATCGTCGCGTTGATAGCGCTTGGGTCACTGCTGGTCGTCGTGGGCATCGTCGTGGCCCTGGCCGCGATCACGGCGCCGAAGAAGGTCACAATTCCAACCGAAACGGGCTCCAACGCAGAAAAGCGAAGCCTCGTCACGGGTCTGCCGGCTGTCGTGGCGATCGTCGGCGAGTTGGCCAAGGGCTTGGCGGAGGCGATCCGAGGCTTAAGCGCTTCGTCAGCGCTCGTGTTGCTCGGGGTGACGCTGATGGTTTTCGGTGGCGGAGTCGCGTGGCAGACGATTCCGGATACTGATCGCAGTCCAACCTTCGAAACCGGCACCACCACGTCGACATCCACCTCCACCTCCACCTCCACCTCCACCTCCGGACCTAAGACGACGGGCACATCGGCCAAATGAGACTCGACTCGGCACGGGGGCTCAAAGCGGAGTTCAACGCCCGCCTCCAGAAAGCGATCGAAGTTCCTTCGTTCGACGTCGCCGCGTATCGCGTGGGGCGCGGTGGAACGCGCGCCTTCGACGTGCGGGCGCAGCCGATGTCGCACGTCAGCGCGATACCAGCCGGTGGTCGCCACCGGCATTCATCGCGGCAAAAAGAACGACTTCAAACTCGCGATTCGAGTGCAACGGCGGGGTTTCGAGGACAGTCCGCCGATCGAAGCGATCCGGAAGAAAGCCAAGGACGAAGTCGACGTGCGCTACATCGGTCCCATCGTGAAGCGGGCGGGTCCGTGGAACCGCGAGCGCGAGCGCCCGCTGCTTATCGGGTCCTCGATCGGGCACGTCGACGTGACGGCTGGAACGTTGGGTTGTTTCGTTCGCAAGCCCGGTACGAAAACCGCGGTTGCCCTCCTGTCGAACAACCATGTGTTGGCCAACGAGAACAGCGCGGCAATCGGCGACGGCGTCATCCAGCCAGGCGCGTACGACGGCGGCAGGCCCCGCCACGATCAGGTCGGCAGGCTTCTCAAATACGTCCCGCTACGCGATAGTGGGGCGAACACGGTCGACGCCGCGCTCGCAAGTATCGACGGGAGCGTCGATGGCGACTGGTCGACGCTGCACGAAGTCGGCGTGCTCTCCGGAGTGGTGACCGACGACGACCTTCTCGAGGTCGAGCAGGTCGAAAAGCTTGGACGAACCACTGGCCACACGACCGGTCGGATTACGGCCTTCGAGTTGGACGGCGTCATCGTGGGATACGACCGTGGCCAGCTGCGGTTCGACAACCAACTCGAGATCGAAGGCGCGGGCAATCGAGCATTCAGTGCCGGCGGCGACAGTGGCGCGTTGATCTTCACCTCCGGCGGCGTGGCGTTGGCGTGCGGGCTTTTGTTCGCGGGCGGCGACCACGGCGGTTCGAACGGCAAGGGGTACACCTACGCGAACCCGATCGGTACAGTGATGCGAAGGCTAAAGACGAAGTTGGTCGTCGCCTGACTGGAGCAGTCTTGGCAACCCTACGGAACGCGAGGAAGGCAAAAGCCAAGGCGGCGCGGCTGCTCGACGGCGATCCCCGAGTTCAGGGAATCGGCATCACCAAGCACGCCGGCGAGTTCGCGATCAAGGTCAACCTGCTCGAGGCCTCTGACAAGAACGATCTGCCTACGCACGTTGACGGCGTCCGTGTCGATGTCGAGGTAGTCGGCCCGATTCGTCGCCGCTGATCGCGGACCTGGCGGGACCGGCTTTCCAATCCCGTGACGACTAAGCCTGTTGTCGAGCTGCGCATCCATGGGGTCGGTGGTTCACCAGGACCCTCCATCCTTGGACTGGACTCAGGCGAGGAGGTTCTCGTCGTCGCCGGCGGCCCGAACCCCGTCTTCCTCGGACCGCGGCCGCGACACGAACTCGACCCGCAGGTCGCGGTCGAGGGCTACGACTGGGGTGCGCTCACTTCGAGCTCGCCGTGGCAGCCGCTATGGGTGGTGCTGCTCCCGTTCACGCTGATGAACGTCGCCGGCTGGGCCCAGCCTGAACTCGACGGGAAGCGCGTCCGGTTCGTGCGCTTCACGGTGCACGCTGCCTCGCTTGTCCTGACCGTCGCCTGGACCGTGTGGTTGTCGATCTTCTGCGTCGACCTGCTCGGCTACCAGTGGCTCGGCGACAAGTTGTCGGGTGTGCACATGAAGGCCACCCCGTGGACGTTCACGCCGAAGGGCGCGCAATGGGTGGCGTCCATACTGGGCGCTCTGGCGGTCGTAGGGCTGTTGTTCTTCTTCTCGTGGCTGGCGAGGCGAACGCAGGACCGCTTTGAGAAGTCAGCGTCAGGCGTCGCGACCGCGCCCATGACGTCGTGGGCACACGACGAGGGCCCGACGGAGAAGACCTTCTTCGCGCACTCGACCTCGGCCCGCACGCTCCTGCGCTGGCACACCGTGGCGATGGCGGCGGTCGGCATCGCCATTGTTTGGAAGGCTCTCGATGCCATAAACAGCGAGGCGGAGACGCTCGACCTTGGCCAAGTCCACCGCGTTGTCGGAGGCGCGCAGTCCGTCGTTCTGGTGGCACTCATCGGCAGTGGGTTGTTTGGCCAGGCGCGATTGCGCGAGCGATTGCGTCCGTTTGCGGCTACGACCCTCGCCTTCGCGCTCACCATCGCCTTCTTCTCCGGTGCCGAGTTGTTGCTCGCCAAGCAGCTGAAAGTGCAATACGGCCAGGAACTGGCGCTCGTCGACTTCTCGCTCTGGACCATGGTGGTGTGGATCATCACTGCGATCGCCTTCCTCTGGGTGTTCCGGAAGAAAGGCGACACCGTCGGCGTGCGTGAGGCGCCGCGGAACGCCGGCGCACCGGAGCCCCCGTTTGGTGAGCCGCTGACTGGCGCGCCGCCGTCGATCGTGAAGCAAGTCAAAGGCGCGCGTGGGCTCGCCCGCGGCGCGCACCGAGGCGCCGATCTGCTGGTCGTATGGGCGTTTGAGGCGGTCGCCCTCTCGGTCATTGGTGTCGTGATGCGCTTTGACTGGGACACGAAGTTCAAACTCGGCGAGTGGAAAATAAACGAGGGCAAGAGCGCCATGACGAGGCTCGCCGAGTACGCGCTGCCTTTCATCTTCCTCGCCGCACTGGGTGCTGTGCGCGGTGCCGCGTTCAACGTCAAGTTGCGTCGAACGGTCGGAATCCTGTGGGACGTGTTGACGTTCTGGCCGCGTCGCTTCCATCCCCTCGGGGTCCGGCCGTACAGCGAGCGCGCCGTACCGGAGTTCCAGGCGCGGATCTACAACCACCTCCGCGCGGGGCGCAGCGTTGTGGTGTCGGCGCATAGCCAAGGAGCAATCCTCGCCATCACCGCGCTGTCGCAGGAGCCACCAGAGGATGTCGAAGACTTGATCAAGGAGCGGGTGGCTCTCCTGACGTATGGGAACCCGGCGTCGACCTTGTACACGAGCGTCTTTCGCGGGTACTTCGGTCCAACTCAGGCAGCTGCGCTCGCAGCGCGGCTGCACAGCTGGGTGAACCTGTATCGCCTCACGGATCCGATCGGTGGCCCCGTGTTCGTCGATACGCCGCCGCCCGGGACCACGGAGTCGTTGGAGGACCGGCTCGAGCGCATCGAGGAGGCGGTGCGCAAAGGCAAGGCGATCGACATCGAGGTATCGGATCCGTCAGTCGATCCGTACGAAGCGCTGCTCGACCAACCGGCGGACGATCCCAACCCGTTACGTAACCCGTGGGTCGGCCTGGCCGGGCACTCGTACTTCCACTGCGAGTCGCTGTACAAGGCAGCAGTGGTGGCGCAGCGCAAAAAGTTTGTCGACGCGCACACGGCTAGTGCGGGTAAGCGCCCTCGTCGTTCAGATCAGATAGCGAGACTTCCCATTGCACCGTCGGCTCGCCAATCTTCCGGGCGAGCACGGACGACGTGAGGAACGCCGGCTGGTTGTCGATGCCAGCGACCGACGCCAACGTCGAATGGGGGACGATGTCGGCCGGTTGGCCCATCGCCGTCGCCACGATCTCGAACCCGGTGGCGCGGTTGAACAGGCTGTGCCAGGCGCGGTCGGAGTAGCGCCAGAAGTCCCACGGCGCTTCGTGCACCGGGAAGGTCTGATGCGTGCCGGCGAAGAACAGGCCGCCGTCGGCGAGCACGCGGTTGATCGACAGTGCCGCCTTCCACGGCATCGCCAAGTGTTCGAACACGGCGATGCAGAACACGAGGTTGAACGAGCCCGCGTCGAATGACGCCTGCAGCTCGTGGGCGTCGCCGATGACGTCGACGTTCGGGCCCTCGCGAATGTCGAGGCCGACGTAGTCCACGTGGGCTGGGAGGAATTCGCGGTAGGTCGTGCCCGAGCGGGCGCGCGATCCGAGCTCGAGGGCGCGGCCGGGCGGCAGCTCGGCGGCGGCGCGGATGAACGTTTCGAACAGCGCGCTGGTTTCGTCGCCGACGAGCGCCACCGCCGCGGGTTGGGGTTCGCTGACGACGCGTCCGCCGCTCAAGCCGAAGGCGAGGCCGACGTCGGGGTCAGCGCGCACCTCGAACGCGTTCTCGACATCGGGACGAAGGCGGAACCGCACCGAGCGGACGCCCTGGACGAAGTACACGTGCTTCGGCGTGGTCGTACGCGGGCGCACGGTCAGGCGGGCGCGCAGCACACCGCGGTAGATCGACCACTCGGCGATCTGCAGGTCGAACTGGTCGGTGCGCGGCGCGATGTCGCGCGGCGTGACCCCGAATCGCCCGACCGAAGCGCGCCAGTCTGTCCGCGCTTGCATGAGCGCCTTCGCCAAATATCGGGCCGCGCGAAGGAGCTGAATCACCTGGCGGAGGGGGTGGGATTTGAACCCACGGTGAGGTTGCCCCCACAACGGTTTTCGAGACCGTCCGATTCGGCCGCTCTCGCACCCCTCCAAGGGTTGAAGCAAAAGCGAACCGACAACTTACAAGTTCCGTCGATCAGCGAAGAAGCCCGTCAGCAGGGCCGACGCTTCCTCGGCCATGACGCCGTGCTGGACCTGGACAGCGTGGTTGAGACGGGGGTCGGTGCACAGGTTGTAGAGCGACCCGCACGCACCTGCCTTGGGGTCGGCGGCACCAAACACCACTCGCTCGACCCGGCTGGCCACCATGGCGCCGGCACACATCGGGCACGGCTCGAGGGTCACGACCAGCGTGACACCAGAAAGCCGCCAACTGCCCAAAGCGGTCGCGGCGTCTCGGAGGGCGAGCACTTCGGCATGCGCGGTGGGGTCCCCACTAAGCTCTCGCTCGTTGTGGCGCTGGGACACGACCATTCCGTCTTTGACGACGACTGCACCTACGGGGACATCTCCGTGGGCTGCTGCCGCGGACGCTTCCAAAAGCGCAATCGTCATCGCCTCGTCGTCGGTCATAAATCTTCCGTGATTGATTTTTCGAACCGGCAGGAACCCAGCGAGTTCGAGGCGAACTGTGACATAGATCACATCATCGTCTGGACGGCGCTGGGGCCGTCCGGTCGAACTTTCCAGCCGGAGCGACACAGGGCATTGACCTCGTAATGAGACGACTCCGGCGCCGCCTCCTGATGGCGATCCCGATTGCGCTCGCGATGTCGCTGTTCGGCGGCGCGCCTGTGAACGAGATGTCGCTCACACTCAAGACGCGCGGTGAGGCCCGGCTGCCCCGCACGTCGCTGACCCCGGACTTCGCGCTAGCGCCGGTCAACCCGGTTTCATCGGACGGGCTCACGGCCGATGTGGCGGCGCTCAACGTCAACCGGCCCGCTGAGTCCGTATTCAAGCCGGCACCAGCACGGTTTCAGGGCGAAGCGCCCAGGCCGGTAGCACCGCCGGCGGCGCTCAACGAGGGGTCCTACAGCTCGCAGGGCGCCCGCCAGGGCGGCACGTGGGCCGTCATCATCGGTATCAACGACTATCCCGGCGGCGGCGACGACTTGAACTCGGCGGTCAACGACGCCGACGACGTCGTCCAGGCGATGCGCGGCCTCGGTGTCAGCAAGGACCGCCTCCTCGTGTTACGCGACGGCCAGGCGACCCGGGGCACGCTGCTGCAAGCGGTCTCGTGGTTGGCGGCGCACGCTGCGCCCGACGCCGTCGCCGGATTCTTCTACGCCGGTCACGTGCGCAAGACGCCGTACGGCAACGAAGAGATCGTCACTAGCGACGGCACGTCGGTTAGCGACGGCGAACTCGCCCACGCCCTCGGCCGTGTGCCCGCCTCGCGCTCATGGGTTGCCATCGCCGCCTGTTACGGCGCCGGGTTCGACGAAGTGCTGCGTCCCGGTCGCGTGTTGACCGCGGCCGCCGGTCGCAACTCGCTGGCGTATGAGAACTCGGCCCTGGGTCGCAGCTACATGGTCGAGTACATGGTTCGCCAGGCGATGATCCAGGGCCGGGCGTCGGACACGGTGCAGACGGCGTTCAACTACGCCGTCGACCGCATCTCCCGGGAGCATCCGGGCCGCGAACCCGTGCAGATCGACAACAGCAACGGCGCTCTCGATCTGCGTCCGCCGGGCGCCAGCCGCGCCAACGAACCGCAGCCCGAGCCCGAGTCGGCACCGTCGAGCCCGCCGCCGTCGGAGGAACCGCCGGCATCGGAGCGTCCTCCGAGCGACGGCAGCCAGCAGTGCAGCAAGAAGAGCCTCATCCGCGTCTGCAGCAACTAGTCAGTTCCCCTCCGCCGCGCGGCAGGGTCCGACTATCCAGAGCGACGGCCAGGCGGGCTGCGGCACACTGCACGGCCCGCTGAGAGCTGCTGCCTTCCGGCCCTGACTCGGTTCACGGAGATGCTGTTGCGCAGGTCCCGGCCGCCGCACTGCATGGTCGGACCCTGACGCAGGATACTCGCCCGGGCACCGTCCCCATTCTGAGTGCATCTAGACGGCTGAGGTCCTTGCGGATGCACTCAGAACAGTTCGTCCCTGTAGATTTGACGACTCAGCAGCACCCGGAGGGATGCGAGAGCGGCCGAATCGGCACGACTGGAAATCGTGTGTCCTGCAAGGGACCGTGGGTTCAAATCCCACTCTCTCCGCCAAATGGGCTTGACCCGGCTACGTCAGAACAGGCGGTAGCGGGCGCGCGCTAGCTCGAATCCGTGGCCGGTGGTCGTGTCGCGGCAGGTCATGGCGGCCTGCTCGCTGTGACACTCGAAGTCGCCTACGCGATTGGTGGCGCCGTAGGGCAGCACGTCTTCTGGACCGAAGGCGGTATCGCCCGCGCACAGGAATATGGCGCGGCCGTCTTCCACCGCCAATGCGTGACCCCAGTCGGTGTCGCATGACGACGGCTTCGGCGGTGGCTCCCAGTCGCGGTCCCGGATGTCGCATCGAACAGATCCCGCGTCGATCGCACAGGCGACGTTTCCGGAAGGCGAACTGAAGCCCCGGAGCGCCAAGACAGTGGCGGTTGTGGTGGTTGTGGTGGTGGTCGACGTCGCCACGGGTGCGGAACGATCCGGCGGGTCACCGTCGCCGCCGCAAGCCGCGAACACTACGACGCACAAGCAGGCTGTAAGAAGACGCATGCTCTCCAGCATGCCCTTGCGCGCAGGCCGGCTGCCGGCCTACCCGGCGGTGGCGGCCTCCACCGAGTCGTGGATCGTGAACACCGCTTCGAGATTGGTGATCCGGAACACCTGCAGGATCCGCGGTTCCGTACACACGAGGCTCAAGTCTCCACCTGCGTCCTGCAGTTGCCGTCGCCCACTGACCAGAACGCTAAGGGCGGACGAGTCGAGGAATTGGACCCCGCGCAAGTCGAGGACGAGCTGGTCTTGGCCGTCTGACACCAGCCCTTCGATCCCTTTCCGCAATTGTGGCGCGGTGAGCGCGTCGATCTCACCGCGCACCGCCATAACGGCGTACCGGCCGTGCTGCGTGTTGTCGTAACCGAAATCCATGCGTCCTCCCTAAGACTGGCCGCGTACGGAGGCGATCGCTTCGTCGACGGACGGGAAGATCCGCGCCACCTCGTCGAAAGTGGTCACCTTGAACAGACGTTGCAGCGGCGAGTTCTCGCCGAGCGCCAACGTCCAGCCGATCCGGGAGTGCTCAAACTCGCGCGCCAGGCCGAACAGCATGCGCACGCCGTTGCTGTCGACGTATTCGACTTCGGTGAAGTCGACGACCAGCAGAGGCCCGGCGGCCAACGCCGCCTCGTACAGCTCCTCGCCGACTGCCTCGTGGTTCAGGAGATCGATGTCGCCCACGAGCGTTGCGATCACGACATCGTCGCGCTGCTCCGTGTCGATGTGACGGCGTTTCATGACCCGCCTCCGAGCTCAATGCCGTCCAGCTTGCGGCGCAGGAGTACTTCGGTGCCGCCGTCGGCCCGGTGCACCTCGACCTGATCCATGAACTGGTCCATAATCGACAACCCGCGGCCGCCGTCGGCAGGCCGCCCTTCACGCCACCGGCCGTGGTCGCGGACCACGATGCGTACTTCGTCGCCGACCGACGCCTCGAAGTCGAATGTCGACGATGCCGGTCCCGCGTGTTGAATTGCGTTCGCACATGCTTCACCGGTGGCAACGAGAATCTCGAACTCTTCCTGCTTCGATGCACCGGCGCTTCGCAGCTGGCGGCGCAATGTGGTGCGCAATGCCCGAATGACGTCGGGGCGACGCGGCAACGTCAGCCGCACTTCGGCCTGCACCGGCAGGACCCGCAACGCTAGGAGTGCCGCGTCATCGCCGCCGGATCGTCCGGCCAGCGCGCTCGCCATGACGTAATCACACAACGACTCCAGATCCTTCGGTCCGCTGGCGACGAGCGCTTCCATGAGCGAAAGCCCGACCGAGAGCGGCGTGGCACGGTCCTCGACGAGGCCGTCGGTGTAGGTGAACAAGGTCGAGCCGGGCGGCAGTTGCACCATGACGTTCGTGTAGACGGGCGTGCCAACGGCGCCTAGTGGGGGACCGAGCCCGCCCTCGATGAAGCACGCCTCGCGCTTGTCGTCGACGATCAGCGCCGGCGGGTGCCCGGCGTTTGACACCGTGAGCGTCGAGGAGTCCAGGTCGAACACGCCGTAGAGCAGCGTCGCCATGCTTTGGCTCGGGCCGAGATCGTTCATGAAGGCGTTAAGCCGCTGCAGCACCACGCATGGATCCTTATCCTCGAGCGCGTAGGCGCGCAGCGCGTTGCGTAGCTGACCCATGAGCGAGGCCGCGGGTACTCCGCGACCCACCACGTCGCCCATCACGATGCCGAGCGTGCCGTCGGCGAACGACACCATGTCGTACCAGTCGCCTCCGACCTCGACGTCGGGACCGCCGGGTAGGTAACGGGCGGCTGCCTGCAGTCCGGGGATCACCGGGAGCTCCTCGGGCAGCAGACTGTGTTGCAGGGTCTCGGCGACGTCGCGCTGGGCGCGATACAGCCGCGCATGCTCCACAGCGACGGCGGCGCGGCGCGCTAGTTCTTCGGCGAGGTCGAAGTCGGCCTGGGTCAATTTGCGACCAGATTGCTCGACGGTGCCAAGCGCCAGCGCGCCGATGACGTCGCGCTTGGCGCGACCGCTCATGGGCACGATGATCGCCGACGTCGGACGATGCTCGTGCACGAAGGCGCGGTCGGCGGCGTCGTCAATCGACTCGTCGATGAGCTCGGCGGAGATGTCCTCGAGGTACTGAGGCGTTCCCGTGCGCACGACAACAGCCACCGGGTGGACGGGATGATCCACGTCTATCAAGTCGGTGCCGAATTCACCCTGCGCCGCCGGGTAGTCGGCGTGAGCGGCGACGGGTTCGAGCTCGTGGTCGTTGTTCAGGAGATACACGGCGCAGCTGTCGGCGATGAAGGGACTGACGAGCCGCGTCAAGTCGGCGAGCGTGTGCTCCACCTCGATCGACGCCGCCAGCACCTGCCCCGCCTTGGCCAGCACCTCAACTCGACGACGCGCCACTTCAGCGGTGGCCAGCGCCGTTTTCTGCGAGTCGTACAGGCGCGCGTTCTCGAGAGCGATGGTGGCGTGCGACGCGATGCCGAGCACCATGCGTTCGTCCAACTCGTCGAATCGACCGATCTCCGGGTGGCCGAAAAACAACCCGCCGTACACGCTGCCGTCGCGTGCGATCACGGGCACCGCCAGGTAGCTCCGCACCGGGACGTGCCCGGGCGGCATGCCGAAGTGCGGCGCGCTCAGGCCGAAGGTCGGTTCGGTGGTCACGTCGGCGAAGCGAACGACACCATCGCCGTTGAAGGTCGGCCCGAACACGGCCGTGGCGCGTGGCATCGGAAAGCCGGAGAACGCCTCCACGGAAACGCCCGACAGCGTGTAGAGCTGGTACGCCTCGCCCGACTCGTTTATTTCGTTGTAAAAGAACGCGCCGAACTGCGCGGATGTCACCTGAGTCGCGGCGTCGGTGACGCGCTGCAGCACCGCGTGCAGGTCGAGCTCGGCATTCAACATGCGGCCAATGTGGTGCAGCGTCTCGACGATCTGGGTTTCTTCGCGGAGACGGTCTTCGGCGTCGCGCCGCCGGTCCATCATCTCCTCGTTGAGGCGCCACGTGACGAGGCAGGCGATGCTGATGCCGGCGATGAACAGCGCGTGGACACCTGCCCATCGCCATGGGTGGTCAATGGCGGACTCGTGGTTGAACACGGATCCGGGATCGACCGAGCCGAGCACGGCGTGATGCACGAAGACGTAGGCGACTGCGGCCAGGAACGGCAGCCAGTCTTGATAGAGCGAGACCACGGCGACCATGACGAAGAAGTGGAAGTGCATCTCGATCAGGCCGCCGGAGAAATGCACGAGTACGGCCGACGCGCTCAGCAGTCCAACCGACGCCGCCAAGGTTCGGAGGCGGCGTGACAAGCGCGGCCACGAGGCGTACACGGCGGCGGTCGGCACAATGAGGCTCTCGACCGCGACGTGCGTGGGATTGACGCCGCGTACCAGTCCATAGATCGGGATCACTGCGGCGTGCGCCCAGAGCAGCGCCACGATGCCGCGATGACGCCTCATCCAGTGTTCGTCCGGAAGGGTGTTCCCCCTCGGCAACCACCGTCGTATTGACGCAACCACTCGTTCTTGACTCCCGACCCCAGGACTGGATTAGAGCTTCCGTACCCAAACGAAGGCTTATTAAGCCACGCGCAGCTTTGCTTAGTGGCGGACCACGAACACGCCCTCGGTCTGGTCGCGCTGCAGCCGTGTCGCGCGTCGGTCGCTGGTGAAGGCCACAACTTTGCCTGACGCCGACGGGTAGGTGGCATTACCACCGCCGGTGAGCCGCATCGGAGGACCACCACCGGACGCGTCGATCGTCACGGACCAGACGCTCCAGCGCCAGTCGGCGGAACGCGAGTCGTACCAAACCACGCGGGTACCGGACCCGCCGGCCACGACTTGGGGGTGCTGGCTCATGGCGTCGGCGTTGAAGCCCACACGCCGGCCCGGCGGCCACGCTGCGCCAGACGGTGAAGCCTGCGAGTAACGAACGTCGAGGTTGACGCCCGACTCCTTGAGTTCCTTGGAGTCCCAGGCGACGACGAGCGATTGCTCGTCGCCGGCAAAGCCGATCGACGGATGACGGTCAGCCCGCTTGGCGTCGTTGCTGGCGTTGACGGGCGGTCCCCACGCGGCACCGCGGGGCCGCGTCGCCGTGAAGACTTCCCAGTCGTCGGGGGCGGTGCCCTCGCCGGCGCGCGAACCCGTCCAGCCCGGATCGATGTCGCGGCGGTTATCGGCCCAGGCCACCGCCAGTCGTCCGCCGCTGGATACGGCGAGCGACGGGAACAGCGAGGCGGGGTACACCGCCGAGCGGGTGTCGGTGGGATCGCCGGCGCGGATGCGCTTGCCCGGCGCCGAAACGTTGACGGCGGGCGCGCCGACGAACAGCTCTTGCGCGTACACGTCGAAGGCGCCGCGGGCGTTGTCGGACCAGGCGGCGATGGCGCGGTTGTCGCGCGTCACTTCGATCGTCGGGTGCTGCGCGTGGTTGGTGGTCGTGACGTTGCGCGTCTTGTCCCACGTGCGGCCGCCGTCGACGCTGTGACGAACGACGATGTTCGTGCGATGCGGCGTCTGCTTGCCGCGCTCTTCCTGCCACACGACCCACACGTCGTTACCCGTCGCGGCCACAGACGGGAAGCGCGCTGACGCGTCGAGATCCGAAAGCAGTTCCGGACCGCCCAGGGCGCCCGACGCGTCGGCGGCCATGCGGCGGTACGTGACGCTCGCCCGTCCGGCGACGTCGACTTCAGCCACCACGTGTGCGGCGCTCGGCGTGGAGGCGATGTCGCCGAACCCGGCGAAGGTGCCCGGCGTCTCGACGGCCGCAACGGCGGCATCGGTGGCGGTGGTCAGCGGCGGTACCGGAACCTCGGCGCGTGGCGCGGCGCGGCCCGCCTGGTCGACGAACAACGGCGAGGCGAAAGCGAGGAGTGCGTCGTTCGGTCGGTAGGTGTCGAGAGCCAAACCGGGCGGCGCGCCGAAGCCGCGCACTTCCACGCGGTACCACGACGCCGTCGGCGCCAGTGCCATCGTGAAGGACTGGTCGGGCTTGGTTACGGCGAACGTCGCCACCGGCCCCTTGCTGCGTCCGGGTGCGGCGTAGACGACCACAGTTGTTCCCGCGGCGCGCCGCGCGCGGACCTTGAGCGTGGCCGCGGCGCCCGGAACCGCCGTGACTTCGTCGCCGCCCATCGACTCGTAGGCGCCGTCGCCGTCCACGTCAGCGGCGAGCGTGACCATCGGGCCGAGCGGGTTGACCGAGACCGACGTATGCCCAGCGCGCAGCCCCGCGACCACGCCGCGTTCGGTGGCCGTGGGAGCGAACACCCACGTGGTTGGCATGCCGGGCCCGGCGACACCCCACAACTCCTTGAAGTGATTGTCGCTGGCCCCCGTGAGGCCGAAACGGTACCCGGCGTTGAGGCGGTTCTCGACGTAGTCGAGCTCGCCGTCGGGATCCGAGCCCCGGTTCCACGACTCCACCACGTCAACCCCGACAGCGCTGGCGTTGACGTTCGGCTTGGTGCCGTTCCACTCTCCGTCGTCGGGATGGTTCGTCTGCCACGACGCGTTCTGCGCGTGCACGTCCCAGATGGACTGCTGGAGGTGGCGGTACTCCGCGGAGCCGGGCGGGTTGGCGCCGTCGACCAGTTCGTCCGCCGCGCCGTGCACGTTGGCGTGTGGAGCCCCGTTCGCCTCCTCGCCGGGGACGAGGATGAGCTTGTTCGACGTCCACAGCGGATCCCAGTGCTGGTCATACGTGCGGTGGTCCGTGAGCGGCAGGAAACCGAGGCCCAGGCGTTCGGCTTGGTGGATTTGATCGGCGACCGACACGTTGCCGCGCGCTCCTTGGTCGATGCCTTGGCGAACGGAACTGCCATCGGACGAGTGGTCGGTATGGACGTGGGTGTCGCCACCGATCCAGGTACCGGTCGGAACGCCGGTGGTGAGGATCGGTCCGGTCCATGCACGCGCCGTCACGCCGGGGCCGGTCGCTCCCGGAGGCGCCGCGGCGTGCACCACGGCGTAGAAGAAGTGCTTGCCGTCGGGCCGGTTGCTCTTGGTCGACGGGACGCGCACGGTGATGGTCTTGGTGGCCCGGTGCCCGCTCAGCAGAACGCTCGCCACTAGCGCGGGCGGCGGCGCCGCGTCATGACGCGCCTTCTTGGTCGCGTATCCACTGGTGGCGACGTAGCGGAGATGCTGCTTGACGAGGCTCGGGGCGAACTGGTCGTGCAGAAAGCCGGTGGGCTTGCAGTACGCCACCGTGCAGGGCACGTTGTCGCCGTCGTAATACGGGTGCGGGTCGAGGCCGGCGTCGCTGACGATGTCGACCGACCGCAGCGGTTGGCTCGCCGAGCCGGCGTCGACGGTGAGCGTGATGGTGCTACCCGGTGCGGCTTCGATGGTGCTGCCCTGCCACGTGTTGTCGCGGCCCCCGCGCAGCGCCGCCCACAAGTCGGGCAACTCCGACGCGCTCGTGCGGCGCGCTCGGATGGCTTCGCGGATAGCGGCGGGCGTGTTGGCCCGCGCGAGTACGAGCGTGCGCTGACACGTCAGGTAACCCTTGGTGCCGCAGTCGCGACCGGGATGAGAGTTCGCCATCACTCCGTCGCCAGCCCAGTCGTGGAAGTCGAAGTTCATGACCGGCGAGACATTCCAACCCTTCGACAGGGCGTACCAGTACCAACCGGCGTCGGAGTTCATCAGGTCGCGGGCGTTCTTGCCGCGGCCACCGATGACCTCGATGGTCGCCATCGCCTTAGCGGCACCGGCGTGCAACTTGTAGTCGTCCCAGTTGAGGACGCCCTTCTCGCTCGGATGGTTGAACTGTCCGAGGCCGTCGGCGCCACCGGCGCCCAGCCCCGCACCGGTGGGGTCGCGCACCGGCTTGGTCGACAGCCACGTCCAGAACGGCTCCATCTCGAGGGCGGCGTCACCCGTGGTGACCCGACTCGTCCAGTTCTGCGAACCGAGAACGTTGAGGTGGTTCTGCTGATCGTTGGTCCACTCGAACCCGCGCATGAGCGTGAAGCCGTCGCCCGTGAGCGACTTCGTCAGATCGCCTTGGCGTTTCCATACGGGTTTGGTCACCGGGCCGAGTGGTGAAAGCGGGAAGAAGTCTGAGTGGTCGCTCAGCGTCTCGAAGTCGACGCCGAGCTTGTCGTGATTCGCCTTGAACCACCGCGCCACCTTCGACGATTCGGTGTCGCCGTCGGAGTCGGTGGAGTGGTCGTGCAGGTTGCCGGCCAGAACCATGAGCGAGCCCACCGACGGCGGTCCGCCTGGACGCAGCGATTCAACGGGCGCGGCGTGCGCGGCCGAGGCCGGAGCCATGAGCGCGACCGCGAAGGCCACGATCAGAACTCGCCTCAGCAACCGCCCCACCGCCTGACGTTACGGCAGGGGGGCTGACCGGCGCAGTCAGGCGGGCGGGCGGATGTAGATCTGGCGCGCCGACGAGCCGTTGACGCACACCTGCTGGTCATCGATGACGTTGCAGGCGATCACCGTGGCGTTGGCGCGCCCCCACCCGCGGGCGAAGCCCTCCTCGGTGAACGCGGACAGGGCGGCCGTATAGACGCGGCTCCCACCATCACAGGTCACATCGGGACTGAGTCCGCCCTCGGCCTCGGCTCGGGTCTTGAACTGCGACGCGCCCGCGAACCCTTCGCGAAAGTCCGGCGACCCAGGCAGTGGTCCGCACGTCACGTGAACCACGAACCTGACGCCTCCGCCCGGGATCTGGTGGGCGTTCTTCTCGATCCAGATCTTGACGGTGGGTTCGGCGCGCGCCGGGCCGGGAAGCGCGAGCGTGGCCGCGAGGGCGCTAACCACGAGAAGGGTCGTTCGAAGTCGTCTCATTTGGCCATGATGCCTCCCGCGGTGATCGTCACGACGGCGTTGTAGTCGGGCACGTTCGAGCGCGGCTCGCGGTGCTCGGCGCCACCCGCGATCAACACGTTGCCTTCCGGCCAGTGCACTTGGACGGATCCCGGCGGGAGCCGCGCGAACTTGAGGCGTCCGCGCATCGAGCCCGTTGCGGAGGTGAGCATCACCTCCGCGCCTTCGGCGAGGCCGAGCGTGGCCGCGTCCGATGGGTCGATGAGCACGTCGTCGCGATGGGCGCCGTTGAGCGGGTCGACGCCTGACTGCACCATCGAGTTGAACTGCTTGCCGCGCCGCGTCGACACGACGAAATGACCGTTTGGCGTCGCGGTGGTTGACGGAGCGACGACGGAGAAGCGCGCCCGCCCGTCCCCCGTCGAGAAAACCCCGCCCGCGCCGAGATGGCGTCCGCCCCACTGCACCGAGTCGCCGGTCTTCGCCAGCGTCTCGATGCCGGCGTACAGGGGCACGACGCGGGCGATCTCCTCACGCAGCGCCTGGTTGGTCGGCCACGCGAAGTATTCGGCGAGTTCGGGACGAACGCGCGCCGCGACTTCGGCGAAGATGCGCCATTCCGAACGGGCCTCGCCAACTTGGTGACCCTCGATGTGGGGCGAGAAGACGATGCGGCGTTCGGTGGTGGTCTCCGTGCCGCCGCCTTCCTGCTCGTAGCGCGTCGCCGTCGGCAGCAGGATCACCTCGGCGCCGTCGACAGGGTCGACGAGCATCTGGCTCGTTAGTACGACGTCTTGATGCACCCGCAACCGGACGCGCGCCATGGCGGCGGCTACGCGCGGCGGATCGGGCATCACGTCGAGAAAGTTGCCTCCCGAGACATACAGCACGTCGAGTTCGTCGCGCTCAGCCGCTTCGATCATCTCCGGCGCGGTGTGGCCCACATGGCGCGGCACGGCGAAGCCCCACGCGGCTTCGAGCGCGTCGCAGTTCTCCGGCGTGACCGAGCGCGCCCCCGGCAGCATCGTGGCGTAGGCGCCCATCTCGCCACCGCCTTGCACTCCAGAGTGGCCTCGGATCGGCATAAGGCCCGCGCCGTTGCGGCCGACGTTGCCGCGGGCGAGGCCGAGGTTGACAATCGCCTCCACACCGTCCGCGCCATCGACGCGTTGGGTGATGCCCATCGACCACACGAGCACGGCGCTGCCCGCGGCGGCGTACAGGTCGACGAACGCGTCGAGCTCCTCGCGCGTAACACCGGCGAGCCGTAACAACTCGGCGTTGGACTGCTCGGTCAGTGCCGCGACAAGCGCGTCCCATCCGTGCGTGTGCTGCGCGATGAAGTCCCTGTCGATGGCGCCGCGGGCGATTAGCTCCTTGAGCGCGGCGTTGAGAAGCGCGACGTCGCCGCCGGGCCGCACGGGCACGTGGAGATCGCAGATCTTCGTGCCGAACAACATCGACTCGGCGCTGGAGGGCACCCAGTACCGCTCGAGGCCAGGCTCCAAATAGGGGTTGATGACGACGACCTTGGTGCCGTGCTCGCGCTTGGCCTCGTAGAGGTACTTCATGAACACCGGTTGGTTGTTGGCCGGGTTCGATCCGATGAGCACGACGAGGTCGGTTTCGAGTACGTCGGGGAACGAACACGTCGACGCCGCAGCGCCGATGGTTTCCTTCAGCACGACCGTCGACGGCGCGTGACACACACGCGCCGCGCTGTCGACATTGGCGATGCCCATCGCGCGGGCCGCCTTGCCGGTGACGTAATAGACCTCGTTGGTGATGCCGCGGCTGGTCAGGTACAGCGCCGTGCGCTCTCCACCCGCGTTGGCGATGGCCGGTGCGATCGTGTCGAGCGCGTCGTCCCAACTAATGCGCGCGAAGCCGCGCTCGCCGGCGCGGCGACGCATCGGGTAACCAAGTCGCCCGAGCGCGCGTAGCTCGGCGCCCGACTTGGCGCGTAACGCGTCGACGTCGGTCAACTTCGCGGGATCGATGGCGTCGCCGGTGTTGACCGACAACAAATCGAGCCGCGTGGTGCAGAGGTGCACTCCATCGATGGTCCAGTCGCGGAACCCGGCGACGCCGAGCGCGCACCCGTCGCACACGCCCTGGCTCAGCACCCGCCAGGCGTAGATCGGATGACGGCGATTGGCCAGCGCCACCTTGGCCATGGCGCTGAAGTGCTTCGGCTTCTGCTGGCCGACCCCGTTGGGCCGCCATCCTGCCCAGTTACGCGGCTTCCACCGGCGGAGATTCGCGGGACTGAAGCGCATCAGTAGGCGGTGTAGGTCGAGCCGCGCACGAAGGCGATGAGCGCGAGGTTGGCCCGTTGCGCGGTGGCGACGGCCAGGGACGAGGGACCGCCGACGGCGAGCAGGCAGGCGAAGCCGGCGGCCCATGCCTTCTGCGCCATCTCGAAGCTGGCGCGCCCGCTCACGAAGAGGCCGAGTTGCGCGGCGGGCAACCGGTCGTCGAGGTACAGCCGCCCGACGACTTTGTCGACGGCATTGTGGCGGCCGATGTCTTCCCGCACGAGCAACACCTCGCCGCTGGCGAGGTCGAACGCCGCGGCGCCGTGGACCGATCCCGTCTGGTCGAACAGCGGCTGCTCCGCACGAACCGCGGCGTCGACGGCGTCGATGACCTCGCTGGTGGGCGACGCGCCGCCCGTGAGCGGCACGAGACGGTCGCACAGGGCGTCGATGGCATCCGCGCCGCATACCCCGCAGGCGGCGGTCGTGACGCCGAGGCGCTCGGCCGGTGGAGTGTCTGCTGGGCGATCGGTGTCGACGGTCACGACGTTGTACTTGGTGGCGGCCGCCGAGCCGGTCCCGCAGTAGCGGATGCGCTTGACGCCGTTGCCGGCGAGCAGGCCCTCGGCGTGGCAGAAGCCGGCCGCGAGCTCGAAGTCGTGGCCCGGAGTGCGCATCGTGGTGGCCACGCGATGGCCGTCGAGGCGGATCTCGAGTGGCTCCTCGACGATCACCCGGTCGGGGGCGGCCTTGGAGGCACCGGACACGTGCTTCCTAGCCATTACCTGCTTGGTTCGACCTCGGGCCATTACACCGGCAGCGTAGATTCGGACCATGGCTGACGACGTCGCATACCAGTCGCTCTATCGACGGTTCCGGCCACCGAAGTTCGCCGCCGTCCGCGGGCAGGACCACGTCACCGTCGCCCTGCGCAACGCGGTGCGCGATGACCGCGTCGGCCACGCCTACCTGTTCAGTGGGCCGCGCGGCACCGGAAAGACCACCACGGCCCGCATCCTCGCCAAGGCGCTCAACTGCGAGAAGCCGACCGGCGGCGAGCCGTGCGATATCTGCGAGAGCTGCCTCGCCATAACCGCAGGGTCGTCGCTCGACGTGCAGGAACTCGACGCCGCCTCCAACAACGGAGTCGACGCCATCCGCGACCTCGTGAGCCGCGTGGCGCTGTCGACGCCGGGGCGCTGGAAGATCTACATCATCGACGAAGTGCACATGCTGTCGACGCCGGCGTCGAACGCGTTGCTCAAGACGCTCGAAGAGCCGCCGGCCCACGTCGTATTCGTTCTCGCTACGACTGATCCGCAGAAGGTGCTGCCCACGATCCGCAGCCGCACGCAGCACTACGAGTTTCGCCTCATCGCCGCGGAGACGCTCGCCGAGTTGGCGCGCGACGTCGCCGGCAACGCCGGGCTGAAGGTCGACAACGACGCCTTCGACGTGGTCGCCCGTCGCGGCGCCGGCTCGGCGCGCGACGCGCTCTCGGCGCTCGACCAGGTGGCCGCCGCCGGTGGGTCGGCCGCCGACGAGGCCGACCCGGCGGTCGACGTGGTCGCCGGCCTGGCGTCGCACGACGCGGGCGCCGCGCTGGTGGCGCTGGCGCGCGCCCTGGCGGCCGGTCGCGATTCCCGCCGCATCGGCGAGGCGGTGCTCGCCCGTTTGCGCATCGGCTTCCTAGCGCTGCTGGCGCCCGATCTCGATGTCGACGAGCGCGACGCACTCGTCGAGGAACACGCCAAACAACTCGGCCCCGCCGGGATCACCCGCGCCCTCGAAGTCATCGGCGACGCCGTCACGTCGATGAAGGAGGCAGTGGACGCTCGGGTGGCGCTGGAGACGGCGCTTGTGCGCGTCGCCCGCACCGACCTCGACGTCGCGCCCTCCGCCTTGCTCGAGCGCATCGACCGACTCGAGCGCGCATTGGCGAGCTCGCCCAAGCCCGAACCGCTCGACGCTCGCGGCGTCGTGGCTCCGGCACCCACGGCCGCGCCCTCGACCGACCGCGGGGCGCCGCGCCCGTCGCTGCGGATGGAGAAGCCGACTTCGCCGAAAGTCGAAGCGGTGCCGGAACCGGCGGCCGCTCCAAAGCCGAAGCGGGCGCCGGCGGCCGACGGTTCTTTGCCGGACCGCGAAGCGCTCACGCTCGCGTGGGGCGACACGATCCTCGACCAGATCTCGGCCCGCGCGAAAGCGCTGTTCCGTGGCGGGCGCTGGGTCGACGCGCCGACGCCGACCTTCGCGTTGCCCAGCGAGATTCACCGCAAGCGGTGCGAGGAGGTGCGTCTCGCCGTGCAGGAGGCGGTCAGCGCGCATTTCGGCACCCAGATCACGCTGACGTTGGTGGTCGACGACTCGACGCTGACCAGGCCCGAACCGAAGCAGCCAAAGGCGCCGCCGCCGGTGGAAGACCCGGTCGAAGACGTCGGCGACGTGTCCGAACTCGACGACGCGCCCCCGGTAGCCTCGGGCGCAGCCCGCCTCCTGGAGGCATTTCCCGGAGCAGTGGAGGAACCAACGTGAGCGATAACGCACCCGAGATGCCGGATTTCGGCGCCCTGCTGAAGCAGGCCCAGGAGATGCAACAGCAGCTGGTGGAAGCGCAGACCGTGGTCCAGCAGCAGGAGATCACCGGCGTGGCGGGAGGCGGCGCGGTGCGCATCCACGCCACGGGCGGACTCGAGTTCACCTCGGTCCACATCGATCCCGCGGCGCTGGCCGACGGTGATCCGTCGATGGTCGAAGACCTCATCCTCGCCGCGCTGCACGACGTGGTGCAGCAAGCCAACGAGCTGAACGCCGACGCCCTCGGTGGCCTCGGTGGTCTGACCGGTCTTCTGGGTTGAGTGTTTACGCGCAGTCGGTTCAGCAACTGATCGACGAACTCGCCCGGCTGCCAGGCGTCGGGCCGAAGTCGGCCCAGCGCATCGCGTACCACCTGCTGCGACTCCCGGCGGAGGACGCGCGCCGGCTGTCCGAAAGCATCGACGAGGTGAAGCGGCGCATCACGTTCTGCCGCCGCTGTTTCGACATCGCCGAGACCGACGGCGACGCATCCGACGACGTCGAATGCGGCATGTGCCAGGACCCGCGACGCGAGGAACGACGTGCTGTGCGTGGTCGAAGAACCCAAGGACGTCGTCGCCGTCGAGAAGACGCAGCGCTACCGCGGCCGGTACCACGTGTTGCAGGGCCACCTCGATCCCATCCGCGGCGTCGGCGGCGACCAGCTGCGGCTAGGTGAACTGATCAAGCGGATCGACGAGGAGTCGATCACCGAGATCATCGTGTGCACCAACCCGAACATCGAAGGCGAAGCGACCGCCCTCTACGTTGCCAAGGAAGTGCGCGAGGGCCACCCCGACGTCAAGGTGACGCGCATCGCCAGCGGCCTGCCCGTCGGCGGCGATTTGGAATACGCCGACGAACTAACCCTCGGCCGCGCCCTCGAAGGCCGCATCAACCTCTAACAGCAACGAACTGGTTTGCATTCACGTCGTGAAACGACGTGAATGCAAACCAATTGCGGGTTAGAGGGTCTTCAGGATGATGGCGTCGCCTTGGCCGCCGCCGCCGCACAAGGCGGCCGCGCCGGTGCCGCCGCCGCGACGCTTCAGCTCGTGCAGCAGCGTGAGCGCCACGCGGGTGCCGGATGCGCCGATCGGGTGACCGAGGGCGATAGCGCCGCCGTTCACGTTCACGATGTCGTCCTTGATACCCAGGTCGTCCATCGACGCCAAGCCCACAGCGGCGAACGCCTCGTTGAGTTCGAACAGGTCGATGTCGCTGACCTTGCCGTCGATCTTCGCCAGCGCGTTGTTGATCGCGCGCGACGGCTGCGTGAGCAGCGACGGGTCAGGTCCGGCGACCTGGCCGTAGGACACCACTTCACCGAGCGGGTCGACGCCGAGCTTCTCGGCCATCGCCTTGCTCACCACGATCACGGCGGCGCCGCCGTCGGAAATCTGCGACGCGTTGCCCGCAGTGATGGTCCCTTCCTTGTCGAAGGCCGGACGCAGACCGCCCAGGCTCTCGGCGGTCGTGCCCGGACGCACGCCCTCGTCGGTGTCGACCACGATCGGGTCGCCCTTGCGCTGCGGGATCTCGACGTTGACGATCTCGTCGGCGAACTTGCCGTCCTTGATGGCGGCGGCGGCGCGCTCGTGGCTCTCGGCCGACAGCGCGTCCTGCGCCTCGCGGCTGATCTTGCCGCCGGCATAGCGCTCGGTGCCGAGGCCCATGGCGCAGTGGTCAAAGGCGCAAGTGAGGCCGTCGTACATCATCGAGTCGATCAGCGTGCCGTCGCCGAGCTTGTAGCCAGCGCGTGCGCCCGGCAGCAGGTGCGGCGCGTTGGTCATCGATTCCATGCCACCGGCCACGACGATGTCGGCCTCGCCGGCCTGGATCATGAGATCGGCCAGGTAGATGGTGTTGAGGCCCGACAGGCACACCTTGTTGACGGTGGTCGCGGGGACGTCCATGCCGATCCCGGCGTTGGCCGCCGCCTGGCGCGCCGTGATCTGGCCCTGCCCGGCGAGGAGCACCTGGCCCATGAAGACGTACTGGACGCGATCGGGCGTGACGCCCGCACGCTCCAGAGCGGCCTTGATGGCGATGCCACCGAGGTCCATGGCGCTCAGCGATGCCAGAGCACCGGACAGCTTGCCAATCGGGGTACGAGCACCAGCGACGATCACGGACCCGGCCATGGGTCGACCTCCAAGAGACGTTGTGACTAGGGGACCAAAAGCTTATGGCCAATAGGCGGACGGTGGTTACTCGCCAGTAGTTTGAGGGCCATGAGCCGAACCGTA
This sequence comes from uncultured Actinomycetes bacterium, assembly GCA_963722185.1. Lineage (GTDB taxonomy): Bacteria > Actinomycetota > Acidimicrobiia > Acidimicrobiales > JACCXE01 > JACCXE01. Next base: position 235,293 of record CAVRKD010000002.1, on the reverse strand, counting down.
CGTGCCTACGCCATCGCCACCGACGCCATCGCCGCCGAGAAAGATCGCGCCGGCAACACCGAGGATATGGACATCAGCAACGTCGTCGCCCTCGACAAGCTGGAGCTCCGTGACGTTGGCCCCAGCGACGTGCGGTTCAAGGTTTTGGCGGTTTCGGCCGAGCACAACATCAATCACGCTGCCCTCGCCGACACCATCAACATTGCCGAGGCTCGCGGCGGCAAGATCTATCCCGGCAACTCGGCGCTGGGTGAGGTGCTCGAGGTCGGCGCCAATGTCACCAACGTGGCGGTGGGTGACATCGTGATCACCCACTGCAACGGCGAGCCCGACGAGTACGGCTTCCCGCTGCGCATCTGGGCCTACGACCAGCCGGAGTCGATTGGTTGGTACAGCGAAGAGGCGGTTGTCGGTGACTGGCAGCTGATCAAGGCGCCGCTCGACTGCGGGCTCAACCTCTGGGAGATGGCGGCGCTGCCGCTGCGGGCGCCCACGGCGTACCACCTGTGGCGCCGCGCCATCGGCATCTACCGCGTGAAGGTGCCAGTCGAACGCCGCGCCACCATCAACGTGTTGGGCTTCGGCGGCGGCGTCTCCGAGTTGTTCCTGCAGTTGGCCAAAGCCGAGGGCCACAACGCCTACTTCTGTTCCGGCTCACCTGAGCGACGCGAGGCGCTCGAGAAGCTCGGCATCGTCGGCATCGACCAGAAGCAGTTCAACCGCTTCGCCGGCAAGGACGACATCAAGGCGTTCCGTAAGCACGTCAGCCAGATCACGAACGGCGAAGACATGCACGCCGTGTGCGACATGTTGCGCGGCCCGGTGTTCGAGGCGGGTCTCGCGGTTTCCGCTCGCATGGGCGTGAACGTGTCGGCCGGCTGGCAGCTGTCGCAGGTCGTCACGTACAACTCGACGGTCATGTCGGTGAAGCAAGTCACCATCGACCACACGCACTACGAAACGCCGTTGGGTTGCGGCGCGGCGACCGAACTGTACGGCCGCGTGTTCAAGCCGACGGTGCACAAGGAGATCTACGCCTTCGAGGATCTGCCGCGGTGCTTTGCCGAGATGCACGACAACACGCAGACCGGCATCCCGATCATTCGGGTGGCCGACGAGATGCCCGAGTCGGTGAAGGGGCTGATCCCGTAATGGAGATGCTGCTGACGGAAATCGACCACGTGGCCATCGCCGTTAACGACCTCGAAGCCGCGATCAAGTACTACGCCGACGCCTTCGGTGCCACCGTCGACCACCGCGAGGTCGTCGAGTCCGACGGTGTCGAAGAAGCGCTGCTCAAGGTGGCTGAGAGCTACGTGCAGTTGCTCACGCCGACGCGTCCTGACTCGCCCGTCGCCAAGGCGCTGGAAAAGCGCGGCGAAGGGCTGCACCACATCGGTTACCGCGTGAAGGACTGCGCCGCCGCGCTCGACGCGATCATTGCCGCAGGTGGCACTGGGATCGACAAGGCGCCGCGACCGGGGTCGCGTGGTACGACCGTGGCGTTCGTGCACCCGAAGGGTTCCTTCGGCACCCTCATCGAACTAGTCCAGGAGTAGCCCTAGTTCAAGGCGAGGATGCGATAGGCGTTGAACGCCACGATCGCTGTCGCGACAACGCCACCGGCGGACGCCAATATTCGACCGGTGCGCACGGTGGAGTCGTCGGTGAACACGCTCCGCATCGTCGGTGCGCCGAACCCGCCGACAAGCACGAACGCGAGGATCGTAACGCCGGTAATCGGTGTGGCTCCGAGAACGAACAAGGGCACGAAGGCCAAGACGGTCGTCCAGCGGCCCGAGATCTCCGGCATCCCGCGATCCAGTCGCTCGTGGACCGCCGCGATGCACATGCCGAACAGCAACGCACCGGCGATGACCATCGTGACCGCGAGCCACGACGGAGACAACAGCGTGAAGTCCTTGTTCGACGAGTTGAGCATCCCGGACACGACGCCGATGAGTGCGAGGACCATCATGCCCACCACCGCGCCGGCGAGGCGCGCGGGGCCGGGCAGCCACCGCCGCAGCAGCTTGTAGAGGCCACCGCCGATGAGTCCGGCGAACACTCCCGCGAACAGGATCAAGAACACACTGCCACCGGCGGTGATCTCGCCGACATCCTCCTCGGCTTCGGTGAGTGTTCCCTGCACGCGGTCCGAGGACGTCGCCGCCATCACCCGCATCAACAGTCGGCCGCCAGCGCCGCCGACGAGGATGCCGCCGATCACGCCCGCGTAGAGCGACACGGCAAGGGCGCGCAGCGTGCGTCGAATGTTGGCCGCCGGAGTCGGACGGTCGCCGTCTTCGGGTTCCGGCGCGGATGACGGGACCTCGAGGTCGCCCCAGCGCGCCACCATCCACACCGCCGTTCCGAGTGCGAGGACACACGCGACGGTGAGAATCCAACGGTCCACGTGCTCAGTCTGACCATGTGGGCCAAGATGCGGAGCGATGACTGACATTCATGGTGAGGCCGCGCCCGGGTTCGAGATGGTGCGCGACGCGTTCGTGGCCAACTTCGCGGAGCGCGGCGAGGTCGGCGCGGCGTTCTGCCTCTATAAGGGCGGTCAAAAGGTCGTCGACCTCTGGGGCGGGGTGGCCGACCAGGAGTCGGGCCGCGCGTGGGAAGAGGACACGCTGCAGATGGTGTTCTCCACGACGAAGGGCGCCACGGCCATCTGCACGCACCTGCTCGCGCAGCGTGGCGTGCTCGACTACGACGCGCCGGTTGCCGACTACTGGCCCGAGTTCAAGGCCAACGACAAAGAGAAGGTCACGCTGCGCCATGTGCTGTCGCACCGTGCGGGCTTGCCGGCGGTCGACGTGACGCTTACGCCTGACGAGTTGTTCGCCTGGGACCCGATTGTCGACGCGCTCGCCGCGCAGCGGCCGCACTGGGAGCCGGGGACCAAGCACGGCTATCACGCCATGACCTACGGCTACTTGCTCGGTGAAGTGATTCGACGGGTGTCCGGCAAGTCGGTCGGTCAGTTCTTGGCGGACGAGGTAGCCGGCCCGCTCGGCGCCGAGTTCTTCATCGGCCTGCCCGAAGCGCTCGAAACCCGCGTGAGCACGCTGATCGCCATGCAACTCGGCATGAGTTCCGACCAGCGCGAGGCGTTCAAGGACATCGACATCAACAGCCTGCCGGAGGAATTCCGCGCCATCGCCGCGGCATTCCTCGACCCGGACTCGCTCTCACTGAAAGCTCTGAGCCTCACCGACCCCGAGCTCGACTTCAACAGCCGGGCGATGCACGCCGCGGAGATTCCGGCGGCCAACGGCATCTGCACGGCCCGCGGCGCCGCCCGCATGTACGCCGCCACCATCGGCGAGGTCAACGGTGTGCGCCTTCTCGACGACGCGACGGTGGCCGCCGCGAGTACCACCCAGTCTCAAGGCTCCGACGCGATCCTGATTCTGGACACGCATTTCGGGCTCGGATTCATGTTGTCGTCCGACACGGTGCCAATGCTCGGCCCAACCTCGTTCGGCCACGACGGCGCCGGCGGCTCCCTGGCGTTCGCCGATCCGGAGAGCGGCGTCGCCTTCGCCTACGTCATGAACAAGATGAACGCGCAGATCACCGGCGATCCGCGCTCGCTGGCGCTGACCGCCGCCGTCAAAGAGTCGCTCTAACGACTCAGTAGAGCGTCTTGCCCTCGGCCAGCATGGCCACGAACTTCTCGATGCGCGCCGCTCGGGTTTCGGGCTTCTTGGCGTCGTGGACGCGGTAGAGGATGGCGTAGCGGTTCGACGCACTGACCGTTTCGAACGCAGCAGCCGCCTTCTTGTTCTTTCGCAGTGCAGCGGCCAAGTCGTCGGGCACGGCCATGTTGGCGGGACTGTCGTAGGCCGCAGCCCAGCGGCCGTCGGATTTGGCGCGCTCGACTTCGGCGAGGCCGCTCGGTTGCATCCGTTTCGCTTTCGTGAGTTGGGCGACGCGGTCGACGTTGATCTTGGACCATCGGCTCCGCGCCCGGCGTGGTGTGAAGCGCTGTAAGGAGAAGTCGTCGTCGAGCTTCCTCTTCTGCCCGTCGATCCAGCCCCAGCAGAGGGCAACTTCGACCGCTTCGGGGTACGAAACCGAGGTCGCGGAGCCGGCCTTTTTCGCGATCGCCAGCCAGATGCCGTCTGACGTGTCGTGGTGTTTCGCCATCCAGGCGTCGAACTTGACGGCGGTGGCGGCGTGGACGATGGGATCGTCGTCGATGGACGGCACGCCGCCGACGTTAGGTTCTCTCTACTTCTATGGCGTTCAACGGACCCGGCTTCGTCGACCACCACACGCATCTGCTGCGCGTGGCAGCGCAAGTAAAGCCGCCGTACGACTTCACGTCGCCGGAGGCCATCGCCGCGTACCACCGTGGGTTGTTCGCGTCGGGCGTCAACCCGATGGACGCCGTCGGCGACAAGCTCGACGAGCGGCTCGACGCGCAGCTCATGGCAGGGCTCACCCGCGCCGCGGAGCTCGGCATCTGCCAGATCACAGAAGCGGGCATGCATGACTGGGAGTACCTCGACACGTTGCTACGCCGGCGTGAAACCGATCGCTTGCCTTGCCGGGTGCGCGTCCTCGTGGCCAGCGGTCTGGCCGCCGAGGGCTTGCGCGATCGCACCGGCGACAGCGACGTCGACGTGATCGGCGTGAAGTTCTACGCCGACGGATGGGTCGGCCCGCGTACGTGCGCGTTGTGCGCCCCCTTCGCCGACGTGCACCCCAAAGACGACGGCGTCCTCTTCTGGGAACCGCTCCCGCTCGCCCGCGCCGCCCAGCCGTTCGCCGAAGCCGGGTGGACGGTCGCCACCCACGCCATCGGCGACCGGGCGGCGATCGCCGTACTCGACGCGTACGAGATGATCTTTGATGGCGACGCCGCCGCCGCTCGCGCCAACGGTGCGCGCATCGAACACGCCCAGGTGCTGTCGCCGGCGATCATCGACCGCTTCGCCGACCAAGGCGTCACCGCCTGCATCCAACCGAGCTTCGCCACCAGCGACCGTGAGTCGGCGGCCGCGGCGCTCGGCGACGAACGGTGGAAGCGGTCCTACGACTGGGCCGGCCTGCTCAAGGCCGGGGCGAACGTGATCTGCGGGTCGGACTTCCCGATCGAGACCCTCGATCCGCTGCAAGGCCTGCGCGACCTGACGACCGAAGTCACGCGCGGCTCGCGCCTCGAGCTCGCCACCGCCTACGAACTGATGACCGACGAGTCGGTGGGCGTCACCACGCTCAACCAGGACCCCCGCGAGATCGCCGCCGACGACATCGGCGATCTCGAAGTCCTAGGAACGCACCCCGCGTGATGTTCGTCGGATGAGCCGTGTGAGGAGTTGTGTGCCCTCAGGGCACACAACTCCTCACACGGCTAGCGAGAAAAGTCGTTGGCCGTCCAGAAACCCGGCGACGGCGTCACGGCGCCGCCGCTGGCGTAGGACGCGAGGCGGGCGCGGTGCGCTTCGTCGGCGAGGCCGATCACGTCGAAGATCGCCGAAGGCCCAGCGGAACGCAACACGGTGTCGCCTTCGCTCGGCTTCTTCGGCAGGCTCGGCGCCAGGATCACGAAACGCGCGTCAGTGCCGAGGCGGCCGCGGGCCGCGCTGGCTTTGCCGATCGCCCGCCACACGGCGTCCATCTTCTGGAGGCCCGGTCGATGCGACGTGAAGGGACCGGCGACGTCGAAGAGCCACTCGGCGCCTGTCACGTCCGTCGCCCGGAAACTCACGGATAGTCCCGCCTTCGGAACGCGGTAGTTCTCGCTCAGGATCGAGAAACCGGACGCTTCAAGTACGCCGCGCGCCAGTTGGTGGGCGTTGACGTCGTCGGCTGGATCGGCGGAGAGCGTCGTCTTCTCAAGGCGCTCCCGGGCGATGGCGATGTATTCGGCGTCGGTGTCGTACCCGACGTACCGGCGGCCCAGGCGCTTGGCGGCCACCATCGCCGAGCCGCTGCCAACGAAGGGGTCGAGCACGAGGTCGTCCTCGAACGTGTAGAGCCGGATGAGCTGCTCGGGCAGTTCGACCGGGAACGGCGCGGGATGGCCGACGCGCTTGGCGCTCTCAGGCGGGATATTCCACAAGTCGAGCGTGAGATTCATGAAGTCGTCGGTGCCCACCGAGTTGCGATGCGGTAATCCCTCTTTGGCGCGTTCCTTGAGCGACTTGGCGCGGTCGAACCGACCCTTGCTGGCGACCACGACGCGCTCGGTGATGTCGCGCAGGACCGGATTGGCGGCGCTGCGATACGAACCCCAGGCGCACGAGCCGCTAGCGCCCTCGCTCTTCTGCCAGATCAACTCGCCGCGCAGCAGCAACCCGAGATCGTGTTCGAGGATGCGGATGACGTCGGCCGACAGGCTGCGGTACGGCTTGCGCCCGAGGTTGGCGACGTTGACGGCGATGCGGCCGCCGGGCTCGAGCTTGCGAGCGCATTCAGCGAATACGTCGGTCAGCAACGCGAGGAATTCCAGGTACGACCCGGGCACGCCTTCGCGCTGCAACTCCTCTTCGTACTGCTTGCCGGCGAAGTAGGGCGGCGAGGTTACGACGAGCGCCACCGATCCGTCGGCGATCGTGTCCATCTTGCGGGCGTCGCCGACGATGAGCGGCTCGTTGATCGGCGTCGGCGGCAGCACCGTGTCGTCGGTCGATACCTCGGGAGCCCGGAAGCGGTCGTAGAAGCCGGACGCGTCGTGGTTCTCACGCCGACCCACGCCAAAGTTCGAAGTTTGGGTTCCTCGCTTCGGCTGCACGCGGGAACTCTACGGGCGCGCCGCGCGCGGCGCGATTACCGGCGCTTGACTACTACGCAATGCGTGGTACCGTGCACAGCATGGCACGAGGGACGAACGGCACGACGGCGCCGTCTCCGGAAGCAACGACGCAACTCCTCAAGGGCGTCCTCGACTTGGCGGTCGTCGCCGTGCTGCGTACCGGCGACGCCTACGGGTACGACGTCGTCCGGCGCCTGCGCGACGCCGGGCTGGGCGACGTCGGCGACGCCTCGGTGTACGGCACGCTGCGGCGGCTGTACGGCGCCGGCTCGCTGTCGAGCTACGTGGTGGCGTCCGAGGAAGGGCCACACCGGAAGTACTACGGGCTCACGCCAGCGGGGCGCGAGCGATTCGATCGCGAGGCGGCCACGTGGCGGGGCTTCGCGGCAGCAATGGAGAGTCTCGTGAACGAGGCCGAGGAGGCCACATCCAAATGAGTACGACGACCCCGGTCGACGATGTCGAGGCGTTCATCGCCGCGGTGAAGGAACGCTTGGCGGGAGTGCCCGACGAAGAGCGCGCCGAACTGCTCGACGACGTGGCCGCCCACGTGCGTGAAGTGGCCGACGAGTTCGGCTCCGACCAACTCACCGAGCGCTTGGGAACGCCGGAGCAATTCAGCGAGGAGTTGCGGGCCTCCGCGGGCTACGCGCCGACCGACGAAGCGCTCGCGCCGCCGACTGCGAAGCCGGGCGCGGTTCGACGGTTGTGGGCCAAGACGACTGGTCGACTCGGGACCGATGCCAACCGCGAGCTGTGGCGAAAGCTCGAGCCCGGTTGGTTCGTCGTTCGCGGCGCCCTATTCGGTGCATTCATCTTCTCGGCGACCGGTGCGAACGGCGGCGTTCTGTTGCTCGCCGTCGCCATCGCGTGCGCCGTCGCGTCCTTCAAGCTGGGCGAGCGCCGGCCGGCGACGCAAACCAAGTGGGTGCGGTGGGCGCGCATCACCGGCGAAGTCGGACTCGTCCTGTTCGGCCTCACGCTGTTGAACAACGGCTCGTCGACGCGCACCGTCTACTACGACTCCAGCGTGGGATACGAGCGCGACCCATGCCTACGCGACTCGGCTGGTCGAGCGATTAGCAACCTGTACGCCTTCGATGCCGCGGGACAGATGATCCCGCAGTTCTTCCTGACTGACGAGAAGGGCCGCCCCATCGACAGCCTCTGTCCCGGCGAGCAGAGTGGTGGCCAGGTGCAGACGACGTACGTCCGTGATGTCAACGGGGCGCCGGTCTACAACGTGTTCCCGCGCGAACAGAAGACGCCGATCATCGACCCACAAAGCGGCACGGTGACAGGTTCGAAGCCCGTTCCGCCGCCCGCCGTCGTGCTGCCGAACATCACGCCGACTACACAGCCCGAAGCGACACCTTCGCCCTAGCTTTGCGGCGTGCCGCCCAAGCTCGGGATCCTGACGCCGGTCCTGACGCTCGTCCCCGGCGCGCACGCCGGCTGGGAACGCGACGGCACGATCGACGACGTCGTCCGCATCGCCGCAGCCGCCGATCGACTCGGCTATGACCACCTCACGTGTAGCGAGCACGTCGCCGTGCCGGAGGACGCGGTCGCGGTACGCGGCGGTCGCTACTGGGACCCGCTCCCGACGTTCGGCTACCTGGCGGCGCGGACGCAACGCATTCGCTTCACGACCAACGTGCTGGTGCTCGGCTACCACCACCCGATGGCCATCGCCAAGCGTTACGGAACGCTCGACCGCGTTACGAACGGTCGTCTCGTGCTCGGACTCGGCGTGGGAACACTCGAGGAGGAGTTCACGCTGCTCCAAGCGCCGTTCGCCGACCGCGGAGCGCGCGCCGACGACGCGCTGCGCGCGCTCCGGGCGGCGCTGTCGGACGCAACCCCGGCGTATGAGGGCGAGTACTTCACCTTCGAAGGCATGGTGCTCGACCCGCAGCCGGTGCAGGCCCACGTGCCGTTTTGGATCGGTGGCCGCACGGTGCGTTCGCTGCGTCGCGCCCTCGAGTTGGCCGACGGCTGGTGCCCGTTCTGGCTATCGGCCACCAAGGCCGCCGACTTTCTGGCGCGCTTCGAACTGCCGCCGGCGTTCGAGGTCGTTCTGCAGAGTGAGACGGCGCTCGATCCGACCGGTGCGCCGCAGGAAACCATCGACGCCGCCGCGGGGCTCATCGCGGCGGGGGCAACCGCGCTGTCGCTCAAGTTCGTGCATCACTCCGTCGACCACTACATCGAACAGCTCGAAGCGATGACCTCGTTGTTAAGGGAGTGACCGGTTCCATTCGAACGGCACGACCGATGCGAACGGTGCGCCGAGCAACACCGGATGTTCGAGTGTGCCGGTGATGCGAGCGCCGACGTCGACCGGATCGTCGTCGAGGTAACAGATGGCGAGGTGCCGCTTCGACGTGTCGGCGAGACGCTCGTGGAGCTGGCCACCGTCGTAGCGCCACACCCCGGCTACGCCCGGAATCGTGCAGAGCGCCGGCGCGTCGATGAGGTTCTCGCTGATCAACACGTAGGCGCCACGGCACGGACGCCATGGCAACACGTCGGCGTCCACGAGCGCCTTGGGCGACGCGAAGGTGCCGGCGAGGGCGTACGCCCCAAGCTCGACCGGCGGTAAGCGCAGGGGCATGCGCCCCGCCTGATTGAGCTCGGCGCCGAGCGCGAAGAACCGGTCGAGTCCAGGCTCGGCCGGGCCCGAGAACAAGTACTGGACCGCGTGGTCCGTGCCCGCGAGCGTGGCCGAGCCCTCGGCGCGGGCGGCGCGGCACGACGGGGTTGACACCCAGCGCTGCGCGTGGACCACCGACGGGATTCCGTACTGCTCGGGCATGTGGTCGAGGCCGTGCCACTCGAGGTAGGCCGCGTCTTCGCCCTCCGGCGACCGCGCCGACAGCGAAATCACGCAGAGTCGAACCTCGGCCGCCACGCCCGCACTCTACGGTCTGGCCCCATGACCTACTCGTTGGTGGTGCGGGACGCCGAGACCGGCCAGTTCGGCGTCGCGGTGCAGTCGCACTTCTTCTCGGTCGGTTCGGTGGTGCCGTGGGCGCAACCGGGCGTCGGCGCGGTGGCAACCCAAGCGATGGCCGAGATCACCTACGGACCGAAGGGTCTCGCGCTCATGGCCTCACGCGTGTCGGCGTCGGTCGCGCTCACGACTCTGCTGGCGGCCGACGACGGTCGCGAGACACGGCAGGTGGCCATGATGGATGCGCGCGGCGACGCAGTCGCCCACACCGGTGAGCGGTGCATCGCCGAGGCGAGCCACATCGTCGGCGACGGCTGGACCGTGGAAGCGAACATGATGCGGCGCTCTGGCGTGCCTGAAGCCATGGCCGCGGCGCTCACGCAGGCGGCCAGCGAACCGCTCGCCGACCGGCTTCTGGCAGCACTCGACGCGGCCGAAGCCGCTGGTGGCGACGTACGCGGCAAGCAGTCCGTCGCCATGCTGATCGTCCCGGGCGAAGGCGAACCGTGGATGCGCCTGCTCGACCTGCGAGTCGAGGATCACGCCGATCCGTTGGGAGAGATGCGGCGACTCCTCGCGTTCCACAGGGCGTACCGCGAGGGCGGCGACGCCGCGGTACTCGCCAACAACTTCGAGCTGAAGTTCTGGCAGATGGTCGCGCTCACTGCCGCCGGTCAGATCGACGAGGCGCGCGCCTTGCTCGACGCGGCGCGCGCCGTCGAGCCCGGCTGGGGCGACCTCGTCCGCCGTTTGCCGGCCGCCGGGTTGTGGCCCGCCGACGAGGCGGTTATCGAGCAACTCCTCGCGTGAGACGGATCGGCGCGCTCCTCGCGCTCGCCGTGCTGGCGACGTCGTGCTCCAACAAGGACCGGTACGCCGTCGAGTTCGGTGCCGCGGAGACGCTGACGATCACCAACGGTCCGGTGGTGTTCGCTCTCGGTCCGGAGGGCGACATCTACTTCGCGGAGCTGCGCACCAACGACGTCTTCAAGTTGTCGGGCCAGGAGAAGCGGCCAGTCGGCAGGCTGCTGTACCAACCCGATTCGCTGGCCGTCGACTCCGGCGGGCAGCTGTACGCGGCCGGTCGCGACGAGAACCAACAGACGTGGGTGACATCCCTGTCCGGGCGGAAGACCGTTTCGGCGAGCGGACCGCCGTCGGAATTCCCGCTGCACATCGTCTTCACGTCGAAGAACGAGATGGTCATCGGCCACGGCGACACAGTGGTGCGCCGCGTGAACAACGCGGAAACGGTGATCTCCAAAGGCTGGACTGATCCCGTCGTCACCGCCGGCCGCGGGAACAAGATTTGGGTGGCCGACAACGCCGCGTCGGGCACTAAGGAACGCGTCGCCCGCGGGCGCGAGAAGAGCGTCGCCAAACGGAACCGCTTCGCCACGGCGTTGCCCGCGTCGAGTGACCCATCGGGTATGGCGCTGGTCAACGACGAGTTGCTGGTGTGCAGCCGAACTCGCCAGCAGATCTACCGCCTCCATATCGGCCTCGACGAGGTGGCGCGGCGCCGGGGTTGGCTGAAGGGCCTGGTTTGTGACCGCGACATTGCGATCGACCGCACCGGCGCGCTCATCACGGCGGCGAACGGCGCGATCTACAAGTACCCTCCGCGTCGATGACCGTCACCCTCGACGCCGCCGCCATCGCCGAGCACGCCAAGCGCGTCAACGAGGACGGCTACACCATCGTCGAAGACGCCATCGCACCCGACCTCGTCGACGCCATCGCCGACGACCTCGCCCGGCTCGAGCGCGAGCTCGGGACCAAGCCGGCTGAGAACAGTTTCGAGGGCGCCAACACGTTGCGGGTGTACAACCTGCTCAAGTACGGCCAGGTGTGGGAGCAGATCCCGGTCCACCCGAACGTGCTGCCGATCGTGGAGAAGGTCCTCGACCCGGGCTGCCTCGTGTCGTCGCTGTCGTCGATCAACATCGGCGCCGGCGAGACGGCACAACCAATCCACGCCGATGACCAGCTGATCCCGATCCCCAAGCCGCACCCGCCGACGGTGTGCAACTCGATGTGGGCGATCACCGACTTCACCGAGGCCAACGGCGCTACCCGCCTGATGCCGGGCACGCATCTCTACGACCACAGCCCGCGTTACGACCATCCCTACGAGTCGATCCCGGCCGAGATGCGCAAGGGATCAGTCCTCGTGTGGCACGGCTCGATGTGGCACGGCGGTGGCGCCAACACCACCGACGAGCGACGCATCGGCATCGCCATGAACTACTGCGCCGGCTACATCCGTCAGCAAGAGAACCAGCAGCTGGGTTTGTCGCCGGCGTTGGTCAAGACGTTCGAGCCGCGGCTGCAACAGCTCGTCGGCTACAGCATCTACACCGGACTCATCGGCCACATCGATAAGCAGTCACCGGCGAAGGCGTTGTTCGGCGAGGCCGGCGACCAGATGCTCTGGGACGCGATCGGATGAGCGTCCTCGACGGCTGGAAGGCACGCGGGTCCTTCGCCGACGCCGAGCATGGCGAGGTCTTCTATCTCGACATCCCCGCGGTGTCCTCGGAACCCGACGACGCCGCGCTCGATCCCCTCCTTATCATCCACGGCTACCCGTCGTGCTCGTATGACTGGGCGGGGTGCCTGCCGGCACTCGCGGCGCGCCGTCGCGTCGTCCTCATGGACCTGCCGGGCTTCGGCCTGTCGGCGAAACCCGACGTGCGGTACTCGATCCGGCTCTACGCCGACGCCGTCGAAGCCGTTGCTAGTGAGGCGGCCCTGACCAGCGTCGCGCTCGTTACCCACGACATGGGCGACACCGTTGGCGGCGAGCTGCTGGCGCGCGACCTCGAGGGCGAGCTTGGCTTCGCCGTCAGCGAACGTGTGCTGACCAACGGTTCGATCTATATCGATATGGCGCAGCTCACCAACGGGCAGCAGTTCCTGCTCGCCGCTGACGACGCCAAGCTCGACGCCGGATGGGGAGGCGACGGCAGCGCGTTCCAAGCGTCGCTCGCCGCCATCTGCTCGCCCGACCATCAGCCGGCGGCCGAGGACCTGGCCGCGCTGTGGGCCTTCATGTCGTACAACGAGGGCGACCGCCTGCTGGCGCGCACGATTCGCTATATCGAGGACCGTCGCGCCGAAGAGGCGCGCTTCACCGGCGCCATCGAGAAGCACCCGTCGCCGCTCGGCGTCGTGTGGGGCGCGCTCGACCCCGTCGCCGTGTACCCCATGACCGACAAGCTGCTCGCGGCTCGCCCGGATGCCCGCCGCGTCACGTTGGAGGATGTCGGTCACTTCCCGATGCTCGAAGACGCCAGCCGCACCGCCGACGCCATCGTTTCGTTGCTCTCGTGAGCGTTCGCGTTCACCTGGTCGACGGGACGTACGAACTGTTCCGTCATTTCTACGGACAACGCGACGAGAACACGCGCACCGGCACGGCGGCGGTGCGCGGCGTGTTGTCGACGGTGCTGGGAACGATCGAGGGCGGCGGGTCACACATCGCCGTGGCGACCGACCACGTCATCGAGAGTTTCCGCAACAAGATGTGGACGGGCTACAAGACTTCAGCGGGCATGGACCCCGAATTGCTGTCGGTCTTCCCGCTGCTCGAAGAGGGCTTGATGGCGATGGGAGTTCGGACCTTCGCCATGGTCGAACTGGAAGCCGACGATGCGCTCGCCACCGCGGCGGCGGTCGCCGCCGAAGACGACGACGTCGAGCAGGTGATCATCTGGACGCCGGACAAAGACCTCGGTCAGTGCGTGCGCGAGGACGAACGCGTCGTGCAGGTGGACCGTCGCGCCAACAAGGTCATCAACGCCGACGCCGTACGCGAAAAGTTCGGCGTCGACCCCGCGTCGATTCCCGACTTCCTCGCGCTCGTCGGTGACAGCGCAGACGGCTTCCCCGGCCTGCCGGGGTTCGGGGCGAAGACGGCGGCCGCCTTGCTCAAGCACTACAAGCACATCGAGAACATCCCCGACGCGCCCGGGCAGTGGGAGGTCACCGTGCGCGGCGGCGGCACGCTCGCCGCCACGCTGGCCCAACATCGCGAACTCGTCGGCCTATTCAAAGAACTGGCGACGTTGCGCGTCGACCGCACCTTGCTCGCCGGCGTATCCGAATTGGAATGGAACGGTCCGACCGCCGACTTCGCGTCGGTGAGCAAGCAGTTCGACGGCGACTACGTCTTCCAGAAGGCACTGACGCTGGCCGGTTAAGTGAACGCCAACTTCACGTGGACGGTGATTCACGTTCGTTCAACCGGCGACGACCCACCCGGACTTGAAGAGCCGGTCGGCGCGCTCGAGAGCGAGCGGCGGCCTGCCCGAGCGACGGCCCGCCGATCATTGTTCTGTCGTGGACAAACTGATGCCACGTTGTGGCTGCGCCAAGTGGGTGTTGACGCGAAATGGCAGCCAGAAGTTGTCGTCAAAGCTGCATGGGAGCGGACACGGCATATACGGCCGGGCGCCGGTTAGCTGAAGCGTGCGCCGACGGTGGCGCACTCCTCGCACACCGATTCGGGAATGACCCCAACGCGCATCAGCAACGCGAAGACCTTGCAGCCCAAGCACAGTCCGACGAACGCTTCGAGTGAGGCCGCGACCAGCAGCATGCCGAGCACGATCTGCGCGCCAAACCATGTGTCGAACACGAAGGCGAGCGCGAAGGCCGTGCCGGAGAACGCGAAGCCCATGCCCTGCGCGAAGCGCTTCGGCGGGCCGGCGACAGGCTTGGGATCGAACGGCAGCCGCGGCGTGATCACACGCGTCACGAGCTGACCGAGCGGACTCAGTGTGGGGCCGGTGAGCACGCGGGCGAGAAAGCCGTAGACCAGGAGCGGCAGGATCCACTTGGCGTCGAACGCGATGGCGGCCGCCGACATCACCACCACTCCGGTGGCGACCAGGCGGGCCGAGACTTCGTTGACGGGGTTGGGGAACGTGAACATCACTTGAGACTGAGTTGGGGTCCGTCAATGGCAACAGCCAAACGTTGAAGGTATTCCCCGCGGCTCACGGTCACACACCCGAGCGACGCCAGATGGCGGGTCTGCCACTGACAGTCGAGCAACTTGCCGCCGCCCTTCTCGAGCCGTTCGACCAGCCCGACCAGCGCGACCTTCGAAGCATCGGTGCGCCAGTGAAACATCGACTCGCCGGCGAACAGTCCGCCGATGGCCACGCCGTACAAGCCGCCCGCCAACTCGCCTGTGTCGCGTGACCACGCCTCCACCGAGTGCGCCCACCCGAGGCGGTGCAGTTCGCCGTAGGCCGACGCGATGGCGTCGTTGATCCAGCCGCCGGCGCGGCGCGGGTCAGCGCACGCCTGCACGACGGCGTCGAAGGCGGTGTCGACGCGAATCTCGAAATGCTTCAACGAGCGGTACAGCGACCGGCTGATGAGGATGCCGTCGAGCGGCAGGATGCCGCGAGGGTCGGGCGACCACCAGCCGATGTCGACTGTCTCGCCGTCGCCGATGGGCATCGGGAACAGACCTGATCGGTACGCGGTGATCAGAGTCGCCGGCTGGAGGTCCGCGCCGACGCCGGCGAGGCCCACGTGATCAGCGGCGTTTGGGTCCGGTAGCACCCACAGGCATTCTCCCGGATCGGAGGGCGGTCGGCTGGGTGATTCCACGCCCCCATCTTCTAGCCGCCGCAAGCGGCGGCTATGCCGCCCTGGGCACATGGCTCGCTACGCTCGACGAAATGGAACATCCGATGTCGGAGCGGCTCGCCGATCTCGCGGCCAAGAAGGAAGCAGCGCGGGTCCCCGGCGAGCAGCGCCAGATCGACCGGCAGCACGCCAAGGGCAAGATGACGGCGCGCGAGCGCGTTGAGTACCTGCTCGACCCCGATTCGTTCCAAGAACTCGACATGCTCGCTCGCCACCGCGCCACCGGCATGGGCATCGAAGACACCCGGCCCTACACGGACGGCGTGATCACCGGATTCGGCACGATCGACGGCCGCCGCGTGTGCATCTTCTCGCAGGACTTCACGTTGTTCGGAGGCTCTCTGGGCGAAGTGTTCGCCGAGAAGATCCACAAGGTCATGGACCTCGCGGCGTCGGTCGGTGTGCCGATGATCGGCATCAACGATGGCGCCGGCGCCCGCATCCAGGAGGGCGTCGTCAGCCTCGCCATGTACGGCGGCATCTTCCATCGCAACGTCGCGTCCAGCGGTGTCATCCCGCAGATCTCGGTGATCATGGGCCCGTGCGCCGGCGGCGCCGTCTACAGCCCGGCCATGACCGACTTCATCTTTATGGTCAACGGCTCGTCGCACATGGCGATCACGGGTCCCGACATCGTCAAGTCCGTTACCGGTGAGGACGTCACGCTCGAAGAGTTGGGCGGCGCGATGAGCCACGCCACCAAGTCAGGCGTGGCGTGCTTCGTTACGCCCGACGAGAAGGCGTGTCTCGACCAGGTGCGCTACCTGCTGTCGTTCCTGCCGACGAACAACTTGGAGGAGGCGCCGTACTTCACGCCCGGCGACACCGCCGATCGTCTGTGCCCCGAGTTGACCGAGGTGCTGCCGCACAACTCGAACCAGCCCTACGACATGAAGAAGATCATTTCGGTGGTCGTCGACGACGGGGAATTCTTCGAGTACCACGCCAACTGGGCCAAGAACATCGTGTGCGGGTACGCGCGGATCGACGGCCACGTCGTCGGAATCGTCGGCAACCAACCGCAAATGATGGCGGGCGTGCTCGACATTGAGTCGTCGGAGAAGGCGGCGCGGTTCGTGCGGACGTGCGACGCGTTCAACATCCCACTCGTCACCTTCGTCGACGTGCCGGGCTTCCTGCCCGGCACCGAGCAGGAGTACGGCGGCATCATTCGCCACGGCGCCAAGCTGCTGTACGCGTACTGCGAGTCGACGGTGCCGCGCGTGCAGATCGTCACTCGCAAGGCGTACGGCGGCGCGTACGTAGTCA
Source organism: uncultured Actinomycetes bacterium (assembly GCA_963722185.1). GTDB lineage: Bacteria > Actinomycetota > Acidimicrobiia > Acidimicrobiales > JACCXE01 > JACCXE01. Next base: position 218,626 of record CAVRKD010000002.1, on the reverse strand, counting down.
TGAACTCCAAGTCAATCGGTTGCGACTTGGCCTACGCGTGGCCGTCGGCCGAGTTTGCGGTCATGGGCCCGTCGGGCGCGGTCGAACTGCTGTATCGGCGCGAGCTGGCGACCGCCGAAGACCCGGTGAAGATGAAGGCCGATTTGGTCGAGGACTACACCGAAAACTTCGTGAATCCGTACGGCGCGGCCGAACGCGGCTACGTCGACGACGTCATCGATCCCGCCGAGACACGGGTCGTGCTGTGCCGTGCGCTGGGCCTACTGCGTTCCAAGAAGGAAGAGTTGCCGAAGCGCAAGCACGGCAACGTGCCGCTGTAATGCCGACGAAGGGTCCTTCACCGGAGGTCATGGCGGTGATCGTGGCCGCCGTCGAGGCGGCGTGGCCCCGGCCGGTGATCGCGTCATCGAACCGACGCGAGGGCGACTCGCCCTCGTGGCGTTTCTCGGGACGCAGCTGGAACTCCCCAGTCGCGGCCAACCGCAACCGCCCGAAGTTCTAACGTTCTCCGGCATGGCGCCGGAGCTAACGACGGTCTCGGAAAGCACCGCCGTTGTGTTCGACGGCCAAGACGTGCGGCGATACGACGAACTGGCGTCCGACACCGAGTTCGAACTCGACGGTCTCAGCGGGCGCACGCTGCCGAAGCCCGGCGGTGAGTTGTTGTGCCGCTTCGCCACCGTAAACGACGTGCACTTCGGCGAGACGCGCTGCGGCGTGATCGAAGGCAGCGACATCGGCCCGATCGTCGAGGCCGCGCCCGGCGAGCCGCCGTACCCCGAGACGATGAACTACGCGGCGGTCGACGAGATCAAGCAGATCAACCCTGCGGCGGTCATCGCCAAGGGTGATCTCACTGCCGGCGGGACCGAGGACGAGTACGCCGCGTTCATGCAGTGCTACGGCGGCGCGTTCGGCGACAAGCTCACGCACATCCGCGGCAACCACGACGCGTACCACCGCGACATCGCGCCAGAGGGTCCCGTCGAAGTTGCGCTACCGGGCGCGACCGTCGCGCTGCTGGACACCGTGATCCCGCGTCAGACCACGGGCCAGGTCCCGCAGGAGCAGCTCGACTGGCTCGAAGAGCTCGCCGAGCGCACCGACCAGCCCGTGCTGGTGTTCGGCCACCATCACAACTGGAGCCCGACCGCCAAGAAGCGCGAGCTGACGTACTTCGGCATCAACCCTGACGACTCCGACAAGTTGATCGAGGTCTTCACCCGGCATTCGAATCTCGTCGGCTACTTCGCCGGTCACACGCACCGCAACCGCGTGCGTCTGGTGTCCGCTACCGGCGACGTGCCGTGGGTGGAGGTCGGCGCGACCAAGGACTACCCGGGCGCGTGGGCTGAGTACCGCGTCTTCGAAGGCGGCATCCTCCAGGTCATGCACCGCATCAGCGCGCCCGCCGCCCTCGACTGGACCGACCGCACCCGCGCCACCTACGGCGGCCTCTACCCCCAGTACTCCTTCGGCCAGATGAAGGATCGCTGCTTCGTCGTCAGGCAGGGGTGAGGACGACCACGGGGATTTCGCGGTCGGTCTTCTCCTGGTAGGCGGCGTAGCCCTTGTAGGCGGCGACGACCCGGGGCCACATCTCGGCGCGCTCGTTTGGTTCGGCCGTGCGAGCGACCATCTTGGTCGTCTCGCCGCGGCGGGTGATCTCGACCTCTGGGTTGGCTTGGAGGTTGAGGTACCACTGCGGGTGCTTCGGTCCTCCGCCGTACGACGCGATCAACACGACTGTGTCGCCGTCGACGATCGGCGCCGTCAGCATCGACGTGCGCTTCTCGCCGGTCTTGCGACCGATCGTCGTCAGCTGGACGGCTTCCATCCCGATGATCCGTCCGCCCACGCGGCCGTTGGTGACGTTGACCAACGTCCGGTGGAACACGTTGACGGCTTTGATGAACGAATCGCGACTGTCGGCCATGGGCGGGAACCTAGGCGGGCACAGCGGCGCGGTACGCAGCGACGATGTCGACGACTTCGCCCATCATCTCGGCCAACGCGTAGTCCTTCGGCGTGTACACCGCGGCCACGCCGCTCTCGAGCAACTTGGCGGCGTCTTCGTCGGGGATGATCCCGCCGACGATCACTGGCGCGTCGACGCCCGCCGCCCGCACCAGCCGCATGACCTCGGGGACGAGTTCGAGGTGACCGCCCGACAGGATCGACAGCCCGATCACATCCACGTCTTCGTCGCGGGCGGTGTCGGCGATCTGTTGCGGGGTGAGGCGGATGCCTTGGTACACGACCTCGAAGCCGGCGTCACGCGCGGCCACGGCCACCTGTTCGGCGCCGTTGGAGTGGCCGTCGAGGCCTGGCTTGGCCACGAGGAAGCGCGGCGGACCGCCAACCAGCGCCTTCACCTTGGCCACTGTGGGCGCCATCTCCTCGCCGCGTCCACCCACGGCGCCACCCACACCCGTCGGGGCGCGGTACTCGCCGAATACCGACCGCAGCGCTTCGGCCCACTCGCCGGTTGTACCGCCGGCGTGGGCCAGCGCGATGGTGGCCGGCATCACGTTCTCGTCGGTGCCGGCGACGCGGCGCAGCTCGTCGAGCGCCGCCTGCACCGCTTCGTTGTCGCGCGAGGCGCGCCACGCGGTTACGTCGTCCTTCAGCGCGACTTCCACGGCTGGGTCGACGCGCGAGGATCGCGCCTTCGCCACCGAGCGGTGAGTCGGCGGTTTCCTGGAAGCAGTTGACGCCCACCACCTTCTGCTCGCCGACCTCGATCCGCCGGGCGCGCGCCGCTTGCGAGCGCACCAGCCGCGCCTTCATCTCGTCGATGGCCTCGAAGGCCCCGCCGAGGGCGAGGATCTCTTCGAGTTCGGTCGTCGCCGCGTCAACCAGTTCGCTCGTGCGTGCCTCGATCACGTGCGAGCCGTTGAAGATGTCGTCGTACTCCAACAGGTCGGTCTCGATGGCGAGGACCTGCTGCATGCGGAGCGCCCACTGTTGGTCCCACGGTCGCGGCAGCCCCAACGCCTCGTTCCACGCCGGCAACTGCAACGAACGCGTGCGGGCGTCGCGCGACAACGTCACGCCGAGCATCTCCAACACGATCCGCTGCACGTTGTTCTCCGGCTGCGCCTCCGTGAGCCCGAGCGAGTTCACCTGCACCGCGTAGCGGAAACGGCGCGCCTTCGCTTCGGTGACGCCGTAGCGCTTTTCGCAGATGCGATCCCACATGATCCCGAAGGCGCGCATCTTGCACACCTCTTCGATAAAGCGGATGCCGGCGTTGACGAAGAAGCTGATCCGCTCGACGACGGAAGGCAATGCCTCGGCGCTGATCTGGCCCGAGTCGCGCACCGCATCGAGCACACCGATCGCTGTCGCCATCGTGAAGGCCAACTCCTGCACGGGCGTGGCGCCTGCCTCTTGCAGGTGGTAGCTGCACACGTTGATCGGGTTCCAGCGCGGCACGTGACGCACCGTGTAGGCGATCGTGTCGACCGTCAGCCGCCGCGAGGCTTCGGGCGGGAAGATGTAGGTGCCCCGGCTCAGGTATTCCTTGATGATGTCGTTCTGCGTGGTTCCCGCCAGGACGGACGGGTCGATCCCGCGGTTCTCGGCGTTGGCGATGTAAAGCGCCAGCAGCCACGACGCCGGGGCGTTAATCGTCATCGACGTGGTCAGTTCGTCGACCGGGATCTGGTCGAACAACTGCTCCACGTGGCCCAGATGGACCACGGGCACGCCTACTTTGCCGACTTCGCCGGCGGCTTGGGACGCATCCGGGTCGTATCCGGTCTGAGTCGGAAGGTCGAACGCGACGGACAGACCCGTCTGGCCCTTGGCCAAATTGGTGCGGTACAGCTCATTCGAAGCCCGCGCCGTGGAGTGGCCGGAGTATGTGCGCATGACCCAGGGGCGATCCGCCATAGCCATATCCTCCCATCCTGAGTAACATGCCCGCTATGCGAGGCACATCGAAGGCAATCCGAGCAATTTCGGTTGCTGCCTTCGCGATCGCGCCCCTGGCTGCGATCGACGTCACCAACGCCGCCGTCCAAACCGGCGACGCCGTGTCTGAGGGACCCGGCCTTGCCATCGAGAACACGGGCGGCAACGTCGAATTCGGCGCCGGGCACAGCGAGTCACGGGTCGTTATCGGCGATCCCGCGTCGGCTCCAGCCGTCGTTCCGCCCTCGGCGCTGCTGGCCAAGACCAAGGCGGCACCACCGAGGCCCGTGAACCCGGCGGCCGACGCCGTCGCGCGGGCGAAGGCGCTCGTCGACGAGGCGCGCGCCCGTGCTCAAGCGCAGATCGACGCCGCCCGTCAGCAGGCTGAAGAAGCGCAGCAACGGGCGCACGATCAGTCCGACGACGCTCGCGCCCGCAGCAACGCGCAGGCTGAAGCAGCACACTCGCAGTCTGACGACGCTGACGACGCTGACGCTGACGACGCTGACGACGCTGACGACGACGCCGCGTCGGCTTCAGCATCTGACTGACCGCCCACTAGATTCCACCCCGTGACACCGCTCCGGGAACGTCTTCATTTCGGTTGGATCGGCGCGACCGCGCTCGCCATGACGCTGGCTTTCGTGGCGACGGCGCCGAACAGCGTCGTGATAACCAACGCCGCTACCGACGTTCCCACGCGTCCGGTGATCCCGGTCGTGACCCGCCCCGTGATCGCGCCGGTGGTTATCCCTTCCGTGCCGCGCACGGTGTTCCCGAGCATCGACGAACCCGAACTGCCGGACTTCGACGAGATCGTCGAAGACGCGATCGAAGACGCTGAGGAGCAAGTCGAAGAGGCGGCGGAGCAGGCCGAAGAAGCGAGAGAAGACGCCGAGGAGCAAGCCGAACTCAGCGACGAAGACGCTGAGCGCGAGCGTGCCCGCGCTGAGCGCGAGGCGGCGCAGGCTGAACGCGACGCCGAGAAGCAACGCTCCGACGCCGAGCGTCAGCGCGTCCTGAACGACGACTAGTAGGTGTAGAAGCCTTGGCCGCTCTTGCGGCCGAGTTGCTGCGCGGTCACAAGACGACGAAGCGTCGGCGCTGCCGCGTAGTTCGGATCCTTGAACTCGTCGTAGAGCGCATCGAGGATCGACAGGCTGGTGTCGAGACCCACAAGGTCGAGCAGCGCCAGCGGACCCATCGGGAAGTTGCAGCCGCCCTGCATCGCCGAGTCGATGTCTTCGCGTGACGCCACGCCGCGCTCGAGCATCTTCACCGCATTGTTGAGATACGGGAACAGCAGCGCGTTGACGATGAAGCCGGCCTCGTCCTTGACCGTCACCGGCGACTTGCCACACGCCTCGGCGAACGCCAGCGCTTCGGCGATCGTCTCGTCGCTGGCGGTCAGGGGACGCACGACTTCGACGAGCTTCATAGCCGTCGCCGGGTTGAAGAAGTGGATGCCGCACACCCGCTCGGGTCGGCCCGTCTCCATGGCGAGGTCGATCACCGAAAGCGTCGACGTGTTGGTGGCGAGGATGGCGCCCTCGCGCACGATGCGGTCGAGTTCGTTGAACAACGCCTTCTTGACCTCGAGGTCCTCGACGATCGACTCGAGCACGAGGTCGCAGTCCTTGAGCGCGGTGAGCTCCGAGGTGGCGGTGACACGGCCGAGCACGGCGTCGCGGTCTTCAGCGGTGATCTTTTCGCGCTCGACCTGCTTGGCGAGCGACTTCTCCAGCGACGCCACCATGGCGTCGGCGGTCTCCTGCTTGCGGCTGCGAAGGATGACCTCGTGGCCCGCCTTGGCGGCTACTTCGGCCACACCCGCACCCATGATTCCCGAACCGACAACACCGACACGCTTGATCGTCATGGCGCAGCAGGTTACTCCCCAGTAGCTACGCCGCCATTGGCGGCCCGCCCTGCCTGACGTTTCTTCGCTCCGCCACGTCTGATCGCGAGAGGGTCCCGTGTTTCCTGGCTCGCTTACGCTCGCATCCAGTGAGACACCCTGGTCTGCGCGCCGAAGTTCGCCGTGAGCGGCTGCTGGCGCGAGCACGCGGCCGGGTCCTCGACCTCGGGCGGGAGGCCGGTTGGATGACCCGCGCCGACCTGCCGGTGCGTTCCTACGACACGATCGTTTCGGTGTTTCAGCTCTGCGGCGTAAACGACGTGTTCAGCACGTTGTTGCGCGTCAACGAGTTGCTCGCCGACGGGGGCCAGCTGCTGGTGCTCGAACACGTCCGGGCAGTGGGTGCGCGCGGCCGCCTGCAAGACGCGGCCGCGCCCGCATGGCGGCGTTTCACCGGCGGGTGCCGGGCTAACCGTGATGTCGTAGCCCTGCTCCGGTCGAACGGCTTTGCCGTCATTGACTGCGACCGGTTCGAGGTCCATGGCGCGACACCCCTCGTGCGTCCGGCAGTATCCGCTGTGGCAATTCGGCGGGTACGTGGTGAGGGAGCAAAAGCATGAGCGGTTGGTTGGCGTTGGTTGGAGGGCACGAGTGGACCGACGGGTGCCGTCCGATCGACGAAACCCTGTTGAAGGAGACGGCGGCCAAGGAGGTGTTGGTCATCCCGACGGCGGCCGCCTACGAACGGCCGCAGCGCATCGTCGACGCCGCGCAGACCTACTTCGACGGCTTCGGCGTGAAGGTCAAGCCGCTAGAGGTTTTCGCCCGTCCCGCCGCGAGCGACAAGGCCAACGTGAAGGCGGTCAAGGCGGCCAAGCTCGTCTACTTCAGCGACGGCTCGCCGCTGCACCTGCGGTCGGTCCTCACGAACACGCCGTTGTGGGAGGCGCTGGTCGGTGCCTGGAACGACGGCACCGCGGTGGCTGGCACCGGCGCCGGCGCGATGGTGCTGGGCGACCCGATGGTTGACCCCCGCGGCGGCGCGTTCACGCTCGGCCTGGGATTGGTTCCGTCCATGGCAGCCATGACCACCACTCATGAGTGGCACCACGAAACCAAGCGCCGCACGATTCAGCTGGCGACCAAGGGACTGCCCTTGGTGGCGGTCGACGACGCCACCGCGGCGATGCGTTCGCCCAAAGGCAAGTGGTCCGTCGTCGGCGTCGGCGCCGCCACCGTCTACGTCGACGGCGACGAAGCCGAGCTCTCGAAGTTGCCTTAGTCGGCTTCCGTGATCCGTACGGAGTTGATAATCACGGGTTCTTTCGGCGCACCCGAACCCGAACCCACGGCTTCGATCGCCTTCAGCACGTCGAGGCCTTGCACGACCTGACCGAACAGCGCGTACTGCGGCGGTAGCCCGACGCCCGACGGTCCGCTCACGATGAAGAACTGCGAGCCGTTGGTGTTCGGCCCGGCGTTGGCCATCGCCAATGAGCCGATCTCGTAGCGACCTGCCGGCGGCAGCTCGTCGGCGAACTGGTATCCGGGTCCACCGCGACCGCTGCCTTCGGGACAGCCACCCTGCGCCATGAACCCGGGAATGATGCGATGAAAGGTCAAACCGTCGTAGTAGCCGTTGCGCGCCAGGAAAACGAAGGAGTTCACCGTGTTGGGAGCGCGCTCCGGCGCGAGCGCGATGGTCATGTCGCCCTTCGACGTCGACATGACAGCGGTGTAGCGCTTGTTCGGGTCGATGCCGAGTTCGGGTGCCTTCGAGAAGCGCGTCGTCCGCTCGGGAAGGTGATCGGCAGGGAAGTCGGACATTCGTTTACTCCTCGGTGATGGTGACGGAAATCATCTTGTGTTCGACGTTGGGCGAGCCGCCGCCCGAGCCGTCCTTATTGATCTTCTTCACGACGTCCAGTCCCTTGATGACGCGGCCGAACGGCGTGTACTTGGCCACGCCGCCGACCGCGCTCAAAAGCGTCTGGGCGCCGGCGGGGGAGGCGACGAGGAAGAACTGCGAGCCGTTGGTGTTCGGCCCCGAGTTCGCCATGGCGAGATCGCCCTCTTGGTACACGTAGCCCTCGGGAATCTCGTCGGCGAACTTGTACCCCGGATCACCGGCGCCGGTCCCGAGCGGGTCACCGGTCTGGTCCATGAAGTCGGGGATCACGCGGTGGAAGATGATGCCGTCGTAGTAGCGGTTGCGTGCCAGGAACACGAAGTTGTTCACCGTGTTCGGTGCGGCGTCGGGGCTGAGGTCGACGGTGATCGCGCCGACGTCGGTCTTGATGACCGCGGTGTACTTCTTGGTCGGATCGATGCACATCTTGGGCGGCGACGGGAAGCTCGTGAACCGCTTCGTCGTCCTCGTCTTCGGCGGACAAGTGTTGGGATCGCCGACGGCTCGCTTCGGCGTGGTGCTGGTGGTCGGCGCCGCCGATGACGCGTCGTCATCTCCGCCGCGCGACGCGTACAAAAGGGCGCCGACAATCGCGAGAGCCGCCACGACCACGATGACGCCCTGGCGGCGGCGCTTCGTTCGTTGCTCGACGGCGATCATCGCCTCCTGGCGGGCGCGGCTGTTTTCCCGTTGACGCTGTCGTTTGTCGCTAGGCACGGCGCGGAAAGCTAGTCCAGACCGTTTTCGACTTCTAAGGCAGGGGCGACGCGCCAGTACCCTTACGGCGTGGCTTTGGTCGTCCAGAAGTACGGCGGTACGTCTGTCGCGGACCCGGAACGCATCCGGGAGGTGGCAGAGAACATCGTCCGTTCGCGCCGCCACGGCGACGTCGTCGTGGTCGTTTCGGCCATGGGCAAAGAAACGGACGAGCTGCTGCACCTCGCCAGCCAGGTCTCCAAGCTGCCGCCCGGGCGCGAGATGGACATGCTGATCACCGGTGGTGAGCGCAAAGCCACCGCGCTCGTCGCGATGGCCTTGGACGCGATGGGCTGCCCGGCGGTCAGTTTCACCGGCAGTCAGGCCGGTTTCCTGACCGACACCCAGCACCGCAACGCCAAGATCCTCGAGGTCCGCCCCGACCGCGTGAGGGAGGCGGTCGCTGCCGGGCTCGTGCCTGTCGTTGGTGGCTCACAGGGCGTCTCGACCGAGCGCGACGTCACCTTTTTGGGCCGCGGCAGTTCGGACACCACAGCCGTGGCGCTGGCGTCGGCGCTCGATGCCGATAACTGCGAGCTGTACACCGACGTGTCAGGTGTGTTCACTGCCGATCCGCGCCTGGTTCCGTCCGCGCGGCGGATGGCCCGACTGAGTTTCGACGAGATGCTCGAAATGACGGCGACGGGGTGTCCCAAACCGGCGATGCGCGCCGTCGAGTTCGCTCGCACACACGGCGTGCGGTTGCACGTCCGCTCGAGCTTCACATGGGAGCCGGGCACCTGGGTCACCGAGGAGGACCCCACCATGGAACAGGCCATCATCACCGCGGTTACCCACGACTTGTCCGAAGCCAAGGTCACGGTGAACTCGGTCCCCGACTCGCCGGGTATCGCGGCGCGGCTGTTTCGGGCGCTGGCCGATCAGTCGGTTGTCGTCGACATGATCGTGCAGAACGTGAGCCATGACGGCACCACCGACATCTCTTTCACGACGCCATTAGACGACGTCGATTCCGCTGTCGGCGCGGCCAACGCGCTCGCGAGCGAGATCGGTGCCGGCGATGTGGCTGCCGACACGCACATCGGGCGCGTCTCGCTGATCGGTGCCGGCATGAAGACCCACCCCGGTGTTGCGGCGACGATGTTCGAGACGCTGGCGCATAACGACATCAACATCGAGATGATCTCTACGTCTGCAATCCGTATCTCGTGTGTGGTCCGCGAGGACCAAGTGGAGAATGCAGTGGTGAAGTTGCACGAAGCCTTCAAGCTGGACGTGGCGTAGTGAGCGTTCGTCTTGGAATCCTTGGTGCGACGGGACAGGTCGGCACGCTGGCTCGCCAGCTCGTCGCCGAACGCGACTTCCCGATCGAATCCGTTCGGCTCTTCGCGTCGGCGCGCTCGGCTGGCCGCAAGCTGACCGTCGGCGACGCCGAGTACACCGTCGAAGACGCCGAGACCGCCGACTACAACGGTCTCGACATGGTGCTGGCGTCGGTCGGCGGCGACGCGTCGAAGCAGCTATGCCCGCGCTTCGCCGAGGCGGGCGCGATCGTGATCGACAACTCCTCCGCCTGGCGAATGGACCCTGCCGTCCCGCTGGTCGTGGCCACGGTGAACGATCACGCGCTGGCGTCGATACCGAAAAACATCGTCGCCAATCCCAACTGCACGACCATGGCGGCGATGGGAACCCTCAAGGCGCTCGACCGAGAAGCCGGTCTCACGCGCTTGGTTGTGTCGACCTACCAAGCCGTGTCGGGCACCGGGCCGACAGGTGTCGCCGCGCTCGAGGAGCAGGTGGCCAAGGTCGGCCCGTCGTCGGCCAGCCTCACCTTCGACGGCTCGGCGGTTGACTTCCCCGACAACGGTCCGTATCTCGCGCCGATCGCGTTCAACGTGCTGTCGATCGCCGGGGTGCTGATCGACGACGAGACCAACGAGGAAAAGAAGCTCCGCGACGAGAGTCAGAAGATCCTCGAACTACCGGACCTGAAGGTGAGCGTGACCTGCGTGCGAGTCCCGGTGTTCACCGGCCACTCGCTGGCTATCAACGCCGAGTTCGCTCGCCCGATCACACCCGAGCGCGCCCGCGAAGTGCTGGCGGCGACGGCCGAAGTCGAACTGGTCGACATGCCCACCCCGCTCATGGCCGCCGGCAAGGACGTCACCTACGTCGGCCGCATCCGCCGCGACCCGGGCGCCGAGAACGGTCTCGCCCTGTTCCTGAGCAACGACAACCTGCGCAAGGGCGCCGCGCTCAACGCCGTCCAGATCGCCGAGATTCTCGCTACGCGCTAAGTGCTTCTCGTCGGTCGGCGATCTTCGCCGCCACCGGCCCGGCGATCGCCGTCACGAGCACGTAAGCCGCCGCCAGCGCGCCCAGTTCCGCCCCGTGTGCTGCGTCGGCACCCAGGCTGGCGATCACGACCGAGAACTCGCCCCGGGCGATTAGCGCGGTACCAGCACGCAACCGGGCCTGTGCCGAGACTCCCAGCGGAGCGGTCGCGACCGCGCCGGCGATCAGCTTTCCGCCTCCGGTGATCACCGCCAGCGCGAGAGCTGGCAGCAATAGGTGCGTGACGTCGGTGATGTCAATCTGGAACGAGAAGAACAGGAAGAACGTCGCGGCGAACAGGTCGCGCAGCGGCGTGATGAGTGCGGCGGCTCGCGATTGCGCCGTGCCTGATAGCGCGAGTCCGACGAGAAAGGCGCCGATGGCGGCCGACACGTGAACCTGTTGCGCCAGGCCGCCGACCAGCAGCGTGATGCCGAAGACTGACAGGAGAAGCGACTCGTCCGAGCTCCCCGCGAGGATGCGACTCAACCGGATGCCCCACCGCAGCGCCACCGTCAGCGCAATGGCGACGGCGCCGAGCGCCAGCGCGACGGCGAGTGCGGTGGCACCCGCGCTGCGACGCGCCACGAGCGCGGCCACGACGGGAAGGAAGGCCGCCATCGCCAGGTCCTCGAACACCAAGAGGTTGAGTACCGCCGGCGTTTCCTTGTTGTTCGTCCACCGAAAGTCGCTGAGGATGCGCGCCGTGACGCCCGAGGAGCTGACCCAGCACACGCCGCCGAGGAGCACCGACACCGTGATGCCCCAACCGAGCAGCAGGCCGGCGACGAAGCCGGGCGTGAAGTTCGTTATCGCGTCGACGAGCCCGGCGCGGATGCTGTGACGAAGCCCGCGACGTAACTCATCGGGCGTGTAGTCCAGCCCGAGCGCGAGCAACAGCAGCAACACGCCGATCTCCGCAGCGAGCGAAATGAACTCGGCGCTGATGTCGAGCGGCGCCACGCCGCCCTTGCCCACGGCGAGACCTGCCAGCAGATAGAACGGCACCGCCGGTATGCCGAGTCGCGACGCCAAACGTGCGAGCGCGGAGAGAACGACGACCACGGCGCCGATCTCGATGAAAATGATCGGCGCGTCGGCGACGGCCACGACGCTCACCACGAGAGTGTTCCAGACTGTCGCCATGTCGACTCTCAGTTACGACGACAACTGCAAGCCTGGCGCGCCGGCGTTCGTCTTCGTGCACGGCTGGTGTTGCGACCGCAGCTTCTTCGCCCCGCAGTACGAGCACTTCGGTCGCTACGCCCGCGCCGTCGCTGTCGATCTGCGTGGGCACGGCAAGAGCGCGCCCGCGGCCGATGGCGACTACTCGATCGCCGCGTTCGCCGGCGACGTCGCCGCGCTCATCGAAGAACGCGTCATCGCCCCGGCGATCGTGGTCGGGCACTCACTCGGTGGCGTTATTACAACCCAGCTGGCGGCGTCGCGTCCGGACCTCGTTGCCGCGGCCGTGCTGGTCGACGTGGCGCCGATGATCATCGCCGCCGAGATGCAACCGATCCTCGAGCGGTTGTTCGGCCGGTTCCGCGGGCCCGACGGCGAGGCGGCGCGCGCCGCGCTGGTCGACGGCATGTTCCTGCCGACCGACGACGTGGAGCGGCGCGCCGAGATCTCTCGGGCGATGGCGGCTACGCCGCACGACGTCGCGGTGGCGGCGATCGAGGGCGTCCTGACAGTCGGCGCCGCGCCGCTCGCCGCGGTCACGTGCCCAATCGTGAGCATCGGTGCTGCCGCACCGATGCACGAGTCGGCCGCCATGAAGGCCGTCAATCCGAACATCGTCATCGGTCAGACGGTCGGGTCGGGCCACTTCAACCAGCTCGAGGTGCCCGATCAGGTCAACGCCATGATCGAGCAGTTCCTGCGCGTGAGCCTCCCAACGTAAATACTCTTCCGAGTATGAAGAAGCTTGGGGTTGTCCTCGTAGGTCTCGCCGTAATGACGGTTCTGGTTGCCGTGGCCGGGCGAGCGAACCTCATCGTCGTGCCGCCGGGCGGCGGCCCGCACGTACGCATGTTCACGGGCAGCGGAGGCGAGCAGAGCTCGTTCTTCGCCTACGACCCGGCCTTCGCTGGCGGAGTGTCGGTCGCCATCGGCGACGTCACCGGAACTGCCTTGCCGGAAATCATCACCGGATCCGGGCCTGGCATGGCGCCGCGGGTGCGCATCTTTTCGACTGACGGCCAGTTGCTGAACGAGTTCAACGCGTACGCCGATGGTTTCGGCGGTGGTGTGTCGGTGGCCGTCGCCAACGTCGACGGCCTGACCCAAGACGAGATCATCACAGGCACCGGCTTCGGCGGTGGCCCGCACGTGCGCGTCTTCAACGCCACCGGTTCCGTGTTGCACGAGTGGATGGCCTACGACCCGAACTTCAACGGCGGCATCCACGTCGCCGCGGGATCGGTGGGCAACGCCCTCGAACAAAGCGTCGTCACCGCGCCCTGGTTCGGCGGCGGGCCGCACGTGCGCGTGTTCGACTCCAACGGCGCGGTGCAACGCGAGTGGATGGCCTACGCCTCCGAGTTCTCCGGTGGCGTAAACGTGGCGGTTTCGGCGGGCCGCGTGGTTACCGCGCCGGCGAGTGCGGGCGGTCCGCACGTGCGCGTCTTCGACTCCAACGGATTCGTGGACCGCGAGTGGATGGCGTACGACCCGGCCTTCGACGGTGGCGTCACCGTTGCGACGGGGCTGCTCGATCTGCAACCGAGTGTCGTGACCGGCGCCGGACCCGGTGGCGGCCCGCACGTGCGCGTGTTCGATCTCAACGGGGGCGACCGCGGCGGATTCTTCGCGTACGGGCCGTCGTACCGGGGCGGTGTGAACGTCGCCGTCGGCGGTGGGAGCATCGTCACCGGCGCGGGTATCCCGCGCGTCGTCGAGGAAGTCCTGCAGCCCGGCGCGGTCGGCCCAGGGGTGACCGGCCTGCAGCAGCGTCTTCTCCTCATGGGCTTCTGGTTGCCGGGCGTCGACGGCAAGTTCGGTGCTTCGACCACGCAGGCGGTGTACGCCTTCCAGAAGGCCAACGGGTTGCCGCGCGACGGCAAGATCGGACCAGAGGACCATCCGGCCCTGAACGGCGGTGCGCGGCCCATCGCCGCCAGCACGTCGGGCGATCTAGTCGAGGTCGACAAGGCGCGGCAGTTGTTGATGGTGATCCGCGGCGGAGCCGTTCAGTGGGCGTTCAACACGTCGACCGGTCACAACGGCAACTACACGCACGGCGGAAGCACACACCGCGCGTACACGCCGGAAGGCCGGTTCACCTTCGATCGTCAGATCGACGGGTACCGCGAGTCGCACCTCGGCACGCTGTACCGCCCGAAGTACTTCACCTCGGCGGGCCACGCCATCCACGGCTCGCCGTCGATCCCGCCGTATCCCGCATCACACGGCTGCGTGCGGTTGAGCAACGCCGCCGCCGACTTCATCTGGTCAGCGGGGCTCGCGCCATTGGGTTCGCCGATCTGGGTGCACGCGTAGCCGCGTCGAAATGCAGCGGGGCGAGGTACACGCCGCCTTGTCCCCATCCGCAGTGACTGATCCAGTCGTTGCCTGATTCGTCGACAACTACTTCCGCGGCGTGTGCGGCGATCTCGCCGGCAACGTTCGCGCGGTCGAAGTGCAACGGGTCGTCGCTTTCCAAGATGATGGTGGACGAGTACGCCTCGGCCCAGTTGGCGCGTTCGCCCGCGGCCTGCTTCGCCACTGCGGCGCCGAAATCGGCGGGCCCCATGAACAGGAAGTAGCGGTCGTGGCGGTGCACGACGAACGGTGACTCAGTTGGTCCCGCGTGATCACCTTGTAGTTCGTCGCGGTACACGATGGTGCGGCCGCGCCAGTGCACGAGGTCGTCGGATTCGGTCGCGATCACGACGTGGTTCCCGTACGTGGGTTCGCTCGTCGCGGTGTAATACATGACCCAGCGGTCGTCGACCCGCAACACCATCGGGTCGCGGGCGTGGAAGCCGTCGACGACCAACGGGTTCTCCGGATGCCGCGTCCAGTCGAACCCGTCAGCGGACGTCGCGAGGTGCAATCGGTAGGTGTCGCCGCTTTCCTGACTGCCACCGCACACGAACATCCAGTAGACGCCGCCGTGCTGGATCACATGCGGCGCCCACAAGTGCAGTTCGCCCCACGCGGGGTCGGCGGTCATCGCCGGCGCGTGCTTGGTCCACGGGCCGAGCAGAGACGAGGCGGTCGCGTGACAGAGGTCGACTTCCTCGAGCGGCTTGAACGGCTCGGCGTGCGTGATGCCGATCAGGTGCCACGTGCCGTCGAGCGCGCGGAAGATCGTGTGGTCGTTGACGTACCACTGCTCGGCCTCGCCGACCGACGGGTCGTAGATGTGGGTCCACTCGCCACAAGCGACGCTCACGACTCGAGGGCGAACACGCAGAATTCGTTGCCCTCCGGATCGGCGAGAACGGTCCACCGGGGATGGGTCTGTGCCAACGTGGCGCCGCGGGCGATGAGCTCGTCCACATCGCCGTACACGTCGATGTGGACGCGGTTCTTCGCCGTCTTGGACTCGGGCACCTGGCAGAACCACACCGAAGGGCCGGGCTCGTCGATCGGATCGAGCGCGAGGTTCGGGTCGTCTTCTTTGCGTTCGACACCTTGGGCGCGCAACGCCGCGAGGTCCTCGTCGGAGTGTGGGCGCATGCGGTAGCCGAGCGTGTCAGCCCACCAGGTCGCCAGCGGCCAGGCCTTCTCGCAGTCGATGACGATGTCCTTCAGCCGGCTCACAGCCCGAGCCTACGGAGGACGGCTAGTTGGGCGGAGGCGGACCCAGGTAGCAGAAGTTGTTCGCCTCGATGTTGCCGACGATCACGCCGTAACACGGTCCGGTGGTGTCGACCTTGACCGGCGGGCCGCATTCACGGATGCACGTTGGCGGCGAGGTCATGGCTTGCGCGCTGACTCCGACGCCCCCCAGGGCGGTCGCGCCGAGCAAGACGACGGCGACACGGGTGCGGATTTTCATGGGCGGGATTATTGCACCAAACAGCCGAAAGCTCACGGAAGTGTCACCCGCCGCGCCGCCTGGAGGACGAGCGGCCCGAGCCACTTCGCGGCCACGGCGCGCGCCGCGTCGTCCGACAGGTGGTAGCCGTCGGGCCGGGCGTCGTGCACGCCGTCGACGGTTTGGCTGAACTCTCCGTCCGGGCACAGATGCGAGTGGAAGTCGGCGACTGTCGCGCCTACCGAGACCAGCGCCTCCGCGGTCGCGCGGAGACTTTGGACCCGCCGGTCGCCCTCTCCGTTGTAGCCGTAGTACGCGTACTCGCCCCCGAGCAGATCCCAGTCGACGCACGCGGCGTTCAGGAAGAGCACCTTGGCGCGATCGCCGCCGACCGTGTCGATCAGCGCGGTGTACTCGCTGAGCAGCCACTGGTCGAAAGCGGGTTCACCCGGGTGGCGGTACTCGCGCCACGACGGGAGTTTCCGATCGGGCAGTTCGTTCATCGCGTCCTGCACGACGATGACGTCGGGCGCGAACGCCGCGAGGTACATCGCGCGGTCGCTGTAGCGATCAGCCCACCAGCCGCATTGCTCGTCGATCGGCCAGTCGTCGCCCAGCGGAGTGCGGCGCGTACCGCCGCGGCTCAGCGGACATCCGGGGGTGGCGAGGCTGTAGGTGATCACGTCGTCGCGATCGGCCGCCCACTCTTTGAGGCCGTGCGCCAGACCCCCGGCCATCGAATCGCCGATGATCGCCACCCGCAGGCGGCCGCCGTCGCGACCGTCCCAAGCCGGCGGCGCCTCCGCCGCCGCCGGGGGACCCGAGGCCAACTCGTCCGGAGCGCTTCGCTGCTGCGGGTTCGCAGCCGCCGGCGTGGCGCTCAGCGCGACGCGGGGACCGGAATCGACGCGGGGCTGTCTCGCCGCGGCCGGCGGGGGCGCGGGCGCCTGGAGTGGCCCGGCTGACAGTCCCGCCGAGGGAGTGGGCGCGTTCATCGTGACCAACGCCAACACGGCGACGAGGCCGACACTGGCGTTCGCCCAACTCGGCACGCCGATGCGAACCGAGAGACGTCCGGTGCGGATCGGTTGTTCGATGAGGTGATACGAGATCAACGCCGCCGTGACCGTCGCCAGGACGCGCACATAGAGCAGTTGCGGCGCGTCCAGTCCGGTCCGCGCCGGCGTCAGCCACAAGAAAATCGGCCAATGGAAGAGGTAGGCGCCGTAGGAGATGCGGCCCAATCCCGCCAGGGGTTCGAGGGCGAGTACGTCGCTCACGAGCCCACCGGGTTGTGTTGCCGCGGCGATGACGATCGCCGACAACGTGGCCGTGAGCAAGAACCCTCCCTGATACAGCGCGTCGCTGCGCTGGGTCATCTGACTGAACAGCAAGACCAGACCCGCGGCTGAGAGCACGCCCGCGACGTCGAGCAGCATCCGCGCCCGCCGGTGGAGCTGGACCATGCCGCCCGGCCGAACGAGCAGCAACGCCAGGATGGCGCCGGCCACGGGTTCGGCGGCGCGGGCGTCGGTGCCGTAGTACTCGTGCAGCGGCGCGGCCCCGGGCGTGTGTAGCAGCGCGGCCGCGACCGTGGACGCGATCGCCACCGCTCCCAGGCCCACGGCCAGCCGCCACCGCTTGGGCGCGCCCCGGCGGCCGAGCAGTAGCAGCACCGCCACCGGCAGCAGCAGGTACACCTGCTCCTCGACCGCCAGCGACCACATGTGCTGGAACGGCGAGGGGGTGGAGAACAAGTCGGCGTAGGAGTGGCCAGCGAAAACGAACCGCCAGTTGGCAACCCATGTGGACGCGGCAATGGCGTCACCCACCACGCCTCTCGGCGGCATGCGGGTTGCGAACGCGACGTACGCGGTGACGACTACTAGGAGCACGACGAGCGCCGGCGCCAACCGGCGGGCGCGCCGTTCCCAGAACGCCCGCAACCCGATCGTGCCCGTGGTGTCTCTCTCGCGGAGGAGCAGCGCCGTGATGAGGAAGCCCGAGAGCACGAAGAACGTCGAGACGCCGAGGAAGCCCCCCTGGGCCCAACCGAACCGCGAGTGGAACAGCAGCACCGCGATCAGGGCGATGCCCCGTACCCCATCCAGAGACGGCATGTGTCGCAATCGAGATGCCCCAGGCACGTTGTGCGTGTACCCGTAGTAGACCGGACCTATCGCAGCAGGGGCGCGACCAGGGCATCTTCCCGGACGCGCAACGCGAGCAGCGACGCCGGGCTAACCCCGGTATGCACAAACCAGCTCTCGCCGGGAGGCAGCGACATCACGTCGACATAGCCCGCCGGGCGGGTCGCGCGAAGCGTTTTGGCGAACGACGCGTCCTGGGTGCGGGGAATGAGGGGATCGGTCCTGCCGGTCGCCAGCAACACCCGAGCACGGATCTTCGCCGCGTGTTGCCGCGGGCTGCTGTTGACCAGCGGGCTCGGCTTGGCGCCGAAGGCAGCGACGGCGACATTGGCGAGCGTCCCGTCGAGAGCGAGGAGGTCGGTGGGGCCGGCGTGGGAGATGGCGCAAGCGAGGTCCGGGCGCATCGTCGCCAGCAGCATTGCCAGGTGGCCGCCGGCGGACGATCCCGTGGCGCAGATCACCGTGTCCGCATGCAGCTGACGAATGCGCCGCATGAACCACAGCACGTCGCCGATGCTCTGGGCACACGGCCGGTAATCGATGTTGACTGTCTGCCAGCCGGCGTTGCGCCAGCGGTCGGCCATCGGACGTCCGTCGACGGCGACGACTTCCTTGCCCACGCGGTACCACCCGCCGGGATGGATCACGATCATGATCGCCTTCGCCCGTCGCCCGGTGAACAGGCCGGACGGAGCACCGACTTCGTAATACGCCGGGGCGCCGCTGCCGAGCCCCGTGGTCGTCACACCGCGATCGGGCGCGGTGAACTTCGCGCCTTCACTGCTGGCGGCGCAGCGGCTCCTCGGCAGTCCGGTGTTCGGCGGCTCACCGTCCGCACCCGAGGCAGGCAGCTCGACAACGCCGATAAGGACGCAGGCCAGCGTCGCTACGAATAGGCGCCTCCATCGCATCGTTCAGCCCGTCGCCCCTGCCACTCCCGCACAATGTGAACCGAATTTGGTCGGGAAGGGGGGATTTGAACCCCCGGCCTCAGCGTCCCGAACGCTGCGCGCTAACCAAGCTGCGCTACTTCCCGGTAGGCGGGAGAGATTAGTGGACGACGCCCGCGGGCTAGGTAGCCAAGACGGGGTTTGGGGTCTGCGCGGTGTCCTCGTAGGTGCCGTCGGCCATGAGGGCAGCGACGGCGCGGCGCAGCTTGAGCGGCGAGAGCGGCTTGATCAGGAATCCCTCGGCGCCGGCTCGGCGTGCCATGAACACGTCGGCGCGGCGGTCGAGCAGCAACAGCACGGCGACGTGGCCGATGCGCCCGCCGCTCTCTTCGAGGCGGATGTCCATCGCCGCGGCGATCCCGCCCATCGATCCCATCTGCATGTCGAGGATGGCGAGGTCGACGTTGTACTCCTCGAGTGCCGGCCGGACGTCACGCCCGCTGCCGACGGTGATCACGTCGTAGTCGCCGGAGAGCGCGGCGACGACCTCGTCGCGCACAAACGCCGCATCAGCGGCTACGAGGATCATGGGCACGTCGGGCATCGTATGCGTCAGAGGTGGGCGCGGACGGCGTCGAGGCCGACCAGGTCGTGTACGTCGTCTTGGAGGCACGGGACGTAGGCGATGGGTGCGCCGGCGGCGGCGTTCTGCAGGCCCGAGAGTTCGTTGTGTTCGCTGGCGGCGAGGGCCGCGAAGTCGTTGCGGTTGGCCGCCAAGAGGCGCAGGGCCGACGAGGCGTCCTGCGGCAGTGCGGGTTCGTGGTCGCCAAAGGACGGTTGCATGCGATTCACGATCACACCGTCGACTCCTAAGCCTGCCTCTATGAGTTTGTCGGCGAAGAACACGGCCTCGGCGGTGGCGTCGCGGCGGGGCGAAGCAACCACCACGAACGCCGTTGCGTCGTCGGACAGCAACGCGATTACGGCCTGGGCGCGGTCGCGGAAGCCCTGCTCCATGCCTTCGAACGCTTCGAAGAAGGCGACGGCGTCGTCGACCACCTCAGCCCCGACGACGCGGGCGATCGTGCGAAGGATCCGTTGCGTGGCCGCGCTGACGGCTCGCAGGTACGACGTCGTCGGCATGATCAGTAGCCGGAACAGCCGGTTGTCCAGGAAGCGCGTGATGCGGCGCGGCGCGTCCAGGAAGTCGAGCGCGTTGCGCGTCGGTGGGGTGTCGATGACGATCACGTCGAACTGGCCCGACGCGTGCAGCTCGTGCAGCTTCTCCATCGCCATGTACTCCTGGGTCCCCGACAGCGCTCCGGAGATGTTGCGGTACAGGCGGTTGTTGATGATGCGGTCGGCCTGCTCGGGCGATGACGAGTACTTGGTGACGATGGCGTCGAAGGTCGTCTTGGTGTCGAGCATCAACGCCCACAACTCGCCCGGCCACGAGCCCTTCACCTCGCGCGGTTCGTTGGTCAGCTCGCCGAGGCCGAGCGCGTCGGCCAACCGTCGGGCCGGGTCAATGGTGACAACGCAGGCGCGGCGTCCGCGTGCCGCGGCCTCCACCGCGAGGGCCGCCGCGGTGGTGGTCTTGCCCACGCCGCCCGAGCCGCAGCACACGATGACGTTCCGGTCGACGGCCAGCGCCCGCACACCACTCATGAGGGCACCGTCGGAAGGTGGGCGACGGCGTCGGCCATCGCTTTGGCAAGCTCGCTGACTTCGGCCGGACCGATGGCCGATGTGAATAGCTGCGGCAGCACAATTTGCGGCAAGGGCAACGCCTCATTGAGACGGGCTAGTTGGGCTGCCTGCAGAGCCTGGCGGTGCAGGCGGAACTCAGCCGCGGCGCGCAATGAGTCGGCGGCGCTGCCGTCGACCCCGTCGCGCACGATCGCGCCGAGATCGAGCTCGAGCGTCGGGTAGACGCCGTTGACGACCAACGGCGCCAGCTTCAACCCGACGCGGTCCTCGAGGGCGAAGGCGGTCTGGATGACTTCGTTGACCGGCGTCTCCTCGGGCAGCGTTACCAGCACGACCTGGCAACGCGCGGCGTCGCTCAACATGTCGTTGACCTCTTGCGCCTGTTGCACGATCGGGCCGACGCGCACCGCGTCGAGCAGTCCCCGCGCCGAGGCGAGAAACGTGATGGCGTGGCCGGCCGCCGGCGCGTCGACCACGATTACGTCGGCCGGATCATCGCGGGCCAGTGCTTTGACCTTGCCGAGCACGAGGATGTCTTTGATCCCGGGAATGGCCGACGACACCACTTCGAGCGCACCGGACTTGGCGAGGCGCTTCGACACCCGCTTCAGGCCGTGCTCTTCGAGGTATTCGACGAGCGCGAAGTCCGGCGTGACCGTACGGGCGCGGACGTTGGGCGCCAGCTCCCGCTCTTCGTAGTTGAGAGCGTCGGAGTGGCCGAAGGCGGCGCCGAGGCCGCTTTTGCCTTCTATTTCGACGATGAGCGCCCGCAAGCCGACGTCGGCGGCCATCTGGGCGATGGTCGCGGCGACAGTCGTTTTGCCCACGCCGCCCTTCCCGGCGACGATGAGCACTCGGGCCTGTGTGCAGAACCCGGCAGTGTCCACGTCGTTTACCTCATAGTCCAGGAGATCGCATGCGCAGGGTAGTCGGAGCATTGCTTGCAGCAATTGCCCTTGTGCTACTTGCCGTACCCGCGCACGCCCAGGCCGAGAAGCGACCCGTCGTGCGGGTAATCCAGATCGGCGGACTGTTCGACCGGGTCCAGGCGGACTTCTGGGAGAAGTCGATCGCCGACGCCGAGAAAGAAGGCGCCGTCGCGTTGATCGTGCAACTCGACTCGCCGCGCGCGGTGATCGACACACGCGATCTGGCGCGCGACATCGAGTCAGCGGAAGTTCCGGTCGCCGTTTGGGTTGGACCGGCTCGTGCTGGCTTCGCCGGCGCGGACCTGTTTCCGCTCCTCAGCGCGGCGGACACGATCGGCGTCGCGCCTGGGGCCAAGCTGGAGCTGATACCCACGAAAGATGCGAGTTGGGAAGACATCAAGACCTATCCCCATGCGGCCTTCCGCTCACCAACGCTCGGTGACTTCCTGGTCGACATCGACAAGCACCCTGACATCGCGATACCGACCAAGGTCATCGGAAGCGGCCAAGACCAGCGCCGAGAGCCGCTCGTAACGGTGCGGTTCGCCAAACCGTCGTTGACCGCCCGTGCAATTCACGGCGTGACCAGCCCCGGCCCGGCGTATGCGCTGTTGGTGTTCGGCCTGCTCCTCGCCATCCTCGAGTTCACGACGGCGGGAGTCGGGCTCGCCGCGGCGACCGGCGCGCTGTTCCTCGCGCTCGCGGCGCTCGGGTTGGGGGGTCTACCGGTGAGCGGACTCGCCGTCGGCGCGCTCGTGTTCGCGGCCTTCGGGTTCGGCGTCGACGTGCAAGCGGGCGCGCCGCGTGCGTGGACCGCCATTGGCACCGCGGCGATGCTCTTCGGATCCTTCACCCTGTTCCGTGACGGGATGAGCGTCCCGGTGCCCTGGATCGTCGGCGTGCTCGGACTGACGGCGGCGTTCGTACTTGCCGGTTTGCCGTCACTCATTCGTGCGCGGTTTTCGAGTCCGACCATCGGACGCGAGGGCTTCATCGGAGAATTGGGGACGGCGGTCGGCGCGCTCGGACCCGAAGGAATCGTCAGCGTCCGCGGCGCCTCCTGGCGTGCCCGGACCAACCGCGCGACACCGATCGAAGACGGTGCCGCGGTCCGCGTGATCGGCATCGACGGGCTGGTTTTGGACGTGGAACCCGAGGATGGCGGCGCGAAAGACTATAGAGAGCACTCAAAGTCATCGACATGACCCCTTGTAACGCCGGTATCTGAGTCCTAATTTCGTGCCCCTGTTGTAGAGGTACGGCCTTAGGGGGGTCCCGGAACCATGAGCACCGCCACTCGGATGGATGAGACTTGGCAGGAGAAGGCCGCATGTCGCGGGCCGCACGCCACTGTGTTCTTTCCCCCGGATTCCTTCGAACGCAAAGAGCAGAAGGAACACCGCGAAATGCGCGCCAAAGCGATCTGCGCGCAGTGTTCTGTTCGTGAGGAATGCCTCGAGATGGCAATCCGCATTCGCGAGCAACACGGCATTTGGGGCGGCCTCAACGAGCTCGAGCGCAAGGCGCACGCCGGTCTGTAGTTCTCGTCGTGCCGCAACCGAAGGTTGCGTCCCGAGTTAATCGACGGCCCTTCGGGCCGGCTCATTCTCGCCTCCGGGCCGAACAAGTCGGACCCTGCGGCCGTGCGATGCTGAGCGCTTCATGTTGAGGCGCTTTGGAAAGACCATGTCGGTTCTGTTCTTCAGCGCGCTCACGGTTCCGCCCGCGGTCGCGTTCACCGTGCTGGTGTCGCTGATCTTTCTGCCGCTGCCGGTGAACCTGCCGGCTGAGCGCGCGAGCGTGACGAGCCGTATCAGTCACGTGTACGACATCGACGGCAACGAGATCGCGATCTTCCGCGAGTTCGACCAGAACATCCCGGTCAAGCCCGAAGATATTCCGATCTCGCTCAAGCAGGCCGTCATCTCCTCCGAGGACCGGAGTTTCTATCGCCACTCGGGCGTCGACCTGCGCGGCAGCCTCCGCGCTCTCGTCGCCGACTTGCGCGGGCGCAACATCAAGCAGGGCGGGTCGACGATCACCCAGCAGTACGTCAAGAACGTCTACACCGGCAACGAACGCACCATCACCCGCAAGGTGAAGGAAGCGGTCCTCGCCAACCGGGTCGACCGCGTGCTGTCCAAGGAGGAGATCCTCTTCCGCTACCTCAACACGATCTACCTGGGCGAAGGCGCCTACGGCGTCGGCGCCGCCTCCGAGACGTACTTCCACAAGTCGGTAAAGGACCTGACGCTGTCGGAGTCGGCATTGCTGGCCGCGGTCATTCCGGCGCCGAGCATTTACCAACCCCGCGGCAACCCCGATGGCGCGAACGTGCGCCGGGTCAACGTCCTGGGGACGATGTTGCGTGAGGGCTACATCACCCAGGCGGCACACGACGAAGCGGTGGCCCAGACGGTGTGGCCGGTGACCAAGGGCAAGCCGCCGGGTCCGGCCACGCTGATCCAGCAGCCTGTGAAGGAGTTCCGCAAGTACGCGTACTTCGTCGACTACGTCGAGAAGTACCTGCGGGCGCGGGGCTATGACCCGGACCGCGCCGGTCTGCGCATCGAGACGAGTTTGGACCCGGCAACGCAGAGGGCCGCCGAGAAAAGCGTCGCCGAGTCGCTGAACGGGACCGTCGCGCCGCTGGAGATGGCGCTGGTCTCGATCGAGCCGCCGACGGGTTTCGTGCGGGCGATCGTCGGCGGGCGCGACTTCTACAACGGGCTTTCGGCCAACGTGAACCTTGGGCTCGGCGGGTGCCCGAAGCGACCGCCGGAAGACTCGGCGGTCACCGTCGAGCCGGCGTGTTGGAGCGACCCAACCGCCGTGATCCCCGGTGGCGGCCCCGGTCGACAGACCGGGTCGTCGTTCAAGCCGTTCGCCCTCGCCGCCGCGCTCGAGCAGGGCATCCCGCCGAGCAAGGTGTATCCGGCACCGTCGGTGTACACCGTCCCGGGCTGCAAACCGACGCCCGGGTTCGACTGCAAATTCGGCAACAACGAGGGTCACGGCGGCGGGTCGCAGTCGGTGGCCACCGCGACCGCGCAGTCGACGAACACGGTGTACATCCAGATCGCGCAGCAGGTCGGCATGAAGAACGTGATCGAGATGGCGAAGAAGCTCGGCGTGGGCGGCGCGTACCTGTCGCCGCGAGTGCACGGGTCGGGCCTGCCGCTCACGCTCGGAGCGCTCGACACGTCGCCCATCGACATGGCCGCCGCCTACGCCGTCTTCGCCAACCGCGGCCTGCGCCGCGCCGGCGACACCGATCATCCGCGTGACCGACAGCACCGGGAAGGTGCTGATCGACAACCGCAAGCCGAAGACCGAACGGGTTATCGACGAGATCGTCGCCGACAACGTGACGGCGCTATTGCGGGGTGTGATCGACAGCGGCACGGGTACGGCGGCGAACATCGGCCGCCCGGCGGCGGGTAAGACCGGGTCGACCAACGACAACGCCGACGCCTGGTTCGTCGGCTACACCCCGACGCTGTCGACGGCGGTGTGGATGGGACGCACGACCGGACGCGAACCGCTGCTGAACATCAAGGGCGTTCGCCGCGTGTACGGCGGCACGATTCCGGCGCGCACGTGGAAGGCCTTCATGAGCGTCGCGCTGAAGGACGTGCCGGTGAGCGACTTCAACGAGCCCGCACCGATTCGTTCCATCACCGAACAACTCCGGCGCGCCGCGCGGCAGGGGTTCGACCCGGGCGGTCGCCGCGAACCGGCGGACATCACATCCGGCGGGAAGTTCGAATACGACGTCGCGCCCCCCGTTGCCGAGGAACCGCCGCCTTCGACCACAACAACCTCCACCACCGAGCCCCCCTTCGGCGGCGGCGGACTCTTCCCCTAGCGCTTGTTTCCTGCGCCGCTCACTGAGTCGTTGGGGCACTTCAGGACCTTGTCGCAGGCGTCGCGGATGGCGGGGGCCCACCACACACCGTCGGTCTGGTAGCCGAGGGGAGCGAAGGTCCGTGAGCTGACGCCGACGACTTTGCCGTCGGAGTCGACCAGCGGGCCACCTTGAAACGCCGGGCCCACCGAAGCGTCGTGCTGGATGCCCGGGCTGGACACGTCCGCAACGAAACCCTGGGTCGCCGCGCCACCAAGCGCGCCGAGACCCGACAGCGCGAACACGCGCTCGCCCGTCTTGACCGAACCCTTGGACGCGAAGCCCAGCGTGGGGATGTTGCCCTTCTGGACGATCAGCAGCGCGATGTCCTTCGACTCGTCCCAGGTCCACAACGTCGCCTTCACGACCTGATCGCGCTGGCGCACCTCCACGGCCGGGCCGGGGCGCACCGTCGCCGCTCGAATGGTCGTGAAGCTCGTGAGCACGAAGGTCTGGTCGTTGTCGGACGCAACGGCGAAGCCGCTGCCGACGGAGGAGTTCCCGGCCTCGTCCAGGGAGCGCACGAAGAACAGCGAGGGCGCCACCTTCTTCACGAGATCTTCGATGGTGTCGCCCTCGGCGCGGATGCGCCGGAGCGGCTCGATCTGCTCCTGAATTTCCGACTTGGCGTTCTCGGTTTCCGCCTTGATCGTCTTCTCGGCGATGGAGAAGCGCTTCTCGAAGTTCTTCACGAACGCGTTGGCGCGCTTTTCCGACTCGGTCTTGCGGTTGTCGTAATACGTGTAGAGCACGGCACCCGACAGCGACGCGCCCATCGAAAACGCCACCAACACGGCGACGATCCCCTTGACGGAACGGGGCACGAACCGGGTGAATCCTTCGACCGCCTTGCCCAGTTCTGCCATGCGGGCAAGTTAGTAGCGTCGGCCATGTGACCGACGCCGCGCCGCTGGTACCCCGCGACGCCGCGACCGTCATGCTCGTGCGCGACGGTGAGACAGGCATGGAGGTGTGCATGCTGCAGCGCAACCTCAACTCCGTCTTCGTCGGCGGCGCTTACGTCTTTCCCGGCGGCGCGGTTGATCCCGACGACGGTGGGCCGGCTCTGGAGTCGACGTGCTTGGGCCGGACCGACGCCGACGCGTCGCACCAGCTCGGCATCGAGAGCGGCGGTCTTGCCTACTGGGTGGCGGCCGTCCGCGAGTGCTTCGAGGAGGCGGGAGTCCTTCTGGCGGTCGACGAGGACGGCGCCGTCGTGTCGATGGCTGACGCCGACACCGCCGAGCGCTTCGCCCAGTGGCGCCACAAGGTGAACAACGACGGCACGTCGCTAGTCGATGTGTGCGCCGCCGAAGGGCTTCGCCTGTGCGTGGGCGACATCTACTACTTCGCCCACTGGATCACGCCGGAAGGTCCACCGCGGCGATACGACACGCGCTTCTTCGTCGTCGCCGCGCCGCCGCACCAACGGCCGGCGCACGACGACCGCGAGACGATCGCCACGATCTGGGTGAATCCCGCCGCCGCACTCGAACAACAGAAGCGCGGCGAACTGGAGATGATCTTTCCGACGATCAAGAACCTGGAGGCGATCAGCCGCTTCGAGTCGGCTGACGAATTGCTGGCGGCCGCCGCGGCGATCGACGAAGTCGTGACGGTGTTGCCCCGTGTCGTGAACGACGACCACGGCATCCGGATCCTGCTGCCGGGCGACGCGGGCTACGAGGAAGTCATCGGCGCGTGAGCCACGCCGCTCCGGTCGTCCACGGCAAGGTCGTCCGCCTCTCGCCGCTCGTTCGCCGCTTGACCTGCAACAACCCCGGCGTGTTCACGGGCCCCGGAACCAACACGTATCTGATCGGGAAACCCGCGTCGGGACACGTCGTCGTCCTCGATCCGGGTCCCGACGATCCCGCACACATCCGCGCCATTGCGCGCGCCGGACCGCGCGCCGCGATCAAGACGATCGTGGTCACCCACACGCATCCCGACCACTCGCCGGGCGTCGCCTTGCTGAAGGAACTCACGGGCGCCACCGTGATCGGCTTCGACTCGCGCGACGCGTTCAGCACCGACGTCGACGCCGGCGACGGGTTCATCGTCAAGACGGGTGGCTTTCACCTGCGCGCCGTGCATACGCCGGGTCACGCCAGCAATCACCTGTGCTGGGTGTTGGAAGACGAGAACCTGCTGTTCTCGGGCGACCACGTGATGGCCGGATCGACCGTGGTCATCTCGCCGCCCGACGGCGACATGAAGCAGTACCTCGAAGCGCTCGAGAAGGTGCGTCGACTGCGCGTGGATGCCATCGCGCCGGCGCACGGGCCGGTGTTGCGCGATCCCGACGCCATCCTCAGTTGGTACGTGAATCATCGCCTCGACCGCGAGCGGCTGGTGTTCGCCGCCCTGGCGCGCCGCGGCACGGCGACGATTCCCGAGCTCGTGAACGACGTCTACACCGACGTCCCGAAGGACCGGTACCCGATCGCCGCGTTCTCGTTGTGGGCACACCTGCGAAAACTTCGCCACGACGGGTTCGCCACGACGCGCAAGCCCGACGACATGCGCGCCCCCTGGCAGGTCAAATGGGGGACCCTTCGCAAGACCAAATAACCTGAGCTGTATGGGGCCCATCGTCGACGCGCATGGCGTCACCAAGATCTATCGAACGGGCGCCGTTGAAACCACCGCGCTGAACGGCATCGACCTGAGCATCGAACCCGGTGAATTCGTCGCCGTGATGGGCCCGTCAGGTTGTGGCAAGACGACCCTGCTCAACTGCCTGTCGGGACTCGACGACATCGACGAAGGTGCCGTGTACGTCGAAGGTTCCGACATCCACGAGATGGCCGACGGCCCGCGCACCGAACACCGCGCCGGACGGATGGGCTTCATCTTCCAGAGCTTCAACCTCATCCCCGTGCTGTCCGCGGTTGAGAACGTCGAATTACCGCTGCTGCTGAGCGGGACACGCGCCGGCGACGCCCGCGCCAAGTCCATGGCGATTCTCGACCGTGTGGGGCTGAGTCATCGCCCCAAGCATCGACCTAACGAAATGTCCGGTGGTGAGCAGCAGCGCGTGGCGGTCGCACGTGCGCTCGTGACCGAGCCGGCGATCGTCTGGGCCGACGAGCCGACAGGAAACCTCGACTCCACGATGGCCATCGCCGTGCTCGACCTGCTGCAGGAGGTCAATGGCGCCGGTCAGACGATCCTGGTCGTGACCCATGACGACGGCATTGCTGCGCGCGCCCGCCGCCTCGTTCGCATGGCCGACGGGTTGATCGTGGCCGACGGCAGCGTTGCCGAGCTGTTGGGTCAGCGCGATGCCGTTGCCGCGCCCGGAACGCGAGTGGCGCCACAAGAACCGAGCTTCTAAATGCTCGTCGCCCTCATGCGGTTCGTCATCGTGGCGCTCCTGCTGGTCAGCGTCGTTAGCGCCGTCACGAATCCCACCATTCGTCGCCTCGCCTTTCGCAACCTGACGCGCCGCCGCGGCGAAGCGGTGCTCGTTGTCCTCGGATCACTTCTCGGCACGGCCATCATCACTGCCGCGTTGATAGTCGGCGACACGCTGGGCTCGTCGGTGCGCGACAGCGCACGCACCGAGCTGGGACCCATTGACGAGACCGTGCGCGTCGTGGGTCTCGGCACCAACGAAGCCGTCTACCAGCAGTTGCGCGATCGGCCACTGCCGAACACCGACGGGTTGTTGCGTATGACCAGCGCCAACGTGTCGCTGGCCACGCCCGGCGACGACCCGCGCGCCGTACCGTGGGCGTCGCTCAACGAGGTCGACTTCGGCGAGGCCCGGGCGTTCGGCGGAGACGAACGCGCGACCGGCATGCAGTCGGCGGGCGCCACCCCCTCCGGCAACGAAGCCGTGCTCAACAAGCGCCTCGCCAACAAGCTCGGTTTGCAAGTCGGCGATCGTTTCCATGTCTTCGGGTTCGGGCACCAGCGTGACCTTGTCGTACGCGCTGTCATCCCGACGAAGGGTCTCGCCGGCTACGGCGGCCGCGTCCTGTACGCCGCGCCCGGCACCATCGCGTCGCTGGTGCAACCTCCCGGCGCCGCGCCACGGCCGGTCGAGGCAGCTGGGGCGCCACCCGAGTCGCTGGTGTTGGTGTCGAACACCGGTGGTGTCTTCGACGGCGCCAAGCTGAGTCCCTCGGTGGAAAAGGAGCTGTCGGAGCGCGTCAAGGACCTCACGGGCGTGGAGGTGCTCGACACCAAGGCCGACCGGCTCGAATTCGCCGACGACATCAGCGCCCAGTTCAAGCAGATCTTCGGGGGCATCGGCGCCTTCAGCGTTATCGCCGGGATCCTGCTGCTCGTGCAGATCTTCGTGATGCTGGCTGACGAGCGGAAGAGCGAGAACGGCATGCTCCGGGCGATCGGGCTGAAGCGCAACCACCTGGTGCGCGCCTTCGGGATGGAAGGCGTCGTCTACGCGCTCATCTCCGCTGGTCTGGGCGTGCTCGTGGGCATCGGCGTCGGGCGGCTGGTCGCGACCTTCGCCGCGAACGTTTTCAATCGCGGCAGCTCCGACGGCGGCTTCGGCTTGTCGTTCTCGCTCCGGTCGTCGAGCCTGACGCTCGGCTTCATGATCGGCGCGTGCATCGCGTTGGTGACGGTGTGGGGTACGAGCATCGCCCAGGGTCGCCTCAACGTGATCCGCGCCATCCGCGACCTGCCTGCGGGCAAGTCGTCTTCCAAGCGCGGACTGCTACGGGTCCTCCTGCGCGTCTTGAGCGTCGCCGTCGGTGTGCTGCTGTTCCGGAACGGCATCACTAACGAGGAATGGTTCGGCACCCTCGCCGGGATACCCATCGCGGCGTGGTGCGCCATTCCGCTGCTCCAGCTGTTCTTGTCGCGCCGCATCGCCGTCCTCATCGGGTGCGGAACCGCGTTGGTGTGGGGCGTGACGGTGTTCGTCCTGTTCCCCGACGCGCTCACCAACACAGAATTCGCGGCCTTCGTCGTCCAGGGCGTAATCCTGGTGGGCAGCGCGGTGGCCATCGTGGCAACGAACGACGACATCGCGATCTGGGGTGTCTCCAAGCTCGGCGTTTCGCGGCGCACGTTGGCGGCGCGCCTCGGGTTCGCCTACCCGCTGGCCAAGGTGTTCCGCACTTCCATGCTGATGGGCATGTACGCCATCGTCGTGTTCACGCTCACGTTCCTGTCGGTGTTCAGCAACCTGTTCGGCGCGCAGGCGCCGCAGTTCGCACGCGACACGGCGGCTGGTTACGACGTCCTCGTCGACTCGAACTTCTCCAACCCAGTGCCCGCGCCGGCGCTGCTGCACTCGGTCGGTGTGGCGTCGGTGGCCACGCTCGAGCAGGCGTACCCCGAGTGGACAACTAAGGACGTGACCGAGCGCGAGCGGTGGGGCGTGAGCGGTTATGACGCGGCGCTGTTGGCGCGTGGCGTTCCGAAATTGAACAAGCGCCTGCCCCGATTCAGAAGCGATCGCGACGTGTGGGAAGCGGTCCTGCGCGACCCCAAACTCGCGATCGTGCCGAACTTCTTCCTGCAGAACAACGGGCCGCCCACCGGTGGAATCGAACTCGGCGACAAGATCACCGGATACGACACCGTTTCGGGACGCACGACGGTGCTCACCATCGCCGCCGTGGTCGAAAGCGATTTCATCCGCAACGGCCCCATGGTCGGCAAGGAGTTCTTGCGTTCATTCGTGACCGACATCACGCCGAGCCGGCATTACGTGGCCGTCGCGCAAGGCGCTGACCCCGAGCTCGTGGCCGCCCAACTGCAGGGCAAGCTCATCAACTACGGCGTCGACGCCGAGACCTTCGAGAACGACATCGCCGACGAGCTGTCGCAGCAGGACGGCTTCTTGTCGCTCATGCAGGGCTACCTCGGGCTCGGCCTGGTGATCGGCATCGCCGGGCTCGGCGTGGTGATGGTGCGGGCCGTCCGGGAACGCCGCCGTCAGATCGGCATGCTGCGAGCGATGGGATTCCCGAGCCGGACGATCCGCCAGATGTTCCTCACCGAAGCGTCGTTCCTCGCGGTACAAGGCATCCTGCTCGGCACCGTGCTCGCGCTCGTGACGAGTTACAACATGCTCACCTACAGCGACACGTTCGGCGGCGAGAGCATCCAGTTCGAGATCCCGTTCACCAACATCATCCTCGTGTCGACGATCGCGTTGGTCGCCTCGCTGGCGGCGAGCGCCTTCCCGGCCAATCAGGCGTCGAAGATTCGCCCTGCCGTCGCCCTCCGCATCGCCGACTAGAGGGCAGTACGTTCTGACAGCAGTGTCATATTCGCTGGACGGCAAAGTTGCGGTGATTACCGGGGGGGCGTCGGGCCAAGGTCGAGCGGCCGCTCTCAAGTTCAGTGGTGTGGGCGCGCGGATCGTCGTCGCCGACATCAACGACGCCGGGGCGGCCGAGACCGTCAAGCTCGTGGAGGAGAACGGCGGCGAGGCCATCGCCATCACCGCTGACATTTCGCAGCGCGCCGACAACGAGAAGCTGATCGAGGCCGGCGTCGATCGGTGGGGCCGGCTCGACGTGCTCTACAACAACGCGGCGGTGCAAATGTCGGGGCATCTGCTCGAGTGCACCGACGACGATTGGGACGTCACGATGGCGACCAATCTCGACGCCATCTTCTGGGCGTGCCGCGCCGCGATCCCCCACATGCTCGGCTCCGGCGGGGGATCGATCATCAACACAGCGTCGGTGCTCGGGCTCATCGGTTCGGCCGGCTACTGCGCCTACGGCGCCGCCAAGGCGGGTCTGGTCGCCCTCACTCGCCAGATCGCCGTCGAGTTCGGACCGGCGATTCGCGCCAACGTCATCGCGCCCGGATCCATCGACACGCCGCGGTTTCGCAAGGTCGCCGACGACATGGGTATGGGCCGCGAAGAGTTCCTGGAGATGCTGCACCAGAACATCCCGTTGCACCGCCTCGGCACCGCCGACGACGTCGCTGGCATCGCACTGTTCCTGGCGTCGGATCAATCGGCGTATGTGACCGGCGCGGTCATTCCCGCCGACGGCGGCCTGGCGGCTCTCCGATGACGAGGGTCGCCATCGTTGCCGGCGGAGCGTCGGGACTCGGCGCCGCGGTGTGTGGGCGCCTGGCGCACGACGGTTTCCACGTCGTCGTGGCCGACCGCGATGGGGCGTCCGCCGCCCACGTGGCCGAAGCAATCGCGGGGACCGCGGTGGAGACCGACGTGCGCGAACGGCATCACGTCGAACGGATGGTCAACGCCGCGGCCGCGCTCGGCGACATCAAAGTGCTCGTGTTGTCGGCGGCGATTGAGACGCGCGCGAGCATCCTCGACACGACCGACGAAACGTGGCGCGAGATCCTCGACACCAACCTCAAAGGACCCTTCCTCTGCATGCGCGAAGTGGTGCCGCGCATGATCGGAGCGGGCGGCGGATCGATCGTCGCCCTCGGATCAACCCTTGGGCAGATCGTGGCGCCGGGCTATCCCGCGTACTGCGCCAGCAAGTTCGCGCTCACCAACCTGTGCAAGCAGGTCGCCATCGAGCACGCGGCCGCCGGTGTGCGCGTCAACGTGGTGGCACCCTCGGCGTGTGACACCGGCTTGTTCGTGCGGATGGCCGAGTCGAGCGGTGATCGGGCGGCGATCGAGCGCATGGTCACCTCGAATGTCCCGATGGGTCGTCTCGGCACGGCACGCGAGGTGTGCGACGCCGTCGCCTTCTTCGCCTCCGACGCGTCGTCGTACACCTCGGGCACGGTGCTGCCCCTCGACGGTGGGCTGGCGGCGCGGAGAATGTGATGCTGGGCGAACAACGCGTCTTCGATGCCGATGGCCACATCATCGAGCCAGCCGGCTTGTTCACGCGCTGGACCGGTGAACGCCTTCCGCTCGACTTGCCGGCGACGACGCCGATGGTGCCGTGCGGGAGTTTCGATCTTCTGAAGGACCAGTTCGAGCACGGCTTCGACGCGCCCTCGTACGTGCGGGCGATGGACGCGCAGGGCATCGACGTCGCGGTCGTCTATCCGTCGATCGGTTTGTTCGCGCCGTTCCTGCCCGAGCTCAATTCGTCTGAGTCCGTCGACGCCTGCCGCGCCTACAACGAATGGATCGCCGAGTACTGCGCGAGCAGCGCCGGCCGCATCTTTGGCGCCGGCATTCTTCCGCTCGCCGACGTGGAGGCCGCCGCCAAGGAGTCAGCGCGGTGCGCGGGCGACGGGCTGGTGGCGATGATGGCCCGCCCGAACTTTCTGTACGGCCGCAACATTGGCGAAGCCGGGTACGACCCGGTGCATGCGGTTCTCGCCGAACTCGGCCTTGCGCTGGCGATTCACGAGGGTCTCGGCTTACGCGGCCAGCCCACGATTGGCGCCGACCGCTTCTCGGGCTTCGGCTCCCGCCACGCGCTCAGCCACCCGATGGAGCAAATGGCCGCCATGACCAGCCTGATGTTCGACGGCGCACTCGATCGTCACCCGGATCTCCGCGTGGCCTTCCTCGAGTCGGGGACGGGATGGCTTCTGTACTGGCTGCATCGCCTCGACGAACATCACGAGTGGATGGCCGAGACCGAGCTCGACTGGCTCGAGCTGACGCCGAGCGAATACTTCGCCCGTCAGTGCGCCATCAGCAGCGAGGCCGGAGACACTCTGTGCACTTCCGTGATCGCGGCGGTGGGCGCCGACCACGTGATGTGGGCCAGTGACTTTCCGCACCCCGACGCGGTGTTTCCCGACTCCGCGCGCGTGTTCGCCGGGAACCTGATCGCGCACGGAGCGTCGGCCGACGACACCGACACCGTCCTGTGGGCGACCCCGCTCGACTTCTACCGACTGCGCGACCGCGTACCTGGAGGCATGTCTTGACCACTGACTTCGACAGCATGGGCCAGTTCACCGACACGGTGGCCGGCGACGTGCGCGACCCGTATCCCGACTTAGCGGTGAAGCGGCGCGAATCGCCGGTCGAGCTCAACGTGCAGATGGGCTTCGACTTGGCAGAGCGGCTTACGGCCACCGTGTACCGCTACGACGACGTCGCCACTGTGCTGCGCGACCATGAGACGTTCTCGTCGGGCGCGATTCGAGACCTCATGGCCGTGGTGATGGGGCCGTACGTGATGGTCGGCATGGACGAACCCGAGCACAAGCGCCATCGCCACCTCGTGTCGCACGCGTTCCGTTCCAAGGCGCTGGCGCACTGGGAACACGACTTGATGGGCGACGTCATCGACGAGCTCATCGACAACTTCGCCGAGCGGGGCAGTGCCGAGCTGGTCCGCGAGTTCACGTTCCAATTCCCGGTGCAGGTGATCGCCGAGGTGCTGGGCGTGCCGCGCGCGGATTACGAGAAGTTCCATCAGTGGGCGGTTGGGATCATCAATGTCGCCGCCAATCCCGACGCCGGCATCGCCGCCGGCGCGGCGATGCGCGACTACCTCGTCGACTTCGTCGAGGCGCGGCGCAAGGATCCCGGTGCCGATGTGATCAGCGACCTCGTCACGAGTGAGATCGACGGCGAGCTGCTCGACGACGAGGAGATCTACTCGTTCCTGCGTTTGCTTCTGCCCGCGGGCGCCGAGACGACCTACCGCGCCGCCGGCAACTTCCTTTACGGCTTGCTGACCCACACCGACCAGATGGAGATGCTCGCGGCTGACCGTTCGCTCATGCAGCAGGCGGTCGAGGAGGCGATTCGCTGGGAGACTCCGCTGCTGATCACGAACCGGCGCTGCTTGGCCGACACCGAAGTCAACGGCGTGAAGATCCCCGCCGGCGCCGACGTGATCCCGCATCTGGGCTCGGCCAATCACGACGAGTCGCACTGGGACAACGCCGAGAACTTCGACATCACCCGCGAGCCCAAGCCGCAGATCGCGTTCGGCGTCGGTCCGCACATGTGCATCGGCATGCACCTGGCCCGGCTCGAACTGAACGTGGCGGTTAATCGCATCCTCGACCGGCTGCCGAATTTGCGACTCGACCCGGCCGGTGACGATCCGCATATCCACGGCGAGCGCTTCCGTTCACCGACGTTTCTGCCGGTCCGGTTCGGCTAGCCGATGCCGTTCGAGATCACGATTGACCGGACGCGGTGCATGGGTTCGGGCAACTGCAGCTTCTGGGGACCGAACACGTTCGACCTCGACGACGAGGGCCTCGCCGTCGTCATCGATCCTGACGGCGACGATGATGCCAAGATTCAGAACGCCATGAACGGCTGCCCGACCCAGGCGATCACGATCGCGTCGCGTGAGAACTAGTCGCCGTCTTGCGGCCTTTCCCGACGGCCTCACGGGGCGGGTCGCAGCGCGTCGCTGACATATCCCACGCGACTCGTGGCTCCAAACCGCCCTTGTTTGAGCGTTTCGAGGCGATTTCGGGGCGGTTTGGCGTCATCAATCGAGAGCGGTGTCGCCGAGCCGCGGCGGTCCGACCCAGGCGATCGAGTTACGTGTGAGGAAGTAGCGCTTCCAGCGCGTCGACGGCCGTGCAGCCCGCCGAGATCGGCGGCAGCGCGTCGTCGATGAGGACGTCGAGCAGCTGCTTGTACGCGGCGGCGGCCGGTCCGTCGCCGAGCACTGCCGGCGCGCCGGTGTCGCCACCGCGGGCGACCGCGGCGTCGAGCGGCAACTGACCGAGCAGTGGCACACCGAGTTTCTTCGACAAGCGCTTGCCGCCGCCTTCGCCGAACAAGGCGTACGCCTCGCCGTCGGGCGCGACGAACGCGCTCATGTTCTCGATCACCCCGACGACGCGTAGGTAACCCTTGCGCGCCATGTCCGCCGCGCGCGCGGCCACCTGTTGCGCGGCGATGGCCGGTGTGGTGACGATGATCACTTCGGTGCGCGGCAGCATGCGCGCCAGGCCCATCTGGATGTCGCTGGTGCCGGGCGGCATGTCGATCAGCAGGTAGTCGACATCACCCCAAGCGACGTCTTCGAGGAAGTGCTGCAGCGCCCGATTCAGCATGAGGCCGCGCAGCATCACCGCTTCGTCTTCTTCGGCGCCCTCGATGGCGCCCATGGACACCACGCGCAGCAGCCCGTCGCCGACTTTCTTCTCCAGCGGCAGGATGCGGACGCGGTCGCCCTCGGCCTTCTCCGCCTCGACCTTGGCGTCCACGCCCAACAGCCGCGGCATCGAGAAGCCGCCGATGTCGGCGTCAAGCACGCCCACCTTGAACCCGCGGGCGGCGAGACCAACCGCCAGGTTGGCGGTCACGGTGCTCTTGCCCACGCCGCCCTTGCCCGACGCGATGGCTGCCACCCGGGCACTCGGCGACAGATCCATCGTCAGCGTCGAGCGCTCCTGGGCCTTGAACCGCGCCCGATCCATCAGCGAACGCTTCTGCTCGGCGGTCATTTCGCCGAACTTCACGTTCACCTTGGTGACACCTGGAAGGTCGCCGACCCGGGCCCGCACGTCCTTCATGAACTGGGCGCGGAGCGGGCAACCGGCGGTCGTGAGGGCGACGGTGACCGTGACGAGCCCGTCCTTGATAGCGATTTTCTTGACCATCCCGAGGTCGAGCACGTTTTCGCCCAGCTCAGGGTCGATAACCCCAGCTAACGCGCCCCGTACAGCTTCCTCAGAGACCACAATGTAATTCTACCGGTTTGAAGCAGTAATATTCCCTGTGTGGATCGGCTCGGAGTGTTCAAGGCACTCGGCGACAACACGCGCTACGCCATTTACCTGGAGCTCGCGCGCAGCGAAACGCCGCTGGCAACGGCCGAAGTGGCCGAGATGCTCGATCTGCATCCCAACACCGTCCGCCCCCACCTCGAGCGCATGCGAGAAGTCGGCCTGCTCGAGGTCGACGCCGACGCCCGCGGCACGGTCGGGCGCCCGCAGAACCGCTATCGCCTGGCCGCCGACGCGCCGTCGCTCGGCCTCGAATCGTCCTCGATGCGCCTGCTGGCCAGCATGCTGGCCGCCGCGGCGGCGCTCGGCGGAGTCGACCCGGAAGCCGCGGCGGAAGCAGGTCGCATCCAGGGTGAGCTCGCTGCCGAAGGTGCGGGCATGCAACGCCGCACCGATGCGTCGCGCTGCGTCCATGCCCTCACCAACGAACTGCAATCGCTCGGATTCGACCCCGCATCAGTGGACGACGGCGCCACCGCCACCGTCGCCTTCACCCGCTGCCCGTTCCAGGAGCTGGCCGAGGCCTATCCCGATCTCGTGTGTCACCTGCATCGGGGAATGGTTGAGGGGTTCGTTGACGTTCCAGCTGGAGTACGAGTTGCCGCGTTCCACACGCTGGCCGACCGCGACCCGTGCCGGGTCGAGTTGGCCCTGCGCTAGCACCCTGTAACCTGATACCGAATCGTTTAGAAGGAGTTCCGAAATGGCTGTTACCGAGACCACGCAAGGCGCAGGCATCACGCTGACCGACGCCGCCGCGGCCAAGGTTTCCGAACTGCTGGCCCAGGAAGGCGACGAGCGTCTCGCGCTGCGCGTCGCGGTCCGTCCCGGCGGATGCTCGGGCTTCTCCTACGAGATGTTCTTCGACGCCGAGACCGACGACGAGGACATTCGCACGACCTTCGGCGAAGGCGTGAACGTCGTGGTCGACACCACGTCGGCCCAGCTTCTGGTCGGCGCCACGCTCGACTACAAGGACGGCCTCCAGGGCGCCGGCTTCTCGATCAACAACCCCAACGCCACCAAGACGTGTGGCTGCGGGTCCTCCTTCAGCTAGAGGCTGAACTTCGCCGGTCGGCGAGCACGAACACGCCCCACCCGAGCCACGCTCGCTCGTCCGCGACGTACGTCCGGCGAAATCGGTCGGTCCACTCCTGGACTTCGCCTGCGTCTGCGTGCGCGGGATTGGCGCTGAGCCACGCGGCCGCCGTTGCCCAGTGGCGCGCCGCGTAACGATCCCAGTCTTCGCGGCTGGCGATCACCATCTCGATGAGCTCGAACCCGGCGGCTTCGATGCGGTCGAGGATTCCGCCGAGGTCGCTCATGCCAGGGTGGCTCTCACGGCCGAGAGCGGTCGGCTCGCCTTCAAGGAACGGCTCGCCCACAGCCACGCGCCCGCCAGGTATCAGCGACTTCCGCATCAGGTCGAGCGTGCCAGCGAGGCCGTCGCCGATCCACGTCGCGCCGATGCAGGTCACGAGGTCGTACCGTCCCTCGTCACCCCGCCCGGCGTCGTCGACGCGGAAGCGCAAGGCCTCGGATACATCGAGCTCCTCGGCGCGTCGCGATTCGCCTCTTCGATGAACGACGCGTGGATGTCGATCCCGACGCCGCGCGCGCCGTGGCGCGCAGCGAACTGACACAGCATCTCGCCCTTGCCGCACGCCAGGTCGAGCATGGTCAGATCTGCGCGTAGCTCCATGAGCTCGCCGAGCAGCAACAACTTCTCGAACGAGAGGGGGTTGAGGATGGCGGCGCCAGCCTCAGCAATATCGGTGTAGCGAAAGATGTCGATCACGGTTGTCTCCTAGAAAGAACGAGTGGGCAAGAGACGCGTCGGACGCGCCGAAGGGAGCCCGTGCGGGCTCGCTTGCCTATACCGGGATCGCGTTGTTCGACTGCAGGAGAAGCGCCACAAACCTCCATGGAACGGGCGTGAGGCATCCTCACACGGGCGACTAAACCGCGCCAGTGGTATCGTTCTGATACCATGCTTCTCATGGCGATGACGCTGCGACTGACCGACGACGAACAGCAGGCTCTAAAAGCGCGCGCCGAGGCGGAGGGCATCTCGATGCAGGATGCGGCTCGCCGTGCCGTCCGTCAGTACGTGTCCGGCGGCGACCATCGCGATCGAGTCCGTGACGCTGCGGCGCGTGTCAAAGATGCACACGCCGACGCGCTCGACCGCCTCGGTAGGTGACGGAGAGCTTCGGCTACCTCGCGCTCGACGATGTAGTCGACCTCGCCGCGGACTTGCTCGGCGACCCGCCGCCGGTTCGCGATCTTGGTCTGCTCGGTTCGGCGGTGGCGCGTCCGCAGACGACGCTGTTCGGCGACGACGCGTATCTCGACATCTGGACCAAGGCGGCCGCGCTGCTGCACTCGATCGTGAACAACCACGCGCTCGTCGACGGGAACGAGCGACTCGGATGGTTGGCATCCGCCGTCTTTCTGGAGATCAACGACGTAGTTGTCACCAGGATCCCGAACGACGACGTTTACGAACTCGTCATCAACGTCGCGGCGAACCGTTGGGACGTGGAGGCCATCGCGGCGCGGCTGCGCGAGCTCGCCACGACATGAACCTTCTGGCGCATATTCAGGTCGCTCGCGGCCGTAGCGATGATCCGCGCGTGTGGTTGGGCGCCGCGCTGCCCGATCTGCAACGCGAAGCGGGCGCCGTCATCGGTGAGCTGTCGCGGTGGTCCGCCGCGGTGCGCGAGGGCATCGCGTGCCATCACGTCGCCGATGCGGTGTTCCACGACCTGGCGGTGTTTCGCTCGCAGTCGCTCGCGCTGACGCGGGAGTTGCTCGAGCGTGGTGTGCCGCGGGGCGCGGCTCGGGGGATCGGCCATGCCGGATGGGAGTTGCTCTTCGATGGCGCGCTCGTCGAGGACGCGGGCCTGGTAGACGCGTATCTCCGAGCCATGTCGGTCGAGATCGAGGCCCCGGCGTGGCGCGACGCGTTGGCTCGCCGCCTTAGTCGCGGAGCGCCGATGTTTTACGCCGACCCGCCCTCAGTCGCCGAACTCTTGTGGCGTGTGCTCGGCAGTCGGCGCCTGCTGGCCTTTGATCGCGAACACCTTGACGCCGTGACCGAGGTGCTGCGCGATGCGCAGCCAGAGATCGCCGCGTCGACCGACGAGGTTTTCGCGGCGGTCGGCTAATCCGCGGCGATCGGCGCGTCGTCAACGAGTGAGCGGAGCGCGGCGACGTGTTTGTCGAACGCCTTGCGACCGGTGGCTGTCATACCGAACCACGTCGTCGTACCGCGGCCGAACCCGCTCTTGCGGACGCGGGCGTAGCCGGCGTCGACCAACTGCGCCATCTGCTTGGACAGATCCGAGTCGCTCACGTCCAACGACTCGCGCAGGAAGGCGAACTCCACCCACTCCGTGGCGTTGAGCATCGCCATGGCGCCGAGGCGTTTGGGCGCGTGGATAACCGGATCGAGGTCAGCAACGCTCATGCGTGGCGTTCGTGGCGACGCTTCATCACGACGGTGCTCACGAGCGATGCCACCAGTGCAGCAAACAGCAACCCGAGCGCAACGGGACGAGCGAGGAAGAACAGCGGGAGCCACAGGACATTCGCAACGACAGTGGCCGCCACCGACCAGCGCCAGAGTTGGCGCGCCTCGGGATCGGCCCACGTGCGGCGCGGCTGCGCCCGCCGGCGGCTGCGCACCGCGAGGTGGAAGGCGGCGAGAAACGCGATCCACACGATGGCCATCTGCGTGGACACGCCGGAGAAGGCAACGGCAGCGACGAGGATCATGTCGGCGACGAGCAACACCACGCTGGCCCACAGCGGCCATGCCTTGGCAGCGCTCCGGGCCTTGGCCGCCAAGCGGTCAACGTCTCGGAGATCTGTCTTCGGATCGCTTTCCATGTTGGAAAGCATGCCGAATACTTTCCAACTCGTCAAGTAGTAATCAGCCGAGTAGTCGGCCGATCGCTTCACGCGCTTCGGAGCGGTCGAACGGTCCGTTGAAGCGCTCCGTGATCGTGCCGCGCTTGTCCGCCAGATAGAGAACCGGTTCGGACTGCGTCTTGAACGCGGCGAACGCCGGGCTGAGCGTCTTGCCGGTGTCGTCGGCGAACACCTCGACGTGCACGATGTTGGCGCTGGCGCGGACCGACTCGGTTTCGGCCATCAGGATGTCGAGAACCGGACCGCACACGGCGGACTGGCAGAGCGCGGGCGTCGACAGCATCACGATGGTCGGCTTCCCGTTGCCGACGACGGCATCGAGGCTGTGCTCGTGGAACGGGCACGTGCCGTCGGATCGAGTGCAGATCGGATCGACGCCGAGCGCGTCCGCGGCGGTCGGTGTCTTTAGCTTCGGCAGCGCCTTGCCCGGTGTCGGCCACGCGACCACTTCGGGGTCGTTGATGGTGATCACCGCGTCGCCCGGCTTCTTGCCTGCGACGGTGGCGCGCAGCCCCCAGTCGCCGGCGACGTCGAACTCGTGGTGGACGACGTAGTACGGCCGCTCGGTGATGCCCTCGGACTTTCGCACCGCGGCGACGGCCTCGGTAAGCGCCTTTGTGCCCGGCTTCTGGAACGCGACCTTCACCACGGCGCCGTCGGGCACCAACGTCGCCGGCACGCCTTGGAACATGGCGAAGGTGATGCGCTCTTCGATGCCGGTCTGGAACATCGAACCGGCCATCACCGTCGACAGCACGTTCTTCTGGCTCTGGGTTGTCGGGGTGTCGCCGACCTTGATGTCGTCGTCCTTCTTCCCACACGCCGCCATGACCGCGAGTGCGGATCCGCCGATGAGCAGGCTTCGTCGTGACAAGTGTTCCGCCATTCGGGTCAACGTAGTGTTCGCCGGTGCCCATTTCGTTTCGTCTCGACGGCCACGACGTCGAGGTGCGCGACGAACGGCTGAGCCTGCTCGAGGCGCTGCGCGATGAGTTGGGCGTGCGTACCGCCAAGGATGGCTGCGCTCCGCAGGGTCAGTGTGGGTGTTGCACGGTCTGGGTCGACGGGGCGCCACGCGTCGCCTGCGTCACCCCCGTGCGGCGGGTGGCGGGGCGGGACGTGACCACCGTCGACGGGCTCGGCGACGACGTCAAGGCCCGTTTCTCCGAGGCGCTTTGCGCGGCGGGCGCCAGCCAGTGTGGGTTCTGTACACCGGGCATCGTGATGCGGCTCGCCGCGCTCGACGCCTCGGCATCGCGCGACGAAGTGGACCGCGCGCTGCTCGCGCACCTGTGCCGCTGCACTGGCTGGAAGACGATTGGCGACGCGTTCTCTGCGTCGAATCTCGACCACGAGCCGAGATTCGACGCACAGAGTGAGAGAGCGGCTCTCGAAGGCGGCGTGGCGCAGCGGACGGGCCCGGGCATCGCGTTCGGCCACGGCGGGTTCGCCGACGACACGGCGCCGCTCGACGCGCTCGTCGCGGTGCCTGACGGCGAAGGCGGCTGGGTGGTCGCGGAGAGGTTGTTCGACGCCCGCGCCGCGGCAGGAAAGGTGCAGGGGCGGCGCACGACGATCCCGCTCCGGCATCCGCTCGATCTTCCTGACGGCGACTGGGACCTCCGGCTTCGCACGACTTGGGTCGAACCGGGCTACCTCGAGCCTGACGCCTCGTGGTGCGCGCCCGGCGGCGAACCGGCGACGCCGCTCGCCAACGGCGGTGCCTTCGGCGCCAAGACGCACTCGCCGGTGGCCGAGGTCGCCCGTCGCCTGGCGAACGAACACGGACGCGCTGTGCGCGTCGTGCTCGCTCGCGAAGACGTCGTGCGTCTGGGTGCGAAGCGCCCGCCGATCGCCGCAGGTCTGCGCGCCGACGGGTCAGGTGTGATTCGCGCCGTCCGCACGCCCGGCGTCGCCGAGGTGATCCACTCAGTGCTGCCGGATCTGACTGTCGAAGAGGTCGACGTGCCGGGTCCGCCGACGTCGCTCGACCTGCGGGGCGCCGGTTGGGCGGAGGCGGCGATCCTCAAAGCGGCGCTCACCGGCGAGGCGCGCGTCGGCGGTGCCAGCGCGCGGATCGACGACGCCGGAGCCATACACGTCACGGTGAACGCCGGGCAGCCGCTCGACGAGGTTGTGCTGCGCTCCTATTGCATCGGCGCCGCGCACATGGGTCTCGGTTGGGTGCGTAGCGAGGGCATCGCCGTCGACGAGGCAGGCGTGGTCCACGACCTGACGATTCGCAGCTTCGGCATCCTGCGCGCCGTCGACACGCCCGACATCCACGTGACTATCGAGGCGTCGGAGGACCCGCCAATCAACGGCTCCGACGCCGTGTTCGCCGCCGTCGCCGCTGCGGCGTGGCTGCACGACGGTCTTCCGACAGATTGGCCCACGCGTAGGGTGAAGGCGTGAGCAAGCCCCTGGGTCCGTACACGCCGGTTGTCCGTTCGGGGGAGTGGATCGTGTGCTCGGGACAGCTCGGCATGCTGGACGGAGCTCTGGTAGGCGGCGGCGTCGCCGCCGAGACAACGCAGGCGGTTTCCAACCTCGCGGGGCTCCTGGAGAGTGAGGGAGCAGCGCTCGACGACATCGTCAAGACGACCGTCTTCCTTACGAACATGGACGACTTCGCCGCCATGAACGAGGCGTATGTCGCGGCGTTCGGCGACCACCGCCCGGCGCGCTCCACCATCGGCGTGGCCGCACTGCCGCTACCGGGCGCCGCGGTTGAGATCGAAGCCTGGGCGCGGAAGGGGTAAGAATCCCTACATGCTCGGCGCGCTGATCATCGCTCTGCTCATCACGATCGGGATCCCGGTCGGCTTCATGCTCGCGGGTGCCGGCGTCTCGTTCGTCTTCGGCTGGACCCTCGGCGACAACGCCGAAGCCGAACAC
Source organism: uncultured Actinomycetes bacterium (assembly GCA_963722185.1). Taxonomy (GTDB): domain Bacteria; phylum Actinomycetota; class Acidimicrobiia; order Acidimicrobiales; family JACCXE01; genus JACCXE01. The sequence continues at coordinate 174,873 of CAVRKD010000002.1, read as the reverse complement.
GAAGGCTCCGAACTAATCGAAACCAACTACTAGCCCCAGCGGGACTGGCCGAACCTATAGCCGACGCTTCGCACGGTTTGGATCAGATTGGCTTCGTCGTCGAGCTTGGCGCGGAGGCGCCGGACGTGGACGTCGACGGTGCGGGCGCCGCCGTAGTACTCGTAACCCCACACGCGTGAAAGCAGCGTCTGGCGCGTGAAGACCTTGCCCGGATGCGTGGCGAGGAACTTCAGCAGTTCGTATTCGAGGAACGTCAGGTCGAGCGGCCGGCCGTTCACCGCCGCCTGATACGTCTCGGTGTTGAGGATGAGTGGTCCGTACTCGACGAGTTCGGGTCGCGTGCCGCGGCCCGTCCGCCAGAACAGGTGCTTGAGACGGGCCTCTAGTTCACGCGGCTGGAAGGGCCACACGCAGAAGTCGTCGAACAGGTCCTCGCGCAGTTCGAGTCCGTCGAGGTAGCTCGTCTCGACTAACACGAGCAGTGGCTCGAGTGGTTGGTCACGCTTGCGCAGAGCGCGGCACAGCGCGAACGCGCCTTCGGCATCGCTGGCGGCCACGACTACTGCGCCCGCCCACCCGTCGTCGGGCTCGTCGCGCACCGCCGCTTCCGGCGACGGGATGGCCTTCCACGGGTAGCCCGCGAGATCCAGCGCCTGCACCAACTCCGGCGGTGCAGGGTCCGGATAGATGAGGAGGGGTTCCATCTACAGGCCCGAGTAATAACGCTCGAGTTCAAACGGCGACACCTGCGTCTTGTAGTCGGCCCACTCCGATCGCTTGTTGCGCAGGAACCATTCGAAGACGTGCTCACCCAGTGTCTCGGCGACCAGCGACGAGCCCTGCATCTCGTCGAGCGCTTCGGCGAGTGATCCCGGCAACGCCTCGATGCCCGCTTCGGCGCGGGCCGCGTCGGTCATGGCGAACAGGTTCGTCTCCGCTTCGGGCGGCAGCTCGTATTCCTTTTCGATCCCGCGCAGGCCAGCGGCGAGCACAACCGCGAACATCAGGTACGGATTGCACGCGGGGTCGGGCGAGCGGTACTCGATGCGCGTCGGATCGGCGCGGCCTTCCTTGGCGTAGGGCACGCGGATAAGCGCCGAGCGGTTGTTGCGCGCCCAGCTCACGTACACCGGCGCCTCGTAGCCGACCACCAGCCGCTTGTAGCTGTTGACCCACTGGTTGGTGATGGCGGTGATCTCGCGCGCGTGCGTCAGCAGACCAGCGATGAATCCCTTGCCTACCTTCGAGAGGTTGACGGGGTCGTTCTCGTCGTAGAACGCGTTGGTGTCGTCGTCGAAGAGTGAGAAGTGGGTGTGCATGCCCGAGCCCTGCATGCCGGCGATCGGCTTGGGCATGAACGTGGCGTGCACGCCTGCCTGCGTCGCCACTTCCTTGACAATGAGCCGGGTGGTCATCACCGCGTCGGCCATGGACAGCGCGTCGGTGTGGCGCAGGTCGATCTCGTGCTGGCTGGGCGAGTCCTCGTGTTGGCTGTACTCGACGGGAATGCCCATCTCCTCAAGCGTGAGCACGGTGCGCTGGCGCAGCTCGCTGGCGCGGTCCGCCACCGTCAACTCGAAGTACGACCCACTGTCGAGGGGCTTGGGCCCGCCGGGCGCCAGCGGGTCGCCCTCCTCGAAGTAGAACCACTCGAGCTCAGGCGCGGCATAGAACGTGTAGCCGGCCGCCCGCGCCTTCTCCAGCGTGCGCCGCAGCACCTGCCGCGGGTCGCCTTCGAACGGTGTGCCGTCGAGCTTGACGATGTCGCAGAACACCCGGGCAACAGCCGGGTCGTGGCGCAGCGGCAGGATCTGGAACGTGCGCGGGTCGGGTTTGGCCAGAACGTCCGACTCCTGGACGCGAGAGAAGCCGTCGATCGCCGATCCGTCGAAGGTCATGCCCTCCTCGAGCGCGTTTTCCAGCTCGGCGGGCGTGATGTTGAACGACTTCGCCGTGCCCAACACGTCGGTGAACCACAGCTGAATGAATCGGATGCCGCGTTCTTCGACGGTTCTGAGGACGTAGTCCTGCTGGCGCTCCATGAGACAGTCTCCCATTGGCGCACCGGTAACCGTCCAGCCGATGCAGCAGCGTTCACAAAGCGTTCACACATCTGAAGCGGAGAAGTGACAGATCGCCCGATAACTTTTCTGGCTATGAGCTACCAGGCTGAATACATCTGGATCGACGGCACCGAGCCGACGCCGCTGCTTCGTTCCAAGACCAAGATCATCGCCGACGGGGAAAATCCGGGGATCTGGGGCTTCGACGGTTCGTCGACCAACCAGGCCGAAGGCAGCGACTCGGACCGAGTTCTCCAGCCGGTCTGCGTCGTGCCCGACCCGATCCGCAAGGGCGACAACAAGCTCGTCCTGTGCGAGGTACTGCTGCCCGACATGACGCCGCACCTCTCCAACACCCGGGCCGCGCTGCGCGCGGTCTACGAGAAGTACAAGGAGCAGGACCCCTGGTTCGGTATCGAGCAGGAGTACACGCTGTTCAAGGGTGCCCGCCCGCTCGGCTTCCCCGAGAACGGTGGCTACCCCGGCCCACAGGGCCCGTACTACTGCGGCGCAGGCGCGGACGACATCTACGGCCGTCCGATGGTCGAGGCGCACATGGCCGCCTGCCTCGAGGCGGGCCTTCTGCTCTCGGGCATCAACGCCGAGGTCATGCCGGGCCAGTGGGAGTTCCAGATCGGCCCGGGCAACCCGCTCGACGTGTCTGACCACCTCTGGATCGCCCGTTGGTTGCTGCACCGGATCGGTGAGGACTTCGGCATCTCCGCCACTCTCGACCCGAAGCCGGCGCGTGGCGACTGGAACGGTGCCGGTGCGCATACGAACTTCTCCACCAATGCCATGCGCGAGAGCTACGAGCCCGTCGTCGCCGCTTGCGAAGCGCTCGGCAAGAACACCGACGAGCACATCGCCAACTACGGCGTGGGCATCGAGAACCGCCTGACCGGTGCGCACGAAACCGCGCACTACTCGCAGTTCTCTTACGGTGTGTCGGACCGCGGCGCCTCCGTGCGAATCCCGTGGCAGGTCGCGCTCGAGAAGAAGGGCTACATCGAAGATCGTCGCCCCAACGCCAACATGGATCCGTACACGGTGACCCGTCTCATCGTGAACACCTGCTGCGCGGCGCTGGCCTAGCCAGCGCCGTCGGCTCGCAACCAGAGGTTGCTCGCCGAGTCAAAACCGCGCGGCGCTTCGCTGAGCCTCCGGACCGGCAAAGCCGGATCCTGCGGCGTTACGCGTAGCCTCGTCTAGTGGCCAAGTTCCAGATCGCTGGCTGTCAGCTCAACCCGATCGTCGGCGCCATCGACGCGAACGTGAAGCAGTTGTGCGACGCGTTCGTCGACGTCACCGCCGATGGTGACGTGCGAGTCGTGGTGTTCGGCGAGCTGGCGATTTGCGGCTACCCGCCCGAAGACCTGCTGCTCAAGCCGGCGTTTCTCGCCGCCTGCGAGGTCGGGCTCAGCCAGTTCGCCGACGTCACCGCAATGGCTCCCGGCGTGTTGGCGATCGTTGGTGCGGTCGAAGTGGCCGGCGACGCCCTCTACAACGTCGCCGCGTTCTGCCGCGACGGCGAGGTCATAGCGATGCACCGCAAGCGCCACCTGCCGAACTACGCCGTGTTCGACGAGCACCGCTGGTTCGAGGAGGGTGAGAACCCCGTGCCGGTCGTGGAAGTCGACGGCGTCAACGTCGCCGCGGTGGTGTGCGAAGACGCCTGGGTCGCGGGCGGCCCGATCGCTGCCGCCGCGACCAACGGTGCCGATCTCATCGTGGTCGTCAACGGGTCGCCGTATGCCCGCGGTCGCTTCGACGAGCGCGTCGAGGTTCTTCAGGCTCGCGTCGCCGAGTGTGGTCGGCCGATCTTCTATGTGAACCAGGTCGGCGGTCAGGATGAGCTGATTTTCGACGGCGGGTCTTTGGCGCTCAACGCTGACGGAACGATGGCGGCGCTGGCGCCGCAGATGGTCGAGCACGCCCTATTGGTGGAGTTCGACGACGGCGTCGTGCGCGGCCCCATCACGCCGCGCAAGCCCGAACTCGACGAGATCTACGACGCGCTGGTCCTCGCGACTCGCGATTACATCAACAAGAACGGCTTCGGCGATGTGGTCCTGACCCTGTCCGGCGGCATTGACTCGTCGCTGGTATCGGCCATCGCGGCTGATGCCATCGGTCCCGAACGCGTGCACGTCATCGCCATGCCGTCGCGTTTTTCCAGCGCCGACTCCGTGGGCGACGCCGAGAAACTGGCGCGCAACTTCGGTATCGACTTCCGCACTATCCCAATCGAGCCGGCCCACGCCGTCCTGCTCGAAATGCTGGCCAAGGATTTCGCCGGTCGTCCGCCCGACCTCGCCGAGGAGAATTTGCAGAGCCGGATCCGCGGCGTGCTCGTGATGGCGCTGTCCAACAAGCTCGGATGGATCGTGCTCAGCTGCGGCAACAAGAGCGAGGGCGCTGTCGGCTACTCCACGCTGTATGGCGACACGGCGGGCGGCTTCGCCGTCATCAAGGACTGCTTCAAGCTGCTCGTCTACGACCTGGCCCGTCGCCGCAACGAGCGCGCCGGCTTCGACATCATTCCCGCGGCGGTGCTCGACAAGGCACCGTCGGCCGAGTTGCGCCCTGACCAACGCGACGACCAGAGCCTCCCGCCTTACGAGATCCTCGACCCGATCCTCGAGCGTTATGTCGAGCAGGACGCCTCGGCGGCTTCGATCATCGCCGACGGGTTCGACGGAGCGATCGTGCGTCGCATCATCTCGTTAGTCGATCGCTCCGAGTACAAGCGCCGGCAAACCCCGCTCGGACCGCGCATCACCGGCAAGGCGTTCGGCCGCGACCGCCGCGTGCCGATCACCAACCGCTTTGCTGGATGACTGCCTCGGCAGAGGAGCGCCGGGCCGCGCTCGCGGTCATTGCCGCCGCGCTGCTATTCGGCTCGACGTTCGTCATCATGCGCGACTCCGTCGACGCCGCCAGCCCAACCGCGTTCCTGTCGGCGCGCTTTGGCATCGGAGCGATCGCGCTGCTTGCCTACGCACGGCTCCGCGCTCCGATGCCCGTGGGCGTCGTGCGTCCTGCAGTACTCACGGGCTTAGCGCTGCTCGTCGGCTACGTGCTGCAGACCGTCGGTTTGCAGTACACCGAGACCTCCACGTCGGCATTCATCACATATCTCTTGGTCGTGCTCGTACCGGTGTTCGCGGCGGTGCAGCATCGGACCCTGCCTGCGACACGGGTCGTGGTGGCGCTGTCCATCACCTTGGCTGGGCTGTGGCTGTTGACGGGCGGCATCGACAGTGTCGGAAGGGGGGAGGTGCTGACCCTCGGGTGCGCCGCCGCCTTCGCGCTGCACATCATGCTGATCGGCCGTTGGACCGAGCGCTTCGACGTTGCGTGGTTCATGGGCCTCCAGCTGCTGGTCGTCAGCGCCGGCTGCTTCCTCCCCGGCCTGGCGCAGGGCGGATATGACTTCGGTTGGGTCGCCTGGCGGGGTGCGATCTTCACCGGCATCGGGGCGTCGGCGATCGCTCTGAGCCTCCAAGCGAAGGGCCAGTGGCACCTTCCGCCAACGCGCACGGCGCTGCTGCTGATGCTCGAACCGCTCAGTGCGGCCGTTATCGGATACCTGGTCGGAGAGCGTTTGGGCGTCCCGGGACTGGCCGGGGCGGCCCTGATTCTGGGTGGCGTTGTACTCGCCGAAACGCAGGATGCGCGAAAACCCAGTGATTTCAGGGCAGAATGGCATTCCACAGACCCCATACAGGGAGGACCCTCGTGAACCGTCGCGATCTCGTCGCCGCAATTGCCGAAGCCACTGGTGAGGACAAGAAGCTGGTCGACAGCATGCTCAAGGCCACCACCGATGTGATTACCGAAACCGTTGGAAGCGGCGACCCCGTCGTCATCTCCGGTTTCGCCAAGTTCGCCAAGATCGATCGGGCCGCCCGCATGGGTCGGAACCCGGCAACCGGCGAACCCATCAAGATTGCAGCGAAGACCACCGCCAAGATCACGGCGTTGAAGGGCTTCAAAGACGCCGTTCTCGCCGCTAAATCCAAGAAGTAAGTAAGAAATCGAGGCCCTCCGCCGAGTAAGGGCGAGGCGCCACGGATGAGCCCGCCACCCAGCAGTGGCGGGCTCTTCCGCGTCTGGAACTAAGCTAAGAAAAGTTTTTCGGGAGACGAGGGAGTAACTAGTGGGGGATCCACGAGCACCACGGGCACCGTTTGCGCCGTGGGACCGGCGCGAGTTGCCAGGCAGCTTCGATGTCGAAGAAACCGCCCGCCGCGTCGGGAACTACAAATGGATCGAGATGCGCCTGTTCGAGGCCCTCGGCGGCTGGGTGGCCACCGTGCCCGAGCTCGACGTCAAGCTGCGGCTCGGCACGCACTGCTACCACCACGCCTGGCACGCCGAGCTGTGGCACAAGCGCCTGCCCGAGTTGCGGGAGATGAACCAGGAGCGGCTCACCCTGCCGGCGAACGATGACGTTGTGACCTTCATGGACGCCGTCACCGAGCCGGGCGAGCTCGAGCAGACCATCGAGAAGCTCGTGGGCGTGTACCGGGTACTTATCCCGCACAAGATCGCCGCCTACACGTACCACCTCAACAACACGTCGACGATCACCGACGCGCCCACCATGCGCTCGCTGCGATTCGCCATCGCCGACGAGATCGAGGACTGGCGCGACGGCGAGATGATGTTGCAGTCGTTGCTGCGGGATGAGGACGACGTCAAGCGGGCGGCGGCGCATCAAGCAAAGTTGGAAACGTTGATCATGAAGGCGGGTGGCATCACCGGCCCCGGCTCCATCGGCGACTCATATGACATCGGAGAAGGCTCATGAAAAAGCTTCTACGCCCCGAAGAACTCGCCCGCGACGCGCGGTTCTTCCGCGTCAACATGGCGGACCGGTTCGGTGACAAGCGCACGGCCAGCCGCGAACGTGGCGGCGCGTACGGCGCCGGCGCCCGAGGATTGACGCCCGAAGCACCCGGCGCGGCCGACCAGGCCCGCTCGCTGATGCACGGAATTTTCGTCGGCGAGATCCAAGCGCTCGAAGGTGCCGGTCGCACCTGTTTCGACTTCGAAGTCGGCAACGGCCCCGACGACGTGCCCTTCGAGTTGAAGCTCGACATGGCGCGCCAATGCTGGGACGAATCACGGCACTGCGAGATCAGCATCAAGCTGTCGGAGTGGATGGGCACCGAGATCGGTGAGTTCTCCGAGTCGACGTTCCTTTTCGAAGCCGCCTGCAACCCCGACCCGATGCTGCGCCTCGCCGGCGTCAACCGTGGCCTTGAAGGGCTCGCGATCGACGTGTTCAACACCATGCGCGAGTTCGGCCGCATCGCGGGTGATCCGGTGCTCGAGTTCTGCGAAGACTGGATGCTGGCCGACGAAGTGACCCACGTGAAGATGGGTTCGGACTGGCTCCGGCGTGTGACCGAGAACGACCCTGAGCGGCGCGAACGCGCCCTTGAGTTCCAGAAGATCGTCGACAAGCTCTTCTCCCTCGGCGGCGCCCGCGGCGACAGCGAGGACAGCCCGATCAAGCTCGCCCGCCGCTTCCGCGAACTAGCTGGCTTCACCGACGAGGAAGTCGACGAGATCGCCGGTTTGGCGAAGCAGGCGGCCGACGAAGTCGCCGCCATGCGAGCTTCGTAAGGACACATGGCCAAGGTCACGGTCGCACCGACCGAGTTTCATTTCGTCGCCTACGACGCCGCCGCGATCACCAAGCTGGTGAGCGACGTCGCTGATCTTGTGGGCCTGTCGGCCGACAAGGAGATCGCCGTTCAGATCGACGAGACAACGCCACTGGGGCGCTGCCTGGTCAGGTCGCTCGATCCGATCGTGCTCGACGTCGAAGGCGGCGCGTTCGAGAACGCCAAGGCGCCGCGTCAGCTGAGCGAACGCAGCGTGCGCGACGTCACCGCCCGTCTCCTGTTCAAGATCTCCGACCGCTTGTCGGGCCGCTTCGACAACGCGCCGCCCGAAGGCGAAGTGCCGCTGCCGCAAAATGTCGCGTGGGACGTGTACGCCGTCGGTCGCTCAGCCCGCGTGGGCATCGAAGTCTCCAAGCCGCGGCGGCTGTATCACTTCCGCAATCGGCACGGGTTCAACGACGTCGCCGACGCGGCGTTCGAAACGCTGTGGAACGCCGACGGGCTGAGTTGGGACGAGCTCAACGCGCTCGTCGAAGACGTCGCCGCCGCGAAGACGCCGGTTTCCTAAACCGCCGGCAGTTCGACGCCGCGGGCCTTGAGCCACGCCGCCGCGTCGTCGGTTGCGATCTCCCACACGGTCTCGCTGATGAACGGGACGTAGCCCATCTCCTTGTTGATGCCGAGCATGGCGTCGTTGCTGTCGGCGTTGCCGGTGCGGATGTGGGTGACGTTCGGACGTTCTTCCATGACTCGCAGTGTCATGACGGCCTTGAGCCACTTGCCGAGTGCGTGACCGCGGTGTTCGGGGTCGACACCCGTAGCGCCCACCCACACGATGTCGGGCTCGGCGGGGTTCCAGCTCACGTCGTGGATGCCGGCCCACGCGCCATCGCTCTTGCGGCGGGCGATCAACTGCCACGGCACGACGCCCACTGCGTTGGCGACCTTTTCCTGCTCGCGGATCTCTTCAGCGGTAATCGTGAAGTCGTTCATCTGCAGGTCGTCGCGCGGCGCAGTGTTCATGACGAGCACGGCGGCGAGGAAGTTGTCCATGTGTTCCTCGGGCACGTCGCCGTCCCAACCGAAGATCTCGTAATCCTCGGCGCGCACGGGACCGTCGGCTACCCACTGCTTCATCTTCTCGACGTCGACTGACGCGATCGGCAGGTGGTTCATGTGCGTGGCCTGCTTGATCTCGGCGCCGATGAGCTCGGCGAACTCCGCGCCGGGCAGTCGGCCATTCGTGCTGCCGACGAGGCGCGTACGGCCTTCCTTCTGTGCAAGCGCCACGAAGTAGGCGAGGAGCTGCGTGCCGACGCCCTTGCGCCGGTGATCGGCCCGCACCGTCACGCTGCCGAAAAGCATGTCGGGGTTGTCGTCGTGGTCGGGATCGATCCGGATGCCCGTACCGCCGATGTAGTCGCCCTCGGGCGACCAGGCGCGCACAGACGTGCGGCGCAGGCGTTCGGGCATGTTGCGGAACTGCGCGATCGCCTGCTCGAGCGGCGTCGGCTGGTCCTCCGGCAGCGCCTCGGCCTGGATGACATTGCTCAACACGACCGCCTCGGCGATCTGGTCGTCGGTGAACTCGAACGGATTGTGAAGCGTGTACGTGTAATTCCCCATCGCCGCAGTATTGCGGCGGCGCCGCTACGCGGCGACTGGTTTTGCGCTGAGCCGCGGCGCCGAAGTCGGCGGCACCCGCGGTCCCTTGGGAGCGATCTTGCCGATCGCTACGGAGAACGCGGTGATCCACATCACGACCACGCCCGCTAGCAGGGCGTACACGCTGTTCTTGAACACGTTGTTGCCGGCGTGCTGCTCGCGCAGGAGGTACTTCGGTTCGGATTGGAACGCCATGGTGCGATCCCTTGCCACCCACTCTGCCTTGCCGATCTCGGGGTCGGCGGGCAGGTGCAACGCGATGGCCATCATCTCGCCGCCGCGATGGAGTCGGAGCATCGACTTCCAACCACCGGACACGGGGATGCGCTTCTCGCTGAGGTACTTGCCGGCGCCGACCTTCTGCATGTTTGCCAGTTCGAGGCCGCCACCGGCCCAGGCGCCCGCTTGGAAGAAGCGTGCGTCGTCGGCGGCGTCGGCAGGCGTCAGCGTCACGGCCACGCGCGCAAAGCCGCCCGCCCGATCGACGATGGTGACGGCGCCGGTGACGTCACCGGTGCTGCGCGGCATCGGCAGAGCCAGGCACACAAGCACCGTCAGCCCGGCGACGACCAGAGCGGCGCGGGGGATCGGTGCGGCGTCGTTCTGGTGACCGGCGGCGCGGGCGAAGGCCGTGGCCAGCAACGCCGAGGCGACACCGACGATGACGCCGAACACAAGCGCGTCGGGTAGCAGGTTGGTGTTCCACGGTTGGTAGGCGTTGTTCGAGTTCCACCAGTAGTCACCGGCGAAGCCGAGTGTGGCGACACCCAATCCGGATACGACGGCGAAGCGCACCCGATTCTCGGTGCCAACGATGCGAGCGACGACCTCGACCACGAGAGCGGAGACGACATAGATGCCGACGACTTTTGTTTCGATGAGCGGGTCGTCGCCAGCGAACAGGTTGGTCGTGGAGACGATGTTGAACGCGGCGATGCCGAGTCCCCACCATGCTCCGAGCACGAGGCGCATGGCGGTGAAGGCGAAGGCGGACGCGATCACGAGGATCATCGGGTGGAAGATCTGCTGGAACTGCGGCACTCCGAAGGAGAACTCGCCGAGTGGAGCGATGAGGCCTTGCAACGTCAGCCATGCGGCGACCACGTGAATGCCCATCGACCAGCGCGAGTCGTGCGGCTTCACGCCGGCGTCGGCGAGCACCAACCACGACGCGATGCCGACGAAGGCCGCGCCAAGAATCATCAGCATGTGCGTTGGGCTCCACATGGTGACGTCGACGCCGAACTCGCGGTGCCACAACTCGTCGAGCGGAAAGCCCGTGACCGCGGCGCCACCGAGCGCCAGGAGCGGCAAGGTCGACCAGGGAATGCGCACGGCCTTCCACGACAGCGCGGTGTCGACACGCTGCAGCGACGCGAACAGCACGCCGACGACGCCCGACATGAGGATCAGGCCGAGCCCGGCGACGATGCCGGTGTGCGGCGCGGTGAACAGTTCCTTGTCGCGCCCGAGTCCGACGTGCCAGGCGACGTCGTTGTAGAAGCCCTGCCCGGCCATGAACAGCCCGAAGAGCGCGAGGCTCACGCTGGCCGCCGCCCAGCCGGGAATGCGCACGATGCGTTCGAGCCCGTCGGGGATGCGAAGCAGAAAGCGGGCGACGCGCGACTCCGTGTTACCCGAGTGCCCGAACACGACGAGCCCGGCGACGATGGCGACGAACGCGATCATCAGCGCCCAGAACGTGGTCCAGCTCTTGAGGTCGGCGCCGAGGTCGGCGGCGGCTGCGATGAGGTTCATGACTCTGCTCCCAATCCTTCGAAGCCGCTCCACAAGAAGTCGGCCAGGTACTCGACAAGTCGTTCCCGCGGCATGGTGCGGCGATCCACCCACCAGTCACCCGCGCCGTAGACAAAGGAGACGATCCCGTGCGCGATGGCTTCGGATCCGCCCGAATCGCGGCCGAGCCGGCGCGCTTCCTCCCCGATCACGAGAGCCACGCGGTTGCTGATCTGGTCGAGGAACCCGGTGAGGTCGACGGCCGGATCGCGGTGGGCGTTGCGAACCAGGTAGCGGTACACCGCGGGTTCGCGCTCGATATAGCCGACGAACGCCTCGATCGTGCCGACGAGCAACGCCCGCGTGCCGGCGGTGTTCTGGCTCAACGCTGCGATGAGGTCGGCCTCGAGCGTTTCGGCGAACCGATCGGCGATGGCGCTGACCAGGCCGGCGCGATCGCCGAAGTGGCGGTAGAGGATCGGCTTGGTGATGCCGGCTTCGGCGGCCAACGACTCCATCGAGGCGGACGGACCGTGCTTGCGGATGCCGGCGATGGCCGCGTTGAGCAACTCCTCGCGCCGATCGGCGCGTTGTGTCTGGCGGTCCGGATGCCGGGGGGCGCGACGAGCGCGGCGGTCTTCGTGACGAACTGCCATGTTACCGAGAGTAACGTTACTGCCGGTAACCGTCAAGCAGAAACTAGGCCAAATCGTGCGCTGACATGCCGTCCCAGAGGTCGACGTTGGGCGGGTTTGCAAGCAGTCCACGGCACGCTTCCGCCATCTCCACCATGTCCGCCGAGTTGAAGTGCGCTTGTTGGGTCGTCGGTGAATCCCACTTCTGGACCAACAAATAACGGCCAGGATGCGTCACCGAGGCGACCAGGTCGATGTTGCGACAGCCCTCGTGACCTCGGGTAACGACCACGTACTTGGCCAAAACACCCAGCAGGCGCTCGGCGGCGGCCTCGTCGGCCGCCTCGAGCGTGAGGGTCACCATCGTCAGTTCGACATCGTCAGCCACGATCGGTCACGCTATGCGCTGCGTTTCCCCAGGCAGGAAGCGCCCAACAGGGTGTCGAATATCTATCAACACTTCAGTTGGGGGCTGAAGCTCCGCTTGACACGATCCGTATGGTGACTTGGGTCCGTGGTCTGCGGGCAATAACGGGGAATACATCCAGCGTGGGGCGGCGTTGCTTAAAGGCCTGGATTGTGTGACCAGGACCTTTACGTCGAAATAAACAAGAAGGGTTACGCGTGGCGAAGGAACGAGTAGAGCGGGACGAGGAAGACCTCGTCCGCCTGTATCTCACCGACATTGGTCAGTATCCATTGCTGACCAAGGACGACGAGGTACGGCTGGCACAGGCCATCGAGGCCGGTGTCAGCGCGCGCACCGAGCAGGAGACGACCAAGGCCAAGGACCTGACCGCCGCCCGCAAGCGCGAGTTGCGGCGCACGGTCCGCACCGGCGACGAGGCGCAGCGCACCTTCGTGCAGTCCAACCTCCGCCTCGTGGTGTCGATCGCGAAGAAGTACCAGGCTTCGGGCCTGCCGCTGCTGGACCTGATCCAAGAGGGCAACCTCGGCCTGATGCACGCGGTCGAGAAGTTCGACTGGCGCAAGGGCTTCAAATTTTCGACCTACGCGACCTGGTGGATCCGTCAGGCCATCACGCGCGGCATCGCCAACACGGGCCGCACCATTCGCCTGCCTGTTCACGCCGGCGACACCCTCGCGCGCCTGCAGAAGGCGCGCTCGCGCCTCGAGCTCAAGTACGGCCGTCCTGCCACGTTGGCCGAACTGGCCGTCGAAGTCGAGATGCCCGAGGAGAAGGTCACCGAGGCGTTGCGCTTCGCGGCCGAGCCTCTCTCGCTCTCTGAGCCGCTGCGTGAAGACGGCGACGCCGAACTCGGCGACGTCGTGGAGGACAAGACCGCGGAGTCGCCTTTCGAGATGGCGGCCACGTCGCTGCTGCCCGAAGAGATCCAGCGCCTGCTCGGTCCGCTCGACGAGCGCGAGCGCGAAATCCTGCGTCTCCGCTTCGGCCTCGATCGTGGCGAGCCCCGCACGCTCGAAGAGGTGGGCGAACACTTCAACCTCACTCGTGAGCGCATTCGTCAGATCGAAGCGCGGGCCATGAGCAAGCTGCGCCACCCGAGCTCCGACACCGGCGCCCGGGATCTGCTCACCGGCTAGTTCCGCAACTCCTGCCTTGCAACCGCCCCGAATCTTGCCCACGAAGCCGGATTCGGGGCGGTTTCGCGTCACCAGTCCGCCGGCGCGGCGTTAGGTGTCGCCGAAACGCTCGGGCATTCGGCGCCGCATCAGGCCGTAAAACATGGCCGCCGCCAGCGAGTAGCCCGTCGTGAGCGCGAACACGAGACTGTGGAGCAGCACGAGCCAGCGCGGGGACGCAAAGAACGTCCAATGCGCCGCCAACAGCAGCGCCCACGCCACGGCGATTCCGGCGAAGAAGCGCAACACGAGCCGCATCATTCCGTCGCGGGTCTCCAGAGCTGATCGCTTTTCGGCAAAGCCGGCCTCGCGGCGGGCGAGGCGTTCGAGTGGATCCTTACGAACTGGCATTGGCCATTCCTCCTTGGAGTTGTTCGATCGCTTCGGCGGCGACGTTGAGGATGTCTTCGACGGCGCGCCGGTCCGTCAGACCCGAAGCGCGCATGACCCGCTCGGTGAAGCGATCTAGCAGCGGTCGTAGGTCGTGTTCGGCGCGCAGACGCGCGCCCGTGCGCTCTTCGATCTGGGCGACCGTGGCCCGTCGCTGCTCCAGCAACCGGCGGCCGGCGGCGGTGCACTCGTATCGCTTGGCTCGGCCGTCTCGGCGGGCGGCCACGAGTTTCTCGGCGACCAATGCTTGCAGCGCCGGATAGACGGCGCCGGGCGACGGCCGGTAGCCCGAACCCAACAGGCGCTCGAGGTCGTCGATCAGTTGGTACGGCTTGAGTGGTTGCTCTTCACACAGCGCGAGGAGAACCAGCGGTAGCTCGCCGGGAGCGAAGACCTGGGCGCGTGTTTGTACGACGATTGTACGAATGATGTACGAACTTCATACGAACGTCAAGTCAGCGACCCACGAATTCGAACATCGTCACGCCATCCGCGAACGGGGTGGGCGTTGCCGTCAGCCGATTGGTTCCGACGCCGTAGAGCGTTGTGCTGGAGACGAAGTCCATCTCCTCGAAGCCTGCCTCGTTAAACCAGGAGCGGATCGTCGGCGTGAGGTCGGGATCCATGGTGTGACGCGTCCAGAGCACCTCACCGCCGGGCGCGAGCAACGAAGGCAGTAGGCCAATGCACCGCTTGATGTCGTCGTCGGTGATGTTGCCGAAGATCCCGCAGAACACCGCGATGTTCGCGGGCACGGCGCCAGCAAACGCTGACGTGGTCGACGCGTCGCCCGTCACGACTTCGACGGTCGGCGGTGCCGCCGAACGGGCGCGTTCGGCCAAGCTCGGATCGAACTCGACGAGCCGCGCGGTGATGTCGTCGCGGCGTGAGTGTGTTGACGCGACGGGGATGACGTCGCGTCCCTCGCCGGCGCACGCGCTGATGATGCGGATCTGACCGGCCGGCCCGCGGTCGAGCGCCGCCGCGAGTTGACGCCGGACCTCGGCGACACGCTGCGACAGGCGCGAGTGCGGATCCTCGTATTCGGCGTGCCACGCCACCCAGTCCGTCATTAGGACGAGTCTTGTCGCGCTACGCGGCGCGCCGATGGCGGGCTTGCCAGGCGAGCCACGCCGCGACCCCGGCGGCGACGACTCCGGCGGCGGCGGCCGAGTGCGTTGCGGACGGAGCCGGCATGCGATCACGCAGTCGTACCGGATGGGTGAAGTTGCGCACCTCCCAATCGCGTTCCTTGGCGATGCGCGCCAGGACGCGGTCGGGATTCACGACGACGGGATGGCCAACGGCTTCGAGCATCGGAAGATCCGTAGCCGAGTCGCTGTAGGCGTACGACGCAGCCATGTCGATGCCGAGCTCGTGGGCTAGCGCGGCCATCGCCACGGGCTTGTAAGGGCCGGCGCAGTAGAAGTCGACGAGGCCGGTGTAGCGGCCTTCGTCATCGACACGCGCGCGGGTGCCGAGGACACGATCGGCGCCCAAGAACTCACCGAGCGGCGCCACGATCTCCTCTGGCGAAGCGCTCACGATCGCGACCAGGCGTCCCGCCGCTTTGTGCTCGGCGATGAGGTCGGCCGCTTCGCTGTAGATGATCGGTTCGACGACGGTTCGCAACGTCTCGCGCACGATTCCCTTGACGCGCTCCTGATCCCAGCCCTTCGTCAGCGCCAAGGCCTTCTCGCGCACGTCGTCGAGTTTCGACTCGCTGGCGCCCAGGTGCTGGTACACGAAGTGGCCGTAGATGGCGCGCACGATCGTTCGCCGCGAGATCATTCCCTCGCGATAGAAGTCGCGGCCGAACGCGACCATCGACGCTTTCGCGATGACCGTCTTGTCGAGATCGAAGAAGGCGGCTTCCACGGTGCGCCTAGGGCCAGTGGACCGTGGTCGTCGCGAAGTACTCGTAATCGCCAGGATCGGTGATGTCGAAGGTCCCATCGACGAACGCGCGTAACCCGGGTGCCAGCGACGAAACGCCGGGCGGCGCGAGTTCGAAGTCGATTGGGTTTCCGCCGTTGCGGCGCATGGTCACCGTGATCTTGAGGCCGCCTGGGAATTGCGCGGTCCGGTCGACGTGATTGGTCAGTTCGATGTGACAGTTGCCATGGCCGTCGGGGTCAGGCCGACACGAAACCGTGAACGTCAACGGATCCTTCGGGTTCGCTGTTGGCTGCGACGACGCACCGGTCGGGTTCGGGCCGTGGGTGAAGGTGCCGGTGTTGTCGGAGCGGTCGACGGTTGGATCGCGCGGTGCATCGCTCGTGGTGACGCCGACGGCTTGCGGATTGTTCGCGGCGGCCGCGCCCGTGGTGGTCGTCGTCGCGCTCACCGTCTTGCCTTCGACCTTGGTCGGCGACGTCGTCGTGGTTGTCGACGCGGGTGCAGTCGACGCGGTCGAGAGCGCGACGGTGGTGGAGGTCGAAACTGTCGTGGTCGACGCGAGCGCGTCGCCGTCATCCGAGTCCGCCTTGCAGGCGACGCCCACTAAGCACGCGCCTGCCAGAAGAACTCGTCCAAGCCGCATCCCATCATCCTGACGCCTGTTGGAAGTCGGGTGCGGAAATTGCCCCTTGCATCCGGATGAACGGACTGGTTCTATCGGTGCTTCGCCGCTTCCCCTCGGCTCGTAACCCAATCTTGCAGGGGGTCCCGCATGCTCACGGCGTGCTGGTCGGTGAAAGGCGGAAGCGGCACCACGGTGGTCGCGGCCACGCTCGTACTCGGCGCATTGCGCGCCGGGCGAACGGTGCTCGCCGCCGATCTGGCCGGCGATCTGCCGGGAGCCTTGGGCCTGGCCGACCCAACCGGACCGGGGCTACTCGACTGGCTCGAAGCCGGTCGCGATGTGCCCGCCGACGCGTTGGCGCGCATTGCCCACGACTCGCCGCACGGCGTGGCGGTGATCCCCCGTGGCGACGCGCGTGTTGCGTACGGCGAAGACGCCGACGCCGGGCGCCGACTCGCCGACGCGTTGCGGGCCGTGCGCGGTGGAGGGCCAGTGATCGCCGACTGCGGTCGTGCCGACTCCCCCGCCGTTGCCGGGCTGGTCGACGCCGCCGATCGGTCGCTACTCGTCTTGCGCCCGTGCTACCTCGCGCTGCGGCGGGCCGTCCAAGCGCCGCGGCCAACGGCGGTGGTTCTGGTCACCGAGCGGGAGCGTTCGCTGTCGGCGCGCGACGTCGAAGACATTCTGGGTGTTCCGATCGCCGCGGAGATCGCGTGGGATCCGCAGGTTGCCAGCGCGGTGGACGCGGGACTGTTGAGCGCGCGGCTGCCGCGGCGGCTGACTGCGGCGATGCGCACGGTGGCTGCGTGACCCGCTCGATCGCCGAGCGCGTGCGGGCACGACTCGTGGCCGACATTGACCCCGCGACCCGCGTCGATCCCGCTCTGGTCGCTCGTCTCGTACGTGAGGAAGGCCCGCTGCTCGACGCCGCCCGCGCCGACGCGGCCGTTAGCAACGTCTTGGCCGAGGTGGCGGGGCTCGGTCCGATCGAGCCGCTGCTGCGCGACCTCGAGGTGAGCGAAGTCATGGTCAACGGCCCCGGCGCCGTGTGGATCGAGCAGGCGGGAGTACTGGTGCGCACCGACGTCGTTCTCTCCGCCCCAGAGATCGACCACATCATCGAGAAGATCGTCGGCCCGCTGGGCCTGCGCGTCGACCGTTCGTCACCGGCAGTCGACGCCCGTCTCCCCGACGGATCGCGCGTGCACGCCATCGTGCCGCCGCTGGCCGTCGACGGTCCGTACCTCACCATCCGACGGTTCCGCGCTCGCGTCGTCGGCCTCGACGAATTCGCGTCGGCCGAGGTCGTCGCGCTGCTCCGTTCCGTTGTCGCTGAGCGCCGCAACCTGATCGTGTGCGGCGGCACCGGCTCGGGCAAGACCACGTTGCTGAACGCACTCGCCGGCGTCATCGAAGGCGACGGCCGCATCGTGACGGTTGAAGACGCCGCCGAACTGCGGCTGCACCAGGATCACGTCGTGCGCCTCGAAGCGCGACCGGCGAATGCCGAGGGCGTCGGTCACGTCCCGATCCGCGACCTGGTGCGTAACGCGCTGCGGATGCGGCCCGATCGCATCATCGTCGGGGAGTGTCGCGGCGCCGAGGCGCTCGACATGTTGACCGCCATGAACACCGGCCACGAAGGGTCGATGTCGACGTGTCACGCCAACAGCCCGCTCGACGCGCTGCGCCGACTCGAGACGATGGTGCTACTCGCCGGCGAGGGTTTGCCCCTCGAAGCGGTGCGCGACCAACTCCACGCGGCGATCGACGTGATCATCGAAGTCGGCCGCGGCCGCGACGGGCGCCGTGGCATTCGCTCAGTCGGCGAGGTCACCGAACCAGGCCGCGACGGACCGCGCCTGCGTACCGTCGCCACCGATCGCGCCGTCGTCGACGCACTGCATCGTGAGCGGCGATGACCGAAGCCGTGCGCGCTGGAGCCATGACCGTTGTTGGGCTGGCCACAGTTATCGTCGCCGCCCGTCGCGCCCGTGCCCTGCGCCGGCGGTCGGCGGTGATCGGGCGCGTGTCGGGCGCCGCGCCCCCTGATGCCCGGCGCGCCCGATCCATCAGCCAAATGCTCCAAGAGCCACCCCACCGCGTCGTCGCCGAGCTGCGCGCACTCGAGCTGCCGATCGAACCGGCGCTGTTGTGGCGGTGCTGGATCGGGAGCGTGGCGTTCGGGTTCGGTTTCGGCGCGCTCATCGCGGGGCCGGTGCTCGGGTTGTTGGGCGGTGCGACCGTGGCGGTCGCCCCGCTGATTGCCTCCGTGATGCTGCGCAGCCGCGCCGACGCCGCCTACGACACCACGCTGGCCACCGCCCTCGACGCCGTCGGCCGCAGCGTCCGGTCGGGAGGGTCACTGCCGCAGGCCGTTTCCGAGGCATCGATCGGTGTGCGCGGCCCCGTCGGCGCCGACCTGTCGCGCGTCGCCACGGCGATCGGGCGCGGCCGCCCGTTCGCCGACGCCGTGCGCGACTGGCGCGACGCGCGCGACAAACCGTCGGTGCGCCTCACGGTCGGAGCGTTGGTCCTGGCGACGCAAACGGGTGGTCCTCCGGCGCGGGTCATCGAAGACGTCGCGTCGGCGATCCGCTCGCGTCAACAGGTGGCGCGCGAAGCCCATGCACTGGCGGCCCAGGCACGACTATCCGCCCTGGTCGTCGGCGTGGCGCCGCTCGGGTTCATGGTCATCACCTGCCTCGCCGATCCGCGCAACGCCCACGTGCTGTTCGGAACGCCGGTCGGTATCACGTGTGTGCTCGCCGGACTCGGGCTCGACGCCTTGGGCGCGATGTGGATGCACCGCCTGAGCAAGTCAGTCGCGTCATGACACCGACCGCGCTGTTGCTCGCGCTCGGTTGGGGTGTCGTGTGTGTCGCCTGGCTGGCGCGGTCGCGACCCGTCGCCGCGGCGCGGTCGTTCGCGCTCACGCCGTCGGCGCGTACTGCCGGCGAACTAAACGATGCCCTCGCCGCTGTCATCGCACGGTTGCCGACGCGACGAAAACGAACGCTGGCCGCCACAGTCGAGCGCGATCTCGCCGACGTCGTGGCGCTCGTCGGTCTCGCGGTGAGCGCCGGTTGCAACCTGCGCGGCGCCCTCGATGCTGCGTCAACCCACTCCACGGGAGCACTCGCCGACGCGCTCAGGGCCGCGGTCGCCAGCGCGGGCCGGGGCCGCCGCATCGCCGACGCGCTCGAACCGCTGCCCGACGTGCTCGGCGAAACCGTTCGCGGTTTCGTGGCCGCGCTCATCTCCTGCGACCGCTACGGCGCGCCGCTCGGCGCCACCCTCGACCGGTTGGCCATCGATGTCCGCACCGCCTCGCGCCAGCGCGCCGAGGCGGCGGCTCGCCGGCTACCCGTGCGACTCCTCTTCCCCCTTGTCACCTGCATCCTTCCCGCGTTCGCCCTTCTCACGGTGGCGCCGCTTATCGCCGGGTCCTTTCAAGGCCTCGACCTCTAGACAGTCGCGCTCTAGGTCACGTCGCACCGCGGAAGTCTTCTTCGGCTGGCCTTCGGCCTGCCGAAACGGACCGCTGTTTCCTCTGGTCGCCTCGCCTACGGCTCGGCTCCAATGGATCAAAGCTCCAAGGGAGTTGTTCATGTTCATGCTGGTTCCGTATCTCATTTGGCTACAGGCCGCCGCATCTGTCGCGGCGCGTCGCATTGTCCGTAGCGAGCGCGGTCAGGCGACCACCGAGTACGCGCTCGTCCTGCTGGGCGCCGCCGCGGTGGCTGTGCTGGTCATCGGCTGGGCTGCCAAGTCCGGCAAGATCGGCGAGTTGCTCGACGCCGTGTTCGACACCGTGACGCAAAAGGTCAAGTGAGCGAGCGCCAACGGCGTGGGCCGGGTGCGGGCATGCCCGGCCCGCGCCGGCGGCACCGAGACCCCCGCCGTCGCGAGACAGATCGTGGCCAAGCCGTTGTTGAGCTCGCACTCACCTTTCCTCTCATCGTGCTGTTGCTCCTCGCCATCATCCAGGTCGGGCTAGTCGTGCGTGACCAGATTCTGGTTGTCCACGCATCGCGGGAGGCCGCTCGAGCCGGAGCGGTCGATCCCGACCCGAACGCCCCTCGGCGCGCCGCCGTCGGATCATCCGGGCTCAACTCCGATCGGATGAAACTCTCCCAAAGTGACCGGGGCGGGCCAGGTTCGACACTCAGCGTGACCGTCCATTACTCTTGCCCCACAGAAGTACCTCTGATTGGGGCATTTCTGCCGGATGTGCAGCTCCGGGCGGTGACTGCCATTCGGGTCGAAGTGTGACGGTACGTGGGATTTTCCGCCACGCTGAGAGAAAAAATGCAGGAGAAGTGCGAGATAACGTGGAATTGCTGGTCTAGACGACATTGCGTGGTCACAATGTGGTTGCCAGCAAGGAAGCAAAAAAAGACGGGCGCAGTCCCGGGGAGAGGAACCAACAACACATGCGTATTCGCTCGCTAGCTCCGCTTGCGGTTGCTGTAGCACTGGGGGCGTCGCTTATTTCGACGCCGGTCAAGGCTGCAGAAACCGTGACCGTGAAGCCCGAGACGTTTGCTGGCGGGGCCGCTGCACGCGCGCTCGACCTCAGCATTCTTGGTCAGAAGCTGACCCTCGGTGACACGGTTGCAAACATCGTCAAGGGTGTAGGTGACACCGGTACGACGACCCTTCTTGCGAAGGCCGTCGGTACCGGTCAGCTCAGCCTTCTTGGCAATACCACTGCCAGTTCGTCGTTGACCTCGAACGGCTCGCAGAACACGCCGGCGTCTTGCGCCGCGCTTGCCCTGCCCGAAGCGATCGAGGCGATCCTGAGTGTCGGCATCGCTTGCGGCGCCAGCTCGGCGGCGATCAATAACGACCTGCTCAACGCAGTCGCGTCCGGTCAGGTCGGCGACGTCGAGTTGTCGGTCAACAGCCTGCTGCACACGCTCGGCCTCGACTCAACCGTCGAGGGCGTCGGTCTCCAGGTCGGTGGTCTCGTCAACACGCTGCTGGGCGTCACGGAGCAACTCGGTCTTCCGACCGAAGCGCTGCCGAGCGTCGGCGACCTGCTGAGCGACGTGATCTCGAGCATTGCCAACACCAAGACGCTCAGCATCTTGATCGGTGATGCCGAGTCCAAGGTGACCAACACCGTCAACACCGTGACGGCGTCTTCGCACGCTGCTGCGGTCAACATCAAGATCCTTCCGACCCCGACCATCGGTGGCGTGCTTCAGAGCATTCCGCTGGTCGAGATCATCATCGGCGAGGCGTCCGCCAGCGCGACCTACGACCGTCTGACCGGCAAGCCGGTTGGCGATCCGAAGTTCGACCCGGCGATCGTTCGCATCAAGGGTCTCGTGCCGTCGCTGCTGCTCGGTGCGCCGCCGGAAGGCATCGCTGTTGCCCTCGGCCAGGACATCGTCCTGCTCGCAGGCACGCCGCTGGAAAGCCGCGTCGTCCTCGGTGCCGGCAAGATTGTCGACGACGGCGTCTTCGGTAAGAAGGCCGTCGCTGACGGTGTCGCCGTCGAGCTGCTCAAGGGCATCTCGGGTGGCATCGTGCTGAACCTCGCTCACGCTGAGGCCGGCGCGATCTCCAACCTGCCCGTCACCAAGGTGCTCGACATCCCGAGCCTCGACATCGCTCGCGGCACGCCGACGTCGCTGCCCCGCACGGGCGCCGAGACGGCTCTGCCGTTGGCGCTCGCCGGTGCCGGTATCGCTCTCGTGGCGGTCCGTCGCCTGCGTCTCGTCGCAGCAACCACCAAGTAGCCGAAAAGCAGTAAATGAACTCGGGAGCCGAGCGCAAGCGAGGCGACCAAGAGATGCTGCGCCCGTTCGGCAGGCCGAAGGCCTGACGAGAAGCTTCCGGCAGCACGAGTTGAAGTAACCGCAAGACTCAAGGGCCCGGGGCAAACGCCCCGGGCCCTTCGTTTACCCTGTCGTTTCTCTGTCCGCCCCTCGTGAGGTGTCGCGTTGGAAGCCGTACTCCAGTTCTTCCGCCGGAATCGTCTGGCCTACCAGGGCCTGTCGGTTCTACTGCTCATATTGGTGGTCTCCGCCGTCGGCTTGCTCGGCTATCCCGTCTACACGAACTTCGAGCAAGGCCGCATCCAGGATCGCAAAGAGACCCAGCTCGCGGCGCCGGCGCTCAAGGAGCGGTACGCGAACCGCCAGCTCGAAGAGGGCGACGCGCTCACCCGCATCATCATCGAGAAGATCGGCGTCGACATGGTGGTCGTCGAGGGCACCACGCCCTCCGCGCTGAAAGCTGGTGCCGGCCACTACCGCGGCACACCACTGCCCTGTGAGATGGGCAACGTGGCCATCGCCGGGCACCGCACTACCTACGGCAAACCGTTCGCCCAGATGGACCGGTTGACCAAGGGCGACAAGATCGTCTTGAAGACGCCGGTCGGTAGTTGCGAATACGTGGTGACGGATCGCGGAGAATCGCCCAATCCGTTCATTGTCGACCCGACAAATATTGCGATAGTCGCGAACACACCGGGCGAACGAAACCTCACACTTACTACATGCCATCCGAAGGGTTCCGCGCGCCAGCGTCTTATCATCCGCGCCCACTTGATCACCGGAGCCGCGGACGCGTGATGTCCCGGCTCTTTCGCAGTATTGGCGCGGCTGGCTTGATTGCCGTTGTGCTTCTGGCCGTGCCTGGCGCCGAGCGCGCGCTCGCCGCCGCGCCGTCGGTCACGATCAACTCGCCCGTCGCCGACACCACCCAGCAGGCTGCGTTCTCGATCTCCGGGTCGATGTACCAGGACGGCGCCGAGGGAACGATCACCGCGGCAAAGGTGAAGCTGTCTGACGACGACGGTTGGCTGCCGCCGGTCGAGCACAACTACGTCGCGGGCGGCTCCAGCAACTCACCGATTTTCTCGGGCGGAGGCGCGACGGTCTCGTTCAACTGGGCGAACATCGCGCCGAAGTACAACGGCCCCTACACGGTCACGGTCACGGCGACGGGTTCGTACCGGCCACCGTTGCAGGCGCCGACAAGCGCGACGAACATCGTGAGTAAGTCCTTCCACGTGGAGATCGCGCCGGCAGCGCCGACGGGCGTGGCCGCGTCGAAGCCCGAAGACGGCAGCGTCGTGAACGTGACGTGGAAGGCCAACCCGGAGTCCGACATCGCGGGCTACGTCGTGTATCGCTCCTACGCCGGCGACGCCGGCAAGCAGATCGGCTCGGTCGACGGAACCAAGTTCGCCTACGCCGACGACCTCGCCGGCAAGGCGCCTGGCCAGTACAAGTACGCCATCCAGGCGGTGCGTCACGCGCGCTCGTGCAAGAGCTCGAGCAACACCGACGAGGCGTGCAGCCGTGGTATCGCCGGCAAGACCTCGTCGTACAGCTCGACGGTGACCGTTCGCTCCACGCCACCGACGACCACCACCACGACGATCAAGAAGACTGGCGGTGGCGGTGGCGGTGGCGGTGGCGGTGGGGGCGGGGGTGGCGGCGTCACAACCACCACCACCAAGGGTTCGACCGGCGGAACCGGTGGCACCGGTGGCACCGGCGGCACGACCGGCGGCAAGGGCGGCACGGCGCGGGGCGGCGGCGGCGGCGGTTTCGCCCCCGGTGGCGAAGTCGACCTGTCGAAGTTCGGGGACCTGCTCAACCCCAAGGGTGGGCTGGCGGCCCGACGCCCCGGTGAGGCGTCCGGCACGTACGACCCCACGCTGCCCTACGGCGAGGCTCGGCCGAAGACGCCGAGCGACGACGACGACACGCTGATCACCATCGGTGGTGCGAGCTTGCCCAAGCCGAGCGACGACTGGGTGAAGTTCATCGGCGCCGGCTCGTTGGCGACGGCGCTCTTGGTCCACGTCTTGTGGTTCAAGCAGCAGGTAGACGCCCTGCCGCTCGAAACAATCAGCGACTAGCGGGAACCAGCGCTTCGCGGCGCGCCGTCCAAACGGCATGCGCAAGAGCCAAGTCATCGCCGTCGCCGCCGCCGCCGCAGTTCTGGTCGGCGGTGGGGCGGTCATCGCCTTGGCCGACGACCCAGGTGGCAACAGCGCCAAGCAGGCGACGCCCGCCAGCGCGAAGGCTGACGAGTTCGCGGGGCAGGACATGGCGGCCGGAGGAGCCGGCGCCTCGTTGGCGGACCAGAGTGCCGTCCCTAACGCCAGCCGGGTTGTCGCGCCGGCGGCCCCGCGAGTCGTGAAGACAGCGACGATCCAACTGAGCGTGTCGAAGAACTCGTTAGTGGGCGACGCCACGGCCAAGGCGAACCACGTCGCCGAGGCGCACGGCGGCTTCGTCTCCAGTAGCGACTCCTCGAAGAGCACCGACCGTCAGACCACACTCACCCTCCGTGTTCCGGCGACCGCCTACGACGCCACGCTGACGGCGCTGCGCCGCCTCGGCAAGGTCAACAACGAGACGCTCGGCGGCCGCGACGTCACCAGCACACTCGTCGATCTCGACGCCCGCCTGCGGTCGTTGCGGGCGCAAGAGTCGGCGTTGAACACGCTGATGGCCAAGGCGGACACTGTGGGCGAGACGCTGCAGGTCGCCCAGGCAGCGGCCGAGGTGCGCACGCAGATCGAGCAGTTGGCGGCGCAGCAGGCGCAGCTCGCCGATCAAGCCGACTTCGCCACGATCACGCTGCGGATCCTCGGGCCGCACGTCGCCGTCGATCCGGAGCCGAAAACCGAGCCGCTGCTGATCGAGAGCCTCCAGCGTGCCGGTGCGGCCACGCTCGCCGTCTTCGGCGGGATGATCATCCTGCTCGGCTACGTCATCCCGTCCGCGCTGATCGCCGGCGCCGGATACGCGGCGTGGCGTCTCGTCGACTCGCGTCGGCGACGGGAGCCAGCGGTAGCCTCATAGCGATGGGATTGCTGGACAAGCTCCGCACGCCGGTCGCTGAACACGATCGGCTCAAGCTCGCCGATTTCTGCGCGGCGGTGCCGGGCGCGACGCCGATCGCCGAGGTGCAACCGCGTGCCTATGCCACGGTGGTCGGCGAAATCACGAGCGTGCGCGTCGTGCCCAAGGAAGACGGCTCACCGTGGCTGGAGGCCACCGTCAAAGACGGCAGTGGCGCGATGGTCGCGATGTGGACCGGCCGACGCCGCATGCCGGGTATCCGTACTGGTCGCCGGCTGAAGCTGTCGGGTCGCGGTGCGCCGTCGGGTACGGCGAGCCGCTTGAAGGTGCTGAACCCCGAGTACGAGCTGCTCGGCTAGTTACGCCGTCGGCTGGACGAGCAGATCGGTGAGATCGGCCTCGGCGTCGTTGGACACCAGGAGAGCCAGCACCTCGTCGCCCACCTGAAGCATCGTGTCGCCGCGGGGGACCACGACGTGGCCGTCGCGAACGACTGCCACCAGGCTGGCGTCGCGGGGGACGCCGAGTTCGGAAACGATCTTGCCGGCGGCAGGAGAGTCGGAGGCGAGCGTGACCTCGACTAGGCGGGCGCCGCCACCTTCGAACGTGAGGAGCCGCACGAGCGAACCGACCGACACCGCCTCCTCGACGAGCGAGGTGAGGAGGTGCGGAGTCGACACCGCGACGTCCACGCCCCAGCTCTCGTTGAACAGCCAGTGGTTCTTGGGGTGGTTGACGCGGGCCACCACGCGGGGCACGGCGAATTCCTGCTTGGCCAGAAGCGACACGACGAGGTTGTCTTCGTCGTCGCCGGTGGCCGCCACCATCACGTCGACGCCTTCGACGCCGGCGGCGTGCAGCTTAGAAACCTCGCAGCAGTCGGCATAGACAACCGTCACGTCGAGTGTCTCGCGCAGCTTGTTGACGAGGTCGAAGTTGTTGTCGATGAGAAGGACGTCGTGGTTGTGCCTCCGCAGGTCCTGCGCGATGAAGGTGCCGACGTTGCCGGCGCCGGCGATGGCCACGCGCATCAGTGCGCTCCCTCGGGTCCGTGGTCGAGCAGGGCGTCGAGTTCGGCGCGGGCGTCGCGCTGCACCATGACGTGCAGCACGTCCCCGTCCTGACCGATGACGTCTTCGGTCGCGAGCCGCCCGCTTCCACCGCGCGAAATGGCGACGACCCGGTACTGATCGCCGACAGACAGCTCGCTGAGTTTGTGGCCGGCCCAGGCGTCGGGCAGCGAGACCTCGATCATGGATACTGCGCCGTTGGCGTCGGTCCACTCCACCGTGTGGGCCTCGGGGTTGAGGCGGCGCATGACCTGGTCCGTGGCCCACGCCACCGACGCCACGGTAGCGATGCCTAGCCGCTGGTAGATGGCGGCGCGGCGCGGGTCTTGGATCCGGGCGACGACGTTGGCGACTTCGTAGGTCTCGTGGGCGATGCGCGCCGTCATGATGTTGGAGTTGTCACCGCCGGTCACGGCGGCGACGGCGTCGGCGTGCGCGATGTCCGCCTGTTCGAGCGCGTCGCGGTCGAAGCCGAAGCCGAGCACCGCTCGCCCGCTCCATCGCTCGGGCAGGTACCGCTGAAAGTTGTTGCGGTTCTTATCGATGATCGCGACGGAGTGACCGTTGCGGTCGAGCTCCACGGCGAGCTCGGACCCAAGTCGTCCGCAGCCCACGACGATGACGTGCATGGCGACATTTGACTCGCGATAGCGGCCGCACGCCAACCGGAGGAATATCGTGGCGACAAATGGCTGGCGTACTCAAGCGACTCTTCGTTGGCCGACCGCTGGCGTCCAACGAACAAGAGCACCAGCGCTTACCCAAGGCGCTCGCGCTGCCGATCTTCTCCTCGGACGCCATCTCGTCGACGGCCTACGCCACCGAGGAGATCCTGTTCGTAACGGCCCTGGGCGCGTCGAGCCTCGTGCTCGGCCTCGACGTGCTCGTGCCTATCGGTATCGCGGTGGCGATCCTTCTAGCGATCGTGGTCACCAGTTACCGCCAGACGATCTTCGCCTATCCGGGCGGCGGCGGTTCCTACATCGTCAGCCGCGAGAACCTCGGCCCCAAGCCGGCCTTGCTCGCGGGTGCCTCGATCCTGCTCGACTACGTGTTGACCGTGGCCGTGTCGGTGTCGGCCGGTGTCGCGGCGTTGATTTCGATCCCCTCGTTCCGCGGCCTCGCCGACCAGCGCGTGAGCATCGGTCTGTTCCTCATCGCCATCATCACGCTCGGCAACCTGCGCGGCTTGAAGGAGTCAGGGCAGCTGTTCGCCATTCCCACGTACAGCTATATCGCGCTGATGGTGGGGCTGGTCGCATGGGGACTGTTCCGCGAGTACTTCGGCTCTATCGATCACGTGCATTTCAATCCCGAGCACTTCGAAGGCGCGCGCCAGGCGGGCGGCGAGCTCGGGTTGTTCCTGATCCTCAAGGGCTTCTCGTCGGGTGCGGTCGCCCTCACCGGCGTCGAGGCCATCTCCGACGGCGTGCCGGCGTTCCGTAAGCCGGAAGCCAAAAACGCGGCCACGACGCTCATGATCATGGCGTTCATCCTCGGCGCGCTGTTCATCGGTATTGCCGTGTTGGCGCACCACCTCCAGCCCTACCCGTCGCACGAGGAAACCGTGCTTTCGCAACTCGGAAGGGCCGTCTACGGGAGCGGACCGCTGTACTTCGCGTTGCAGATTGCCACCGCCGCGATCCTGACGCTGGCGGCCAACACTGCGTACGCCGACTTCCCACGGCTCAGCTCGATCATCGCCAGAGACGGCTACCTGCCGCGCCAATTCGGAACGCAGGGCGACCGCCTCGTGTTCTCCAACGGCATCCTCTTCCTCGCCGGTGCGGCTGCGCTGCTGCTGATCGCGTTCGGCGGCAAGACCAACGCCCTGATCCCGCTCTACGCCGTCGGCGTCTTCACCAGCTTCACGCTCAGCCAACTCGGCATGTTGCGCTACATCCTCACGCACAAGACTTCGGGTTGGCGACTGCGCGCGGCCGTCAGCGGGACCGGCGCGGTCGCGACCTTCGTCGTGCTGATCATCGTGGCCGGAACGAAGTTCACTTCGGGTGCGTGGGTGCCTTTCATCGTCGTGCCGTCGGTCATCGCCATCTTCCTAGCGATCAAACGGCACTACACCGCGTCAGAGGCGGAGATGGCGGCGGTCCCCGCCGATATCCGGCGCGTCGCTACCAACCACAGCGTGGTGGTCCCGGTTGGTCGGATCACCAAGGGCACATTGGCCGCCCTCGACTACGCGCGGTCGCTGCGCCCCAATCACATCGCCGCGGTGTTCCTGTCGATGACCGACACCGACGCCGACGCCATCGTCGATGAGTGGGCCCACTACGAGATACCGGTCCCGCTCGAGATCGTGCATTCGCCGTACCGGGACTTCGTCGACCCCTTCGTGGATTTCCTCGACGAACTCGAGGATCGCTGGGGCGACGCCACCATGACCGTCGTCATTCCCGAGTTCGTGGTCAACCACTGGTACGAGCAGGCGCTGCA
Organism: uncultured Actinomycetes bacterium; assembly: GCA_963722185.1. Taxonomy (GTDB): domain Bacteria; phylum Actinomycetota; class Acidimicrobiia; order Acidimicrobiales; family JACCXE01; genus JACCXE01. Next base: position 146,251 of record CAVRKD010000002.1, on the reverse strand, counting down.
CAACCAGACCGCCGCCCGTCTGAAACTGGCATTGCTGTTCCGGCCCAGAACCGTGGTCACCTCCGTGCCGTATCACCTGACTGGTGCAACGCAAGAAAAGGTTTTGGCCCCCGAGGCTTGAATTTTGGACTGCTGAAACCTAAAGTCTCGCTCGGTCAAAATTCATGGACAACGAGCTCAACCAGTCGGACCTCACGCAGTCCGAACGCGAAACCCTGAAGGCCATTTACCGGGCCACACGCGCTGAACCTGACGCGCACACGGGCGTGTTGGCCGACGCCCTCGGCGTCGCTCCCGGGACCGTGACGGCCACGGTCAAGAAGCTGGCCGACCGCGGCCTGGTCGACCACAAGCCCTACCGCGGTGTCGAGCTGACGACCGAGGGACGGCAGGAAGCGGTATCTGCCATCCGTCGTCACCGCATCGTCGAGCGCTTCCTGTCCGACATGCTCGGCTACGCCTGGAACGAGGCCGACCGGCTCGCCGGCAGCTTCGAGCACGACTTGCCTCAGGAGGTCGAGGACCGCCTGTACATGGCGCTCAACCGTCCTGCCACCTGCCCGCACGGCTTCCCCATTCCCGAACCTGAGACCGCCGACATCCCCGTGCTGCCGCCGCTGTACGCGCTCGAGCCCGGCGACGAGGCCATCGTGGCCGTGCCCGGATCGACCGATCCGGCCGTCGTGGAGTTCCTCGACACCTTGGGACTGCGTCCTGGGGTGCGCGTGCATGTCCGCGAGAAGCACCCGTTCGACGGACCGCTGGTCCTCGTCGTCGACGGGCAGGACCGCACCGTGGGCGAACGCATCGCCCGCCAGATTTTCGTCACCCGTGACGAACCCGTTCCCAGCAAGAGCAACACCAAACGAAAGGAAACAGCGTGAGTTCACTTCTCGCTGCTGAAGGGGGGTACCAGACATTCACCCTTCATGGTGGAGAGTTCCTGGTGCTGGCCCTTTCCGGCGCGTCGGCGATTCTCGCGATCATCGTTGGCTTCGGCCTGATGCGCGGCGTTCTCGCCGCCGACCAGGGCACGCCCAAGATGATCGAGATTGCCGTCGCCATTCAGGAGGGCGCGTGGGCGTACCTCAAGCGCCAGTTCCGCACGATCGGCGTCATCATGATCCCGGTCGCCGCGGTCGTGTTCTTCACGTCGACGGAGGTGCTCAAGCCCGAAGGTGGCGGTACCGCTTTGACGTTCGTCGAATCCGCGACATTCCGCACTCTGGCTTTCGTGTTCGGAGGCATCGCGTCCGGGCTTGCGGGGTACATCGGCATGACGCTCGCCACGCGCGGCAACGTGCGCACGGCAGCAGCCGCCCGTAACGGGTCGATGAGCGCCGCGCTGAAGGTCGCCTTCCGCACCGGTGGTGTGGCGGGCATGTTCACCGTCGGCCTCGGCCTTCTCGGCGCCACGGTGATCATTGCGATCTTCCAGAACACCAGCTCGGCCATCCTCATCGGTTTCGGCTTCGGCGGCTCGTTGCTGGCGCTCTTCCTGCGAGTCGGCGGCGGCATCTTCACCAAGGCGGCCGATGTCGGCGCCGACCTCGTCGGCAAGGTCGAAGCGGGGATCCCCGAAGACGACCCCCGCAACCCCGCCACCATCGCCGACAACGTCGGCGACAACGTGGGCGACTGCGCGGGCATGGCCGCCGACCTGTTCGAGAGCTACGAGGTCACCCTCGTCGCCTCGATCATCCTCGGCGTGGCCGCCTTCAAGTCCGTCGACATGAACCCGGCGCTCGGCCTGATCTTCCCGCTGGCGGCTCGCGCCATCGGCGTTATCGCCTCGATCGCCGGTGTGTTCGCCGTGCGCGCCAAGGAAGGCGAGACCAATGCCCTCAAGCCGATCAACCGCGGCCTGCTGACTGCCGGGATCATCACCGTCATCGGCACGCTCGGCCTCGCGCTCGGCTACATCGGCAACGAGGACATCAACGGTGCAACGAACAACATCGGTTGGAAGTGCTTCTTCGCGGTGCTCATCGGCCTCGTGCTCGCCCAGGGCGTTGCTCGGTTGACCGAGTACTTCACCGGCACCCATTACGGCCCGGTGCAGGAGATTGCCCGTTCGGCCCGCACGGGTCCGGCCACCACGGTGCTGTCGGGAACCGCTTCAGGTCTCGAAAGCTCTGTGTACGCCATCATCGCCATCGCCGTCGCCATCGGAGCGTCGATGGCCCTCGGCGGCGGCAACCTGCAGCTGTCGCTTTACCTGGTCGCGCTCTGCGGCATGGGCATGCTCGCCACGACCGGCGTCATCGTGTCGGAAGACACGTTCGGGCCCGTCGCCGACAACGCCGCGGGTATTGCCGAGATGTCGGGCGAGTTCACCGGCGAAGCTGAGCGGATCATGGTCGGCCTCGACGCCGTCGGTAACACCACCAAGGCGGTTACGAAGGGCTTCGCCATCGGTTCCGCCGTCATCGCCGCCGTGGCGTTGTTCGCCTCGTTCATCGAGACGGCCGCGGGCGAGCTGAGCGACAAGCTCAGCCTGCCGGTCGAGGAGTTGCTCGAAGGCCCGCGTGGCGTCTTCGACGAGACGATCCTGTCGATCAACGTTGCCGACCCGAAGACCTTCATTGGTCTGCTCGTCGGCGGCTCGATTGCCTTCATGTTCAGCTCGCTGGCCATTCGCGCCGTTGGCCGCACTGCCGGCGTCGTGGTGCAGGAAGTCCGTCGGCAGTTCGCCGACGGCGGGATCATGGCCGGGACCAAGCGGCCCGACTACGGCCCCGTCATCGACATCTGCACGGCGGCATCGCTGCGTGAGCTCGCCACCCCGGCGTTGCTCGCGGTGCTGACACCGGCGATCATCGGTTTCGGCATCGGGTTCCAGGCGCTCGGCGCCTTCCTCGCTGCGGTGATCCTGACCGGTCAGCTGATGGCGAACTACCTGTCGAATGCGGGTGGTGCGTGGGACAACGCCAAGAAGTTCATCGAGGACGGAAACGAAGGCGGCAAGGGCTCCGAGGCCCACAAGGCTGCGGTCATCGGCGACACCGTCGGCGACCCGTTCAAGGACACCGCCGGACCGGCGCTCAACCCGCTGATCAAGGTGATGAACCTCGTCTCGCTGCTCATGCTGCCGGCGATCATCAACCTGCGCGACAACGACGGCGTCCGATACACGATCGCCGGCGTGTCGCTGGTGATCCTCATCGGTGCCATCGCGTTCTCCAAGCGCGAAGCGCCCGGCATCGGCGGTAGCGAGCCGGCGCGCGGTTCCGACGGTCTGCACGCCGTCGTGGACCTCGCCCAAGAAGCGCTCGGTCTCGACAGCGACGAGCCTGAAGTCAGCGCCGTCAAGACGGCGAAGAAGGCTCCAGCCAAGAAGAAGGCCGTCGCCAAGAAGGCTCCTGCGGCCAAGAAGGCTCCGGCGAAGAAAGCCGCCGCCCGCCGCTAAGACGCTTCAGAACCACGCAACAAACCGAACTGGTCGCACCATCGCGCTGTGTCTGGCGTGATTGTGCGACCAGTTCGTCGTTAGAGGATCGCCAGGGCGTTCGGTGGACTGGCGACGCCGTGGAGCAGGTTGAGCGGCGCCGACGTGAACAGGAACGCGTACCGCTGCTCGCGCGCGCAGGCCTCGGCCAGGCCGCGTAGGTCGAACATCTCGCCGAGCGGGATGCCGAGCAGCGGCAGGAAGTGAATGTGGCCGAAGACCTCGCCGCGGTTGTCGATATCGCGCCACGCGGCCGTGCGTGCTTCGACGGTCAGGTCCGGATCCCACGGCATCATCTCGATGGCCGGGTTGTCGGCCGCGATGGCCGCGATGTGGTGATCCCACAACCACGCGGCAGTCTTGCGCCCGGCGCGCAGGCCGGGCGTCGCGATGTTCTCGCGCAGGTCGGCCCGCGCCGCGTCGTCGAGGCTCATGTAGTGCGCGATCCACCCTGTGTGCATCAGCAGCACGTCGCCAGGTTCGAGCGTGAGGCCCTGCGCTTGCAGCGTGGCGTCGAGATCGTCGAGCTCGACGGCGTCGGCGCGCGAAGGGTCGATCGGCCGTCCGACCGAGGCGCGCCATCGGGCTACGTCGACCAGTACGCCCCGACCGACGATGCCTTTGCGGGCCCAGAAATGAACGCCATGCTCCTCGTCCGGCAGTCCGCCGTAATTGCCGCGGGTCGGGTGGAACACGTGGCGAAGGCCATCCCACTGGGACGAGGACTGCGTGTTCCAGTGGTGCAGCACGTCGTCGCGATGCGTCTGGCCGGCGACGATCTCGTGCTCGAAGGCGCCGCGGCCGAACAGCGGCGGGTCGGGCAATTCCATGTTCCAGTTGAGCCCGAAAGTCTCGCCGGTTTGCACCAAGCGGGCGGCGGCCACGGCGCGCTCGGGCGTCAGCAGATTCAGGGTGCCGTAGACCTCACGACCCGGCCAGACGCTCCATGAGGCGCCGTCGGGCAGGTCGGCGTATGAAGGAAGGGGACCAGTCACGCGCCGCAGGCTATGGCCAAAGAGCCCGCCTGCGGCGCGCTACTGAGATGCCCCCCTTCCGGTCAGATTGAGTGCAGCAAGCACCAAGAGGTTCGTCGGCGCCCGCTCTAAGTCGTCGGGGACCCACGTGTGGCCCGACGACCGTTCGAGCTCTTCAACCAGCGCGCGGCGGCACTTACGCCGGCGCCGTAGCTCTGCTGCAAGATGTGGTGCCGTAATGACCACGGACGTCACCGTGCGCCCCGCGGCCTGTGGACCGCAACCCCATAAAGGTTGTGGATTAACCGTGGATTAGTCCGAAGTTATCCACCGTTTGCGCGGTTCTCCCGGCGAGCGTGGTGACCGATACGGTGCTCGCGTGGCAAGCGACCTCAGCGGGGTGACGGGTTGGGTCGTCGACGTGATCGAGTCCATCGGAGAGCTCGGCGTCGGAGTCCTCATCGCGCTCGAAAACGTCTTCCCGCCGATCCCGTCTGAAGCGATCCTGCCCTTTGCCGGGTTCAGCGCGGCACAGGGCGATATCAACCTGGTCCTCGCGTGGGTCGCCGCCACGGTCGGCGCGCTCGTGGGTGCCTACGTTCTCTACGGGGTTGGGCGCATCATCGGCTACGACCGCCTCCAGGAACTGGCCCAGAAGCGGTGGTTCTTCCTCTTCAGCCCGAACGATCTCGCGCGCGGCGAGAAGTTCTTCGAACGCCACGGCAGCGCGATCGTCCTCGTCGGCCGATGCATCCCGCTCGTCCGCAGCATCGTGTCGGTCCCGGCCGGTTGGTCGAAGATGCCGCTCGGAAGATTCACGGTCCTCACGGTGATCGGGAGCGCGATCTGGAATGCCCTATTCATAGGACTTGGCTACGAGTTGGGCGACCGGTGGGACCGGGTCTCAAGCTGGGTCGAACCGCTCGGCTACCTCGTATTGGCGGCGATTTTTGGCTATGTCGCCTGGTTGGCATTGCGCAAGATCCTGCTGGTTCGGCGCTCCGCTCGGCGTAGGTCTGTTTGACAGGCGAGATTTCGTCTGCCCACTCTGGAAAAAGAGTTATGGCCAAACCCCTCGTCATCGTCGAGTCCCCTGCCAAGGCGCGCACCATCGTGGGCTTCCTTGGCGACGACTATCTCGTGGAGTCTTCGGTGGGCCACATCCGCGACTTGCCGCGCGGCGCCAAGGAGATTCCCGAGGCGTACAAGTCGCTCAAGTGGTCGCGGGACGGCGTCGACGTCGAGAACGACTTCAAGCCGCTGTACGTCGTGCCCGAGTCGAAGAAGGGCGTGGTGCGCGAACTCAAGGCATTGCTCAAGGGTGCGAGTGAGATCTATCTCGCGACCGACGAAGACCGCGAGGGCGAGGCCATCAGCTGGCACCTGCTCGAGACGCTGTCGCCCAACGTGCCCGTCAAGCGGATGGTGTTCCACGAGATCACCCGCGCCGCCATCGAAGAAGCGGTCGCCAACCCCCGCGACCTCGACATGGCGCTGGTCGACGCCCAGGAGACGCGTCGCATCCTCGACCGGCTCTACGGCTGGCGATTGATCGAAGTCCTGCGCCGGAAGGGCCCGGGCGGTGCCACCGCCGGTCGCGTGCAAAGCCCGGCCATCCGTCTACTGGTAGAACGCGAGCGGGCCCGCATGGCGTTCCGCTCCGCCAACTACTGGGACATCGAGGCGATCTTCCGCAAGGACGACGCCGCGTTCAAGGCGGCACTGGTGGCGGTCAACGACCAGCGACTCGCAGAAGGCAAGGACTTTGATCCGTCCACCGGGCAGCTGTCGGCCGATCGCCTCCTGCTCGACGAAGCCGCCGCTCGCGGCTTGGCCGAGCGTCTCGGCGGTGTGCCTGTCACCGTCCGCAGCGTCGAAGAGAAGCCGTACAAGTCCTCACCCAAGCCACCGTTCATCACCTCGACGCTCCAGCAGGCCGGCAACAACCAACTGGGCATGACCGCCCAGCGAACTATGCGCGCCGCGCAAGGCCTCTACGAGAACGGCTTCATCACCTACATGCGCACCGACTCGACGACGCTGTCGGACCAAGCGCTGGCGGCGGCGCGGCGGGCGGCCACCGATCTGTTCGGCGCCGACTACGTGCCGGAGGCGCCGCGGCAGTACACGAAGAAGGTCAAGAACGCGCAGGAAGCGCACGAAGCGATCCGCCCCGCCGGCGACACGTTCCGTCACCCCGACGAAGTCCGCAATCTCGTCGACTCCGACCAGGCGCGGGTCTACGACCTCATTTGGAAGCGCACCGTGGCCTCGCAGATGGCCGACGCCCGCGGCTTCACCGTTTCGGTGCGCCTCAACGCAGTTACCGCCGACGCCGAGAACTGCGACTTCGCTGCCAGCGGCCGCGTGATCACGTTTCCCGGCTATCGCGCCGTCTACATCGAGCACACCGACGACGACGCGGACGAGGACGAACGCGTGCTGCCGCCGCTGGCCGAAGGCGACACCGTCAGTGGCGAGTCGTACCTGCCGCAAGGACACGACACCAAGCCGCCCGCCCGTTTTACCGAGGCGTCGCTCATCCGCGAACTCGAGGAGCGCGGCATCGGTCGCCCCTCGACCTACGCGTCGATCATCAACACCATCCTCAACGAGAGCCGCGGTTTCGCGTTCAAGAAGGGCAACGCCCTCGTGCCCACGTGGGCGGCGTTCGCCGTGGTGCAGATCCTCGAGCAGCACTTCGGCCAGTACGTCGACTACCGCTTCACCGCGGCGATGGAGGACGACCTCGACCGCATCGCATCGCGCGAGGCCGAACGGGTGCCGTGGCTCACGAACTTCTACTTCGGGGCGAACGGCGACGGCCTGAAGCCCATGGTCGATCACGCCATGGACGAGATCGACGCCGCGGCGATCAACTCGATCCTGCTCGGCGCGACGCCGGACGGTGAGCCGGTGGTCGTGCGGGTCGGCAAGTACGGGCCGTACCTGCAGATCGGCGAGGCCAACGGTCCTTCGGTCGCCCCCGAGATACCGCCGGACGAACTCACGCTGGAACGCGCCATCGAGTTGTTCAACGCGCCATCGAGCGATCGCGAACTCGGTATCGACCCGGCGACGGGGCTGCCCGTGCTCGCCAAGAGCGGCAAGTACGGCCCGTACGTGCAGCTCGGTGAAGTGGAGACCAACGAAAAGGGCAAGGTCACCCACAAGCCGAAGACCGGCTCGCTGTTCAGCACTATGACGCTCGAGCGGCTCACCCTCGACGACGCGCTGCAACTGCTGTCTCTGCCCCGCGAAGTCGGCGTCGATCCCACCGACGGCGAGATAATCACCGCGCAGAACGGTCGCTACGGCCCGTACCTGACCAAGGGCGTCGACAGCCGGTCGCTCGACAATGAGGAGCGCATCTTCTCCATCACCCTCGACGAGGCGGTCGAGATCTACAAGCAGCCCAAGCAGTGGGGCCGCCGCGGCGTCGCCAAGCCGCCGCTGGCCACCTTCGGCGACGACCCGATCAGCGGCAAGCCGATGCTGGTCAAAGACGGCCGCTTCGGACCGTATGTCACCGACGGCGAGACCAACGCCACGATCCCCGCCGGCGTGGCCATCGAAACGCTGACCGAGGAACGGGCCATCGAGTTGCTGGCCGAGAAGCGGGCCAAGGGTCCGGCGCCGAAGAAGGCGGCGGCCAAACGCAAGGCACCGGCCAAAAAGGCAACTCGCAAGGCATCGGCGAAGCGGGCGCCCGCGAAGAAGAAGACCGCTTAGTCTTCGATACGTGGCCGAGCCGAAATCTGCTCGCCGGGGCGTTTTCTCGTATCCGTCGTTCCGACGCCTCTGGTTCGCGTCGCTCATAGCGAGCCTTGGCGACTGGATCGGCTTCGTCGCGGTCATCGCGCTGGCAACGCGTGTCTCGAAGGGTTCCGGCGAGACGGCGGTGGCCGTCGTGCTCTCGGCGCGTCTGCTGCCCGGGTTCTTCTTCGGGCCCATAGCGGGCGTGTTTCTCGACCGGCTCGACCGTCGCCGCGTGATGGTTCTGTGCCACGTCGGCCGCGCGATCGTGTTCGCGTTCCTGCCTATCGTCGACACGATCTTCGGCCTCGTCGTCGCCTCCCTGCTGTTGGAGGCGATGGCGATCGCGTGGTCGACGGCGAAGGAAGCGACGGTGCCCAACCTGGTGCCGGCCGAACAGCTGCCGACGGCGAACTCGTTGTCGGTGGCGGCGGCGTACGGGACGTTCCCGCTTGGTTCGGTCATCTTCGCTCTCTTCGCCAAGGTGTCCGAGGCGCTCGGCAACATCGACGCTCTCTCGATACTCCAGGTGAACCAGGAGTCCCTCGCTCTGTGGGCGAACGGCTTCACCTTCCTCGTCGCCGCCGCGATCGTGAGCAGAACGGCCCTGCCTCGAGCGACGCCGATCGAGGAGGTCGACGAGGAGGCGCGTCCCAACGTCATGCGCGACCTGCGTGAAGGAATGAAGTTCATCGGCACGAGCCCGCGGGTGCGTTCTGTCATGCTCGGCATCGGCGCCGGACTCTTCGGCGGGGGCATGCTCGTCCCCCTCGGCCAGGTGTTCGCCAACAAGGATCTCGGCGGCGGCCAGGCCGGCTTCGGCGTGTTGATCTCGGCGCTCGGCTTCGGAGTAGCCATCAGCGTGATCGGACTGTCGCTCGTGCAGCGCCGCCTCACGCCTGAGCCCGTATTCGTCGGAGCGGTATTCGGGGCGGCTGCCTTCATAAGTCTCGGCGCGACGGCGTCGTCGATGACGCCAGCGGTGCTCTGGGTCGCGTGCCTTGGGCTGTGTGCCGGCGCCGTCTACGTCCTCGGCTTCACGATCTTGCAGACCAACGTCGAGGACGCGTTGCGCGGCCGCACCTTCGCCACCCTGTACACGATGATCCGCGTCGTGCTCCTCTTGTCGTTCACGGTCGCGCCGATCATGAGCCGCCTCCTCGGTTCGCTTGGTTTGACGCTGGGGCTGAACGTCTCCGGCGTGCGCCTGTCGCTGTGGTTCGCCGGCGGCATCATCGCCATCGCGGGCTTGCTGTCGCTGCTGTCGCTGCGCGACCCCGTGGGCTCACGCAACGCGCACCCGACCCGCACCACATGACGGCTCGCCTGATCGCGTTCGAAGGGGGCGAAGGCTCGGGTAAGTCAACCCAAGCGGCGCGGCTGGCCGAACGCTTGGGCGCGGTGTTGACCCGCGAGCCGGGCGGTACGCCGCTGGGTGAACGCATCCGGGCGGTGGTGCTCGATCCGTCGAACGGTTCGGTCGACCCGCGCGCCGAAGCGTTGTTGATGGCGGCGGCGCGGGCGCAACACGTGGCCGACATCATCGCCCCCGCGCTGGACCGCGGCGAGACGGTGGTGACGGACCGCTACATCGGCTCGTCGCTGGCGTACCAGGGGCACGGGCACGGCCTGTCGGTCGACGAACTGGTGCAGCTGTCGCACTGGGCGACTGACGGGCGTCCGGCCGACGTGGTCGTGCTTCTGGTGGTGCCCGCGGAGGTAGCCGAAGAGCGATTGCGTCGACCCACGGATCGCATGGAGCGACTCGGCAAGAAGTTCCATCGTCGCGTCGCCGAGGGCTTCGCCGCCCTCGCGGCGGACAACGTCGATCACTGGCTCGTGATCGACGGCGTGGGGACCATCGACGAGGTCGCGGCACGCGTCAACGCCGCGTACGACGCCTGGGTGACCGCACGATGAAGCCGACCGACAAGCCCGTCGCCGCGCTGTTCGAGGGCGTCGTGGGTCAAGACCGCGCCGTGGAGTTCCTGCGCGCCAGCGCGCACGCGCCAGTGCACGCTTACCTGTTCGAAGGCCCCGACGGCGCGGGCGCGCTCGCCGCGGCCCGCGGCTTCGCCGCCGCGCTGCTGTGCCCGACCGGCGGCTGCGGCGCGTGCTCGGCCTGTACCCGCGCGTTGCGCGGCACGCACCCGGACCTCGCGGTGATCGAGCGCAGCGGCGCCAGCATCCTCGTCGACGACGCCCGCGAGGTGACCCGGCTGACGCTGCGGTCGCCGATGGAGGGCGGTCGCAAGGTGCTCGTGCTCACCGACTTCCACGCGGTGGAGGAAGCGGCGCCGGCGCTGCTCAAGACAATCGAGGAACCGCCGCCGTCCGCGGTGTTCTGCATCCTCGCCGACCAGATCACCCCCGAGCTCGTCACCATCGCCAGCCGCTGCGTGCGCGTCGAGTTCCCGCCGCTGCCCGCCGAAGTCGTCACCACCTTGCTGGTGGCCGAAGGCGTGGAGGCCGATGTGGCGTCCGAGTCGGCGGCCATCGCTGCCGGCTCGATCGCGCGGGCGCGCTCCGTCGCAAAGGATCCGGAGATGCGGGCGCGCATGGCGGTGTGGCGCAGCGTCCCCGATTTGCTCGACGGGACCGCCGGAGCGGTCGTGGCCGTCGCCGGAACGCTGGCCGGGTTGCTCGAAGCGGCCGCCGCGCCCGTCGTCGAACAGCACAAGCGCGACGACGCCGAGATGGCCGAGCAGGCCAAGGCGGGCCTCCCGGTTCCGCCGCGGCGGGAGGTCGAGGTCCGCCAGCGCCGCGCCCAGCGCCGGGCCCGCACCGACGACCTGCGCGCCGGCCTGGCGGCGCTGGCGTCGGTCTACCGCGACCGCGTCGCCACCGAAGAAACCCGTCCCGCGCGGCGTGCGCTGGTGGCCCTCGACGCCATTGCCGACGTGGCTGACCGCATGCAATACAACCCAGCGGAAATGTCGCTGCTGGAAGGACTTCTCGCCCGGCTCTCCACCTAGGCCATACTTTCTGGCCGCCAAAACGGCACGCCCGAATAGCTCAGTCGGTAGAGCAACGCACTCGTAATGCGTAGGTCAGCGGTTCAAATCCGCTTTCGGGCTCTCGTAGAGCTTGACCCGGTCAGCCCCGAAGGCACTACGGAGCGGCCACGACCTCGATTTCGCCGACGATGCAAGCAGTGCATGCGTAGGCGAGCTCGTACTTCCCCGGTGTCACCGCCGCCTCGCGCCCAGCCATACGGCAATCGCCGGTCGCTGGCACCACGAAGGTTCCGCTGAGCCGCCCATCGTCGTCGACGACCAATGTGTCGCGAGCCATGGCGTAGAGCGCGCACCCGTCGGTGCCGCCGACGAGGTAAAACGGAGCATCCTCCGCGTCGTAGGGATCACCGGTGAAGCCGTCACCCCGGAGGTGCACGGTGTCGCCGACGGCGGCGCGTCCCGGCGTCGCGACCGCGGTCGGTCCGGCTTGCTCATTCCCGTGCGTCGCGAACGACACGGCGTGGACTTGGTACCCGCGACTCGTGCTGGTGGCGACTTCGAAGATCACGCTGAACCCGTCGCCGTCCATGAAGCACCTGGTGGCGCCCGCGCTGCCATTGCATTCGCTGCCGGACAAATCGGTAGCGGGACGGGCAAAGAAGTCCCGCACTGCCTCGGCCGTGGCGGCCGCACCTGCAGCCGCGCGATCACCTTTGCGCCATGCCGAGTAGAGATGCCGAACCGCGTCGGCCGCACGAGCGAACTTCGTAGCCTCGACCGAGGATGATGCTGCGGGCCGAACGACTGCGCCTGACGAGGTGGTCGTCGTCGCGGGACCAGCGATGGTGGCGCGGGTCGTCTCCCGCGTGGCCCGTGCTCGAGTCGCTCGATCGGTGGATTCGTCGCCACACGCGGCTGAGAGCACGGCAATTGCTGCAGTAATCGCCATTGTCGAACTTGTCCGGCGAGCCAGTGAAATGTGCTTCACGTATCCCTTTCTTGAACTCCATTCGGAGCCGCTCCACATCTGACGAGCGGAGCGGCATTTTCTTCCATCAAAATTCGCGGACTTTGGCTCAGTAGACGAAGACGGTTGTGCCGATCGGCATGACGTCGGACGTCCAGATCCAGTCCATCGCCGGCTTGCTCACCCGTACGCAACCGTGCGACGCCGCAAACGCGGGCACCGAGGCGAAGCCGTGCACGGCAATCCCGTCTTGATGGAAGTACCGCGGCCGATAGATCCGGCCGAGTTCGCCGGTCCGTACGCCGTCGTGAGCTCGCGAGACAGTCCACTGGCCGTCAGGCGTGTCCGCAATCTCGGTGCGGCCGTTGACCCGGTACGGCTTGCCGGTACCGCTCGAAACGTGCAAGGTCCACACGACCTCTCCGTCGCGCACCACGTGCAGCACCTGACGTTCCTTGTCGACTTCGAGCGCATCTCCGCGGCTACGAGCCGCCGCCGGACGCGTTCCTGACGCAATGGCTGACGCAATGGCTGACGCCACGGCGGGACCCGCGATCCCGTCACGCGTCATGCCGTGCATCTTTTGCAGAGCGGTGACGGCCTGCACTGTGAGGTCCCCGTAGGTGCCGTCGGCCTCGCCCAGCCAGTAGCCGAGCGCAGTCAACTGCCGCTGCAGCTCGAGAGTGCGCGGCCCGACGTTTCCGGCGCGCAGCGTGCCGATCGGCGATTCCGAAGGCGGCGCGGTTGGGATCAGCGCCGGCGCGGTCGTGACCGGCGCTGGCGGCATGGTTGTCGTCGTCATCTCAACGGGCCGGGCAGCGACGGGTTCGACCCCGATCGACGCCGATCGCTCGGTGAGCGCTTCACCACCCGCAGCCGAAGTTAGGGTCGCGATGAACGCCATTGAGGGCCAGAAGAATCGTCGAGTCGTCACGAACGGTGTGACGGCGTGAAACGTCGAATCCTTCCGGAAAAGCCATTTCGCAGAACATTGGAAGGATTGATCGTGGGCGTACGTCAAAACAATCGCGTGGACTTCGCCCTGCCGTATCCGAGCCCTCGTTGGCTTCTCCGAGTCCTCGATGTCGTGCAGACGTTGTTCGCGGCATCTGCCCGTCGGTCGTCGGCCGGAGAGATAGATCAACTCGTCGTCGAGCGAGCTCGGCGTGGGGACTCCCGCGCGTTCGGGCAAATCGTCGAGCACTACGACTACCGGTTACGCGGGCTCGCGTACCGCCTCCTGGGAGACCGCGACCGAATGGATGACGCCCTCCAGGAGGCCTACGTCAAGGCGTTTCGCTCGCTGCCCCGCTTCAAAGGCGATGCCGCCCTTGGCACGTGGCTGTACCGCATCGTTTACAACACCTGCATCGACGACCTACGGGCGCGTCGGGAGATAGCCAGCCTCGACGATCGCGTCGACGCGCCGGACGCCGACGCTGACCCGGCCGAACAGGTAGGAACGCTGAGGGATCTCGCTGCCGCGTTGGCGCTGCTGCCGGCGGACCAACGCGCCGCAGTGCTGCTCGTAGATGCGCACGGGGTCGATTACGCGGAGGCCGCCAAGGTGCTGGGAGTCGCAACGGGAACGATCGCGTCGCGATTGAATCGCGCCCGCGCCGCCTTGCGCGTGTCACTGAAGGGCGACGCATGAGCGACGCGTTCCGAGACGAAGAACTGGGCGACGCGTTGCGACAACTCGAGGTTCCCGAACACCGCGCCGGGTTCTTCTCCGATCTGAGTGCAAGGCTCGAAGTGGAGGCACCGGCGCTCGGGGGGCACTCGTCGACCCGGTGGTCCAACCCCCGCACGCTGACGGCACTCGCCGCGTCGGTCCTGGCACTCGCGGTCGCTGTGTCGGTGCTTAGCCGCACGACCGCCGAGAAGAGCACGGTCGAGCCGCAGTTCGTCACTGCGTCGGCGGTACGCGCTCGCGTCGGGACAGCGTTGGGCTCGCTCACGACGCTGACTGGCGAGATTACGGTCACGTGCGCGATCGACGTCGGCTCGTGCTCCCCGCCAGAGACCGGAGGCCGGTCGACCAAACGGTGGTCGTTCGCGGCAACTGCTGCGGGTGACGAACGGACCACTGGAATCGGCTTCACGGATGACGCTGCCTTCAGCGTGGCCGACCGTGTGCAGCGGGAACTCGTCGACTTCGGCAACGGTCTCGAAGGCGTCGAGATCCGGAATCCGGGGGCCGGCCCGCCCGACGCGTTCACCCGATCGCCGCTGCGGCGGAACTTCGCGTCGGTCGTGCGCGCGTTCCTGTCAGACCGTTCCGATACGGCTGTCACAGAGGTCAGTGAGAACGGGCGCGAAGCGTGGCTTTTGGCGATGGCCGTGACCCCGAACAAATTGGCCGGACCCGAGCGCAGCGGCGACCAGCTGGAGATCGTGGTCGACCAAGAGACTGGATTTCCGCTGCGGATCACCGAGTCTCTGAACCGACGATTCCTGCACGAGATACGCCTGACGACCTTGGTAGCAGACGCACCGTTGCCGGCGTCGACATTCACCATTTCGTTCCCGGCGGGTGCTCCGGTATTTCGCCAGGATGCCGAGTTCCGGCCGGTGAGCCCGAGCGAGGCCGCCCGCGTCGTCGGCTATGCGCCGCTCGTCGCGACGACGCTGCCCAAAGGCTTCGAACTTGCCGAAATGCTTGCCGCCGCTGACGGGCCAGCGACGGGCAACGAGGCTGCGAACCCGGCTGCGTCGGGCGTTGTCTCCATGGCATTCCGTCGCGGATTCGACCGCATCATCGTCACGTCTCGGCTGCGGGGCGGCGCGGCGCGGTGCGCCGGCGATGGTACCGGCGAGACAACGTGCTGGGCTGACCCGGTTGCGTCAGGGGAAGGCAACAGCGACGAGGCGAAGTCGCTCACCATCTCGCGCGGCGCCCTGCGTGGTTCGTTCGCGGAACTCGTGGTGTCGCCCCGTGGTGTGCCGCATGTCTGGAGCATCGACGAACGACTGGTCGTCACCGTCTCGGGCGATGCGTCGGCGGAGGAGTTGGTTGGCCTCGTGGAGTCGCTGCAACCAGCGCCCGTTGGCCCGTAAGAGGTCAGCGCTTCAGCAACACCGCCAGCCACGCCAGCAAGGAGGAGCACACCAACGTCGAGACCGGCTGCTGAGTCCAGTGAGCACAATCGAGGACTCAGCGGTTGGTCGGGGCGGGCTGGTCGCGGATACGCTCCCTGCCGGTCATTGGGGTGGTTCGTAGCAAAGGGAGTCATGCGACCTACCTGGAGAACCTTGTTGCTGCTGCTCGTTCCGGTTGCCGCGGCTGGGCTCATGCCGCCGGCCGAAGCAGTCGCGCCGAACTACGTTCCCAGCGGGCGGCTCACGCAGCAACTCGCGCTGACGCACATGACCGGCAAGGTCAACCCGCCGGCCGCCGATGCCGTTGCCTTGGCCAACCGTGTCGACGTCATCCTGGCTACCAAGGGCAGCTTCGCCGGCCGGGTGACGGCCATGAAACAAGCCAATCCGCGGCTGCGCATCCTCGACTATTTGAACGCGTCGTTCGCGCAGGCCAACCAAGCACCGCCGTTCTACCCCGACTCCTGGTACGCCCGCGATGCCACAGGGGCGCTCGTGCGGTCGAACAACTTCGGCAACTACCTGATGGACATCAGCAATGCCGACTGGGTCAAGAACGTGGTGTACCGGTGCAAGAACTTCGTTGCGACTGACGGCTACGACGGTTGCTTCCTCGACATGCTCGGCACCGCTCCGATTCGTGGCAACTACCTCACGAGCCAGCCGATCAACAACGCCACCGGTCGCCCGTGGACCGACAGCGAGTGGCTCAACGCCACGACCGCGCTCGCCCAGAAGGTGGCGACGCGCAACCGCGACCTGATCGTGGGCGGGAACGGCCTCGCGCAGGGGACGGTGTACTTCAGCGCCACCGCGCCGACGTCGCGGCTGTGGCCGGCACTGAACGGAGCCGAAGCCGAAGTGTTTGTCCGCGGCCCGTCGCAGGGTGTGACGACCTACCGCTCCGAAGGCGACTGGAAGGCCGACGTCGACATGCTCGTGGACGCCGGCAACCGCGGCGAGTCGTTGTTCGCCGTGACCAAGTTGTGGATCGCTGCCAACGCTGACCAGGTGAAGGGTTGGCACAAGTACGCCCTCGCCACGTTCCTTCTCGGCACGAACGGCAAGTCGTACTTCCGTTTCACCGCCGCTCAGACGTATGACGGTCTGACGGCCGACCATCCGTACGATCGCGTGGACGTCGGCGGCGCGACCGGCGCTTACGCCAAGGTGGCGGGCGGCGGCGTCTACCGGCGCAACTTCACGAAGGGCATCTCGCTCGTGAACCCCACCTCGTCGACCTACACGGTTTCTCTCGGCGGCACGTATAAGGACCTCGACGGCGTGGCGCGAGCGTCTGCCACGTTGGCACCGCACACAGGCGAGGTGTTCGTCGCCGCCTGAACGCGTGATAATTCAACGGTGGCAAGTCTCGAAGATCTCGCGTGGTTGCGGCGCGTCAAGGACCGGATCGACCGGGACTACGTGCAACCGCTCGATGTCGAGGCGCTGGCGCGTGGCGTGCACATGTCGGCGGGACATCTCAGCCGTCAGTTCAAACTCGCCTACGGCGAGTCGCCGTACAGCTATCTCATGACGCGCCGCATCGAGCGGGCGATGGCGCTGCTGCGACGCGGTGACCTCACCGTCACCGAGGTGTGCTTCGCCGTGGGCTGCTCGTCGCTCGGCACGTTCAGCACGCGGTTTAGCGAACTACTCGGCATGTCGCCCAGCGAGTACCGAGAGTCGAAGCAGGCGCAGGCTGAGATCGTGTCGTGCGTATCGAAACAGGTGACGCGACCGGTCAGGAATCGAGAAGCCAAATCCGCGAGCCGTACTTAGGGTGGAAGCCATGGACATCACCATTCACTCCAGCTTCCTCGCCCACAACGACCCCGAAGCTTCATTGGCGTTCTATCGTGATCTCCTCGGCTTCGAGGTCCGCCTCGATGTCGGCGAGGGCACCATGCGTTGGATCACCATCGGCCCCGAAGGCCAGCCCGGTACCAACATCGTGTTGGCGCCGCCAGCGGTCGATCCCGGCATCACCGACCAGGAGCGCACCACCATCCTCGAGATGATGGCCAAGGGCACCTACGGCATTCTGCTGTTGGCAACGAAGGATCTCGACGGCACCTTCGAGAAGCTGCAGGCCAGCGACGCCGAGATCGTGCAGGAACCGATCGAGCAGCCGTACGGCGTGCGCGACTGCGCCGTGCGCGATCCTGCGGGCAACATGATCCGTATTCAGGAACTTCGCTGATGGCGAAAGGCTCACCTGCCGACAGCCACGACATGATCCGCGTGCAGGGCGCGCGGGTGAACAACCTGAAGGATCTCAACGTCGAGATCCCGAAGCGGCGACTGACGGTGTTCACCGGCGTGTCGGGGTCGGGCAAGAGCTCGCTGGTCTTCGGCACCATCGCCGCCGAATCGCAGCGGCTGATCAACGAGACCTACAGCGCGTTCGTGCAGGGCTTCATGCCGTCGATGGCGCGCCCCGACGTCGACGTGCTCGACGGAATCACGACGGCGATCATCGTCGACCAGGAGCGCATGGGCGCCAACGCCCGCTCGACCGTCGGCACCGCCACCGACGCCAACGCCATGCTGCGCATCCTGTTCAGCAAGCTCGGCAAGCCGAATATCGGCGGGCCGAACGCGTACTCGTTCAACATGGCAACGGTCAGCGCGCGCGGTTCGCTCACGAGCAAGGGCGAGACCAAGCGGGTCACCTTCAACCGCACCGGTGGCATGTGCCCGCGGTGTGAAGGCATGGGTCGCGTCGAGGACATCGACCTGGCGCAGCTCTACGACGAGAACAAGACCCTCAACGAGGGCGCCATCACGATCCCGGGCTACAGCATGGACGGTTGGTACGGCCGAATCTTCCGCGGCTCGGGTTTCTTCGACGCCGACAAGCCGATCAAGAAGTTCACCAAGAAGGAACTCGACGCGCTGCTCTACATGGAGCCGACCCGGATCAAGGTCGACGGGATCAACCTGACCTACGCCGGCTTGGTCCCCAACATCCAGAAGTCGTTCCTGTCGAAGGACATCGACGCGCTGCAGCCGCACATTCGGGCTTTCGTCGAGCGCGCCATGACCTTCCGGGCGTGCCCGGAGTGCGAAGGCACGCGGCTCAGTAAGGAGGCGCGGTCGTCCAAGATCGGTGGCGTCAACATCGCCGACGCCTGCGCCATGCAGATCACCGATCTCGCCGCGTGGGTGCGCGGCTTGAAGGAGCCGTCGGTCAAGCCGCTGCTCGCGAAGCTGTCGCACACGCTCGACTCATTCGTGGAGATCGGGCTCGGGTATCTCTCGCTCGAGCGGCCGGCGGGCACGCTGTCGGGCGGCGAGTCGCAGCGCACCAAGATGATCCGTCACCTCGGGTCGTCGCTCACTGACGTCACCTACGTCTTCGACGAGCCCACCATCGGGCTGCACCCCCACGACATCGCCCGCATGAACGACCTCCTGCTGCAGCTGCGCGACAAGGGCAACACGGTCCTCGTGGTCGAGCACAAGCCAGAAGTGATCGCCATCGCCGACCACGTCGTCGACCTCGGGCCCGGCGCCGGTACGGCCGGTGGCGTTCTTTGTTTCGAAGGCACCGTCGAGGGTTTGCGCAAGAGCAAGACCATCACCGGGCGTCACCTCGACGACCGGGCGAAGCTCAAGGGCACGGTGCGCGCGTCCACCGGGCACATCGAGATCCGCGGCGCCACGGCCAACAACCTGCAGAAGGTCGACGTCGATCTTCCGCTCGGCGTGTTGTGTGTCATCACGGGCGTGGCTGGTTCCGGCAAGAGCTCGCTCGTGCACGGCTCGATTCCCACCGAGGAAGGTGTCGTGGCCGTCGACCAGGGCGCGATCCGCGGCTCGCGGCGTAGCAACCCCGCGACCTACACGGGGTTGCTCGAGCCGATCCGCAAAGCCTTCGCGAAGCTCAACAACGTGAAGCCGGCGCTGTTCAGCGCCAACTCCGAAGGCGCGTGCCCGACCTGCAACGGCAACGGCGTCATCTACACCGACATCGCGACGATGGCGGGCGTGGCCGTGCCGTGTGAGGACTGCGAAGGCAAGCGCTTCGCGCCGTCGGTGCTGAAGTACAAGCTCGGCGGTCGCGACATCAGCGAGGTGCTGGCGATGCCGGTGGACGAGGCCGAGGAGTTCTTCGGCGCGGGCAAGGCGGCCACGCCCGCCGCGCACGCCATTCTCGAACGCCTGGTGGACGTCGGCCTCGGCTACCTCAGCCTGGGGCAGCCGCTCACAACGCTCTCAGGCGGGGAGCGCCAGCGTCTGAAGCTGGCGACGCACATGGGGGACAAGGGCGGGGTCTACGTGCTCGACGAGCCAACGTCGGGCTTGCACCTCGCCGACGTCGAGCAGCTCCTAGGCCTCCTCGACCGCCTCGTCGACACCGGGAAGTCCGTGATCGTGATCGAGCATCACCAAGCCGTGATGGCGCACGCCGACTGGATCATCGACCTCGGCCCCGGCGCCGGTCACGACGGTGGGAAGGTTGTCTTCGAGGGTCCGCCGGCCGACCTGGTGAAGAAGAAGTCCACCCTCACCGGGAAGCACCTCGCCGCCTACGTCGGCGCGTAACGCGCGGCTAATCGTCGGTCGCAACGGGCACAGCCATCTCATGGCTCTGCTCTCTGCCCCCTGGTCGCCAGTGGAAGTTCACCAACTGGTCGACGCGCCCCGCGACGACGTCTTCAACGCCGTAGCCAATCCCGAGACGTATCCAAATTGGCTGGTTGGGGCGCAGCAGATCCGCGATGTCGACGACGAGTTCCCCGAAAAGGGCGCCGAGTTCGCTCATTCCGTGGGGGCGAGCCCTGAGGTAGCCGTCGACGACTCGACCGTGGTGCTGGAGTCGCACGGCCACCGTCAACTCGTGCTCGAAGCCCATGCCGGTCCGCTTACCGCCAAAGTCGAGTTCGACTTCATTCGCCGCGGCGAGCAGACCGAGATCGTCATGCGGGAGCGTCCGGTCGGCCCGGCACAGGTGCTCACTCCGCTGATCCGGCCGATGCTCGCGCTGCGCAACCGGGTCTCGATGCAGCGCCTATCCCGTTGCTTCGCTTCCGGCCTCTTCCAGTCCCAGCCGGAGTGACTCGAGTTCGTCGACCAGGCTCTCCACATCGGCGGTCAGCGGCGCCAGCGCATTGATGTCGCCGGTGTGAACTGACAGTTCCACGGCGCGAGCCACCGCTTCGTCTAGCTGCGCGTTGAGCACCTCCAGGCGGTCCCGGGTGTCTTGCCACACCGAGGACAACCGGTCGTAGGACTTCGCCTGCGACAGCAACGCGTCGCGCGTTCGCTTGAGCGACGACTCGCGGGTGCCGCTGGCGTTCGCGAGTTCGCGCGACACGTTCGCCAGGCCGGCTTCGATCTCGTCGCGGTCCAGCGCCCGGAGCGCGTCCTGGAGCACGTCGCCTTGCCGGGCGATGCGCCAGCACTCGTTGACGCCATCGCCGATGCGGCGCCCGATGGTGCCGAGTCGCTCTTTGATGGGGCCGTCCTGGCATTGGCGCACCGTGCGGTCGAACCGGGCTTGCGCTTGTTGCGCGTCGATGACGAAATGCCGCCACGGATCGCTGACGCGGTTGGGGTCGATGCGGTCGCCGGCACGGCGACGCGGCACGGCGAGGGCGACGCGAGCGGCGTACGCCAGGCCACCGGCGACGGCCGCGGCGGCGAGCGGGAGTCCGCCGAGGATGGCGGCGGACATGCCGGCTCCGGCGAGCAGGAACGCTGAGGGCGACGTGATCGCCCGCGCGACCGCCGGCGTGCGGACGCGCTCGGGAAGCCGCGCCAGCATTAGAAGTTGGAGATCACCGCGGTGAACACCTTGGTGACCGTGCGCGGATCGGTGGCGTCATAAGAGCCCGCATTGGTCGCCTCGGCCAGCCGCTTCAGGACGGCCTTGTCGGCGTCTTGCCCGTAGGCGATCGTGAACAGCCGGACGGGGTTCGACGACTGGCCTTCGGAGCCGGCGCGTAGCGCCGCCAGCGTGGCGTTGAGGTCGGTGAAGTCGTCCTCGTTCTTGCCGTCGGTCAGCAGGACGATGGCGTTGATGCGCGACGCGTCGTAGCCCTGCTTCATGAACTCGACCGAGTCTTTGGCGGTGAAGTACAGCGGCGTGCCTTCGGTCGGCACGAGGCTGCGGATGCGCCCGGCGATCACCTCGCGGTTGTCGGAAATCGCGCCGAGCGGAACGAGGTCGAGATAGTCCGTTGGCGCCTTGGGCGAAATGTTGGTGGAGAAGATGCGCAGGCCGACGAGGTCTTCGGGCTTGAACTGCGCCAAGTGCCTCGACCGACGCGCGTTTCGCCAGGTCGAGTTTCGTCTCGCCGCCGTCCACCTCTTCGCCCATCGAACCCGACACGTCGATTACGAGCAGCACCCGCGCCGCTTTGCGTTGCTCGCCCCATTTCTCGATCAGCCGCACGAGCACCGCCGGTTCGGGCACGCCGAGCACCGCGGTGGGCTGCGCCGGATCGACGCCGAACCGCGCCGAGATCGGCGAAGCGACGGCGACAGCTGGGTTCCCGGGCCGGAAGCCGAAGGTGAGGACGCGCTTCTGATTCGCCGGCTTCTGGACGAACGACTCGAACAGCCGCGCCGCCTTCTTCTCGGCCGCGCTCACCCACGGCGCGTTCAGGACGAAGAAGGGGTTGTCCGAGAACAGCGTGCCGTCCTTCGGGTATACGGCGACCAGCGGCACGCGGGGCGCACGCGGCTGCTCGCCCGGATCGAGGATGCCGTCGGGGTTGCCGCGGTTGTAGGCGATAATCGACGTCTCCTCGACGGCGACCGCCGACACGTACGTCAAGCCGAGGCCGGCGCGGTCGTTGCGATACAGGTTGTTGAGGAAGCTCAGCGTCGTGTCGCCGTAGTGCACGACCGCCGACTCCACGCCGCGCATGAACGTGTCGACGTTCGGGCGGTTCACGTCTTCGAGCGTGAGATCCGACTGCTTGCCCGTCGCCGCGTAGTACTGGGCGATCGTGCTCGATAGCCCGCTGGTCGAGAAATTCGGGTTGGTCTTTCCGAGCTTGAAAGCGCCCCACTCGGGGTGGCCCTTGCTCGCCCAGCCGTCGTTGGCCGTGGCCAAGGCGAGCAGGTCGCCGAAGCCGATCGGCGTCTTTGGATAGCCCAGGGCCTCGGCCATGGGCTTGGGCATGGCGATGACGAGCGGGGTCAGCATGAACGGCTTGGCGTCAGTGGGCACGACTGGGGGCTGCTGCTTTTGCGCCAGCCGTTCGTTGACTACGGCACCCCACGAGCTTGCCGACGGCGACCACACGACGGGCCGGGTTCCGTTCTCCTGCTCGTCTGGCCAGCCCTCGGCGAGCAAGGAGGCACCGACGCCGGAGGAGACCTTGGCTATTTGCACGAACGAGCAGGTGCCGTCGACTTCGTTGTCGTCGCCGTTGTTGAAGCTCTTGGCCAGCGACGTCAGCAGGTCGAGTTTCTCCGGCGACGTTGCGATCGGGACCGTTGTGCAGCCGTCGGGCGCATCGCCGAGTACGTCGTCGAGATCGTTGCCGTCGGTGGCGCAGGCGGCCGTCGCAAGCAGCGCGACCGCACAGACGAAGGCGAGCTTGCGATTCATTTCGTGACATCCCTCAGGGCTTGCAACACGCCTGCCGAGGGTAGCCCGTCGTCTTTCGGAAGCGGCCGGCTGTCTCCTTCGACGCGCCAACCGGCTGCCTGGAGCGCGTCACGGACGCGTTGCCGCCGGACGATCTCGCCGAGCCGACTTCCTCGATCACCGACGCGGGATGCGAACTGCACGTCGGCCGTCGCGGTGGGGACGACCTGCACCACGTTGAGTTGGTTGCGGTTCGCTGCGCGCGGCGAGTTGCGGCGCGACGACCGCTTCGGTGGCGAGGAATCCGTCGGCTACGGCGGGACCGAACGCCAGCATCTCGGCGAAGGACCGCCCGCCGGGGTTGCGCCCGACGGCATCGACTTTGGTGTCGACGCCCGTGAGCCAATCCGCGAGGTCGGTCTCGGTGAGGTCGTTGGTAGCGAAGTTGGCGTTCTTGACGTGGCCCGCACCGAGTGCAGCGTCGCCCAGCACGCCCTCGGCTTGGTCGTCGGCCGCCGCTCCCAGGCGGAAGCCGCGGCTGATGACGGCGTCGCCCAGGCAACCGAGGTCGACGGGATCGGCGCACGCGAGTGGAGCGCGCCTGTTCTTCCACACGGCCAGCACGAACGGCGAACGCGCCAGTGCGTCGCCGCTGGGGGCGAACAGCGAGCCGCTGCCCGGCGGGCGCGCCACGTCGACCAGCTCACCCCACGGCCCGGGCGCGAGCCAACCGTCGAGTTCGGCGTCGTCGGCGTCCGCCGTCTTGAGGCGGTCGGCGGTGACGGTTGCCGGTTCGACCGTCACGTTCACGTCGTTCTCGTTGGCGTCGATGTCGTCGCACACCGCTTGCAGTTCGGTCGCGCACACCAGTTCGAGCGGCCCGGAGCGGTTCGTACTACCGCCGCCACCTCCGCCGTCGTCGATGCGGGCGCGAACGGCGAGCGCGCCGATGACCATGACGACCGCAGCAACGAAGGCGAGGACGCTCTTTGCCATTGCGAGGGAGCGTAGGGGTCAGTTCGACCAGCTGTGGATGTACTCCGGATCCGACACGGCCTGCGCGGTGTCGGTGATGCGCAGCGGTCGGAAGGTGTCGAGCATCACGGCGATCTCTTCGGTGCGGGTGGCGTCGACTGATCGTTCGTAGCTACCGGGTTGCGGTCCGTGCACGAAGCCCGCCGGGTGCACCGTGATCGAACCGACACCGATGCCGGCGGTGCCGCGGCTCATGAAGTTGCCGACCGAGTAGAAGATCACTTCGTCACTGTCGACGTTGCTGTGGAAGTACGGGATCTTCACGGCGTCCGGATGGAAGTCGAACAGGCGGGGGACGAACGAGCACACGACGAAGTTGGGGCCTTCGAAGGTCTGGTGAACGGGTGGTGGCTGGTGGAGGCTGCCGACGATCGGCTCGAAGTCGTGGATCGAAAGCGCCCACGGGTACAGCCCGCCGTCCCATCCGACCACGTCGAAGGGGTGGTGCACTTGCGTGTGGCGGGTCAGCCCGCTGCGCGTGCGGACGATGACCTCGACGTTTTCGCCGGAGACGACGAACGGACCGTCGGGCGGGCGGATGTCGCGCTCGCAGTACGGCGCGTGCTCGAGGAACTGACCCGCGGCCGACAGGTACTTCCGCGGCGCGCGCACGTGGGCGCTGCTCTCGAAGAAGAGGACTTCCACCGGCGAGACGACTGTCCAGCGGTGCGTCACGCCCGCCGGGATGACCACGTAGTCGCCGGCGCGCAGCTGGGTCGTGCCGAACACCGACTCCAGCACGCAGTTGCCCGACTGGACGTAGGCGAGTTGATCCCCGACGGCGTCGCGATACAGCGGACTCGATTCGCTGGCCGACGCGACGCACACGCGGACGTCCTCGTTGCCGAGCAGCAGCTTGCGACCGAGGACGGGATCGGCGCCCATCGCCACGTCACCCGTACGGAGGTGGAGAGGAGCGACCGGGTGCAACGGCACGAGCGGGGGACGTTCGTCGTCGACCGCTTCAACGCTTACCAACGCGCTCGGTGAGTGACGGTGGTACAGCAGCGACGACACGTCGGAGAAGCCCTCTTGCCCGACGAGTTCCTCGAGGAGGCGGTCGCCTCCTTCGTCGAGGTGCACCGTGTGGCGCTTGTCCGGAACGTGGCCGACGCGTCGGTAGAACATCAGGAACGCACCGTACTGGTGACGTCGCCCAGATCGACGCGAGCGTCGCCTTCGCCGCACCAGCCGCGCAGCACAACCGTGTCGCCGTCTTCGAGGAACGGGCGGCCCATCTCGATGAGCGATCCGTAACTGTCGGGCTCGGCGCCCGAGACGGTGCCCGACGCGAACAGGTCGCCCGTGCGGGCGGTGGCGCCGTTGCTGGTCATGTGCGCCAGTTGCTGAGCGAAGGTCCAATACAGGTCGGCGAAGTTGGTGCGGCTAATGACGGTGCCGTTGAGTTCAACTTCCAGCTGCATGTCGATGGCCCAGTCGCGCTCGCCGCGCAGCCCGGGATCCGGGACTGGGTCTTGTGGTGGCGCGGCGCGCAGGAACGGCCGCAGTTCGTCGAACGGCACGACCCACGGCGAGATCGACGTCAGGAACGACTTGCCGAGGAACGGGCCGAGCGGTTGGTACTCGAAGGCCTGGATGTCGCGCGCGCTCCAGTCGTTGACCAGCACGGCGCCGAACACGTGGGCGTCGGCGCCGTCGACGGCGATCGGCCCGTCGCTGCCGACGCCGACGACGAAGCCGACTTCCAACTCGATGTCGAGCCGGGCGCTCGGCTGGCGCACGACGCCACCCTCGGTCTGCACGAGCCCCGTCGGGCGCACGACGTCGGTGCCGCTCACCACGACGGTGCCGGCGCGGCCGTGATAGCCGACGGGCAGGTGCCGCCAGTTGGGCAGCAACGGCTCACTGTCGGGACGGAAGAGCCTGCCCAGGTTCGTGGCGTGGTGAATCGACGAGTAGAAGTCGACGTAGTCCGCCACCTCGAACGGCATCGTCATGCGTTCTGGTTGGCCCTGGCGTTGCTCAGCAACGCCAGAGCCAACCAGAAGGGTTTCGCGGACCTCGCGCCACGCGGCGGGGCCTTGGGCCATGAAGGCGTTGAGCGACGGCTGTTCGAACACAGGATCGGCGATGACGTCTCCGACGGCGACGACGCCGTCGCGCAATCGGGCGACCACGCGTCGGTCGGCGACGCCGTACGCGATCACTGCAGCGACTCCAGTTGGTCGGCGTGCTCTTCGTAGTGCCCGACGTGGAAGTGCTGCATCTGCGCGTCGATGTCCATCACGCCGAGTGTCGAGTGCCGGCTCGCCTTCTTCCAGTCGTCGTCGGTCATGGCGACGAGCCGGGCCCGCAGGTCGTCCAGCGCGCGCTCCACGATCGCGATGTGGGTGGCGACCGGAAGGTGACGTCCGGCTTCGATTGCGGCGATCCGGACCGGATCCGTCTTGACGCGGCCGAACTCCTCGGCTCCGGCGAGCACCTTGTCCAGCTCGTCCAACCAGTAGTGCCCGAACTCCGCGAGGTGCGCCCACACCTGGCCGGCCTCCCACTGTTCGCCGGTGGCTTCGTCGGGCGTTGTGAGCCCGTCAAGGTCGCGCTGGGCGAGCGTTTGCAGCCGCGCACGGACCGCGTCGAGCCGCTCGAGCCAGTCGGTCACAAGTTGCCGCGGCGCGCCTGGTCGCGTTCGATGGCTTCGAACAGCGCCTTGAAGTTGCCTTCGCCGAACCCGCGGGCACCGCGGCGCTCGATGATTTCGAAAAAGACCGTCGGGCGGTCGGTGATCGTCTCGGTGAAGATCTGCAGGAGGTACCCCTCCTGGTCGCGGTCGGCGAGGATGTTGAGGCGCATGAGCGCGTCCCACGGCAGGTCGACGCCTTCGAGGCGCGCCTTGGCATCGTCGTAGTACGTCGGGGGCACCTGCATGAAGCGCACCCCACGGGCGCGCAACGCGCCCACCGTGGCGACGATGTCGTTGGTTCGCAGCGCGATGTGCTGTACGCCCGGACCGTCGTAGGTCTCGAGGTACTCCTGGATCTGACTCTTCTTCAGCCCGTCGGCGGGTTCGTTGATCGGCATGACGATCTTGGTGCCGTCCCACACCACGGTGGACATGAGCGCCGAGTACTCGGTGGAGATCTGATCTTCGGAGAAGTGCACCAGCGGCGAGAACCCCATGACCTCGGCGTAGAAGTGCACCCAGTCGTCGAGGCGACCCTTCTCGACGTTGCCGACCACGTGGTCGACAGCCTCGATGCCGACGTGCGGCCCCGTTGGCACGGGCGGCAGGTTGTCGCGTCCGTAGCCAGGTTCGAGGTGCGTCGGTTCGTAACGCGCCCGGTCCACGAAGGTGTGCACCGTTTCGCCGTAGGTGCCGATCTGCGCCAGGCGCAGCGTGCCGCGGTCGTCGGCCTCGTTCCACGGCGCGCGCACGACAGGCGCGCCGCGTGTAACGGCCGCGTCGAACACGGCGTCGACGTCGTCGACCAACCACGCCAGGTCGTGCACGCCGTCGCCGTGGGCGCGCACGTGTTGCGCGATCGGCGACTCGGCGTCCAGCGCGCCCGAGATGACGAAGCGGACGTCGCCTTGCTCGAGCACGTAGCTCGCCTTCTCACGAGCGCCGGTTTCCGGTCCGGCGTAAGCCGTGCACTCGAAACCGAAGGCGCTCATGAGAAACCCCGCCATGGCGCGGGCGTTGCCGACCCAGAACTCGATGCAGTCCCAGCCGCGCAAGTGCGATGCGGGAGCTTCGGTGACCGCGGGCGACGTCATGCCGCTCGGGTCAATCGGGTGTAGGCGTCGTCGTCGTACGTGTCGAGGAACGTACCCAATTCGCCGACCAATGCGTCGGTTGAGTCCGCGGCGAACAACACCGGTTGGTACCGCGTGATGTCGTATGGCTGCGCTCCCATGGCCGCGATGTCGAACGGGCGAACGTCGGCCTCGCGGAACGCGTCGAGCTCACCAAAGCTCGACAGGATGCCGGCGCCGTACGCCTTCAACGCACCCGCCTCACGCACGACACCGAACTCGACGGTGAACCAGAACACCCGCGACAGGAACTGCACCGCCTGATCGGTGTGCACGCGCTTCACCGCCTCGCCGACCTTGCGGTACAGCGACGCGAACTGCGGGCTTGCCAGTTGGTTGGCGTGACCGATGACCTCGTGCACGACGTCTGGCTCGGGCGTGTAATACGGCAATGAGTGGTGACGGATGTACTGCGTCGACATGAACCACCCGTCGCCCAGAGCGCCATAGAAATTCCACGGCGACACCAGCCCGGGCACGGGTTCGTACTTGAACCCGGTGATGGGCTCGAGGAGCGACGACACCTCGGTCAGCTGCGGGACGTGATCGTGCGGCAGCGCGAGCGCGTGCACTCCGCGCAGGTATTCGTCGCAGGCGAGTCGCTCGTGCCGCTCCGCGAGCTCGCGTGAGCACGCGGCCCACAGCGCGTGGTCCTCCTCGGCGTACGGCGCCTCGGGGATCGGCCCGCCGCGTCGGTAGCGCTCGGCGACCTTCGAGAGCGCTTCGCGCCGCGCCCGGTAAGCGGCGTCGGTAAAGCCGGGGTGATCGGCCGACAGCTGCCCGCCGTAGGCGAGCGTGTTCACGCCCTTGTCGACCAGTTGCATAGGCATCGTCTTCGAGTATTACCCGAACCAGTGAAATCGTCTACAGTCTGGACGTGGTTCGAGACAAATTGTCGAAATCCGGGCCGCCGGCAGTCATAGATGAGACGGATCGTCGTCTGATTGCGCTCCTGCGAGACGACAGTCGCCTCTCGGTCAGCGAGCTGGCCCTACAGGCCAACGTCTCGCGGGCCAACGCCTACCAGCGCCTCGCCCGCCTACGTGACGACGGCGTGATCAAGCGCTTCACCGTGGACGTCGACCACCGCCGCTTAGGCGACGCCATAACCGCGCTGATTCTCATGGACATCGACCAGCACGCCTGGCGCGACGTGGCCGACACCGTGCTCGAACTGCCCGGCGTCGAGTTCGTCGCGCTCACCACCGGCTCGTTCGACGTGGTCCTGCTCGTGCGAGCGGCGGACATGGAGACCCTGCGCGACGTGGTGCTGGAGCGCCTCCAGTCGATGCCAGCGGTGCGCTCGACGCAGACGAGCTTCGTGCTCGAAGAGTTCGCCCGCTAGCCGCGCAAATCCACGACATCGACGGGTCACTCCGGGCAAACTGCGCGTATGGCACAGACCCAACGCCCGAAGAAGGCGGCGCCAGCCAAGAAAGCCGCGACGAAGAAGGCGCCGGCGAAGAGGGCTCCGGCGAAGAAGGCGGCGGCGCAGAAAGTCACGGTTGTCGAAGACTCCCCAGTGACCGAACTGTCGGGCGTCGCGCCGATTGACGTGAAGGCATACGAGCCCGTCGTGGTGGCGGAGCCCCGCAATCCCCGGCGTTACGTAGCGCCGGTCATCGTGGTGCTGCTTGTTCTCGTCGCGTCGATGCAACTGATGCGGCTGGGCCGGCAGGAGTGGGGTGGCCCGCCGCACATGGGCATAGTTCTCGGCGACGGCGTACCGGCGACGCTGTACTTGCCGGGTGAGGAACTCGAGGGCGACGACATCTTCCCGCAGCCGCGGCGCGAGGGCGACCGCCCGGCGCTGATCATCATGGCGCACGGCTACTCGAGCGACCAGCAGGGCTTGAGCACGATGGCCCGCAGCATCGCCCGCGCTGGATACGCCACCATGACCTTCGACTTCCGCGGGCACGGCGGCAACCGCAATCGCTTCCAGGGCAACATCAACCAGGACCTCGAAACGGTCATCGACTGGGCGGAAACATCGCCGTACGTCGACCCCACCCGTATCGCTGTGCTGGGGCACTCGATGGGCGCCGGCGCCGCGCTCGACTGGTCAACGCTCGACGCCCGAGTCGCCGCGGTGATTCCGGTTTCCGGCGGTGACGCACCGAACGAGGTCCACACTCCGCCGCACGTCTTGTTCATCGTTGCCGAAACGGATCCGAGTTACACGCACGACAGTCAGGCCGCCGCCGCCGCGACACTCAGCGCCCGCCCCGGTGTGGAAGTGAAGTCGGTCGAGATCAGCGGCACGAACCACCTCAGTGTGATCAGCGACGGGCGGACGTTCGACGCGATCACCTCTTTCCTCGACGACGCGTTCGGCGCGCCGACCGAGCGGCTCTCGACCGGGCGCGTTGACCCGCGTCGGGCCACCGCGACCGCCTACGCGTTGATCGCGGTCATCCTGTTCGGCTTCCTCGGCCGACTCGCCGGACGGGCCGTGCCGCCCCTCGCGACCGGCACGACTCCGGGCGCGTGGTGGCTGCTCCTGGGCGCGTCGTTGTTCACGATGCCGCTGTTGGCGACGGGCGGCTTCGGGATTCTGCCGGTCGGCGCCGGCCAACAGGTTGCGGTGGCCTCACTGTTCGCCGCGACCGTGCTGTGGTTGGTGCGCTACTTCGCACGCAGCGGCGCGATCACCGGACGGGTGGCCGGCTGGGTCGGCGATGGCGATTGGTTGCCGTTCCGCTCGGTCGGCGTACCGGGTGTGCTTGCGGGCCTCGCCATGTTCGTCCTCCTGGCGCCCGCCGGCGTGATCTTGCATGCGACCGTCCCCAGCCTCGAGCGGTTCATCTCCTGGGTCCTGCTCGCCGCGATGGTGCTGCCGTTCTACGCGGCGTTCGAAGCGATCGTGCGCCGCGGCAACACCTGGTCCGGTCTCGGCTTCGGCCTGCTTGGCCGGGTGTTCCAGCTGGCCGTGCTCTCGTTCGGCCTCCGCGTCGGAGCGCTCCCGGGGGTACTCAACCTGATCCTCATCCCCTTGGCGGTTCAGTACGTCGCGCTGGAGGTATTCGCCGCCGCCGCCTGGTCGAGGGGACGCAACACCGCGCTCATCGCGGTCGCCGAGTCTGTATTCGTCGCCTGGGTCGCGGTGATGTTCAGCCCCGTCTTCTGACGACCGGCTAAGTCACCTTCACCGTCTTGGTGACGGTGGTGCTAGCGCCCTTGTTGTCGCGGACGGTCAGGCTCACCGCGAAGGTGCCGCGCTTGGTGAACTTGTGTGTCTGAGTCTTCCCGTATGTGACGGCGGTGCCGTCGCCCCATTTCCACACATACTTGGCGATCGTGCCATCGGGATCCCGCGACGCTGACGCGTCGGCCGTCACAGTCAACGGCACCTGCCCGGTGAGCCGGTTGAGCGTGAACGAAGCGACCGGCTTCTTGTTGGCGATCGTCGTGGTGGTCGTCGACGTAGACGTCGTGGTCGTCACCGGCACGGTCGTCGTGGTCGTCGGCGGCGTCGCGGTGGTGAACACACCGAGGTCCTCGAAGTGGCCGTTGAGCACGGCGTCGGCGACGTTCATGTCGCCCTTGGCCAAGCGGTTCAGCATCGTGGCGTGCACGCTGCGGAAGTCGACCGTCGGCTTGAGCGCGTCGGAGATGCGGTTGGGTCGCGTCGGGCCGCCAGGATCCAGCGTCGGGGCTTGGCCGAAGACGCCGCGCTTCACGCCGCCCCCGATGAACACCGCCATGCCCGCTTGACCGTGGTCGGTGCCTCCGTCTTGGTTCGCTGTTCCTTGCCGCCCGAACTCCGACGTGATCAACACGACCACGTCGTTCTGCCGCGCGTGCCCGGCGAGAACGGTGAAGAACTTCGACAGCGCCTCGTCGAGCTCGGTGAAGCGATCGAACTGCATCTGCTTCTGATCGCTGTGGCTGTCGAATGGTCCGAAGCCCATCGTGTAGCTCTGCGCCGGCACGCCCGCCTTGATGAGCAACGCCGTCTGCACGAGCTGCTGGCTGATCCACTGCAGGTTTCCGTAGCCGCTGGTCTGACCGGTCAGAGCGGGGTCGTCGGCGGCGTGGATGCGATCGGCGACCTGGAACGTGGTGCCCATCATCTTGGCGACTTCGGCGATCTTGTTCGTGCCCGGGATCGTCGCCATCTGCTTGGCGCCGTTGAGGAACACATTGGAACTGAGCCACGGTGGGTCGTAGGCGAAGCCGCCGCAGTCCTGCACGACCAGCACCGGCGCGGTCGCACCGACGGCTTCGCGCCGCAGGTCCGAAATGGCCACACTCGCCAGCGGGTTGTTCGGGCGGACGGTGTCCGCGTAGCGGCCGAGCCAACCCGTCTTTCCGAGCACGCTGAGCTGCGCCGTCTCCCAGTACTTCATCGAGTCGAAGTGACTGAAGTTCGCCTCGAGGTTCCCGACGCCGAGCGCGAAGCCGACGTCGCCCACGGTGTTCCAACGGTTGGCCAACCACGGCAGGCTGCCGTGCAGCCGGTACGGCGAACTGTTCAACGCCAGCGTCTCGGCCGGTGTCAGCGCGATGGCGCCGTGCCCGGCGGCGGTGTCGAGGTACCAGCCGTCGTTGACGGGGACGAGGGTGTTGAGGTAGTCGTTGCCGCCGTCGAGCGCGATGTGCACGCAGATAGGCGTGCCGAGCGGAAGTGCGTCGGATTCGCCAGCGCCCCATGCGAAGGGCAACCCGCCACGTTGTGCGAGTTCGAGCCACAGCGGCGTGGAAACGCCGGCGGCCGCGGCGGCACCGAGTTGCACCAGGAATCGACGGCGACTGGGGGAGTGGTTCATCGTCACCTCAACTCACCAAGAACTCGGGGCTGTCGAAGACCATCTGCATGACGCCGCACGCCCGCCAGAACGACCACGCCTCGCCGGTCCAGTCCGACGCCTTGGCGTAGGTGTCGATGGCCGAGCGCGTCTGGGTGGACACGTCATGCAGCCCGGCCAACTTCAGCGCCATGTCAGCCGCGGTCGCCCGCGTCGCCTCGGCGAACAGCTTGCGAATCGTCGGACTCTGTTTCTGCGGTGGAGTGGCGTCGGTCGTTCCGTCGGCCTCGGGGCCGCGGTCGGCCCAGCAGAACCAGTACTGGAACCGCGACCAGACGACGAGGTGCGTCGGGTGCAACCACGTGCCGTCCCAGCCCGACACATCCGGCGGGTCGATCGGGTTTTGCCGCATCACGCCGCTCGACCACGCCAATGACCAGTCCGAGACGTCCTGGACCCCGAGAATCTTCATGGCACTGGCGAGCAGTTCGACGGGGCTCTTGACGCGGTTACCGATCGTGGCGTCGGCCAGGAACTCGGGCCGATGCGCGATGTGGGACACGAGCGCCTTCAGATCCCCGCTGCTTCCCCACGCAACGGCCATCTGGTCGAGCGCGGTCGTCGACGGGTTGAAGCCGACGAGGTCGCGGTAGAGCCGCTGCGGAATGAAGTACTTGAACGAGTCGTGCGCCGCGATGGCGTCGATCACCTGCGGTAGTTGCGCCGCACCGCGCCCCGCGCCCAGAAACGTCTTGGCGCCGCCGTCCCAGTGGTTGACGTCGAACCACACCGTGTTCGGGCCCGACTCCCAGTTCCACCGGTAGCCGGTGAGCGCTCGCGCGATTTCCTTGACGTCGGTCTCGGTGTAGTTGTCGGCGCCGGTCTTCGGATGCGTCACGCCGAGGCTGAACAACTCCATCAACTCGCGGGCGAGGTTCTCGTTCGGGTGCGGCGCTTCGCTGAAGATCCCGGTCAGGTACTTCTGCATCGGGCCGGTGTTGGCGACGTCTTGCAGCAGCGCCTTGTAGGACGCGGCCGCCGGCCACGCCCGCAGCCGGTTGTGGTGCTCCTTCAGTTCGAGATACTGAACGGCGTCGTTGTATCCGACGACGAGAATGCCGCTCAGGATCCAGGCGACGCGTTCCTGCAATTGGCCGGGGCTCGTGGCCCATAGCTGGAACATGCGCGTCAACCAGCGCGACTGGTTCTCCCACTGAAGCTCGGGATCGGTGAGGTCCGCCGGCCATTGCCACTCGGCTTGCGTCGTCGTCGGACGCGCGAGCAGCGTGTCGACCAGCGCGCTCGCGGGGGCGGCGCCGCCGGTGCTCACCGCGGCTTCGACGTCGCCCGGCGCAGGGCCGAACCCGAGTCGTCGCCATACGTGCGCCACGCGCGCTTCGTTACTGACCGCCACTACGACCCCTTACAGGTGCGTCGCCTTCACAACCCAACGTATTCACAACACCGCCCTATCGGCGCCCAACTATTCAAACAACAGAGGACCGTTCCGTTAGGTCACTTTCACGGTTTTCGTCGTGTAGGCGGTGGCGCCCTTGTTGTCGGTCACAGTCAGCTGAACCGTGAACGTGCCGCGCTTGAGATACACGTGGCTCGCCGTCTTGCCGGTTGACGACGCGGTGCCGTCACCCCACTTCCACGTGTACTTCGAGATGGTTCCGTCGGGGTCGATCGACGCGCCGCCGTTGGCCGAGAGGCTCAACGGCATCGCGCCGGTGGTCTTGCTGAGTGTGAAGGACGGGATCGGCTTCTGGTTCGGCGGCGCCGTCGTGGTCGTCGTCGGTGGCGGGGACGTTGTCGTGGTTGTTGGTGCCGGCGGTGTCCACGGGCTGAACAACCCGAGGTTCTCGTAGTGCGAGTTGAGCGCCGAGTCCGCCACGTTGGTGTCGTCCTTGGCGAGACGCGCCAGCGCGGTGGCATGCACGCTGCGGAAGTCGAGCGTCGGGATGAGCGCGTCGCTCACGCGGTTCGGAGCGGTCGGGCCCCCCGGGTCCAACGTCGGCGCCTGGCCGTAGATCCCGCGCATCGTGCCGCCGCCGATGAAGATCGCCATGCCGGCTTGGCCGTGGTCGGTGCCGAGGTCCTTATTCGAGGTGACCTGGCGTCCGAACTCCGAGGTGATCAGGACGAACACGTCGCGAGCGCGTTCATGACCGGCCAGCGCGGCGAAGAACTTCGTCAGGCCCTCGTTGATCTCGGTGAAGCGAGCGGTCTGCATTTGCTTCTGCCCGGCGTGACTGTCGAAGCCGCCGAGAGCCAGCGAGTAACCCTGTGTCGGCATGCCGGCCCGAATGAGCAGCGCGGCCTGGAGTAGCTGCTTGGTGATCCACGCCGGGTTGGGAGCGCTGTTGATGATGTCGACGTCGTTGGCGCCCTGGATCCGGCTGGCGACCTGGAAGGTCGTGTTCATCATTTTCGCGATCTCGTCGGCCGGCGCCGTGCCCGTGCGGGCCGCCATCTGCTGCGCGCTGTCGAGGAACACGTTGGTGTTGAGCCACGGCGCGCTGTAGGTGAACTCGGCGCAGTTCTCCACGACCAGTGTCGGCGCTCGCGTGCCAACGGCATCGGGGTGCAGGTTCTCGATGCTGATGCTGCCAAGCGGATTCTGCTGCGGCGTGAGATCGGAGTACCGACCGAGCCAGCCGGTGTTGCCCGCCATGTCGGCCCGGCCGGTCGACCAGTACTTCATCGAGTCGAAGTGGCTGAAGTTCTGCTGCGTGTTGCCCACGCCGAGCACAAACCCGACGTCGCCGGTCGTGTTCCACCGGTTGGCTAGCCAGGCGAGGTTCTTGTGCAGGCGGTAGTTGGTTCCGGTTAGCGCGAGGGTGTCGGTCGCGGTCAGCGCGATCGAGCCGTGGCCAACCGTTGGCGAGTTGTAGAAGCCGTCCTCGACGGGCACCAGCGTGTTGAGGTAGTCGTTCCCACCCTCAAGGGCGAGGTGTACGCAGATCGGTGTTCCGGGCGCCAGCACGTCGGCTTCGCCGGCTCCCCAAGCGAACGGCAGCCCGCCGCCCTTGACGAGGTCGAACCACAACGGTGTGGACGCGCCGGCGGCCACGGCGGTGCTGAGTTGCACGAGGAAGCGGCGGCGGTTGGTGGTGTAGGTCATCGTCGGCTCAATTCACCATGAACTCGGGGCTGTTGAAGACGAGCTGCATGGTTCCGCAGGCACGCTGCCAGTCCCACGTGCCGGCCTTGACGTATGCGTCGACGGCGTCGCGCGTCGACGGCGGCACGTCGTACAGCCCGGCGAGGCGCAGAGCCATGTCGGTCGCAGTAAACGTGGTCGCCTGCGCGAAGAAGTTGCGCATCGTCGGGCTCCGCTGAGCCACCGGCGTCGGGTATTGCGTCTCCCTCGGGCCCCGGTCGAACCAGCTCAGCCAGTACGCCATCTCCGACCACGACACGATGTGCGCGGGGTGCAACCAGCCGCTGTCCCAACCGGACACGTCGGGTGGGGTGATGGGGTTCTGGCGCAGCAAAGCCGGGGTCCAGTAAAGCGAGAACTGGCTGACGTCGGCGAAGCCGAGGACGCGCATGCAACTGGCCATCAACTCGACCGGGCTCTTGACGCGGTTGCCAATCGTCGCCTCGGCGGTGAACTCCGGCCGATGCGCGATATGGCTGACCAGACCGGCGATGTCGCCGTCGGCACCCCACACCGCCGCCATCTCGCTGAGCGCGCTCGAAGACGGGTCGACGCCGACGAGGTCGCGATAGATCTGCTTTGGAACGAAGTACTTGAAGCTGTCGTGAGAGGCGATGGCGTCGATGACCTCGGGCAACTTGGCTGCGCCGCGTGACGCGCCGAGGAAGGTCTTCTCGCCGCTGTCCCAGAACGCCGGATCGAACCAGACGCTGCTCGGTCCCGTCTGCCCGTTCCACCGGTAACCGGTGAGCGCGCGCGCCACTTCTTTGACGTCGGTCTCGTCGTAGTTGTTGGCGCCCGTCGCGGGATGCGTAACGCCGAGGCCGAACAACTCCATGAGTTCGCGCGCCAGGTTTTCGTTGGGATGCGGCGGCGCGCTGAGCACTCCGTCGAGGTACTTCTGCACCGCCGGACCGCTGGCGACATCGGTGAGCAACGACTTGTACGTCGCGGACGGCCACGCTCGCAGGTGGTTGTGGTGATCCTTGAGGTCGAGGTACTTCACCGAGTCGGTGATGCCGGCGACCGTGATGCCCGTGAGGATCCACGAGATGCGCTCCTGCACGACGCCGGGGCTGTGCATCCACAGCTTCCACATTTGGTCGACCCAGCGCGCCATGTCGTCGACGACCGGTGGGTTCCTCGTGTCGGTCGGCCAGTGCCAGTCCGTCAGCGTGGTGGCAGGGCGCGCGAGGAGGTCCTCGATGACCGCGGCGGCGCCGCCCGCGGCGACGCCCGCTTCCACGTCCCCCGGCGCTGGACCAAAGCCAAGCCTCCGCCAAACGTGCGCGACATGTGCCTCTGAACTCACTGTCAACGCGCTCCCTTAAGGGTGTGTGTCCCTTATAGACATTCTCGACACAGCCCTTATCGGCCTGCTTCGCCCGAAGGAATAGTGTCGCGGCATAGCTGACCAATCAACGTTCGCTGACGACGCCACGCCGTTTATGTCCGCTTTGTACGGAGGTGCGCTCCGTATGACGCGAAACGCGGCCGACGCGGAGGACCTGGTGCAGGAGGCGTATCTGCGCGCCTACCGGGGCTACGGGAGCTTTAACGAGGGGACCAACCTCAAGGCGTGGTTGTTCCGCATCCTCACGAACACCTACATCAACATCTACCGGGCCAAGCAGCGCCGCCCCGAGTCCGTCGACCTCGAGGAGGGCGAGGACTTCTTCCTCTACAACCGCGTGGGCGGTCTCGAGGCGGCGCTGGCCAACCGCACGACCGAAGACACCGTCCTCGAGCGCATCACCGACGACGAGGTGAAGGCCGCAGTCGAATCGCTGCCCGAGAATTTCCGGATCCCGGTGTTGCTCGCCGATGTCGAAGGTTTCTCCTACAAGGAGATCGCCGACATCATGGAGGTGCCCATCGGTACCGTTATGAGCAGGCTCCACCGGGGAAGAAGGGCGCTTCAGAAGGCGTTATACGACTTCGGACTCGAACGAGGCCTGGTTGAGGAAGCGACGACCCCGCGGTGAACGAGAACTCATGACGGAACATGACCACGCGAACTGTGACGACGCTCGTCACACGTTGTACGAGTTCCTCGACGGCGAACTGACGCCCGAGATTCGCCTCCAAGTGCAGGAGCACCTCGAGGCGTGCGCCCCGTGCTTCGAGAAGTTCGACTTCGAGGCCGAGGTACTGCAAATCGTCGCAAGGAAATGCTCCGAGACGGTGCCGCCGGGGCTGACCGAAAAGATCCTCGCCGCGCTTCGAGGTGACGGCGGCACCCAAGTAACGTCGTGATCATGTTGTTCCTCCTCGCCGCGAAGCAATGGCACGCCTGGGTTGCCTTCCCGTTGATCGCCGCCGGTGTCCTCGCCCTCGCCGGCCTCGCAGGCGGCTACGTGAGGAAGGTCATCCGACCGAAGTACCCGAGGTAGGGCGGTGCCGGAGGCGGTCGCCTGGGGGCTGGCAGAGCGGGTTGCCGTACGCGTCGCCGGCTCAGAACCGCTGGCCCGGTCCTATCACTACGCATCGCTCGGTCCCGACTTCGCCGAGCTGACGGCTGAGGCCGAAGAACTGGTCTTCGCAGAGTTCGGCTTCCGCAGCTTGCGCGGCCCGGCACGCGCCCAGGTCGTGGATCGCGCCGACTGGGTGCGGGCCAACATCGGATCGATGCGCCGCCTACTGCGCCCGCTGACCGAGAAGCTCGAATCGGGGATGCGCGGCCCACTCGCCATTCCTGCGCAAGCCGTGTCCGCGCTCGAGGTCGGCGCGATGCTCGGCTGGATGGCGACCCGGGTGCTGGGTCAATACGACGCGTTGTTGTTCGACGAAGAAAATGAGGGGGACGTCGTCTACTACGTCGGGCCGAACGTGCTCGCGCTGGAGAAGCGTTTCGGCTTCCCGCCCCGCGAGTTCCGCTTGTGGCTCGCGCTGCACGAGGTGACCCACCGCGTGCAGTTCACGGGGATCCCGTGGATGCACGATTACTTCCGCGGTCTGGTCGACGCCACCGTCAACGTGGCCGACATCGACCCGAAGCGATTCCTCGACGCGCTGCGCCGATCGGTGGAAGCGGTGCGCGACGGCCGCAACCCATTGGACGAAGGCGGCTTGGTAGCGCTGCTCGCCGGCCCCGAGCAGTACGAGACGCTGCAGAAGACGCAAGGCCTGATGAGCCTGCTCGAAGGCCACGGCGACGTGACGATGGATCGCGCGGGCCGCGGTCGCATCCCGAACGCGGCGCGGTTCTCGGCCACGTTGCACGCCCGTCGCAACACGCGGCAGCCCGCGGTGGCGCGGCTCGTGCAGCAACTCACGGGCCTCGACGCCAAGATGAAGCAGTACGAGGCCGGCGAGCGCTTTATCGAAGCCGTCGAAGCCGTGGGCGGTCCCGAACTGCTCGCCCGCGTGTGGCAAGGCCCCGACCAGCTGCCGACGCTCGGCGAGATCCGCGATCCGGCCGCCTGGATCCGGCGCGTGTCCGACGACGCGCCCAACCTCGCCCTCGCAAAATGAATCTGGTTGCCCGGTGCCGGTTTCCGGCGGCGGGTAGTGCGGTCACGCTCGCCGTTTCCGGAGGACCCGACTCGTTGGCGCTGCTCGTGCTCGCCGCGCAAGGCGGGCTGCACGGCGACGGCGGTGCACGTCGACCACGGCTTGCGCGCCGGGTCGGCGACCGAAGCTGATGTCGTGCGCGACGCCGCGCGGCGGTACGGCTTCGGGTTCCGGAGTGAGCGGGTCGACGTTGGACGCGGGCCGAATCTCGAAGCGCGGGCGCGGGCGGCGCGTCGCAATGTGTTGCCGGCAGACGCTCTCACCGGCCACACCGCCGACGACCAGGCGGAGACCGTCCTGCTGAATCTGCTCCGAGGGAGCGGCCTTGATGGCGTGCGCGGCATCGGCGAACCGGCGCGGCGGCCTCTGCTCGCCATCCGTCGGCACGAGACGCACGCGCTGTGCGCCGCCGAACGCCTCGACGCCAGTGGTCGACGAGTCCAACGACGACCCCGCGTTTACGCGCAACCGCCTTCGCCACGAGCTGTTGCCCTTGCTGGGCGACATCGGCCGGCGTGACCCGGTGCCGCTCCTGTGCCGGCTCGCCGAGCACGCAACCGAGGAGGTCGCGCTGCTCGACGAGCTGGCCTCGGCGATCGACGCCACCGACGTGGCCGCGTTGCGCATTGCGCCGCCGGCGATCGCCCGGCGGGCGATCCGCGCCTGGCTCCGGCCGCAGCTCGAGGGCTATCCGCCCGACGCCGCGGCCGTCGACCGTGTCCTCGCCGTCGCCCGCGGTGAACGCACCGGCACCGATGTCGTGGCCGGCGTCTCTGTCAGACGCACGAAAGGCGTTCTACGGATCGTGCGCGCCTAGCTGCGACCGCTACCGTTCGGTTTCCGTGGGCGTGGATCGCATCGTTGTTTCGGAAGAGCAGCTGCAGAACCGCATTCGTGAACTCGGCAAAGAGATCACGGCGGACTACGACGGCCGGCCGCCGCTGCTCGTCGGCGTGCTCAAAGGTGCCTTTGTCTTCATGGCCGACCTGGCGCGGGCGATCGACCTTCAGGTCGAGTTCGACTTCATGGCCGTCGCCTCCTACGGCGCCGCGACCAAGTCGAGCGGCGTCGTCCGCATCGTCAAAGACCTCGACGCTGACCTGACCAACCGCCACGTCCTGGTCGTGGAGGACATCGTGGACAGCGGGCTCACGCTGGCGTATCTCAAGCGCAACCTGCTTGCCCGTCACCCGGCGACCCTCGAGGTGTGCGCCCTCCTGGTCAAAGAAGGCCTCCAGCGCGACGACCTCGAACTCAAGTACGTCGGCTTCACGATCCCGCCGGAATTCGTGGTCGGCTACGGCCTCGACAACGCGCGAGAAGTACCGGAACCTCCCCTATGTCGGGGTCCTCGACGGCGAATAGAGGCCGAGTTCGGCCGCGCAAATTCGCCCTGTAGCCTTGCTGCGATGAAACGGGTCATGCGAGGCGCCGGTGTGTACGTGGTCGTGGCGCTGATCGCGCTGCTCGTTCTGACCACGGTCTTCCAGGGCGGGCCCTCCCGCAAGAAGCTCAGCCTGAGCACCTTCGAAGCCGAGGTCGCCGCGAAGCAGGTGAAGTCGGCCGAAGTCATCGACGGCTCCGGCAAGATCCAGGGCACGCTGCGGTCGGGGCAGAAGTTCGAGGTGAAGTACCCCGAGGAGTACGTCGACGAACTGACCGCCAAGCTGCTCGCCGCCGAGCCGAAGATCGATCTCGACTCCAAGTCACCCAAGAGCAATGCGCTGCTCAACTTCGTCCTCGGCATCCTGCCTTTCCTGTTGATCCTCGGGCTGTTCGTCTTCCTGTTCAACTCGATGCAGGGCGGCGGCAACCGCGTCATGCAGTTCGGCAAGGCCAAGACCAAGCAGGTGTCCAAGGACTCGCCGAAGATCACCTTCGCCGACGTCGCCGGCGCCGACGAGGCGGTCGCCGAGTTGCAGGAGATCAAGGAGTTCCTCGAGGCGCCCGCCAAGTTCCAGGCGATGGGCGCCAAGATCCCCAAGGGCGTATTGCTGTTCGGTCCTCCTGGT
The DNA here is from genome assembly GCA_963722185.1 of uncultured Actinomycetes bacterium. Classification (GTDB taxonomy): domain Bacteria; phylum Actinomycetota; class Acidimicrobiia; order Acidimicrobiales; family JACCXE01; genus JACCXE01. The sequence continues at coordinate 105,247 of CAVRKD010000002.1, read as the reverse complement.
ACCGGTAAGACCCTGCTTGCCAAGGCGGTCGCCGGCGAGGCCGGCGTGCCGTTCTTCTCGATCAGCGGTTCGGACTTCGTCGAGATGTTCGTCGGTGTCGGCGCGTCACGCGTGCGCGACCTGTTCGAGCAAGCGAAGGCCTCGGCGCCGGCGATCGTGTTCGTCGACGAGATCGACGCCGTCGGCCGCCACCGCGGCGCGGGCCTTGGCGGTGGCCACGACGAACGCGAGCAGACGTTGAATCAGTTGCTCGTCGAGATGGACGGCTTCGAGTCCAAGACCGGCGTGATCCTGATCGCCGCCACCAACCGTCCCGACATCCTCGACCCCGCGCTGCTGCGTCCAGGCCGCTTCGATCGCCAGATCGTCGTCGACGCGCCCGACCTCGTCGGCCGCGAAGCGATCCTCACCGTGCACGCGCAGGACAAGCCGCTCACTGCCGGTGTCGACCTCAACGTGCTGGCGCGTCGCACGCCCGGTTTCACCGGCGCCGATCTCGCCAACCTGATGAACGAGGCGGCGCTGCTGGCGGCGCGTCACGGCTCAAAGCGCATCGGTATGCCCGAACTCGAAGAGGCGATCGATCGCGTCATAGGCGGTCCGGAGCGCAAGACCCGCGTGATGAGCGAGTCCGAGAAGCTCGTCATCGCCTACCACGAGGGCGGCCACACGCTGGTAGGCCACGTGCTCGAACACGCCGATCCCGTGCACAAGGTTTCGATCGTTGCGAGGGGTAGATCGCTCGGGTGGACGCTGTCGTTGCCCACCGAGGATCGCTACATCACCACCCGGTCACAGCTGCGGCACCGCCTCGCCACCCTCATGGGTGGCCGCACGGCCGAAGAGCTGATCTTCAGCGAACCGACCACCGGCGCGCAGAACGACATCGAAGTTGCGTCCGGCATCGCGCGCTCGATGGTCACCGAGTGGGGCATGAGCGACGTGCTCGGACCGCAACAGCTCGGCCAGAACGGCGGCGAAGTCTTCCTCGGCCGCGACATCGGTCACACGAAGAACTACTCAGAGGAAGTGGCGGCGCGCGATCGACGCCGAGATCCGCCTTTTCATCGATGCCGCGCACGACGAGGCGCGCGACATCCTGAGTACGCATCGCACCACGCTCGACGCGCTGGCGAAGGCGTTAATGGAGAAGGAAACGCTCGAGGGTGAAGACCTCGCCGCGATCCTCGGCAAGGTCGGCACGTGGAAGCCGCGGCGTCCGGCTGTCAAGAAGAAGTCGGGACCGAAGCCGGGCTCGCCGGCGGCTATCCCGGTCGGCGGAGCCAAGCGTCGGCCCGCCCCAGCGCCGGCACCGGGCGCCCTTCGGCGTCCACGCCCCGCCACCGCCTAACTAGCGTCGTCCCATGCCAATAGATCGGGAGCGCGCTGAGGCTGCCGTGCGCGAGTTGCTGTTCTCGATTGGTGAGGATCCCGACCGTGACGGCCTGCGCGACACGCCGGCGCGCGTTGCCCGGATGTACGGAGAGATCGCCGGGGGCACCGACGCCGATCCGGCGGCGCATCTCGCGGTGACATTCGAGGCGAACCACGACGAGATGGTCATGGTCAAGGACATCCCGGTGTACTCGTTGTGCGAGCACCACATGGTTCCGTGGTTCGGACACGCGCACGTCGCCTACATCCCGAACGACGAGGGCCGCATCACGGGCCTGTCGAAGATCGCGCGTCTCTGCGACGTGTATGCCCATCGGTTGCAGGTGCAGGAGCGGTTCACCACGCAGGTGGCGACGTCACTCGATTCGGAACTCGCGCCGAAGGGCGTGATGGTCGTCGTCGAGGCCGAGCACCTGTGCATGTCGATGCGCGGCGTGCGCAAGCCAGGCACCACCACCGTCACCAGCGCCGTGTTTGGTTTGTTCCGTCACGACGCGGCCACCCGCGCCGAAGCCATGACCATCCTCTTCGGCCGCCGTTGAGCCAACCGCTTGTCATGGGCGTGCTGAACGTCACGCCGGACTCGTTTTCCGACGGCGGAATGTTTCTGAACCTCGAGGACGCCGTCGCGCAAGGCGTCGCCATGATGGACGACGGAGCGGACGTCATCGATGTCGGCGGCGCGTCGACGCGGCCCGGCTCGGTGCAGCCTTCCGTCGACGAGGAGCTAGCCCGCGTCGTGCCGGTCATCGAGGCGCTGGCGGGGGTTGGTCGGGCGCGCATCTCGGTCGACACGATGACCCCCGACGTGGCCCGGGCGGCCGTCGAGGCGGGTGCCTCCCTCATCAACGACGTGAGTGCGTCGCTGTGGCCGATCGCCGCCGAAACGGGCGTTGCCTGGGCGGGCATGCACATGCAGGGAACGCCAGCCGATATGCAGGCCGAGCCCCACTACGCGGACGTCGTCGTCGAAGTGCGTGAATTTTTGGTGGAGCGGGCGCGTGCGGCGGTGGCCGGTGGCGTGAGCGAAGTCTGGATCGATCCAGGCTTCGGATTCGGCAAGACCGTGGCCCACAACCTGACGCTTCTGGCTCATTTGGACGACTTTTGCGCCACCGGACACCCGGTTTTGGTGGGTTTGAGCAGAAAGTCGATGCTTGGCGCAGTCTCGCCGAATCCCGACGGATCCGTCCCTCCGGCCTCCGACCGCCTCGAACCCTCGATTGCTGCCGCGGTTTGGGCGGCAACAAAAGGCGTTGGAATGGTCCGGGCTCACGATGTGGCCGCTACCGTGGCCGCAATGCGCATCGTCTGCGAGCCGGTGACGGTCACCTGATGAAGGGGAAATGGGCCGCCGGAATCCAGCCTCGCAACTTCACCTGGATCATCAAAGACCGCTTGGCCATCAGCGAGCGCCCGGGCGGCTACGGCCGTAGCCACCGCAAGGTTCGCCGGCAGGAAGAGATGATCTGGCTGCGCGAGAACGGGTTCAGTCGCATCGTCTCGGTGCTGGCCTCGCCCCACAACATGGCCGCCTACGAGGACTTCGGCATCCCCGCGTCCCACGTCCCGTTCGGTGCGCACGACGACCCACGCGAAGCACTACCCGTCATCTACGAGCAACTCCGCGGCTGGCTCAGCAACGGTGAACGGCTGCTCGTGCACGGCGAAGAAGTCGGCGACCGCCTGCTCGGCGTTGTGGCCGGCTACTTGTTGTGGAACGGCAACCTCGACAACGGGCCGCAAACGGTCACCGTGATCGAGCACCTCGCCCATCGCGAGCTGACCGCGACCGGGCGCGAAATCGTGCACGCGGTGCTGGAAGTCGTTTCTCACCGCACCTGATGTCGGTGCTCGAAATCCACGGTGTGCGGGTGCTCGGCACCCACGGCGTGCTGCCGGAGGAACGCGACCGGCCGCAACCCTTCGAGTTCGACCTCGATGTGTACTTCGACATGAGCGCGTCCGCCGAGTCCGACAACCTGGATGACACGGTCGACTACTCACCGATCGTGCAAGCGGCCGTCGATGTGATGCAGGGTCCGTCGCAGAACTTGATCGAGCGTCTGGCGAAGTTGATCGGCGACGCGGTGCTCGCGCTCGACGAGCGCATCACCGCCGTCGATATTGCGCTCCGCAAGACGCGGCCGCCAGTGGCGCACGACTTCGCCTGGGCAGGAGTACGTCTCACCGTCTCCCGATGAAGGCGTACCTCGGGTTGGGGTCCAACCTCGGCGACCGCGACGAGTACCTGCGCCAGGCGATCGATGCCATCCCCGATCGCGTCGACCAGTCCTCGGTCTGGGAGACCAACCCGGTCGGGGGGCCCGAAGGGCAGGGCGCGTTCCTCAACATGGTGGTGGCGTTGGAGACCGAACGGTCACCGCGGGAGTTGCTGGAGCTGTGCCGATCGCTTGAAGAGGCGGCGGGGCGCGTGCGGACCGAACGCTGGGGGCCGCGGACTCTCGATGTCGACGTGCTGCTGGTCGGCGACCTCGAGGTGAACGAGCCCGACCTGGTGGTGCCGCACCCCCGCTTGTGGGAGCGAGCGTTCGCCGTGGTCCCTCTCGTGGAGGTCGCGCCGCAGTACGCCGATCGCCTCGACGGCCTCGATACGAGCGGCCTGCGGAAAGCGCCGTCGCTGTGGGGCGACTTCGACCTGTCAGTCCGTCCAGCCGACGCCGCGCGGTGGTTCGGGGACTGGGACGGCCCGTGGGCGATCTGCGGTGGCTGGGCCATCGAGCTCTTCGTCGGCCGCTCGTTCCGCGAGCACCACGATCTCGAGGTGTCGGTCGCGCGCAACGACCTCGCGCAACTGCACGAGGTGCTGCCGGGATGGGAGTTCTTCATTCCCCGGCCGGGGTCGTTTGTCCGTTGGCCACCCGGGCACCTACCCGCAGCCGACGGTGCGCATCAGATCTGGGGCCGTCCTTCGCCCGACGCGATGTGGTCGGTCGAGATCATGTTCGAGGACATCCGCGACGGGGTCCTGTACTACCGCCGCGACCCGTCGGTCACGCTGCCCCTCGACGAAGCGATCCTCCACACGAGCGACGGCATCCCCTACATCGCCCCGCAGCTGCAGCTCCTCTACAAGGCCAAGTACTCGCGCCCCCGCGACGACGAAGACTTCGCCGCCGCACTGCCGCTTCTCAGCGACCAACAACGCGCCTGGCTCGAGGAACACCGCCCGTCATGACGCTTCTGGTTGTGCGTGCCGTTGCACAGCAACGTCACGCACAACCAGAAGCCCGCGGACCTCAGTGACGATCCAGTCCGGCCGCTGGAACACGTCGGCCCACGTCACGCGCACGAAGCGAAACCCCACCGCCTCAAGGGCGCGTTGACGTTTCTTGTCGGCCTCGGTCTGCGTCGCAGTGCTGTGAAACGCCTTGCCGTCGGCCTCGATCGCGCCCAGCACGCCCACGTAACAAAGGTCGATCTCACGCTTATCTCCGTTGCCGTCGATCACGTCGTGGTTGCGTGTCGGGAGGGGAAGACCGGCATGGCGGAGGACGTCGAGCACCTCGATCTCGAGGATGCTCCGAGCGGGCTTGCCCTTCGGTCGGTGCTCCATGACGTGCCGCAGTAGCGCCACGCCGCGTACGCCCTTTCTCGAGTTGAGGGCGATGACGCGCCAGATCTTCCGTTCGTGTGTCTTGCGGCTGAGAAGGGCGCTCTCGACGACCAATTCGAGCTTGGCCCTATCCGTCGACGCCGCAAAGTCGAGGAGCGCATCCTCGATGGAAGCAACGCGGACCTTGTCGCGGGTGAGCACCTTGACCGCGCGACGCGGTCGGTGGACCGTTACGCCAGCTGGATCGCACCCAGCGGTCCGAAACGTCGAGATGTGGACGGACTCGTCGTCCTCCGGGACCGTGACACCCCACCACCGCACGGCGCTCAGGCCCGAGAGCCAGGAGTCCTCGCCGCCGGCCAGAACGCCGGCTCGGGCGCGCTGTCGCCAGGTCGCGCTGTCGGCGCCGATGAGGTAGACGGCCTCGTGAAGCAGTTGGATCAGGCGCTGGCCAACGAGCGTCCGCCGGCGCTGTTCGGTGAATCCGATCCGGTCGAGCGCTTCGCGAGTGACGACGCGGTCGGTCGCGTCAGCGAGCTTCGCTAGGTCGTCGTACAGCTTTGGCATCGCCCGATCCTGTCGAGGGGGTGTGACACCGAGGTTCTGGTTGTGGCTGCCGTTGCTCGGCAACGCCAGCCACAACCAGAAACGCCGGCGGCCGGGGGAGGGGGCGGAAGGCGCGGCGGCGAATGGTTCTGGTACCGTTTTCTTGAGCGAACGGCACCCACCCTGGGGCCGGAATGCGAGCTAATGAGCAACCCCTCCTTTCGTGTGGTTGGCGCTGGCCGGGCCGGCGGTTCTGTCCGACGCGCGCTGGCGAAAGCGGGGTGGACGGCCGCCCCCGCGTTGGGCCGTGCCGACGACCTCCACGGCGCCGCCGCTGACGTCGACGTCCTGATCATCGCCGTGCCGGACGCGGTCATTCCGAGTGTCGCCGCCGCGGTCGAACCGATGGCGACGTGCGCCGTCGTGCACCTGAGCGGGTCGCTCGGCCCGGACGTGCTGGCGCCGCACGCTCGCCGGGCAGTCGTGCATCCGATCATGGGACTGCCGAACGCAGACGATCGGCGCGCTGCGCCTGCTCGACAACGGGTGGTTCGCCCTCACCGAAGGCTGCGACGTGATCGGTCGGCAGATCGTCGACGCGCTCGGAGGCCGTGCCATCACCTTGGCCGACGATCCCGACGTGCGCGCCCTGCACCACGCGGCGTCCTGCGTCGCCGGCAACCACCTCGTGACAGTGCTCGGCCAAGTCGAGCGGCTCGCCGCGGCGGCGGGCGTCCCGGCGTCGGCGTATTTCGAGATCGCCCGGACCGTGGTCGGCAACGTCGAAGAGCTCGGCGCCGCCGCGGCGCTGACCGGCCCAGTCGCCCGCGGCGACTACGGCACCGTCCAGCGTCACCGCGAGGCCATCGCCGCGCACGCGCCCGGTGACCTCGCCTTGTACGACGCGCTCCTTCCCTCGACCGAGGAACTCGCTCGATGCAAGTAATCGACACCGTGGCTGGATTCCGCAAGGCGCTCGACGCCGAGCGCGCCGCCGGCAAGACGGTCGGGCTGGTGCCCACGATGGGCGCACTCCACCCCGGTCACGCGTCGCTCGTCGACGCCGCGGCCGCAATCTGCGACATCGTGGCCGTCACGGTGTTCGTGAACCCGCTGCAGTTCGGTCCGCACGAGGACCTGGCCAAGTACCCGCGCCCGTTCGAGAACGACGTCGCGCTGGCCGAGGCCCATGGCGCGTCGTACGTCTTCCATCCCTCGGTCGAGGAGATGTACGGACCGGCGGGTACGACCGTGCTGACGACAATCCACGTCGCCGGCGTCAGCGAAGGCATGGAGGGCGCGGTGCGGCCCGGGCACTTCGACGGCGTGGCCACGGTGGTGGCGAAACTGTTCAATGCCGCGGGCGAGTGCAAGGCGTTCTTCGGCGAGAAGGACTACCAGCAACTGCAGGTCGTCAGCCAGATGGTCAAGGACTTGTCGTTCCCCGTCGACGTCGTGCCGTGCCCGATCGTCCGCGAAGCCGACGGCCTCGCGCTGTCGAGCCGCAACGTGTACCTGTCACCTGAAGACCGCGTCGCCTCCACCGTCCTCTACCGCGCGCTGAAAGCCGGCGCCGCCGATCTCGACAACGCCATCGCCGTCGTCACCGAAATCGTCAACGCCGAACCACGGGCGACCCTCGACTACGCCGAGGCCGTCGTCACCGATCACGAAATCCGTCTCCTCGTCGCTGCCAAGTTCGGCACGACGCGACTACTCGACAACTTAGGAGTACCACGCTGATGCGCCGCCGCATGATGAAGTCCAAGATCCACCGTGCCACGGTCACCGATGCCAACCTGCACTACATCGGGTCGATAAGCCTTGATCCGCGGCTCATGGAACTGTCCGACATTCTCGAGTGGGAGCAAGTCACCATCGTCGACATCGACAACGGCGCGCGCTTTGAGACCTACGCCATCGTCGGCAACCCGGGTGAGATCACGCTCAACGGCGCGGCGGCGCGCCTCGTCCATCCGGGCGACAAGGTGATCATCATCACCTACGCCGACTTCGACGCCGAGGAGTGCGTCGACTTCCAGCCGCGCATCGTGCACGTGGACGAACAGAACCGTCCCGTGCCGCACAACGTCGCCCTCGAAGCCGCGCAATAACGATGTGCACCCCGCGGGGTGCAAGCATTGAGAGAGATGGCTGACCTCGACCTCCTCGTCCTGGGTTCCGGCGTGGCGGGACTCTCCGCGGCGGTGCGGGCGGCGACGACAGGTCTGCGCGTCGGCGTCCTGACCAAGGGCGAACTCGAACAGTCCGCGACGCGGTGGGCGCAGGGCGGTGTCGCCGCGGTGCTGGCCGACGACGAAGACTCGACCGACTTGCACCTGGCCGACACGTTGAAGGCCGGCGCTGGCCTGTGCGACATCGACGCCGTGCGGGTGCTGGTCGACGAAGGCCCGGCGCGCGTCACCGAACTAATCGCGCTGGGCGCGGTCTTCGACCGCGAGGCCGATGGCACGCTGCAGCTCGCCCGGGAAGGCGGTCATTCGCGCGCCCGCGTCGTGCACGCCGGTGGTGCGGCGACGGGCATGGAGATCGAACGGGCGCTCGTCGAAGCCACGCAAACCACCGCGGCGTCGGTGATGGAGCGCTGGCTGGCCGTCGACCTGATCATCGAAGCCGGACGATGCCGCGGCGTCGTCGCCCGCCAACCCAACGGCGAGCGCGTCGAGGTCCGCGCCACCCACACGCTGCTGGCGACCGGCGGTGCTGGCCAGCTGTTCGCCGTGACCACGAACCCCGAGCAGGCCACGGGCGACGGCATCGCCATGGCTCTGCGCGCCGGCGTCGCAGTGGCCGACGTCGAATTCATGCAGTTCCATCCCACCGCGCTGCACCATCCCGCCATGCCACGCCCACTGTTGTCCGAAGCGCTGCGCGGCCACGGAGCGTTGCTGCGCGACAAGGACGGCCAGCAGTTCGTCGACGAGCTGTCGCCGCGCGACGTCGTGTCGCGGGCAATGAGCGCGGCCATGGGCGAGCAGGGCGTTGACCACCTGTGGCTCGACGCCACCGGCCTCGAACGCTTCGCCGAACGCTTCCCGACTATCGCGGCCTCGCTGACTGCTGTCGGACTCGACCCCGCGACCGACTGGCTGCCGATCGCGCCCGCCGCGCATTACCTGTCGGGCGGCGTGGTGACCGACCTCGACGGTCGGGCGTCGGTCGGCGGACTGTGGGCGGCCGGCGAGGCGGCGTGCGCCGGCGTGCACGGCGCCAACCGCCTCGCGTCGAACTCGCTGCTCGACGGCATGGTGTTCGCCGCCCGCGTCATCGAGGCGATCGAGGAAGACCGCGTTATTCCCGAGGCCACCGGCGCCATGCGCGCCGTGCTCGACGGCGCCGGCGGCATCCCCGGTCGACGTATCGACCGGCCCGAGCTCGCCCGCGCTGTCGCGCCCGCCTCGCTCGGTCCCGACAAGATCCGCGACGCGCTGCAGCGGGCGATGACGCACGGTGCCGGCGTGCTGCGCAGCGCCGAGTCGCTGGCCGACACCGACGCCGAGTTGCTGAGCCTGCAGGCAGCGATCCCGTCGTACATGCGCGACGACGAACTCGAACTGAACAACCTCTTCACCGTCGCCTACGCGCTGCTCGACGCCGCGCTGGCTCGTACCGAAAGCCGCGGCGCTCACACGCGTACCGACCACCCCGAGACGAGCAACGACTTCCGCTGCCGGCTGGTGATGCAGTGACGGGCGTCAACCTGCATCCGCCGATTGGGGCCGTGCGTGAGGCGGTCGCGCGTGCGCTGGCCGAAGACCTCACGCCGATGGGCGATCTGACGGCGTCCCTGATCGACCCTGGCGCGCGGGTGAACGCCGCGATCGTCGCCCGGCAAGAAGGCGTCATCGCCGGCACGTTGTGCGTGGAGGAAACGTGCCGTCAAGTTGATCCCGACATTCGTGTCTCGTGGGAGGTTGGCGAAGGCTGGCCTGTCTCGGCGGGTGACGTTGTCGGGCACCTCCATGGCTTCCTGCGCTCCGTGCTGACCGCCGAGCGCACCGCGCTCAACTTCCTGTGCCACCTCTCGGGCGTGGCCACGCTTACGGACGAGTTCGTCGGTGCGGTGGCGGGCACCGGCGTGCGCATCCTCGACACTCGCAAGACCACGCCCGGCCTGCGCGCGCTGGAAAAGGCGGCGGTGCGCGCCGGCGGCGGGCGCAACCACCGCGGCTCGCTGAGCGAGATGGTGCTGGTGAAGGACAATCACCGCGCCGGTCTCTCGATCGCCGATGCGGTGAAGCGCGCCACCGAGGCGTGGCCGGCGCGCACGGTCGAGGTCGAGTGCGACTCATTGGAGCAAGTCCGCGAAGCGGTCGACGCCGGAGCGCGCATGGTGATGCTCGACAACTTCAAGCCCGATGACATCCCGGCGGCGGTCGCGGCGGTCGCCGGACGCGCGTTGATCGAAGTTTCCGGTCGCATGAATCTGCAGACGATCCGGGCGTACGCCGAAGCCGGACCCGACGTCATTAGCGTCGGTGCGCTGACGCACTCCGCGCCAGTGTTCGACTTCGGCCTGGACTTGGAGGGTTAAGCGCGTGCTTCTCGCCATCGACGCGGGCAATACCAACACCGTCATCGGGCTCTACGACGGTCACAACCTGCTCACGCCGTGGCGAGTGTCGACTCAGGCCGAGCGCACCAGCGACGAGCTGGCGCTGCTCGTCACGCAGTTCCTGGCCCAGCACGACATCGAGTTTGACGAGCACATCGAAGGCGTGTGCGTGTCCTCGGGCGTACCGCGCGTCACCGCGGCGTTGCGCGAGATGACGATGCGGTATGCCAAGCAGGCGCGTCTGGTCGTGCTCGAACCCGGCACCAAGTCCGGCATGCCGATCCTGTACGACAACCCGCGCGAGGTCGGCGCCGACCGCATCGCCAACGCCGTCGGCGCCTACGACCTCTACGGCGGGCCGACGATCGTCGTCGACTTCGGCACCGCCAACACGATCGAAGCCGTCAGCGCGGCGGGCGAGTACCTCGGCGGCGCCATCTTCCCCGGCATCGAGATCAGCCTCGACGCGTTGTTCGCCCGCGCCGCCGCGCTTCGCCGCGTCGAACTGGTCGAGCCGCGCAACATCATCGGCAAGACCACCATCGAGTCGATCCAATCCGGCGCTATCTATGGCTTCGTCGCCCAAACCGATGGGCTCGTCAACCGCTTCCTCGACGAACTCGGCGAGGCGACGGTGATCGCCACCGGCGGGCTGTCAGGTCCGATCGTGCGGTTGTCGCAGACGATCGAGCACCACGAGCCGTGGCTCACGCTGCACGGTCTCCGCATCATCTACGAACGGAACGCCAGTTGACGGTTCCGTACAAGTACGAGGTCAATGCGACGGCGGCCGGATTGCGTCAGGCGTATGGCCAGCTCGAGCCCGGTGCGGAAACCGGGGTCACGGTTTCGATCGCCGGTCGGCTCATGCTGCGCCGCGAGCAGGGCAAGCTCGCCTTCGGCACGCTCGACGACGCCACCGGTCGCATCCAACTTTTCGCCGGCGACAAATGGACGGCCGACTTCGTCGAGTTCTCCAGGCTGTCGCTCGGTGACTGGATCGGCGTCGAAGGCGAGGTCGTCGCCACCCGAACCGGCGAGCTCTCGGTGAAGGTGGCGACGTGGACGCTGCTCGCCGAAACGAAACGCAACTTCCCCGACAAGTGGCACGGCATCTCCGATCCGGACATGCGGTACCGCCAGCGCTACGTCGACCTGTGGGTCACCGAGGAGTCGCGTCGCACGTTGCTCGCACGTTCCAAGGTGCTCAGCTCGATGCGCCGCTTCCTCGAGGACCGCGGCTTCATCGAAGTGGAGACGCCGACGCTGCATTCGGTGGCCGGTGGCGGCACGGCCAAGAAGTTCGACACGCATTTCAACTCGCTCGACACCGACTTCGAACTGCGGATCGCCAGCGAACTGTTCCTCAAGCGCCTCGTCGTCGGCGGCTTCACGAAGGTGTTCGAGATCAGCCGCGTGTTCCGCAACGAGGGGCTTTCGCCGCGCCACAACCCTGAGTTCACGATGCTCGAACTCCAGGAGGCGTACGCCGACTATCTCGACATGATGGCGTTGTTCGAGGAGATCGTCGCCCACATCGCCATGGAGGTGTGCGGCTCCACCAAGCTCACCTACGGCGGCCGCGACCTCGACCTCACACCGCCCTGGCGGCGGGTGACGATGGACGACGTCATTGAAGAGACCATCGGCAAGCGCGTCGACATCAACACGCCGCTCGAAGAGCTGCGGAAGGTCGCGTTGGAGCACGGCGTCGAACCCGACGACAGCTGGGGCCCAGGCAAGGTGCTCGTCGAGATCTACGAGAAGACCACCGAGACCAGCCTGTGGGGTCCGGTGTTCGTGCTGGATCACCCGAAGGAAACATCGCCCTTGGCGCGGGACCACCGCGAGCGGCGCGGTTATGTCGAACGCTTCGAACCCATCGTCTGCGGCCGCGAGTTGGGCAACGCCTTCTCCGAGTTGATCGACCCAGTCGAGCAACGCGCCACGTTCGAAGCCCAAGCACGCGCGAAGGCTGGCGGCGACGACGAAGCCATGACCGTCGACGAGGACTACATCCGCGCCCTCGAGTACGGCCTGCCGCCCAACGGCGGCCTCGGCATCGGCGTCGACCGGCTCATCATGTTGCTGACGGACTCGCAAAACATCCGCGACGTCCTGCCCTTCCCGGCGCTGCGCCCCGAAGTCTTCTAGCGTCTATGCCATTGACGGCGACTGTATAGCGGCTATACAGTCACGCCCGTGAAGGACCGCTTTCGTGTGCGCTACGAAGCCACGGAAGGCGGATGGGTTGCGGTCGCGGAAGACACCGAGCCGCCCGTCGCCTCCTATGGCCGGACGCTGGAGAAGGCGCGAGAAAACATCGCCGCCGTGTTGGCCGAGGCCCACGGCACCCGCCGGGGTTCTGTCGTGATCGACGACGAATTGAGTGTTCCCAGGAAGGTGCAGGACAGAGTTGAGGCGGCGCGTTCGGCGAAGGATGCGGCGCTGAAGGCGAATGCGCTCAGCGCGGAATGCACGCTCGAAGCGATCAATGCGCTCGACGGCGAAGGCCTGAGCTTGCGAGATATCGCCTACCTGCTTGGACTGTCCCACGGCCGCGTCCACCAGATCTTGCAACAACACAATGGGGAGACCAGATGACACAGCTCGAAATCGAAACGGCGTCGCTCGGCGCATACGCCGATGCGACCGAGGCGGATCTGCACCGCGTCGTCTCATTGCTCAACGAGGACATTCGCAGGAGTGGAGCGTGCTCACTTTCTGAGGACGTACAGGCGGGGCCAGTGGCCTTTTTGGAAGAAGCGGTGTTGGTCGGTGAGGTGCCAGGTGTTGTCGCTTCGCAGCGCGGTCTCGAACACCTTGATCTCGTGAGTGAGCACGCAGAGCGTTGCGTTGGCGTCGGCGAGATGGGCGGCGGCGCGCAGGAGTGCCGGGTATAGGTCGCGGTTCTCCTCGTGCGATCCGACCGACGTGCCCCAGGGTGGGTTGACCACGAGCTTGTCGAACTGGCCGTCGACGGTGAGCACGTCCTCGTTGAACAGTTCGACCTTGGCGCCGCGGATCGCCGCGTTGCGCAAGTGAGTCTTCGTAATCGCGATGGCGTCCGGGTCGATGTCGAAACCGACGACCTGCGCGGCCGGTCCGGCGAAGAGCCGTTCGATCACCAGCGTCCCGGACCCGCACATGAGGTCGACGAAGCGATCAGTCGGCGTTGGTTTCGTTGCCAGCACAACCGCCGCGGCGATCGTCGCGTTGAGTCCGCCTTCGTATCGCTCGGTGCGCCAGGCGCGGGCCGACAGCGGTCGGGGCGTGAGGCGCAGGAGTACTTCCCAGCCACCGGCCGCCGCCTTGCGCAGCCGGACCAATAGTTCGCCGTCGTCGGGTTCGTCCACCAACCCGGTCGCGTCGGTGATCGCCGCTCGCCAGCGCAGCAACTCATCGCTCCCGCTGCCGGCGGCACTCAAGCGAAACGACGCGAACTTCGACGGCAACGCCTTCACGTGCTCAGCGATGCGCGCCACGTGCTCCGGCGAGATCAACGTCCGCGGCCGCGCGACGTCGAACGCGACTGACTCGTACGCGGCGACCACGGTCCGCCACTCGAGCCCGGCGCGCACGTCGTCGATTTCGACGACCGCCTCCGTCTCGCTGACGGCGGTCGCCCGTGTCTCCTCGACGACGAACGGACTCAGTCCCTCAAGATGCTCGAGGACGACTTTCATTGCAGCGAAGTGGGGCTCTCGCACCCGTCTGGCTGCAAAGAACGCTCAGCGGCGGGGGATGGCGGCGATGAGTTCGTCGCCGATTCGGCAGAGGCCGTCGCGGGCGGGGTTGGCCGGGAGGGCGCCCATGGCGTCGGCGCCGCGGGCGATGTAGTCGCGGGCCATGTCGATCGTGTAGTCGATCCCGTCTGAAGCACGCACCATTTGGCGCGCCGAGTCGCGCGCGTTGAAGTCGAGGTGGCCGCCGAGCAAGGAACGCAGCTGCGGGCCGATGTCGTCGTCGGCCAGCGCGCGGATGACGGGCAACGTATAAACGCCCTCGACTAGGTCGTTGCCCGCGGGCTTGCCGAGTTCTTCGTCGGTGGCCACGAGATCCAGTACGTCGTCGATCAGCTGAAAAGCCATCCCGAAATTGTCGCCGTAGGTCGTGAGCGCCTCGATCTGATTGCGGGGGAGCCCGGCCACGATGCCGCCGATGCGAGCCGCGGTCGCCAGAAGCGACGCCGTCTTGCCGTTGATCGACCCGTAATAGGCCGGTTCGGAACGATCGGCCGAATACGCCGTCTTGAGCTCGCCGACCTGACCCTCGCACAAGCGCCCGATCGTCGCCGCCAGCAGTCCTGCCACCTCGGTCCCCAACGACGCCGCCAGCTCCGACGCCCGCGAAAGCAAGAAGTCGCCCGAAAGAATCGCCACGAGGTTGCCCCATTTGGCATTCACTGACGGAACTCCGCGGCGGGTCTCGGCGTCGTCCATGACATCGTCGTGATAAAGCGATCCAATGTGGACCAGCTCTACGGATACACCTCCAGTGATCACGTCATCGCTCACAGGAGCTCCACCGGCAGCCGCGGCCACCATGGCCAGCACGGGCCTCAGACGTTTGCCTCCGGCGCCGATGAGATGACCAGCGATTTCTGTGAGGTAGGGGTCCTCGGCGGTCACTGCCTCGCGCAACCGAACCTCAGTGCGCGTCAGCGCGTCGGGCAGCCAGGGAAGATCCAGGGCCTCCAAAACGTTGACCATCTAACCGATAAAGCTACGTGGTAACAGTTACCAGCGGACAATCCGGACGACTTGGGTAACACCTAGGTCGAAGCGATCAGGCCAACGGCCACCCACCACGTAAACTCATAACTCAACAGCCACCACGACAGGGGAGGCCACTTGTTCGAACGATTTACCGACCGGGCCCGAAGGGTCCTCGTCCTGGCCCAAGAAGAGGCCAGGCTTCTCAATCACAACTTCATTGGGACCGAGCACATCCTGCTCGGCCTGATCCACGAGGGCGAAGGAACGGCCGCGAAGGCGCTCGAGTCACTCGGGATCACCCTTGAGGCTGTGCGCGAGAAGGTCGAGGAGACCATCGGTCCAGCCGGCGCGTCGACAACCGGCTCGCCGCCCTTTACGCCGCGCGCCAAGAAGGTGCTCGAACTCTCCCTGCGTGAGGCACTGCAACTCGGCCACAACTACATCGGTACCGAGCACATGCTCCTCGGCGTTGTGCGCGAGGGCGAAGGCGTCGCCGCCACCGTGCTGCAAAGCCTGGGCGCCGATCTCAGCCGCGTCCGTCAGCAGGTCATCCAGCTGCTGAGTTCTGGGGGCCTCGGCGGCAAAGAAGCTGCCGCGTCCGGGCAGGGCCCGTCGTCCGCTCAAGAACCCGGTGCATCCGGTTCCGCCGTGCTCGACCAGTTCGGGCGCAACCTCACCACGCTCGCCCGCGAACACAAGCTCGACCCGGTGATCGGGCGCGAGCGCGAGATCGAGCGGGTCATGCAGGTGTTGTCTCGCCGCACCAAGAACAACCCGGTGCTCATCGGCGAGCCCGGCGTCGGCAAGACCGCCGTCGTCGAAGGCCTCGCCCAGCGGATTGTCGTCGACGACGTCCCGGAGACGCTCACCGGCAAGCAGCTCTACACGCTCGACCTCGGCGCTCTCGTCGCCGGGTCGCGCTACCGCGGCGACTTCGAAGAGCGCCTCAAGAAGGTCCTCAAGGAGATCAAGACCCGCGGCGACATCATCCTGTTCATCGACGAGCTCCACACCCTCGTGGGTGCCGGCGCCGCCGAAGGCGCCATCGACGCCGCGTCGATCCTCAAGCCCATGCTCGCCCGCGGCGAGCTGCAGACCATCGGCGCCACCACGCTCGACGAGTACCGCAAGCATCTCGAGAAGGACGCGGCGCTCGAACGGCGCTTCCAGCCGATCAAGGTCGAGGAGCCGTCGCTCAGCCACACCATTGAGATTCTCAAGGGGCTGCGCGACGGCTACGAGTCGCATCACCAGGTCACGATCACCGATCAGGCGCTCGTCGCCGCGGCCAACCTGGCCGACCGGTACATCGCCGATCGCTACCTGCCCGACAAGGCGATCGACCTCATCGACGAGGCCGGTTCGCGCCTCCGTATCCGTCGCATGAAGGCCAAGCCGGGCGCGCCCACCGAGGCCGACCTCGCCAAGGTGCGCCGCGAGAAGGAAGCCGCTATCGAGGCCCAGCAGTACGAGGTCGCCAAGGAACTCGCGGCCAAGGAAAAGGAACTGCGCGAGCAGGTCGCGGCAGCCCAGGCGGCCGGCGTTCCCGTGACCGAGGAGTTCAAGCCCGAAGACCAACTCTTCGACATCGTCGACGAAGAAGTCATCGCCGAGGTGTTGTCGCATTGGACCGGCATCCCCGTCTACAAGCTGACCGAAGAAGAGACCGCCAAGCTGCTGCGCATGGAGGAAGAACTCCACAAGCGCGTCAAGGGCCAAAACGACGCGGTCATCGCCGTGAGCCAAGCGATCCGCCGCACGCGCGCCGGTCTCAAGGACCCGAAGCGTCCGAGTGGTTCGTTCATCTTCCTCGGCCCGTCCGGCGTCGGTAAGACTGAGCTCGCCCGCACGCTCGCCGAGTTCCTCTTCGGCGACGAGTCGGCGATGATCCGTCTCGACATGTCCGAGTACATGGAGAAGCACACCGTCTCGCGTCTGGTCGGTGCGCCTCCGGGCTACGTCGGTTACGAAGAGGGCGGTCAGCTCACCGAGCAGGTGCGCCGTAAGCCGTTCTCGGTCGTGCTGTTCGACGAAATCGAGAAGGCGCACCCCGACGTGTTCAACACGTTGCTGCAGATCCTCGAAGACGGTCGTCTCACCGATAGCCAGGGCCGCACCATCGACTTCAAGAACACCGTGCTGATCATGACGTCGAACCTCGGCACCGCCGACCTGCGCAAGACCAACATCGGTTTCGCCAAGTCGTCCGAAGGCCTCACCTACGAGCGGATGAAGGAGAAGGTCAACGAGGCACTGAAGCAGCACTTCCGCCCCGAGTTCCTCAACCGCATCGACGAGGTGATCGTGTTCCACGAGTTGAGCCGCGACGAGATCATCGAGATCGTCGACACGCTCATCGTGCGCATCCGCGAACAGCTCGAAGGTCAAGGACTCGGCTTCGAGCTCACCATCGACGCCAAGCACCTGCTCGCCGACAAGGGATGGGACCCGCAGATGGGCGCCCGCCCGCTGCGCCGGGCCATCCAGCGTTTGATCGAGCAGCCGCTGTCGGAGGAAATCCTCACCAAGAAGTACAGCGCAGGCCAAACGATCCTCATCGACGCCGAAAACGGCGAAATCGTTTTCAAGATCATCGAGGCGTTGGACGAAACGCCGCCGCCCGTCGAGCTTGCAGGTTCCGGCACCGAGTAGAACTTGCCGTCGTGGCGGGCCCTTACAAGCACATTTTGGTTGGGACTGACGGCTCGGCTACCGCGGCCATTGCCGTGGACAAAGCCATCGGGGTCGCCGTCGCGTCGGGCGCGGCGCTGACGGTGTTCTCGGCGGGCAAGAGCCCCAAGGCCGACGACGTCGTGGCCACTGCGCTCGCGCGCGTCAAGGTCGCGGGGATCAAAAAGGCGGTCGGCAAAGCGGTCGACGCGCCGCCGGCGGAGGCGCTCGTCGCCGAAGCCGTGAACGGTGGCTACGACCTGCTCGTGCTCGGGAACAAGGGCATGCAGGGCATCGGCCGCTTCACCAGCAACAGCGTGCCCAACAAGGTCACGAAGATGTCGCCGTGCGCGCTGCTCATCGTCCGCACCACGTAGGGATCGTCTTGCGACTCCTGCGCCTCATCGCGGCGGCGGCCGCGCTCTTCCTCCTCGGCGGCTGCCAGGCGGCGGTGCGCGTCGGCATCGACGCCAACGATCACGGCGGGGGACGGGTCGTAGCCGTCGTCACGCTCGACCGCGCCGCCCAGGACTTGGTGGGCGACCTCACGGGCAAGTTGCGCGTCGAAGACTTGAAGCAGGCTGGGTGGAAGGTCGAGGGGCCGGTGAAGATCGACGGCGACGTCCGCATTACGGCGATCAAGAAGTTCACTTCGTCGGCGGGCGCGGCGCGCGCCGTGCGCGAACTCGACGGCGGCAGCGGCCTCTTCAACGACTTCACCGTCACCCAAGACCGGTCGCTGTTGCGTACGACCACGCGGTTCCGCGGCACCGTCGACCTGCACAAGGGAATCGAGTCGTTCAGCGACGAAACGCTGGCGAAGGAACTCGGGTCTCCGCTCGGCGCCACGCCCGAGGAATTCGCCAAACGCATCGGCACCGAACTGCGCGCCGCGCTACCGATCACCGTTGGTGTGCTGCTGCCCGGCGAGGTGTCGTCCAACGCCACCACCGAGTCCGGCAGCTCCGCCGCGTGGCACCCCAAGCTCGGTGACCGCATCGAACTGACGGCCACTGCCAAGAAATGGAACGTGTTGCCCGTCGGCCTCGGCGCCCTCGCCGTGCTCGCCGCCGGCACCGCGCTGATCGTCGGCCTCGGCGGCCGACGCCGTGGGTGACGTGCCGCAGTTCCTATTGCAGATGTCGGGGTGGAACGGCAGCGGTAAGTCGGCGCTCGCCCGCGCTGTGGGGCGTGCGACCGACGCGGTCGTGATCGACCACGACACGACCAAGACGGCGATCCTCGACGCCGGCGTCCCGCACCCGCCCGCTGGCGGCGCGTCGTACAGCGTGATCTTTCACGTCGTCGCCGATCTGCTCGCCCAGGGCCACGCCGTGGTGATCGACAGCCCGTCCGTATACGAAGACATACCGCGCCGGGGCATGGAGGCCGCCGCCACAGCTGGTGTGCCGTATTACTTCGTCGAGTGCGCGTGCCCGCTTGACGTTGCCGACGGGCGCGTCGAGGCGCGGGTTCGTCGACCGAGTCAGGTGGACGGGTCGGCAGGCGCCGCGGAGGTGCGCGCGTCCGGCGACCGACGGTCGCACCGACCGGCAACCGGCGCGCTGGTCGTCGACACGACCCAGCCCCTCGAGGCGTGCGTGGAGGAGGTGCTCCACTACCTCGCGACCGAAGGGGCGAAGGGCGACTCGGTACCGAGCCCTGTGCTCTAGCGTCGAAACCGTGTTCCTCGCCTTGGTCTTGGTGATCGCCGGTGTCACGTTGGCGTTGTGGCCGCTGGGCTCAGCGAACTTCGCCAACAAGCTTCGCCACGTTCCTTACAGCGATGACGATCGGTCGGTGTCGTACTTCCGCCTCGCCGGCTGCGTGATGATCGTCGTCGGTCTCGTAGTCGCCGCGGCGCTCGCCTGAATTCAGGCCCCGCTGTCTAGGCATCGTTTTCTTGGTGGATCCGTGGCCCGAATCGGCACAGAGATCCACCAAGAAGTTCCCGCCGGCGGCGTCGAGATAGAGCTATGACTTTCGGCGGTACACCGTCTCCGTAGGATCGCGTGGTGGCCAAGACACGCACGATCTACCGCTGTGAGTCGTGCGGGGCGGCGCACCCGAAGTGGTCGGGGCAGTGCTCCGGCTGCAGCGAGTGGAACACCCTGGTAGAGGAATTCGAGCACCCGCGCGCGGCAGCTGAGTACAGCGGCCCGGCGGCGCGGCCGGTACCGCTGGCGTCGGTTGACCCGTCGGCCGCCCGCATGCGGGCGACGGGAATCTCGGAGTTGGATCGTGTGCTCGGCGGCGGGCTCGTCGCTGGCTCGGTGACCTTGCTCGGAGGCGAGCCTGGCATCGGCAAGTCAACGCTGACGCTGCAGATGCTCACGGCACTCGCGGTCGAAGGTCGGCGCGGCCTGCTGGTTTCGGCCGAAGAATCGCCGCAGCAAGTCCAACTCCGAGCGCTACGCCTTGGCTCTCGCCACGAGGGCCTGTGGATCGTCGCCGAGACGGCAATGCCGGCCATCCTGGCGGCGGTGGCCGAAGTGCAGCCGGAGCTCTTGGTAATCGACTCGATCCAGACTGTGTTCGACCCCGACCTGGAGTCGTCGCCCGGATCGGTGAGCCAAGTGCGCGACTGCGCGCACGCGCTGGTGATGGCGGCGAAGGCGTCGGGCGTGGCGACTGTGCTCGTCGGCCACGTGACCAAGGAAGGCGCGCTCGCTGGGCCGCGCGTGCTCGAGCACGTGGTCGACACCGTGCTGTCGTTCGAGGGTGACCGTCACCATGCGCTGCGTTTGCTGCGGGCGTCCAAGCACCGCTTCGGCCCGACGGGCGAACTCGGTCTGTTCGAGATGCGCGACGAGGGACTGGTCGGGCTCGAAGACCCAACGGAGTTGTTGCTCGGCGACCGGCGGCCAGATCTACCTGGTTCGTGTGTCGTGCCGATTACCGAAGGCCGCCGCACTTTGCTGGTCGAAGTGCAAGCGCTCGTGGCCGAAACCAAAGCGCCGAACCCGCGCCGCTCCGCCCAGGGCATCGACAACAGCCGCCTCGCCGTGCTGCTCGCCGTGCTTGAAAAGCGCGCCGACTTCAAGTTCTTCGAGCGCGACGTGTACGCGTCGGCCCTGGGCGGCGTGCGAATCCAGGAACCCGCCGGCGATCTCGGCGTCTGCATGGCGATCGCGTCCGCGACCACCGGCTCGCCGATCCCGCCGAACATCGTGGCGTGCGGCGAGGTCGGCCTTGGCGGCGAAGTGCGCCGGGTGAGTCACATGGAACGACGGTTGGCCGAAGCGAAGCGCCTCGGTTTTACGCAGGCGGTCGTACCGCGGGCGACCCCTGAGATCGAAGGACTGCAGCTGATCCGGGTGAAGGACGTGCGCGACGCTGTCAGCTACATGCGGACCTAAAAGTCCGGCGGCGGCCCGCCCATCGACTTGTCCATCGGGCTCATCAGGCTGACGTGGATGCCGTCGGGGTCGACGAGCACCGCGTAGCGAGCGCCCCAGAACGCGTCGAACGGCGGTTTGTGTGACGGGTGGCCGAGGCTGACCATGTGGTCGTGCAGCGCGTCGACATCCTCACGACTGTCGGTGCGGAACATGAGCACGAACCGTGTGCCCGGATTCCATCCCGGGTCGTAGCCGACCGTCAGCCGCTGGCTGTCGATATCCATGCCGTACTCGCCCTCGAAATGCAGGTCGACATGGTGCGGCACGCCGTCGACAAACCACACCTGGTCGTCAGGGATATCCAGGCCAAGTTCGCGGTAGAAGGCAAGGGACGCGGCCATGTCGGTGGGGACGACGTCGATACCGCCAAAGCGAGCTTTAGGAGGAGTCATTCCGCCAACTTACGCCGGGGGTGTGGCGCGGTATCGCGGACGGGCGGCGTCGACGCGACAAGTAGCATTTGACTTGATGCAGCCCCGGCGACCGGCCGCGATGATCGAAGCGCTCGCTGCCATCGCGCCCGGCACGCCCTTGCGCGAAGGGCTCGACCGGATCCTGCAAGCGAACATGGGCGCGTTGGTCGTAATCGGTGACGGCCCCGAGGTTCTCGCCGTCTCGAGCGGCGGCTTCCTGCTCGACGCCGAGTTCTCCGCCCAGCGATTGTCAGAGCTGGCGAAGATGGACGGCGCCATCGTGGTGACCGCCGACGCGCAACGCATTGCCCGGGCCAACGTGCATCTCGTCCCCGACCCGGCGGTCCCGACGACCGAAACCGGCACCCGCCACCGCACCGCCGAGCGTGTCGCCCGGCACCTCGACATCCCCGTGATCAGCGTGTCGGAGGACATGTCGATAATCACGGTGTACCGCGGACGGCATAAGCATCGCGTGGTCCCAACGCCGGGGCTGCTCGCCAACGCCGCCCAGGCTTTGCAAACCCTCGAGCGCTACAAGTACCGGCTCGATGCCGTGGAGGGGATCCTCAACTCGCTCGAACTGCGCGACCAGGCAACGGTGCGCGACGTTGCGCTCGTGTTGCAACGCATCGAGATGGTGCGCCGCGTGGCCGACGAGATCTACGACCGCATCGTGGAGTTGGGCAACGAAGGCCGGCTCGTGCTCCTCCAGCTCGACGAGTTGGTGGCCGGCGTCGACGACGACCGCCTGCTGGTGTTGCGTGACTACGTCGCCGACGCGGCGTTCGACCGCGCCGAGTCAGCGCTCGCCGGGCTATCGGACGAAGAGCTCGTCGACCTCTCGGTGGTGGCGCGCGTCCTCGGGCTTGGCAACGCCGATCAGGATTCGCAGATCACGCCGCGGGGCTATCGCCAGTTGCACCGGCTGCCCCGTTTGCCTGAGGCGGTGATCGAGGCGGTCGTCGTGCGCTTCGGCGCGCTCTCCAAGATGCTCACGGCCACCGCCGATGAACTCGACGCGGTCGGTGGCGTCGGCGCGGTGCGCGCCCGCTCCATCCGCGACGGCTTCGCCCGTCTCGCCGATTCGAACCTGGGCTAGTACGCGACCAGTTCGACTTCGTGGCCGTCGGGGTCCATGAAGTAGATGCGGCGGCCCGGCTCGTAGTCGGCCTCGAGGTGAATAGTGGCGCCGAGTTCTGTGAGGCGACGGCGGGCGTCTTCGAGGTCGTCGACCACGAAGCCGAAATGGTTCAGTCCCGGGCGCGTGTAGTCGTGGTCGACGTCGCCATCAGTGGTCGCTTGGAACAGCGCCAGGTAGCAGCGGTCGTCGCCGACGTGCGCGCCCAGCCGCGAGTCGTCGATCAAGCCCTTCCACCGCACGTGCAGGTCGAGCAGGTCGCTATAGAACGCGATCGAACGGTCGAGATCGCTGACGGTCAGGTTCACGTGTTCGAGGAACATGCGAGCACCGTACGAGTTAAAGGGCGCTTGAGGTCAAGACCCTTCGGCGAGAACTTTCACCGTGCGGGCTAGCTCGGCGAGCAACCTCCGGTTGCGAGGCGACTGCCTATCGCAGAAGCAGTTCTTGCGCCATCGACAGCACGACCTCGCCCGCCTCGTTGCGGATGGTCAGGCGGATCTGGCCGCGGCCTCCGTAGTTGACCAACGAGTGCAGGTCGAGGAAGTGCCAGTCGGTGATGCGCGCCGGACGGTGGAACCACACCGAATGGTCGAGGCTGGCGACCGGCGGCCCGGTGCTGCCAGGCTCCCACTGCCAGTCCATCGCCAACGGGCGCGATCCCATGCCCGTCCAGTCCGACACCAGTCCCATGTAAGCGGTGTGCAGGTGGACATCGTCACCGATATCCAACGGCAGGCGGAACCACTTGCGCTCCGTCGACTCGTACGTACCGTCGGTGCGTTGTTCGGTGGCGCCGAGGTACACCGCTTCGAACCCCGCCATGCCAAAGCCGCGCTCGCCCTCGTCGAGCGACGGGAGCGCGCTGGTGTGGGGCAGGTCGTAGAGCCAACCCTCGGTGTCGGACGTGAACGAGCCCATCGCCTCGAACACCGCTTTGCCGTTCTGGCTCGCCGTCAGCCGGCGCGACGAATAGGAGCGGCCGTCGCGGATCGTGGAGACGACGTAATCGATCGGCTGCCGCGGGCTGGTGGGTCGGAGGAAGTAGCCGTGCAGGGAGTGCAGCCGCCGGCCTTCGGGGGCGTCGCGCGTGATCGCCGTGATCGCCTGGCCGATGACCGCGCCACCGAACATGGTGTGATCGCCGTCGTCGACGGTGATGCCGATGTATTCGCCCGGCCGCTCCGCCGGCTTGACGCCCGTGAGCAGTGCGAATTGGTCAGCGCGTTCCTTGTCGACGTCCCACTCTTGGTCCTCAGCCATTGGGCCGACGCTACAGAGAGGGTGTGGCGATCAGCTATCCGATTTCAGCGGCGTGTTCGCCGGTCCCTGGAGAACGTCGCCTTTGCGGTCGAAGCGCGACCCGTGGCACGGACAGTCCCACGTGTCGAGCGCGTCGTCGCGGCGCAGCACGCAGCCCTGATGCGTGCAGCGCGGTTCGGGCCGACCGGCGAGCCGGTCACCCACGAGGTGGTGCACCGCCGTCGAACCTGCCGTAGCCATGTTGCGCGTGAGCGTGGAGCGGACACGCGTCGAGTCGAAAGTCGGCGCCCACGGAGCCGCTTCGTTGCCGGCGATCATGTCGGTGATGAGACGCGCCGCTACGTAGCTGTTCGTCATGCCCCACTTGCCGAAGCCGGTCGCCACGAAGCGGCTCTCCGAGCTCGGCCGCAGCAGCCCGACGAACGGGACGTAGTCCGTGGTGACCAAGTCGTGGGTCGCCCAGCGGTGCCGCACCTGTATCTGCCCAAGTTTCTCGGCCCACACTTCCAGCTCGTTCCACCGCTTCGGTGACGCGAAGTCGCCGACGTGGTGGCCGTTGCCTCCGACGATCAGCACGGGTTCGTCGCCGTCCATCGCCGGTCGCAACGAGATCGTGAACTCGTCGGCGGAGAGGCACATCGTGTTGGGAATCTCGAAGTCCGTCGTGGCGGCGATGGCATACGACTGCGACGGCACGCACCGGTTGGCGAGCAGCATCGGGTCGATGATCGGCGACTGCGTCGCCAGCACCGCGTAGCGGGCGCGCACGCGGGCGTTCTCGGTGGTGACGGTGACGGCGCGGTCGTGCTCATCGATTTCGTCTACCCCGGTGTACTCCACGATGGCGTCGTCGCCGAGGTGCTCGGCGAGTCCGCGGCAGAGCAGCGCCGGGTTCATGTGGAACTGGTCGCGCAGGCGGGCGGCGGCCTTCACCTCGATGGGGAAGCCGATGTCTTCGGTCGATTCCACGGGAAGTCCGGCGCGGCGGGCCGCGTGGATTTCTTCGTTGACGCGCGCGGCGCCGTCGTCGTGCGAGCCGAACGTGATGGCGTCGGCCGTCGTCAATGCGCAGTCGATGCCCTTCGACTCGATCAGCTGTCGTAGTCCGATGACGGCGTCCATCTGCGCACTGGCATAGGCGAGAGCGGCGTCGGCGTCGCGGCTGGTGGCGATCCTCGAGAGGGTCGTGCCTTGCAGCGCGGTGACCTTGGCCGTCGTGTTGCGCGTGGCGACGCCGCCGATCACGTCGCGCTCGATCACCAACACGTCGCACCCCGCGTCTTTCAGCAGCGTGGCGGTGACGAGTCCGGCGATCCCGGCGCCGACGACCACGACGTCGACCTCCCGCTCCTCACCTAGTGCGGGATAGCGACGACCGAGGTCGCGGGCCCATAACGATCCTTGGAGTACAGCGGCGTTGTCGCTCATGCCGCTGGTGGTACCCGTTCGGCTCTACCTACATCGCGCGTTGGGCGAGCTGCGGTCGGTCGATGATGCGGTAACGGCGATCGGACTGGTCGAGCCAGCCAAGGCGGATGAACGCCGACAGGGCCTTGTTCACCCGTTCCCGCGACGCGCCGACCATGCCGGCGAGCTCTTCCTGCGTGACGGGCAGGACGAACTCCTCGTTCTCGCCCGCGAGTTCCAGCAGGCGCTTGGCGGTGCGACCCGTGACGTCGAGGAACATCGAGTCGGCGAGCGCCGAGTCGGTTTGACGCAGCCGGTTGGAGAGCAGCTCGACGACGCCCCACAACAGGGCCGGAGCGTTCTCGAGCACGTCACGCACCACGTGGTAGGGCACGACCACCATCTCGGTGGGCTCCAGGGAGCGCGCCTCGGCGGTGCGGGGTTGGCCGTCGAACAACGGCATCTCGCCGAACAGGTCGCCTTCTTCCATCAACGCCACCACAGATTCCCGGCCGTCGAAGGCGCGCTTGGCGATGGCGACGCGGCCTTCCTTGACGACGTAGAGCCGGTCGGCGGTCGCGCCTTCGGTGAAGATGATCTCGCCGCGGCCGTAGCGGATAGGGATGGCGTGCGACGCGAGGTCGTCGAGCGACGACGCGTCAAAGAATCGAAAGAGTTCCGCCCCAGCGAGCAGGGATGCCGTATCCATTGCTTGTGTCAGGTTACCGGTAGCGGGCCCCGCTTGAGTGGTGTTGCGCGCGGTTGGTTGCGCGACGGAAAAACCGGTACCCTCGGTTGGCGGCCAACGCAGTACTAGTCCTTGGGAGAGGCATGCCTAGCTTCGATGTCGGTGACAAGGTCGTTTATCCGCACCACGGTGCCGCGGTAATCGAGAAGCGCGAGAAGCGCGAAGCGTTTGGGGAGAAGCGCGAGTACTTAGTTTTGAAGGTTGCCTACGGGGATTTGACCCTTATGGTCCCTGCCGACAACACCGACGAGGTTGGCCTCCGCGAGGTCATCAACGACGAGGAAGTCGAGGAAGTGTTCGCCGTCCTTCGCAAGAAGGAAGCGCGCATGCCGACCAACTGGTCCCGCCGTTACAAGAACCACGTCGAGAAGCTGAAGTCCGGCGACATCTACCAGGTAGCCGAAGTCGTTCGGAACCTGTCGATCCGCGACAAGGACAAGGGCCTGTCGGCCGGCGAGAAGCGCATGCTTCAGAAGGCACGCCAGATCCTGGTGTCCGAGTTGACCTTCGCCATCGGCGTTTCCGAGGAAGAGGCTGAGGAGCGCCTCGACTCCGAACTCCCTTAGAGGGGTCATGGCCTTCACCATCGTGTGCGCCGGCGGTGCCGGTCACCGGTTCGGGACGGCCAAGCAGTACATAGAGCTCGGCGACCGCCGACTCATCGATCACGCCGTCGCCAACGCCCTCGAGGCGAGCGACGGCGTCGTCGTATGTGTGCCTCCCGACGATGTCGACGCCTTGGCGGGGTCGTTCGCCGATCCGAAGGTCCAGGTGATCGCCGGAGGCGTGCTGCGGTCCGACACCGTCCGCTGTGCGCTGGCTGTCATCCCTGACGACGTCGAGGTGATCGTGGTGCACGACGCGGCGCGCCCGCTGGCGCCGCCGTCGCTGTTCGCCGATGTCATCGCCGCCGTAGAGGCCGGCGCTGACGCCGCGGTGCCCGGACTGGCGTCGTCCGACACGGTCAAGCGGGTCGAGGGCGACGTCGTGGTCGAGACTCTCGACCGGTCCGAGCTCGTGCTGGTGCAGACCCCGCAAGCGTTCCGGGCCGATGCCTTGCGCGCCGCCCACGTCGGTGCTCCCGACGCCACCGATGACGCCGCGCTCGTGGAGCGCGCCGGGGGCAAAGTCGTGGTCGTGCCCGGCACGGCGGCTGCCGCCAAGGTGACCACACCGGACGACCTGCTGGTTATGCAACGGTGGGTGCAATGAAACAACTGCCCAGGGTCGGGCTCGGCTACGACGTGCACCGCTTTGGTGACGATCCCGATCGTCCGTTCGTGCTCGGCGGCGTGACCTTCGACGGCCAGCCGGGGTTGGTCGGCCACTCCGACGCCGACGCCGCGGCGCACGCCATCGGCGACGCGCTGCTCGGCGCGGCCGGGCTGGGCGACATCGGCCAGCACTTCCCCGACGACGACGACCAGTGGAAGGACGCCGACTCGCTCGTGCTGCTGCGGGCCATCGCGCTGCGCGTGCAGGCGGCCGGCTTCGAGATTGGCAACGTCGACTGCACCGTGGTCACCGAGGCGCCCAGGCTGGCGCCGCTGCGTGAGGAGATGGAGAAGAACCTCAGCACAGCGATCGACGCGCCGGTCACGGTCAAAGCCACGCGACCAGAGGCGCTGGGCGCGCTCGGGCGCGGCGAAGGCCTCGCCTGTTTGGCGGTGGCTCTCATAGTGCGCGCGGACGCCGACTGATGCCGCGCCCTGCCGGCGCCGGCCGCAACCGGCCCGGTCCGCGCCGCGGCGGCAATACCCGCGGCGATCGCGACGCCGGCACCCGTCCGCGCGTCATCGAACGCGGTCTCGGCGGCCAGATCGTGGCGGGGCGCAACGCCGTGCGGGAGTTGCTGGCCGCGGGACGCCGACCCGTCCGCGAGATCTTCTTCTCCGAGGGCATCGATCCCGCGCCCGTCCTCGAAGACATCGCGTCGTACGCCGCCAAGGCGGGCGTGCCCATCCGGACGATCCCGCGGGCCCGGCTCGATCAGATGGCCGAGACCGAAGCGCCCCAAGGAGTGGTCGCCCGCGCCGCCGCGCTCCCCGAGGCTGACCTGACCGACTTGGCCACCCCGTCGCGCCCCGGCGCCCTGCCGCCCTTCCTCGTGGCGCTCGACGGCGTCACCGACCCGCACAACCTCGGCGCCATCATCCGCAGCGCCGAGTCCGCCGGAGCCACCGGAATCGTGCTCACTCGCCACCGCGCCGCCCACGTGACACCGACGGTGACCAAGGCCGCCGCCGGCGCCATCGAGTACATCCCCATCGCCGTGGTGCCCGGCCTGCCCGCCGCGCTCCAGGAACTCCAGTCCCGCGGGGTGTGGACCGTCGGGCTCGCCGGCGATGCCACCCAGACCGTGTTTGACCTTCCGGTGGCCGACGGCCCAATTTGTTTAGTGCTGGGGTCAGAAGGTGCCGGTTTGTCGCGCTTGGTCCGTCAGCGGTGCGAGCTGGTCGTCGGGATCCCCCGCATCGGGAAAACAGAGTCACTCAACGTGGCGGCGGCGGCCGCGGTGAGTTGTTTTGAGATCGCGCGCCGACGTTTGGCCGATTCGCGCTGAATCGCCAGGTTCATTTGCGCCTTCTTTGGGATCCCCCTGAGAGATCCATTGACTTATTAGTAGTGCATCGGTACAAAGGTCTGCGTAGCAAGAACGGGGCCTTGGCAGGGGAGCGGCGCCTCGTTTTCGAATTGGCTGCTGGGTCAACCAATCAGGAGATGACGTGGCACTAGAAGTAGCAGCTCCCCTTCTCGACGAGACCGACGATGCTCTCGTTGAGCGGTTCCAGTCTGGGGACATGCAAGCGCTCGATGCGCTGCTCACCAAGTACCGGCGCTTCGCCCGGTCGAAGGTCCGCAACTATTTCTTGATCGGGGCCGACGCTGACGACCTCGAGCAGGAGGGATTGATCGGCCTGTACAAGGCGGCCCGCGACTACAAGGCCGACCGCGCCGCGAGCTTTCCGGTGTTCGCCGAGATGTGCATCACCCGTCAGATCATCACGGCGGTCAAGGCGGCCACGCGGCAAAAGCATCAGCCGCTGAACGCCTACGTGTCGATCTCGATGCCGGCGAGTGGCTCGGACGAAGACAGTGGGGACTCACGCGACGACCTGCTGCGCGACTTCTCGATCGTCGACCCGGCCGATGTCGTCATCGAGTCGGACCAGGCGGATGCGGTGCAGCTTGCGATCGCGCAGCTGCTCTCAAGCCTGGAGATCGACGTGCTGCGTCTGTACGTCGGCGGTGCCAGCTACGCCGAGATCAGCCAGTCGCTCAACCGCCACACCAAGGCCGTGGACAACGCCATCCAGCGCATCAAGCGCAAGGTCGAAGGCGTCCTCGCCCAGCGCGCCAACGCCGAAGCCGCGGAGCTGGCCCAACTCGCGTCGTAGTCTGTCCGGCGAAGCATCGCCGGATTAGCTCAGTCGGCAGAGCACCTCTCTTGTAAAGAGGATGTCGTCGGTTCGATTCCGACATCCGGCTCTCGGGAAGCGCTCTTCGAGCGCTTCCCGCCCCGATCTGGTTTGCATCCGCGCCGTTTCAGGACGTGAGCCCGAACCAAATGCGCGCGCCGGGGCGATCTGGCTCGCGTTCACGTCGCCTGACGACGGGAGTGCGGACCAGATCGGCTTGTTACACCGTCGTGAAACTCTGGCGGGATGCGCGGGGATCGTGAATTGTCAGGTTTGGCGGCATCGCAGTTCGGTGCTGCCGCGAGATGGCAAGCCCGAGAGATCGGCATCGACTCGCACGCGCTCGACAGGCGCGTGGCATGCGGCAGTTGGCAGTTCCGGACGCCAATCGTCGTCGTATCGGCCGGGGCGCCGCCGTCCCGCGAGTTGGACGCCCAGGTCGCCCTTCTCGATTCCGGACCGGGGTCCGCTCTGACGAAGGCGACGGCCGCCGCGTTCTATGACGCACCGGGGTTCGCTGTGGAGCCGATCCATGTCAGCCGCCCGCGCGGCCGCGCCTCGTGCCGCCGCCGGCCACCCGAAGGCGTGGAATGGCACCACCCGCGTTTCCTGCCGGCTCATCACCTGCTCGTCGTCAACGGGCTGCTCATGACGAACCCGACACGAACCATCGCCGACGTTGGCGGGATGTCAGATGTGAGCGCCAAGCGCGCCGAGCGCCTAATCAACACGTTTTGGGCTTCTGGACTCACGAGCCGTCCGGAACTCGAGACCATGGCCGACGAGTGGTGCGAGCGCGGGCGGCCCGGCAGCGCTTTCCTGCACGAGTATCTCGCCACACGCCCGGTGTCGTGGGTCCCGCCGGCGAGCAATCTCGCCGGTCGCTTCATCGACGTCATCAAGTCAGCGGGAATGCCCGAGCCGCGATCCGAAGTGAATGTCGGCAGCCAGACGCAGTGGCTTGGTCGAGTCGATTGTCTCGACCCGGAGCTTCCGCTGATCGCCGAGATCAACAGCACGCGCTTCCACGTTGCCCCGCTTGACGTCGCGCACGACAAGGCGCGGTCAGGCCGGATTTCGCGTGCCGGATTCGAAGTCGTCGATTTCGACGAGTTCGAGGTCTGGCACCAGCGAGACGTCGTCGTCGAGCGTTGGAGACGGGCCCGTTCCGAGGTCCGCAGCCGCCGGGCAAACTAAGCGAATTGGCATGCATCCACGTCGTCAAACGACGTGGATGCATGCCAAATGGGGAAATGGGGTCCGGGCGACGCGTTCCGCTCCCTGGCGGTCGCGCTGTGGCAGGCTGGTTGCGTGGAGTTGAACGCAGAGGACCGCGCCCTGTTGGCCTTCGAGTGCTCGTGGTGGATCGAGCCGGGCGTGAAGACCGATCGAATCCGGCGGGTGCTCGGGATCTCGTCGTCGAGCTACTACAAGCGGCTGTCGGAGTTGATCGACACCGATGAAGCGCTCGAGTTCGATCCCTTGTTGGTGCGTCGGCTGCGCCGGCGGCGCCTGCTCGACGATGGCATCGGATCGCCAGCTACCGGAAGGCCGCATAGATAGTGGCTCGTGCCGCCGGAAGCACCGTGCACGTTGGTAAGGCGGCGGCGCTGATCGTCGGCGCCGCCCTGCTCGCCGTGATCGTGCTCAACAAGAGCCCCAGCTTCGGCTCGGCGTCGTCGACCCGCACCATTGACGAATTTCCGACGGTCACCCAACCGACGATTCCGCCCGACGACGAAGTCACGCCGACCACGCTCGCCGAGGAGCGGCCGGCGAGCGCCGTGAAGGTCATCGCCATCAACGCCACGGGTACGAATGGAATCGCCACACGTGCGACGACGAAGTTGCAGTCGGCGGGCTACAACGCGCTGGCCCCGGGCGACGCCACCAACACAGTCAAGAACCAGCGCCCGGCGGCCGTAGTTTACGTAGTTACCGCCGGATACGAACGTGAGGCGCGCACGATCGCCGCGCTGTTCAGCCTGCCCGACTCGGCGGTGCGCGCCTTGCCGAGCCCGTCGCCCTCGCCGGCCATCAAGGGCGACGTGAACATCGTGTTGCTGGTCGGCACCGGCATCACGATCTAGTCGCGCTCGACGGAATCCTTCGAGTAGCGAAGCGAGCGCGTCGACCGCCGCATCCGGACTCGGGAGCACGAGGTCGGCGATGGAAGCGAACTCCGGCGGGCCTTCGTGACTGTCCACGAACACCGCCGCGCTGGTGATGTCGCGGTAGGTCCGCATCGCGATCACGGCGGGGATGTCGACGAGATCGTCACCGAAGAACGCCATCGCCGCCGGGTGGTAGTCGTCGAGCAGTTCGTGCATGGCGGCACCTTTGTCGAGATCGACGGGCGGCCGCAGTTCGACGGCGTACCGCGTGTCGTGCGCGATCAGTCCGGTCTCGCGGGCGGCGTCGGCCGTGAACGTGCGGATCCACTGCTCCGCCGTGGGCGACGTGCGGAAGTGCAGGGCGAGGCCGAGGCCCTTGGCTTCGATGACGACGCTCGTCCGGAGCCGTGGCCAGCGCGCGCGCGTGGACGCTCCCGACGTGGTCGCGCCACTTCCCGGACTCCGGGTGCGGAACGATCTTTCCGTCGCGCAGCCGCTCGTGGCCGTGCAGGCCGATGTATTCCACGCCGTGGTCGACGCACGGGGTGGTGCGATCGACCAGCCAGTCGACGGGACGCCCGGTGATGAAGGCAACGGTGAGCCTGGACGTCAGCTCGCACAGCGTGTCGATGACGCCTTCGATGGCGACGGCGTCGTTGGGATGTTCGACGAGGGTGGAGATGGTGCCGTCGAAGTCGAGTACCAACAGCGCGTTCGGCGCGGTCTCGACGAGCGGACAGAGCGCAGCGGGGATCTCCATGGGCATGACTAGCTTTCCATGCGATGCCTGGCCGGAGTCTCATCGTCGTCGCGGCTGTCGTGGCCTTGGGTGCCTCAGCCTGCACTGACCCGGCGGTGCGCGTGTCCTACCGCCCCGCCATCGGGACCCGGACGTCGTACGAAATGCGGGTCAACACGTCGTCGACGACCAAGCTGATCGGCGAACCCCGACGCGATCGCCACTCGTTCGTGCTGCGATCGGATCAAGTGGTGCGCAACGCCAGCCGCGGTGCCGACACCCAGGTGGCGGTACGGCTGAGCGGCGCCGGGCAACAGCCGCGCGACTTCGTCGTGCGGCTCGATCGTGCGGGGCAGCTGGCCACGGTCGAAACCGTCGAGGGCGTGCCGAGCGACGCCCTCGGCAACCTCGGCATCAGCGAACTCCTGCCGTCCGCTGCCGGCGCGCTCCCGCGAAAGGCGTTGCGGCCCGGCGACCGCTGGCGCATTAGCCAACTGGTGCGCATTGGCGCGTCGCCCGCGGGACGCCTCGTGGGGTGGGGCCGGCTCGCCAGTCTCGGCGTCTCGCACGGCACCAAGCTGGCCGTAGTCGATACCGAGGTGGCGTTGCCCGTCGACCGCACGACCGACCTCGACACCGGCGGCACCAGCCGGCTGGTCGGGTCACTTCGGACGACGATGCACGTCGTGCAACGGGTGAAAGACGGCGTGGTGCTCCAGGCCCGCGCCCACAGCGTCGGTCGCTACCAGGTGACCCTCTCGCCGCCGGAGTCGCTCGGCGGTCCGCCGGTGCTCGGCACCTTGACGGTGACGATCAGCTCGACGACCAAGGCTCGGTAGTCAGGCGCGGGCAGCCGCCAACTGGCGTTCGAGCCATTCCGCAGGTGTGCGCGCCGTCGCCACGGCACGCACACGCTCACCCCGCTCGTGCCGTTCCTGCGCGTCAAGCGTGAGCGCGTGGTGCAACGCCTCGGCGGTGCCGACGACGTCGAATGGATTCACGACGATGGCGCCGGCCGGGCCGAGTTCGTCCCACGCGCCCGCCTCGCGTGACAGCACGAGGGCAGCGTCGCGCTCGTTGATGGCCGGCCCTTCGTACGCCACCAGGTTGAGCCCGTCACGAATCGGGTTGACCAGCAGCACGTCGGCGCGGCGCAGCGCGGCCACCGACTTCGCGAACCCGTCGTTGGTATCGAGGATCACCGGCATCCACTCGTCGCTGCCGAATTCGCGGTTGAGGGCGTTCGCCGCCTCGACCACGTCGTGGAACAACGTCTGGTATTCCTCCAACGCTTCGCGGCTCGGGTAACACATGGCCAGCAGGCACACCCGGTTGTGCCACTCGGGCCGTGAGCGCAACAACTCGCGGTACGCCCAGAACCCGCGGAGAAGATTCTTCGACGGTTCGATGCGGTCGACGCGCACGATGCAGGCGCGGTCGCCGACCGCCTTTTCGAACGCTGCGGCCTCCTCGGCACACTCGGCGCTGGCCGCGACCTGTGCGACATCCTCGTGATCCGGCGCCGCGGGTGCGACAAACGTGCGCGGGATCGGCAACGTGCGCGTCGTTGCGTGGGCGCGCCAGCAGCCTTCGAAGGCGTCGGCCCAGCGCGGCGAGTGAAAGCCGCAGGCATCCGCGCCGGCCATGCCGAGCAAGAGCTCTTCGACGACGTCGTCGGGGAGCAGGGTGAGCAACGCGGGGTGCACGAACGGCGTGTGCGTGAAATGGGCGATCCGCACGTCGGGTCGCTTGGCGCGCAGCATCGCCGGCGCCAGCGCGAGGTGATAGTCGTGCACGAGGACAGTTGCGTCGGGAGCGGCGGCGTCAGCGGCGGCCGTCGCCAAAGCGAGATTCATGCCGCGGAACAGGTCCCACGCCGAGCGGAACGCGGCGTCGAGTTTCGGACGGTGGGCGCTGTCGAACATGTGGTGGTGCCAGAACCACAGCGTCTCGCTCGACACCACGTTGTAGGCCGCATCCCAGGTTTCCTGGTTCATCTCGATGAAACGGACGCGGTAGTCCTCGATCGACAGCTCGCCGTTGGCGTCGGCGCCTTTGGCGGCGGCGCGGTCGGCGTCGTTCATGGCGGCCGCGACCCACACGGCGTCGGTTCCGCGTACGCCGGCGCCGAGCGTCGCCGCGAGGCCGCCACCGGCGCGTCCTGGCCGGGGCGTGCCGTCGTCGTCGAGATGGAACGCGATCGGTCCGCGATTCGACACCACGACAAGCGGGGCAGTCACGGAGCACTCACAACTGGGTCACCATAACGGTGTGCCCCGTGTGCTGGCCGCCGTAGACAAATTCCGCGGAACTGCAACCGCGACCGAAGTCGCGGCCGCGATCGCGCTCGGCGCGACCGACGCCGGATGGACGTGTGACCGCGCGCCGATGTCCGACGGCGGCGAAGGACTGCTCGAAGTTTTCGGCGGCGCCAACCGATCGACGGCGGTGACGGGTCCGCTGGGTCAGGTGGTCGACGCCGCGTGGCGCCTGGACGGAACGACGGCGATCATCGAGTCCGCCGAGGCGTGCGGCATTCTCAAAGCCGGAGGCGCGGAGCACAACGACGCCGTGGGCGCGACGACTGCGGGAGTCGGCGAACTGCTCACCGCTGCGCTCGATGGTGGCGCGCGCCGGATCATCGTTGGCATCGGCGGCTCGGCGACGACCGATGGCGGGCTGGGCGCGTTGCGCGCCGGGCCGCGGCCCGGCCGGCTGAAAGGCGTCGAGCTGTTGGTGGCGTGCGACGTCGAAACGCGCTTCGTCGACGCCGCGCGGATCTTCGGACCCCAAAAAGGCGCCACGCCCAAGCAGGTGGAGTTGCTCGAGCGTCGCTTGGTGGCGCTCGTCGACGGCTACAAGAACGACTACGACGTCGACCTGGCCGACGTGGCGGGCGCCGGTGCAGCTGGCGGCCTCGCCGGAGGTCTGGTCGTGCTCGGTGGCCAGATCGTGCGCGGAGTCGACGCCGTGGCCGACGAGGTCGAGCTTGACGACCGCATCGAGGAGGTCGACCTCGTGATCACCGGCGAAGGCTTTCTCGACGGCGCCAGCTTCGCCGGCAAGGTCGTCGGCGGCGTGATCGAGCGATCCGAGTGGGCGAGCAAGCCGGTGTGCGTGTTGGTGGGCGACGCTGACGAAGACGGCCGCGCCGCGGCGGCGCTGTGTGACCCACCGCCTGATCTGATCTCGCTGACCGAGCGTCACGGCGAGGACCAGGCGCGGGCCGACACCATCGCGCTGATACGCGCCGAGATCAGCCGCTACCTACACGATCTCGGTCACTAGCGTTCGTGGGCATGGACGAACGGCTGCGGGCCATCGGTGCCCGGGCATGGTCGCTGCTCGGGATCTTCGGCGTTGCCGCCGTAGTGCTGTTCGTCATCTGGCGAGTGCGGGTGATCTTCGGGCCACTGCTTATCGCCGCCACCATCGTGTTCCTGCTCAATCCCATCGTGAATCGGCTCAACCACCGCGGCATCCCGCGCGCGGCCGCCGCCGGCCTGACCTACCTCGCGGTGCTCGTCGGCCTCGGCGGGGTCGGTTTGGCGTTGACCCCGCTCGTGGGCGGGCAGATCAGTCAGTTGCGCGAGGACTTCCCAGAGATCCGTCAGCGCGTTGAGGACTACGTCGACGACCGGGCGCGCGAGAGCGAGGTCAAGGACTGGCCCATCAAGCTGCCGACGTATGACCGATTGCTCGACGAGTTGAGCCCACCGGAACGCGACGTGCGCGACCAGATCACGCGGCTGCGTGAGTTCGGCGGCACGGTGCTGCACATCACGCTGATCGTCGTGCTGTCACCGATCATCGCCTTCTACCTCTTGATCGATCTGCCGCATACGCGTGATGTGATCCAGAGCCTGATCCCGCCGAAGATGAAGGACGAGGTGAACCTCGTTGGCCACCGGCTCAACCATGCGCTCGGCGGATACTTCCGAGGGCAGCTGGCGATCGCTCTGCTCGTCGGCATCTTGTGCTCGATTGGATTGGCGATTATCGGCCTGAAGTACGCCTTCATCGTCGGCATGATCGCCGGGCTGTTCAACATCGTTCCGCTCATCGGACCGTGGATCGGCGGTATCCCTGGCGTGATCATCGCTTTGACCACCGGCAGTCCGTTCAAGGCACTGCTGGTTGTCGCCGTGATGGCGGGCGTGCAGCAGATCGACAATCACTTCATCACGCCCCAGGTCATGCATCGCGCCGTGGCGTTGCACCCTTCGGCGGTGATGCTCGCGCTGCTGGCCGGCGGCACGATCGGCGGCTTCTTGGGGTTGCTCCTCGCGGTGCCGGTAACCGCCGCGCTGCGCATCATCGGCGCGCATCTGTGGCGTCACCACGTGCTGGGTGAACCGCTAGAGGTGGCGGCCGCTCACACCCTGTGAGCGCCGCCTCTACGCCTCCGGCGTAACCGCGTCCGCCGTGATCGGCGGGCGTTCGTGCAGCGGTGGTCCGGCGGTGGCTACGCCGGCGCGGTTGAGGATCACGCGCAGTACTTCGACGGCCATAGGCTTGAGTTGGTGCATCGGTCGGTTGCGGTGGGCGCGGGCGGCGATGCTGACCTCGCCGATGGCATCGGCGCCATAGCGAGCCGCGATGTCGAGCAGCAACCCGACGTCGACGCCGTACCCGTCGATGAACGCGACCCGCTCGAGCGCGCCGCGGCGGATGGCAACCTCGCCGGCCAGCGGCTGGCGCAGGTGCGCGAGTGTGGGAAACAGCAACGCCAACGCCGGACGCGCCGTCAGCTCGGTGACGCGTCCGCCTTGCCCGGGCTGGTCGCCCAACGGTCGTTCGTAGGCCGCCCGCACCATCATGATCGTCGGGTCGGCGGTCAACGCCTGCACCAGCGCCGCCGAGGTTTCCGCGCGGGGATTGGTGACGTCGCCGTCGAGGAACAGCACGATCCCGCCGATGGTTTCGCGCACTCCCGTCCACAGCGCGGCGCCCTTGCCGCGTCCGAGCGACGGCACGACGCGGGCCCCGGCCGCCTCGGCTTCGGTGGCGGTAGCGTCGCTGGAGCCGTCGTCAACCACGACAACGTCGGCGTCCGGCGCGCCCCCACGCGCGCAGCGCACGACGTCGGCGACCGTCTCCGCCTCGTCGCGCGCCGGGATGATGATCGAGACCGCGACCGCCATGACAACAGTCTTACGCGTTGCGGCCGCCGGGTCCGCGCCGGTACACTTCTCTCCCACTTATCCAGAGCGGTGGAGGGTTCGGGCCCTTTGATGCCGCGGCAACCAGCTCAGACAAAAGAGCCAGGTGCCAATGCCCGATTCGATGAGAGGTGATTTCCGTATGACCTTCGTAGACGCACTTCGGTGCCGTGAGTGCGGCAAGACGTACCCCGTCGCCGCGTTGCACGTTTGCGACCACTGTTTCGGCCCGCTCGAAGTCACGTACGACTACGACGCCATTCGGGCGAACGTGACTCGAGCCACAATCGAGGCGGGGCCGCAGACCATCTGGCGCTACGAGGCGCTGCTGCCGGCGACCTCGCCCGGCGCCATCGACTTGGGCGCGGGTTGCACGCCGTTGGTGCGCGCCGACCGCCTGGCGGCCGAGCTCGGCCTCGGCGAACTGTGGTTGAAGAACGACACGGTCAACCCGACGGGTTCGTTCAAGGACCGCGTCGTGTCGGTTGCCTTGGCCAAGGCGCGCGAGCTCGGTTTCAAGGTGGCGGCTTGTCCGTCGACCGGCAACCTGGCGAACTCGGTGGCGGCGCACGCGGCGCGCGCCGGGATGCGCTCGGTGGTGTTCGTCCCGTCGGATCTCGAGCCGGCGAAGATCGCGATGACGGCGGTGTTCGGCGGCACGCTCGTGGCCGTCGACGGCACCTACGACGACGTCAACCGACTGTGCGCGGAGCTGACCGACGACCACGAAGACTGGGCCTTCGTCAACGTGAACGTGCGCACGTATTACGCCGAGGGTTCCAAGACGCTGGCGTTCGAGACCGCGGAGCAGCTCGGCTGGCAGGCGCCGGACCACGTCGTGGCGCCGATCGCCAGTGGCTCGCAGCTCACCAAGATCGCCAAGGGATTCCGCGAGCTCGCACAGGTCGGCCTCATCGACGCCTCCGACATTCGGATCAGCGGCGCGCAGGCCGAGGGTTGTTCGCCGGTGGCCACCGCGTTCATCGACGGCACCGACGCCATTCGCCCGGTGCGACCCGACACGATCGCCAAGAGCCTGGCTATCGGCAACCCGGCCGACGGGTGGTACGCGCTGGAAGAAGTTCGCAAGAGCGGCGGCGCGATCGCGGCGGTCACCGACGACGAGATCCGCGACGGCATCGAACTGCTCGCCCGGACCGAAGGCATCTTCGCCGAGACCGCCGGCGGCGTCACCATCGCCACGCTCGCCAAGCTGGCGAGCCAAGGCGTGGTGCGCGGCGACGAACGTACCGTCGCCATGATCACCGGTCACGGCCTCAAGACGCTCGACGCCGTGAGCGAACGGCTGAGCCCGACCTTTACCATTCCGCCCACTCGCGCTGCCTTCGAAGCGGCGTACTCGCAGGAGGACTGAGCGCGTGGCCATCGCCGTACGCATCCCGACCCAACTCCGCCCGCTCGCCGGCGGCGCCAAGGAACTGAGCGTCGACGGCACCACCGTCGGCGAAGTCCTGAAGGCGCTCGACGCCGCCCACCCCGGCTTCGCCGACCGGCTGTTCGACGAGTCCGGCGGGCTGCGCCGCTTCGTGAACGTGTTCCTCGCCGAGGAGGACGTGCGCTTCCTCGACGGCCTCAACACGCCGGTCATCGAGGGCCAGACACTGTCGATCGTTCCCGCCGTCGCCGGCGGCTAGATGAGTCTCGACGTCGAACTTCCCGTCGAGTCGGTTCCCGCCGATGACGACGGTGAAGAGGTAACGAACAAAGTCGACTACGGGCCGAGGCTCGC
This sequence comes from uncultured Actinomycetes bacterium, assembly GCA_963722185.1. Taxonomy (GTDB): domain Bacteria; phylum Actinomycetota; class Acidimicrobiia; order Acidimicrobiales; family JACCXE01; genus JACCXE01. Next base: position 66,208 of record CAVRKD010000002.1, on the reverse strand, counting down.
GCTCGGCGCGATGGTGCTGCTGTACCTCGTGGTGTTCGGCACGTTGACCTGGCGTCAACAGTCCAACTACGGAACCTTCGGCTTCGACCACGGCTTCTTCGATCAGCAGATCTGGCTGGCGAGCCGTTTCAAGTTCAACCCGTTCGTCACCATCGGCGGCGTGGACCTGTATTCGAACCACATCAATCCGATCGTGTACCTCGTCGCGCCCTTCTACTGGTTCGGCGCCGGCCCGCACTTTCTCTACGCGCTGCAAACAGCATGCTTCGCCTCGGGCGCGGTAGCACTGTGGCTCATCGCCCGCGATCGCTTCGGCGACGAGTGGTTGGCGCTCGGCATCGCCGCGGCGTGGCTGCTGTACCCGAGCGTGCAGTGGATGACGTGGTGGCATTTCCACCCCGAGACGCTGGCGGTGCCGGCGTTCCTGTTTGCGTGGTGGTTCGCGACCAAGGGCCGCTGGCGGTGGTTCGCCGTCTGCGCGGTGCTCGTGCTGGCGACCAAAGAGGACGCCGCGCTGGCGGTGATGGCGCTGGGCCTCGTGGTTGCCATCAAACACGACCGGCGCGCCGGGCTGTACACGCTCGGGGCGTCCATCGCCTGGTTCGTGATCTGCATGAAGCTGATCATTCCGTTCGCCCGCGGGACTTCGGATCCGTTCTACGCCGATCGCTTCGCCTCGCTGGGAACGACCACCAACGAGATCGCGTTCAACGCGATACGGCACCCGAGCCGGATCCTCGAGTTGGTTTTCGCCGAGGACCGCCGGGAGTACTGGGTCAAGATGTTCGCTCCCGTCGGCGCGCTCGTCGTCCTGGCACCCGAGGTGCTTCTCATCGCCGTTCCGACGTTGCTGATCAATGTCGTCAGCAGCTGGGGCTACGCCCACGAAATCAAGTACCAGTACCAAATTGCGGTGTCCGTCGGTATCTTCATCGCGCTCGTCGAGGCGATCGGTCGTCGCAAGAGCCCGACGATGCGCGGCGTCATGGTCGGTTTCGCGTGCGCGTGCGCGCTCGCATCCTCGTTCGTGTGGGGTCCGTCGCCGTTGAATCCGCGCGTGTACAAGGGCGGGACGTGGGCGTTGCATCGCGGGCCACTTCATGACGCGCTCGATCACGCCGTCAGCCTCGTGCCCGGGAGCGCGGGGGTGTCCGCGACCTATTCGGTCATCCCGCACCTCGCGCACCGCGTGCACGCCTACGAGTGGCCGAATCCGTTCCGGAGAGCGAACTACGGCGTCGGTTTCGAGTCGGCGCCGGAGGATCCGAAGGACGTGCAGTACCTCGTGCTCATCGCCGGCTACAACCCCGATGACCAGCTCATGTTCGAGCAACTCACCAGCCCCGGCGGTGAGTTCAAGGTGATCTTCGAGCGCGACGGCGCCATCGTGGCCAAGCGCGTGCGTCCGTCGCGTCACGGCGTCCGTACCGTTCCGGTGACGTCGACGACCGCACCTGCGCCGGGGTCCTCCACCACCACCGACCATTCCGTGACCGAAGCGGTTGCCGATGCGCGCGTCCGCAGCGCGAGGCCGTTGTGGATACTGGCCGGCCTCATAGCGGCCTACATCGCCGTCTTCGGGACGCTGACGTGGCGCCAGCAGTCGAACTACGGCACCTTCGGCTTCGACATGGGCATCTACGACCAGGGGATCTGGTTGCTCAGTCGCTTCAAGGAACCGTTCCTGACGGTGCGGGGGCTGAACTACTTCGCCCATCACGTCAACCTCATCACGGTCTTGTTCGTGCCGTTCTATTGGCTCGGCGCTGGCCCGCATTTTCTTTACCTGGTGCAGACGTTCGCGCTCGCCGCCGGCGCCATCCCGGTCTACCTCCTCGCCCGCGACGCCACCGACGAGTGGTTGGCGCTCGTGCCCGCGTCCATCTTCCTGCTGTATCCCGCCGTGGAGTGGACCAACTGGTGGCACTTCCACCCCGACGCCCTCATCATCACGCCGCTGCTGTTCGCTTGGTGGTTGGCGACGTGCCGGCGATGGCGGTGGTTCGCCGTGGCGATCGTGTGCGCGCTATTCGCCAAAGAGGACGCGGCGCTGGCCGTCGCCATGATGGGAATCGTGCTGGTTGTTCGCGGCGAACGGAAGTGGGGCGGGCGCACGCTGGCCGCGGGGGTCGTCTGGTACCTCTTTTGTACGCGGCTGATCATTCCCATCGCCAACGGCGGCGCCCAGCCCTTCTACGCCGAGCTCTACCCGTCGTTCGGCAACTCGATGTTCGAGATCGTGTGGAACATCGTGCGGCATCCCAGCCGCGTCTTCGACTACGCCGTGTTACCGAGCCGGACCGAGTACTACCGCGACCTGATCCTTCCCGTCGCCCTGTTGCCCTTCGTGTCGCCGCTCGTGTTGTTGATCGCCGTGCCGCAGCTATTTGCCAACGTGCTGTCGGTCCACGCCGGAACCTTCGACAGTCACTACCACTACACGGCTGTGATCACGGTGGCGGTCTTCATCGCGTTCGTAGAGGGCTTCGCCCGCATCGCCCGACTGCGCAAGCCCGTGCCGGTCATCGCCTGTGTGGTGTTGCTCGTCGTGGCCGGTGTGGCGAACCGCGTCAATTCACCGTCGCCCCTCGGTCAGGAATACAACTCAGGGAACGTGTGGGTTCACAAGCCGATGCCGAGAGCCGCGGCGATCAAGGCGGCGTTGCAGCTCGTGAAGCCGTCCGACCACGTGACCGCCAGCTACTACCTCGTGCCGCAGCTGAGCCATCGCCAGTACATCTACGAGTTCCCTAACCCGTTCCGGGCGTTCAACTGGGGCGCGCACGGTGAGCGGCTCGCCGACCCGATGACCGTCGACACCCTGGTGCTCGACACGTCGATGACCGGCGACGACACATACCTCTACAAGACCCTCGTCGGTGAGTCCGGCGCCTTCAAGATCGTCTACGAACGCGACGACATCGTCGTGGCGCGCCGCAAAGCCGTCGAGTAGTTACACCCGGCGGGCGATAACGAGCAATGACACGCCGAACGGCAGCGAAGCGCGGCGCACCACGTGCCGTTCGGATGCGAAGACGCGCGTGAGCAGCTTGTCGACCAACTTCGGTGACATTTCGAGGTCTGGGCGCGGGTCGCCCTTGCGCTTGATCAATCGCCGGCCGATGCGGACGGCGGCGGCGATCGGGAACAGCCACGTGTTGAAGTAGGTGACGCGCTCGACTCGGAAACCCGCCGCTTCGATCAACGCCACGTACGGCTTGCGGCGGTAGCGCCGGAAATGATGCGAAAGAATGTCGTTGTCGCCCCAGAGGCTCGGGAACGCCGGCACGGTCGAAACGAACAGCCCGCCGGGGCGAACGGCGGAGTGGATGCGCCGCAGCGCATCGGCGTCGTCCTCGATGTGTTCGATCACGTCGAAGGCGCAGGCGACATCGAAGGAACCGTCGGCCGGGACGTCTTCGGGAATGTGGCCGACCCGGATGTCGACGGTGTCGCCGAACTCGGCCCGGCAAGTCTTGGCCGCTTCCTCGGACATCTCGAGGCCGGTTACGTGGCCGAACTGGCCGAGCATCCCGAGCATGGCCCCGGTTCCGCATCCGATGTCGATGATCTCGGGACGGGTCGAGCGGTCGAGAACCTCACCCATGACGGCGCTGACTACCTGCCGCCGACCTTCGAACCACCAGTGCCCTTCGCCGACCTCCGAGAACACGTCGTACATCTCGTCATCCATGGCGGTCTCGCTCTACGAATTGCGCCCCGTGCGTCTCCAGCAGCACGTAGGCGGGGCGGCGCTTGGACTCTTGGTAGGTGCGCGACAGGTACTCGCCCATCACCCCGAGGATCATGAGTTGCGCCCCGCCGACGGTCAGCTGCACGAAGATGATCGACGTCCAACCCTTGACCACCTCACCGCCGATCAGCCACGCAACCACCGCGACGAGCAGATAGAGCACGGCGGCGGCAGTGGTGACGAGGCCGGCGAACGACGCCAGCCGAAGGGGCGCGTCGCTGAACGAGATGAGTCCGTCGACGGCGAAGCGGACCCGGCTCCGGATTGAGTATTTCGTGGCGCCGGTGAATCGCGTCCCGCGTTCGTAGTGAACGCCGACCTGCCGAAAGCCGACCCAACCTCGCAAGCCGCGCAGGAAGCGGTTGGCCTCAGGCAGGGCCCGAATGGCGTCGAGCACCTTGCGATCCATGAGGCAGAAGTCGCCGCTATCGAGGGGCAGCTTGATGTCGGCGATCCGCTGGAGTAGCCGGTAGAAAACGAAAAAGCTCGCCCGCAGCAGGATGTTTTCCTTGCGCTTCTCGCGCACGGCGTAGACGACCTCGAATCCTTCGCGCCACTTCGCCACCATCTCCGGCAGCAGCGTTGGCGGATCCTGCAGGTCGGCGTCCATCACGATCACTGCGTCACCACGCGCGAAGTCGTATCCGGCCGACAACGCGCCTTGATGGCCGAAGTTCCGCGCTAACTCCACCAGCTTCACGCTCGGGTTCGTGGCGCGCGCCGCGAGGATGACCTCGCGCGACCGATCGCTGCTGCAGTCGTTGACAAACACGACCTCGTACGTGCCGATCGCTTCGACGACGGGGATCAGCTGCTCGAGCAGCGGCGGGATGTTGCCTTCCTCGTTGAAGACGGGAATGACGACGGAGATATCCGGCCGCTCCTCGCCCGGCGCATCGGGCCCGGCCGAGCCGTCAGCGGTGCGAACGCGCTCGACCAGGTCGAGGAAGCTGGCAACCGAGAGCCCCGCTTGGTCGGCCGCGTCGAGCGCCGCCGCTTCGCCAGACAAGAAGGAGCGGACCGCCGCATTCTGCGCGGCGCCTTCGCCAACGGGGTCCACCATGGTGCTGGAAATCTACGTCTCGAACAGGCGGCTGCGCGACAGGTGGGCGCGGTGTAACACGAGTCGCCCCATGACCCCGAGGGTGGCGACCCCGTAGCGGAGGTTGGCGCGCATCGTGGTCGACGAGGCCTCGGCGAAGTACTTGGTGTTGATCGGCACCTCGACGATGCGCTGTTTGAAGGCGACGGCCTGGGCGATGATCTGGCTGTCGAACACGAACGCGTCGTCGTTGCGCATGAACGGCACCGTCTCGAGAAACTTGCGCGAGTAGGCGCGGTAGCCGGTGTGCAACTCGGCGAAGTCGGTGCCCATGGCCACGTTCTCGACGAACGTGAGCGCCTTGTTGGCGACGTAACGGTACAGCGGCATCCCCCCGGCGCGGGCGCCGCCGGGCGTCATCATTCGTGAGCCGAGAACGAGGTCGGCGTCGCCGGCGACGATCGGCGCGATGAGGTCGGGCAACACCACCGGGTCGTACTGGCCGTCGGGGTGCAGCATGACGACAACATCCGCGCCGAGGCGCAGCGCTTCGAGGTAACACGTCTTCTGGTTGCCGCCGTAGCCGACGTTGTGGGGGAGCGCGATCGTGCGGATCGGCAAGCGAGCCGCCTCGGCGAGTGTGGTGTCGGAGGAGTCGTCGTCCACCAGGAGCACCTCGTCGACCACGTCCTGCGGTATCGCGTTCCAGGTCGAGCGCAGCGTCTGCGCGGCGTTGTACGCCGGCATCACGACGATGACTTTGGGTTTGTCCGCCTCCGCTTCGCCCGGCACCGTCGGCAAGGTAGTCGGCCTAATCTGCTCGCCGTGACTCCGGCGAAGGACAAGAAGACGCGCGCCGCGATCCGCAAGTTCGCGCTCGGGTTGCCTGCCGCGACGGAGGACTTCCCGTGGGAAGAGTCGGTCGCCAAGGTGAACAAGAAGGTGTTCTGCTTCCTGGGCGTCGACGATCCGAAGCGCCACCGGCTCGGCATGACGGTGAAGATTCCGGCGTTGGCGGGGCTCGTGACCAGCCTCGAGGCGTGTGAACTCGCGGGCTACGGCCTCGGCAAGGCGGGTTGGGTGAGCGTGGCCTTCGGCGCCGCCGATTGCCCGGATCTCGACACGTTGCTCGAGTGGGTCGAGGAGAGTTACCGCTTAATAGCCCCGAAGAAACTGGTGAAGGAGTTAGACCGATGAGTGACATTTCCGAGCGCTACCGCAAGGTGGCAGCGACGTTCGGCGAACGGGTGCGCCAAGTTCCGGCGGACAAGTGGGACGTGCCGAACCCGTGTGAGGGCTGGACCAATCGCGACGTCGTGCGTCATCTCGCCGAGTGGGTGCCGGGGATGTTCGCCGGAACGTGGGGAGTCCCGATGCCGAGCGTGCCATCAGCCGATGACGACCCGGTGGCGGCGTGGGACGCGCTCAACAGTTGGTGCCAGTCATCGCTCGATGATGCGGATCTGGCGAGTTCGACGCGGGACACGCCGATGGGCAACAAGTCCTTCGAGGACGCGTTCGACATGATCGCCCTCAGTGACGTCGTCATTCACACGTGGGATTTGGCGCGCGGCGCCGGCCTCGACGAGACGTTGGACGCCGAGGAAGTGCAGCGCCTGCTTGGCGGCATGAGCCAGTTGCCCGACGAGGCGCGCGGCGACTTCTTCGGTCCCAAGATCGAAGTCGCCGACGACGCCGATGACCAGACGAAGATGCTGGCCTACAGCGGCCGGAAGCCTTAGGCGTTACGGCCAGATAGCGCGCAGCTGGGCGTGGGGGTCGGCGACGACCTTTGAGTCGGTGTCGAAGATCATGGTGGCGCGGTCGCCGTCGGGGTCGTAGGGCGGCCAGCCCGGGTCGCCGTCGGTGATGAAGCGAACGAACCCGCCGTGCATGGCGTCGGCCATCGCCTGCGGCGGACGCTTGCCGCACACCTTCTGGGCGTGCTCCTCGGAGAGACAGTCGAAGGCGAAGGGCACGTCGATGCAGTGCACCGCGCCGAGCCCGCCCAGCTCGGCGGTGCGCCACGCCGTCTCGTAGAGAAACGTCGGCGCCGCGCCGGCCGCCGCGCGGCGCTCGGCCAGTCGCACCGGCCCGACGCGAAACTCGGAGTCCGTGATGGCGCGCGCCCGCAGCTCGCCGTTCTTCGCCTTCGGGTACATGGCGCGGAACGCTCGCCGCCCCGGTTCGTCGAGGCCTTGGCGGTCGAGCAACGCATTGAGCGCGTCGACCGACACGTCCTCTTTCGCCAAGATTGCCGGACCGACGCCTTCCTCGGTCGTCGCTCCGACGAGGATCGGCACCCCTTTGGTAGCGCCGGCTTCGATGGCGTTCGGTAGCGACGCCGCGATCACCGAGCCGTCGATTGTCGGCGTGATCGAGTTGGAGCGATCGAGTTTCGTGGCCTGCTGAATCTCGATGAGTTGCGACGGTGTCAGTCGCGCGAACGCGTCGCGGGTCGGCTTGAGGCCCGCCGCCTCGGCGATCTTGGCGGCGGTGCGCGTGGCGCGATCGGTGCCGCCTAACCGCATGGCGGTGCCGCTCATGGCGATGACGCCGCGGGACAGGTCTTGGCCGCGGCTGTGCGCGCCGAGGATGGTGGCCATGCCACCGCCGGCGGACTGACCACCGATCGTCACCTTCGATGGGTCGCCGCCGAACGCGGCGATGTTGTCTTGCACCCAGTCGAGCGCGGCGAGGCAGTCCAGCACCGCTCGATTCGGTGGCGCGCCCTCGAGCGCGAGGAAGCCTTCACATCCGAGGCGGTAGCCGATCGACACGACGACCACGCCGTCGCGGGTGAACGCCGCGCCGTCGTACCACGGTCCCGATGGCGTCCCAGCGGTAAAACCACCGCCGTGGATCCACACGAACACCGGCAGCGCGTCGCCGCCGGATCCCGGCGTGAACACGTTCAGGCTCAGGCAGGGCGGCGCGTCACCGCCGTCGATGATCGGCTCAGGGATCAGCGTGAAGCGGCGCTCGGGTTGCGGTGCGGTAGGTGCGAACTTGGTGGCGTCGATGACGCCCGTCCACGGATCGACGGCCTCGGGCGCGGCGAACCGCAAGCGACCGAACGGTGGTTGGGCGTAGGGGATCCCGTAGAACGCGGTGTCTTGTTCGCGCGCGAACCCGCGGACGCGTCCACGGGTTGTCGCGACGACTGGATCCATTGGGGCGAGGCTACGCGACCCCGCCGGTTAGGTGAGCGAGAACGCCGCGTTACTCATATCGGTCACCACCGGTGACGAGCCGTTGACGGTGATCCGGATCTTGTAGTTCGACCCGATGGCCAAGCTGTTGGGCGGCGTCCAGCTCCGTTGCCCGGCACCACTCGCACCGATCGCTTGTGCCGTCGCGATCGTTTGCACGACCGTCGTTCCCCGCAACAGCACGATCTTCACGGCGGTTCCCGGTGAACCTGTGTGGTTCCACTTGATCGTGTACGGCGCGCCGCGGGCGATGCTTTCGCCGCCGTTCGGTTGCACGACGGTGATCGTCTTGGCCGCTGGCTTGACGAGTGTGCGGAACAGCTCGCGGCCGGTAGCGGGGGTGTCGCCGCTGAACACGACCATCGTGCCGAAGTCGGTGATGTATTCCGCCTCGCTGCCGGCGCTGCCGGGCGCGGTGTTCGCGACGAGCGTCGTGCCGGCGGCGGTGCCGTTGGTGCTCCAGATTTCGTTGCCGTGCGTGCCGTGATCGGCGGCGAAGAGGGCGACCGAGCCAAACGGGGTGATGTCACGGGGCGACGAGCTGGGAAGACCGGGGTCGATGTCCTTGACGAGGTTGGTCCCTGCGGTGGTCCCGTTCGTGCTGAACAGTTCGTAGCCGGTGCCGTCGGTCGGGGTAGTGGCGGCGGCGGCCCTGAACAACGCCTTGGAACCGAACACGACGAACGGGCTCGAGTCGGATCCCGACGATGGGGCCTCGGTGTTCAAGTCCTTCAGCAACAGCGTGCCGGCCTCGGTGCCATCGGTGCGCCACGGCTCGTTGCCCACAGCCGTCGACGCCCAGAACAAGACCATTCCCCCGAACACCGTCATGCGTTCGGGGTCCGAGGACCCGCTCGGGTTGATGTCTTTCACCATCACGGTGCCGGCCTCGGTGCCGTCGGTCTTCCACAGTTCTCGCCCGGTGCTGTCGAAGGCGTTCGCGCTGAACAGCGCGATGGCGCCGAACGGCGTGATCTCGGCCGGGTCGGAGGAGAAGCCGTCGCCAGTGATGTCTTTCACCATCACGGTGCCGGCTTCGGTGCCGTCGGTCTTCCAAAGCTCCTCGCCGAATGAATCGAGGCTCGCGCTGAACAACACGATTGAGCCGAAGACGGCGAACTCGCTCGGGAACGTGCCGTTCGGGCCCAGATCGATGTCCTTGACCAGCCCAGTGCCCGCCGGCGTGCCGTCAGTCTTGTACAACTCCTGACCGGTCGAGCCGTTGTCGGCGGCCAGCAACACCGTCGGTCCGAAGACGACGATCTCATTGATGTCGGCACTCGCCACGCCCGGACCGATGTTGGTGACGCGGCTGGTGCCGGCCGACGTGCCATCGGTCTTCCACAGTTCCCGGCCCGCGGTGGGCTCCGTGGCGGTGAAGAGCACGACGTCGCCGAACAGGGTGAAGTCCGCCGGCCCCGAACCGCCGGTGCCCGGGTCGATGTCTTTCACCATCGTGGTGCCGGCGGCCGTGCCATCGGTTCTCCACAACTCGCGGCCGGTCGCCGGATTGGTCGCCGCGAACAGCACGATGTCACCCAAGCGGGTGAGGCCATCGGGTGACGAGCCCTCCGTACCGGCCACGATGTCTTTGACCACGGCCGTGGCGTTCGGTGCCGCTGCCCGCGCAGGACTCGGTATCGCAATAGCGGACAGGGCCACCGCGACCGCGACGAGTAGGACCCGGAGCTGAAGTCGGCGCATGCCTCCGAAAATACCGGTCTTAGGCCGGGTTGCGCGTGGCGGGCGTCACGCCTAGGATTAGCACTCGCATATTGAGAGTGCTAACTCTGTCGGAGGACGTAAATGCCCAAGTTGATCGCTTTTGACGAGCAGGCCCGCCGGTCGCTCGAGAGCGGGATGAACCAGCTCGCCGACGCCGTACGCGTCACCCTCGGCCCCAAGGGCCGCAACGTGGTGTTGGAGAAGAAGTGGGGCGCCCCCACCATCACCAACGACGGTGTTTCGATCGCCAAGGAGATCGAGCTCGAGGATCCGTTCGAGAAGCTCGGCGCCGAACTGGTCAAGGAAGTCGCCAAGAAGACCGACGACGTCGCCGGCGACGGCACCACCACCGCCACTGTGCTGGCGTGGGCCATGGTCCGCGAGGGCCTGAAGAACGTGGCCGCCGGCGCGAACCCGATGTCGCTCAAGAAGGGCATCGAGGCTGCCGTCGAAGCGGCGCTCGCCGCGCTGCGCGACCTGTCCAAGGACGTCGACAGCCGCGATCAGATCGCCCAGGTCGCCGGCATTTCCGCCGCCGACCCCGAAATCGGCGAGTTGATCGCCACGGCGATCGACCGCGTGGGTAAGGACGGTGTCATCACCGTCGAAGAGAGCCAGACCTTCGGTATGGACATGGAGTTCGTCGAGGGCATGCGCTTCGACAAGGGCTTCATCTCGCCGTACTTCGTCACCGATCCCGAGCGCATGGAAGCCGTGCTCGACGATCCGTACATCCTCTTCGTCGGTTCGAAGATCTCCGCCGTGCGCGACCTGCTGCCGGTGCTCGAGAAGGTCATGCAAGGCGGCAAGCCGCTAGTCGTGATCGCCGAGGACATCGAAGGCGAAGCGCTGGCGACCCTGGTGGTCAACAAGATCCGCGGCACGTTCAAGTCCGCCGCCGTCAAGGCGCCTGGGTTCGGCGAGCGTCGCAAGGCAATGCTGCAAGACATGGCCATCCTCACCGGTGGTCAGGTCGTCAGCGAGGAAGTCGGCCTCAAGCTCGAGAGCATCGACCTCAGCCTGCTGGGTCACGCTCGCAAGGTCGTCATCACCAAGGACGAGACCACGATCATCGAAGGCGCCGGCGACGCCAACGACGTCAAGGGTCGCGTCAACCAGATCAAGGCCGAGATCGACAACACCGATTCCGACTACGACCGCGAGAAGCTGCAGGAGCGTCTGGCCAAGCTGAGCGGCGGCGTGGCCGTGCTCAAGGTCGGCGCGGCGACCGAGGTTGAGCTGAAGGAGAAGAAGCACCGCATCGAAGACGCGGTCTCCACGGCGAAGGCGTCGATCGAAGAGGGCGTCGTGCCCGGCGGTGGCGTGGCGTTGCTGCGCAGCCAAGCGCGCATCCTCGACGTGGCCGACAAGCTCGAAGGCGACGAAGCCACCGGCGCTCGTTTGGTGGCCAAGGCCGTCGAAGAGCCGCTCAAGCAGATCGCCGTCAACGCCGGCCTCGAAGGCGGCGTCGTCATCGAGCGCGTGCGCAACCTGAAGAAGCCGACCGAGGGTCTCAACGCCGCCACTGGCGACTACGAAGACATGCTCAAGGCCGGCATCACCGACGCCACCAAGGTGACGAGCTCCGCGCTGCAGAACGCCGCTTCGATCGCCGCGCTGTTCCTCACCACCGAAGCCGTCATCGTCGACAAGCCCGAAGAGGCTGCTCCGGCGATGCCTGGCGGAGGTATGGAGGACTTCTAGCAGGGTGCTGAGGAAGGGCTTCTTCTCGCGTTGATGGCCTCATCGGCGGCGGGAATCTGCGCTCGCGATCCGGGCGTCATATGCACGCTTTGAATAGTCTGTCGTCGTTATGCCAATGACATCAGCGCCGGCAAACCTGCCGGTATGAGCCTGTAGGAGGCAATGATGGCCCGATCCCGTCGCAAGTGGCGGTTCTTCGCCCCGATCCTGGCGATGATTCTCGTCCTCGGCGCCTGTGGCGACGACGGCGACGACACCGCCAGCGACACCACAGACGCCGGTGGCGGCAAGAAGACGGTCGCCTTCGCGTTCGTCGGACCGCTCACCGGCCCGAATGCGGCGCTCGGCATCAACATCCAGAACGGCGCCAAGCTTGCGACTCGCGCAGGCCAACGAGGAGAGCGACGAGTACAACTTCGTCCTCAAGCCCTTCGACACGCAGGGTGACCCGGCGCAGGCCACCACGTTGAAGGACAAGTTCATCGACGACGCGTCGGTGCTCGGCGTCATCGGTCCGACGTTCTCGGGTGAGACGAGAGCAGTCATCCCCGACCTGCAGACCGAGCAGCTCGTGATGGTGAGCGCGTCGGCGACGGCCACGAACCTGCCGGACACCGTCCCGGGTGCGACCGTGTTCCACCGGTTGGTGCCCGACGACGACGCACAGGGTGCGGGCGTCACGAAGTACGTGACGGAGGTGCTCAAGGCGAAGACTGCGGCGTACGTCCACGACAACTCGGACTACGGCAAAGGCCTGGCGGACGGAACGCAGGGCCTGCTCGAGAAGGCGGGTGTACGCACGTTGGCGACCGACGTGATCGACCCGAAGGCGGAGTCCTACGCCGCCGCGGTCACCAAGGTGAGCCAGGCGAAGCCCGACATCCTGTTCTACGGCGGTTACTACGCCGAGGCCGGCAAGTTCAAGAAGCAGCTCACCGACGAAGGCGTCACCGCCAAGTTCGTCAGCGGCGACGGAACCCTCGACCTCGGCTTCGTCCGCTCGGCGGGCGCCGCCGGCGCCGAGGGTTCGCAGCTGACGTGCGCGTGCCGATTGGCGACCGAAGACGCCGCCGGTGACCTCGGCCAGTTCGCCAAGGACTACAAGGAACTCAACAACGTCGATGCCGGTACCTATTCGACGCAGGGCTACGACGCCGCCAGCATCCTCATCGACGGCGTGGAAGACGGGAACGACACCCGGGCCGAACTGCTGACGTTCGTCGAGGGCCTCACAACCTATGAAGGGGTCGCCGGCACGATCGAGTTCGAGGCGAACGGCAACGTCAAGAGCAAAGACGTCTACGCCTACGAGGTGAAAGGCGGCAAGCTCGACGAACTCGGCACCGTGGGAGACCTTGTGAAATAGGTTCACCGAGCGTCCTCGACTAGGAGTCCGGCATCGAGTTCAACTTCGAGCGTCTGTTCAACGAGTTCTGGCCGCAGACGATTGACGGGCTGACGCTCGGGTCGATCTACGCGTTGATCGCGCTCGGATACACGCTCGTGTACGGCGTGTTGAAGTTGATCAACTTCGCGCACTCCGAGATCTTCATGATCGGGGTGTTCACCAGCCTGTTCGCGATGCACGCCATCGGCATCGACGTCGCCGACCCGGCGAAAACGGGTTTCGCGCTCGTCGGCACGCTGGTGTTCGTGTTGCTGGTCGCGATGGTGGTGTCGGGGTTGGCCGCGGTGCTGATGGAGCGGATTGCCTACCGGCCGCTCCGGCGCCGCGGCGCTCCGCGCCTCGCTGCGCTTATCACGGCCATCGGCATCTCGTTGTTCCTCCAGGAGTTGTTCGCCATACGGTACGGGCGCAACGAACTGGGTTTTCCTCGCGTGCTGGAGAAGACGCGGCTGTTCAGTTTCGAAGGCGCGAATGTCCGCAGCGACAAGGTGCTCGTGTTCGTCGCCGCCGTCGTTCTCATGATCGCCCTCGAGCGGTTCGTGGCGCGGTCGCGAGTCGGCCGCGGCGTGCGCGCCGTGGCGCAAGACGGCGAGACGGCGTCACTCATGGGCGTCAACACCGACCGCGTCATCATGATCACGTTCCTGCTCGGTGGGGCATTGGCGGGTGCCGCCGGGTTCCTCTACGGCATCTTCTTCGAGGTGGCGCGGTTCAACATCGGCTTCCTTCCCGGCATCAAAGCCTTTACCGCCGCGGTGCTCGGCGGCATCGGCAACGTGCGGGGCGCGCTCCTGGGTGGACTGCTGCTCGGCCTGCTCGAGACCTACGGTCAGACCGTGCTCGGTGGCGAGTGGAAAGACGTGTTCGCCTTCACCGTGCTCGTGTTGGTGCTCATGTTCCGCCCGACGGGTCTGCTCGGTGAGACGGCGGCGAGGGCACGCGCATGATGCGACCAGCGACGGTTATGAACACGATGCGTGAGCGGTGGACGCGGCTGCCGGCACTGGCGAAACTCGCCCTCGTCGGCGCGGCGCTGCTGATCGCGGCGGTCGCGCCGCTCGGACTGAGCCGGTACTGGGTAAGTGTTTTGTTCTCGCCCGTCGGTCTCTACGTGCTGTTGGCGCTCGGCCTCAACATCGTGGTGGGGCAGGCCGGCTTGCTCGACCTCGGCTACGTGGCGTTCTACGCCGTGGGCGCGTACACGACGGCCAAACTCACGCTCCCACCAGAAAGTGGCGGCGCGGGATGGGAGCCATGGTTGGCCTTACCTGTCGCTGTGATCGTTGCGATGATCGCCGGCGTGCTCATCGGGGCGCCGACCCTGCGGCTACGGGGCGACTACCTGGCAATCGTGACGCTCGGCTTCGGAGAGATCGTGCGCATCGTGGCGCAGAACACCGACTCGCTCGGCGAGTCGCGCGGCCTCAGCCCGATTCCGCACCCGGCGAGGGTTGGCGGGTTCGAATTCGCCGGACGGCCTTACCCGTATTACCTCCTCACCTTGGTCGCCGTCGCGCTCGCGCTCGTGATGGTCTGGCGGCTCACTGGCTCCCGCGTCGGGCGATCGTGGGCCGCGATCCGTGAAGACGAAGACGCGGCGGAGGCCATGGGTGTCGACACGTTCCGCATGAAGCTGTGGGCGTTCGCGATGGGAGCGTCGACAGGCGGTCTCGCCGGTTGGATCTACGCCAGCAAGGTCAACTTCATCAATCCTCCACAGTTCGAGTTGCTCATCTCGATCCTGATCCTGGCCGCGGTCGTGCTGGGTGGAATGGGCTCGACGCCGGGAGTGATCGTTGGTGCGTTCGCCATCGCATTTCTGCCCGAGTACCTGCGGCAGGCCGCCGCGGGCGAGACGTTGCTGCGGTGGCTCAACACCATCACTGGCGGCAACGCCACCAACATCACCGAGTACCGGCTCTTGTTGTTCGGCCTCCTCCTCGTCGCGATGATGATCTTCCGTCCGCAGGGGCTCCTGCCGAGCCGACAGCGCGCCGCCGAGCTCACTCCCGACCGCGCCGACGCCGTCGCCGTCGCCGAAGACACCGAGCTCACAACCGTCGCGCCGCCATCAGGGCCAACGGCCGATGACGTGATCCTCGACAGCCACGTTGCTCCCGGCGAGCCGATCCTCGTGCTGGACGAGGTCAGGATCCAGTTCGGCGGCATCGTCGCGCTGCAAGACGTCTCCACGATCGTGGAGGCCGGCTCGATCTTCGGCATCATCGGACCGAACGGCGCGGGCAAGACAACGCTGTTCAACTGTGTCACCGGCGTGTACCAGCCGACCCGCGGCCACATCCGCGTCGCCGGCGAGTCCGTCGTCGGGAGGAAGCAGCACGCCGTCACCCGCGCGGGAGTGGCACGGACGTTCCAGAACATTCGCCTGTTCCCGAGCATGACCGCGCTCGAAAACGTCATAGTCGGAACCCACGCCCAGCACCACACGAGCGTGCCCGGCGCCCTGTTCGGTTCGCCGCGCCATCGTGCCGAAGAGCGCGGCGGCCGCGACGCTGCGCTCGCGCTGCTCGACTTCGTTGGGATCGCGCGCCAAGCCGACAACCTCGCGCGCAACCTCTCCTACGGCGACCAGCGCCGCCTCGAGGTGGCCCGCGCCATGGCGACGGGACCGAAGCTGCTCATGCTCGACGAGCCGGCCGCGGGGATGAACCCGTCCGAGAAACGCTCGCTCATCGAGTTGATCCGAGCGATCCGCGAGCGTGGATTGACGGTGGTGCTCATCGAACACGACATGGGGCTCGTCATGCAGATCTGTGACCGCATCGCGGTGCTCGACTTCGGACTGAAGATTGCCGAAGGGACTCCGGCCGAAATCCAGAACGACCCGAACGTCATCGCCGCGTATCTGGGAGTGCCCACAGATGCTGCTTGAGCTGACCGATCTACAAGTGCATTACGGCAAGGTCGCCGCCCTCAAAGGCGTGTCGCTCACCGTCGACGAAGGCGAGATCGTCACGCTCATCGGAGGCAACGGCGCGGGCAAGACCACGACACTGAAGACCATCTCCGGTGTCCGGCCGGTCACTTCGGGCTCGATCGTTTTCGACGGCGAAGACATCGTCGGCGTCGCACCCCACCGCCTCGTCGAACGGGGCATCTGCCAGGCCCCCGAAGGCCGCGGCATCTTCCCCGGCATGACGGTCACCGAGAACCTCGACATGGGCGCGTACTCGCGCCGGAGCCGCCCGCCGGCCGCGGACTACGACCGAGTGTTCGAGTTGTTCCCGCGACTGTCCGAACGCCGGAAACAGGCAGGCGGGACGCTGTCAGGTGGCGAGCAGCAGATGCTCGCGATCGGGCGAGCGCTGATGAGCCACCCGCGGCTGCTGTTGCTTGACGAGCCGTCGATGGGTCTGGCACCCGTGCTCGTCGGCCAGATTTTCGACATCGTGAGCGAGATCAATGCTAGCGGCACCACCATCCTGCTCGTGGAGCAGAACGCCGCGCAGGCGTTGCGGCGCGCCCATCGCGCCTACGTGCTGGAGACGGGTCGGATCGTGAAGAGCGCGCCGGCGGCCGACTTGCTCGAAGACGACTCCGTGCGGGCTGCCTATCTCGGAGGAGACATCACCTCCTAGCAGGGTGCTCCAGAAGGGCTTCTTATAGCGTTGCTTCGCCGAATACATGGGGGGCACTCTCGCGTCGGTACGCGTATCGTGCGCGCATGACAACAGTTGGGGCAACTGAGGTTCGCACGATCAATCCGTCGCGCAGCGGCATTTCGCCGTGGCGGGCGTTCAAGGCGAAGCCGGAGGAGTGGTTCGATCCGGAAGAGATCGCCAAGGCGAAGCGGTACACCAAGCCGCTGAAGATTGTGAACGCGATCCAGATCCTCGTGAACCTGGTGATCGACATCGCCGTCATCTGGTCGCACTTCATTCCAAACCTGCTCGACGATCTGAACATCAACAACTGGGTGCTCGAAGTTCTGCTGGTGATGGCGGTGCTGACGGCGATCGGCCTGGTCGAGAACACCGGGTTCAGCTGGTGGCGGCAGATGGTCTACGACAAGAAGTGGGAGTTCTCGAAGATGACACCGGGACTCTTCTTCAGCGACCTCGCCAAGAGTCTCCTCATCGGTTCGATTCTCAACGGCGTGATCTTCGTGCTGTTGTGGCTCATCATCCGCGGCACCGATGCGTGGTGGATCGTTGGCTGGGCGATGATGGCGCTGCTGCAAGTCGGCTTCGCCTTGATCTATCCGAAGTTCATCGCGCCGCTGTTCAACAAGTTCACCCAGATCCCCGACGAGGACCTCCACGCCGACATCGTCGCCGTAGCGCACAGCGTCGGCGCGGATATCGACAAGGTCGAGATGGCGGACGAGTCCAAGCGCGACGTGCGCAAGAACGCGTACGTCTCGGGCATGGGCAAGACCCGCCGCATGGTCGTGTTCGACACGATGCTGGAGTGGCCCCGCGAGCAGGTTCGTTGGGTGTGCGCCCACGAGATCGGGCACTGGCGGCGCAGGCACATCATGCGGTTCATTCCAATCCTCGTGGCGCTGCTCCTCGTCGACTTCGCGGTGCTCAAGCTCATCGTCGAGAACCAGCGAGTACTCGACTTCGCCGGTGTCGACACGATCCACGATCCGGGCGCGATCCCGATCTTCTTCTTCCTGTTCTCCATTCCGGGGTTGGTGACCGGCCTGCTCTCCGCGTACATATCGCGGTCACATGAACGCGACGCCGACCTGTTCGGCCTCGAAGCGGTGCCGGATCCCGAGTCGGCGAAGTTGGCAATGCGTCAGCTCTACACCGAGAGCCTGAGCGACCTCACGCCGTCATTGTGGAAGCGACTCAACCACTCGCATCCGCCGGTGGCCGAACGCCTGGCGATGATCGCCGAGTGGGGGCGTCGCAACCCGGCGGCGTAGCGGTTACGACAAGACGTTGTGGATGGCGGCGCGGGCCCGGCGTCGCCACCGGAAGGCGCTGACCACGACCGCACCCCATAGTGCGGCCGCAACCAGTGACGCGAAGCCGACCTCGTCGCCCGCGCCGACGGGCTGATCGAGGCGGACGGGGATGGCGGCCGAGCGCGGCGCCACGTCGCCACCGGCGCCGAGCGCTCCGGCGAGCGCCGGCGCCTGTTCCGGCGGCGCCTGCAACGTCGAGCCGCCTTTCACCGTCGCCACGGTTTGTGCCATCACGCCGCGCAACGTGAAGAGCGTGGACCGCAGACCCAGGGCGGCGTCGAAGTCGAGGCCCGACACCGTCTTCTCACCCTTGCTGCCGACGAGGCTGAGCGACGTGGCGCGGCCCGAAGGTCCGCGCCTGACGACGTTCACCGCCGTGACCTCGCCGGAGTAGCTGAGGCGCCGGGCGACGTCCTTCAGCGCGATCGTGATGGTCCACTCGTCGCGGTTGCCGGTGAGATACGGCGCCGCCCGGAGGTACGGGTGCGACGTCCCGACCAATCCGAACCCCTCCTCGCGATCGGCGGTGTAGCCACCCGCATTGGCTGAATACACCGCCGAGACCAGGGAATTCCCGTACATCAGCACCTGGCCGCTGGTGGCGGCGACGGCCTTGTCCATGGCCGCGTACTCGGCGTCGGAGCCGATGTAGACCTGGCAGCGCTGGGTGTCGCACAGCTCGCCACCGAAAGACATCGCCCGCAGCGCGTAGGTACGGGCGGCGATGGCCTGCGCTTGTAGCCCGGCGGCGGGCCAGTTCGGGTTGCGGACTTCGCCCATGCCGCGCAGGTAGGTCTCCACCGGGACCTGGTTGACGACGCGGAGCGCCCCCGCGACAGGAGCGATGTCCATGATTCCTCGGTAGCGGCGGTTGCGCGCGGTGAGCCCGACACGGCCAGCACCCGTGGGGGTCGCGGTGATTGGCCCGGAGAAGAACGCCGCTGACGCGGACTGCGTCGTCGAGGTGGTTGTCGCTGCCGGCCCGGGTGTCGACGTGACCGTTGTCGGCGGCGAGTTGGGTGCCCTCTCCCGTCGCGGGCCGGGGAGCAACGTCGAGGTCGATGTTGTGGTCGACGCCGGTGCGGTCGACGTGGTCGTCGGCGCGCTCGACGTGGTGGTTGTCGGCGCGGGCGCGGCGCCCGTTCTTACGCGGGTCCCGTCACCGTCGCGATACAGCAGCGCGGTGCCGCCGGGCGCGACGCGCACCGACGACGAAGAACTACCGATGTCGCCGCCTTCGGGAAACACCAACTCGATGTTGTTGCCGGTGAGCACGGGCACGCGCACGTTGCCGCTGCCCTTACCGATCGTCGTGCCGGGATAGAACTGGCCCAGGATCTGCCTCGCGTTGGCGCCGGCGGTTCCCATGGCGAGCGCGCCGTCCTGCGCCATACCGACGCCGTGGCCGTGCCCGCGCCCGTCGATTTGAACCGCCGGGATGAGCGCCGGCGCCGACTGCGCGTGCGACGTCGCGGGATGCGTTGCCAGGATGCCGAGAGCTGTGCTGGCGCGCGCCAGTACCTTCCAACTCCGCACGGCTTGAGGTTATGCGGCGCGGACCTTGGCCAACCCTTTTTCGATGTCCTGAAGGTGGTGCACGCCTTCGTGGACGCTGTTCTGCAGCATCGTGAGCAGGTCGCGGTCGCCCCAGCCGAACGACGCCATGCGTGTCCAACCGTTGGCGTCGACATCGCCCGCCGCGTCAACCAGCCGGTCGACGCCGTCGGAAAGACGCGCCAACACCGCCGCTTTGTCCTGTTCGTTGTACTTGTCGGTTGCGGCCTGTTCGTTCTCGTCTCGGAACGCGTCACTGAGGTCGGGGTTGTCTTCGGCGTACATGCGTCGGACGACGGTAGTGAAGGCTTCCATCAAGTCGGCGACGTGCGCCGCGTATTCCATTGCCGACCACACTTCGGGCGCGGGGCGCGTGCGAATGATCTTTTCGTGGTCCTCGTCGCCACGCGGTTCGAGCGCTTCGGTGTAACGCCGGGGGAGGCTCTTGAGCGTGTTGATCGCGAACGGCGGGTGCAACGTTCCATAGTCGATCCCGCACTCCGGGCAAACCCATGCATCGGCCATGCGTGCACCGTAGGCCGGTCGCCAGTCGACCACAATGCGTTCGTGACCCGTCGACTCATCCTCCTAGGCGTCGTCCTCTCCGTGCTCGTGGGTGCCGACGTCGCCAGCCGCCAATTCGTGGAGGCGACCGTCAACACGCGCGCCCAGCAGGAGGCGCCGCCCGAGACGAGCGTGTCGGCGTCGATCGGTGGGTTTCCCTTCCTGCCGCGGCTGCTGCTCGGCGGCGAGGTGAGCAAGGCCGACGTCCACCTGGAGAACATCCAGGCGGACGTGTTGGCCTTCGCCGAAGTCGACATCGACCTGCGCGGTGTCCATCTCGACCGCGGTCGACTCTTCAACGATCGCAAGGCGCGCATCACCGCCATCGACCACGGCACCGTGACCGCCACCGTCACCCAGGAAGCGCTCGGCGAGGCGTTGCGCGTGCCGGTGAAAATGGACGACGGCGTCATCACCGTCACCGTCTTGGGCAAGAACGTGCAGGTAACGCCGAAGGTGACCAACGGTCGGCTGTCGTTGACGGGCGCGCTCGGACGGTCGTTCAGCTTGCTGATCCCGGCGACGGACTTCGTCCCCTGCGTCGGCGAGGTCAGCGTGGAGGACGGGCGCATGCGCCTGTCCTGCGAGATCGACGACGTTCCCCCGGCGCTCCTCGACGCGGTACAAGACGCGCAGTAGCTACTCGTCGTCGTGGACGATCGCGGTCCAGGTTGGAAAGGCGATGTGGTCGACGCCCATCCACTTGGTGATGCGGCCGGCGTCGCGTAGCAACTTGATGCAGCGCGCGGCGTTGGCGTCGCCGATCATGCGTACGTAGTCGGCGACGGTGAGCAGAAGTGGTCCGGCGTCGAGATCGCCGGGCTGCGTGCGAGCGTCGACTTCCAGCGTCGGCTTGCACGGGTTGTGCAGGTCGAGCGGATGGCAGTGATAGATCACGCCTTCGAAGACGGACAGGGCGGCGATGCGCATGCAGTCGGTAATTGTTGTCAGCATGGGCCGGTGCGCGTCGCCTTCGTTCCCGATCTGATGGACCGTTCCAAGCTGAACGGCGTCGCCGATCTGATGGTCGTGAACTCCGCCGATGCAATCGATTCCATCGCTGGGCTAGGTCCGGGTGACGTGGTGGCGGTCGACCTGTCGCGTCCCGGTGCGCTCGACGCGGCCTCGCGGGCCGCCGCGCGCGGTGCGACGGTGTACGGGTTCGCGTCGCACGTCGACACCGACACCATGCAGGCCGCGAAGGCCGCGGGCATCGTCGCCATGGCGCGGTCGGCGTTCTTTGGCCGCGTCGCCGAACTGTTCGCGTAGGGTCGAGCACCGATGGCCGACGAACAGGACTTGGTGCGCTGGAGCGAAGCGCTCAGCGGCATCGCCCGGACCGGCTTGGCCTTCACGACCTCGCTGTACGAGCAGGAGCGGTTCCAGGAGATCCTCAACGTCGCTGCCGACATGCGCGCCGCGGTGGCCGAGGAGCGACCGGCGAGCGAGTGGGCCGGCGAGTGGATGAAGGCCGTCGGCAAGGGCGTGCCCGGCTACGTGACGCCCAAGCTCGCCGTCGGTGCGGTCGTCGGAAACGAGAAGGGCGAGTTGCTCCTGATCCAACGCGCCGATTCGGGCGTGTGGCTGTACCCGACCGGTTGGTGCGACATGGGCTACTCGCCAGCCGAAGTCGTCGTGAAGGAGGTGCACGAGGAGACGGGCATCGACGTGGAACCCGTCCGCATCATCGCCGTGATCGACGGCGTGCGGAACCAGTTCACGCGTGTCCCGCTGTACTCGTTGGTGTTCCAGTGCCGCGTCATCGGCGGCGAATTGCGACCGCATCCGCTCGAGACGCGCGACGTCGGCTTCTTTGCCCGCGATTCGTTGCCGCAGCCGCTGGTCGGCTTCGACCGTTGGGGTGACCAGGCCTTCGCGGCGATCGACGGGCACCCGCTCGAGGTCGTGTTCGACCCGCCGCGCGACCCCGTATGGAAGGGCGACGCCACTTGATGGGTACACGGACTCCATGCGTTTTCGTCGTGGAGCTCAGCTAGACACCTCGCAGGTATCGGATCGGCGCGGCATGGGCCCGCTCGCCATTGGCGGTGGTGGGATTGTCGGCGTCATCTTCTTGGTCATCCAGCTGCTCGGCGGCGGCGATTCGTCGGGGCTGCAACTCGGCCAGGGACAGGAAGCGCGAGTCCGATCTCTCGGTGTCGTGTACGACCGGCGAGGACGCCAACCAGCGCGACGACTGCCGCATCGTGGGCGTTATCAACAGCGTGCAGGAGTTCTGGCAGTCAGAACTCGACGGCTACCGCGCAGCGAAGACCGTGTTCTTCACCAACGGTGTGAACACCGGGTGCGGCAACGCGTCCTCCGCCGTCGGCCCGTTCTACTGCCCGCTCGACCAGCAGATCTACATCGACCTCGGGTTCTACGACGAACTGCGGTCGCGGTTTGGCGCCAGCGGCGGTCCCTTCGCCGAGGCGTACGTGATCGCACATGAGTACGGCCACCATGTCGAAAACCTGATCGGCGTGTTGGAGCGCGGCCGGAGCGGCGATACCGGGCCGCAGAGTTCGGCGGTGCGCGTCGAGCTGATGGCCGACTGCCTCGCTGGCTTGTGGGCGCAGGGCGCGGTCGAAACCGGCTACATCGAGGAACTCACCGACGCCGACATTCGCGACGGGCTCGACGCCGCTTCAGCCATCGGCGACGACCGCATCCAGGAACAGATGCAGGGTCAGGTCAATCCGGAATCGTGGACGCACGGCTCGTCGGAGCAGCGCCAGACGTGGTTCCTCAAGGGCTATCGACAGGCGTCGAGCGTGCGCGGTTGTGACACGTTCGGGAGTTCCGAGGTGTAGCTACGTGTTGAGCTGGCCGAACAACGCCGCCGCAATGCTCGTGGCGCCGCGGGACTTCTCCCAGGCGTCGGCGATCGCCTCGTGGTCGACCAGGCCGAACGCGTCCGGCGCCACGCCCAGCGCGGCGGTGGCGGCTGCGGCGAGCGTCGCCGGTTCGATCTCTGCGCCGTAGGCCGGGAAGCATTCGAGTCCGTCCCACAGCGCAGTCAGCGGTGCAGGCGGCGTGGCGTCGGTGGCGAAGGCGAGCGCCACGGTTCCGAAGACTTCCTCGGTCGTCACGCCCGGCGGGCGCACGTATCCGGCGACGGGATGCAGCCGCCATTCGAAGACCACGTCGTCGCCGCCGTCCTCGCGCAGCCACACCTGCGAGCCGTTGACGTAGGTGTCGATCGGCTCGCCGAAGCGCTCGTCGAGGGCGACGACCAACTCGTGGGTCGCCCGCCACACGCACGTCGGCACCCGGGCGCTCGGCATTACCCGAACGTAGCGGTACAGACTGACGCTCATGGGTCAACCACGCATGGCACCGATCACGCCCGAGGAATGCGACGACAGGACGAGCGAGCTGCTGACTGCGCTCGGCGGGAACATGTCCAGCGCGCTCAACATCTTCACGACCCTCGGGCATCACCCGCGGCTGCTCAAGAAGTGGTCGGAGTTCGGCGGCGTGCTGCTGTACGGCGGCGAGCTCGATCCGCGCGAGCGCGAGCTCGTCATCCTGCGGACGGGGTGGAACTGCCAGTCCGACTACGAGTGGGGCCAGCACAAGGCCATCGGCCTCGCGGTCGGGATGACGGAGAAGGACATCGAGGCCACGACGCTCGAACCCTCCGCCGCTGGTTGGAACGACGACGACCTGCTGCTCATCACCGCGGCCGACGAGCTGCACGCCGACTCCAAGTTGAGCGACGCCACCTACGCCGCCCTGGAGAAGCGCTACAACAGGAAGCAGATCATCGAGCTGCTGATGGTGGTCGGCCAGTACCACCTCGTCTCGATGCTGTTGAACTCGTTGGAAGTACAGCGGGACAAAGGTGTCGAAGGGTTTCCGGCGTCGTGAGCAGCCGACTCGACGGCCGCAAGATCGTCGTGGTGGGCGCGGGCACGCGCATTACCGACGATCCCGAACAGCCGATCGGTAACGGGCGCGCCATCGCCGTACTGGCGGCGCGCGAAGGCGCGTCGGTCGCCTGCGTCGACGTGAGCACCGAAGCCGCATCGGCCACCGCGGGCCTCGTCGCCGACGAAGGCGGCAAGGCGGTGGTGATCGGCGCCGACGTGTCGGACCCCGAGGCGTGCGCGTCGCTGGTGCGTGAGTCGGTGGATGCGCTTGGCGGCATCGACGGCATCGTGCTCAACGTCGGCATCGGCGCCGGAGTTGGCTTGAAGGGGACCACCGTTGAGGACTGGGACCTGGTGGCCAACGTGAACCTGCGGGCGCACTTCCTCGTGTGCCAGGCGGCCAAGGAACACCTCGGCGAAGGCTCGGCGATCGTGTTCATCTCGTCGGTGGCCGGCCTGAACCCGGGTAGCCGCATCCCGGTGTACGACACCACCAAGGCGGCGTTGCTCGGCCTGAGCCGCCATGTGGCGGCGGAGATGGCCGGCCGCGGTGTGCGCGCCAACGTGGTGTGCCCCGGGCTCATCGACACGCCGCTCGGACGCGTGGCGTCGGGTGGCCGGCCGTCGCGCGAACGCACACCTGTGCCGCTCAAGCGCCAGGGCACGGCGTGGGAGGTCGCCGCGCCGGTGTGCTTCCTGTTGAGCGACGAGGCCAGTTACATCACGGGGCAGGTTCTGGTCGTCGACGGCGGCCTGTTCATGCGTTGAGGCGCGCACTAGCCGCGTTCCTGTTACTCGTCGCCGTTGGCGCGTGCAAAGGCGACGACAAACCACGCGCCGCCGCGCCAACGACCACGTCGTCGTCGAGCACCACCACGACGGTCGCGTCGTCCGCGACCTCGACGAGCTCGACGAACATCGCGGCCGGCGGGTGCGATGCATCGGCGTTGAAGCGCGTCGAACCGCGGCGCGACCGCACGTCCTACGAAGTAGCGGCCACTTACGCCGACGGCGCGAACCTGGTCAGCGGTGAGCTGTTCGCCGACTTCACGCCCGACAAGGCGACCGACCGCGTGTACATGCGCTTGTGGCCCAACGGTCCCGACTCGGCCTCGCACGGAGGCAAGATCCAACTCGCCGGCGCGTATGTCGACGGCGTGATCCACGACCTGAAGCTGGCCAATCCGACCACCGCCTACATCGACGCGCCCTTGACGGCCAACAAGAAGATCCGCTTCCGCGTCCATTTCACGGTGACGCTGCCGGTCGGCTCCGACGACCGCCTGACGCGTCAGGGCGACGTCGTTCGCCTCGGTTCGTGGTTGCCGTTGCTGCCGTGGGAGCCGGGTGTGGGGTGGGCCCTCGAGCCGCCGACCTCCGCGTTCGCCGAGGCGTCGCTGTCGGTGCACGCCAACTTCGACGTGCGCCTCGACGTACCCGCGGGGCTGCAAGTGCTGGCGAGCGGTCTCGCCGTCAGCCCGAACCAGTGGCACATCGAGGCCGCGCCTGACTGGGCGGCGGTGATCGGCAAGTTCACCCTCGTGCAGGGCAGCGTCGGCGAGCTGCCCGTCACCGTCGGCATCGAAAAGTCGATGACCGGTTCGGCGTCGCCGTACTTGTCGAAGGTGACGGCGTCGCTTGACGCGCTGATCAAGCGCTACGGCTCGTATCCGTGGCCGGCCTACAACCTGGTGCTTACGCCGGGCATGCGCGGCGGCATCGAGTACCCCGGCCTGGTGATGCAAGGGCCGAGCACCAACGAGCGGACGACGCCGCACGAGGTGGCCCACGAGTGGTTCTACGGACTGGTCGGCAGCAACCAGGGCCGCGACCCGTGGCTCGACGAGGGACTGGCGACGTGGGCCGAGGCGCAGATCAACGGCACCCACTCGTCGTTCGTGAACCGCAGCGTTCCGGCGGACGCCCGCGGCCATCTCGGCGAGCCGATGAAGTTCTGGGAGTCGCATCGCAGCAGCTACTACCGCGGCGTCTACGTGCAAGGCCTGCAGGCGCTGGCGGCGCTCGGCGTGTCGCGCGAGGCGGTCGACTGCGCGCTGGCGCGCTACGTCGCCGCCAACGCGTACCGGGTCGCTACGCCGGCGTCCCTACTGGCGGCGCTCAAGACGGTGGCGCCCGACGCCGAAGCGGTGCTCGCCCGGTACGGCGCGATCTCTTAGCGTTCCCCGGCCACGCAGGCCGTGGTCAACCGGTCGCTCTCTGGCGTTCGCTCCCTCGTATTGTTCCGCGGATGCGCACTGCCATCGAGATTGCCGAAGCTGTTCGTGCCGGTGAGCTGAAGGCCACCGAGATCCTCGACGAGTGTCTCGGCCGCATCGCCGAACACAACGACGCGCTCAACGCCTTCGTCGTGCTCGACGAGGACGCTGCGCGCGTCGCCGCCACCGCGGTGGACGAAGCCGTCGCCGCCGGGCGCGATCCCGGTCCGTTCGCCGGCGTACCGATTGGGGTGAAGGATCTCGAGGACGCGCGCGGGTTGCCGACGTCGCACGGGTCGTTGCTGTTCAAGGACTCGCCGCCGCAGGAGGCCGACTCGATCCACATGGCGCGGCTGCGCGCCGCCGGCTGCGTGGTGCTCGGCAAGACCGCCGCGCCCGAGTTCGGCACCGTCGCCTTCACGCACACCAAGGCCTTCGGCACGACCCGCAACCCGTGGAACCTCGAGCGCACGCCCGGCGGTTCCAGCGGCGGCTCGGCGGCCGCGGTGGCCGCCGGTCTCGTCCCGATGGCGACGGCGAGCGACGGTGGCGGCTCGATCCGCATTCCCGCGGCGTTCTCCGGTCTCGTCGGCATGAAGCCGAGCTTTGGCCGCATCCCGCATCCGTTCCCGGCGATTTCGCAGACGTCGGTGTACGGCGTGGAGGTCACGACGGTGCGCGACGCCGCCCGTCATCTCGACGTGACCGCCGGCCCCGCCGATGTCGACCGCACCACGCTGCCGCCGCCGACGGTCAACTACGAGGACGCCATCGAAACGCTCGACGTATCCGATCTGCGCGTCGCCTACTCGCCCGACCTGGGCTTCGGCACCGTTGATCCCGAGTTGGCCGAACTGGTCGAGGCCGTCGCGCGCGATCTTGTTCAAGGCGCTCGGCCGACCGTTCGCCGGCATCGACATCGACCTGCCCGATCCCGTGCGCACCTGGCTGAGCGCCGGCGCGGTCGAGCAGTGGTTGAGCCTGGACGAGGGCATGTGGCCCGACCGCAAGGGCGACCTCATGGGCTTCGTCCGCATCCCCTACGAGCAGACCGAGAACCTCACCGCGCCCGGCGTGGCCCGTCGCTTCCGCTACCGCTTCAAGCTCGAAGAAGCGTGGGCCAAGTTGTACGAAGACGTCGACGTCATTCTTTGCCCGACGACGGCCGTGCCGGCGTTCCCCGCGGCGGGTCCGCCGCCGTCGGTCATCAACGGCAAAGACGTCGGACCCGCGCTCACGACACCGTTCTGCATGCCGGCGAACCTGTGTTGGAACCCGGCCATCTCGGTACCCGCCGGCGTGACGTCGGACGGCTTGCCCGTCGGACTGCAGATCAACGCCCCTCGCCACCGCGACGAGATCGCGCTGCGGCTAGGTCGGATCTACGAGCAAGCGCGGCCCGTGGCCGCGCTTCGCTCCGGGGTATTAGCGAGCGGAGCGAGCCAGAGATTCAGGCCTTTAGGCCGCGATGCGGCCTGCGGAACTAGCCGCTAGGCCTAATTCCCGCGCTGTTCGCGGAGGAAGCGTTCGGCCTGGGCGGCGATGTCGAAGCGGTCGGGATCGTCGTCGATCTCGCCGTCGTCGATGACGCGCTCGAGGCCGTGCACGTAGCTGGCGATGTCTTCGTCGGCTTCGATCATCTCGTCGACCTGGCGCTCGTAGGACGCCACGGCGATTTCGAGGTCGGTCGGCTGAAGCGACGCACCGATGATGTCGGCGGCGCGGCGAGCGAGCGCGAGCGTGGCTTTGGGTGAGGGCTGCTGGCTGACGTAGTGCGGCACTGCGGCCCACAATGACGCCGACTTGATGCCGGCGGCGGCGAAACGGGTGTGCAGCACGCCGACTATGCCGGTCGGGCCTTCGTAGCGCGAGCGACGCAGCCCGAGTGCTTCGATGAGTTCGGGATCCGAACCCGTGCCCGTCACCTGCACGGGGCGCGAGTGGGGGACTTCCGCGGCGAGCGCGCCGAGCGTCAGCACGAGTTCGACGTCGAGTTCTTGAGCGACGCCGATGACGTTGTCGCAGAACGTGCGCCAGCGGTTGTTCGGCTCGATGCCGTGACCGAGCACGACGTCGTGATCCGAACCCGTGGCGGCCGCGGCGGCGAAGGAGGTGGTGCGCCATTCGATCTCGCGCATCTTCCCGTCGATCAAGCGCACGTTGGGGCGCACCACGGTGAAGTCGTAGAACTCTTCGGGATCGATGGTGGCGAAGGTGCGTTCGTTCCACGACAAGCCGAGGTATTCGACCGCGCCCGACGCCGACTCAGCGGCGTCGTTCCACCCTTCGAACGCGGCGATCAACACGGGTCGCCGAAGTTTCGGATGGGTGTCCCAACGCACCTGTTCCATAGGGCCAGGCTACTCCTGGGGGTGGTGCAGTTTGGAAGCATGCAGAGCCGCCACACCGGCCATGGAAATGTCCAGTAAGGAAGGTGTTTCCGCGGTGAGCGCGTCGCGAATTGCGTCGTATGTCGCGATTCCGGTGAGCGGATCGGCGATGGCGTCGCCCTTGAACATGGGAGCGCCGTCTTCGTCGTACGCGACCAGTCCGCCGGCGACCGCAGCGTCGTCACCGAAGGCGACGCGGTCGACGGTGCGTCCGTAACCGGTGATGCTGGCCCACACGCGGGGGCCGTCGTCGCGGGCGAGCCAGTCGGCAGCGGCGATGCCGCGTTGTTCGAGCGCGCGCGGGCGCGACGATTCGATGACGACGTCGGCGTTGGCGATGAGTTGCTTCGAGCGCGCCGGGTTCGTGGAAGTCGAACACGACGCGTTCCTTGGCGTGGTTGAGCTCGTCGTAGAGGTCGGGTCGCCCGTCGCGCAATGCGTCGGGTCGTTGCACCGACTCCGCCTTGATGACCCGCGCCCCGTCCTCCGCCAACTTCTGGCCGGCAAGTGGACCCGCCCACAACGACGACAGGTCGAGCACAACGCGTTCTGAGTAGGTCTTCACCGGCATAGGCGGAGAAGACCTACTCAGAACTGTGTGGACGACGGCGGGACCGGTCCATTCGCCGACAGCGGCGACGGGCATGCCGAGCAGGACGGCTTGGTCCACGAGTTCGGCGGTGGTGTGCTGGGCGACGGCGGCGCCGACGGCGGCGGCGATGGCGTCGGGATCGGCGTCGACGCCGATCCAGGCGGGGACCGATTCGAGGTCGGACGGGCGGGCGAGCGACACGCAGATCCAGCCGTCGGCGGCGCGCAGGAGGTAGCTCCGGCCGTTCGCACTGACTCGGCGGTCGCTACGCACGGCACAATCATGGTCGTGGATTCCGTCGACGACGCCATCGCCGAGACCCGGCGGCGCTGGCCACTGGCGTCGACGGCGTACGAAGTACTGATGGCGAGTGCGCCGTTCCCGTCGGTCGACGAGGGACTAGTCGCCGAGTCGCTCGTGTACTCGGCGCTGCAGGCCGGACCGGAGTTCGCCGCGTGGCGCTCCGCCACGCCCGTCAAGCCGAAGACGCCGAACGCCGAACCAGCGGTGATGATCGATCGTCACGGCGACGTGTTGCACGTCATCCTCAACCGTCCCGAACGGCGCAACGCGCTCGGCGTCGACGTGCGCGACGGACTGCTCGACGCGTTCGCCATCGCCGCCGCCGACCCGACACTGCGCGTCGAGGTGCGCGGCGCCGGCCCGTCGTTCTGCGCCGGTGGAGACCTCGACGAGTTCGGCACGTTCCCGTCGCCCGAAGAAGCGCACACCATCCGCCTGCAGACGTCGATCGGCGCGGCTATCACCAAAGTGGCTGACCGCGTCACGTTCTTCGTGCACGGCGCGTGTTACGGCAGCGGCATCGAGTTGCCGGCGTTCGCGTGGCGCGTCGTGGCCACGCCCGACACGACCTTCGCCTTGCCCGAACTAAGCCTCGGACTGATCCCGGGCGCCGGTGGCACCGTCAGCATGACGGCGCGGATCGGCCAGGAACGGATGCTGCGGCTTGGTCTGTCGCGGCAGCCAATCGACGCCGAGACGGCCCTCGCGTGGGGGTTAGTCGACGCGGTCGCCGAAATATGACACGACTGTTAGATTCGCCGCCATGATGAACCTTGGCGACATGGAGGGCATGGACCTCGAGGCCCTCGCCCACCCGCAGCAGCTCTTCAAGGGTCTGCGCGAAGTCGGCGCCGTCGTCGACATGATCGAAGACATGAACATGGTCGTGGTCGGCAACGCCGAGCACATCCGCGAAGTGTTGATGCATCCCGACGTGTATTCGTCGGGTGTCGACGCCGTGCAGATCGGTCAGGTCCGCCCGCTCATCCCCCTGCAGATCGACCCGCCGCGGCACAAGTACTTCCGCCGCCTGCTCGACCCGATCTTCGGGCGCGAGACCGTCGCCGAACTCGAGCCCGCGTACGCGCGAACTCGTGAAGGAACTCATCGACAACGTGAAGGACAACGGCGGCTGCAACTTCCACGAGTCCGTTGCCGAGCCGTTGCCGTCGACGGTATTCCTGCAACTGATGGGCCTGCCGGTCGATCGCACCAAGGAGTTCATCGAGTTGAAGGACGGCATCGTGCGTCCGGCGGCGAGCACCAACGAAGAGCGCATCGCCATGACCGACGCCACCGGCCAGAAGATCTACGCGGTGTTGAAGGAAGCGATCGCCGAGCGCGACAAGGATCGCAAGGAAGATCTCATCTCGATGCTGCTCGACGCGTCGGTCGACGGTGAGCAACTCACGCACGATCAAGTCGAAGACATCCTGTACCTGATGTTCCTCGCCGGCCTCGACACGGTGACGGCGTCGCTCGACTGCATGATCAGCTACCTCGCACAGCACCCCGACCACCGCAAGCAGCTGGTCGAGGACCCGTCGCTGATCCATCACGCGATTGAAGAGATGCTGCGCTGGGAGACGCCGGTGACCGGTGTCATCCGCATCACGAGCCAAGACACAGAACTCGGCGGCTGCCCGATCCCGGCGCACACGCAGGTGTCGGTCATCCTCGGTTCGTCGAACACCGACGAGAAGCAGTGGGAGCGCGCCGACGAGGTCGACTTCCACCGCGACACCAAGGGCCACCTCGCGTTCGGCGGCGGCAACCACCGTTGCCTGGGCGCGCACCTGGCGCGCATGGAGCTGCGGGTGGCGCTCGAAGAGTGGCTGGCGGCCGTGCCGGACTTCGCCATCAAAGACGGCGTCGAGTTGCGTTACTCGCAGGGCCTGCGGTCCATCGACAACCTGGAGCTGGTCTGGTGAGCGGGGCTCTGGACGGTGTGCGCGTCATCGAGGTTGCCAGTTGGATGTTCATCCCCAGTGGCGGTGCGGTGCTGGTCGACTGGGGCGCCGAGGTGCTCAAGATCGAGCACCCCGTCAGCGGTGATCCGCAGCGCGGGCTGATTACGTCGGGGCTCATCCCCGGCTCGGGCGGGAAGGCGGCGATCAACTTCATGATCGAGCAGCCCAACCGCGGCAAGAAGTCGATCGGTATCGACATCACGCATCCCGACGGGCACGAGGCGTTGATGAAGCTGGTCGAGACCGCCGACGTGTTCCTCACGAACTACCTGCCACCGATCCGGCGCAAGCTCAAGATCGACACCGAGGACATCCGCGCCCGCAACCCCAACATCATCATCGCCCGCGGTTCGGGCCAGGGTCCGCTCGGTCCCGACGCCGAGAAGGGTGGGTTCGACGGCGCGTCGTTCTGGGCCCGCGGCGGCATGGGCATGGTCGTGCCGCCGGGCGAAGAGGGATACCCGCTCGGTCAGGTCGGTCCGGCCTTCGGCGACGTGATGGGCGGCATGGCCACCGCCGGCGCCATCGCGGCGGCGCTCGTCAAGCGCGAGCGCGGCGGCGGGACTTCGATCGTCGACGTGTCGCTGCTCGCCACCGCCATGTGGCAGCTGTCGCCGCTGGTGATCATGAACAAGATGTTCGGCATCGAGCGGCTGGCGTCGCCGGTGCGCGGCGCGCCGGGCAATCCCGGCGTCGGCGTCTACAAGACAAAGGACGATCGCTTCGTCGCCATGATGCTGCTGCAGGGCGACCGCTTCTGGGCCGACTGGGTGACGCGTCTCGGCCGTCCCGATCTCGCCGAGGACCCGCGCTTCATCGAGGCGGGTGTACGAGCCGAGAACGCTGCGGCGGCGCAGAAGGAACTCGACGACGCGTTCAGCAAGCTCACGCTCGCCGAGCTACGCGAGGCGTACGAAGGGTTTGCGGGTGTGTGGGCGCCGTACCAGACGTTGGCCGAGCTGTACGAAGACCCGCAGGTCATCGCCAACGGTTACCTACCGACGGCCGACATCAACGGAGAGCCGTTCCAGATGGTGTCGTCGCCCGCGCTGTTCGACGAGACGCCGTTCGTCGTCACCCGGGCGCCGGAGCACGGCGAGCACACCGAGTTGGAGCTGATGGAGCTCGGCTACGACTGGGACCAGATCGCCGCCATGAAGGAGTCAGGCGCGATCCTCTAATGGGTCGGGCGCGGCGGACCAACCCGCATTCCAAGCCACTTTGTGGTCGCGATCTGGGCCTGATCAGCAACTTTCGCAACCGCAACTTGTCACGGAAGTTCCTCTGACGGCCGTGGGGCTGATTGAGGATCGCATCGCGGAACTGGGCCTCACGCTGCACGGGCCGCACCGGCCGCACGACCCGCTCGACGCGGTGGTGGTGTGGGGCGGCATCGCCCGCACGTCGGGCACGTTGCCGCGCATCGACGGTCGGTTGACCTGCGTCGGTGTGGTCGGGGACACCGTGTCGGTCGACGAGGCGTACGAAGCCGCCGCGGTGTGCGCGCTCAACGCGCTGTGCTTGTTGCGCGACGAACTCGGCACGCTCGACCGGGTCGAACGCATCCTGTCGGTCACCGGTTACGTGGCGAGCGCGCCCGGTTTCGACCAGCAGCCAGCGGTAATGGACGGGGCGTCCCAAATCCTCGTCGACGTCTTCGGCGACATCGGCCGGCACACGCGCAGCGCCATCGGCGTGGCCGCGCTGCCGCGCGGCGGCGCCGTCGAGATCGAACTCACCGCGGCAATTCGCGAAAGGTAGGTTGCGGCCATGGACGTGCGGTCGATTGAAGACGTGGCACCGGTTATCGAGCACAACGGAACCGTTCCGGTGTGGTGGCTGGTGTCGCCTCGCGAGATGTTCGACCTCACCAAGGGTGGCCATCTCGAGTTGGTGAGCGAGTTCGAAGTGTCGGGCGGCGGCTACGTCGATCCTCACAACCATCCGACGCACGAGTTCTATTACGTGACCTCCGGCAAAGGGATCATGGAAATCGAGGGCGAGGAGCGCGAGATCAGCCAGGGCGATCTCGTGCACATCCCGCCGATGGCGATGCACTCTTTGAAGCCGGTCAGCGATCACGCGCCGATCCACTGCTTCTGCTTCGCGGTGGCCACGCCCGACGCCGACGTCATCAACTACACCAAACATTGAGGCGCCGTTGACGATCGCAGAAACCGCCGAGGAGCTCATGGCGCTCGGGTCGGCCACGCTCGGCGAGAGTGGCGCGCTGCGCATGGACCCGCGCATCAAGCCGGCGTGGGCTGGCGCCAAGGTCGCCGGCCCCGCCATCACCGCCAAATGCGGCAAGGCCGACAACCTCGCCATTCACGTCGCCGTCGCCGAGAACATCATCGTCGGCACCGTGCTGGTGGTCGACGCCTCCAACCCGCCCGAACTCGGCTACTGGGGCGAAGTGCTCACGACCGCCGCCGGGGCGAACGACATCGCCGGACTCGTCATCGACGGCGGCTGCCGCGACGTCGACGCCATCGAAGCGCTCGAGTTCCCCGTGTTCTCGGCGCTCGTCGCGCTTACCGGCGCCGGCAAGACCAAGGGCGGCAACTTCGGCAAGCCCGTCACCGTCGGCGGAGTCGAGGTGGTCCAGGGCGACTGGATCGTGGGCGACACCGACGGCGTGGTCGTCATCCCGCGCAAGGAACTCGACAAAGTGCTGGAGGCAGGCGTCGCCCGGTTCGAGAAAGAGCAGCAGCTCTTCGCCGAACTGAAGGCGGGCGCGACCACCATCGAATTGCTGGGCCTCGACCCGTCGGGCCTCGACAAGAAGTGACGGAGTCCTTCACGGTTGTCGCCGAACCTCTGACCGAGGAAGCGTTCGCACCGTTCGGTCAGGTGATCAACACCGGCGACATGGTGATGGAGCTGCGCCACGACGAGCAGTTCACGCTCAACGTGTTGTCGTACGACCGGTACCCGCTGGTGGTCGACCACCTCAACCGGCATCACAACGCGACGCAAGCGTTGGTCGCCCTCGCCGGCAGGCCGACGCTGATCGTCGTCGCGGCGAAGGAGTACGACTTCACGACGCGCGACCACCTCGCGCACGTGCGCGCCTTCATCTGCGACGGGTCAGCGGGCGTGAACCTCTCGCTGGCCACCTGGCACTGGGGCCCGGCGCCACTGATGGATCACGTCGACCTCGTCAATGTCCAAGGCGCAGGCTTCTTGAACGACAACGAAGTCGCGTACCTCGAACGCGACCTCGGCGTCCTCGTCAACATCCAGCTTTAAGGCGGAACTGGTCGCACGAATCGACCATTCATGGTCGTTTCGTGCGACCAGTTCGATGGGGTGGGCTAGCCGAGGGCGGCGGCTACTCGGTCGGTGTGGTGGGCGGTGTCGCCCCAGGCGCGTGAGAGGGCCCAGGTGCGTTTGAGGAAGAGGTGCAGGTCGGCTTCGACGGTGTAGCCGATGGCGCCGTGGCATTGGAGGGCTTTGCGGCCGACGAGTTCGGCGGCGTCGGACGCCATCGCCTTGGCGGTCGACACGTCGCGGCCGCGTGACGGCAGATCGTGAGCGACCGACCACGCTGCGCGCCACACCGTCGGACGCGCGAACTCGAGCGCGACGCGCGCATCGGCGAGGTGATGCTTGACCGCTTGGAAGCTGCCGATGGGAACGCCGAATTGCTCGCGCTGGATCACATACGTGACGGTCAGGTCGAGCATCGCTTGACCGAGGCCGACGAGCACCGCCGCGGTACCGAGCGCACCGCGGTCGAGCGCCAACTCGATGACGGCTGGCTTGGCGGTGACGATCCGTCCGGCGGTGCCGGACTCGACGCGGGCGGCGCGCCGGGCGGGATCGACGGTGTCGACGGGAGTGAGCACCGCGTCGGTGCGGTCGACCAGCACGATCGACGCGCCGCGACGGAGCAGCAACCGGTCGGCGTCGGCCGCGCACGGCACGAATGGACCACCGAGGTCGGACGCCACCATGCCCTCGGTGCCGACCAGCGGCGCCGCCACCATCGCCGTCTCGACGATCGGGTGCGGCAACGCGACGCGGCCGGCCTCCTCGAGGATCGGTACGAGGTAGGTCTCGTCAAGGCCGAGCCCGCCATCGGCGTCGGCCACGAGCAGACCGAGCACGCCCATGGCCTCGAGGCTCGCCCACACGCCGCGATCGAGTTCGCCCGCGGGCGCGCCCGCCGCCAGCCGCACGTCGGCCGGTGTCGTCTCTTTGGCGAAGAGGTCACGCGCTGCGTCGCGGAAGGCGACCTGGTCGTCGGAGAGCGAGAAGTTCATCGCGGCAGTCCCAGCACGCGCTCCGCCGCGATGTTGCGTTGGATCTCGTTGGTGCCCGCGTAGATCGGGCCGGAGAGCGAGAACTGCCAGCCCTTGGTCCACGCGTTGTCGAGCTCGGCTTCGGGGCCGAGCAGGTCGAGCGCGACTGTGTGGATCTCGATGTCGAGTTCGCTCCACCACAGTTTGGTCAGGCTCGCTTCGGCTCCGGCTTTTTCGCCGGCGGCCAAGCGCGTCACCGTCGCCAGTGTCTGCTGCTGGTAGGCGTCGGCGTGCATCCACGCGACCGCGGCGCGGCGCTTGAGCGCGACGTCGCCGCGCTGGTTGGCCAACGCCACGAGGCGTTCGGCGGCGGCGAGGAAGCGACCGGGGGAGCGCAGCGTGAGCCCGCGTTCGGACCCGGCGGTGGACATGGCGACGGTCCAGCCGCCGCCGACCTCACCGAGCACGACGCCGCCGGCGACGGCGTCGTCTTCGATCAGCGCGTCTTCGAAGAACACCTCGGCGAAGCCCTCGTCGCCGTCGAGGCGACCGAAGCCGCGCACGGTGATGCCCGGCGTGTCGAGCGGCACCAGCAGGTAGGTCAAACCCTTGTGACGCTCGCTCTCCGGATCAGTGCGGAACAGGCCGAAGAGGTGCGTGCAGAAGGCGCCGCGGGTCGTCCACGTCTTCTGTCCGTTGAGGATCCACCCGCCGGGCACGCGCTCGGCCTTCGACGACACGCTCGCCAGGTCGCTCCCGGCGTTGGGTTCGGACCAGCCCTGGCACCACAGGTCGTCGCCCGCCGCCATGCGTTTGAGGATGCCCGCCTGTTGCGCCGGCGTGCCGAACTCGAAGACGCTCGGCGCCAGCAGGAAGATGCCGTTCTGCGTCACCCGCGGCGGGCAACCCGCCCGGTAGTACTCCTCCTCGAAGAGCAACCACTCCCACAACGACGCGCCACGCCCGCCGTGCTCGACGGGCCACGACACCGCCGCGAGCCCGGCGTCGAAGAGTGTGCGTTCCCACGTGAGGTGTTGCGCGAAGCCTTTGCGGGTGTCGCCCGACGCCGGTTCGCCTCCGTACGCGGCGCGCCACGCGGCGACGTTGTTCATGAGCCACAGGCGGATGTCGGCGCGGAAAGCCTCTTCGTCTGCCGACCACGTCAGGTCCACGAGGCGAAAGACTAATCTGACGGAGTGTCAGATCCTGTGCCTGCCGTCGAAGGCTGGTTCACCACCGACGCCGAGCCGCACCTCGTCGGCACGCGTTGCACTACCTGCGGCACCGTGTTCTTCCCGCGTGCGAGCGGCTTCTGCCGCAACCCTGAGTGCCGCGGCCGTGAGTTCGACGACGTCGAGTTGTCGCGCACCGGCAAGGTGTGGAGCTACACCGACGCGCAGTACCAACCGCCGCCGCCCTACATCCCCGCGACGGATCCTTACGAGCCGTTCGCGCTCGCCGCGGTGGAGTTGGTCGACGAGCAGGTCGTGATCCTCGGCCAGGTGGCCAAGGGATACGGCGTCGAAGACCTGACGGTCGGCGCGCCGGTCGAACTGGTGGTCGAGCCGCTGTACGAGATCGACGGCGTCGAACACTTGATGTACCGCTGGAAGCCGATCGGAGCCGGCAAGTGACCGCTCCGGAGAGCGTCGCCGTTCTCGGCGCGGGCATGCACGAGTGGGGCAAGTGGGGCCGGCCGTTCCACGAGTACGGCGTCCACGCTGCGCTGGCGGCGCTCGACGACGCCGGGGTCGACTGGGCCGACGTGCAGTTCGTCGCCGGCGGCGAAACCGTGCGCAACGGCTACCCGGGCTACGTCGCCGCCTCCACGATCACGCAGGCGCTCGGCTGGAACGGCGCGCGCGTCGCGTCGTCCTACGCCGCGTGCGCGTCGGGTGTGACCGCGCTCGACGCCGCGCGCTCGCGCATCCTCGCGGGACTGTGCGACGTCGCCCTCGTCGTCGGCGCCGACACCACGCCCAAGGGTTTTCTGGCGCCGGTGGCCGGCGAGCGGTGGGACGACCCGGACTGGTTGCGGTTCCGTCTCCTCGGCGCGACCAACCCGACGTACTTCGCGCTCTACGCCCGCCGGCGCATGGACCTCTACGGCGCCACTGAGGCCGACTTCGCCAAGGTGAAGGTCAAGAACGCCAAGCACGGCCTCAACAACCCCTACGCCCGCTACCGCAAAGAGGTCACCGAAGCAGAAGTGCTCGCCAGCCCCGTGGTGGCCGACCCGTTGCGCCTGCTCAA
Source organism: uncultured Actinomycetes bacterium (assembly GCA_963722185.1). Taxonomy (GTDB): domain Bacteria; phylum Actinomycetota; class Acidimicrobiia; order Acidimicrobiales; family JACCXE01; genus JACCXE01. The sequence goes on along the minus strand of CAVRKD010000002.1, from coordinate 28,460 downwards.
CATCTGCGCGACGTCGGATGGCGGCGCGGCCATCGTTCTGACATCGATGGACTACGCCAAGCGCAAGGGCGTCACCTCGCCCGTGCGCATCCGCGCCGTGTCCACCGTGACGCCGCGCTTTCCCAACACGGTCATCGAGATGCCGAACTTCTCGACCGACTCGGCGGCCGCGCTGGCGCCACCCGAGCTCACCTTCCGCGACTCGATCGCCGCCGGCGCCTACGAGGAAGCGGGCATCGGCCCCGACGAGCTGAGCCTGGCCGAGGTGTACGACCTGTCGACGGCGCTCGAGCTCGACTGGATGGAGAACATCGGCCTGTGCAAGGCGGGCGAGGCCGAGCGCCTGCTCAACGACGGCGATACCACCATCGGTGGCCGCATCCCCGTCAACCCGAGCGGTGGCTTGGCCTGCTTCGGCGAAGCCGTGCCGGCGCAAGCGATCGCGCAAGTGTGCGAGGTCACGTGGCAGTTGCGCGGCCAAGCCGTCGGCCACCAGGTGGAAGGCGCGACCGCCGGTGTCACCGTGAACCAGGGTTTGTTCGGCCACGGCTCCGCCGTGTTGCTGACGACCTAACGCGCTACGCGCACCCTGCCGTCGAGACGAAGGCGTAGTGGTCTGAGGGCCAAATGAACCTGCCATCGGAGCGCCTGGTTGCGCCATCGGCGATGCGGCGGCTCGACGGGGTGCGCAGTGAACAGCCGCGGGGTGCACGGGCGAGCACGTAGTCGATGCGTTCACCCATCGGTCGCGTGCTCGTCTTGGTGTACACCTCCTCGCCATTCTTCGGACCGCCAGAGCAACCGCCGTCGCCGGGCTTCACGCACTCGGCGCCACCGGCGATGCGGTAGGTGTCGAAGAAGCCACCGGCGGCGGCCGTGCGGAGCGCCGCGCTGTCCGGCGAACTGTTGAAGTCGCCGACCAGGAAGTCCGGCACGGCGTCATTCGCCGCCCACTTGTTGGCGATGGCGATCGCCTGGCGTACTTGCAGCTGCTGCGAGATCGGCGAGAGGTCGGTCAGGCCGTGGGCGATGTGCGTGGTGAACAGGTCGACCGGACCCTGCGGCGTGCGCGCCCGCGCCCACAACACTTGGCGCGAGTCGAACGTGGCGTCGAGCGGGCAGAACGGGTCGGGGCGCAGGCAACCCGCAATCTCATAAGAGCGCGGCAGCATCCGACGGAACCGTGACTCGAGGATCGGGTACCGCGAGAAAATGGCGAGGCCTTCGGCGAAGGAACCGCTCTCGGGGAAGTTGCCCATCGCCGCCGCGAGATCGTCGAGCGGATTGCCGCCGCCGCGGTTCAGATCGGGCGTCATCGGAACGTGGGGGTTGGAACGCGAGAAGCACCAGGACCAACGCTCTCCGGTGCGGGCACTGAGCAGGTTGGCGAGCCGTTGCGCCACCAGTCCGTGCTTCTGCGGATATTCGCTCTTGGCGTCGAAGTCGACGTTGGCGGTCACCTCTTGGGCACCCACCATGTCGGCACCCGACGAGACGATTTCGGCGGCGATCAACGGCAGGCGCTCGGCGAGCGAGACGTCGCCCTCGTCGGTCTCGCTGTGCAGCACGTTGAACGTGGCGATGGTGAGCTTCCCGTCGTCGACCGCCAGTCGGCCGACCGCCACGCCACATAGCGGCGCCCCGTCGGCACCCGGAACGGTGAAGGTGACGAGCGCGCCGGCGCGCGTGGCCGGCGTCATTGCCGCGATCACCGCCACGGTGATCGCCCCCAGAACGAACCGCTTCATCAATCTCCCTTGAGCAGCAGCATTCTCGCACTCTGGGTGAACCATTTTTCGAACTCTTTGGCCGACCAGCCGCGCTCTCCGTGCAGATTGAGCCAAGTGTCCGGATGATTCAGCATCCACAGCACGTCCGTCGCCTGGCTGACCGTCAAGCCAGCGCGCAGCCCCCTGCGCCTCGCAATGGCCTCGACCAGCGACCGCTGGTTGGCATGGAAGTCGCTGGTGATCAGCTGCCACAGCGCCGCGCTGTCAGCGTCGACCGACGCCGCGCTGCGAATGACGCGCAGCAGGTTCCCGATGCGCTGCTTCACGATCACGGAGTTGTGGCCGATCAAGGCCACCATCCGATGGGGGTCCGGCTCTTCGAGCACCTCCACGAACCACGGGCGCACGGCGACGGGGGCGTCGTCGGTGTCGCCCTTCAGGCGCAGGTCCCACACGGCGCGCAACACTCCAGCCTTGGTGGCGAAGGCGTCGTAGACCGTCTTGGCCGAGACCTCGGCGTCAGCGGCGATGGCTTCGACGGTGGTCGCGCCGTAGCCGTCGCGCACGAATAGGCGGTGGGCGACCTCCAGGATGCCGCGACGCGTCGCCTCGGCCTGCGCCTGGCGGCGAGCCGAGTTATACGCACGCTTGGGCTTGACACTCTCCGCGATTTCGCTATTGTACAACTAAATTGAATTAGGTAGCACTAAAGCGAAATGAGGAACCATGACTACGGAGAACGAGCAGAAGCGCCAGATCGTGCACGCCATGTGGGCATCGGTCGCCGACCGGTGGGAAGAGCACGCCACGTACGTCGAGCGTCGGGCCGCCGGAATCACCACCGCCATGCTCGACGGCGTTGCGCTGGCACCGACGGACCGCGTGCTCGAGCTCGCCTGCGGGCCCGGTGGGCTCGGTATCGCCGCCGCCGCCCGGGCGGGCGACGTCGTGTTGTCCGACGTCGTGCCCACCATGGTGGAGATCGCCGCCAAGCGGGTGGCCAATGCCGGGGTCGCCAACGCAACGACGCGTGTCATCGACCTGGAAGACATCGACGAACCACGCGCCTCCTTCGACGTGGTGTTGTGTCGCGAGGGCCTGATGTTCGCGGTCGAGCCGGCCGCAGCCCTGAGGCAAATCCGTGCCGTGCTGCGAGACGGCGGGCGTCTCGCAGTGGCAGTGTGGGGTCCGCAGGCGGACAACCCGTGGCTGTCTGTCGTGATGGAGTCAGTGGCGGCGCAGGTTGGACGCCCGGTCCCGCCGCCAGGCATGCCGGGACCGTTCGCGCTCTCCGATGCCGATGCGTTGGTGGCGCTGTTCGAGGCCGCCCACTTCGACGACATCACGCTCGACCGAGTCGACGTCCCGTTGCACGCCACGTCGTTCGAGGACTGGTGGACGCGCACCAGCGGCGTGGCGGGCCCGGTCGCCGAGATCATCGCCGGGCTTCCCACCGACGCCCAAGCCGAGCTCGAAGCTCGCCTACGCGCCGCCGTGGCGCCCTACGAGTCGGCTGACGGCTCGATCGCGTTCCAGGGCGTCTCGCTGGTCGTGACCGCCCGGCGCGAAGAAGAGGCTCAAATCACGTCGGCAGGCTGACCGAGCGCGACGCGCCCGGCGTGAAGCAACGCAGCTTCGGGCTGTAGCGGATGGAATTTGATAGCGCGGATGTCGCGGTAGGCGCGCTCGATCGGTGAACCCTTGAAGTACGCCTGGCCGCCGGCGACCTCCATAGCGATGTCGCACACCTCGATGCCGGCGTTGGACACTTCGCGCTTGGCCGCCATGCCGGCGGCGACGCCCTCCATCGAAGGAACTGGATCGTCTCCTATGGCGGCGAAGGCGCCGTCGACCGCCCACGACGCCACGCGCAGCCGCTGCGTCATCAGGCCGACCTGGCGCTGGATGCCCGGGTCGGTTGCCTTCGCCGCGGCCGCCTTGAGCGCGTGCTCGTACGCGCCTTCGGCGACGCCGAGGTACGTGGTGGTGATGATCATGAGCGCGATCTGGGCGATGACCTGCAGCGGCGGATCCAACACGCCGTGCGGACGATCGGCGCCGACAGCCGCGTCGGGCACGAACACGTCCTCGAGGGTGACGTCGTTGCTGCCGGTGCCGCGCATACCCAGCGTGTCCCAGTTGTCCAGCACGGTCACGCCCTCGGCGCTTATCGGCACCGTCATGCTCAGGGCGCGCAGCCCTTGCTCGGGGTCGTCGTAGGGAAACAGGGTTGAGAGCGCGGTGCCGATAGGCGATTGGCTGGCGAAGATCTTGGTCCCGCTGACGCGGTAACCGCCGTCGACTTTGACGGCCGTACCCCGCGGCGACGTGAAGTCCGAACCGCCGGTCGACACCAGCACGATCTTCTCCTCGGCGACGCGTTTCAGCATCGCCTCAGCGCCGGGCATGCCTTTGCGGTAGCGCCACGCCCCGAAGGCGACGATGTGGTGGTGCATGGCGCTGCACAGCGCGGTGGCGCCGCAGTACTTCGCCAGCTCGCGCTGCACCATGCCGATCTGGCGCGGCGTGGCGCCCCGTCCACCGAGTTCGGTCGGCACGCCGATGGCCAAGAATCCGGCCTCGCGCAGGGCGTTGTGGCTCTCTTCGACGAAGGTCCCCTCGCGGTCGTGGCGCTCCGCGTGCTCGGCGAGCAAGGGCCCGAACGATGCCGCCCACTCGATCAATTCAGCTTCGGTCTTGGCTGCTTCTTCGCTCATGCCCGCCAGGTTATGACCGCGAAGGTCGCCCGTGTCAGTGTCTGTGGGTGCGGCGAGCCTTCCGGTGGTTCTTCGAGAATCGGCGGACTGGCCGCATCACCGTCATGCAGTGGCCGAACGTCGCCGCTGTGGATCTACATCGCGGCGAGCGTGGCGCGAGCCGTCACGGAAGGAGGCGTGTCCCGCGGTGCCGGCGTCATTGCGACAATCGGGCTCGTGGTCTGGGCCGGGGACGAAGTCATCCGTGGCGTCAACCCCTTCCGCCGGGTGCTCGGCGCGGTGGTGTTACTGGGATTGGTGCTGTGATCTCACACGCGCCGGCGGACTACCGGTGCCCGTTTTGTCGCAACATCAACGAGGGCGGCGCCGACCTGCCGCTGGAGATGATCCACTGGTACGACGAGGTCGTCGTGAAGCTGAACCCGAAGTGGTGGCGCGCCAATCGTGGTGCGTTGCTGGTGGTGCCGAAGGCGCACTACGAGAACGTGTACGACCTTCCCGCCGAGCTCGGCACGCCGATTCAGGTCGCGGTGCGCGACGCCGCGCTGGCGCTCAAGTCGGCGCTGGCGTGCGACGGGGTCTCCACCCGTCAACACAACGAGCCCGCCGGCTACCAGGACGTGTGGCACTACCACGTGCACGTGTTTCCGCGGTACGAAGGTGACGACTTGTACTCGTCACGCGACGTCTACTGGCCCGACGCCGACGAGATGCGAGCGATGGCGGACAAGGTGCGGGCGGCGTGGCCGGGCGGGCTGGAGAACCCTGCTGGGTGAGGGGTAAAGTGTTTCTAACACTCGTGTCACAAAACCCCAGGGGGACCTGAACAGATGCCGTCTCGCAAGCTCGACTTCCCGGTGTTCGACGTCGACAACCACATGTACGAGACGACCGACGCGCTGACGAAATACCTCCCCGAGAAGTACGCCGGCCTGGTCAAGTACGTCGAGATCGAGGGCCGCACCAAGATCGCCATCCGCGGTCGCATCTCGGACTACATCCCCAACCCGACCTTCGAGAAGGTGGCGGCACCGGGCGCGCAGGAGGAGTACTTCAAGAGCGGCAACAAGGAAGGCAAGAGCCGCCGCGAGATCATGGGCAAGGCCATAGCTTCGCCGCCGGCGTTCCGCGAGCCGGCCGCCCGTCTGCAGTTGATGGACGAGATCGGACTCGACAAGGCGGTCATGTGGCCGACGCTGGCGTCACTCGTCGAGGAGCGTCTCTCCGACGATCCCGAAGCGATCCACGCGGTGATCCACACGCTCAACCAGTGGATGGCCGAGCATTGGACGTTCAACTTCGAGAACCGCATCTTCGCCACGCCGGTCATCACCCTGCCGATCGTCGAAGAGGCGATCAAGGAACTCGAGTTCGTGCTCGAGCACGGCGCCAAGATCATCCTGATCCGTCCCGCGCCCGTCCCCGGGTACCGCGGCCGGCGGTCGTTCGCGCTGCCGGAGTTCGACCCGTTCTGGAAGCTCGTGGAGGAGGCCGACATCGTGGTCGGCATGCACGCGTCCGACAGCGGCTACCAGCGCTACCTGAACGAGTGGGAGGGCTTCCGCGACGACGAGTTCACGCCGTTCGCGAATAAGTCGGGCGCGTTCGAGGCGATCTGCGGCGCGCACCACCGGGCGATCATCGACACGATGGCCTCCTGCGTCGGCCACGGCTTGTGCACGCGGTTCCCGAAGCTGAAGATCGCGCCCGTCGAGAACGGTTCGGGCTGGGTGCGCACGCTCATCGACGACATGTACAACGCCTACGAGATGAACCCGCACATGTTCGACGAGCACCCCGTCGAAGTGTTCAAGCGCAACATCTTCGTGCACCCCTTCCACGAGGACGACCCCACCGGACTGGTGAAGCTGCTCGGCGCCGACAGGGTGTTGTTCGGCTCCGACTTCCCGCACCCCGAGGGCATGAGCGACCCGCTGTCGTTCGTCGACTCGCTCGACGGCCTGCCGCAGGAAGACATCGAAAAGGTCATGGGCGGCAACCTGCTCAAGATGATGAACGTCGCGTAGTTGTATCCCGGCGAATGGGCGCGCACGCGTCCTGACCACCCTGCCGTCATCATGGCGGGCAGCGGCGAAACCATCACCTACCGCGAGCTCGACGAACGCTCGAACCGGTTGGCCCAGCTGTGGCACGCCCGCGGCCTGCGTCGCGGCGACCACATCGCGATCCTGCTGCAGAACGACATTCGTTACTTCGACGCCGTGTGGGCGGCGCTGCGCAGCGGCCTGTACTACACGCCGATCAACTTCCACCTGACGGCGGCGGAAGCGAACTACATCGTCACCGATTGCGGCGCCCGCAGCGTGGTCACGTCACGCGCGCTGGCCGACGTGGCCGCCGACATCGACGTCGAGATCCCGCTCATGATCCACGGCGCGGTCGATGGGTGGGAGTCGTTCGAAGACGCGGTGGCTGCCTATTCCGCCACGCCGTTGGACGACGAGCCCGAGGGCGCGGGCATGTTCTATTCGTCGGGCACGACCGGTGTGCCCAAGGGGATCCTGTTCCCGCTGCGCGACGCCAAGATCAGCGACGAGTCGCCGTTGATGGCCTACAAATCGCCGATCCAGTCCGACGAGAACACCATCTACCTCTCGCCGGCGCCGATGTACCACACCGCCCCGGTGGTGTTCTGCTCGTCGGTGCACCGCGTCGGCGGCACCGCGGTTGTGATGGAGAAGTGGGACCCGGAAGACGCGCTGCACTACATCGAGCAGTACAAGATCAACCGGGCGCAGTTCGTGCCGACGATGTTCGTGCGCATCCTCAAGCTGCCCGACGAGGTGCGGCTGAAGTACGACCTGTCGTCGATCGAAGTGATCTTCCACGCGGCGGCACCGTGCCCCGTCGACATCAAGCGCCAGATGATCGACTGGCTCGGCCCGATCGTGTGGGAGTACTACGCGGGCTCGGAGAACGTCGGCTCGACGCTCATCGGTCCCGAGGAGTGGCTGGCGCATCCAGGGTCGGTCGGCCTGCCGCGCATGTGCACCGTCCACATCTGCGACGACGACCACAACGAGTTACCGACCGGTGAAGTCGGCCGCATCTGGTTCGACACGCCCGGCGCTCGCTTCGAGTACCACGGCGACCCGGAGAAGACGAAGAACTCGCGCTCGCCCGAGGGTTGGTACAACCTCGGCGACGTCGGGTACCTCGACGCCGACGGCTACCTCTACCTGACCGACCGGGTGTCGTTCACCATCGTCAGCGGCGGCGTGAACATCTACCCGCAGGAAGCCGAGAACGTGCTGGTCATGCACCAGCGCGTGGCCGACGCCGCCGTGTTCGGCGTGCCCAACGAGGAGTTCGGCGAAGAGGTCAAGGGCGTCGTGCAGTTGCTCGACGGCTCGATGGGTTCCGCCTTCGCTGGAGAAGCGAGCTACTCGAGTTCTGCCGCTCCCGCCTGGCGGCGTTCAAGTGCCCCCGGTCGATCGACTTCATCGAACAACTCCCGCGCCTCGACACCGGCAAGCTCTACAAGCGCGTGCTGAAAGACCGCTACTGGGGCGACCGCACCTCCCGCATCGTCTGACTGATGGAATCTGTGATGAATCGATCGACATAGTCGATCGATTCATCACCGATTCAAGCAAGGGGCGATCTAACGTCATGTTGATGGCGCAGGTCTCGTTTCCGTCGTTTACGCCGACGGCGGGTGAGCTGATCCGTTACGCGGCGGACAAGTTCGGGGACAAGACCTTTGCCGTGCTCGGCGACCGCCGGGTGTCCTTCGCCGACGTGGAGCGCGAGTCGGCAGCTCTCGGCAAAGGACTGCTCGCCAGCGGCGCCGGCAAGGGCACGCGGGTCGCGCTGCTGGCGCCGAACGGGCCCGACTGGATCATCGGCTGGCTCGGCGCGACCCGCGTCGGGTGCGTCGTGCCGATGCTCAACACGTACTCCAAGGCGCGCGAGCTCAGCTACCTGCTGCGGCACTCCGACGCGCAGCACGTGCTCATGGTCGACGGCCACCTCGGCAACGACTACCTCGAGCGGATGGAGCAGGCGGCGCCGTCGCTGGTCGGCCAGACCAACGAGGAGATCTTCATCGAGGAGCTGCCCTATCTGCGCGCCGTGTGGACGTGGGGGAGCGCGCCGCCGCGGTCGTGGAACGCGCCGGTGACGACGTTGCTCGACCGCGCTGGCACCGTCTCCGATGCGGTGTTCGAAGCCGTCGAGGCCGAAGTCACGCCGGCGGATCCGATGTGCATCGTGTACTCGTCGGGCTCGACGGCGGACCCGAAGGGCGCGGTGCACACGCACGGCCCGGTCGTCCGCCACGCCCACAACCTGTGGCAGTTCCGCGACATCACCTCCGACGACGTGCTGTACACGCCGATGCCGCTGTTCTGGGTCGGCGGGTTCAGCTTCACGCTGGTGGCCGTGCTGCACGCGGGCGCGACGCTCATCTTCGAGGAGCAGTTCGACCCGCCCAAGACGCTGGCGCTGATCGAGAAGGAGCGCATCACGCAGGTGCTCGGGTGGCCGCACATGGCCAAGGCGCTGGCCGATCATCCCGACTTCCACACGCGTGACCTGTCGTCGGTCCGCAGCGCCGGTGCCGCCGGGGCCTACCTGCTCCCGCCGGACCAGCAAGCCGAAGCGCAGCTGCCGCGGGCCAACTCGCTCGGCATGACCGAGACGCTGGGCCCGCACACCTTCGACTCGCGCGACAACATCCTCACGCCGGACAAGGAAGGTTCGTTCGGCTTCTCGGTACCGGGCGTGACGCACAAGATCGTCGACCCGGTCACCGGTGAGGACTGCGCCGTGGGCGAGACCGGTGAAGTGTGGTTGCGCGGCTACTCGCTCATGCAGGGCCTGCACAAGCGCGAGCGGGCCGACGTGTTCACGCCCGACGGCTGGTACCGCACCGGCGACGGCGGCTACTTCGACGCCGACGGCCACTTCTATTACACCGGCCGGCTTGGCGATCTCATCAAGACGTCGGGCATGAACGTGTTGCCGCGCGACGTCGAGATCGTGTTGGAGATGCACGACGCCGTCGTGCTGGCCTTCGTGTGCGGCATCCCGGCGGGCGACAACATGGAACACGTCGTCGCCGCGGTGGCGCTGCGCCCGGGCGCGTCGGCCACCGAAGACGAACTGAAGGCCTACGTCAAGAACGAGATGGCCAACTACAAGGTGCCGAAGCACATCGCGGTGTTCGAGTCGCAGACCGATTTGCCGTGGCTCGACAGTGGCAAGGTCGACCGCCGAGCCCTCACGGCGCAGTTGGTCGAGCGCTTCGCTTAACCGACCAGCGCGCGGGCGTCGGCCAGCCACGCCAGCACGCTGACCGCCGCGCCGGCGATGCCCTCCGACCAGTTGTCGAGGCCGAACGCCAGGATGTCGACCGCTTGTGCCGCCACGCCAATGCAGAAGCAGGCGGCGCCGTCGCGGCGCAGCACCTCTTCCATCAAGACGCCGCCGAACTCGCCCTTGCCCCACATGTAGTCCTGCTTGGCGGGTGTGAGGAGGTCGAACGACGCGCAACCGAGGCCGATCGCCTCGATGTCGATCGCGGCGACGATGCGGTTACCGCGCACGAGGACGTTGTCGGTGCTGAGATCCCCGTGCACCATCTCGGTGTGCACCAGCTGAGCTGACGTATGCGGAGCGGCCAGCGATCGAGCGGCGCGGACGACCTCCTCCGCTGCTCCTCCGCTGGCGATGAGCGACGCTTGGTGACCTTGCGAGTCCTCGAACACGTGGCCCGCGGTGTAGTCGGTCCAGTCGACGGAAGTAGAGAAGGAGATGCGGCGCTGCAGCGCGGTGAGCGCAATGAACTCGTCGACCATGGCGGCGTTCAGGTCCTCCATCCGACCACCGTCGGAGAACTCCTGGACCTGGTACGGGCAGCCCGCAGCCGTCGTGCCGACCACGAGCCACGCCGGAGTCGGGTAGCCGCACGCGCGCGCGTGATCCACTAACCCCTTTGCCGCGAGCACCCGCGGTGCCCACCGCGTCCGGTCCGACCACTTCAACACCGCGGGACCGTCGTCGTCCTCGACGAGTGACGCACCCGACTGCCACCCGCCTTCCAGCGCGCCGACGAGACGCCACGCGCGTACGTGCGCGCGGTTGACCTCGTCGAGAACTTCAGCGGTGGTCGGCACGCCGTTCATCGTTGCGGGTCTTGACCGAGGGCGACGTCAGGTTTACCCTGACGACTCGTCAGGAGTTACCTGACGACGCCGAAGGAGTGCTGATGACCGCCACCACCTTGAAGGACCTCGACATCAGTTGCTCGTTCTGCTCGAAGTCCAAAGACATCGTCAAGAAGCTCATCGCCGGACCCGGTGTCTTCATCTGCGACGAGTGCATCATCCTCTGCAACGAAATCGTCGTCGAAGACGCGAGCGACCCAGACCTCGCTGACTGGGGCGGACTGAGCGACGACGAACTCATGGTGCGCATGGTGAATGTTGCCGAGTCGCGCGACCGCGTCGACAAGACCGTCGGCGGCGTCGTGAAGATGCTGCGCGAACGCGGCGTGACCTGGTCGCGCATCGGCGAGGCCCTCGGCATCACGAAGCAGTCCGCGTGGGAGCGCTACTCCGGCGAGGAGTAGCCGCGCCCTAGCTGGCGGAAACCCGGTCCAACCAGTACTGGCTGCGGACGACGAACGCCTTGGCGTCGAGTTCGTTCTCGAGGGCCAGGGCTGCTCGCAGGGCTTCGACGGCTTCGTCGCGGCGGCCGACCTGGGCAAGCAGCGGCCCGCGGAAGCGGTCGGCGGCGCCCTGCATGACGACCGCCGGAAGGCCCATGATCTCGCCGCGGAAGGGTTCCAACTCGTCCAGCAGTCGCTGCGCCCACTCGGGCTCGTCGAGCTCGGCGCACACCGTTGCCATCAGCGCGATGGTGCAGGCGAAGGTGACGGGTCGGCCCATCGTCGGCAGTTCGTCCATCAATTGGGCGAGCACCTCGCGGGCTTCGTCGAACAGCTCGCACTCGCACAAGTGGACGGCGAACGCCGCGCTGATACCGGGCTGGCCGACCACCTGGTGCATGGTGCGCAGTCCGTTGACGATCTCGGCGGAGCGTCCTTGCTCGTAGGCAACCCACATAGAGCCCGACGCGAGAACCGCCGCGATGTTGGGCACGTGCACGCCGGTGCGGGTGACGGCTTGCTGCATCACCGGCAGCGCGTCGTCGTAGCGCGCCTCGAGTAGCGCCCAGATAATGCGGGTCGTGAGAACCCAGCCCTCCAACGTCGGATCGCCGCTGGTCGCGACCAGCTCCTCCATCATGTGCAGCGTCGCCTCCGCGGCCGGACGATTGGCGGTGCGCAGGTAGAGCTCGGCCTTGGTCCCGAGGTAGCCGCCGCGTTTATAGCCGGCGACCGTGGCATACGGCGTCCCGTCAACCGCCTCGATCCGAGCGAGGATCTCGCGGGCACCCGGTTGTCCCGACATCCCCATGACGGCGTACTCCCACGCCAGTCGAAGGTCCGGGGTCGTCGGGCCGCCGAGCTCGTCGATCATGGCGAAGGCGTCGCGGGCCCACTCCAGCGGGCGACCGGCGAGGTGCATGTTCATCAAATAGGCGCCGCTCGCCAGCGTGAGTGCTCGTATCTCTGACGGTTCGCGGGGCAGCATCGCGAGCGCGTCGTTGACTAGCGCCATCGCGAAGTCCGCCTCGGCCACGCTCCAGCGGTACGCGTGCAGCGAGAGCCGTGCCAGGCGCTCCGGCGACTGCAGCACTCGCGCCGACTCGGCCGCGGTCTCGAGGGCGTCGTACACGCCGTCGAGCATTCCGTAGTGCAGTTCGGCCAGCAGATTGCACACGTCGAAGCGGGCGGCGTGGTCGAGCGGTTCGACGAGCTCGATGGCATTCCAGGCGCGTGTGAGCACGCCGATCGCCGCAGGAACGTCGGCGCGGTGGATGCACGCTTGCGCGGCCGCGACGGAGTAGCGCGCCGCGTCGCTGCAGTCACCGAGAATGGCGGCGCCGCATGCGTGGTACGCGAGGTCGTGCAACGGCGCGCTCAGGCCGTTGCCGTGCAGAGAACGCAACGCGTTGGCGATGTCGCGGTGGGTGCGGGCCTTGGCGGCGTCGGTCATGCTCTCGAGCAGCACGTCGCGCACGATGGCGTGAGCGAATCCGTAACCGCCGCGTCCGTCCTCGTTCAGCAGCCGAGCCGTCACCGCTTCGTCGAGCGCGGCGTCCACTTTGTCGACCTGCGCGGCGCGGCCGATCAGCGCGTGCGAGAACGATTCCCCCGCGACTGCCGCCACCGCCAACATGTCGTTGGTCGCGTGATCGAGCCGCGCCAGGCGACGAGTGACGACGTCGACGACGCCGTCGGGCAGGTCGTTGAGCGCGCCCGCCGTCTCCCACTGTCCGTCGCGGTAGAGGAGCGCGCCGGCCTCGGCCATGTGGCGCAGCATCTGGTTGGCGAAGAACGGGTTGCCCGCGGTGCGGTCGAACAGCGCGTCGGCCAGCCGGCGTGCTCCTTCGTTGAGTGGTTCGCCAGACGCCAGTTCGACCAGTTCCTCGATCTCGCCGCGGTCGAGACCACCGAGCGCGATGCGCTGCGCTCCATCGACCTTCGACAGGTCGGCCAGGAGCCCGCGTAGCGGATGGTGACGGTCGACTTCGGTATCGCGGTAGGTGGCCAGGAGCAGGAAGGCGGCGGGGTCTTCGTCACTGATCAGATGACGTAGCGCTTGCACGGTCGCCGGCGCGGCCCAGTGGATGTCGTCGATGACCAAGACGACGGGCTGCTCCCGGCTGAGGCGCTCGAGCAGATCGGTGAGCGCGGCGATGATGCGCAGCTGCTCGGCCTCGGGTGCCGCCTCCGGTTGTTCGGGCCCTTTGAGTCGCGGAAAGAGGCGACCCAGCGCGCCGCCGTGCACCGACATGTGAGCGGTCAGCATGTCGCGGGGCGCGGATTGCACGGCGGGACGTAGCGCGTCAGCGAAGGGCTGGTAAGGAACGGCGAGGTCTTCCTCACACCGGCCGAACACGGTTAGCGCGCCGTCCTCGTCGGCCTGGCGCGTGACGGTGGCCACCAGCCGCGACTTGCCAACACCAGGCTCACCGGAGACGACCACGGCGCGCCGTTCGCCGGTCATGGCGTCCTTCCACGAACGCACCAGCGTGTCCATGGCGCCGACGCGGCCGACGAAGAACTCGGCGGTCCGCGCTCGCAGCGGACGCGGCAGCCGCAGGCGTGTATCGGCGTCGGCCGGAGGACGCGCCGCGCTACACGCAACGGGCTGGTCGATGCCCTTGAGGAACAGCCCTCCGACGCGCTCCCACTCGAAGCCGCCGCGGCCGCCGGAGAGTTCGCGCACGAGGTCGGTCGTCAACACCTGGCCAGGTGGGGCCGCCGCGCAGAGCCGGGTGGCGACGATGACCGGCTCGCCGAACACGTCGTCGCCTTCTTGGGTCACGTCGCCCACGGCGACCGCGACCCGCAGCTTCAAGCCCGGAACCTGGTGGGCGAGCCGGTTGATGGCCCCGATCATGTCGATGCCTGACCCGACGCTCTCCGACGCGCTCGGATAGGTGACCAGACACCCGTCGCCCATCGTCTTGATGAGCGTGCCGTTGTGGGCGGCGATGGCGTCGTCGAACCGGCTGAAAATGATCCGCCGGACCTCGTCGGCACGGTCGGGCCCGAGCTCGATGTTCAGCCGCGTCGATTCGACGAGGTCGGCTACGAGCACGGACAAGGTTCGCCCCCCGGACATCAAGGCCAGCGTACGACTAGCAGGCGACGCAATCACTGCCGGCGGGGTGTGACATACGTCGCTTTCGCCTGTGACAAACGTCCTAGGAAAACGCCCATTGCGGGACATACAACTGACTCTGGTTTCAAGGGGGCAGTGGAATGAGGCGGTTCACAATCATGTTGCTCTGCGCGGCCGCGCTTGCGTGCGGATCGTTCGGGGTGGGAATCGACGCGGCGCGGGCCGCTGGTGGCGGCGACCGTCCGTTGCTGGTGTTCGTGCTGCGGTTCGCCGACTCGGCGGCCGACGCGCAGTGGGTGGGTCCGTGGGACCAGTCCTTTGCGCTTGACCGCTTCTTCGGCGCCGGCGACGCCAGCGTGAACGGGTACGTGAAGGTCGCCTCCGGCGGCGCCTTCTCGTTCCGCCCGGCGGCGGAAGCGCAGGGGCAGGTCAACGACGGGATCGTCGAGGTGAACTACCCCGGTTCGATGGCCGACTTCCGGAACTCGCAGCGAGCGGCACTCGGCGCCATGCGGGCCAGCGACGACCTCGTCGACTACACGCGCTTCGACACCGACGGCGACCAGGTGCTCGAGCCGCAGGAGCTTGCGATCGAACTGGTCGAACTGGTTGGCGACGCCACGCGGTCGCCGGAGACCGGTCCGCTCTGCTGCATGGAGTCGCCCGACGGTATCGACGGCTTGGCCTTCGCCCGCGACCTGAACGTGGCCGCCGTCAACGCGACGTCGAACCAGATGACGACGATCCACGAACTGTTCCATCAGGCCTTCGCGACGATCGACGGCTACGGGTGGGGCGTTGGGCAGCTCGACGTCATGGGCCCGACGATGGATGTTCCCGACGCCGCCCGCTGGCTGCCGAACGCCGTGACGCGATTGGAGGCCGGGTGGCTGCGGCCGACGATCGTCGAAGCCGACGCCATGCCCCTGCTGGAAGTCGGCGACGCCGTGATCGTGCGCGACCCGTCAGCTGGGAACTCGCAGTACTTCGTGGTCGAGTACCGCAATGGCGCCGGCCTCGATCGTGAGGCCTCGGCGGCTGGCATAGTCGTCTGGCGCGTCGTCACTTCACCCCGGCGGGTGGAACTGATCACTCCGGCGGTGATCGCCAGTGACACGCGGGTGAGCGGATGCGAGGGCGGCTGCCGGCGCGGCAGTACCACCGACGCATTCGCGCCGAACTCGAACCAGCCGATTGGCTTGCGCTACATCAACCCGTCGTCGCGTTACAGCGCGGGACCGTTCACCGGCATCGTGCTCACGCCGATGAGTGGCGGCGCCAGCGCGCAGATCGGCGTGCAGTTCCACGCTCCCGAGCCGACGGCGGTGCACACACCCGCCGCGGCCGCGCCGACCACGACGGTGTCTCGTCCGCGGTTGCATGTGACATCCACGCCGGTGCGTCTCCAGCCGCCGGTCGTGGAGGTCGCGGTTGCAGTTGCGGACGGGACACCGTCGTCGGTCGTCGTCGAACAACTCCATCTCATGGCGTGCGTTCTCGACCTGCCGGCGTGCTCGCCGGCGCTGCGCGAACAGGTACTACGCGGCTAGTCGGCGGTCACGACCTTGAACGCCAGCGTGCATGCGGCGGCGAGCGGTCCGTCGACACCGTCGTAGATGTCGCACCGCACGACACTCGAGCGCCCACCCGACCGCAGCGTCGTGGCCACCGCGCGCGCGAGGCCCGATTCGATGCCCGACAGGTAGTGCACTGTGAGATCGGTGGTCACGACGAGCTGGTTGGGGGCGAGGCCGGCCATGGCGAGGCGACCGCCGACGAAGTCGGCGAGCGTCGCGGTGATGCCACCTTGCAAGTGGCCGCGCGGTCCAGCGTGCCGCATGTCAAAGGGAAGGTCGACGATCAGTTCGGTGTCGCTCTGCTCCACCGTGATCATCTCGAGGGCCGAGAACATGTGCTCGCCGCTCTCCATGAACTCCATGAACGCCGCGATCGCCTGCTGCATCTTCGGTGGGTCGTCGGTCGCGTCAGTCGAGTCGGTCATGCGGTCCCGATCATGCCGCACGAAACGTGGAACGCTGATTCCGTGAGACGGAACGCGATCGACGTAGCCCGCGTCGGCGCGTTGTTGATCGTCGTGTTCGGCCACTTGAGCCTGGCGGTGATCGACAGGCCGGGCGGACACGTCCGCGGCGCGAACCTGCTGGCGTTGCACCCCGGCTGGGCGTTCGTCGTGGCCATCGCTCCGATGCCGGTGTTCTTCGCCGCCGCCGGCTGGGCGCATACGACGTCGGACCTGTCCGTGGCGTCGGCGCGCCTTAGTGCGCTCGTCGGCCTCGGGGCCGTCGTGGTCGGGGCGTGGTCGCTCGGTGTGCTCGGCACGTATGTCGTCGCCGGCCACGCCGGCGTGGTCGGCGACGGGGCGCGCATCGCCACGCAGCCGTTGTGGTTCGTCGCCGCCTACGCGCCGCTGGTGCCGTTGGGTCGCTGGCTGGCGCGATTGGCGTCGACCAACGTCGTGGCCGTCGTCGGGGGCGCGCTGGGTCTCCTGGCGCTGCTGGACTTCGCCCGCTTCGCACTCGACGCGCCCGAGTTGATCGGGTGGCTCGGCTTCTACCTGGCGTGGTCGACACCGTGGCTGCTCGGCGCCTGGTGGCGATCCCGTTATGAGGCCGGTGGATTCGACGAACGACGCGTCGGGTTGGCGATCGTCGCCGGTGCGATCGTCGTGGGCGCGCTGCTGGTGGTATTCGCCGACTACAGCCCGGCGCTCATCGATGCCGTTCCCGGCGCCCGGTCGAACACCACGCCGCCGACGGTGTACACCGCCGTCGCCGCCATCGGCCAGGTCGGCTTGCTGCTGGTGATGGCCAAGGCACTGGACCGAGTGGGCACGCGGTTCCGCAAGTTGCTCGACCGCGCCGGCGAGCTGGCTCTCGGCATCTACGCCTGGCACCTCACCGCCCTGGCTTTGTGCGGCGCGGCGATTGCCGCCGGGTTCCCAACTCCCGAACGGCTGACCACGGTGTGGTGGCTTACCCGTCCGCTGTGGTGGGCGGCGGTGCTTGGCCTCGCCGCCGGGTTCGTGTTGCTGACGTCGATGGTGCGCCAGCGACTGCGTCGCCGTGGCGGCGACCGCGCGTCGCCGCCCGCGTATCAAGCGGCGCTCGGCGTGGCCCTCGCCGTCGCCGGCGCCGCGCTGGTCGGACTCCGCGGCCCGCGTTCGGCGGCGCTGGCGGCCGAGTGCGCCGCGCTCTTCATCGTCGGCTGGCTGCTACTGCGCCAACGCGCCGCCCCATCTACAGGCGAGTGAGGAGCATGGCGCCCGCGATCGGGCCGCCGCCGTTGGCGACGGCCGCCACCTCGGCGCCGGCGACCTGACGGTCGCCGCCTTCGCCGCGCAGTTGCAGCACGGCCTCGTGCAGGAAACCGAAGCCGTGGAGCCGTCCGGCGGATAGCTGGCCGCCGTGGGTGTTGAGCGGTAGCTCGCCATCGAGGTCGATGCGCTGACCGCCCTCGATGAACGGGCCCGACTCGCCCTTACCGCAGAACCCCAGCGCCTCGAGCCACGTCATGGTGAGGAAGCTGAACCCGTCGTAGAGCTCGGCCACGTCGACGTCGGTCGGTTTCAGCGAGGTGCGGGTCCACACCTGCGCGCCGGCGTCGCGGGCCGACATGGTGGTCATGTCGTCCCACTGATCCCACGACGGGCGACCGCGGAGAGCGGTGCCCATTGCTTCGACGCGGGCCACGGCATGGTCGACGTTGGGTGCGTGGTCGGCCGCGCTGACGATGACCGCCGTCGACCCGTCGCACGGGCACGTCGCAGTCGTAAAGGTGGAACGGCGTGGTGATCATGCGCGAGTTCATGTAGTCGTCCATCGTCATCGCCTCGCGAAAGATGGCGTTGGGGTTGCGGCCGGCGTGGCGCCGACCGTTGAGCGCGATCTGGGCCAGCTGCTCCTGCGTGGTGCCGAACTCGTACATGTGCCGTTGCGCGCACATGGCCAGCCAGCATGCGGCGGAGTAGGCCCGCATCGGGATGAGCCACTGGAACGTCGCCGCCCATCTTCGGGGCGCCGCCGCCACCGCCACCCATGCCGCTACCGGGCAGGCCGATGCCGGCGCGGCCGCCTTCGCCTTGCGCCGTCGACTCCGTAACGGTGCGGTACACGAGCACGTGACGCGCCAGTCCGGCGCCGACGGCCATGACGGCGTTGATGACAGCTTGGATCTGCGCGGGGCCTTCGCCGCCACCGCTGTGCCAGTTGAGCTTGAGGCGCAGCGCGTCGTGCACGTCGGGTGTGCCTGGACCGGCGAAGCCGCCGGGCCCTCCCATCATTGCGCCGGGGTAAGCGGCGAGGCCGTCGATGTCGTCCACCGTCAGGCCGGCGTCGGCGATGGCGCGGTGCGCCGCGTCGAGGGTGAGGTCGAGGTCGGTGCGGTCGAGCTTGCGCCCGATGGCGGACTGGCCGATGCCCGAGATGATCGAGCGGTTCTCGAAGTCCGTCACGTCATGGCTTCGCGGGCTCGAAGAGGGGGAAGTAGATGTCGCCGTGTTGCTCGAACCACACCTGTACCTGCATGCCGATCTTCACGTCGTCGTTGGCGCAGTTGACCATGTTGGAGGTGAGGCGCAGGCCTTCCTGTTCGGGAAACTCGATCAGCACGATGGCCCACGGTTCGGTGCTGCCGTCCCACGGCTGATGGTTGATCGTGAACGAGTGCACCGTGCCGCGGCCGCTCACTTCGCGCGGTGCGAGGTCGCGGGACTCACACTGCGGGCACTGCGGTTGCGGTGGGTGCAGGTAGTAGCCGCACTGGTTGCAACGCAGGAACCGCAGCTTGCCGTCCGCGCCGGACGTCCAAAAGAAACGGTTCTCGTCGTCTAACGCAGGCAGCACCCGAAAGGGTGCGTCGGCCACTACTTATCTGCCGCCGCGGGCGGCGATGCGTTCGGTCAGCGTGATCGCAGTGACGATGCCACCGTCGTCCTTGAACTTGCCCGTGCCGTAGGAGACCGGTGCTGTGTCGACGTGGGTGGCCTTCGCTCGCAGTGCGCCCACAGTGCACTCCTCACGCGGGTTGTGCTTGAACGGGTCGAACTTGAAATGGTTCATCGCGTTGAGGTGCGTGATCTTGTTGATCTCGTCGTCGGGCAGCCCGTCCAAGTACTTCATCGCCATCTCCGGTGCGTTCGGCCACGTGGAATCGGAGTGCGGGTAGTCGCACTCCCACATGATCGAGTCCATGTTGAGGTGATGCCGAACTTCCATGCCGACGGCGTCGTCGATGAAGCACGTGAGGACGTTCTCGTTGAACACCTGGCTCGGCAACTTCCCGCCGAAGTCTTGGTTCGTCCACTGGTGATGGTGGTTGTAGACGTAGTCGAGCCGCTCGAGGAAGTAGGGAATCCACCCGATGCCGCCTTCGCTGAGGGCGACCTTGAGGTTCGGGAACTTGCGGAACATCGGCGACCAGATGAGGTCGGCGGCGCATTGCACGATGTTCATCGGCTGCAGCGTGATCATCGTGTCCATCGGTGCGTCCATCGACGTGATGGTGATCTGGCTCGACGAACCGATGTGCAGGCACAGCACCGACTCGGCCTCCTGCATCGCCGCCAGGAACGGATCCCAATGGTCGGAGTGGTAGCTCGGGAGGTTGTTGATCTTGCTCGGGTTCTCGCTGAACGTGAAGGCGTGGCAACCCTTGTCGGCCACGCGCATGACCTCGTCGGCCATCAGCTTGGGATCCCAGATCGGCGGAATGGCCAGCGGGATCATGCGACCCGGGTGCTTGCCGCACCACTCGTCGATGTGCCAGTCGTTGTAGGCGCGCAGCAGTTCGATGGCCACGTCCTTGTCTTCCATTGTGTAGAAGAGCGTGCCGGCGAACCCCACGAGCGACGGGAAGTTGAGCGAGCCGAGCACGCCGTTGACGTTCATGTCGTCGATGCGCGCGTCGATGTCGTAGCAACCCTTGCGCATTTGATCGAACGAGGTCGGGTCGAGGCCGTACTCGAGCGGGTCGCGGCCGGCGACGGCGTTGAGACCGACGTTGGGCATAGGTGCGCCCTCGAACATCCACGTGTCCGATGCCGTCGGCGAGCTTCTCGACGCGGGGCGCGAGTTCCGCCGCCTTCTTCGACAGGCGACCTTCGAACAGGTCAGGGGGCTCGACCACGTGATCGTCGACGCTTACCAGGATCAGATCTTCGACCTGCATGGTTGTTCCCTCCAGATACAAAAATGACGGCGCTGTTAGATTAGCCAGCCGTGGAAATCGCCCGCCGACGGCCCTTCGGCGCCAACCCGGCAGTGGGCGAACGCGGCACGGAAACGCAGAACAAGATCCTGGCCGCCGGCCTCGACGTATTCGCCGACGTCGGCTTCGACGCCGCCCGCGTCGAGCTGATCACCGAGCGTGCGGGATGTTCCCGCCCCGCCTTCTACCAGTACTTCTCGTCCAAGGACGACGTGTTCTGGAAGCTCGCCGGGCGCCTCGGCCACGACATGGTCGCGCTCGGCGACAGCCTGCCGAAGGTGACGACCCGACGCCGCGGGCGTGGCCGCGCTCGAGACGTGGGTCGACGAGTTCGCCTCGCTGCACGAGACGTACTCGGCGGTCTTCGCGTCGTTCCAAGCGGCGTCGCGCGACCAACCGTCGACGGGCCGTTCCTCGCTTTCGATCAGCGAGCAACTCGCCGCGTCGTTGCTGGGCGTGTTCGGTGTCGACGCGTCGCAACGAGCCAACTTGCTGCTCGGGGAAGGCGTCGTCGCCGTCGTCATCCGTTGCGCGTTCTATTGGGAGAACATGCAGGCGGGCGCGAGTCGCACGGAATTCGTGCGCGCCGTCGCGCTGTTCGTGCATCGATTGCTCGCCGGGCCGATCGACGGCGTCAACGTCGATCGCGGCGTGCGGCCGGCCAAGGTGGTCGTGGCCCCCGCGCCCCGGATCGGCCACGTGCGCGACGTGAGGCCACGCGGCGAGAAGACGCGCCGCAAACTGCTCGACGCCGGCGCGAAGGTGCTGCCGTCGCACGGCTACCAGGCGGCGCGGGTGGATGACATCGCCGAAGTCGCCGGGGTCTCGCACGGATCCTTCTACCGCTACTTTCAGAACAAGGACGACTTCTTCCGCGTGCTGGCCGAGGACGCGTCGCGGCGCATGATCGAGCTACTCGACGCCTTCCCGGCCGAAGGCGGCCGCGACGCCATGCGGGCGTGGACGGAGGACTGGTTCGCCACCTACGAGAGCAACGGCGGCGTGATCAGCGTGTGGCAGGAGATGCAGACGGCCGAGCCGACGCTGGCCGAGTTCTCGCTCGAGGTGGCCTTCGCCGTGATCGGCCGGCTCGGCCGCATCCTCGAGGGCCGCGGGTTCGGCGATCCGTCGATCGACGCGCTGGCCTTCCTGGCGTTGACCGAGCGCATGCCCTACAGCGTGTTCACACTGCGGTTCTCCGAACGCGATGAAGCGGTCGAGGCGATGGTCACGATGATCCGCCGCGGATTTCTGGGGCTCAGCAGCTAGTGGATTTCGAGTTCACAACCGATCAGCACGAGCTGCGCGACAACGCCCGCTCGGTGCTCGCCGGTGCCTGCCCGCCGTCGCTCGTGCGCGCCGTCTACGAGGGCGAGAACAACGGCGACGCCGAAAAGTTGTGGGGCACTCTTGTGGAACTCGGGTGGCCGGCCATCGGTGTGCCCGAGGCCGACGGCGGGCTCGGGCTCTCCTTCGTCGAGACCGGTCTCGTGGTCGAGGAACTTGCACGCGTGGTCGCGCCGACGCCGTTCGTCGCCACGGTCACGCAGTTCCTTCCGCTCATTCGGGAATGCGGCGGCGACGGTGCCTGGCTGTCGCGGGTCGCCGACGGCGCGATCACCGGCGCCGCCGCCTTCGACGCCGACGTGACCGCCGAGCGCGTGGGCGACGGGTTCGTGCTGCATGGCTCGGCGCGCCACGTGTTCGACGGCGCGGCGGCCGACGAGATCGCGGTTGTCGTCGGCGATCACGTCTTCGTGGTCCCCGCGACCGCGACAAGCACGACGCCGCTCAAGGTGCTCGACCCGACGATGCCGCTGGCCCACGTTCGTTTCGACGGCGTCGAGGTCAGTGCGGAACGGGTTCTGACCGACGTGCCGAACGAAGTGCAGCGCGCCCGTGACGAGGCCGTGACGGCTATGGCGCTTTCGGTGGTCGGCACCTGCCGCGTCATCTTCGAGACCACGCTCGAGTACGCCAAGGTGCGCGAGCAATTCGGCAAGCCCATCGGGTCGTTCCAGGCGCTCAAGCACCGCTTCGCCAACATGTATCTCGCGCTCGAGAAGGCGTCGTCGCTGGCGTACTTCGCCGCGCTGACCATCGCCGAAGACGACGAGCGGCGCACGATGGCGGCGTCGATGGCCAAGGCCAGCGCTTCGGACTGCCAACGACTGCTCGTGACCGACGGCTTGCAGCTGCACGGCGGTATCGGCTTCACGTGGGAGAACGATCTGCACTTTTGGCTCAAGCGCGCCAAGGCGGCTGACTTCATGTTCGGCGGCGGATCGGTGCACCGCGCCCGCGTCGCTCGACTGATGGGACTGGTGTCGTGAAACTGCGCTTCGACGAGACGGCGGAAGCGTTCCGGGCCGAGTTCCGCGAGTGGCTGGCGGCGAACCGCCCGTCGCCCACCGACATGGCGGCCGAACCGTCGGTGTCGTCGGGCCACGCGCCGCAATGGGCGAAGGACTGGACGCGGCGCATGTTCGACGCCGGCTGGCTCGTCCCTGGATGGCCGCCGGAGCGCGGCGGCCGCAACGCCGGCGCCGTCGAGACGCTGATCTACATGGAGGAGCTCTACAAGCAGCGCATCCCGCGCACGACGAACGTGCAAGGGCTCGGCATCATCGCCCCGTCGATCATCGACTACGGAACGCCGGAACAGGTCGAGGGATACGCCATGCCGATCCTGCGCGGCGAGAAGACGGCCTGCCTCGGCATGAGCGAGCCCGGCGCGGGCAGCGATCTCGCATCGTTGAGCTGTCGCGCGGTGCTCGACGGCGACAACTTCGTGATCAACGGCCAGAAGGTATGGACGTCGGGCGCGCAGTACGCCGACTTCTGCTTCCTGTTCTGCCGCACCGATCCCGATGTGCCGAAGCACAAGGGCATCTCGATCGTGCTCGTCGACATGAACACGCCCGGCATCACGGTGCGGCCGCTGCCCGAGATCATCCATCCCGAGCGTCCCGACCTCAACGAGGTGTTCCTCGACGACGTCGTCGTGCCGGCGCGCAACCTTGTCGGCGAGTTGAACAACGGTTGGGCCATGGCCAACGGGTCCTTGGCGCACGAGCGCGGCATGGTGTGGCTCAGCAACGTGCTGAGCGTCGAGATGGCGATGGGCAAGTTGCTGGAACAGGCTCCGAGGCTGCTCGCTGAACTCGGCAGCGACGAAGAGCGCGCCACAGCCGCTGACGCCGTCGTGCGCGCCCAGATCGACACGGTGGCGGCGCGGTGTCTTGGGTACCGCGGCTTCGCCAAGCTGGTGCGGGGCGGCGACGCCCCGGAGCAGGCGTTGATGAAGATGTTCGCCACCGAGTTACGCCAGAACCAGGCGTTGGCCGCCGCGGAGTTGCAGGGCAACTCGGCGATCGAGATCGGCACGATCGTGGCCGACGGCACGCAGAGCGTCGACGATCCGCAGGGGAGTTGGCTCGAGCAGTACTTCCACTCCTTCGCCAACACGATCTCGGCGGGCGCGTCGGAGATCCAACGCAACATCATCGCCGAGCGCGTGCTCGGGCTTCCGCGTGGTTGAGTCGATCGCCGAAGCGCTGTTGGCGCGCGCCGAGGACGACAACCTCGGCCTGCTGTTCGAAGACCAGTCGTGGACGTGGCGCGAGGTGGTCGCCGAGTCCGCGGCGCGGGCGGCAACATTCCGCGCCGGCCAACACATCGGCGTGCTGCTCGAGAACGTGCCCGAGTACGTGTTCACGCTGTTCGGCGCCGCCCTCGCCGGCGCCGTCGTGGTCGGCCTCAACCCCACGCACAGTCCCGAGGAGCTCGCCCGCGACATCGCGCACACCGACTGCGAACTCGTACTCACCGAGGAATCCCTGCGACTTTCTGCGTCTGAGGGCGCGACGCCGCGCCCTCAGACGCAGAAAGTCGGGGTTGGGTCAGATTCGCTGTACTGCTTGATCTTCACCTCCGGGTCGACGGGCGCGCCCAAGGCGGTGCAGATGAGCCAGGGCCGGGCGGCGGGCACGGCGTCGCAAAGCGCGGTGGCCTTCGGCCCGGGCGACGTCCTGTACTGCTCGATGCCGTTATTCCACGGCAACGCGCTGTTGGCCAACCTGTTCCCGGCCGTCATCAGTGGCGCTGCCGTCGCCCTGCGGCGCAAGTTCTCCGCCTCCGAGTTCATGGCCGACGTGCGCAAGTACAGCGCCACCTACTTCAACTACGTCGGACGGGCGCTGTCGTACATCCTCGCCCAGCCCGAGTCGCCTGACGACGCCGACAACCAACTCAAGTACTGCCTCGGCTCCGAGGCGTCGCCTGCCGATCGCAAGGAGTTCCGCCGCCGCTTCGGTTGTCCCGTCATCGAGGGCTACAGCTCGAGCGAGGGCGGTGTAGTGATCACGCCGTACGGCGGCATGCCACGTAACGCGCTGGGTAAGCCGGCCGAAGGCGTCGACGTCGTCGTGCTCGATCCCGAAACCGGCGAGGAGTGTCCGCGGGCGCGGTTCGACGACGACGGCCACCTGCTCAACGCCGAAGAGGCGGTCGGCGAGATCGTCGGGCGCGACGGATTGTCGAACTTCGAGGGCTACTACAAGAACGCCGCGGCGACAGCCGAGCGCGGTCGCGACGGCTGGTACTGGACCGGTGACCTCGCCTACCGCAGCGACGACGGCACGTTCTTCTTCGCCGGACGGTCGTCGGACTGGTTGCGGGTCGACGGCGAGAACTTCGCCGCCGGTCCGGTCGAAGAGGTGATCGGACGGTTCCCGGGTGTGCGCGCCGCCGTCGTGTTTCCGGTTCCCGACGCCCGCACCGGCGACCAGGTGATGGCGGCCATCGAGATCGACGGAGAGTTCCACCCCCTCGCCTTCGACGCCTTCCTCGCCGACCAACCCGACCTCGGCGCCAAGTGGTCGCCGCGGTTCGTGCGTGTGGTCGACGCCATCCCGCTCACCGCTACCGGCAAGGTCGACCGCAAACCGCTCCGCAACGAAAAGTGGAACACCACCGACCCCCTGTGGTGGCGCCGTGAACCCAAAGGCCCTTTCTGGTTCTGGAATGCCGCGGATTCCGTCGCTTTACAGAACCAGTTCGAGGACAGTGGGCGAGGAGAGCTCTTTCGATGAAGTTCGCCACCACGTACCCGCTGATCAGTCACCCATATCACCCCGGGTTGGTTTCGCCCGACGGCATCGCGCGCGTGTCGCAAGCCGCCGAAGCCGCGGGTTTCAGTGGGATCGGCTTCACCGACCACCCCGCGCCGTCGCAGAGATGGTTGGACGGCGGCGGCCACGACGCGCTCGACCCGTTTGTGGCCATGGCTTTCTGTGCCGCGGCCACCACGACGATCCGACTCATCCCCAACGTCGTCGTTCTGCCGTACCGCAACCCGTTCATCGTGGCCAAGGCCGGCGCCACGCTCGACCTGCTTAGCGGCGGCCGCTTCACGCTGTCGGTCGGCGCGGGCTACCTCAAGAGCGAGTTCGCCGCGCTCGGCGTGGACCACGCCGAGCGAAACGAATTGTTCGACGAAGCCATCGACGTGTTGCGCGCCATTTGGACGACGGACGACGTCACCTTCGAAGGCCGCCACTTCAGCGCCCGCGGCATCACCTCCCACCCGCGCCCGGCGGTGTGCCCGCCCATCTGGATCGGCGGAAACTCGGCCCAGGCGCGCCAGCGTGTGGCCGAGCGCGGCGACGGATGGGCGCCGTTCCCTTCACCGGCCGGCGTCGCCCAACGGCGCGCACCGCGCCGCTGTTCACGCCTGACGACTTGGCGGTCGCGCTCGCCGATCTCCGCTCGCGCGTCGAGAGGGCCGGCCGGTCGAACGACGACATCGACGTCACCTTCGCCTGCCACGCCGGCGGCGATCCGTCGAGCGAACGCTTCAACCCGTCGGAACACGTCGAAGGGCTCCACGCGCTCGCCGGCCTCGGCGTGACGTGGGTCCAGGTCGGCGCGCCCGGCGACGACATCGAACGCACCGTCGACACGCTCGCGCGGTATGGCGAACTGGTAATCAGTCAGCTATGACGCTTGATCCCAACGCCGCGCGGCTCGACGGTCGCGTCGCCGTCGTCACCGGCGGTGGTAGCGGCATCGGGCGCGGTATCGCCAACGGGTTGCACGCGTACGGCGCCCGCGTCGCCATCTGGGAACGCAACGCCGACACCAGTGCGGCCGCCGCGGCCGAAGTCGACGGGCTGAGCTGCGTCACCGACGTGCGCGAACCGGAACAGGTCGACGCCGCGCTGGCGCGCACGATCGACGAGCTCGGCGTTCCGACGATCCTGGTCAACAACGCCGGCGGTGTGTTCGTCGTGCCGCTGATGGACATGTCGCCGGGGCAGATGGACTCGATGTACCGCGCCAACCTCAAGCACGTGATGTTGTGCACGGTGCGCGTGGCCAACGCCATGCGCGACGCGTCGGTGGGCGGGTCGATCATCAACGTGACCTCGATCGAAGGGGCGCGCGCCGCGCCGGGCTACGCGGGATACGCGGCGGCGAAGGCCGGCGTCATCAACTTCACGCAGACCGCGGCGCTCGAGTTTGCGCCGCACAACATCCGCGTCAACGCGATCGCGCCGGACGCGACCATGACCGAGGGCATCCAGGCGCTCGTGCCGCCGGAGTCGATCGGGCATCTCAGCGCCATGATCCCGATGGGCCGCGTCGGCCACGTGGACGACATCGCCGGTGCGGCGCTCTTCCTCGCCAGCGATCTGTCGTCGTACTTCACCGGCCAGACGTTGCACGTCGACGGCGGCACGCAGGCCGCAGGCGGCTGGTATCCGCATCCCGAATCAGGGCACTACATCCTCGGTCCCCCTTCGTAGAGAACTCCCAGGAGGTTCACAGATGCTGCCGGTACAACTGCACCGCATGGACAGACGAAATGCGCTTCGCGTTCTCGGCGCGGCTGGTGTCGGCTTGGTCTTCGCGGCGTGCAGCAAGGACGACGGCGTCGGTTCTGCCGCCACGACCACTACCGGGGCGGAGTCGACACCGACGAGTCCTGCCACCTCCGGCTCGGCGACCCGCTCGCCGTCGGAAACCGGTGGCCCGTTCCCGGCCGACGGCTCCCAGGGCGCCAGCGCGCCCAACGTCCTCGACGACGACGGCGTCGTGCGCACCGACCTCACGAAGAGCTTCGGCGAGTACTCCGGCTCGACCGGCGGGCGTGCCGCTCACAACCAAGCTCACCGTCGTGAAGGCCGGCACCGGCGCGCCCTACGCCGGCGCGGCCGTCTACCTCTGGCACTGCGACGCCAAGGGTCTGTACTCGCTGTATTCACAAGGCGCGACGGACCAGAACTTCTGCCGCGGCGTGCAGGCGGCCGACGCCAACGGCGAGCTCACGTTCAAAACCGTGTTTCCGGGCGCCTACGGAGGCCGGTATCCGCACTTCCACTACGAGGTGTTCGCGTCGCTGAGCGACGCCACGAGCGGCGGCGATCGCCTCCTCACCTCGCAGTTCGCCGTCCCGGAGGACGCCTGCGACGAGGTGTACGCCGATGGTTCGGCCTATCCGAACAGCGCCCGCAACATGCAGCAGACGTCGCTGCAGGGCGACGGCGTGTTCCGCGACAGCTACCAAGGCCAGTTGGCGACGGCGTCGGGAAACCCTTCGGAGGGTTACACGCTCAACTACCGCATCGTGGTGTAAACGCCCCACGCGCGCATTTGTGCGAATGGTGTGCCTGGTCGATGCACCGAATTCCGCGAAAGCGGACGCTTGCTGTATCCGGGCCCGCTCCGGCATTACGCCTGGAGAACCCGATGAGTCGGTTCAAGAAGTATTTCGCCGCGTTGGTTACCGGATTCGTCGTCGCCCTAGGCGCCCAAGTCGTGCACGCACCGCCCGCCGCAGCCTGCGTCGGCAGTTGCGGCGAAATCAACCTCGGCGTCTACGCCAGCTTGGAGACTTCGTACGGCGCGCTCCTGAACGGTGGCGGCCGGGTCACCGACTTTTCCGACGGGTGCAGGTTCACTGCGTGCACCGCGCCTTCCGGCAGCGTGGAGTGGTTCATCGACGGCGTCTCCCAGGGCGTGATGAAGGTCACGCACTACGAGAGCGAAGGTGAGGGCACCTC
>CAVRKD010000001.1:0-602325 GCA_963722185.1 uncultured Actinomycetes bacterium | reverse complement strand
TCCGTTGAGCTACGAGCGCTGATTTTATGCCTCTGACCTGCGGTTTTGCTGCCGATCAAGGGCCAGAAACGGTAGCACAAGGCTTCTCCGTGTCCTCTGCTGTGGCGAACGCCACAGCCAAGCGTTCGCGCGCAGCGCACCATGCAACCAGACAACTGACAGGGGCGGCGACATGAGACATCGACTTTGGCGTTTCGCGGTCGTAGTGGCATGCGTCCCGGCTTTAGCCGGGTGCGGAAGCGACGAGGACAAGCCGTCGGCGGTGGGCGCGACAACCACGACGCTCGCAGCGACAACGACTGTCCCGCCCACGACCGCAGCGCCATCGACAACCGTCGCCCCTCCGCCTTCGACATCGCCACCGACTACTGCGGCGAATGCGGTCACCGACGTCACCTTCACGTCAACAAATCCGTGGAACCAGAAGGCCGACAGCTTGCGAGGCAAGAACGGCCAACTCTTCCGCTACCAGTGCCCGGGCCCGGGAACGCCATCACGGGTCTACGGAACCGACGTGTACACCGACGACTCGTCGGTGTGCACCGCCGCCGTGCATACGGGACGCTTCACAACCGCGTCCGGAGGATCCGTCGTGATCGAGATCCTTCCCGACCCGGGCGGCTACACAGGCTCCACTCGCAACGGCATCACGACCTCCAACTACGGCGCATGGCGGGGCGCCTTCCGCGTCGTCGGCTAGCAGGATGCGGAGAAAGCCGCTTTAGCGCGATCGGTTTGTCGGCGAAGCGGTTCCGCGGAACCGTCGTGTTGAAAAGCGTCCCCGCGGGGACGCTTTTGCCTCGAGCGTCGCTGTGGCTCAGCATGGAAATACTCCGTAGTCAGATGCTCTATCCGTTGAGCCACGCGCGCTGATTGGTCAAACTCTCAGGTTCCGACGAAGCGGGAGCCTGGTGCGCGCCACCGTCCCAATTGTGCTACTATGTAGAACATGTCGTCGGAAGTTGGGATCCGAGCCCTCAAGCAGAACGCGTCCGCGGTCGTTGCGCAGGCAGCAGCAGGAGAAGTAATCACGATCACGGATCACGGTCGTCCCGTCGCCCGACTGGTGCCCATCGCGTCCACAACTCTCGAAGACCTGATGGCCGCAGGGCACGCTCGACCTGCTCGTCGGCGCAGTCGCGACCTGCCCTCGCCGAAAAGGGGCGCCAAGCTCTCGGACGCGCTACGTGAGCAGCGTGAGTCGGAGCGCTACTAATGGCGTTCTATGTCGACACCTCCGCGGCCGTGAAGCTCGTCGTTCGCGAGCGCGAGACCCCCGCGCTCGTTAAGTGGTGCGAGCACCACGACGGCCAGTTGGTGTCGAGCGACCTGACGCGAACGGAGCTGCTTCGTGCAACGCGTCGGGCCGCGCCCGAGAGCCTGCTGCAGGCACGTGCAGTGCTCGAGACCTTCACTCTGCTGTCACTCCGGACTGAGTTGTTCGAACGCGCGGCTACGTTGGAGCCCGACCTGCTGCGCAGCCTCGACGCGCTTCATCTCGCAGCCGCGCTCGCGATCGGTGACGACCTCGAAGGTGTCGTCACCTACGACGGTCGACTCGCGGAAGCGGCCAGCGCGAACGGGCTTCCTGTAGTCGCTCCCGGCGGGTAGCTACAGCATCTGATTCGGTCGACACCGCTCGCGAGCGACCTGCGGAAACGGTGGTCAGCACACCGCTCAGCGTCGAAATACTCCGTAGTCAGATGCTCTATCCGTTGAGCTACGAGCGCAATGCGGCTCGCGACTCTACCGGAGGGTGCTGTTAGCGGTCGATCCGGGGATTTTCGGGGTACCAGTACCTCCATGAGAAACACGAGGCGATGGACCGTCGCCGTACTGCTCGCGGCGAGCTTCGCCCTGGGGGCGTGCGGGGACGACGATGTCGACAACGCGGCCGACCGCGCCGAGGACGCCGCCGAACGAGTCAAAGACGAGGCCGCCGACGCCAAGGAACGCGCCGAAGATGCGGTAGCCACCTTCCGCACCGGCTTCGAGCGACTGGTGGACGAGGCGTCGAGCGGCGACAACGAGGCACAGGAGGAGTTGCTCGACCAGTGCCGCGACACCCTCGAGGACCTGCGCCAGGCCGACGACCCGCGGGCCGAACAGATGGGCGCGCTCTGCCAGAAGATCCGCGACGCCGATGACGGCAACGCGTGGACCGAAATCCGCGAGGAATACGACGAGATCCGCAACCAAGAGGAGACACACACCGATGGATGAGCCGAACGAAGTTTCCCCTGGCAGCACCGCCGTGATTCCTTCGGCGCCGCCGACTCGTGATGCCGAACCGCGCGACGAGCTACGCGTCGAACCGCGGGTAACCAACCCGCTCGACAGCGTGACGCCCGAGCGCCCGCGCACGCATCCGATCGCCTACGCCGCCCTCGCACTGGCAACACTCGCGTTGCTGTTGTCGCTCTTCGGCCTCCGCGACGATGACAACGGGTTCCGTCAGGTCAAGGTCGGCACCGCCGACTGCGTCATCGGCCAGCAAGATGGTGTGGACGTGTTGTACTGCCGGGCCTCGGGGGTGCCGGCGCCCTAACGGCGCCAGGTCGCGACTTGCCCTTGGCCCTGCAGCAGCACTGAGCCGGGCATGACTCGGATCGAACGCGGCTCTAGCACGAGGCAACCGAAGCCAGATGATGCCGGCGTGTCCCATCCCGGGATGATCCCTGGGTCGTAACCGACCGGCGTCGGCGCGTTCTTGAACCGCTCCCACAGTGCTTCGCGGGCTTCGATGCTCGGGTCGAAGGCGGCGGCGCATTCAATCGTGGCGGTGTCGTGGTCCGGCGCCCAATACGTGAGTGAGATCGAGGGCATCACTCGTAGGTCAGCTGCCTTCGGCGACTCGGGAGACGTAGCGATCCAGCCGTGCAAGGTCGTGCCGTCCCAGTCCCAGACCGGATGAAGGACGCGGCTGCGCGGCCGGCCGTGGATGTCGACGGTGGCGGCCGCGCACCACACGATGCGATGCGCCATCTCGATGAACTGCGGGGCGACTTCGGCGAGCGTGGTCACGCGGCCATTGTGGCTCTTTCCAAGGCGAGCAGCGGCTACGGCTTCTCGTCCAAGCTCGTCTCCGCCGTGGACGCAAACGCTCACGCAGCTAACGCCTCAGTAGGTTTCGCCAACTCGGCGTCAAGCAAGAGCCGGTACGACCTCGACGCCCGCACGGCGAGCGTGACAACCACGCCGAGCAGACCGGCCACCGTGAAGATGAGGGCGATACCACGGTCGACGCCGGTACCGAACCAGTCGCCGATCCAGTCAGCGCCGCGGCCGTCAGTCATCATCGGAATCACGATCGCCTCGGCGAAGGGCGCCATGAGAAACGCAGTGATCGGCGACGCGGCGTTCTCGACGAGTTGTGCGAAGCCGAATACGCGGCCCTGCTTCTCATACGGAATGGCCCGCTGGAGCACGGTCTGTTCCGCCGCCTCCAACACCGGCACCAGCGACATCCAGAAGAACATGCCGATGGCGAGCATGGCGATCGAGGCCTGCAGCGTGAAGGTGGAGCACACGATCCAGTTGACGAGGTTGCCGACCACGATGACTCGCACGGGCGTTTTCCCGAGGCCGTAACGGGCGACTACCAGCCCGCCGCCGATGAAGGCCAGGCTCATGAAGCCGAACATGAACCCCCAGGTCTCCACCGACACCAGCTCGAGGCCGTACGGGTCCATGAGCGCCATGAACACGCCCGTCAGCAAGTTGTTGAATGCAGCCAACAGGATCAGCATCATCAGCCCTGGCGATTCACGGATCGCCGTGATGGCGCCGCGGATGTCAACCCACCGCGGGCCCTCCTGGTGGTCGGCGGACATCGCCGCCGCCGGCTCGTCGATCGTGATCGTGGCCAGGTGTACGAACGCCGCCGAGATGCACCCCACCGCCAGGTAGTACGCCCAGCCCATGCCGGGCCCGCCGATTACCAGCCCGCTGAATACCGACGTCAACGCGAACGACACACCGCCGACCGTGCCCACGAGGCCGTTCGCCTTGTCGCGGCGGTCCTCGGGTATGAGCAAAGTGACGCACGTGGAAAGCGCGATGCTCCGCAGCTGCGCGGCAACCGAACCGATCAGCGTGAGCATCGTCAGCAGCCAGAACCAACCACTGCGGAGCTGCAGCAGATCGTCGGCGTCGATGGCGAGGAAGATCGCCGTGGCGCCGACGAAACAGAGCGCGGCGGCGGCGGTGGTGACTTGCATCGCGAGCTTCTTCTTCGTCCGGTCGACGTAGGTTCCGAATAGCGGAGCCAGCGCCGCCGTCGAGATCGCAAACGCCCCGGCGATCACACCAGTGACCACGATTGATCGCGTCTCGAGATACACCCAGAAGGTCAACGCGAACCACAGGAACGTGCTGGTCACACCCGAGACGAGCGTGTTGATCAACAGGCTGCGGAATGCCCGTTCGCCGGCGGTCACACGACAACCCTATTGGAGCCGGGTTAGATGAGCCGCCGGTCAGTCGCCCACCGCGCCAGTTCGTGGCGGCTGCTCAATTGCAGTTTTCGCAACACCGAGCTGACGTGGGTCTCGACGGTCTTGACCGACACGTCGAGCCGCCGGCCGACCTCCTTGTAGGCGTAGCCGCGGGCGATGAGTTGGAGCACTTCGCGTTTCGCGCGGTGTGAGTTGGTCGAGCTCGGGATCCGGCGGCGCCGCGGACACATCGTTGGAGACACCGGACGCGAACGCGTCGAGCACGAAGCCGGCGAGGCGTGGCGAGAAGGCGGCGTCGCCGGCGGCGATGCGGTCGACGGCTTCGGCGATCTCGGCACCCGTCGCCGACTTGGTGATGTAGCCGCGGGCGCCGGCGCGGATTACGGCGATCACGTCTTCGGGAGCGTCGGACACCGACAGCGCCAGGAACCGCAGCGACGGCTTCTTCGGCGTCACCCGCCGCAGGATTTCCACTCCACCACCGCCGGGCATGTGCACGTCGAGCAGGACGACGTCGAGCGCGTCGTCGGCCAGTGCGAGCAGCGCCTTGACCGCGCCGTCGACATCGCCGGCCTCACCGATGACGGACACGGCGTCGCCCAACTCGGTGCGCACTCCGGAGCGCACGAGCGGATGGTCGTCGACGATGAAGACCTTGGCGGTCACTGCGCGCTGGAGCCGTTCGTATTGCGAGGCACGCGCAGTTCTATCTCGGTTCCTTCGCCCAGAGCGGTGCGCACGACTGCCACGCCACCAGCGCGCTCGACGCGGCCGCGGATCGACTCGGCTACGCCATGGCGATCGGCGTCGACCGCTGCGGGATCGAATCCGACCCCGCGGTCGCGCACGAACAACTCAACCGCGTCCGTGGCGGCCTGCATGTAGACGTCGATCTTGTCGACCTTGGCGTGCCGCGCCGCGTTCACCACCGCTTCGCGGCCGGCGGCCACGAGAGCGCGGGCGGCGTCGTCCAGTGGCGCGTCGCCCGAGGAGACGACTTCGACTCGGATCTGATGGTCGTCTTCGACCGCCGCCAACTCGCGGCGCAGCAGCGTGCCGACCGAATCGATCTGTTTCTTACTCGGATCCTCGAACAGCCATTCGCGCAGCTCGCGTTCCTGGCTGCGCGCCATCGCGCGCACCTCGCGTGGGTCCTCGGCCTTGTGCTGGATCAGGGCGAGGGTCTGGAGGACACCGTCATGTAGGTGAGCGGCCATGTCGGCGCGCTCTTGGCTGCGGATGCGCTCACGCTGTTCGAACTTGAGATCGCTCGACAGGCGACCGACCCACGGCCACGCGAGGAAGGCGACACCGGCGACCAGCACGAGTGCGCCGAGCGCGCTCTGACCGACGGTCCGCCAGCCGCCACTGGCCACCGCCGCGCTGACCGCGCCGCCGATGGCGACCAGCGACGCACCCAGCGCGATCCGCAGCGGCCAACCGCGCGTGCGCCCATTGCGCGCCGCGTCGTCGCGCCCGCCAAGCAACACGGCTCCCGCACCGAGAACCAGCGCCGGGATCGCCACCTTGTCGCCCACCCAGTAACCACTCGTGCGCGCCAGCAGTCCGACGCCGGCCGCCGTGGCGAGAATGGCGACGCCGTCGATCGCCGCACCGCGGCGGCGCTGACCCACCGGCAGCTCCGTCTCCGGCAGCGAGATCCACAGCACGCCGTAGGCGACGACGCCCAAACCGCCGCACAACGCCAGCAGGACGGCGGCGAAACGGACCACACCAACGCCCACGCCGATCGACGCCGCCAGCCCCGAGCACACGCCAGCGACCATGCGCGACCGGCGGCGGCGCATCACTTTCAGTCGCGGTGGAGCGGTTGGCACGTGTCGATGGTCGCACGCCGGCTCGGTTCGAACCATCAGGTACGACCCTGAGACGCCGGAAAACGGGCTCAGGGGAATACCCGATACCGCAATCCACGGAGAACCCGCACGATGCATCCATGTCGAACGTGGTTGTGAACGAGCCGTACAAGCTGATGCGGGCCAGAAAGGGTCGCATGATCAGCGGCGTGGCCGCGGGCTTGGCGCAGTCGTCCGGGCTCGACGTCACCGTGGTGCGCATCTGCATCGGCGCCACCATGCTGAGCGGACTCGGAGTCGCGGCCTACATCCTCATGTGGATCGTGCTGCCCGAGGAGTCGCCCAAACGCGGCCGCATCATCGAGCCGGCGCCCGAAGGCACGGCGCGCGCCATTCGCATCACGCTGATCGTCCTCGCGGCCTTGAGCGCTCTCAACGAGATCGACGTCTTCTCGCCCTTCGACAATGGCCGCGCCGGTGGCAGGGGCATCGGTGGCCTGCTCGGCCTGACGCTGCTCGGTATCGGCGCCGCCGTCCTGTTCAGTCGTCATCGGCCGGACCATATCGAGTGGCTGCCGGCACCACCCCCGCCGGTTCCCTCCCAGCCGCGACCTCCCCGCCCGGCCGATGACGACGATCTCGCCCCGCACTACTTCGACGACGAGGACGAGCCGCCCACTTACGCCGGGCCCTTGAGCGAGGTGATGGGCACGGTGCACAGCGCGCTGTCGGACGCGTTCAACGACGTGCGCACGTCGGTCAATTTCCGCAGCGCCCAGAGCGCCAACGCCGCCGAGGACGACTACGACGCCTACGACGACGAGGAGTACGGCTACGGGTCCGCGCCCAGAGTCGCCATGGTGACTGCGAGCGGCACGACCGCACGATCGGGCGGCGTCGCGCTCGGCTTCGCCCGCGTCATCGGCTGGCTCGCCGTCATCTGGTTCACCCTCGCATCGGTAGCCACGGGCTTGCTGTGGTATTTCGATTCCGTCGAGGTCACCGCTCCCATACTGCTGGTCGCTTCGGCGTCGGTGGTGTACTTCGCCGTGTTGAACACGCTGATCTACGCCAAGTTCGCGCGGGCGATCGTGCCGGCGCTTGCGCTGCTGCTGATTCCCGTCGGCATCGCCGCCGCGTCAGTCCGACCGATTGGCGCGGTGGGCGAACAGATTTCGACTCCACCTCGTCTCGCCGCGGACGAGACCCGCGTGTACGAACTGGCGATGGGCGCGCTGCGCCTCGACCTCAGCGAGACCGACATCGAAGACCACGCGAAGATCAACGCCCGCAACGGCGTGGGCGCGATCTTCGTCACGGTTCCCAACGACGTCGCAGTGAAGGTGACGACCGAGATCAGCATGGGTGCGGCCACGATCCTCGGCACCGACAAAGGCGCCAGTTGGGGTAAGAAGCAGACGTCCACGTTCAAGGGATGCAAGGGTGCGCCGACCATCGAGTTGAACATGCGCACAGGCGTCGGTTACGTCGAGGTCAAGCGGGACAACCTGGCCAACAAGTTGAAGTGCGCCGCCTAGATCAGCCGATGCCGACGTGGCCGTACGTGCTGCACAGCCCAACGGCGTTGATGGCGACGAACGACACGATCGTCGCGATCGCCAGGCGTCGCTGCCACCCCGTCAGTAGACGGGCACGTCGCATCGGCGCCGGCTGATACCACTCGGGCAGCAGTGCGACCTCTTCGTCGAGATCGAGCACCGTCCAAATCGAAACCGCGTCGTCGGCCACGCCATCGTCCGCTCTACTCATCGGTCGCACCGTCGATCAGTTCGCGCTTGATGTCGGCGCGCCCGACGTGCCGCGCCGTTTCCTCGATCAGATGGAGGACAGCGCAGCGCACGCTGTAACCGTGTTCTCCCGCGCAGTGCTCGTCAAGGTTGACGCTCCTCATGATCTCGTTCGTCCGCTCGTCTTGGCCGAGTTTCGCCGCGCCATTGCGGACTTACTTCCCCACGCGAGCATGGGCGCGCGACCGCAGGTTGTGGCGCACAGTGCACGAGACGACGGCATGGACGCCGAGCACGTCGAAGGCGTAATCGAGACCGGCTCCGCCGATCTCCGACGCATAGCCCTGGCCCCAGTAGGCGTGGCGAAGCGCCCAACCGATTTCTAGCCACTGCGCGGTTCGTCCGGCAGATACGAGTAGACCTGACCCCAGTCGTCGTCGATGGGGGTCCGCGAGAGTCCGCCGCGCCCTACGACTTCGCCGGTCCTGCGGTTCCTCGTTATGTACGAGCGACAGATCATCGGCATTCTCCGGCCCGATTGGGATCAGCCGGAGCCGTTGCGTGATTAGCGATTGCCCGGTCCTAGACACCTGGGATCCCAATGTTGGATGGCGGCTTGCTGGCTGGCTGGCGCTGGCTGGCGGAGAGGGGGGGATTTGAACCCCCGGACCCGGTTTCCCAGGTCAACTCATTAGCAGTGAGTCCGATTCGGCCGCTCTCGCACCTCTCCCGAATTGAGTCGCCAGAGTAGCGCCTCCGAAAAAGGCCCAACGACCAGGCATTTTGTACCGCCAACTCGCCCGAGCGCCTCCCGTGCGCTGCATGCGGGAAGTGACCGTAGTGACCGATCAAGCGTGTCGTCGGAGAAGCGGTAACTGGCGGTCACTTCGTCTACTCACCCAAAGTGAGTTCGATGCAGAGGCTGGGCTAAGGGACCGGCCGACGCTTGCCGCGCGAGGGACGATGCTGACGCAGACGCGGCGGCGCGTCGAAGCACCACCAACTTGCCGCCGCGAGGGTCACGCCATTCGCCGCGCTGACCGCCGCCGACAACCGCAGCCGTGCCGATTACACGCCAATTACACGCTTGGTCGGAGCAGCGGTCGGGTTCGGCGAACGACGCGGAGCCGGTCTTTCGCGCTATCGACGCGTCGGGCGGAGGTGCCGGGCACCGAGCAACACGGCCAACAGCAACACACCAGCGACAGCAACGGTGACGATGAGCGGCTCGCGACCGTCGATGGTCCGCGTGCTCCACGCCGAGAGTTCACCGACAAGGCCAACGGGCCCGCTGGTGGTCGCCGCGTTGTTGTCGGTCACTTCGACTAGGCCGTAGTAAGCCACGTAGGCGCCCGCGAGCACGGAAAGGCCGGCCGCGATCTGGCCGACAATGCGCGTGAGCGGACGAATGTGGCGGAGCACGCCGTGGCGAAAGACCGCGACGAGTGCCAGGAGCGCGCCGAGCACCGCCGCCATGCCCAGTGCGTAGCTCACGAACACCTGCGCTCCGGCCAGGGTGCCGCTGCGCGTAAACGTTGCGGACACGGCCACCAAGAACGCAGGGATAGTGCAAGACAACGACACAGTCGCGTAGGAGGCGCCGAACAACGCGACTGACAGGAAACGTTGGTCGCCGCCGCCCGCCTGAAGGAGCGGAAGCCCTGGTTTCCATTGCCGACCAGATAGTGCGAGCAAACCGGTTACGACCAAGACTGCGCCCACAACCACCGTGAGCCAGGGCGTGTAGCGCTGCACGGTGACCGACAGCTGCGCGATCAAGAGACCGGCGACACCGAACACCGCGACAAAGCCGGCCGCTAGCGCAACCGAGGCACGCAGCGCGGCGAGAAGTGCGTCAGCAGTACCGACAGAGTCGGCGTCAGCGCGAAGCGAGTGGCCGACAAAACGCGTGAGATAGGCCGGCAGGAGCGCGAAGCCACAGGGATTGAACGCGGCGACGGCTCCCGCCGCGAACGCGAAGCCAATCGGGGCGTTGCTCAAAGACCGGCGGCGGCCACGATCTCTTGCTCGTTGAACTGGCGGAACTTTCGCAGCTTCACTTCGCCGCTGGGCGACAGCACGACAACCGTCGGCTGATTCGTGACGTTGAACGTGATCCACGAATCGCCCGACTTGTCCCACACCATGTCGAGCATCTCGGTACTTGTCTTCTCGACGAAATCCTCGGCTTGCGACAACGAATCTTGCGCCCCGACGCCAAGTACATCGATGCGCCCGGCGTACTTCTCGGCGAAAGCGCGCATCTCGGGGGCTTCCGCGATACAGAACTGACAATGCGGCGCCCAGAACCACAACAAGGCCGGTCGCCCGGAAGTGAGGTAGGTGCGAAGCCCCGCCGTCTGCTTCGACGCCACGTGCACGACGTCGATAGGCGGGAGGGCCGACGCAGCCGAGGTCGCGACCGAATCCGTCGTGGCGGTCGCTGGCTCGGTCGTCGTGGAGCCACGCGCCTCGTCGACCGAACCGTCACCGCCGCTGGATCCGCAACAGGCGGAAACAATGACAACGAGCATGAGGATTCCGGCTAGGCGGCGGCGCACAGCCGGAACCGTATAGCGATGCCGCCCATTCTTTCCGGCAGCTTCCACCTTCAGGAGAGGGTCGCGGCTCCGGCCTGTGTGTGCAGCAGGACGTCGACGAGTGGATCTTGGGGCCGCGTCCCGGGTGGATGGTGGCGGACCGGCGCCGCGCGGCGTAGCGCGGCCGCCAGTTCAGCCGTCGGCTGGGCGGACCGGGCCCGTGCGTCAGCGGCGATGAACCGGTTGACGTTGCCGGCGGCGCGGACCACTCCGAGCGCCATGGTGAGCTGCCGCGCGCGCCTCGAGAAGCTGACGTGTGCGGCGACGTCGCTCGCGTCGGTGGTCTTCCACAGCACGTCCAGATCCATCACAACTGTCCTCGCCACCAGTTCGCGGGCCCGGCATGATCTCCATTGTGCTCGACGCATCGCCGACGTGGACCACCTGGCGCGAGGCAGCAACGGTCGTGCTGTATCGGCCACACCTTCGCTCGACCGTGACGATCGCACTGATCGTTGGCACGGTGTTGTTCGTCATCAACCAGCTAGATGTCGTCGTGCGCGGCGACGCCACCGCGGTGGTGTGGATCAAGGCCACGGTCACCTACGTCGTGCCGTTCTGCGTCTCGAACGCCGGGGTTCTCGTGGCCAGCCGGGTGGAGCGTGACCAGAAGTAGCCCGATGCGGATGCCGGGTGATCGAACTGCGCGAGGCTCGGCGGCGATGAGCCCCCGCGAGAAACCCGAGGTGACGCGCCTCGTCGGCGTCTACGACGCGGACGGAACCCTGATGGGAGAGTTGTCGTACTTCGTGCGCGCTCGGGTCGGTCGGGCACATTGCGCGCTGTGCGACATCACGCACGGCCGCGTTCGTCAACGCCCGGAATGGAAGTCGGTAAAAGCACGACTTCCTGTTCCCTTTGACACCTTCCACCGCGACGACCAGCCCGCCAGCGTGCGGCATGCCACCGACGGGCGGGTTCCGGTGGTCGTGGCCGAGACGGACCACGGCGTGATGGTGCTGCTTGGTCCCGAACAGATCGCCGCGTGCGGCGGTTCGGTCGACGCGCTCGTCGCCGCCGTGGAACGGGGCGCGGCCGAGCAACGCCTCCGGTGGCCCACTCTGTAGGTGACACGCCGACCCGGGTGACGCGGCGGTGTCTGTCTGCTGCGCCGAGCGTCGCAGCTAATCGCTAATGCGGTTGAGGACGGCCTGGGCGACGCGGTCGCCGTGAGTGTCTTGCAGGAAATGGCCGGCGTCGTCGAAGGCGTCCCACGTCGAGTGCGGAATGAGTTCGTGCCACCGCTGCCCCCATTCCCCGGGGAAGACTTCGTCGGTGAGTCCCCATACGAAGTGGACGGGAAGCGAGGTCGAGGCGATCGCCGCGAAGGTGGCGGCTTGGGTGTCGCCGTCGCCTCGGGTGTGGTCGTGGAGAGGGATCGAGAGGGGGAACTGACGGGGCCCGGTGACGCCGGCGTCGCCGAGCCCCGCGAAGGGAGCGTCGTAAGCGGCGCGGACCGCGTCGACCTCGGATGGAAGTAACGGCTTCTCGCCTTGCAGCGCGGGGAAGAGCGCTGCCTGGGGATCGGCTCGGCGGGTACCGACAACCATCAAGGTTCCCCAGCCGAACCGTGCTGGGACGTTGTCACGGAAGATTCCACCCGGTTCGTTCTGGGTGATCCAGTTGCGGATGGCGGGCGTGTACTCGTAGCCGTCGTGATGCAGCCAGGTGTTCATGATCACGAGTCGGGAGAACCGCTCGGGCATGGCGACGACCTGGGCGAGTCCGGTCGGTCCGCCCCAGTCCTGCACGAACAAGGTGATGTCACGCAGGTCGAGACGCTCCACGAGCGCGGCGAGGTTCGCGGTGTGCCGTGCGATGTCGTACCAGGCCGGGAGGGTGACCTTGTCGCTGCGGCCGAAGCCGATGTGATCCGGGGCGATGCACCGATAGCCGGCGTCACGCATCGCGACGATGATCTCTCGGTAGAGGTAACTCCAGGTAGGCATGCCGTGGATCATCAGCGCCACCGGCCCGTCGGCGGGGCCCTCGTCGATGTAGTGCATCCGCAGCCCGTCGATGTCGAGGTGGTGCGGTTCGAACGGGAAGTCAGTCAAGACGTCGAAGTTGGCGTCTGGGGTTCGAAGGAACGGAGGCGTGGTTTGGCTCATCGGACGGCGAGGCGGACGCTGGTTGCGCAAGTGACCGTAGTGACTGTTCCAGCGTGTAATTGGGACCGGCTGCCGTCGAAGCGCGCACACGCGTTGCGCTGATCGAAGCGGCAGAGGCCGCGCGTTCGCTGGGCACGATCTCCAAGAGACGAGTACAGCCGTGCACGATCGCGAACCGCTGAACCGGGACCGCACCCATGTCGCGCTCTCCAACCACGTCGCCGACAAGGACGAGTTGCTGACCGCGATGCTCGAAGCAGTCGCCGACGAGATCGAGCCGCCGAAACCGACCCTGCGCCCCTCGATGCCATTCGGGCGAGGGCGGTCTCGACCCGTGAAGCGCTCGTGCGCCATCCGTGGGCGGCCGAGCCGCGGCGAAGTGTTCGCACTCACTTGTCCGGGCGCGTGTAACGACCTCAACTCGGTGCAAGACTGCGCTTTGAGCGCGCCGCGTTGCCGGTCGTCGCGGTGTCGTGGTGGTTGCTCTGCCGTTCTTCGTCGACGACGTGGTGAACGACGACTTCCCAGCCACCGTGGAGAGGCGCGTGGATACGGACGCGTCGGCACCAGTGACGGCGGCGGCGGACGCCCCCCCCGTCAGCTGGGCTCGGGCACGTTCGTCGGGTTGGCGGGACACCGCGGGACCGGCGACGCCGCGTTCCTCTCGCTCGCGGACGGACGAACGGTGCTTCGCCTCGAGAACTTCGACATACAGAACGGACCCGACTCGCGGCTTTACGTGGTTCCCGGCGCGCAACAGACCGACCCGGGACTGGACGGTGCTGGTGTGGTGCGAGGCGTTCAAAGTCGAATTCGTGGCTGCGACCGTGCGATAGCGCGTTCGGTCTATCCGTCCAGCTGGCGTATCGCGTCGTTCACTACTGAGGTCGCTGACTCCGCAACGGACGCTTCTCTGAGCGGTAGCGACGGAGGAAGCGGTCCTCCGATCGGTCGTCGCCGATGAGCACGAGATCCGCGGAGGCCGGAAACCGAGCGTGCGCCTCGGGGTTCGTCTCGAATCGCTCGCCGTCGGAGAATGCCACGACCGTGCAGCCGGTATTCTCCCGGACCCGAGCTTGGGCAAGGGTTTGACCAGCCAGCGCGGCCGGCACGGGCACGCGGAACACGTCGAGACCAGCGGCGAGCTGCAGCGTGTTGTCGTCGCTGAGGGCGTTCCAGATGGCGTCGGCGCCGGTGGACGAGTAGCTGAGCACCGCGTCCGCTCCCGCGCGGTGCAGCGTCGACACGTTCCGGTCGAGGCGGGCGCGCGCGATCACCTGAATGTCGGGGCGCAGGCGACGGCAATAGATGGTGAGGTAGACATTCACGTCGTCGTCATGGGTCGTGATCATGACCGAGGGCGAGTCGGCGATCCCCGCGC
Organism: uncultured Actinomycetes bacterium; assembly: GCA_963722185.1. Taxonomy (GTDB): domain Bacteria; phylum Actinomycetota; class Acidimicrobiia; order Acidimicrobiales; family JACCXE01; genus JACCXE01. Next base: position 588,211 of record CAVRKD010000001.1, on the reverse strand, counting down.
GTTCGAGCACGCGCAGATCGGCGGCGTCGCCCACCACGTAACGGTCCGGGTCGCGCACCCGCTCCCGCTGTTGCTCGACGATCAGGTAGTCGAGTCCCGCGGCGGCGAGTTCGCGCCCTGCGGCCCGGCCGACTCGTCCGCCTCCGATGATGATCACCGGCGCATCGATGGTGAGGTCTACGCCGAAGAGCGCGTCGTAGGCGTTCAACCCCGCCCGGTCGCCCGCGAGCACCAGCGTGCTCGACCGGTGGAGCACGGTCGTGGGCCGGGCCACGACGAGCTCGCCGCGGTGCCACACGCCGGCGACGGTGAGGCCGGTGCGCTGGCGTAGAGCGGAGTCGAGCAGCGGCTTGCCGACGAACGCCTCGGGTGCGGTCGCCTCAGCGATCAGGAGGTCTCCGAAGTCTCCGATGATGTGGCTGCGGCCGTCGGGCATGAGCACGCGGCGGGCGAGCGCGGTGCCGAGCATCTCGCCGAGTTGCAGCACTGCGCCGCAGCCTGCGAGCTGCAAGATGTCGACCGAGGCATCCGAATTCGCCGTCGCGACGATCGCAACCGACTCGGAGATCTCGCGCACGGTGAAGGCGATGTTGGTGTTCGTCGTGTCCGCCTGCGTGGCCGCCACCAGCGAGGCGCGATCGACGCCCGCCGCCCGGAACGTGTCGGGGTCGTCCAGTTCGCCCACGACCACGGCGAAGCCGTCGTCGTGCAGCTTGAGGGCGTCGTCGATGTCGCTGACGAGGGCGAAGTAGGGGATACCGGCGCGGTCGAGGCGCCGGACGAGCGCCGACTCGATCGGGCCGATGCCGGTGAGGAGCACGTGGCCGTGGATCTCGGGCCCGATCTTTCGCGGGGCGCGCGCTCGTTGGCTCGACTCCATCCACGGCAGGAAGACGAACTGGATGAACGAGAACGGAAGCAGCACGAGGATGAGCACGGAGCCCGACAGGAGCACGACCACCGAGAAGATGCGACCGAGGTCGGATTGGAAGGTGATATCGCCGAAGCCGAGCGTCGACATCGTGACGAGCGTCCAATAGATCGCAGTCGGCCAGCTATGACGCTGGCCCTCTCGCTCCATGAGCTCGTGGAAGATCGCGCTGTAGCCCGCGACGATGACCACCACAAGCGCGAGCATCCAGCCCAGGATCCGGAGGCTCCGGCGCGCTTGTGCGGTGGCGAGGTAGGCCAAGACGAAGCCGAGTGATTTCACCGGTCGGCGCGAATCCGGCACTGACTCGTATGTGAGGTTGCCATAGGGCACTTTTCCACGTCCCGCCCCCCGGGCGACGCCGGTCAGGCGCGCGCCGTCTGCCCAGCTCGCCGCTATAGCGCAGCGTCGTGGCGTCGCCGTCCTCGATGAGGGCGAAGGTCTCGACCACGTGCGGTATCGGGCCTCGCAACAGGTGAAACTACACGCGCTGTCCGGGCGGGCGAAGCGGGCCGACTCGATCGTGGTCGCGGTCATGCCCCATCCGACCGGGGTGTGATGCGCGGACGATCATCCGCGATTTACCCGAATCGCTTCTGCCGTTCGGCCAGTGCTGCCTGCACGCCTTCGCGCGCCACGGTCCGGAAGAACGAGACGAAGGTCTCGCTCTGGTGGAACACTGCGTCGAGTTCCGCGGCCTGCGCGCCTGAGGTGAACATGCCCATGTTCTCGGAGAAGTTGCTGGTCGCTCGCTTGAGCACGGCGAGGTTATGCACCGGGGTCTTCGCCACGTCGGCGGCGAGCGCGTCGACCGTGGCGTCGAGTTCGTCCATCGGGACCACCCGATTGACCAAGCCCAGACGTTCGGCCTCGGCCGCGCTGAACAATCGCGACGTGTACAGGAACTCCCGGGTCTTCCGCATGCCGATCAGCAGCGGCCAGAGGAACACGGTCGGCGGGATACCGAGATCTCGCCCAGCCGGATGGCCGAACCTGGCGGTGTCAGCCGCGACGACTAGGTCGCACATGGCGATCAGCTCGCCGCCGCCGGACAGGCAGAGTCCTTGGACTTGGGCGATGATCGGCTTCGGGAACCTCCACATCGCCCACCAGTACTCGAGCAGGTCCCGTATCTCTTCGCGATCGCGATCCAGGTCGAGCTTGCCGTCGAGTTCGATGGGGTTCTGCGGCAGGATCCAGTCGTCGGCGTCCAGGTCGTAACCGGTCGTGAACGCCCTACCGGTGGCCTTCAACACGACTACCGACACGGTGTCGTCGTGCTTCACGGCGTCGAGTTCGGCTTTGAGATCGGCGAGAAAGCTCGCCGTCATCGCGTTCATCTTGTCTTCGCGGTTGAACAGGATCGTGAGGATGTTGCCGTCTCGGCTCGTCAGCAAGTTGGCGTTGGTCATCGACGCTTGCGGTTCCGGAACGCGTCGAACCGCGCCTGTGCATCGGGCGAGCCGACGAGCTCGGTCACCGCGTCGATCTCGGCGTCGAAGGCTCTCTCGCGGTCCATGAACGGAGCCTCACGCACAAGTTTGCGCGCAGCGCGCAGACCCCCGGCTGGGAACTCGGCCAGCGAGCGGGCGATCTGCGTGGCGGCCTCGATCTGGGTGCCGTCTTCGACGACGCGAGACAACAGTCCCCATTCGAGGGCGCAGGCAGCATCGATCGCTTCGGCGGTGAGCGCGAGTTCGAGCGCCCTGCCGGTGCCGATCGAGCGGGCCAGCAGCCACGACACTCCCATGTCGGGCGTGATTCCGAGGCGCACGAAGTCGAGGCTGAACGTGCTCGACGTCGCGCCAACGCGCAGATCGCTCGCCAGCACCAAGGCGACGGCGGCGCCCGCGCACCTGCCCTGGACCGCGGTCACCACCGGCACCGGCGAATCGAGGAGCCGGGTCGTCACCGCGTATGCGGGCTGGAGGTGCTCGCGGCGTTCGTCGGCGTCGGCCGCCGAGAACACCGGGTGGTCGAGGTCACCACCGGCGCTGAAATGTGCGCCTTGGCCGGTGAGCACGATGGCGCGAACCGCTGCATCAGCCGTGCAGCGGTCGAGCGCGGCGGCTAACTCCACAAACGCCGCCGAATCGAGCGCGTTCGCCCGGGATGGCCGCGCCAACGCGATCGTGGCGATCCTGTCGGTGACGTCCACGGCGACCGCGGCGTCACCCATGGAACCCCCGGGTCTCGGCGAACAGACCGCTGCGAATCAGGCCCACGGACCGTGGCGGCGGAACACGAACATGCCATGCACCGGCGGGATGTCCGCCTCGTCGAGCGGCGTGTTGATCTCGTCGTAGGTCGGCGCCGAGATGTTGTTGGCTACCTTCTGCAGGTGGTTAGCGTCGAGGTTGTACGCCTCGATGGCGTTGAGCCCGACCATGCGCCGCACGTGCTCCTCGGCGATACCGGCGAAGCTGTCGCGCAGCGCGAGGTGGGTTTGGGGTTCGAGCCCGTCTTCGCCCGGCGCCTGCCAGGTGCCCTCGACGTGGGGGTAGTCCGAGCCCCACATGATGTTGCCGACATACCCGTGCTCGACGGCGGACTGCGCCTCGTCCCGCGACATGAACGTGGCGCCGTGGTACACGTGGGTCTTGCACACCTCGCTCGGCTTGGAGAACTTCGAGCCGAAGTTGAGCGGCCCGGGGCGACCGCTGGCCCCAGGAGACGTGTCCATCTCGCGCATCAGGTAGGGCCACCATGCGCCCGGAATCTCGGCGATCATGAGCTTGAGGTCGGGGTACTTGTCGAAGGTGCCGTTGTAGGCCAGCGACCAGATCAGTCGCTTCGAGTGGTACGCCGACTCCAGGCCGAGCAGCGTCATCTTCTGGTCCTCGGGCCATTTGTCGTCGTCGCCGGCGCCGCCGTGATTGGTCAGCGGCATGCGCAGCTCCGAGCAGGCCTGCCAGAACACGTCCCACGCCGGGTCTTGGAGCGCCGGCATGCCGGGGCGCCACGCCGGGAAGTTGATACCGCGCAACCCGTTGGCGTGCGCCCAGCGCGCCTCCTCGGCGGCCTTGGCCGGATCCCACGCCGGGATGTGGGCCAGTCCGACATGGCGGTTGAGGTCGGTCTGGCACTGCTCGCCCAGCCAGGCATTGAACATGCGCATGCCGACGTGGGCCAGCTCGAGGTCCATCCCTTCGAAGCTGAACGGGGTCGTGAGGCCCGCGTTCAGGTTGTGACTCTTTACGAACGGCACTGGCTGGCCGTTCTGGGAGCCGTGGAAGATGATCTCCGCCGCGAGACCGTCCGCGTCCATGTCGCGCCGACGGGCCGTTATGTCGTGGTGGCCGTCGGTGTGCCGGTTGCGCATCATCTGCTGGAGGATCGGGTTGTCCGCGGCCATGGCCACGATCGCCTCGCGCTCCTCCGCCGTCAGGTTCGAAAGCGCGTCGTCCATCTGCGCGGCCACGGTGCCGGCGACCGACATGACCGCCTCGGATTCCTTTTGCATGGCGGCGGCGAAGTCGTTGAAGGTGTCGAGGTACGCCTTCGGGCAGTACTCGCGCAGCTGCTCCAGCGTCGGGCCGATGTGGCAGTCCGACGAGACCAGGATGACGTTGTCCACGCCCGGAGGCGCTCCCGGCTTTTCGTGCATGGTCGCGACCATCGATTTCCCCCTGGGTCTCGAAGACGTTGGCGCTCGGCCTGAGCATACATATGGCGAATGTGTAATGCCAGAGTCCGGAGCCAAGATTTCGCGGCCGACGACTTATCAGGTGCGGATGTGGCCGCCGTCAACGACCAGCTCCGAGCCCGTTATGTAGGCCGCGTCATCGCTCAGGAGGTATCGCACAGCCCCGGCGATGTCCTCTGGCCGACCGAGCCGGCCCAGCGGGACGGTCTCGGCGATCCCTCCTGTCTGTCCTGCGGTGGCCTGGGTGAGCATGGGAGTGTCAACGAAACCGGGGCAAACGGCGTTAACCCGAATCCCGTAGCGGGCCATTTCCAGCGCGAGGGAGCGGGTGAGCCCGAGCAGCCCTGCCTTCGACGCGCAGTACGAGTGGAAGGCGGGCTGAGCGACGAAGGCCTCGATCGAAGAGATCCCGACCACCGCCGAGCCCTCGTTCGCCCGAAGGTCGCTGAGTAGCGAGCGCACGAGCTGCATCTCGGCCTTGAGGTTGACGTTGACGATCTGGTCCCAGCGGTCGTCGTCGACTTTGGACAGCACCGTCAGGTCGAACGCTCCGGCGGCGTGGACGAGGCCGCCGATGCTGCCCATCGCCGAGCGGGACGCGTCGATGGCCGCGGCGTGGGCAGCCGTGTCGGTGACGTCAACCGCAACGCCGACCGTGGCTACGCCCGTCTCGTCCGCGATCGCCGATGCCTCGGTGATGGCCTTGCCGCCGTCGAGGTCCCACACGGCCACCGGTCGCCCGGCCTCGGCCAAGAGGCGGGCGCAGGCCCGGCCGATGCCCGAGGCGCCGCCGGTGATGACGACCCCGGTCGTCGGGGAGTAGGAAACCTGACCCATGGCGAGAGGGTGACACACCGGTCGCGTCTGGGAGAGGCCGAAACGGACCCAGCTACGTTGGAACACGTGACGCCGAACCCCTTCGACGAAGCGCGCGCGCTCGCGTTGCCCGAGGCCCACGCCAACATCGACCTCGTCGCGTCCTTCTTCGAGACCCTGGGCCGAATGGACTTCGACGCCGTCGGACGCTTCTTCGCCGAGGACGGCGTCTACGCCGACGACCCGCTTCCGAACATGGACGCCGTCGGTCCGGCCGCCGTCACCGAGAAGTTGACCCGCGAGATCGTCGCCGTCGAGCGCTTTGTGATGGGCGTGGACACGGTGGTCGGCAACACTCGCTGCGTGATGACGCGCCGACGCGAAGAGTGGCATTTCACGACCGGCGAGGTCGCGACGATTCCCGTCCTCTGCGTCCACGAGATCGCGAAGAGCAAGATCATCCGTTGGCAGGAGTTCTGGGACCAACGGTCACTGACGAAACAGCTTCCGCCGATCTGGCACGAAACCCGACAACAAGGCGCGAGCTGACGGTCATCACCACGCGACGAGCGAACGCACCGCATCCACCACGTCGTTGACACCTGGGATCCTGAGATCGGCGAGTTCCGCTGACGCCGGGACGTTTACGAACGGTGGGGTGAGTCGCACCACGGGCGCGTCGAGAAACGTGAAACCCTCGTTCGCTGCGAGAGCCGCGATCTCCGCGCCAATCCCGTGCGGGCCGAGCGCTTCGTGCAGGATCATGAGCCGCCCGGTTTTCTCGACCGAACCGAGGATCGCCTCGGCGTCGAGCGGCTTCAACGTGCGCAGGTCGACGACCTCGACCGAGATGCCGTGCTCGCTGTCGAGTCGCGCCGCCGCGTCCATCGCTCGCAGCCGCATGCGTCCGTAGGTGACGAGCGTGAGGTCTGTCCCGGGGCGCGCGATCGATGCCGAGCCGATCTCGACAGTGGCATCGGGTGCAGGCTGCGGCCCCAATGTGGTGAGCAGCGGCAAGGACATGAAGTAGAGGACGGGGTGGTCCGCCCGGATCGCCGCCCGCATCAGTCCGTAGGCGTCGGCCGGAGTGGCGGGCATCACCGCGCTGAGACCGGGCACGGAACAGAACCACTCCTCAATGCTCTGTGAGTGCTGCGCACCGTGGGGCCCACCCGCACCCGACGTCAACATGATCACCATTGGCAGGGACCGGCCACCGCTGAAATAGCCAAACTTGGCCGCCTGGTTCACGATCTGGTCCATCGCCAGCAGCGAGAAGTCGGCGTACATGATCTCCGCGATCGGGCGCATCCCTACGGCGGCGGCACCTACGGCCATTCCAACGATCGAGCTCTCCGCGATTGGCGTGTCGCGCACGCGGTGCGCGCCGAATCGCTTTTGCAACCCGCGGCTCACACCGAACACCCCTCCGGCGGCTCCACTGTCCTCGCCGAACAGCATGATCGAGTCGTCGCGCGCCATCTCCTCGGCGAGCGCTTCGTTCACCGCCCTCCAGTACTTGACGTCGCTCATTAGAAGGACTCGACCCGGTCCTCGAAGAGCGTGGCGAGGTCAGCTTCGGGCGCCGCCGCGGCCGCCGAATGCGCCGCCTCGATCTGTTGCGCCACGCGTTCGTCGATCCGCCGGCGTTCCTCATCGGAAAGGTGAGCGAGACAGAGAAGGAGCGGGTCGCGGGTTTCCCGCCAGTGGGCCACCTCGTCCTCGGGCATGTACGCGCCCTGGTCGCCGCTGTAGTGACCCAGCCAGCGATAGGTCACCGCCTCGACCAGTGTCGGACCACCACCGGAGCGCGCCCGGTCCACCGCCGCGCCCACCGCGGCGCGCACGGCCATGACGTCGTTGCCGTCGACGCGCGCGCCGGGAAAGCCGTACCCCTCGGCTCGCCGATAGATGTCGCCTGCGACGTGGACCCGCGACGGCGCCAACTCCACGTACTGGTTGTTCTCGCAGACGAACACGACCGGAAGGCCCCACAGCCCCGCGATATTCATCGCTTCGCCGAAGTTCCCCGACCCCGCGGCGCCCTCGCCGAAGAAACAGACCGCGACGCGGTCTTCGCCCCGAGTCGCGAATGCCAGCGCGGCGCCCAGCGCGATCGGCAGTCCGGCGCCGACGATACCGTTCGTGCCGATCACGCCCACGTCGGGCGCAACCAGATGCATAGAACCGCCCCGGCCGCGGGCAAACCCGGCCTGGCGTCCCATCAACTCCGCCAACGCCCGCTCAACGTCGATGCCTTTCGCGATGCAGTGATGATGGCCCCGATGGGTCGACACGACCACGTCGTCGATCCGGAGCCCCCAGCACGCGCCAACGGCCACCGCCTCCTGTCCGAGCGCCACGTGCAAAGGCCCGCGGATGGCGCCGTCGCGCTCCAACTGCAGAGCTAGTTCCTCGAAGGACCGGATAAGCCGCAGGCGCTCATAGGCAGTCGCCCAGTCGCCGGGCGCGACATCGTCCGGACCAGGTGAGGTCGCGCTCACCGTCGGCCCCCGCGAACCGGCACCATCTACATTGGGCCGAGAATCAGACCCGAACGCCCCGCGCCGACGAGCACGATCTCGGCACCGTCTACCTGGTTGACCGCATCGCCGCGGGCTTGGCGAGCGCCCTCGCAGACCAGATTCATGCCGTGTATGTACGCCTCGCCGAAGTGGCCGCCGTTCGGGTTGATCGGCACCGACCCGTCCAGATCCATGTGGCCTTCGCGAAGGAAGTCCTTTGCCTCGCCGGGGCCGCAGAATCCGAACGCTTCGATCTGCATGAAGACGGCGGGCGTGAAGTTCTCGTAGATCATCGCCACGTCGATGTCGGTCGCGGTGATGCCGGCGGTCCGGTACAACTGCTCTCCGAGCACCTTCGCCTCGGGATACCCGTCGCGTTCGGATCCGTACAGGTCGGCGTACTCCGCGCCGCCGCGCAGATGGCACTGGTCCGCCGCCAGGATCCGGGCCGCGGGAACGCCCATGGCCTTGGCTCGCTCGGCGCTCGTGACGATCAGCGCGACGCCGCCGTCACTCTCCTGACAGCAGTCGAGGAGGCGCAGGATCGGCTCGACGATCCAGCGCGATGACTGGTGATCCTCGATCGTGACCGGCCGCCCGTAGAAGTGGGCGGCGGGGTTCGTCGCCGCGTTAGCCCGCGCTATCACGGAGTAGCGCGCGAAGTCTTCGTTCGTCACGCCGTAGGTGTGCATGTACCGCTGGTACCACAGCGAGTACATCTTCGCCGGCGTGTCCACGGCGAACGGAAGGGCGAAGCTCATCTCGGTCGACATCGCCCGCGCGCCCATGCGGCCTCCCTGGGGCTGACCGAAGCGTCCGCCCGAGCGCTCGTTGAACGCCCGATAGACCATGACGGCGTCGGCAGCACCCGACGCCACGGCCGACGCGGCGAGCTGCATGGTCGCCCCGGTGCCACCCCCACCCCCCGGGGTACGGGCGCGGATGCGCAGCTTCGGGACGCCAAGATTCATGAGCAGTCGGTTCTCGTCGTTGGGGTCAGCGCCGTAGGTGATCATGCCGTCGATGTCGGTCGGCTTCAGCCCGGCGTCGGCCATCGCCGCCCGGCAGGCCTCCGCCGCCAGCTGCATCTCGCTGCGTCCGGAGTTCTTGGAGAACTCGGTCGCCCCGATTCCGACGACGGCAGTGCTGCCGCCGATCTCCATCACGCGACTCCCACCGGCCGGAACTGGTGGAGCTTGACGTCGCCGTACTCGACGAAGCACACCTCGACGTCCATGCCGTTCTGGACCTGGTCGATCGCGATGTCGACGAGGTTTGAGAGAAGGCGCGGACCCTCCGCGAGTTCGATCAGCGCCGCGATGCGGGGCGCGACGTCGGGTCGGCTCGGATGCACGCTGTTCAGGAACGAGTAGACGGTTCCGCGACCCGACGCCTGGAATACGTCGAAGCCGATGTGCAGGCAATCGCCACACATCGGTTCGCTCTGGGCCGGCGCCTGAACGGTCCCGCACTCCGAGCACTTCCGCAGCAGCAACTTGTCCTGCGCCACGCCGTCCCAGAAGTACCGGGTGTCCGGTGAGACTCCAGGCGCCATCACATCCACTCTTGGTCTCCAGTCATCGTCCTCCAGAACGTTTGACCCTAGCTGGACAGATTTTGTATCTGTATGACCACGAGGCGCCGCTGTCGGGCCGGCCTTGGGTAGCGTCGCTGGCGATGAGGACGCACGGGTGGGGCGGGAGCCCGCCGGATTCCGACGAAGCGGCCCGGGAGCGCATCCTCGAAGCGACCAGGCGCTGTCTCGAGTCGCCCTCCGTGAGCATCGCTTCCATCGCTGAAGAACTGAACGTCACCCGTCAGACCATCTATCGCTACTTCCCGTCGACCAGCCTCCTGTTGCAGGAGGCGGCCGGCGTCGAGGCCAGGCCGTTCATCGAGCGGCTGGCCGAGGAGTTAACGGCGCTTCGCCTGGACGTGCCGGAGCTGCTCGTCGAGTGCATCGTGCTGACCCTTGAGGCGCTCAACGAGGACCCTTGGCTGAGGCGGGTCTACGGGCCCGGAAAGGCCAGCGCGTTCCAAGACGGAGTTACGTCACCGCACGCCGCGACCCTGGGACGCACCGTGCTCGGCCAGCTCCAAGTCGACTGGGCCGAGGAAGGTTTCGACGACGCCGAGCTGGGCGAGCTGGTCGAACAGACCTTCCGGATGCTCCAGTCGCTGCTGGCCGACCCCGGGACTCCCCCGCGGACCGCCGAGGAGCACCGCAGCTACCTCATGCGGTGGTTCGCTCCGGCCGTCTTGGCGCTCCAGGCCCGCCACGGTCGAGACCTGGACCGACCGCGGAGCAGGCGTTAGACAGCCTGGAACGATGACTCTGGGCGGCGAGCACCGCGTGCAGACCGTGCTGATCGTCGGTGGCGGCACGGCGGGCTGGATGACCGCACTCGCCCTGGCCTACGGCGCGCCGCGCGTATCGGTCACCCTCGTGGAGGCCAGCGACATTCCGACTGTCGGCGTCGGCGAGGCGACGTTGAACACGCTCGCAGGCTTCCTCATCCCGGTGGGAATCACCGAAGACGAACTCTTGGCGCGCTGCGACGGTTCGCTGAAGCTGGGCATCCGTTATCGAGGATGGTCTGGGCGCGACTACTGGCACCCCTTCGGCGAGGTTGTGTTCCCGCCGCCGTTTCTGCACCGCTGGCTCAACGACCGCGCCCGGCGCCTCGACGCCGCGCCAACCTTCGACGACTACGGCGGCCTCGGCACCTGGGAGCTGGCTCGCGATCGCCGTGCACCGAAATACGCGGACGACCCTCCCTACGAGTCGCGCACGGTGCAATACGGCTACCACCTCGACGCCGGGCGGTTCGCTGTGCTGCTGCGAGAGCGAGCCGTCGCCGCCGGCGTAACTCACGTCGTCGACAAGGTTGACGAAGTCGTGCCGGGCCCCGACGGCGTCGGCGCCGTCGTGCTGCACGAGCGGGGGCGGGTCGAAGCCGACCTCTTCGTCGACTGCTCCGGGTTCCGCAGCCTCCTGCTCGGCGACACCCTGCGCGAGCCGTTCGAGTCCTTCTCGCAATGGCTACCCAACGACGCCGCGGTGGCGGTGCATCGCCGCCGCGACGAGACCGCTCCGCTCGACCCGTTCACGACCGCGACGACGATGTCGGCGGGATGGGCGTGGACCATTCCGCTGTGGGGCCGGGACGGGACGGGCTACGTGTACTCCTCCGCACACATCGACGCGGCCCGTGCCGAAGCGGAACTGCTTGCCTGGCTCGGCCGCGAACGCGGAGGTCACCAACCTCAGCCATATCCGGATGCGGATCGGAAGGCGGCGACGGAGTTGGGTCCGCAACTGCGTGGCCGTAGGGCTCTCCGGGGGTTTCGTCGAGCCGCTCGAGTCAACCGGGTTGGCGCTGATCGACATGGCGCAAGAGCAGCTCGTCTCCCAACTCGCCGGCGGTGCGTTCAGCGACGCCGGGCGCGACCAGTTCAACGCCAACCTCGGCGATCTCTACGAGGGCATCCGGGACTTTCTCTCCCTGCACTTCGTGACGGCGACGCGTCGCGACACCGACTACTGGCGCCACGTCACCACCGACGTGGCCATGGTGCCGCCGCGTGTGGCCGAGGTGCTGGAGCGCTGGGCTCGCGGCCTGGCGCCGCTCGCCGCGCCCGGCCCGTTCCACCCTGGGTCATGGATGTACATCCTCGACGGAAACCAACGGCGGCCGACGCGTCCACCCGACACCCGCGTCCGCGTCAATCCGAGCGACGACATCGCAGCCGCGTTCCGCCGCGCCGAGCGCCAGCTACTGGCCGGGAAGCTGCCGTCGCTGCGTGACTGGCTCGCACATGCGCGGGCGCGCTTCGACGCCGGCGAAAGCGAGCAGACCCTGCCCGACCCCGACACCCTGTGGGATCGCGCCGCGTCCCGCAGCTTCGCGCGGCCACGACGCGCCCCCGCGGCGCAGTGAAGGCGCGGAATTAGTCGAAGAAGCCGAAGTCGTCGGCGTCGCCCGACATCCGGTCGAGCGCAGCGCGGCGACGCGTCAAACTGGCCGGTCTAGCAGCGAGCTACCCAGCCGCTGGATCCAAAAGCGAGAGCGAGCTGTGCGACGAGAATCGCAACGCGTCTGCCCAGCATGAAGGCGAGGTAGCCGTGACGCATGTGTGCCTCGGATCGAGCAGCCTTGACTCACTCAGGGCTTAATGGTTGACGTAGACGTCGCCAGAGTTCGCGGGAATCGAAATTGAGCCGTTGACGACGTTGCCTTCGAGGGTGCGGTATTGGCGGCCGAGGTTCACCGTCACGGCGTTCTTCGTCGGGTTGACGATGACGACCCCGTTGGTGAACGACCGCTGGTAGACGCCGCCGACCTTGGCGTAGCCGCCCGTGTGGGTGCCGACATTGACGCCGGCATATCGGTCCTTCGTCGTCATGTTCTTGTCCAGGCGGAAGTTGAAATACTCGTGGCCCGTCGTGCCCATGAGGAACGATGCGACCGAGTAGCGATGCCAGGCGTCGTATTGCGCCTGTGTGCCGGGCATCCACACCTTGGTGGTGGTGATGAGCGTCTTGTTGTTGCGGCCGGCAGCAGCGGCGAGCATGTCGACGTCAGCCTTCCACTTCGTCTCGTTCGGGTAGGCGGTGACGCCGGTGTTCGGCGGACGGAAGAGGATCTCGATCATGCCACCATCGGCCGCGTCGATGAGGCGCTTGGTCGGCGCGGCCGGATCGAAGTAGTACGAGCCGTTGAGCAGTCCGTTGACGAAGACCTTCTTGCCGCCGAGACCGTTCCTGACCTCGCGTGCGATGTTCGTCGTGCCGTCGAGCCACTGGGCGCCGGTGTAGGCGGCTCCAGTGCTCTCGTTCCACGGCACGCCCGGCACCACGTAGGTCGGTCTGATCGGCGCCAGCCCCATCGTGTCGAGGAAGCAACCGTCGACACCGCCCGACTGCGCGATCTTCGCTTCGCACGTGTTGATGCGCGACTGGACCCACTGCGGGTGGTAGATGTTGGCGAGCGTGTTGCCGAAGTCCTTGGACTGGATGCGGTTGCCGTCCTTGGTGTGCATGAAGAGGTTCTCGTCGGTGACGTTGGCGACTTCGTTCTTCAAATGGAACGTGCCGTTGATGTACTGCAGGATCAGCAGGCTGTGGCCGGCCTCTTGGGCGGCGGCCCTCATCTGTGGGATGTACTTCTTGTACAGCGACACGTCGCCCGAGGAGATGACGTGGAAGTCACGGGCCTGCTGAAGCGCCTGCTCGAGCGTCAGCGTGTGACGGGTCGTCATGAACTCCGGCGCGTGCAAGAGCAGCCCGTCGCCGACCGGCGCGGCCGACACCGTCACACTGACGGTTGCGATGCCGCTGCACGCCGGCGTGGTCCAGTCGTCGCACACGTGGTAGGTAAAGCTGTCAGTACCCGTCCAGCCCGTCGCCTCGTAGCGGATCGTGCCGTTGCCGTTGATCGTCGCCGTGCCGTGCGCCGGGGGGGCATCGAGCGCCGGCGTGAGCTGGTCGCCGTCCGCGTCGGTGTCGTTGATCAGCACGCTGACGTTCACGGTGCTGTTGGTGTCAGTCGTCGCCGAGTCGTCGTTGGCGACCGGCGCGGCGTTGGTCGTGCGGGGTTGGGTCACTTCGAGGCTCACCGTCGCGGTGTCGCACAAGGACGGCGACGCGTTGTCACACGCCTCGTAGGTGAACGTCTCGGTGCCAACGAAGTCGAGCGCGGGCGTGTATACGATCGAGTTGCCGCTCGGCGTCGCGGTCCCGCCGTTGGACGGATTACCGATCGCGCCGAGCGAGAGCGGATCGTTGTTCGGGTCGGTGTCGTTGCTCAGCGGTGACACGGTGAGCGCGGTGTTCTGCTCTGTCGCCCCGCTGTCGTTGACCGCGTGCGGCGCGGAGTTCCCCGACACGACGTCGACGTGCAGCGTGTAGTCCGAGCCGCCCGACTTGGCGCTCACGCGGATCTTCCACAGCCCGTTGGTGGGCAGCGTGTAGCTGATCTTCTCCGGCCGGTTCGCCGACGCAGCCTGCGCCTTGGTGTTGCCGTTGGCATCGAGCAGAAACATGTTCAGGTTCGCCGACGCGTTGGGCCAGCTCAGCGTCGCGGTGAGCTTGCCCGCCGTCGTGACGGGATCCATCTTGTGGATGATCCACTGCGTGCCACCCGACGACCGCACGTGACCATTGAAGTCAAAGCTCTGCGTGCTTCCGTTGGTGGCGCCCGGGTCGTTTACCGTCACGATCACGGCCGCGGTGTCGCACAGCTGGGGCGACGCGTTGTCGCACGCGTCGTAGCTAAACGTGTCGGTACCGACAAAGTCGGTGGCCGGCGTGTAGATGATCGAGTTGCCGTTCGGTGTCGCCGAGCCACCATTGGCCGGCGTTCCGATGGTCCCGAGCGAGAGCGGGTCCTTGTTCGGGTCGGTGTCGTTCGTGAGCGGTGACAACGTAAGCGTGGTGTTCTTCTTCGTCGACACGCTGTCGTTTACCGCGTTCGGCGCGGAGTTGCCGGACTCGATGTCGACGTGCAACGTGTAGTTGGTGCTGCCGGAGTTGGCGCTGACGCGGATCTTCCAGAGTCCGTTCGTGCCGAGCGAGTGGGTGATCTTCTCGGGGCGATTCGCCGACGCCGCATGCGCCTTGGTGTTGCCGTTGGCGTCGAGCAGGAACATGTTCAGATTCGCCGACGTCGTCGCCCAATTCAGGGTCGCGGTGAGAACGCCCGCCTTGGCCACATCCATCTTGTGAATGATCCACTGCGTGCCGCCCGACGACTGCACGTGGCCGCTGAAGTCAAAGCTCTGCGTGCCTGCCCGGGCGACGCCGGCGAGAGGCAGTGAAAGCAGGAGCGAAGCCACAACGGTTCCGACAATGAAGTGACCTCGGTGAGCGTGGGAGCGGAAGCAGCTCATCACCTTACGTAGTCGCCCAAATTGAGACGCGGTTGTTCAGGAAGTCCGCGACCGCCATGTTGTTGCTCGTGGGGTCGAGCGCGACGGAGCGGGGCCCGGAGAGACAATCCGCGCAGCTGCCGGTCGCGCCGAAGCTGGTCGTCGCGTTGTCGGCCAGGGTGAGGATCAAGACGCGGCCGTTGTTGCCGTCGGCGACGTAGAGCTTGCCACCAGACAGCGTGAGATTCCATGGAAGGCTGACCGTCGCCGGGAGCACGGTCTTGCCGGTGCCGTCCTTGTTGTAACGCAGCACCTGATTGCCGCTCGTCACGTACAGGAAGTTTGCGTCGACGGCGATGCCGTGCGGCTTAGCGACTGTGATGGCGGGCGCGAGGACGGTGCCGTCGGCGCCGAGATGCAGGATGCGGCTGCGGTTCGTGTCAGCCACCCAGTACGTGGTGCCGTCGAGCGCCGTCTGGTGCGGGAACATCATCGTCGTGCCCGTCTTGGGCTTGATCGACTTGATGAAGCTCAGGTCGGCTGCGTTGAACAAGTCGATGCGGCTGTCCTCGGAGTTCGTGAGCACGACCGTGTTGCCGTCGGGCGTGATCGTCACGGCACGCGGCATCTGCATCGACCCCGGCTTGCCCCCGAAGGTGCCCGTCGCGATCCACACGCCGTTGTGGCGCTTTTGGAGGCGCTGGTTGTACATGTCGACGACGAACAGATCGCCGTTGGGCGCATACGCAACGCCGAAGGGATTGTTGAAGCCACCGAGGACCGGCGGCGTGCCACCGACCTCAGGATCGGCGGTGCCGTTGGTCTGGTAGCGGCCGATCTTGAACGCGAACGTGTCGCACACGTTCACGTCGCCGGCGCTGTCGAGGAACACGCACGCGGGCGAGTTGAGCTTGCCGAGGCCTTGGCCGTAAGAACCGATCGGCGCACCCAGCGAACCACCGGTGAGGTTGACGTGCGACACGCGGTAGTTCTGCGACTCGGCGACCCACAGCCCGCTGTTGCCGTCGCTGGTCAGCGCACGCGGGCCCTTGAACTGGCTCGATCCTCCGAAACGCACGACGCAGGCGTGCGTGGCTGGGTTGAGGCCGACGATCTGGTTGTGATCAGTGTCCACCGCGTAGACGTTGCCGTCCGGCCCGACGGTCACATCGCGCGGGCGCGACAGCGCGCCGTTGCAGGCATTGGCGGTCCAGATCTCAGCGCCGGTGTTCTTGTTGAGCTTGACGATGCGGTTGTTGTAGGTGTCGGCGACGTAGACGCCGCTCGCGTCGTTGGCGATGCCGAAGGGCGACTTGAGGTAGTTCACGTTCGACGTGCCCTTGCCGTAGAACTTCATGATCGCTCCGGCAGTGGTGAGCTTCAGTACCTGGTTGTCGCCGGTGTTAGTGACCCACAGGACCTGGGGATCACCGACGTCGGTGGAGATGTTGCGCGGGTTGTTGAGGCCCGTGGCGATGTCTTCGATCGTCGGACTCGTGCCCGTTCCCGTGACCTTGACGACGCGGTTGCCACCGGAGTCGGCGACGAAGCGAGCGTTGCCGGCGGCGCCCTGCCCGCCAGCGGGATATAGCGGCGCGACGCCCGCGGGCTCGAAGATGTTCGAACCGTGGGTGATGCCACCGACGGGCCCACCGCCGAGGCTGAAGACCTGGATACGGTCGTTGTAGGCGTCAGCGACGTACAGCAGGCCGTCGGGGCCCACCTGGATGCCTTGCGGCGCGTTGAACATGGTGTTGGACGAACCGGGAGCGGTACCGCCAAGGCTCACCCCGGTGAACGTGCCGTTGCTCGCGTACTCGTTGATGCGGTTGTTGTCGGTGTCGGCGACCCAGAACGTGTTGTTCGGGCCCGCCGCCACGCCCTTCGGGTTTCGCACCTTGCCTGCGCCCGTCCCCCGCGTGATACCGAGGTTGGTCCAGCCCGTACCGTTCGTGGCGTTGAGGCTGGCGATGCGGCCGTTGCCGGAGTCCGCCACCAGCACACGGTTGTTGGCGCCATCGAACGAAACTCCCCACGGCTTCAGGAACTGACCGGTACCCGAACCCTTCGTGCCGACCCGCCAGCGCGGCGAGGGCTCGACACTGCTGTTCGGCGCCACCGTGAACGACGCCACCCTGTGGTTGAACGCGTCGGCCACGTACATGTGGCCGGTGTCGTCGAAGGTGACGTCCATCGGCCAGTACACCTGGTTGGTCGCCGCGCCCTGCCCGTTGTCGATCGAGCGCAGCGGCCCATCACCATTGGCGGCGTACTCCACGATGCGGTCGTTGCGCACGTCGGCCACCCACACGTGTCCGTCCTGCGGATTAACGGCGATGCCCTGGGCCCAGTTGAACGCCGCTGTCGTCTCCGCCGTTCCCTTCGTGCCCCAATCGATCCAACCGGCGGCGTCGCCCAGCGACTTGTCGTGGCGCTGCATGCGCTGGTTCACCATGTCGACGGCATAGACGAAGCCGGTATTGCCGTTAGCGCCGGTGACGGCAACGTCGTGCAGTTCGTTGAAGCCCGACGGACCGGGCAGTTCCCCGCCGCCGAGGCGGGGCGGCGTCGCCGGCGATCCGTCCTGGTTGAAGATCAGGATCTTGATGCCCCAGAGGTCGCCGGCGTACACCTTCGGCGACGGACCCGCACCCACCGCCACGCGCCGCAGCTGGTAGGTCTTCGTGTTGTCGATGCCGGTGGCCTTGGTGCCGAACGTCGTGCCGTCGCCGCTACCGATGCAGGCACCAGCCGCCGTGAACTTCTTGATCAGCTGCGTGTTCGACACCGCTACGTAGACATTGCCCGCGTCGTCGACGTCGACGCCGTACGGCCGCGGCACAAACTTGCAATCAGACGCACTTGCCGAGCCCCACTGCAGGATGGGCGTGGTGCCCGACGGTCCGTACTTGTCGATGCGGTTGTTCCGGTAATCCGCCGTGTACACATTGCCGTCGCCATCGATCGCCGCGTCACGGGTCCCCTGGTTCGCCGTCGTCGGCGGCACCGTGCGCACGAGGGTGTCGCTCGTATTGAAGATGAACACGTTGCCAGAAACACCGTCGGACACCAGGACCCGCTCCTGGCCCCCCACCGTGCCGACGCTGACTCCGATCGGGCTCTTGAACGCGTAGTTGATGTTGCGCACCCAGTGGCCGTCACTCTTAGCCAACACCTGCACCTTCTGGTTGTCGGTATCAGCCACGTACACGTTGTCCGACCCAACCGCGACGTCACGCGGATTGCCGAACTCCGTCGGATTGCCACCCACGCCAGCGCCACGCGTCCCGACCGCCCAACCACCGGACGCGCCAGTCGAAGTCTCACCCGCCGGGTACTTCTTAATCTTGTCGTTGCCTGTGTCGGACACGTACACGTCGCCGTTGTCATCGACGTCGAGGCCCGACGGATACATCTGCCGCGTGATCACTCTTCCCGAGCGTCTTGAGGTACGTGAGCGTCGTCGGGCCACTTGGTGTCGTTGTGGTTGTGGTTGACGTTGACGTGGTAGGCGTGGTCGTCGTCGTCGTTCCGGTGCCCGCCTCGTCGTAGGTAAATTTGAGGACGCGGTTGTTCCACGTGTCCGACACGTAGACGCGATGGCCATCGGGGCTGAGGGCGATCTTGAACGGCGAGTCCATGGGCGTCGACAGGCCCATGGCCGCGCCGTTGGCTGTAAAGACGGTCGTGCCGTCGGAGTTGAGTTTCACGATCCGGTTGGCGCCGGAGTCGGCGACCCAGATCGAGTTGTCGGGCGCGGCAGTGACGCCGCGGGGCGCCGAGAACTTCGAGGCTGTGTACACGGTCTTGTAGATCGTCCAGGCACCGGCGGGGGTGCGCTTTTGCACGCGCGAGTTCTGTGTGTCGGCGACCCAGATCGTTCCGTCGCCGGCGACGCTGATTCCCGTCGGGAGGTTGAACTTTCCGGCGGGCGACGAAGCGTTGCCGAAGCCACCGTAAGTGGCGATCTCGTTGCCCTTGCCCGTTGCGTCGATCCTGTAACGGACGATGCGGTGGTTGCTGGAGTCGGTGACGAGCAGATCGCCGTTGATGTCGAAGGCAAGGCCCTGGGGGAACTGCAGCTGGTTGGTGGCGGTGCCGGCGCCCCGCGTCCCCCAGCGGGTTTTGAAGTTGCCGTTGGCGTCGAAGACTGAGATCTCGTGGCCCTCGCGGTTGGCGACATACACGTAACCGTTGGTGGCGTTGGACGCCTCGCGGACCGCGACGTCCCAGGGGAAGTTAAGCGAACCCGGCTGCTTGCTGTTGCCGCGGAACCCCCAGGTGATGACTGAGGCGGGGCTGCCGTTGGCGTCGAAACGGTGCACCCGCTGGTTCCACCAGTCCACGACGTAAACCCGCCCGCTGGCGTCGGTGGTGAGGCCGCGCGGCGAGTTAAACCCAGTGGGACCGGGCGGGGCGCCGAATAGCGAACGGCTGAACGCCACTGCCGTGGACGCGCCCGAGCCGGTGACCGTCCACTCCTTCAGGCCATAGGCCCATTCGTCGGCGACCAGGACCTTGCCGTCAGCAGTGGCGGTCAGGCCGCGCGGATCGTGGATCTGGCCGGTCCCGGTCTTGCCGAACTCGGTCAGGTACGTGCCCGTCGTCGAAAAGACCTGGACGCGGCGGTTGCCGTCGTCGCTCATGTACACGCGTCCCGCCGGGTCGATGGTGATGCCGCGCGGGTCCTCACGAAACTGACCCGGACCGGTGCCCGACGGCTTGCCGACGCCGATGCGACGGACCTCGGCGCCTTGCTTGCTGTACACGATCGTCTGCAGGTCCTTGGCCGCAACCACGAGCAGGTTGTGCGTGGCGGGGTCGACGGCCATCTGGCGCGGGCTGTTGATGCCGGACTTGAAGACGCTTATGAAGTTGCCGTTGGTGTCGAACTTCTGCACGCGACCGCTCTGGTCGCTCACGTACACGACCTCGGCTGGGTTGCCTCCGGCTCCCAGCCCCGGCCCGACGGCGACGCCGTACGCCAGCTTGAATTGGCCGTTACCCGCGCCTGTTGTGCCCCAGGTCTTGATCGGCGGCGACTGCAACTGCGCGTTGAACTTCTGCACCCGGTTGTTCGCCGTATCGGCGACATAGATGTTGCCGGCGGCGTCGGACGCCAGCGCGCGCGGCGCGGCGAATTCACCCGCTGCCTTGCCCTGATGGCCGCCGGCCATGTAATCGATCGCCCCCGTGGACCGGTTGACGCCCACAACGCGATACCGGCCGGGATCCACGACGTAGTAGTGCGTCGCCGAAGACGTCGCATCGACCGGATACATGTCCGCCAACCCCACAGGCGGCGCCGCACCCACCAACCCGTCGAACACCGGCAACACCGGGGCCGCGTTCAGCTTGGGAGACGACGACAGCACCGCCAGCGCCGCTGCGATCCCACCAGCGATCGCCAGGCGCTTGCCGAGGCTCACGAATAGACCTTGATCACGTCGCTGTTGGCGTCAGAGACCAGCACGCGGCCAGTGCCGTCGATCGCGATGCAGCACGGCCGGTTGAAACCCGTGATCGTCTGGTTCACGGTGCCGTTGCGGTTGAGCACGACAATCCTGTTGTTGCCGGTGTCGGCCACGTAGATGAAGTTGGCGTCGGCCGCGACACCTTCGGGGAGTTTGAAGCCGCCGGCGACGACGCGCACGAACTCCAGGTTGTTGCCACCGGTGTCGGACACCTCAACGATGCGGTTGTTCTTGGCATCGGCGATCAGCAGGTGGTTGTTCGCCGGGTCGACGGTCAGGCCACGCGGCTCGTTCAGGTTGCGGTTTCCCGCCCCACGCGTGCCGTAAGTCGTGATGAGCGCGCGGGTGGCGACGTTGTAGGTCTGGATTCGGTGGTTCTTGGTGTCGGCGACGAACGCGATGCGATCGGGCGTGCGGATGGCAATGTCGTAGGGCCAGTTCCACTTACCCGGCGTCGCGCCGGCGCCGCCGATCATGCGCACGAACGTGCAGTTGGGCTTGATGATCTGCAGGCGGCTCTGCTTGGTGTCGGCGATCCAGAGCTGTGTGACGGGGTTACCCGCCGGACCGGGGTCGACGGCGATGCCGCGTGGCCAGTTGAAGGCGCCGGCGGTCCAGCCGCGTTCGCCGCACGACTGCGGGCCCACGAGCTGTCCTGATGAGTTCATCTGGATGACGCGTTGGTTGATCTGATCCATGGCATAAAGGTTCCCGCCCGAGTCGAACGCGACGTTCTGCACGGCGTTGAACACCGCCGAGTTCGTCAACGGCGGCGCCACCCCACCGATTGTCTGCGCGTACAGATACGAACCGTTCGCCTGCTGGTTGAAACGCTCGATGCGGTACGACCACAGGTCGACGCCCCAGATGTCACCGTCGGCCGCGACGGCGACGCGGCGCAGCGAACTGAACGTGCCCGGGTCGGTGTAGTCACCGAAGGAACCCAAGACCGCCAGACGCGTCCCGCTGAGATCGAACTGCTTGATCTGGTTGTTGTTCGAATCCGCGACGTAGACCGCGTCGATGTCGCGCACCGGGTCGTGCGCGATCCGCACGCCGTAGGGGTTCTTGAACTGGCCGCCGTCGTTGAAGCTGCCCAAGCACGCGCCGGACGCGCTGAGCTTCACGATGTTGTTGGTCGTGTAGTTCGCCAAGTACATCGTGCCGGTGCTGTCGGCGTCGACGTCACGGAACTGCGACAGCACGCAGGACCCGACCGAGCCGAACGCGTTGAGCTGTGTGCCCGACGTGTTGAAGACGCGCACCTTCTTCGTGCCGGCGTCGGCCACGTAGAGCTTGTCGCCGGTGACGGTGACACCCATCGGCGACACGATGTTGCCGAGCGTGGCGTCGCCCTTGATCAGGACCGGCGAGTTGCCGCTCGAGTTCAGCTTGATGACGCGGTTGTTGCCCGTGTCGGCGACGTAGATGTTGCCCGCAGAGTCGATGCCGATGTCGCGTGGGTCATTGAACTCATTGAGCGCGGAGCCGGGCGAGCCCTTCGCCCACACCAACACGCCCGCAGCGCTGAACTTCTTGATCTTCGAGTTCCCCGTGTCGGCCACAACGACCGACCCGTCAGGCGCGATCTCCATGCCCGACGGATACATGTCGGCATGCCCCGGTCCGCCGAACGCGTCCGTCAACCCGAGCGCGCCGCCCGGCGTGGTGGTTGTCGTGGTCGTTGGGCCGGTGGTGGTGGTCGTGGTGCCGGTGCAGGCCGTACCCGGCGTGTTCGACAGCGTCAGCTTCTGGACGCGATCGTTCTGCTGCTCCGAGACGTACATCGTGTTACCGACCAGGTCGAGGCCCTGCGGGGTATCGAACTGGCCCGCGCCCTCCCCGAGCGACCCAAACGACGTGACGTACGCGCCGGTCGACTTGTTGAACATGTCGATCTGATGCGCCTGTGTGTCGGCGACGTAAAGATACGTGCGGTCGACCTGGACGTCGAAGGGGTTGACGAAGTTCCCGTCGACCTGCTCAGGCACCTTCGGCGTTCCGTTGGCGGCGAAATGGTGGATGATGTCGCGCTTCTGCGCGTCGGACACCCAGATGTCGCCGTTGCACGGGTCGACGGTGATCCCGCGGATGTAGGTGAACTGCCCCACACCGCCACCGGCGCTGCCGAACGCGAGGAGCTGATGGCCGTCGTCGGGATCGAGCACCTGCACGCGCTTGTTGCCGGTGTCCGCCACGTAGATCTTGCCGTCGGGACCGACGTCGATGCCGTGCGGGTTGTCGAACTGTGCGGGGCCGTTCCCGCCGGTGTTCTTGGGTCCCGTCTTCTCCCAGATCAGCGTGCCCGCGCTGTTGTACTTCTTGATGCTGTGGTTGTCGGTGTCGGTGACGACCACTGAGTTGTCGCGCCGGTCGACCGCGACCATGCGGGCGTAGTTGAACGAGTATGGGCCGCGGCCGCGGTAGCCGAACACCTTGAGCGGGTCGCCCG
Organism: uncultured Actinomycetes bacterium; assembly: GCA_963722185.1. Lineage (GTDB taxonomy): Bacteria > Actinomycetota > Acidimicrobiia > Acidimicrobiales > JACCXE01 > JACCXE01. Next base: position 565,497 of record CAVRKD010000001.1, on the reverse strand, counting down.
TCGGCGACAGCTTCTGCATGCGCCAGTTGTAGGTGTCACTCACCCAGATGTTGCCGTTGCTGTCGACGCCCACGCCGCGCGGACCGTTGAAGCCGCCCTCGGCTGGCAGCCCGGTCGGGTTGGGCACCTGGAGGTCGAACTGATTCAGGACGGTGGCCGGCTTGCAGCCGACCTTGCCCGGCGCGGTGCAAAACTTCTGCGCCCGGAAGTTGGGCATGTCGCCGACCCACAGGTTGCCGTCGCCGTCGACGGTGTTCTCGCGCCCGCCGTCGAGAAACTTGCCCGGCTCCTGGAACTCACCGGAGCCGCCCATGTTGCGGATAAACGTGCCGCTTGTGTCGAAGACACGGATGCCGTTGCCGCCCGCATCCACGACGTAAACGAGGTCGCGCACGCGGTCGATGGCGATGCCGCGCATGTCACCCCGGAACTGCCCCTGACCGGTCGCCTGTACAAACTTCGAACCGAACTTCCGCTTGAACACGCCGTCGGTGTTGAACACCTCGACGCGGTAGTTGCCGCTGTTGACTACGAAAAGTTCCTGCTTGCCGTCGGGACCGGTGTTGCCGAAGTTGAGACCGTGCGGCGACTTGATCTGGCCGTCGCCCGCGCCGCCCATGGAAAACCACGTCGAGGTTGTGGTCGCACCTTTGGCGAACACGAAGATCTTCTGCGCCCATGTGTCGGCGACATAGACGCGTCCGTCGTCGGAGATCGCCACGCGTGACGGGTAGCTAAAGCCCTGTGCCTTCAGCGGCGTCTGGCGTACCCAAACCGGCTGGCCGCCGGCGCCCGTCGAGGACTTGTACTTCTTGACGGACCTATCGTTGATGCTGGCGACGTAGATGTCGTTGGTCGCGGGATCGACGCCGAGGCCGTACGGGCTCGTGAACTTCCCCGGGATCGTGATAATCGTGCCGAGGAACGTCCCGTCCTTCGCGAATCGCTTGACGTTGAGATTCCAGTAGTCACCGATGATGACCGAACCATCATTGAGCGTCGCCGCGCCCCAGCCGTACAGACCCGCGTGCCCGAACTGCGCCGGATGCGGGGTCGGGAACACGCTCGCCGACGCAACGGTGGGCGTGACGTCCGCCGAAACGGTGCCGATCGGCCCCACTGCGACTGCGGTGAGCGACACGGCGGCGATCGCAGCCCAGCGCCAGAAGTGACGCGATCCAAAACGCACAAAATCCTCGATCTCTACGGGGGGTCGATGTTGAACCGATCGCTCGGTACATCCACTACCAACGCTACCGATCAACTTGGTCAGCGCTCAGGCGCCACGCTGAAGAACGCTGAAGATGACCGTCGCAGCGAGGAGGTCCACGAAGCGTCGAGTGACGCAAAGTTGTCAACGCGCCACCGTGGTCGAGCGACACTCGTTAGCCCTTTCGTCGGAGCGATCGCATCAGTCGTAGCGGCTTGAGCGCGGCATCGGCGAGGGTCGCCCCGATGCGGTATCTCGTGCTTGCTAGAACGTCGGCGAGCTCCGACCCGAGACGCTGAGCGGAATGTGCATCTGCAACTAAGAGAGCCTCGCGTTGCGCGGCCACGGTCAGTTGGCTCCGCAATTCTTCGATCATGACCTCATGATCTCGAAGCGCGTGTTCGGCGACTCTGCCGGCGATCGCCTGCTGCTCCCAGTACCACTGCTGTCGCCAGGTGCGGGCGAGCGCGAACGACAACGAGGTGTCGGCCGGCCGGACTGGCCCGAGCGACGCGATGAGATCGACAACGGTCGCGGCGTGCTCGCGGGCGTCGTGATGTCGATACGCGAGGTCGTGCAGGACGGCGCCGGTCGAGGCGTCGTAAGCGTCGAGGACGTCGGCGAAGTCGTCGCGCCCCGCGAGGTCGATGCCGGCACTCCCGTTGAAGCCAGAGGCCTCAAGCGCGGCGTAGGTGTCGGCGTTAACCCACCCGTCGGAACCGAAACGGTCAACGACGGCAACGGTCCTACCGCACGCCATGGCTTCGAGCACACAGCGCCCATAGCCAACAACGATGTCGGCCGCGCGCAGCACCGCGGCCGGGTCCGCCACGCGCGAGTCGCCACCGACGCGCACGACGTCAATGCCGCGCCGGTTGCACTCGCGCCGTAGCGACGAGGTTCTCCATTCCGCGGTGTTGTTGCCGAAGATCACCATCGTTCGTGGAACCTGGCGCGGAGGCGGCCCAGGAGCGAAGTGGCCCACATCGATGGGCTGGCGCAGGCGCACCACCGGAATGCGGGCGGCGAGGGCTTTGGCTCGATTAGCGCTGCGATCATTCAATGCAGCAATGGCCGCGACAGTGGACGGCAACGCGTCGGTCATTTGCAAATCGTGGATCACGCTGTGCGCGACGAAGAGCTGCGGCACCTCCGGCCACGCGGCGGCGGTTTCGGCGGCGACGATCGCGTCTTGCACGATGATCCTGTCGGGTGGCGCCTCGAGGCGCCCCCGCATCGCGATCTGGATGAGCCCGGCGTCGTTGACCAGGTTCCCGACCGGTCCGTCCTGCTCGACGACGACGATGTCGTGACCGAGACGTTGGAGGTGCCGGCCGAGCGTGAGCAGGTACGTCTCGCTCCCGCCCGGAACCTTGAGGCTGGCTGAGGCCAGCAGGATCCTCACTCGTCTACTCCTACCGAGATGATCATGAGCCGTAATGGTCGTCATGCGGCGGGGCCCCACTCACGCCTTTTCATCCATCTTCAGTGATCTTCAGCACGATCAGGCCAGCTCGTTGTCAGTCGCGTGCGTCGCCGAGCGAGAATGAGTCGATGCCAGACAGCAGCCCGCGCCTCCTTGTCATCGAGGATGACGGAGCGCTGCGCGAAGGCCTGGCATCCGTACTACGGGCCGAGGGCTACGAAGTGCATACCGCCGCCGACGGACGGGATCTCGCGCTGACCGCCGAGACGTTTCGCCCCGATCTCGGCATCCTCGACGTGGGCTTGCCGGAGGGGCCAGATGGATTCCACCTGGCAGCACAACTCCGAGCCCTCGCGGACGTACCAGTGCTGTTCGTGACGGCAGCGGACCGGCTCGAAGACCGTCTGCATGGATTCGAGGTGGGTGCCGACGACTACCTCGTGAAGCCCTTTGCACTGGCTGAGTTGCTCGTTCGAGTCCGAGCCGTGCTGCGGCGCAGCGGTCGTCTCCTTTCGCCCACATGGGAAGTTCGCGACCTGGTGGTTGATGAGTCGAGTCGTGCCGTGATGCGAGCCGATCAGGCCGTAGAGCTGACCGACACCGAGTTCGACATCCTCTGCGCCCTGGGTCGCCGACGTGACCACGTTGTGTCGAAGATTCAGCTGCTCTCGCTCGTGTGGGGCTTCGATGAGTACGACCCGAATCTGGTCGAGGTCCACGTGAGCGCTCTTCGGCGAAAGCTGGAAAATGTAGGGCCAAGACTCATACACACTGTCCGCGGGTCCGGATACGTGATCCGATCGTGACGGCGCCCGGAGCGCGTGGAGGGCTGTCGTTCCTCATGCGACGGCTTATCGCCCGGCCGCATCCTTCGAGAGTGGTTCGAACCCTCGTCACGGTCGTCGCGGCAGTCGCGATCTTCGGGATCGGCGTGGTGGATTCGAGAACCGGGCCAGACTTGTCGCTCGCCGTGTTCTACCTACTGCCCGTGAGCGCGGGCGCCGTAACGTTAGGAAGTGCGGCGGGTTTGGCGCTCGCTGCCGAGAGCGCAACGGTCTGGGTGTTTTCCGATGCTGCCATTTACGATTCATCGACTCGGGTTGCCGTGCACGCGTGGAACGGCGGGCTGCGATTCTTCATTTTGGCCGTAGTCGTCGCGCTGCTCGCCGGACTGCGTGACGCGCTGGCGAGCGCACATCGGTCCGAGAGCCAAAGCCGCGAGTTCCTCGCGCTCGCCGCCCATCAGCTCCGCACACCTGTCGCTGGCGTTCGGACCTCCGCGGAGGCGCTCCTCGCGGCGGGTGCGACGCCCGCGCAGGAACCTCTGCTGATGAACTTGGCGACCGAGAGCGCCCGGGCCGGCCGTCTCGTGGCCTCGTTGTTGCGGATGGCTCGGCTTGACCAAGGAATCCAAGACGGAGACGGGCGCCGGTCCGTCGACATTGCACGGCTGTGCCGGTATGAAGCCGAGCGGGTACGCGGGCAGGCTCCACGGCTCAGGGTTGACATTCTGGCCGGAGCCGATGTTCCGTCCGTCATCACCGCGAATCCAGATGCGATTCGCGATGCACTGGCGAACCTCTTGGACAACGCCCGCCGTCACGCCGTCAGTTCGATCCAGATCCATGTCGTGGCGAACGACCGACACGTCGAAGTTGCGGTCAACGACGACGGCCCCGGCCTTCCTCCCGGCGCGGAGGAGCACGCGTTCGAACGGTTCGTGAGCCTCGACAGCCACGGCGGTGCGGGGCTCGGCCTCTCCATCGCGCGTGGCCTGGCCGCCTCCCAGGGCGGCAGCCTCACGTATCGGTCGGGTCGGTTCGTGCTGACTCTTCCGCCAGCTATAACCACCGATTGAGTGAAGTGCTCCTCCTCCTCCGCAGGCGATTGGCCGATGCAGGATCGGCAACCAGCCGCCCGGGGCGTTCGCCGCACCAGCGGGGCCGACGTGACGCGAACAACCGCCGGGCTGCCCGCGACCCTGCTCGGCGCCCAGCTGCCGTTCACCGGCTGACGCTATGGGCCGCCTGGATCTGGGTCGAGTCATGCGCACCGGTCCGCCGCGACACGACGATCCGCTCGAACGTCGCGAGGGTCAGCAGCAGTAGCCCCGACGACGCGGCGGCCGCACCCGAAATGGCCATGAAGCGCGTCACGCGGGCGCGGGCAGGGTCGGAGACCCCGGCAGCGGAGTCCGCCGATGCGTCGAGGTGGGAGCGCAAGACCCCAACCGCCGTCGCGAGGCTACGAAACTTGGGCGCGGCCCGACTGGCGCGGTAGGCGTCGATGACTCGTCGCGGCGCATCGGTTGGCTGACCCTTCGCGATGAGCGGGCCGATTACGTCTTCGCTCCACTGACGCGCGGCGCCGCTGACTGCGGCGAGTTGCGCGAGTTCGGACTCGTCGTCCAAGAGTCTCCGCAGCTCAGCGCTGGCGTCAATAGCGCGTGCGAGTTGACTCCGGTACTCGGCGAGCGCTCGGTCGCTACCGGCGAGGAGGTAGGCCCGCAACGCCGCGGCCGCGGCGAAATAATCGGTTTCGAGCTCTCGGCCAACGCCTGCCACCGTGTGCTGCTTGACGCTTTCGCGTGCGGCTGCGCTTGCCGTCTGCCAGAGGACCGCACCGCGCGCAGAGACGCCGACAACAAGGCCGACGATGACTCGCTGACGACGAGCAACCGTGCTCTCGATCGCATCAGCGGCCCGCAGTGGTAGTCCGGTGCTCGCCGCTGACGACAAGCACAGGCCGAGAGGTGCCTCGCACGACGGCAGCGGAGACCGACGGCGCCAACAGCCGCCCCAGCGCGCCGCGGTCTCGCGACCCGACAACGACGAGGTCGACGCCGTGTCCCTCGGCCGCGGCACAAATGCAACGCGCCGTGTCGCCGCATTCGACAATCACTTCGGCGCCGCTCAGCCCGACCTGTTCGGCAAGCGCTGCGATCATCGTACGGCGGGCGATCTCTTGCTGCTCCCACTCGTCCCAGACCGAGTCGACTCCGGGCATCGCCGCGCCGAGATTCGTGACGTAGGAAGCACCGGCGCTCGACCGCGCAACGTTGATGACGAGAAACTCGGGATCGACGCGGGCGAAGAGCCTCTCTGCTTCGCGCGCGGCGCGCTGCGAGGCCGGCGAGTCGTCCAACGCGACGAGCACCCTCACAATGAACCTTCTCGACACCGCCGCGCGTCGGTCATCTCCACCGCGGACTGGGCTGCTGCGAACCCGTTGCCCACAAGCGACTTGGCGTCCCCCGGACCGGACGCAGCACTAGAAGGAACCGCGCGGGCCGCGCGCGGCTCATCAATTGGACGCGACCTCGACGCGCTTTCGACGCCGACGCCGTCCGTTGCTGTACCGGTCCGGAGGGCATGCTTTTACTGTGCCCGCGCGACACAACGAAAGACCTGCGCTCGGGTAACAGTTCGGTAACGACGAACAGCCGATGCCACGTCTGCGCTTTACATTGCAAAGCGGAGAGCCGGGGAGCCTGGTCGGCGCGATGACGATGACGCTTCGCCTGCTGCTCGACTTTCTACGTCCGACATCCGGCGAGGCCCGCATCCTGAACCGGCCGGCCTGGGACGCGAGCATGCGGGCCCGCATTGGCTATCTGCCTGCCGACCTAAAGCCGGAACCGACCTACACCGGCACGCAGGCGCTCGGCTACTTCGCCGCGCTGCGGCGGCTGCGACAAGGACACACGTGCCGAACTCATCGATCGGTTCGAATTTGATCCATCGAGACGCATCGGCCGGGGCCGACGCGATCGGTGGTTCGGAAGAATCAGGGTGGTTGGAACTCACGTTGATGCACCCGATCACACGACGCCGATTCGCTCTGGAGCGATACATCGCCATCACGCTTCCGATGGCAGTCGGCTTTCTCGCGCTGCTCCGCGGCACGCTCGCGTTCACAGCACTCGCCAGCTATCTGATCAACGGCCTCGGCGCGATTAGCGACGTGCTCCGGCCGCTACGTCCGCTCGGCCCAGGTACTGGTACCTCGAACGAAACATGCTCGCCGAGGGCCCACAATTCTCGGCTCTCCTACTGCCTGTGCTGCTCTGTCCCGCCCTCGTCCTCACGGCAGTGAAGGCATTCGAGCGGCGGGATTTGTCGTAGCCCTGCAAGTTGCGATGCTCATCGAGAGGTGGCCTGACTGCGTCATTGCGCGGTCGCGAATGCCGCTAGACCGCGCTGCTCGAGGTGGCGAGTGCTGTGCTTGCCAGCGCGCTTGAGGAGCCAGATCGTGAACGCTCCCTCGGCGATCACCGCCGGAAAGGCGACGAGAGAAGTGAAGATCGCTCCGTGGTCTGAGTAGGTGGGAAGCAGGGTGAAGGCGATGGTGTCGAACACGTACGCCCCGCCCGCAACGACAAGCAGGACGCCGAGAACGGGCGCGCCCATTCGTGAGCGGAGGATCATGGCGCCGAGCAGCGTGAGGTGGACACCGAAGCACGTGAGTCCCACGAACCATGTCGCATTGAATGCGTCGAGGGCCAGCATGGCATGGCTGTCGCGCGCGTTCTCGCCAAGCGCTGCGACGTGGCGAGGTTCGCCCACGAGTTGGACGACCGCGAAGAGGAACACGATGGCGACGCCGAGGAACACCGTGTAGACGATCCGGAACAGCGCTGTTAGCGCAGAGAGTTCGCGATGCTCTGGACCGTGGCGGCGGCATCATCCGCCGCTATGAGCTGCTCGAGTACGAGGAAGTTGGCGAAGATTGCGAGGGCGAAAAGGGCGACGTAGGCGTAGCCGGCGAGTCGCGCTGCGGCGCGTGGTGTTGGTGCAGGGATGATGGCCGGTGCCGGGTTCATGGAGTGCTCACGCTGGCGCGTGTCGAGCGCTCTCAGCTGTCCGTAGCAACTGGTCGGCCCAGTGTTCGATGTCGTTGTTCTCGACTTGCACCGCCATCATCGCCACGCGTTTCCGGCGCTCGTCCTCGGACATCTCGATGGCGCACTCGATTGCGTCGGCGGTTCCGCGTGGATCGTACGGGTTGCATTGCACCGCGTCGGTCAACTCCACCGCCGCGCCGGCGAACTCGCTCAAGACGAGCGCTCCGGCGCCCTTAGCCGCGGACTGGACAGTTACGAACTCCTTGGCCACGAGGTTCATTCCGTCCCGCAGCGGAGTCACGATCGCGACGTCAGCCGCCAGGTAGTACGCCATGAGCTGGCGCTGGCTGACCGACCGGTGAAGGTATCGGAACGGCACGTCGTGTCCCGGCTCGGTGAAACGCCCATTGAGCCGCCCGACTTCGCGCTCGACCTTCGCTCGCAGCTTTTGATATTCGGGAACGCGCTCGCGGCTCGGGTGCGCGACCTGCACGTACACGACGCGTCGCCGTAGATCCTTTCTCCGCGCGAGGAGCACCTCGAGCGCCCGGAGCTTCTCGGGTATGCCCTTCGTGTAGTCCAGCCGTTCCACGCCGAAGAGCAAGATCTTGTTTCCGAGTCGTTTGCGAAGATCCGCGGCGCGGCGCACACTCGCCGGGTCTTCGGCGGCAGCCTTGAACGCAGTTGCGTCGATCGACGCTGGCACTGCGATCGTGTCCGGGCAAGGGCCGACACCGCCCCGCGACCAGGCCGCGAGGAATCGTTGGCGGTCGGCTTCGGTGTGAAACCCGACCACGTCCGCGCCGCCTAGCCCCGCCAGGATCTCCGCCCGCTGCGGGAGCCGGCCAAAGATCGCGGGTGACGGGAACGGCGTGTGCAGGAAGAACGAGATCGGATTCGTTACGCCGAAAGCCCGCAGCTGCTGGGGCACCAGCATGAGGTGGTAGTCGTGAACCCAGATCGTTGGCTGGCCATCGACGCGTTCGCTTGCGATCTGCGCGCCAACGGCGAAGGACTGGTTGGCCGACACATAACCCTGCCACCACGCGTCTCTGAACACCGGAGGAACGACCATGTCGTGAAAGAGCGGCCACAGGGTCCGGTTCGCGTAACCGCCGTAGAAGCCTTCGGCGTCTTGGCGAGCCAGGTTGAACGTGAAGACTTCGTAGTCGAGTCCCGGAACCCGTTGTGGCGGCGAGTCCGAACCAGGCGCCCCGTTCCAGCTCAGCCACGCTCCGCCGCGGCGAGTGAGCGCTTGGCTCACGATCGGCGCCAGGCCACCGGGTGCCGGCTTCCACGAACCGCGTGACGAAACGACCGGCGGTCGGCTCGCGAGCGCGACGACCTTCGGCAGCTTCACCGGCGTCCTCCCGTCCCCGGGACCGGTACAGGTACTGGAAGGGATCGCATAGGCCGCTGGCGGTCCATCCGAGGGAAGCGACATCGACTCGCTAGTCGACATCGACGTCGTCCGTTGCTGTATCGATCCCGAGGACATGCCTTCTACTGTGCCCGCGCGACACAACGAAACGTCTGCGCTCGGGTAACAGTTTCGTAACGACGAACGGCCTACGCGACCGACTTGTAACCCAGGCCACGCACGGTCACCACGTGACGCGGCCGCGCCGGGTCCTGCTCAATCTTGGCTCGCAGACGCGAGATGTGGACATCCACCAGCTTCGTGTCGGCGATGTACTCGTACTCCCACACCGACTCGAGCAGGAATTCCCGCGAGAACACCCGTCCTGGCGCCGCGGCGAGTACGCACAGGAGCCGGAACTCGGTGCGCGTGAGGTGCACGTCGTGACCTTCGACTCGTACGAGGCCTTCGTCGGGGATGACGTCGACGCGTCCACCCAAGCGCATGACGACGGGGTTCGCGCCGAGGCCTTGTGCCCGCCGAAGCATGGCGCGAACGCGGGCAGCGAGTTCCTTGGGGTCGAAAGGCTTGGAGACGTAGTCATCCGCTCCGGCTTCAAGCCCTGCGACCACGTCGATACTCTCCGAGCGCGCCGTGACCATGATGATCGGGACGTCGCTCTTCTTGCGCAGGCGCCGGCAGACCTCGTACCCGTCGAGATCGGGGAGCATGACGTCGAGCAGGACACAGTCCGACGCCCGGTGGTCGAAACGCGCCAACCCCTCTTCCGCGGTTGCGGCGTCGTCAACGTCGTAGCCGTCGTCGCGCAGTAGTTGCGCAGTCTGGCTGCGGATGTCGTCGTCATCTTCGATGAGCAGGATGCGGCTTCTCATAGCAGCAAGGACGCGTAGTCGTCGCGTGAGACTGGGTTGGCTGTCAACGAGCCGTCCCCGCGCGGGACGTCGACCGGCGAAGCCGCAATCGTAAACGCGACCTGGCCGATACCGGGGCGTGCCGTGACGGTGCACACGATCTGCGCGATCGCCAGCAGCTGGTTGGCCCCGCCAAGGGTCGCCACACCCGGGTCGAGGTCGACCTGCGCAACCCCGGCGTTGACCCGCACGCCCAGCGCGATCAGCGGCGGTCCGACCGCTGTGCGAAGTGCCGACTCGCCCAGAGCCGACGGCTCGGCTAGCGCCCTGAGCACGTCGATCGTGGACGCCGGCGCCTCAAGTTCGTGCTCGACAACTGTGAGGCGTTCTCCCTCGATGAAGCACAACGACACTGGTTCTGACGCGGCCGCTGGCGGGGGTACGAGAGTCGTCGCGTCGCGGTTGAGGAGGCGGAAGGGCACGGAGTCGGGATCTGCCACACGCGGTGACTCCTGGGGCCGGACGCCGCAGCCGGCGACCACCACGCTCGCAACGATGAGCGCTGCTGAGAATGATAGGTGACGCCTAGTCACGGGCGTTGCTCGGGATTTCGACCACGAATCGAGCCCCTCCTTCCGGGTTGTCCTCGACCCACACCTTGCCCTCGTGGAGTCGGACGTGTTCGGCGACGAGCGCGAGGCCGAGCCCCGTGCCGCTCGATGAGCCCCTATTCATCCCGGCCTCGCCACGTGAAAATCGCCCGAAGATTGCGAGCTTCTCGTCTGAGGAGACCCCCGGTCCTCGGTCGTCGAACGTGAAGCGAATGCGCGCGGGGTCCTCGTACGTGACCGCGACGCCGGTGACTCCCCCGGCGTAATTTCGCGCGTTGTCCATCAAGTTGCCCATCGCTTGCGCGATTCGGCGACGGTCCGCGCGGAACTGCGACGGAACCGAGGCGTCAACGCGCACTGCATCTCGTTCGACGCCATGGAGCGCGGCGAGCCGCGTGATGAATTCCCGGGTGTCGATCGCGCCGACCGACATCGCCGCTGACCCTGCGTCCATTCGGGAGATCTCCAGCAAATCGAGGACCATCTGCTGGAACCGCTCGGTCTTCTGCGACAACACAATGAATGCCTCGACAACCGGGGCCGGCATCTGATCCCGACGGCGTCCGATGATCTCGATCGCGGCGGCGATCGCGGTCAGCGGTGAGCGCAGCTCGTGACTGACGTCGGCTGCGAACCGCGCCTCTCGCTCGATTCGCTCCTCCAGGGCCGCGGCCATCGAATTGAAAGCGTGCACTAGTCGATCCAGATCTGGGTCGGACAAATCCTCGAGGCGTGTGTCGAGCGCGCCGCCGGCGATCTTTTCTGCGGCATCGGCCACGGGCCCCAGAGGCCGGACGAGCCGGTTGGCCGACGCCCGACCCACGCCTGCGGCAATGAGTGCCGCCGCCAGGACGCCGAACATCAACGCCCGCGACAGCAACGACAAGGTGCGGTTCAACTCGTCGAGCGCAAACACTTCGAAATAGTCCGCGCCCGTCGCGGCGATCGAGACGCCGACGACCAGGTTGAGTTGTCCGCTCGGATCTTTGAAGCGCTGATGACCGGCGTCGCCCTGGGCCACGGTGGCCACGAGGTCCTTCGGCAGCGCGGCAGCGCCGATCGCCACCGACGTCGAGTACCACTCACCGCGATACCGCACGACGGAGTTCGACGCGGAGTCGCCCCCCAGGCCCGACAGGAACGCAGCCACGTCGGCGTCGGCGTTTCGGAGGACGGTGCGGACGAGGCGAGCGTTGACGTAGGTCTGGCGGATGGCGGTGCCTTCGCGCTGCGTGACGAGATACCCCCGGGCGACCGTAAAGGTCGTTGCTGCGAGACCGATGGCGACCAGCAGGGCCGTGAGGCCGAACCCGATCGTCGCGCGCATGCGCAAGCCGAGCCGCGGCCAGCGGATCGTCATTCGTCGACCGCGGGACGACCGCGCTGAGCGAGGTCCAGCTTGGGCACTTTCATCACAGAGATCATGCCTGCCGCCGCGACTTCAACCGGCGTCGCCTTGGCACCTCTCGTCGACGACACGTCTTACTTGCCGCGCGGGACATGTCGCTCGATACGCGCGCCGCTCTCGCCAAGCCCACGCACAATCACTCGGTCGTAGGCGACGAGGCGGCGTGTGTCGGGATCGAAGTACAACACCGTGCACGCGAGCGACTCCGGCTTCGCCCTCCGCAGGCTACGCAACCCGGCGCCACCGGTCGATCCTTCGACGAGCAGCCGGGTTTTGCCGATAGAACTCTCGCGGGCATTGTGGGTGTGCCCGGCCAGCACCAGCGGCACGCGCCCGCCGATGGCGCCGGCCATGCGAGCGTCGTGTACGAGCACAACGTCGACCTCCGGCGGCTCGTCCGCCGCGAGCATTCTGGCGATCTTGGGTGCTGCGACCTCAGCCTGCTCCTTCTCCGCGTCCTTCCCAGTGGGCTGATCCTTGTTCGGCGTGTAGCGGCTGTCCGCCACTCCCCAAAATCGCAGGCCCGCGACCTCCGCCGCGTTCCCGTCGAGGACGATCGCATTCAGCTGCGCAGCTACCGCGCTTTGTGTCGAGGCCGAGTCGTGGTTGCCGCGCACCCACACGTAGGGCACACCGACTGCGCCGATGCGATCGATGATCTGAGTCTCGGGCTCGGACCCCCAGTCGGTGATATCGCCAGTGTCGGCGATGGCGTCGATGCCGAACTGGCCAACCAGCAGTTCGATGAGGTCGAACGCTTGCGGGTTGAGATGGATGTCACTTACGTGCAGCACGCGCACCGTCGCGTCGCCCGGGTCGAATGTCGGCAGGCCTTGTGCGGTTCGGTAGAGAGTGACGACGTTCCCGACGAGTTCGGTGAGTTGCGCGCGGTATTCGCCGACCCGATCGACGACGGCTTCGAGGTCGCCGACCGCCGTCGGAGCGATCGTCATGAGGCCGGAGTACTGCGGCTCGGCGACGGCGTCGGTGTCGAACGTCGCCACTGTCGACAGGCCCAGCACGGCCGCCAGGGCCGCGCTTGCCGCAGCGCCGAGGGCGACCGAGCGCCAGCGCGCCGATGCCGCGTACGCGCCGATGCTGCCCCCGACGATCGCCACGAGAAAGCTCCGCAGCGCCACGGACGCAAGTGCCCCGCGCACATCAGCCGCGATGTCCTCCTCGAGCGAGGTGAGCAGAGTCGGATCCGCCGCGATTCGCTCAGCTTCTTCGAGGCGAAGCTCGTCGACCCTCAGCTCGATGCCGACCGGCGCATCGTGGGTGTCGAGTTCGATCGAGCCGAGTGGCGCCAGGCGAACCACGGTGTAGCCAGCGAGCGCCGGACGTACGGAGACCGTCGTGTTGAACGGTCCGACTCGGGCGTGCACGCTCCCCCCGACGTACAGCGCGACGCACGCGCCGAGCACGGCCAAGATGATCAGCCTCAGCACAGGTCGAACACGGTGAGACAGAGATGGTTCGATCGGGTCATTCTTGCTCTACATTCGGCGCGGCATCCTCCAGAACCTCAACGCGTAGCCCGTCGTAGCAGGATGGCCCCGAGCGCTGACGCGATCAGTTCCTCGTCATCTACGTCGCTTCGGCTCCGAGTCCGTGGCTGACAGGGGTCACCAACGGTTTGGTGGGGGGCGTGGACATGGACCCCGGCTGGCTCGGCCCCCGATCCGCCCGACGCGGACGAGTTAGCGAGGGCCTTGGTCGAAGAGGCGGCATTGGCGGGCCTATCAGGCGCCCGCCCAATCATTCGCGCGGGAGCCCCCGCGACGGAGATCTGTGTGGCGGCCGAGGAACTCAAGGTCGATGTCATCGTTGTCGGATGCCACGACACGAGCATCCTCAGCCATCTTCTCGCCGGCTCCGTATCGTCGGGAGTAGCACGGCGCAGTCATCTTCCGGTCATGGTGGTCCGACCCTGAGCGGTCAGAGCGCGCAATACAAACTTGCTCGCCCTAGCTCACGATCTCCAGCGGCCACAGCCACCACAGCGACATGCTGGTCGCGACCATGAGTGTCAGGTTCAGTGGCAGTCCGATCTTGACGAAGTCGGTGAAGCGGTAAACGCCGGTGCCGTAGATCATGGTGTTGGTCTGGTAGCCGATCGGGGTGAGGAAGCTCGTCGACGCGGCGAACATCACCGCCAGGACCAGTGGAAGCGGCTCAAGCGCCAACTCGTCCGCCATTGACAGGGCGACTGGCACGAGAACAACAGCGGCGGCATTGTTGCTCACGATCTCGGTCATGATCGTAGTGACCAGATAGATCCCCATCAGGATGAAGACAGGATGGAAGTCGGCCGCTGTCGAAGCCATTACGCCGGCCAACCAGTCCGCTCCGCCCGACTTCGACATCGCGATTCCGAGCGGGATCACTCCGGCCAGCAGCAGGATCACGTCCCACGACACGCCGGAGTAGAAGTCCTCTCGATGCAAGCACCCAGTAGCGGCCATGGCGATGACCCCACCGACTGAGGTCAATACGATGGGCAGCGGGCTGAGCACGGCAAGCCCGACAACTGCGGCGACAATCGCGAGCGCCGTCATCATCTTGCGTCGGTCGAACCCGTCCACGAATTCGCCGAGGACCACGACGTCGGGGTGATTACGAAGCCGCTTCATCGCGGTGTTCGAAACTTCGAGCAGCACCACATCGCCGACGTTCAGCCTCTCATTGGCCAACCTTTGATTGCGAGGTTCGTCCTTGTCGACGCCGATCAACCTCGTCTGATAACGCTCCCAGAAATCGACCGTCGCAGCGGTCGAGCCGCGGAACACGATCGGATTCCGCAAAAGGACCGGCACCAGCTGGCCGTCGCCCCGAACCCGGTGAGGGTCGCCGAACTCCGACAACACGGCAACCTCGTCGGATCGCATGAGGTCCATGATTCCGCGGGTCGTGGTTCGGATCAGCAGGACGTCGTCTGCGGCGACGGGGGTGGTGGCGGCTCGCACGATGTGGCTCTTTCCGCCCCGAACCATCTTCTCGAGCGTGAGGTCCTGGCCGCGCCAGAAGCTGCTCGCGCGCAGTTCTTGCCCGACGAGTGGGCTGCTCGCCGGAACGGTCAGCTCGACCAAGAAACGCACATCCGGTTCGGGCGCCAACGGCGCGGCATCGCGGGCAGGCATCATTCGCCGACCGATAGTGACGAAGTACAAGAGACCGATTCCGAGAACGATGAGGCCGAGGTGGGAGAACTCGAACATCCGGATCTCGCGCCCGAACGAAGGGTCCTCGCGGAGCAGCGAGGAGGCGAGGATGTTGGTCGACGTCCCGACCAGAGTGAGGGTGCCGCCGAGCATCCCGAAGAAGCTCACCGGCATGAGCAAACGCGCCGCCGGCGCCCCGGTCCGGCGCGCGACGTCGAGCACGAGCGGAATGGCGATGGCCACGGCGGCGGTGTTGTTGATGAAGCCCGATACAGGCCCGACGAGCAGAGCGATCACGAGGATTTGGCGAGTCTCGGAAGACTGCATCAGCGGAAACAGACGCTTGCCGAGCAGGTGAACAACGCCGGTTCGCTGCACTCCCGCCGAGAGAATGAACATGTTCAGCACGGTGACCGTTGCGGTATTCGAGAACCCGGAAAGGCCTTCAGCGACGGTCGGAAACGCCGCCTCGAGGTCGACGCCTCGCTCGACCAGCCATTCCGAATGAAACAGGATCGGGACCGCCATCACCACGAAGAGGATCAGCATCGCTGAGATGTCGAGCGGCAGCTTCTCGGTAGCAAAGAGGACGAGAGCCCCGGCGACGACGAGGAACACGAGCGCGATCTCGACCGTCATCGCGCCTCCCGAGCGTTCGTGGTCATCACCTCAGCGCGCCGGTAGGACGGCGATACAAAACGCGCCGACGGCCACGAGTGTCGCCGCGGCCGCGACGGCTCGAACAATCCCGAGAGGGATCCGAGGGTCGGCTTGCCCGATGACCCGCTCGCCCGCTCGGAACCGCACGAAACCGAGGCCCCACACGACTACACCCAGCGCGATCGTCGCCGTCCCGATCGCCAACTCACGCACGATCAACTGGAACTCGGTCGTGTGGAGCACGAGTGAACCCGTGGCGATGAGCGTGAACCCAGTGCGCGTCCACGCGAGCAGTGTTCGTTCGTTCGCGAGGCTGTCGACGTCGAAGTCACCCAAGGCCCTGGTTTCGACGACGCCCACGTCGGCGGGCTGGTCTGGGTCTACTGTCATCGTGCGTCCGAGAGTGCCGCGAACAGGATCGCCAGCAGAGAGACGACGACAATCCCGCCCGCGACGATCAGGGGAAGCGGCGAATGCGGTAGACCGACACCCAGGCGAATGGCGCGCTCGTTGCGATCCCAGCGACGGTACGCGTTGAAGGCGACATAGCCGCCGAGCACGATCAGCGGGAGCCCGACGGTTCGGCGGCCGCCGGGTATCGCGAACGGTGGCAGCAGTTGGGTAACGGCGAGCCCGGCGACGGTGAGGCCAAGCGACGTGCGGACCCACGCGAGGAAGGTGCGTTCGTTTGCGAGCGAGAACCGGTAATCAGGGGGCGTGCCGACTTCGCGCAACGGCTTACGTCGACGAGACACCATTCCGCATTCCTAGCTCCTCGACGTCGTTCGAATCAGATTCCTATCGGTGTCTAACCTCGGAAGCCATCCACGGCTGCGAGCTTTCGGAAAGGCGGGCAAAGCATGGACAGGGTTCGCGGGCGGGTTGAACCTCGGATCCGTGGCGTTGTATGCGCATGCGTTCTAGTCCTATCAATTATGGCCTGCGGAACGAGCGCCACGAACGTCGGCGACACACTTGACGCGAGGGTGTTTCTCTCCCACAGCGTCGAGGGGCGCACCTTGGTGCCCGGCACCCGGATCAGGTTGACCTTCCGCGACGGGCGCGTCGGCGCGCAGCTTGGATGCAACTCCTTGGGCGCGGGCTATGAAATCGTCAACGAACGGCTGCGCCTCGCTCCCGGTGGCATGTCGACAACCGACATCGGATGCGATCCTCCACTGCACGCCCAAGACGAGTGGTTCGCCGAATTCCTCGGCAGCCGTCCCCTGGTCGCGCTTGACCGCAGCCGAATGACGCTGTCGTCGACATCGACCGTGCTGGAGTTTTTTGATCGCCGAGTCGCGGACCCGGACCGACCCCTCATCGGTACGCCGTGGCGCGTCGACACGGTGTTCAACGGCGACGTCGCGTCGTCGGTTCCAACAACAGGCGAAGTCACGCTGCTGTTCCGCGACGACGCAACGCTGGTGGTGACCGCCGCTGGATGCACCGCGGCGACGGTCGGCTACGAAGTCGCCCGCTCGGGCGAGTCCCTGCAGTTCGGCGACTTCGTCGTGGACGACATCGGTTGCCCCGAACCGTGGGACGCTGCGCTCCGCGTGCTGCGCAAAAGTCTGGTCGGCTACTCGATCGAGGCCGACCGCCTCACCCTCGACGCCGGAGACCTCGGGCTAGGCGCTCGCGCAGTCTGAGTCTCCTCGTTGAGAGCGCGCGCGCCATCTACTGCTTCCGGTCGTCGTGGCGGACGGCGCCCGCCGGCGTGACTTCGGCGTCGCCTTGGACGGCCGCTTTGAAGCTGGGCGCGGCTTGGAGGACCACGATTTGCGCCGGCATCTCGATTCCGTCGGCCTCCAGTCGAGCCTTGACGGCGCGGATGGCGGCGTCGAGAGTACGAACCGCGTCGCGCTGGCGCGAGCCCGTCCACAGTCGTACTCGTATGTTGACCCTCGACTCTCCGAGCGCGCTCACGAGCGCCGCCGGTCCGGGGTCCGCCGCCACGCCGTTCACCTCTGCGAGCGCGTTCATGATGGCCCGGATGGCGCGGTCGGTGTCGGCCTCATACGCGACGCCGACGTCGAATACGACTCGGCGCAGGTCCGCCGCCGTGCGCACGCGGATGACGTTCTTGTAGACGTCGCGGTTCGGGATCATCACCGTCTCGCCGTCGAAGGTCAGAAGCCGGGTCTCCCGGATGGTGATCTCGACCACGGTGCCGACCTCGCCGACCACCTCGATCTCGTCGCCGGCGCGGAAGGGCTGACGAAACAGCAACAGGATGCCGGAGAGCGTGTTCTCCAGGATGTCCTGGAAGGCGAAGCCCACCGCGACCGAGAAGAAGCCGAGGCCGGCCAGCAGGTCGACGGGGCGCACCGACGGGAACGTGACCGCGACGGCAAGCAACACCGACACGGCCAGGATCGCCCATCCGATCACCTTGCTGATCACGCGGCCGAAGCTGGGCGTCCTGCGGCGCCGCAGCGCGTTGCGGAAGGCGACTCGCGCGATGCGGCTGACCGCCCAGCCCACCAGCACGAGCAGCAGCGCAACGGCCACGCGCGGGAGCGACTCGACGGCGGTCTCCCACAGCGACCGCGCCGATTCCGCGATCTCGTCGGAGGGCTCCTGCGCGACCGCGAGCGACTTCAGGAAGAAACCCGCCGCCACCTCAGCGGGAGCGCAGTCGTTGCCGCGCGGTGTCGACGGCTTGACGCCGCACCGCGGACCGAGTCCTGCCCCAGCGAATCGCGAGCCGGCCCGCCTCGGCCACGATCATGCCGCCGAGAAACGTCGTGACAAGCAGCAGCCACACGGCCGCGTCGAAGTCCAGCCAGAGCCACTCGACCGAGGTGCGGTGGCCGTTCTGTACGACGAGTAGAACAACCGCGACTGCGACCAATCCGCCGACTGCCACGCCCCATCGGAACCCTCGGCCCACACGTACAGCACGCAGATCATCGGCGACTAGCTGATCGGACGCCTCGACCGGCTCCGGGTCGTTGTCGCTCATGTGATCACTCCGATCGGCACTGTTCGTCGCCACACGTAGTCTGGCGCGGGCGAGCTGGGCGCGCTTGTCCGGACGGTGGCCGCCGACGGATCAACTTCGAGCGGTCGATTCACTCGTGGGCGGTGCCACTCACGACGACAACCGGTAGATGCGTCCCGCGCACGACGCCGGAGGCAACCGACGGGTCGAAAAGCCGGGCGAGCGCGCTCTTGTCGTGCGATCCGACGACGATCACGTCTACGGCATGCGCCTCCGCCGCAGAACAGATCTGTTCGACCGGGTTTCCGAGTCGCACGATTGGCTTCGCGTCGCGCAGGCCGAGCGCGGCGGCCTCATCGATCAGGGCGCGCTCGAGATCGTCGTCGTCGCGCCGGTCGAGTTCGAGCCAGCGCGGATCCATCATCAGTGGACCGACGAGGCCGAACTCGGCCGTGCCCGCCCACGGGGTCGGAACCGACGACACGTTGATGACGAGGAACTCGGCGTCGGAACGGCTGCCGAACAGCTGAACGGCGGAGCGCGCCGCCCGAGCGGACACGGGCGAGTCGTCGAGTGCAACCAAGATCTTCATGCCGTCGCGCCTTTCGCTGGAGCAGAGAGACTGGATCGATCGAGTCGGAGTGCGACGTTCTGCCAGTCCACGAGCTCCCAGATCGCTTCGAAGAACGATCGCTTGTCGTTTTCGTATTGGAGGTAGTAGGCGTGCTCCCACGCGTCGATCGCGAGGATCGGCACTGTGCCCTGCCCGTGGTTGCCCTGATGATCGTAGGTCTGCTCGATCACCACACGCCGAGCCGTCGGTTCCCACGACGCCAGCGCCCACCCCGAACCCTGAATCGTGCTGGCCGCCTCGACCATGTGCTGGCGGAACGGCTCGTACCCACCGAAGTCCGATTCGAGTTGCTCAGCGAGCCAACCGTGCGGCTCGCCGCCGCCGTCGGGCGAAAGACACTCCCAGAACAACGCATGCAGGACATGACCTGAGAGATTGAACGCGAGGTTCTTCTCAAGCATCGCCAGAGTCGTGAAGTCGCTCTCTCCCCGCGCCTCGTGTAAGCGCTCGAGCGCGCGGTTCGCCCCGTCGACGTACGCGGCGTGGTGCTTGGAGTGGTGCAACTCCATGATTCGCTCCGAGATGTGGGGCTCGAGCGCGCCGTAGTCGTAGGCGAGGTCGGGGAGGCGATAGATCGCATCCGACGTGCGGGTCTGTGTCATGTCCTACTCCTCGGTGTCCCTGGAAGCGGAACCGCACAAGCAAGCTATCGGGTTGTCGCCCGACAGGTCACCGCGCTGGTGCGGCGTACGACACCTCGACGCAGTACTGGGGCGGCGAACCGTCGACGCCGCCACGCGCCGGAACGCGGCGCGATCGGCCTCGAGTAGCGGTGGTTGTGTCAGCGATCGCGGCCACGTACATCCAGGGCCGGCGCGTCTGTCAGGACTCTGAAGGGCACAGCAAGCGCAGTGTGCGCTGCTGGAACCGGTCAAGTCGGCGCACGCCGCGATTGAGCGCGTTCATCGTCAATCCGCGTTCGGACCGCTCAAGTGAAATCGTTATCGATGGGAGGCAAAGGACGGGCCTTTCAGCGACGAGGAACTCGACGCTGCCGCGGCCGCTCTCGGGACAGCCCGCAAGCGCGGCGCCACGTGAACGCCATCCTGGACGCCGCCGCCTTCGTGGCGGCCGACAAACGCGACCGCCGGGTCGGCGCCCTGCTCCGACTGCTCCAGCGCGACGCGGTTCCGCTGATCACCAGCGGCGGTGTCGTGGCGCAGGTGTGGCGCGACGGCCCGCGAAGCGCTCCTGCGAACTCACTCTGGATCGAAACAGCGGTCAGTGACGGCAACCCAGCCCGCGCGAATTCCGCCCGGCGCGGCAGCGGACGCCCTGCGCAGCGGTCACAGCGGCCACTCTCGGGCGCTGGCGGTGATTCACGGTGAAGACCGATGCGACCCTTTAGCAGTGAGTCCGATTCGGCCGCTCTCGCACCTCTCCAGAATTGCGACGCCAGAGTAGACAAGCGGGCGTGACTCACTCACCGAGCGGGATAGCGCGGGCGCCATCGGCGGGCGCGAGTTGCACACGGCTGCCGACGTCGATCAGTTCGAACGACGGCCGCTGGATGCGCAGAGTTCCCAGCTTCGGATCGGTGACGCCATACAGCACGTCGCGGCCGCGGAACTCCCGGCTCACTACTTCCGCGGGTCCATGCGCGCTGGGCTCGAGGGTGATGCTCTCGGGACGCAGCCCCACGTGGCTTCCCGCAGCCGACCCGTTCGGAAGAACGAACGAGCCGATCGCTGTGACCACGCGGCCCGCATTCGACTCGCCCGGCACGATGTTGAGGTCGCCGAGAAAGCGGGCCGTCCAGCGGTCGACCGGCTCCCAGTACAGCTGCGTCGGCGTCGCCGTCTGCATGACCCGGCCGTCGCGCAGCAAGACAATGCGGTCGGCGAGAGCGAGGGCCTCTTCCTGGTCATGGGTCACCCACAACGTGGTCGACCCGGCGCGCCGCAAGACGTTGGTGACTTCGGAGCGCAGCCGGACGCGCAGTTCCGCGTCGAGCGAGCTGAAGGGCTCGTCCAGCAGCATCAGCGTCGGTTCCGGTGCCAGCGCACGCGCGAGGGCGACGCGCTGACGCTCGCCTCCGGAAAGGTCGCGGGGATCGCTGTTGGCCCGATCGACCAGGCCGACCAGCTCGAGGACTTCCCGGACGCGGGCGACGTCGCGCCGCACACCGAAGGCGACGTTCTCGCCGACCGTCAGATGGGGGAACAGCGACTCGCCTTGCGGTACCAAACCGACCCGGCGCCGCTCCGGCTCGACCCACGCGCCCGCGCCGGCAACTGGCACCTCGCCGATAGTCACCGTGCCCGAGTCTGGCCTCTCGAAGCCGGCGATAAGACGCAGCAGGGTGCTCTTGCCCGAACCGCTCGGCCCGAGCACCGCGACGAGCTCGCCGGGGTCGAGCGCCAATGAAACCCCGTCGACCGCCAGCCGTTCCCCAAAGCGGCACGCGACATCGACGACGGACAGCGCTGCCACAGGAATCTTAGGTTAGCCTAACGTTCTACTTTCACCCACCCTTGGGAAGGAGTCGTCGAAGTGGAGTTGCGAAGTCCGTGGCGACGCTGGTTGCCGGCGATCATCGCCCTGGTGGTCGCGGTGTTGGCCGCGGGAGCGCTGGTTCTGGCCAGCGGCGACTCCGACGCTGCGCTCGTCGTCTACAACGGTCGGTCGCACTACGGAGGCGAGGACGCGTTTGCGGCGTTCACCCGCGACACGGGCATCAAGGTGACGCTGTTCGGCGGCGACGCGCAGACGCTCCACGACCGCTTGAAGTCCGAAGGCGACGACACCCCGGCCGACCTACTCGTCACCGTCGACGGTGCCAACCTGTGGCGGGCCAAGAACGAGGGTCTGCTTCAGCCGGTCGAGTCAGCGATCATCGCCCGCAGCATTCCGGCGACATTGCGCGACCCCGACAACACGTGGACAGCCCTCAGTACGCGTGTGCGGATTCCGATGCGTTCGACCGAGCGCGTCACGGACGGCGCGGTTCGCAGCTACGAGAATCTCGGCGATCCGCGGTGGAAGGGTCGGCTCTGCCTGCGCACATCCAACAGCATCTACAACCAGAGCCTCGTCGCCGATCTCATAGCCAAGCGCGGCGAGGCCGCAACCGAGGCGCTCCTGCGTTCCTGGATGAGCAATCAACCGCGCATTCTCGGCAACGACATTGCCGTGCTGGACGCCGTGGACGACGGGCGCTGCGACGTCGCCTTGACGAACCACTACTACTTGGCGCGGAAGCTGCAAACGAACCCGGACTTCAAGGTGGCGCCCGCATTCCCAGTCGACGATGCGGCGGGTGCGCACGCCAACGTATCCGGCGTCGGCGTCGTCAAGACAACCGACCGGCGCGCCGACGCGGTGAAGCTGATGGAGTTTCTGGTGCAGCGCGAAGCGCAAACCGATATCGCCGAGATGGGCGAGTTTCCCGCCAACCCCGACGTTCAGCCGATCGCCGTCGTTCGCCCCTGGAGGCAGGTCAAGCTTGATCCGATCAACGCCGAGGGCGCGGGCGAACACGCGGCCGAGGCGGTCGCGTTGATGCAAAAGGTCGGGTGGAACTAGCCCAACGCGGCCGGCCCCTCGGCGGGCGTGGCTGGGGCGTCGTTGCGGTCGCCGTCGCTGTCCTAGTGAGCGGCCCACTGTTGCTGTTGCCGTTTTCGTTCTTCAAGCGCAGTGCTACCTCGTCGATCGTCGCCGATCTGCTGCCGGGCGCCGTCGGCCGGAGTCTCGTGCTGGCCGCGGGCGTCGCCGTCGGCACGCTGGTGCTCGGCACCTCGCTGGCGGTGCTTGTGTCGTTCTACGAGTTCCCGGGTCGCCGCTTTGTGGAGTGGGCGGTGGTGCTCCCGCTCGGGATGCCGGCCTACATCCTCACGTTCGTGATGCTGGGTCAGTACGAGGGGGCGAGCGCGCTCGAACGCGTCGTGACGACGCTGGGCTTCGCGCGGCTGCCGGAGATTCGATCGGCCGGTGGCGCGATCTTGATGCTGACAGTGGTCCTGTACCCGTACGTGTACCTGCTCGCCCGCACGGCCTTCCGCGGTCAGGCGGCGGGACTACTCGAGTCGGCGCGCACACTCGGTCTATCGCACGGCGACGCCATTCGACGCGTGGCGTTGCCGCTGGCGCGGCCGGCGCTGGCCGCCGGCACCACGTTGGCGGTGATGGAGGCCTTGGCTGACTTCGGCACGGTGAACCTGCTCGGTTTCCGCACGCTGCCCGACGCCATCTACCGCCTCTGGTACGGCGCATTCGATCGGCGGGCGGCGCTGCAAGTCGGTGCGGTCCTGCTGGGGCTGGTTGCGCTCATGGTGTTGCTCGAACGAGCAACGCGTCGCCGCTCGGTGACTCAGACGACGAGCGATAGCGGCCCCGCCGTGCGCCGGCGGTTGCGCTCGTGGCGCGCGGCGCTCGCCCTTTTCGGACCGGTGATGTTTCTCACGGTGGTGCTCGTGGCACCCATCATCCAACTCGCGTCGTGGGCGGTCGCCAGCGTGCGCGATTCGACCTACGACCCGAACCTGTGGGCGAACGCTCGCAACAGTGTGCTGTTGGCGCTCCTCACGGCGGTGGTCACTGCCGTGCTGGCCGTCGCCGTGGTGTTCGCGGTGCGGATCGCGCCGACGCGGCCGCGGCGGGCGTCAGTCCGCGCGGCGACGCTCGGATACGCCGTGCCCGGTTCCGTGGCTGCTGCCGCCGTCTTCCTGATCGCGGACAGTTTGAGTGCCACCTTCGATCTCGCGCTCACAGGCACGCTGGGCGTGCTCGTCGCGGCGTATTGCCTGCGCTTCACCGCGCTCGCCGTCCAGTCGGCGGAGTCGCGGATGGCGGCGCTGCCGCCGTCGCTGGACGCGGCCGCCCGTTCTCTCGGCGCCGGTCCCGGTCGGCTGCTCGGTGAAGTGCACCTGCCCCTCTTGCTCCCGGCGATCGCGACGGGCGCGTTGCTGGTGTTCGTCGAGGTCCTAAAGGAATTGCCGGCGACCGCGTTGCTGCGCCCGTTCGGGCTCGACACGCTGCCGATCTCGGTCTTCGAGGCGACCAAGGAGTCTCTCTATGAAGCCGCCGCGCTGCCAGCCTTGGCGTTGCTGATCGTCAGCGTTTTGCCGGTGGCGTTCCTGGTGCGCTCGTCCCACCCGAGGCGCCCGAGACGCGGCGACGACCACACTTCGATCCGCCGCGCGATCCGCCACGCGACAACGCCCGCCACGAGCGACCCGATGGTGGCTAACGCAGGACCGCCGGCGCGGTAGAGCGCCATGTACAGCGGAATGTGCGTCAGATAGATGTACAACGAGGCGGCGGCCAGTGGCGTCATGAACCGCAGCGCGACTCGGGGCACCTTT
The DNA here is from genome assembly GCA_963722185.1 of uncultured Actinomycetes bacterium. Lineage (GTDB taxonomy): Bacteria > Actinomycetota > Acidimicrobiia > Acidimicrobiales > JACCXE01 > JACCXE01. The sequence goes on along the minus strand of CAVRKD010000001.1, from coordinate 541,062 downwards.
ATCGTCGGTAGCCAGACGACTGCCGCAATAGCCACTCCGACGAGGAAGCCGCGCGAGTCGCCGAAGAAGCCGGGTAGGCACGCCGCGGTGACGAGAGTGATGAAACGGCGATGCCGAACCGACGGCGCCCGCGCCGCCGCCCACCCCAGCGCGAAGAACCAGAAGACGTCTTGCGGCCGCCACCGGACCGTGTGGTCGATGCTCGGCTCGAAGAGGTTGAATCGCGCGCACAGTCCCGCGGCCACGGCGACGTAGGCGACGAGCATGGGTCGGCGGCGCTCGAACCGACCGACCGCCGGTACGGCGAAGGCAACCGCCAGCACCAACAGGATCTGCACGAGGGACTCGACGAACCAATATGCGTACCGGGAACCATCAGGGCCGAAGACGCCGTTGAGGAGCACCGCGTGGCTCCAAAAGAACCGATCGGAGAACGCGGCGACCGCGGTGATGCAGGCGATCGACGGGATGGCGATTTTGGCGACGCTCGGCCACATCGCGCGCGACGTGAGTTGAAACCGGGCGAAGTTGAAACCGGCGACCACCATCAGCGTGTGGGCGCCACCGGGCACCCGAAGCCAGCGCGTGTGGTTGGCGACAATGAGCACGACAGCGATAGCGCGCAAGGCCAACGTGGTGTCGACCCGCGTCCAGAATCCGCGCTTGTGCGGAGTGGCCAGCAGCTCCAACGCTCCAACCGACATGAGGTGCCAGTCGCGGGGCAACTCGCCGATTTGCTCCTCGAGTGCGATCGACATCTCGACGTACGAGAGCGAGTCGCCGTCGAGACCAACGAAGGAGTCATCGGAGCGCGCGTCGCGGCCGAGCACGGCCACAAACGCGCTACGCACTGACGCCGCGGGCGCTGCCGCTTTGACGGCTGCGGCCGCCACGCGCACCGACGCGTAGTCGGCCTTGCCGTTGGGCAGTCGCGGCAGCTGGTCGAACTCCACGATCGTGAAATGCGAGATCGGGAGGCGCAGTCGCTCCTCGATGGTCGCCCGCGCCGGCGCTGCCGCCTCGCGGGTGACGCCGACGACGAGCTGGTCGTCGTCACCGGTGCAGAGCGCGGTGACGTCGTGGTCGAAGAGAACCCGCTCGAGATCGTCGAGGTCGATGCGCACGCCGAACGGTTTGACGATGCGACTCGATCTCCCCACGATTTCGAACACCCCGTCACGCGTGCGGCGAGCGAGGTCACCGGTTCTCAGCTCGCCCACGATCCGACCGGCGGCGAGGTCCTCGGGTCCGTGGGCGTAACCGAGCATGACGTTGGCGCCGCGGTAGACCAGCTCGCCGACACCGTGATCATCTGGCGCGTCAACCCGTAACTCGCCACCGGGCACGGCGACGCCGATCGCGCCGGGGTGCGACCCGGCGAGGGTCGGCGGCAGGTAGGCCATGCGCGCCGTCGCCTCGGTCTGGCCGTACATCACGACGAAGTCGAACCCGACAACGCCTCCGAGTTCTGCGTAGCGCTTCACCCGCTCCCGCGGCATGCGACCGCCCGCCTGCGTGAGGTATCGCAGGCTGGGTATCTCGCGGCCCGTGAACCCGATGCGGTCCAGCAGGTCGAAGGTGTGCGGCACGCCGGCGAAACTCGTGACCCTCTGGTTGCGCGCCAGGGTCCAAAATCGCTCGTCGACGACCGACAGCTCTGACAGCACGACGCTCGCGCCAACCTGCAGGTAGCTGTTGAGCACCGACAGCCCGTAGCAGTAGTGCATCGGCAACGTCGTGATCGCCCGGTCGTCGGCCCGGATACCCAGCGCTTCGGCGATGGCCGCGGCGTTGCGCACGATGTTGTCGTGCGACAACCGCACGAGCTTCGGGGTACCGGTCGAGCCCGACGTCGAAAGCAGCAGCGCGAGGTCGGGGTGCAGGTCGTGCGGCGACCCGTCGCGGCAGACCGTAAGGCCACCCTCATCGGCAATGAGGTCGGGCTGGTAGCGCTCGACGAGCGCCCGGCGCGCCGCGTCGTCGCTCGGCGAGGCCAGGATCACGGGGTGACGGCCGCGGAGCGCGGCCAAGTACACGACAACGCTTTCAATCGAGTTTTCGGCCACTACCACCACCAGACGGCGCGTCGTACCGAGGCACGCCGCGGCCGCGGCGACCCTCGCTTCGAGCTCCGCGTAGGTCAAGGAGCCGGAGGTGCCGACCAACGCCACGGCGTCGCCGAAGCGCCCAAGGTCGTCCGCGAGGCCCTGCGGAGAGTCGACTTCGAGCGGCAGGGTCGCGGTCACCTCCCGCGAATATAAGGTACGCCATACATTCCCCGCAAGGGGCGCCGGACATTCGCCGCGCAGCCGGCGGGCGATTTATCCACCTGAGGACTAAAGCCTCTACGAGTCGGGCCGATAGGCGAGTCATGGCCACCCCACTCCGCCTCCGCGTCATCGCAACCATCGTCGGAGTGACCGCCATCGCGGCCACTTCCTCATTCCTGTCCCCCGCGCACGCTGCCGACACGACAACGACCTTCACCCTGACCGGTGGGGGTCTCTCGGTGTCAGCGCCCGCGACCGCCAGCCTCGGCTCCGTGGCGACGGGCACGGCCGCTACATCCGCCCAGCTCGGCACCGTGTCGGTGAGCGACACCCGGGGCGCTTTGCTCGGCGCGTGGACCGCAGCCGTCACGTCGACTGACTTTGTCACCGGCGGCGCAACGGCCAACGAGAAAATTCTGATGGCGAGCGTCGACTACTGGTCGGGCGCTTCGACCGCAGGCACCGGCGTCGGCGTGTTCGTCCCGGGCCAGTTGCTCGTCGCGAACAAGGTCGCGCTGGACCAGAGCCGTACCACGTTCGCGGCGACGTCGGTCGTGGGCAACAACACGAGGAGCTGGAACCCAACCGTCATCGTGAACGTGCCAGCGGCCGCAGTGGCCGGCGCTTACTCGGGCACGATCACGCACTCCTTCGCCTAACGACTGGCAACCTGGCGGGGATGACTCGCCGCCACGGACTTCGCTTGAAGATGGTGGGCGCCCTCGTGGTGCTCACCATCTTCGGCTTCCCGGCCACGGCGCGCGCCGCGCTCGCGATCAGCGTGCCGCCAAGCTCGAATCTCGGTGCCACCCCGACGGGCAGCGCGTCGAAGACGGCGCAGCTGGGCACGGTGACCGTGACCGCGTCCGGACTCGTCCTGCCCTCGTTCACGGCGACTGTCGCCACGACCGTGTTCACCACCGGGGGTGGGAGCGCGAACGAGACGATCCCCAAGGCGTCGATCGCCTATTGGTCGGGGCCGGCGACGCTCTCGTCGGGCGCGTCGACTATCCCGGGACAGGCCAACGCGGCGGCCGCGCAGTCGTTGTCCGTGCCCCGCACCGCGTTCTCCGCCACCGGCCTGGTCCTATCGATCACGGTCGCGTGGAACCCGACACTGATCGTCAACATCCCTTCCACCGCCGTAGCGGGTACCTACACCGGCACCATCACGCACTCGGTGGCCTAGACATGACCATGCGTCGCCTTCTCCTCACCGTCCTTGTTGCGACGGCACTGCTCAGCCCGACCGCTTCGTCGCGCGCCCAGCAAGCGGAAGGCACGATCGGCATCGGCCTGGTCGACGCGCCAACCGAGCGCGCCAATGACCCGCGGGCCAAGCTCTACATCGTCGACCACGTGGCACCGGGGGTAGCCATCACGCGCCGCGTCGAGGTCCGCAACGACACCGATCAAACGCAGAAGATCGACACCTATGCCGGCGCGGCGTCGGTTGACCGCGGGCAATTCCGCTTCGGCGACGCCCACGCCGTCAACGAACTGACGACGTGGACGAAGGTCGAACCCGCGACCGACGTCTATACGGCGGGCGAGCACAAGCACGTCGTCGTGACCATCGACGTTCCCGAGGACGCCAGCGAAGGCGAGCGGTACGCGGTCGTCTGGGCGTCGACGTCTTCGGCTGCGCCCGAGGGCGGCGGCATCGGCGCGGTCAACCGCGTCGGCGTACGCGTGTATCTCTCGGTCGGTCCCGGCGGCGAGCCCGCATCCGACTTCGAAATCACCGGCATCGAAGCGCGGCGCACGAAGGATGGCGCGCCGCAGGTTGTCGCCCGCGTGAAGAACACGGGCGGACGCGCCCTTGATCTTTCCGGATCGCTCAAGCTGGAGAACGGGCCGGGCGATCTCTCCGCCGGGCCGTTCAACGTCACGCTCGGCACCACTTTGGAGATCGGGGGCACCGAGCCGGTGCGCGTCGAGCTCGACAAGGCGCTTCCCGCCGGCCCCTGGGACGCCAAGCTGACATTGAAGTCGGGACTACTCGAGGACGGCGCCGAGGCCACGATCACGTTCCCGGAGGCGGGATCGTCCGGCGTGGTGAAGCCGTCGGGCAGCAGCAACCGCGGCGTGATCGCCCTGGCGGTCCTGGTCGCGATCGTGGCGGCGCTGTTCCGCTTCTTCTACGCCCGCCGCCGCAGAGACGAGGGCGAACCCGAGGCTGTTTGAGCGGAGGGGGCGGGATTCGAACCCGCGGAGGCTTGCACCTCAGCAGTTTTCAAGACTGCCGCACTCGACCGGACTATGCGACCCCTCCAGGCTTTTGGTGATGCCTGGTGAGAAAGACCCTCACTACGCATCACCAAAAGCGGAAGTGACGAGGCTACCGCTCGATCTGGCCGCGGAGACCGGTCACCCAGGCGTCGGCGGCGCGCCAGGTGGCTTCGGCGTCGAGGCGCTTGGCGGGACCGTGTTCCCCGGCGGCGGGGTACGAGCCGAGGAACTTGAGATCGGCCAGCGACGCCCGCAGGTCGCGCAGGCAGTCGAAGACGACTTCGTCGTCGATGTGGCCTTCGAAGTCGATGATGAAGCAGTAGTTCCCGAGACCGGCCTTGGTCGGGCGGCTCTCGAGCTTGGTCAGGTTGATGTTGCGGGCGCTGAACTGGCTGAGGATCGAGTGCAGGCTGCCCGGTGTGTCGGCACGCTGGAAGCACACGATCGACGTCTTGTCGTGACCGGTCGGCGCCGGGATCGACTTCGGCCGCACGAGCACGAACCGCGTCGAGTTGTCGGGATGGTCCTCGATGTCGGTGGCGGCGACGGTCAGGCCATAGAGCTCGGCCGACAGGGCCGGACCCACCGCCGCGTCGCGAACCTTCGGATCCTCGGCGGCGCGCTCGCCGACGATGCGCGCCGCGTCGGCCGTGGAATTAGTGGCGACGAACTCGGCCTTGGGCGTGTTGGCCAGCAACCAGTCGCGACATTGTGCGTGCGCCACCGGCAGCGTGAGGACGCGCTCGATCTCGGCGATCGCCAGACCGGCCGGAGTGAGCAGGTTCATCACGATGCGCTTGACGATCTCGCGCTGGATGATCAGCTCGTGGTCGAAGATCAGCGCGTCGAGCGTGAGATTCACCGTGCCCTCGATGGCGTTTTCGATCGGGACGATGGCCGCGTCGGCGGTGCCACTCTCGACCGCCGCCAATGCTTCGCCCATCGATCCAAACGGCACGTGCTCAGCGGCGGCGAGATCCGCTTCACCCTGTAGCGCCTCTTCGGTGAAGGTCGCCCGCGGCCCGAGGAACGCGATGCGTGCGAGCTTCGTCATGGGTGAATCGACAGCTCGAGGATCTTCGTGTTGTCCACCACGGAAGTCTCGCCCGGCAGCGGCCCGATCGTCACGGTCAATATGGCGTTGCCTGGCGCGGCGCGCAGGCCGCGCACAGTCAACGCTTGGCGTTTACCGGGCATCAGGTCGACGAAGTTCTGCGCGACATCGGGCAGACCGCCGCCCTGTTGCAACGAAGCCGTCACCGAGACGCGCTTCTGCGTGACGTTGCCGATGTTCGCCACGACGACCTCGAGCCGCACGGCGTTCGTTTTGGGCAACAACAACTTGGCGCCCTCCTTGCCGACCGCGGTCGGCGTCGTCTTCACCAAGATCGTCGACACGTCCACGACCGGGTTGACCGACGAGTTGGCTTTCAATATGTTCACGAAGGCGGTCAGCTCCGGCGACTCCCACTGCGTGCCGTCGGGCACCCACGCCGACGGCGCCACGGCGGCGGCCGTGCCCTTCGCCAGGGTGGTGGCCACCACTTCGCTGAACGCCTTGTAGTTCTGGTCCGCGGCGATCAAGTTTTTGCCGCTGGCGACGAGGCGCTCGACGACCACCGTCGGCGACTGCGTACTCAACGCATCGATCATCGCTTTCGACGCGGCCGCCGCGCCGAGCGAACGAAGGGTGAGCGTCGCGACCAGCAGGCTGTGGGCGTCGTCGGTACCGGCGGGCGGTTCGAGTGCCTTCACCGCCGCGAGCGTTTGCTTGGCGCCTTCGACTACGTGATTGAGCCGGCGACGGAAGCCAGGTTGACCCAGGTCTGCGGCGGTGGCGCGGATCGAGGCGAGGTCAGCACCCTGCGTCGTGGAGTCGGCCACTAGTGGACGGACGTCGTCGAGATACCCGAGTTGCCGCAGCTTGTCGTCGCGCGAGCCGCCGGCGATGGCGTGCACCGCCAGCGCGACCAGGCTGAGCACGGTCGCAATGACGAGCACGCGGGCGCGTCGTTGACGCTGGGAGAGACGGCGCGGCATTGAGCGGATGCTAGATGCGAGTGAGCGAAAGCCAGATAGCGAGCGGTAAACCGCGGCCTGCGTGGCCGGGGAACGCTTAAAGACTGCGGCTGTTAGTTGCCGGCGTCCTTATCGAGCGTGCGAATGATCGACGCCATGCCGGTCATGACTTTCTGGGCGATCTTGAAGTCCTGCTCGCACAGGGCCAAGAAGTCCCACGAGGCGATGGCGAGCGCCTTCACGTTGCCCGACGCGACGATCGTGCCCGATCGCGGCCCCTTGTCGATGAGGGCGATCTCGCCGAAGTAGTCGCCTGGGCCGTAGGACTTGCGCGGCTTGCCGCCGACGGTGAGTTTGGCTTGGCCTTCGACGATGAGGAAGAACGGCCCGCCGGGCGTGCCTTCCCGCACGATCGCCTGACCGTCGGAGTACACCTCTTCGCGACAACCGGCCAAGACCGCCTTGAGATCGCGATCCGACATGGACGCGAAAAGTGGAACCGCGCGCAGCGCGCTTAGTTGATCGGACTTCTTCTTCAGCATCGATTCTCCCCGTGAGCCCCAGTGGCCGTCAGCTTAGGAGGTGCGCTTCGGCCGGCAGCGGTGCCACAGCCTTCTTGGCCGCACGTTTCTTGCCATTGGCCGGCGCGTGGTCCGCTGCGGCGGCGACCTTCTTGACGGCGACGGTCTTCGCCGGCGACTTCTTGGCCGCGGCCTTCTTCGGCGGTTCCGCCGGCGGCGCCTCGGCAACCGGCGCCGGCTCAGCCTGCGCGGGCTTCGCGGTCTGCGCGGTCTGCGGACGCGCCGGCTTGGCCGCGGCGGTGATCCCCGCCGCGGCGAGCACCTCAGCGTCGACGCCCACCTGCCGCCAGGCCGAGAACGTGATCTCGTGCCGGTCGCCGTACCCGCGGGCGACGCGCACGAAGGCTTTCTCGAGCTCCGCGAACTCGGTCTTGCTCGACAGCAGCCGCAGGTGTTCGGCGTGTAGGTCGATGCGCTCCTGCGTCAGATGCAACCGGCGCACCGGGTCAGCCGAGAGCAGTTCCGTGTCGATCTGGTGCATCCGATAGTGCAGCGTCTCCACCGTGCGGGCCAGCGACCGACCCTGTTTCCGGGCGTCGAGGGCGGACAAATATCGGCGAACAACGCGGGCACGATCGTGCGCGTTTCCTTCTACGACCATCCGCCGACCCTACAAGGATTCGAGGCTCCATAGGCTGTGGCAATGGACACGCGCACCGACGAACAGTGGAAGGAAAAGCTCAGCCCCGAGGCGTACCAGGTGTTACGTCAACAAGGCACCGAACGGGCTTTCACCGGCAAGTACTGGGACGAGTGGAGCGACGGCGAGTACCTCTGCGCCGGGTGCGGCACCAAGCTCTTCGACTCCGTCACCAAGTTCGACGCCGGGTGTGGCTGGCCGAGTTTCGACGCCGCCGCGTCCCCCGACGCCATCCGTCTGCTCGAGGATCGGTCAATGGGCATGACCCGCGTCGAGGTCCGCTGCGCCAATTGCGACGGCCACCTCGGTCACTTGTTCAACGACGGGCCAACCGAAACCGGCGACCGCTACTGCATGAATTCGGTGTCGATCCATCTCGTACCGGCAGAAGGCGAAAAGCCTGAATAGACGGGCTCGCGAGAAACGTCCCGCGGTTGGCGTTGAGTCTCGTCGTGGTACAGATAGTGCGCGGGGATGTGACAGATGTCACATCCCCGTTTGGTTCCAGCTAGAAAAGTACGCCGCCGAACTTACCGGAGGGTAATAAGCACATGGGCAAAGCGCCCTTCCGTCGCACAGCGATCGCAGCCTGCGGAGTCGCCATAGCTGTCGCGGCCACGGTGCTCGCCAGCCCGGCGGTCGCGGGCACCCCCGCGACCGCCCAAACCGCGGGGACGGCGTCGGCCACGGCCACGTCGTTCAAGATCAACCCCACGACCGCCGCCCTGTCGCTGGGCATCGGCGTCGGGATTTCCCTCGCCGGCTACACCAACCAGGTCGCGCAGGCCGAGGCTCGGGCCATCGACCTGGGCATCATCGGCTCCACGCTCGCGGGTGAGGGGTGCGACGGCGGGGACCCGACGGTGCCCGCAGAGCAACAGCCGCAGGCTCTGAAGGCCGACTCGCGCACCGACAAGGGCGAGAAGAGCGTCAACGAGGAGTACCTGCCGGTTATGGAGAAGCGGGTGCGCGTCGACTCCACGCCCTACGCCGAGGCCAACACCACGACCGCTCCACTTGTCGCCGGCGGCGTTATCGACCTCGCGCAGACGCACTCGCGTTCACTCACCCACGTCACGCAGGGCACGCGCGAGGCAGTCGCCACCGTTGACGTCGGCGGCATCACGATCGCCGGCGTGCTCGAGCTGAGCGGGCTGCACTGGAGCGGGGTGTACAAGACCGGCGCGATCGAGTCGGTCGTCGGATCCTTCACGATCGGTTCGCTCAAGGTCCTCGGCCAGGCGCTGCCGACCAATGATCCCGAGGCCGCCATCAACACCGCCAACACGCTGCTCGCGCCGCTAGGCGTCGGCCTCACCGTTCCGAAGCCGCACGTCGACGCCGGCATTCTGTTCGTCGATCCGATGAAGATTCGGGTCTATCCGTCAGCGCAACGTGACTCGATCGCCGCGGCCGTTCTCGGAGTGCTGCAGCCCGCGCGTGAGCGTTTGGTCGACGTCGTGCTGGCGCAGGACTGCGGAAACGACACCTACGTGCTGGTCGCCGACATCGTCCTCGGCTCGGTGACCGGTGCCGGTTCGTTCGCACTCGAGGTCGGCGGCGTGCAGCTCAAGACAGACGCGCTCAACCTGAGCAGCTTCCTCAACGGTCGGGATCCACTCACCAACGTCATCGGCGACGACACCCTCGGAGGCTTCGACACGTTCGGGCCCTCGACGCTCGGTGACGTTCCGACCGCGGCGCCCGTCACGAGCATCGGTGGCAAGACTCGCCGCCCGGCGCTGGTCGCCGCGGACGAGGGTTCACGGGGCGGGAAACTGGCACTCGTCGGGCTGCTCGGGCTGCTCGGACTGGTGCTCGTCGCCGAGCGCGACCGTCGACTGATGCGTCGCGCACAACGTCTGCAACCAACGGAGGCCTAAGTAATGGCGTCAACTGACGCGCGTACGCCGCGCGGCTCGTTCCAGGTCAACCAACGCCTGCTGCGCGGCTACGGACCGCTGGCACTGCTGGCGGTGATGTTCGTGCTCATGGCGGTGCTAGTGCCCTCGAAGCCTCAGGTCATCAAGCAGGTCAACGCGACGAGCGAAGAGGACACCAGCGTCACGACGTCGCTCGACCCCACCGCCACGACGATCGCCGGCGAACTGATCCCGGGCGCGCAGGTGTCGGTCAGCGGCAAGCCGATCGCCAAGCCCACCGTCGTCGGCGGCGACCAAGTGCGCGGCGACCCGTACTCGCCGCCAAAAATTGAGTTCAGCGGTAGCAACGGCGGCGTCACTTCGCGGGGCGTGAACGAGAAGGAAATCCACGTGTCGTTCCGCGTGCTCAACGAGAAGGGGTTCCAGCAGACGCTGGCCGAACTCGCCGGCGCGACGTTGTCGGATACGCCGGAGACGATCAAGAACACAGTCTCGGCGTTGGCTGAATACTTCTCGAAGCGGTACCAGTTCTACGGCCGCAAGATCGTCATCGACTTCTACAACGGCGTCGGCTCGAACACCTCTGAACTCCTGGGCGGCGGCCGCGACAAGGCCGAGGCCGACGCCGAGCAAGCCAAGAGCAAGGGCGTGTTCGCCGACATGTCGGCCACATCGGAGCCCTACGCCAACGCGCTGGCCAACCGCGGGATCGTGGGGTTCGGCGACCCATACCTGTCGACGCCGTGGCACGACCGGCACGCGCCGTACATCTGGAGCCTCGCCGTCGACGGCACCACCGTCGCCAAGCTCGCCGCCGAGTACGCCGTCAAGCGGCTCTTCGCGCCCGGCGGTGCGTCCAAGCCGGCCAAGTACGCCGGCGGCGACATCAAAGACAAGCCACGGCGGCTGGCCACGATGGCGCCGGAGAACTCGTGGTACCAGGAGTCGGTGCAAATCGCCAAGGGCGACATCGAAAAGGGCGGCGTCAGCGTGGCGCAGAACATTCAGTACCAGCTCGACCTCGGCACGATGTCGAACCAAGCGAACAACCTGGTGCCCAAGCTCAAGAGCGAGGGCATCACCACCATCCTGTGCGGTTGCGACCCGGTGTTCCCTGTCTTCTTGACCGGGGCCATGAACCGCGAGAAGTACTTCCCGGAAATCATCATCGTGGGCACCGCGCTGACCGACGCCGACATCGTCGGCCAGCTCTTCGACCAGGACGCGGCCAAACACATGCTCGGCGTGAGCTCGCTGGAGGAGCCGGTACCGCCGACGCAGACGATTGCGTACGAGGCGTTCAAGTCCGTCAGGCCCGACGACGAGCCCGCGTTCTCCGTCGACCTCATCTACTTCCAGATGCAGATGATGGCTATCGGCATTCAGATGGCCGGCCCGAACCTGACGCCGGCGAACTTCGAGAAAGGCATGTTCGCCTACCCGCCCCGCCTCGGACCGGTCGGACGGTGGGGGATGAAGCCGCACGACTACACGGCGGCCGACGACGTGCGCGAGATCTACTGGGACCCGAACGCGATCTCGAAGTACAACGGCAAGAGGGGCGCCTACATCGACCCGCAGAAGGGCACGCGCTGGTTGCCCGGGGAGATTCCCGCAGGTGACCCGAAGGTCCCGGTGCGGTGAGAGGACTTCGCGCTGCGATAGCTCGCCAGTACGACCGCATTCCTGACAACCGGCGCGGCCTCGCGCTCGTGGCGACGGTCATCGTTGCCTACGGCCTGTCGTTGGTGATCCCCGGACTCCGCGACTTTGTCGACGACAAGATGCCGTACGAGGTCGTGGTCATCGGGCTCATCACGGGCACGGTCACCGCGCTGTTGGCGATCGGCTTGATCCTGTTGTACCGGTCGAACCGGTTCATCAACTTCGCCTACGGCGCCATGGGGTCGATGGTCGGTGTTATCTGCGTCGCTCTCTACAAGGAACAGGGGCTGTCGTACTGGGCGATGCTGCCACTGGCGGTCTTCGGTGGTGTGTTGAACGGCGCGCTCATCGAGATGCTCGTCATCCGCCGCTTCGCCAACAGCTCGCGTCTGATCCTCACGGTCGCTTCAATCGGGCTCGCGCAATTGCTCGGCGGCATCGAGTTCCTGGCCGCGAAGAAACTCGGCTTCTTGTCGTTGACGGGCGGCATCTCGGTGCCGCTTCGCAGCATCTCACTCGACCTCGGTGACAAGACCTTGGGTGGCGACGAGGTGTTGATCATGCTGGTGGTGCCGTTCGTGATTCTCGGCCTCACCTACTTCTTGTTGCGCACCGACGCCGGCGTGGCCATCCGCGCCGCGGCGGAGAACTCGGACCGCGCGCTGCTCCTCGGCATCCCCGTGCGACGGCTGTCGACGATCGTGTGGGGGCTCGCCGGTGGGCTTTCGGCGTTGACCTACGTGCTGAAGGTGCCGTTCTCCGGCGTCGTCCCCGGCGTCGCCAACGGACCGACCGTGCTGTTGCCCGGCCTGGCCGCGGCGGTGGTCGCGCGCATGGAGTCGTTACCGATCGCCTTCGCCGCCGGTCTCAGCTTGGGCATCGTCGAACAGACCGTCCGATGGAACAGCACCGGTTCACCGTCGTTCGTCAACGTCGCCTACTTCGCCGTGATCCTCGGGGCGTTGCTGATCCAGCGCGGCCGTCTCTCGCGGGCGCTCGACAACGTGACGTCGTCGTGGTCGGCGGCCACCGTCGTGAAGCCGGTGCCCGTCGAACTGCGCCACCTGCCCGAAGTTCGGTTGCCGAAGATCGCGCTCATATCGCTGGTCGCCATCGCCTTCATCGCCATCCCCGGCGGATGGTCGTCGTCGCAGCAACTGCTCGCCGCCTTCGCCATGGTGTGGGCCATGGTGGCGGTGTCGCTCGTGGTGCTGACGGGCTGGGGCGGCCACATCAGCCTCGGCCAGTTCGGGTTGGTGGGTGTCGGCGCCATCGTGTCGGCGAATGTGATCGAGAAGTGGCACGGCGACTTCTTCATCGCGCTGTTCCTCGCCGGTGTCGCCGGCGCGATCGGAGCGTTGCTCGTCGGCCTACCGGCGTTGCGCATCAAGGGCCTGTTCCTGGCGGTGACGACGCTCGCCTTCGCCATCATGCTCGACTCCTACTTCTTCAACACCGACCGCTTCTCCTCGATCCTGCCGACGACGGTCAAGCGACCCCTGCTGTGGCAGCGCTTCGAACTGACGCACAACTACGACATGTACCTCACGTGTCTCGGTTTCCTCGTGCTGTCCATGCTCGCCGCGATGGGTGTGCGTAAGGCGCGCAGCGGGCGCGTCGTGATCGCGACGCGTGACAACCAGCGCGCCGCCGACGCCGCCGCCGTGAACACCACCGCGGTGAAGCTCTCGGCATTCCTCCTCGCAGGCGCCATCGCCGGCGTCGCCGGCGGGCTGCACGTCCTCATCCAGCAAGGTCTGGCGCAGAACACCTACAGCCCGGTCGACTCCATCACCGTGTTCTCGACGGCGGTGATCGGCGGGCTCGGTTCGCTCGGCGGTGCTATCTCCGGCGTGCTGCTCTTCCGCTGGCTCGAGACGATTACCGAGTTGGGCGACCTGCGCTTGCTGCTCACCGGTACCGGCCTGCTGGTTGTGCTCTATGCGCTGCCCGGTGGCTTCGGTCAGCTGTTCATCACACTGCGTGACCGCTACCTCCGGCGGGTCGCCAACCGGCGCGGCATCATCGTGCCGAGCCTCGTGGCCGACAAGCGCGGCGTCGAGAACAGCGTCGGCCTGCTCCAAACGGCACTCACCGACGAGGTCGACGACGCGGTCGGCCTCGAGATCATCGTGCCCGAGGAAGAACTGATCGCGGTGGGTAAGCATGAGTAAGCAGCAGAACGAGTCGAACACGATCGACGGCCCGCTCAACGACGACGGCGCGCTGCTGACCTGCACCGGCATCGACATGGCCTACGGGCCGGTGCAGATCCTCTTCAACGTCGACTTCACGGTGCGCGAGCACGAGATCGTGGCGTTGCTCGGCACCAACGGCGCCGGCAAGTCGACGCTGCTGAAAGGCATTTGCGGATTGGTGAAGCCGGCCGCCGGCAAGGTGATGTTCGCCGGCGACGACGTCACCAATCTGCCAGCCGACCTCACGACCCATCGCGGCGTGTCGCTCATGCCCGGCGGCAAGGGCGTGTTCCCGACTCTGAGCGTGACGGAAAACCTGCGGCTCGCCGCGTGGATGATCCGCGACGACGCCGAGCGTGTCGCGCTCGCCAAGAAGGAAGTCGAGACGCTGTTCCCCATCCTCGAGCGGCGCGCCGCTCAGCTGGCGGGCGACCTCTCCGGCGGCGAGCAGCAAATGCTGGCGTTGGGCGCCGCGTTGATGACGCGTCCTCGCCTGCTGATGATCGACGAGTTGTCGCTCGGCCTGGCGCCCACGATCGTGGCGCAGCTGCTCGAAGTCGTGCGCGAGATCCACGACCGGGGCACGACGATCGTGTTGGTCGAACAATCCGTCAACGTGGCGCTGAACCTCGCCGAGCGGGCCGTGTTCATGGAGAAGGGCGAGGTCCGCTTCGAAGGGCCGACGGCCGACCTGTTGGAGCGCCCCGACGTGCTGCGCTCGGTGTTCATCGCCGGCGCCGGCTCGGTGGGTGACGGCAAGACCGCGACCGCCAAGACGTCCAAGACGTCCAAGACGAACGAGCGCACAGCTCCCGGTCCCGACGCGCCGGTGCTGCTCGAGACGATCGCGGTGCTCAAGCGCTTCGGCGGGATCACCGCCGTGGACGACGTCGACCTCGAACTGCGCGAAGGCGAGATCCTCGGGCTCATCGGCCACAACGGCGCCGGCAAGACGACGCTGATGGACTGCATCTCCGGCTTCAACCAGATCGACGGTGGCCGCGTGATCCTGAAAGACGAGGACGTCACCGAGTCCGCACCGCACGAACGCGCCTTGCGCGGCCTCGGCCGGTCGTTCCAGGACGCGCTGCTGTTCCCGAGCCTGACCGTCGCCGAAACCATCTCCGTCGCCCTCGAACGCCACCTCGAGTCGAAAGACCTGATCGCCGCGTCGTTCCAACTGCCCGCGTCCTACGAGTCCGAGATCGCCGTCGCCGAGAAGGTCGAGGAGTTGATCGAGCTGATGGGCCTCGGCGCCTTCCGCGAGAAGCTGACCGGCGAACTGTCGACCGGGTCGCGGCGCATCGTCGACTTGGCGTGCATTCTCGCCCAGGAGCCGTCGGTGCTGATGCTCGACGAGCCTTCGGGTGGCGTCGCCCAGAAGGAAACCGAAGCGCTGGCGCCGTTGCTGTTGCGCGTGCGCGACCACACCGGCTGCTCGATCCTGGTGATCGAGCACGACATGCCGCTGCTGCGCACGATCTGTGACCGCATGGTGGCGCTCGAACTCGGCGGCGTCATCGCCGAAGGGACACCGAGCTACGTGCTCGAGCACCCGAAGGTGATCGAGAGCTACCTCGGCACCGACGACACCGCCATCAACCGGTCGGGCGCCGCCGGAGCGAAGAAGAAGAAGGCGGCGCCGCGCAAGAAGGCCGCGGCGCGCACCTAGCGTTGGGCCATGACAGCTGCAAGCGACGCCAAAGCCCTCGCGAAGGTTCGCGAGTTGTGTCTCGATTTGCCCGAAGTGAACGAGCGCCTGAGCCACGGCGCACCGACGTTCTTCATCCGTGACAAGAAGACCTTCTGCAATATTCATCACGACACCCACAGCGGCGACGGCTGGCTCGCCATCTTCGCCGCCGCTCCCGCCGGCGCGCAGGAGGCGCTCATGCAACTCGACCCGGCGCGTTACTACCGTCCCGCCTACGTCGGCCACCGCGGCTGGATCGGCATGCGCATCGACGGCAAAGTCGACTGGGACGAAGTCGCCGGCATCATCGAAGACGCGTACCGCGCGGTCGCCCCGACGAAGTTGGTCGAGGCGCTCGACCGCATGATCGCCGGTCGCGAGTAGCTAAGACTGCTGCGCCGCCACCTCGGCGTCAAAACACGTCTTGGCCGCGTCGAAGTCGTCGAGGTCGAACATTTCGGCGTGGGCGATGCGCCCACGAGCGCTCGCCACGAAGACCGTGTAGTGCGGCAACTCGTAGGGTCCGCCGTCGTCGAGAGTGCCCACGTTCGCCTGCTCGATGAACAACACCATTCCCTCCCGAGCGATCTCGTGGCGAACTTCGACGTGCGAGTCCTCGGCCATGGCCACGGTGGCTTGCAGGAACTCGATGTCACGCTCGAGCGAGACCACGCCCCAGCCGGTCCGTCGATGGTCGTCGATGATCGCATCCGGCTCGAAGACCTTGGCGAAGCCGTCCCAGTCGCGAGCCCCGTGCCGCTGGCGAAAGGCGCGGTAGTCAACGCCGCCTTGCGCGACGTAGAGCCGATCCAGCTCGTCGAAAGCGCCATGAAGATCGTCGGGGTCGAAGGTGATCGACTTCGTCGTGCGTCCCTGCTCGTCGACCTCGGTAACGGTCAATTCCGTCTCGCTGCGGCGCAACACCAAGCGGCTGCCGCGGGTGGCAACAACGCTCACGAGAAGGTCTCCCAGGACTCGGCGAGCCAGCCGCGCACGTCGTCGGTGACGTCCTCGGGCGTCTTCAAGCGCACCGTGTAGTACCAGCGATTCGGCCCGTAGTTCTGACCCCGTTGAATTTGCGGATGCTTGAGCTCCCGATCGAGATGGAAGGTCAGGTTCACCCATTTCGTGAGCGGCCGCAGCGACGCGAACGTGCGGGTTGTCTTGAAGAACACGCCGACTTGCACGAACTCGACGATCACGTCTCCGAGCGCGCTGAGGAACGGGCCGATCTCGTTGTAGATGGGTCGCTCGAAGTCCGGACCGGTCGAGAAGTACTGCTTCTCGGTCATGCCGGGCGCGCACGTGTGGCCCTGGTTTTTCTTGCCGAACGGCCGCTTGCAATCGGGGCACTTCCAGACCACTGCCATGGGTACAATCATGGCCACCAAAAGCGAAGGGAGGTGCGGCGATGAACACCAACTCAATTCACTGGTCGACCATCGCCGCTGACCTCTAGCTCTGCGGCGGCGAGGCGACCTCCTTCGAGAGGACCCTCTCTTCTTTGCTAACTACTCCGTTTGTTCTCGACGCGTACCAACGCGAAGCCATCGAACACCTTGATGCCGGCCGATCGGTCGTCGTCTGCGCGCCCACTGGTGCCGGCAAGACAGTCGTTGCCGAACACGCCATCCGTACCGCGCTCGCCCGCGGGCGGTCGGCGGTCTACACCACGCCGCTAAAGGCGCTCTCGAATCAGAAGCGCGCCGACTTGGCCCAATTGCTCGGCGTCACCGTCGGACTCATGACCGGCGATCGCGTCGAGCATCCGGACGCGCCCGTCGTCGTGATGACGACCGAAGTGTTGCGCGCGCTCCTGCTGGTCGAGAGCGAGCTCGTCGATCGCCTCGACGTCATCGTGCTCGACGAGTTCCACTGGATCCAGGATCCACAGCGCGGCGGCGTCTGGGAACAAGTCGTGATCGCCGCGCCGCGCCGCACCGCACTGGTGTGCCTGTCGGCGACATTGCCTGGCGCTCCGATCGTGCAGGAGTGGATGCAGTCTGTCCATGGCCCGGTGGGTCTTGTCGAGGCGACCACCCGTCCGGTCGAGCTGACGCACCTGTACGCCCTGGGCAGCACACGGCGCGACCCGCCGTCGCTGGTGCCGCTGTTCGTCGACGACGAACCCAACGCCGTCGCCGAGTTGCTCGACGGAGTGCGCGCCCGGCGCGCCGATGACAGTCCGCTGCGACGCCGCGAGCGCGACCCGAACCGACCGGTACCGCCCGAGAGAATCGATCTCATCGAGGAACTCCGCCGGGACCACAAGCTCCCGGCAATTTGGTTCCTGCTCAGCCGCGCCGGCTGTGACGCCGCCGTGGCGGCGTGCGTCGAGGATGGCTTGCGGCTCACCGACACCGACGAGGCGCACGCCGTGCGGGCGCTGGCCTACGAGGCGACCGCGTCGATGGCCGACGCCGACCGGCGGGCCATCGGTTTCGACGCGTGGGTCGAGTCGCTCGTGCGCGGCGTCGCCACCCACCACGGCGCGTTGGCGCCGGTGCAGCGCGAAGTGGTCGAAGTCGCGTTCGCCCGCGAACTGGTGAAGGTCGTGTTCGCCACCGAGACGCTCGCCGTCGGCGTCAATTTGCCGGCGCGTTCAGTGGTGATCGACCGCGTCGTCCGTCCGCCGAGCCAAGGCGCCGGCATGCTCAGCGTGGCCGAGTTTGCCCAGCTTTCGGGGCGTGCCGGTCGGCGCGGCATCGACGACGTCGGCTTCGTGGTCGTGCCGTGGTCGCCGGCGGTGTCGTTCCCGCAGCTGACCGCGTTGATCCGCGGCCGGCTGCCCACGCTGGCGTCGCACTTCGCGGCCACACCGGCGATGGTCATGAGCTTCGCCCGTCGAAGCTCGCCCGCCGACTTGCGACGGTTCGTGCACGTGTCGTTGCGCGCCCGACTGCTGGAGCGACACGCCGACGCGCTGCGCGCCGACCTGGCGAACGCCAACGACCGGCTCTCAGTTCCGGCGTCGCTTCGCGAAGAAGACCTGCGCGAAACGACGCCAGAACTGGTGACGCTTGATCACATACAGCCAGGCGATGTCATCGTCGACCCCGGCCGGGCCGCCACCGGCGTGCTCGCCGTCATCGCCCCGGTGCGGCTGCGACGCGGGCAACAAGCGGTCGAAGTCGTCGGCGAAGACGCGCGGCGCCGCACGCTGGTGGCACGCGAACTGCGCGCGGCACCCGTCGTGGTGGGTCGCATCGTCGTGCCCGAAGCCGGCCCTTCGCCACGCGGGTTCACGCGACAAATCGTCGACCTGCTGCGGGCCGCCCCGAGAGCAACCGCGCTCCCGGTGACGGGCGACGGGCCGCGCGGTCCATCGGCGAGCGCGCGCCGCGCCCGCGACCGCGCGGCCGTCGAGGAACTGCAGCACCGGATAGAAGCAGCCGAGGCCGAACTCGACGACGAACTCGACGCCTACATCACCTTGTTACGACAACGCGGCCACCTCGACCGGTGGACGCCGACTTCGTCGGGCGTCGCCCTGTCGCGGCTGTTCCACGACGCCGGCATCCTGGTCGCCGAGGCGCTGCGGGCGTCACTCTTCGAAGGTCTCACACCGGCCGAATTGGCGGCGTTCGTGTCGTGTTTCACGCCCCGCGCCGCGCTGGCCGAACACGCGGTACGAGCGCCCACCCCGGCCGTCGCCGCTGCGGTGCGCGCCGCCGATCGCCTCGCTCGCGACCTCAACGCCGCGGAAGAGCAACTCGGGCTGCCTTACACACCGTCGCCCAACGCGTCGCTCTCTGGCGTCGTGTTCCGCTGGACGGAGACGGGTGATCTCGGCCAAGCGCTCCGCGGTAGCGACGTGTCCGCGGGTGACCTCGTCCGCGAAGCGCGCCAGGTCGGCGAACTGCTCGAGCAGATTGCGTTGGTGTCGGCACCCCCGCGGACCGCCGTGTGCGCCGTCGCCTTGGCCGGCGTTAACCGGGGCGTGGTCGTCGACGAACTGCCGGACACCCTTCGCTGACGGGCCTACGGTTTCGGAGATGGCTTTCGACTTGGACGCCGAGGAGCAGCGAGTTCTCGGGACGCTGATCGAGAAGCAGCTGGCGACGCCGCAGCAGTACCCGTTGACGCTGAATGCGCTCGTCACCGGCTGCAACCAGACCACGAGTCGCGAGCCGGTGACGGCGTACTCGGAGTCCGACGTCAAGAACACGCTGGGCCGCCTGCGCGAGCAGCAGTTGCTGCGCACGATCCTGCCGAGCCACGGTCGGTCGGTCGACCGCTACGGCCACCGCCTCGACGAGCAGATCACACTGATCAAGGAGGAGCTCGCCCTCCTCGGCGTGCTGATGCTCCGGGGCGCACAAACCGAGGCCGAATTGAAGACCCGGACGGAGCGACTGGCGGACTGGGAGCCGCCGGACACGACGGCGTCGATCCTCGACCGCCTCGCCAACAAGCCCGAGCCGCTGGTGCGCAACGTCGGGCGAGGGCCGGGCCAGTCCCAAGACCGCTGGATCCACCTGCTCGGCCCCGTTCCCGAACCCGTCGCGGGTCCCGACGAGAAAACCACGCATTCGCGCAGTCGATTGGACGAGTTGGAAGCGCGGGTCGCGGCGCTGGAGGCGGAAATCGTGGAATTGCGTGACCAACTAGGCGGGTAGCCTCGCCCCATGACGGCAACGGACGAACGACGACGGACCTACATCGCTTCTGAACGCGATGCGTCCGTACGGGTGCCCGTCCGTGAGGTCGATCTGACCGACGGCACCACGTTCTCGCTGTACGACACGTCCGGTCCCGGCAGCACTCCCACCGTCGGCTTGCCCGCTATGCGGGCACCGTGGATCGAGGCGCGCGACGACACCGAAGTCATCACCGGCCGCGTCATCCAACAGCGCGACGACGGGCGCGGCACCAAGCCCGTTACGCCTTGGGCCGGCCCCGCGCCAATCATCCGGCGCGCCAAGCCCGGCCGCTGCGTCAGCCAGATGCACTACGCCCGCCGCGGTGACATCACACCGGAGATGGAGTTCGTGGCCGTGCGCGAGGGCGTGACGGCGGAGTTCGTGCGCGACGAGGTCGCCCGCGGCCGCGCCATCATCCCGAACAACATCAACCACCCCGAGTCCGAGCCGATGGCCATCGGGCGCAACTTCTTGGTGAAGATCAACGCCAACATCGGCAACAGCGCGGTGGCGAGCTCGGTCGAGGAAGAAGTCGACAAGCTCACGTGGGCGACCACGTGGGGCGCCGACACCGTGATGGACCTCTCCACGGGGCAGGGAATCCACACGACGCGCGAATGGATCCTCCGCAACTCGCCAGTGCCCATCGGCACGGTGCCGATCTACCAGGCGCTCGAGAAGGTCAACGGCGCCGCCGAAGACCTGACGTGGGACGTGTTCCGCGACACGATCATCGAACAAGCCGAGCAGGGCGTCGACTACATGACGATCCACGCCGGCGTGCTGCTGCGTTACGTGCCGATGACGGCCAAGCGCGTCACCGGCATCGTCTCGCGGGGCGGTTCGATCCTCGCCGCGTGGTGTCTCGCCCATCACACAGAGAACTTCCTGTACGAGAACTTCGAAGAGTTATGCGAGATCTTCGCTGCCTACGACATCGCCTTCTCGTTGGGCGACGGTTTGCGCCCGGGTTCGATCGCGGATGCCAACGACGAAGCGCAGCTCGGCGAACTCGCCACGCTGGGCGAGCTCACCGAGATCGCGTGGCGCCACGACGTGCAGGTGATGATCGAGGGCCCCGGTCATGTGCCGATGCACAAGATCAAGGAGAACATGGACCTCCAGTTGGAGCTGTGCCACGAGGCTCCCTTCTACACACTCGGTCCGCTCACCACCGACATCGCCCCGGGCTACGACCACATCACTTCCGCGATCGGCGCGGCGATGATCGGCTGGTACGGCACGGCGATGCTTTGTTACGTCACGCCGAAGGAGCACCTGGGTCTGCCGGATCGTGACGACGTCAAGGACGGCGTGATCGCCTACAAGATCGCGGCGCACGCCGCCGACTTGGCGAAGGGTCACCCCCGCGCCCAGGAGCGCGATGATGCGCTCTCGCGCGCGCGGTTCTCGTTCCGGTGGCAAGACCAGTTCAACCTGTCGCTCGATCCGGACACGGCGCGCAAGTTCCACGACGCCACGCTCCCGGCCGACGCCGCCAAGACGGCGCACTTCTGCTCCATGTGCGGGCCGAAATTCTGCTCGATGAAGATCAGCCAGGACGTGCGCGACTACGCGGCCGAGCACGGCGTCGGCGACGAGGTCGCCATCGAACTCGGGATGAAGGAGAAGTCGGCCGAGTTCGTCGCCTCGGGCGCGCAGGTCTACGTCGAGGAGTAATCGTGGACATCCGCTGGATGGCGGCCACGAACGTCGCTGACATCGAAGCCGCCAGCCATCTGTTCGACGAAGCCGTGCAGGCCGAACTGACCGAGACCTTCTTCGCGCAACCGAACCACCACCTCGCCATCGCCTACGTCGCGGATGTCCCAGCTGGATTCGTTTCTGGCGTCGAGATCACGCATCCCGACAAGCCCACGGAGATGTTCCTCTACGAGCTCGGCGTCGACGACGCGTACCGCGGTCAAGGCGTGGGCAAGGCGCTCGTCGCCGCGCTGCGCGACCACGCAGTCGAGCGCGACTGCCGCGGCATGTGGGTCTTGACCGACCACGACAACGAGGCCGCGCTGGCGACATACCGGGCGGCGGGCGCAGGCGATCCCGACCCGCAAGTGTTGCTGGAGTGGACGTTCTAAACGCGACCGCAGTCACCGCGCTGCGCGACGTCGTCGGCCCGAGCCACGTCATCGACGACTCCGACGTCACCGAGCGTTACCGCGTCGACTGGACCGGGCGGTTCCGCGGAACCGCCACGACCGTGGTACGACCGGCGACCGGCGACGAGGTGGCGGCGGTAGTGCTTATCTGCCGCGACCACGGTGTCGGAGTCGTGCCGCAAGGAGGCAACACCGGGCTGGTCGGCGGGAGCGTGCCGCTCGACGGCGAACTCGTGCTCAGCCTCGAACGCATGGCGGCGATCGACGAAGTAGACAACGTCGCGGGCCACGTCCTGGCTGGTGCGGGTGCACCGCTGGCGGCGGTGCAACGTGCGGCCGCCGAAGCCGGGTGGTCGTACGGCATCGACATATCCGCCCGCGACACGGCGACGATCGGGGGCACAGTCGCGACCAACGCCGGCGGGCTGCGCGTCGTCCGCTATGGCGATACGCGCCGACAGTTGACCGGAGTCGAGTTCGTGAGCGGTGCCGGCGACATCATCTCATCGCTGTCGGGCGTGCTGCGCAACAACACCGGCTATCACCTGCCGTCGCTCGTGTGCGGAAGCGAGGGCACGTTGGGCGTCGTTACGCGCGCCCGACTTCGACTGGTTTCGGCGTTCACGCATCGCAGCACGGCGCTGCTTCGCTTCGATGTCGCCCGCGACGCCACCGTCGCCGCCGAATCGCTGCGCCGGTTCGTGCCCAACGCCGAGTCGATCGAGCTGTTCTTCGACGACGGCGTACGCCTCGTGTGCGACGCGTTCGGCCTCGCGGCGCCCTTCACGGGAATGCGAGGCGGCTACGTCCTCGTGGAGGCGGCCGACTTCGAGGACCCGACACCGCAGTTGGCGGCGGCCGCCGAATCTCTGAGCGGCGTGACCGAGGTGGCGGTCGCCACCGATACGACACGGCGCGCGGCGTTGTGGCAATACCGCGACCGCCACACCGAGGCGATCGCCACGATCGGCGTGCCCCACAAGATCGACGTCGCCGTGGCTCCCGGCGCCATGGCCGACTTCCTGGATGCGGTGCCCGCGGTCGTCGAGCGCGCGTCACCGGGCGCGCGCGTCATCTCGTTCGGTCACGCCGGCGAAGCGGCGGTCCACGTCAACGTGATTGGCCCCGCGCCCGACGACGACACCGTCGACGAGGCCGTGCTGCGACTCGTGGCTGCGCACGGTGGCAGCATCAGCGCTGAGCACGGCATCGGCCGCGCCAAAGTGCGCTGGCTCGACCTCGCCTATGGCGCGGAGGAACAGCAGCTACGCCGTCGCATCAAGGCCGCCTTCGACCCTGCAGGGATCATGAATCCGGGCGTACTCCTCCCTTCCTAAGTATCACACCGCGGTAGTAGACTTTGTGCGTGCCGCGCGGAGACCCGTCCCCGAAGATCGCCATCACCATCCCGTCTCAGATCCGTGACATGGCGACGGCCGCCGCCAACCGCGAGGGCCTCAGCCTCTCCGCGTGGATCACCGAGGCCGTGCGCCGGCAACTCATGATCGACGATGGCCTGAAGGCGATCATGGAGTGGGAGTTGGAGAACGGCCCGTTCAGCGAGGAGGAGGTCGCCGCCGCCAACGCCGCGGTCGACGCCGAGATCGAGCGCCACGCCGAATTCATTCGCAAGCGGAAGCAGTCGGCGTGAACGCCGCCTACGACGCTGGCGTTCTCGTAGCGGCCGATCGCAACGAGTCGATGACCTGGCTCAAACACCGGCGACGCTTGCAGCGTGGCTTCGTGCCACTCGTCACCGCGCCCGTCGTCGCCCAGGTCAGCCGTTCGCCCCGACAGGTGCACCTCAGGCGATTCCTCGCCAGTTGCCGTGTTGTCGACTTCACCGGCGCTGATGCTCATGCCGTCGGAGAGCTGCTGGCTCGTTCCAACACCTCAGACGTGACCGACGCACACCTGGTACTGACCGCCAGCCGCGCGGATGCGCGTGTCGTCACGTCCGACGTCGACGACATCGAACGACTGATGACGGCCGTAGAGCGACCGGTCCCCGTCGAACGCGCCTAAGCGGGCGTCAGCACGACCACCGGGATCTCGCGGTCGGTCTTGGTCTGGTAGTCCGCGTAGTTCTTGTGGTCCTTGGTGATCAGCGGCCACAGCCGCGCCCGTTCGGCGGCGTCGGCCACCGTGGCGATCATCGGTTTGGTGGGCCCACCCTTGTACGACACTTCGACCTGCGGGTTGTCGCGCAAGTTGAGGAACCACGCTGGATGCGTCGGATCGCCGCCGCGCGAGGCGACAATCACGATCTTGTCGCCCTCCTGCACCGGCGAGGTGAGCATGACCGTGCGCTTGGCGCCGCTCTTACGGCCGACGGTCGTTAGCGCCAGGGCCGGCATGCCTAACAACCGGTCCCACCCAAGTCGACCGAAGCTGAGCTTGATCATCGCCTTATGGACGACGTTCATGGTCTTGAGTTGGAAGTCGCTCGGCATGCCGCGACCCTACGTGGCGGAGGGAACCACCAGGATCTTGCAGTCCTTCTCGGGATCGCCGAGTGCTTCGAACGCTCCGGCGACGCCGTCGAGGTTGACCTCGCTGGTGATCATCGGGCGCACGTCGATTTCGCCCTCGGCGATGGATCGCAACGAACCGGCGAACTCCATCGGGTCGTAACCCAGGCAGAAGCTCATGTCGATCTCTTTGCTGATGCCAAAGAACGGGGTGATGGTGTCGGGCTCCATGCACACACCGACGACGGTGACCTTCGTGCGCCCGGGCACCCATTTCAAGATGTCGTTGAGGATGCCCGGCACGCCGATGGCTTCGAAGACGTGCAGTTGCTTGCCGCCTCCCACGCGAGCCCACGCGTCGAACGACGTCTCTTCGCGCGGGTCGACGGCCTCGTGCGCGCCCATCGTGAGCGCCATCTCACGCCGCTTCGGTGAGAAGTCGGCGGCCACGATCGGCTCGATGCCCTTCACCTTGAGCGCGGCGATGATCGCGAGGCCGACGGGTCCGCAACCCAGCACGAGCGCGCCTTCACCCGGCTTGATGCCCGAGCGATTCACGCCGTGCAAGCCAACGGCCATCGGTTCGGTGAGCGCGGCCAGCTTCGGGTCGAGCCCATTCGGCACTTCGAGCAGCATCATGGCCGAGAGCAACATGCGCTCGGCGTAGCCGCCCATGGTCGTGTTCGAGTACACGATCGGCGAGATTCCGGTCGGCCCACCCAGCAGGATCGGGATGGACGTGACGAAGGTGTCGGGCGCGAACGTCTGTGTATCCGGGCCGGCCTCGAGGATCTTGGCGGAGAACTCGTGGCCCATCCAAACGTCTTGGCTCAGGTCGACGGTGGGGCTGCCGATCTCCGCCATCGGGCCCATGCCCTTCATCTCCTTGCCCAGCGCCATCATCGAGGCACCGTGCTTGGCGAAGTGCAGGTCGGATCCGCAGATGCCGCAGGCACAAACCTCGACCAGCACCTGGCCGGTCTCGGGCTTGGGATCTTCGACGTCGTCGCGGACGTAGATGGTTCCGGACTTCAGTGCAGCAGCTCTCACCTGGACACCGCCTTCGGCGGTGTCCGTGAGAGCAATGGCGCTGTCTTTCTTGCGTTCGCCTTCGGCTCACTCATGCGTGTCGTGCCTTCTCTTCTTCTTTTTCGGCGACGTGGGTCTGGATGGCGTTCATCATCGCTTGGCCGGCGCGGCCGAACAGTTCGCCGCGCTTGGCCGTCGCCCAGTCGTGGCTCGTGCGCGGCGCGTTGAGGTGTCCCTGGAAGTGCGGCATGACCTTCTCGGCGAACAGCCGGTAGCAGTTCTGTGTGCGCTCGGGCGACGCCCAGTCGTGGCCGAGCATGAGGAACGTGCCGAAGCCGCCGGACTGCTCGATCAGGCCTTCGATGTATTCGATGGCGTCGTCGGGTGTGCCGATCACACTCGACGGCGAGTTGGCATACGCCTCGACGTAGTCGCGCTCAGACGTCTGCTCGTCGACCTTCTCGGCCAGCGGTACGAACCCGGCGCCGCCGCCGAAGTAGTTGGCGAAGTCGCGCAGCCCGTACAGGCAGTCGTCGATCGCCTGGTCACGCGTTTCGGCGATGTGCATGGTGCCGAGGATGCGCCACGACTTGCGGTCGGGCGTTGGGCCGCCGACCTTCTCGGCCTGCTCGGTCACGACTTCCCACGCCTTGCCCACCGCGGCGAACCCGTCGGCCACCTGCATCGACAACGACAGCAGCGACGCGTTGTGCTGACCGGCCAGGCGCGGACCCGACGGCGTCACCATGGCGGCCACCGCGATCTCGGGGTGCGGCCACGTGTAGGGACGCACTTGGAGACGACAGTCCTTCATCACGAACCAGTCGGTCTCGCGGTTCACCGGCTCTTCGTCGGCGAACAGCGCGTAGATCGCTTCGAGTGACTCCTCCATCATGCGGCGCTGGTCGACGGGGTCGATGCCCATCTGCCAGGCGTCCGTGGGCAGCGCGCCGGGACCGGTGCCGAAGATGCAGCGGCCGCGGGTCATGTGGTCGAGCTGCACCCAGCGGTCGGCGACGAGCCATGGGTGGTGGTACGGCAACGACGTGACTCCGGTGCCGAGCTTGATGTTCTTGGTGCGCTGCGCCGCGGCGGCGATGAAGATCTCCGGTGAACCGATCAGCTCGTACCCGCCGGAGTGGTGCTCGCCGAACCACACCTCGTCGTAGCCGTACTTGTCGAGCCATTCGGCGCGGTCGAGGTCGTACTCGTAGGCGAGTGTCGGGCTCTGGCCGACGGGGTGAAACGGCGCGAAGAACGCACCGAACTTGAGGGGCCATTCCTGGGGCATGTGTTCCTTACTTTCCGTGGACGTCGTTCAAGAAGTCGATGAGAGCGGTGTTGGTCTCGGCTGGCTTTTCCTGCTGCACCCAGTGGCCGGCGTCGTCGATGACGGTCTCGCCGCGCCAGTCGAGCAGCGTTGGGCTTTCGAAACCGGACGCGCGACCGCCGATGACGGGGTCCTGCTTGCCGGCGATGAAGTACGACGGGCATTCGACCTTGGCCTCGGCGATGTGCGGCGTGATCTCCCAGTTGCGGTGGAAGTTGCGGTACCAGTTGATGCCGCCGGTGAAGCCGGTGCGCGTGAACTCGTCGACGTAGTGATCGACCTCTGCCTGCGTGAGCCAGTCGGGCAGCGTGTCAGGCGCGGGTGGCATCGACGCGACGAACCCGTTGACATCGGCCTTCTTCGGCGCGTTCGCCATCATCGATCCGACGTTGGCCGGGTCGACCTTCACGCCACACAGCAACCGCGTCATCGTGTCGCGCGGGTCGCGCGCCATCTCTTCGTCGGCCGGCCCGACCTCTTGGAAATGGAGGATGTAGAAGAACGTGTCTTCGGGGATCGCCATCTTGAGCAACTCGACGACTGACATCGGACCGCGCGGTGTGAACGGCACGCTCATGTTGCACACGGCGCGCGTGCGCTCCGGCCGCATCATCGCCATGTGCGACACCACGAACGAGCCCCAGTCGTGGCCCACCATCACAGCGGTCTCTTCGCCGAGCGCGTCGAGGATGCCGGCGAGGTCATCAGTCAAATGAACAATGTCGTAGTCGGTGATCTCCGACGGGATCGACGAGCCGCCGTAGCCGCGCTGGTCGGGAACGATGACGCGGTAACCGGCGGCGGCCAGCGGTTGGATCTGGTGCCGCCACGAGTAACCGAGCTCGGGGAAGCCGTGAGACAGCAGCACCGCGGGACCGGTACCGGCGTCGAGCACGCGCAGCGTGACGCCGTTGGTGTCGATGTTGTGTTCGGTAACGGGAACGTCAGGCACTTACAGGTTCCTCTTCCTGGCTCAGCGCCGCGAGTAGTTCGCGGCGCGATGGACCCTCGATGGCGGGCGGCAGCGGGTACTTCTCCGGATGGGCGAACACGTCGGCGACTCGTGCCATGACGACCGGATCGCCCATCATCTCGCTCGGCAGCGCGAGCAGATTGAAGAACCGCGCGAAGGCGCGCCCGATGATCGGATCGGTGGCGGCGGCCACGAAGATGGCGCGCATCGGGTTGTCGCCGACTTCCTTGCTCGGCTCGCCCGTCCCGCCGGCAAGAGCGAAGCCCTTGGGATCGGCACCGGCTTTGTCCATCGTGACTGACATGTCGAACCACGGCTCGACTTCGCGTTTGCACGCCGCTTCATAAGCGGTTGCTCGCGCCAACGCGTCGTCGGGGTGTGCGGTGAGCGCGTCGGCCAGCAGCGTCGCCTGCACCATGGCGAGCGAACAGCCGCGGCCGTAGAGCGGGTTGGTGCACGTGTGGGCGTCGCCCACGGCATGGAACCCGAGGACGCGCGGCGTGCCGTCGGGGTCGACGAACGTGCGCAGACGGTTGAGCAGACCGCCCATCACTTTGACTTCGGTGCGCGGTGTCGGCGGACCGTCGCCGAAGAAGAGGTTCGGTCCGGGCAGCAGCGAGCACGCCCGGTCGAAACCTTCGGGCGTCGACAGCGCGTGGCGTAGTTCGGCGTCGTCGGCGCGGATGGCGAGAGTGACCGACAGCGTGCCGGCGTCGCCGGGGATGCCGAGGAACTTCACGAAACCGAGATCGCCGCCGAGCTTGGCTTCCTTGAGGTCGAGTTGCCCCGGCCACGAGTACCACCGCGACACGTACATGAGCCCGCTCTCGACGATGTTCTCGCCCACGTCGACGCCGAGCGGCTTCAGCATCTCGGGCAGCGGCGCCCGTCGACCGCCGGCCGACACGACGAAGTCGCCGCGAACCTCCGTGCCGTTTTCGAGCGTCACACCGACCACCGTCGGGATGCCATCAATAGGTTCGCCGGCGATCAACGACGCGACAGGTGCATCGGTGATGACCGTCACGTTCGGTTCGTCGACCACCGCCATGCGCAACACCCATTCGAAGGTGGTGCGGCGCACGATCAGGACCTTGAGATCTTCGTCACCGGCTTCGGGTTCGCCGAAGTCGGCGATACCCGGCATGGCGAACGCTCCGGCGGCGAGCAGCTTCTCCAACACGTCGGGATACCGGTCGCGCAGGATGACCATGATCCGCGCCAGGAAGCCGTGGGTCTGGTGGACCTGCGGGGCGCCGCGGCGCGGCGCGTCGAACGCCTCTTCGGCGTCGGCGGTCGCCGGGAGCGGGTCGCGTTCGAGCAGCGTGACGCCATGACCGGCGCGACCCAGCGCCAGCGCCGCGCCCAACCCGCCAACGCCCGCGCCTACGACGACAACCTGCTTCTGATCGCCCATCTGAATTATGGTAACGGGCGTTGCCAACTTCCACAAATACGCGACGTGATGTCCGGTGGGTCGGACTCACCCCCGAGGAGCGACGCCACCAACGGCGCGCCCTCCTGATCGACGCGGGCTTCGAGCTGCTCGGCACGGAAGGCGCCACCGCCACCACCGTCCGCGCCGTGTGCCAGAAGGCGGAACTGAACGCCCGCTACTTCTACGAGAGCTTCGAAGACATCGACGCGCTGCTGGTCGCCGTGTACGACCACGTCGTCGAGCAACTCGGCGTGGCGCTCACGACCGCCGCGGCAACGACGCCCGCGACCGGCACGCATCTCGAGCAGGCACGCGCGGGGATGGAGCGCCTGGTGACCTTCATCGACGAAGACCGCCGGCGAGCCCGCATCCTCTACGTCGAAGCGCACGGCAACATCACGCTCAACCGTCACCGCCGCGAGACCGACATCGTCGCCATCTCCACGCTCGAACAGGCCGCCGTCGAAGCCGCCGGGTCGTGGCCCGCCGGCGAACGCGTCAGTCTCATCGGCGCCTCGATGCTGATCGGCGGGTTGAGTGAAGTGCTGCTCGACTGGATCGACGGACGCATCGACGTCAGCCGCGACCAGCTGGTCGACGACCTCGCCGAACTCTCCCTGGCCCTCGGCGAGACGACGCAGAAAATTGCGCGGAAACGTGTCCTTCGGCGGGTACGCCGTTCGTAGGAACTACCGCGCCACGACGACGATCTCAGGCGAATCGAGCTCCTCACGCGATCGGCCGACGTGTGGACGCCGAGTTCGATCCGCGTCTGCCGGAGGTCTACGACGCCGAGAGTGTCCTAGGCGTTCTGAGGGATGAGCTCCGGCACGCGCGAATCCAGGTCGTAGTAGCGGCGCGCGACTGCGGGCGGCACATCGCGAGCCGGTAGGCGACGCAACGCCTCTGCGAGTGCCCCTTCGACGAACGCACCGCCGGCGGTCTTGCACCACGCGACAATGTCCCAAGCCAGTTCGGTGTGGCGATCCTCGTCGGCGGCCAGACGTATTGCGACCGCGCTCACTTCGGGAACGGATTTCGCCGCTCGGGCGCGGAGGTGATCGGCGGAGTTGCCTTCGCTGACACACCCGTCGAGCAAGGAGTCGACCGCGAGCTTCGCGAGGTGGCGCCGGCGACTCCACCGCGACCGGCCAGCAACGCGACGACCGGCGATCTCCGGCAACGCCCCTAGTTCGAAGCGCCGCCCGAGCAACGACGACGCCAGTTCGAGACACGCTTCGGCGTGACGGA
Source organism: uncultured Actinomycetes bacterium (assembly GCA_963722185.1). Taxonomy (GTDB): domain Bacteria; phylum Actinomycetota; class Acidimicrobiia; order Acidimicrobiales; family JACCXE01; genus JACCXE01. Next base: position 510,629 of record CAVRKD010000001.1, on the reverse strand, counting down.
TCTCGTCGATCGCCGCCTCGTGCGCCCGACGAACGAGGTCGTGCGGCGCACCGACCGCGGCGAGATGTAGCGCCAGCTCCGCGAATGCCGGTACCGACGCCGCCTCGGACCGCGCGTCGCCGAGCCAGGTTTGGCCGACGGTCACTCGTTGCTGGTCGGGCATCGCCTCGATCGCCGTCGGCACCTGCGCTTCGCGTGCGCCGAGATCGGTCACGTCGGGCAACATCAGACCGCGGCGACGGCGCCGGTACGGCCGGCCGCAGACCACCATGGCGGTCACGGTTGTTGTCGACGACGGCGGGTCGGTCGACGTTGTCGTCGGCGTCGAAGTCGTCGTCGTGGTGTCCTCTTGTCCGCGGACCGGCCCGCAGCCATAAAGCGGTGGCTGCGTAGTCGTGGTGGTGCTGGCGCGGGTCGTCTTCTTGGCCGTGGTGGCGACCGACGCGACAGTCGTCGGCGTTGTCGTTGTCTCGTCGGGTGCCGTGGTGGTCGTGGAGGGGCGAGAAGTCGTCGTGACATTGTCCGGTGAGGCACCACCCGACGAGCCGCACGCTCCCGCCCCAATCGACGCCGCCGCCGCTAGCGACACAGCGGCCTTGCCTCGGTTCACGCCGGTGCTCTTCTTCATTGCCCGCCCCTTTCGTGCTTGCGTTGGCGGCGTAGCCACCACCAGGTAACCGCGACGCCAATGGCGATCGCCGCGATGTCGTCGATGCCGCTCCCATGAGCGAGCACGAGCACGCTACGCAGCGGACGGAACGCCGAGACGCTTGAGCGTCGGGCCCATCATCTCGAGGAAGTTGTCGGCGTAGAAGCGTTGCTTCACGTCCTCGGACGCGTCTTGCAACGACGTGTCGAAACGGCCGAGCGGATTGCGTCCGCCTTCGACGTGGGGGTAGTCGCTCGAGAACATGCACATCTCCGGACCGGATTGCTCGGCGATCCAGCCCGCGTCCTCGTGCGGGTACGGCGTGACCTTGAGTTGGCGACGCAGGAACTCGCTCGGCTTGAGCGACAGCTTCTGCAGGCGTTCCTCGTTCTTGATGAACGCCGTGGCCGACGAATCCAGCGCCCGCATCAGCCCGGGCAACCAGCTGCCGCCCTGCTCGATGACGCCCCACTGCAACGTCGGGTAGCGATCGAAGGCGCCATCGATCACGAGCGTGGCCAGCGTCTGCATCACCGGGTACTGAATCGCCATGTAGCTGACGCTGCGGAAGTTGCCGTCGCCGCCGTGGAAGTCCTTCACCGGTGGCAGGCCGTTCTCGAAGTACATCGGGTCGAGCAACCGACCCCCGCCGCCGACGTGGAACACGACCGGCACGCCGGCCTCTTGCGCCGTTGCCCACACCGGGTCGAGCTTGACGTGCGACGGGCTGTGCGTGGTCGGGCACGACGACGCGATCATCAACGCCGCCGCGCCCTGCTCGATGGCTTCGGTCGCCATCGCCGCCGCGCTGATCAAAGTCGGCCAGCGGGACGTAACAGACCGGCAGCAGTCGCTTGTCGACGGCGCAGAAGTCGACCATGGCGCGGTTGTGTGCGCGGGCGAGGCCGTAGGCGTAGTCGAGGTCGGCGTCGCGTTCGGCCTTCTCGAGCTGCCCGTTGGCGAAGGTGTTGAACACGAGCTGACTGGCGACGCCGATGAGGTCGAGCGCCTTCGGCCGGTCTTCGGGGATGAAGCTGCCGGTGGCCTTCCAGTTCTTGCGCGTCATGATCTCGGCTTCGTCGCGCTCGCGGAACTCGGGGTCGGCATGTCGTGAGCGGAACTGCTCGATCATGTCGGCCTCACCCGGCGCCACGTTCATGACGTACAGGTCAGGGATGCGATCACGGATGTCGGGATCGGCGTAGTTGCGGAAGAAGTCGGGTGTCTCCACCACGTGGGCGTCGGCGTCGTGAACCAGACGGTCCTCGGGGATGTACGGCATGCGCGGAGGTTACGCCTGCGTCAGTCGGCGAGCATCTGCACGTCGACGCCGACCGTTCGATACGTCGCCGCCGCCCGCTTGTCGGCAGTGACCAAGGTGGCGCCAGCGGCGCGGGCACTCTCGGCGATAAGCGCGTCGTAGATTGCGCCGCCACGTATCCCTTCGCTCGCGAGACGCTCGATCCACGGCAAGATGCTTCGCGCTGACGTACCAGACAGCACGCGATCGCCGAAGTTCTCTCGGAGCAGCTCCGCAACAACCTCGGGTTCGAGGCGCGCCGGCTCTGGGATGCGCGTGAGCGTCGAATATGTCTCGATGACTGCGTGAAGCGGGATCGAGGGCTGGTCGCGGACTACGGCGAGCGCCGCGGCATGGTCCTCGGCGTCTTCGAGCAAGGCGCGCACGGCGACGCTTGAGTCGACCGCCTTCACAGGCGGCGGTCGCGAGTCGCTTCGAGGATTTCCCGGATCGCGTCACCAGTGATTGGCTCGCCTTCGCCTCGGGACTTCACGACGAGCACGCCATCGACCGTCTTGAGTTCGGTACGCCGCGGCACCGCTTCAAGCCGCAGACCGGCGGGACCGTCGAAGTCGATCTCAACCTCGGAACCGGCGACCAGACCAAGAAAGTCGCGCATCCGCTTGGGGACGACGATCCTGCCCCCACTGTCGATGGTAGTGCGCATGCCATAGACTCTACCATTGCCTATGGCGCGGTAATCGCCTCGGGTTCCACGACTTCGGCCTTGAGGCGAGCGACATTCACCGCCGCCGCGAGCACGGCGACCGCGCCAACAAGCTGGATGGCGGCGAGGGACTCGTCGAGGAAGATCCGGCTCAGGATCACGGCGAACACCGCCTCGAGCGTGAGCACGACCGTGGCCCGTGACGGGCCCAGCAGTCCCAGCGCACCGAACATCATCCCGAAGGCCACGGCGTTGGCCGCGCCGTTGGCGATCAGCATCGGCCAGTGCCCCGCGGTGCTGGCGTATCCCGCACCCAGGAGCGCCCGCACGGTGAACGACGCGCTGGCACCGAGCGCCACCCACGCACCGGTGACCATGGCATCGGACTTCTCGTTCAGCCGCGCGCCGATGGTGACGTACAGCGCGAACGACAGCGCCGAACACAGGGCGAAAATGATCCCGAGTCGCTCGATGTCGACCTCGCCACCGGCGCCGGCCACCAACGCCGAGCCGGCGACCGACATGCTGAGGGCGACGAGGATCGTGCGCGACGGTCGCCGCCGATCGCGCACCGATTCGATCAGCGTGACCACCGCCGGATACACGTAGAACAGCAGCGTCACCGCGGCGGCCGAACCGCGCGAGATCGCGGCGAAGAAGAACGACGACTCGATCATGTAGCCGATGGCCCCGAGCAAGAAGATGCCGAGCCACTCGCCTTTCGCCGGGCGCGGCGACGTGCGGCGAAGCAGGCACAACGTGACGAGGATCAGTCCGCTGATGCCGAACCGAATGCTGAGCACGGTCGGCGACTCCAGCCCCGCGGCCGACAGCTTCGTGCCGAAAATAATCGTGAACGCGTAGCCGAGGCTGGCCAGTGTGCCGGCGACCGCGCCGCGAGTTGTTCCGTTCTGGCTAATGGCCTTGAGCGCAGCGATGCCGTCGGAGAGTAGGCGCTACTTCAGCGAGGCGGTGGCGTGGTAGATCGCTTGCACGCCGACGAAGTACCCGACGTCGACGATGTACTCCCCCGCCCCCAGATTGGGCACGATCAGCCTGACCTTCTCCGTCGGTAGTCCCTCGGTGTAGGCGAGACGATTGCCGTCCTTGTCCCGAATCTCTAACAAGAGATACGACTTGAAGTCGTTCTTGACCGAGACCGTCAACGTGCCCTTCTCGCCCGGCGCCAGCGACAGCGCGACGCGCTTGAGGTCGTGAACGAGACCGGTGACGGTGACTTCGCCGGCGATCAGCGTGTCACTACCGGTGGTCTTCACGCCCCTCCAGTTAGCCGCGCCGCCACGGCTCAGCGTGAAGTCAGGCACTGGAGGTGCAGGCGGCGGCGGGGGCGGCGGCTCGGATCCGGGGGGCGCCGGAATGGCGCCGTAGCCCACGGTGTACGGGCACCACGCGGTGCCGGTCGTGTCGTCGGCTACCGGTGCGATCGGGGTCGGGCTTTCGTTGTAGCGCGTGCGAACGAGGAAGTCGGTGAGCGACGACCCGTTCTGCAGTAGCGGCGTGAATGCCGTCTTCGCGAGGGAGACCGTGATGGTGTCGTTGACGTAGTCGAGCGCCGGCGTTGGCGTGCCGATCTCGGTGTAGCCGAGCGTGGCGTCGGTCTCGCCAAATGACGCCCGGGGCGCCGCGCCCTCGGCCCAGTAGACGCTCACCTCGTAGGTCTTGCCGTTGTAGCCGAAGCCGACCTCGATCGAGTTGCTGAGCGACAAGGTTGCCGGGGTCTCGGAGAGATCGTCGAGCGTGAAAGTGAAGATCACGTCGGCCGCGTTGTCGGCGAGCCGCAACTCGGTGATGTCGAGCCCCGGCTCATTCGGCAGTCCGTCCGCCGACGCGAAGTAGGTGGCATCACCCGTCGGGTCGGTGAGCACGGGGCCGTCGGCCTCGCAGTGCGCGAACGGGTCTTCGCCGGGGAGGATTTCGACCGGTGGCGCGGGTACGCCGAGTACGCGGGCGATGGCGCTCGTGGCGTCGACGAGGCCGTGGCCCTTGTCGAAGGACGTCGTGTCGTCGTCGTTGCGCGTCGCCAGGTCGTCTTCGTAGGCCGCGCCAAAACGGAACTTGTAGGCGGTGTCCTCGAGGATGTCTTCGATCTGGCCCGGCGTCAGTGTTGGGTCGACCTGCAGGAGCTGGGCGACGATGCCGGCGACGTGCGGCGCCGCCATCGACGTGCCGCCAATCGTGCCGTATTCGGTACCCGGTTCGGCGAAACAGACCGGCAGTTGCGCACGACAGGCGGCGGTGATACTTCCGCCGGGTGCGGAGAGGTCGGGGTACGTCGCCTTCTGGCCCTGCTGACCACGCGAACTGCTCGTGTCGAGGCTGCCGTCGCGTGTGCCCGTGTCACCGTCGCTGTAGTTGGCAACGCTGATGATGCCGGGCGTCGGGCTCTGACCATTGGCCTTCGTGCGAATGTCGGAGCCGTCGCCACCGTCGTTGGTGGCGTCGCCGTTGCCCGCTGCCCACACGACGGTCACGCCGGCGGCCACGAGTTGATCTTGAATCTTGGCCACGGTGTCGTCGGCGTTGTAGGTCGCGCCCACGACGACGGGACCCCAGCTGTTGTTCACGACGCGGATGGCCGGGCACGCGGCCGCGCCGCACGGGTCGGCGTGGTGGTCGAGCACCCAGGCCATGCCGGCGGCGCCGCCGTAGACACTGAGGGTCTGGCCCACCGACAGCGCCACGATGTCGGCGCCCGGCGCCGAGCCGCCGAGCTTGCGGTCTTCGGAGATCTGATAGTCGGAACCGGCGGCGATGCTGGCCACGTGCGTGCCGTGTCCGCCGTTCGAGGGTGAGTCCGAGTCGTTGGTCGCGCTCATGTCGACCCAGTTCGTTTCGTGGTCGGGCCCACAGGAGCCGTCGTCGTTGCCCGCCGCGGTGTGGCACGCGAGCTTCAGGTTCTTGACGACCTTGCTGGTGCCGTTCGGGCGCTGGAACATCGGATGGGTGCCGTCGACACCCGAGTCGATGACGGCGATGTTGATGCCGGAACCGTCGATCGTGTCGGCGAAGGTGTCGGGCTGGAAGACCGTGCGCGCCTCGCGGCCACGCGTGGCCTTTTGCGACGTGTCGGTCATGAAGCGGATCGGCGCGTCGGCTTCGATGCGGGAGACCCCCCGGCCGCGCAACGCCGCCGGCAGCGCGGCGGCGCGGCCTTCGACAACGGCGATGCCCACGGTGTCGAAATGGTCGATGACACGCAGGCGCGCCGCGCGCGAAGCCGAGACGGCGTTCGTGATGGTGTCGGCGTGCACGAAGGCCCGCATCGGCTTGGTGCCGTCGGCCTTGATCTGCGCGGCGATAACCGGGTCGAGCGGCGGCGTCGACGGCAACGTGAGCGCCGCGGCAGGCGCGATCGGTAGGCCGGTGCCGGCACTTGTGACGGTGACGATCGCAGTGATACCCGCGACGATCCACCCGAGCTTGAATCGAGACACTCCCCAGCGCTCCTTCTAAAAGGTTCGCTGCAGGCTACCAGCCGGGAATTCCTGACTAAATAGGTCGGTTATTGTCGGAGACCCCGAAACAAGGAGAACATCAATGGGACTGCGGCTAGGTGACGAAGCCCCGAACTTCGATGCGAACACGAGCCAGGGCTCGATCAAGTTCCACGACTGGATCGGCGACTCGTGGGCGGTGCTGTTCTCGCACCCCAAGGACTTCACCCCGGTGTGCACCACCGAACTGGGTTACATGGCCAAGCTCAAGCCCGAGTTCGACAAGCGCAACGTGAAGATCATCGGGCTGTCCGTGGACTCCACCGACAAGCACGACGCCTGGGCTGACGACATCGAAGAGACCCAGGGCGCGCGGCCGGACTATCCGATCATCGGCGACGACGATTACAACGTCTCGAAGCTCTACGGCATGCTGCCGGCGGACACGTCGGGCGACGCCTCGACCCGCACCGCGGCCGACAACATGACGGTACGCAATGTGTTCGTGATCGGGCCCGACAAGAAGGTCAAGCTGATCCTCGTCTATCCGATGACGACGGGCCGCAACTTCGACGAGGTGCTGCGCGTCATCGACTCGCTGCAACTCACGGCCAAGCACCGCGTGGCCACGCCCGTCAACTGGAAGCAGGGCGACGACGTGATCATCGCCGGCTCCGTCTCCAACGACGAGGCCAAGGAGATCTTCGGCGACTGGAAAGAGCCCAAGCCCTACATCCGCATCGTCCCGCAACCCTCGTAACCCTCGTAACTCCCGAACCCTCGTAACCCTCGGACTTTCTGCGTCCAAGGGACACCTGGTGTCCCTTGGACGCAGAAAGTCGCGTCAGGGGTTCGGGTGACTAACGCCGGGCGGCGAGGTCGTCGAGCTCCGGCTCCAGGCTGACGATGCCGCCGGACTCGAGTAGCGCGGTGAACGCCTCGTCGATGTTGCGGGCGAGGCCAGGCGGGTCGGCGACGGCCGCAGGGTCGATCATCAAGCCCATGTCCATCCAGCCGTTGTTGCTGATGGTCGTGAGGTTGGCCGCGGTGCCGGCGACGGGGCCGATCGGGATCAGCGCGACCACCTTGGCGCCGGCGATGTAGGTCTGGATCGGCGCGCCGCGCAGGTTCGAGGTCGCGAGGTCGATCCTGCCGGCCTGGTCGCGGGCGACGCGCGTGGTGACCGAGGTCGGCAGCAGGTTCGCCATGCCGGCGATGGCGCTCATGGCGCCGCGGCCGGTCACGCCGTCGCGACGCTTCGCCATCAGGTCACGCACCTGTGCGAACCGGTCGGCGGCGCCACGATCGTCCCCGGCTACCTGCACGGGGACAGGCGTGAAGGAGTTGCCGCCCATGGCCTTGTCGGCGCGGGTGGAGACGACGAAGGTCAGATTTATCGCCTCGACGGGCGTGTCACGCTCGGCGTGATACGCCAGCGCGCCCATCGCGGCACCGGCCACGAACAAGTCGTTGACCGAACCGCCGAGCGCCTTGGCCGCCGCCTTGGCGTCCTCGAGTGAGACGCGGAGCACCTCGAGGTGGCGCCGGCGTGAACGGTTGCGCCAGAGAGGGGCGCTGGCGTTGACCGTGCGGCCACCGCCGGCGGTGTCGATCGCCGAACGCACTTCGCCGACAACGCCACCGACGGCGCCCGCGAGCTTGGAGGGGTGCGTGACGACGTCGGCGACGTCGGCCACGGCGCGGCTGAGGATGCCGCCGGTCCGACGAAGGTTGTGCTGCAACGTGCGCGTGGCGGTGTCCACGATCGAGTCGCTCATGTCGGCGCCCAACTCGAGGAGCTCGCCGCGTTCGGCGGCGATCGCTTCGGCGAAGATCCCGGCAACGTCGACGACGGGCGGCGGGGACACTTCGCGTTCGAGGTCGGTGTACACCTCGGCCATGCGCAGCGCGCCGACGCCGTCGGCCACCGCGTGGTGCTGCTTGACGAGCAGTGCGCCCTTGCCGTCGGCCAACCCGTCGATCGCGTAGAACATCCAGAGCGGACGCGTGCGGTCGAACGGTTCTTCGTGCAGGCGGGTGACGAGGTCGAGCAGCTGCCGCATCGTGCCCGGTGCCGGCAGGCTGAGGTGCCGTACGTGGTAGTCGAGATCGAAGTCGGGATCCGTCGCCCACACCGGCGGCGAGAAGCGCCCGAGCCCGGGGACGGGGCGCTCACGCAGGCGCGGGATGCGCGACAGGCCGTAGCGCAGCTTGGCGAGCATGAGGTCGAAGTCCGCGGGACGGTCGAGGATCGTGATGGCCGAACCGTTCGGGTTCATCCACGGGTCTTTCTCGATGTTCCACATCAACGCTTCTTGGTCCGACATGCGCCGCTCGAAGGCGAGCGTGCGGTTGCGGTCCATCGGGCGGGGCGCTTCGACAACCGGCTTCTTAGGCATCGACGTCTCCGATCTGGGTGTCGGTACCGGGACGGCGATCCGACTCAGCGCGTCGGGTCGCCCTTGTAGCCCGACGGGAAGGTGGCCCGCAGTTCTTCCTCGGTCGGCGTGTAGGGCTTGCGGGCCACAGCGGGCAAGAGCGCCTGGATCTTCTTCATGATCTGGGTCGTACCCGCATCGGGGTCGTTGCCCGTCACTTTGAACGGCTTGCCGACCTTCACCGTCACCACGGGCTTGGTCTGGCCAGGCAACGTGATGTGCGGGATCTGCGAGCTGCGGGGCCACACCTTCTCCGTTCCCCACAGACCGACGGGCACGACGGTGACGCCGGTCATTTGCGCGAGGCGGGCCGCGCCCCAGCGCGCCTTGAGGACGGGCTCGAAGAACGCGTAGCCGCGCGGGATCGTGCCCTGTGGCGCCATGGCGATGAGATCGCCGCCGCGCAACGCTTCGGCGGCCTGCTCGAGCGGTTCGTCGGACCCGGTGCCGCGGTCGACGCGGATGCCACCCATCGCCTTGGCGATGGTGCCGGCGAGGGGCACGTCGAACACTTCCTTCTTGCCGAGGAAGCGGCCGTCGCGACCGGACTTGGCGATGACGTAGCTGACCGCCGCCGAGTCGTAATAGCTGCGGTGGTTGAAGGCGAGGATGACGCCGCCGGTCGCGGGGATGTTCTCGACGCCTTCGATGACGATCGTGGCCAGCGGGTCGACGGCCGGTTGGCTCAGCGGACGGAGCCAACCCTGCAGCTCACGTCCGAGAATCTTGGCGACGCCTGCGGGCTTGTCGAGGTGACGCACCGGCCAGCGGCGCAGGCGGGCGATCACCGCGAGCCCGGCGTCGGGATTCACGGCGACGGGGTGGCCGCAGGCGGCGAGCATGTCGGCGTCGTAGCGACTGTCGGAGTAGGCGTAGCTGCCGCTGAGGTCGATGTCGTTCGCCTCGGCCCACGCGAGCACGGCGTCGCGCTTGCTGTTGCCGAGCAGACGCTCGCCGTCGAGGGCGCCGGTGTAGGCGCCGTCGTTCATCGCCCACTTGGTGGCAATGACGTGGTCGAAACCGAGACGCTCGGCGAAGGGTTCGATGGTGGCGAGATTCGAGCCGGTGGCGAGGACTACGAGTCGGCCGGCCTCGTGATGCTCGGTGATCAGCGCTGGCACGAAGGACTGCACCATGTCCATCAGTTCGTCGGCGATCTTGCCGCTGATCGCCGCGATGTCGTCGACCAGCCAGCCCGGCTTGCAACCGGACTGGGTGCGGGCGGCGCGCATCGCCAGGCGGGACTCGCCGAACAGTTCGTAGGTCGTCTGGAAGAGGCGTTCGGCCGGGAACGACCGGCTGGCGAGCCCGGCTTCTTTCAGGTGGCGCTGGATGACGGGGGCCGACGAGCCCCGCAAGACGGTGCGATCGAGGTCGAAAATTGCGGCAGTCGTGGTCACGGGTACGAGGATAGAGCGCCACGGCGCAATGTGTCAACCGCTGACATTAGTTTGTTGCTGACATTTGTCTACCGCTGACATATACTCGCCTCATGACCGTAGTGATGCACGACGAGGTGGGGCGGCGCGAGCGCAAGAAGCAGCACACGCGTGACGAGTTGATCACCGCCGCCGCCCGCCTGTTTTCCGAGCGCGGCTTCGACGAGACGACCACCGCTGACATCGCCGAAGCGGCCGACGTTTCCCAGCGCACGTTCTTCCGCCATTTCGCGTCCAAGGAAGCCGTGCTGTACGGCGACGAAGAGGCAGTCGCCGAAGCCTTCGGCCAAGCGATCCTCGCCCGTCCCGCCAGGGAAACGCCGATCACTGCGGTCGCGGCGGCACTGCGCACGCTGGCGGAGAGCTACGTGGGCGCACCCCAACGGACGCTGTTGCAAGCGCAGCTGGCGGCGCGCTATCCGTCGGTGTCGGCGTACAGCCGCGCCGTCGTGCAACGCGGACTGGAGCGCACGATCATCGATGCGGTCGCCCAACGCATGCAGGTCGATCCGCTCTCGGATCCACGTCCTGAGGTGATCGCCGGCGCCGCCATGTCGGCGCTCCGCTACGCCCTGCGCAGGTGGGCGGCCGACCGCGGCAAGTCCGATCTGCTCGAGCTCGCGGCCACGGCACTGACGTCCATCGCGTAAGCAGTGGAATGATGCGCCATCGCTAGCGTCCCTCAACCGAACCGGCTTCTGTTCTCCCTGGCCCGCAACTCGATCAACATGTTGCTGCGGTTCGGCGAGAAGATGACCGTGGAAGGGCTCGAGAACATTCCCGCGACCGGCCCGGCGATCATCGCTCCGAACCATCTCTCGGTGCACGACTCGACCGTGTTGCTCGGTGTGTTGCCGCGCCTGACGCGCTTCATCGGCAAGGCGGAGTACGTGGATGACTGGACAACGCGCTTCGCTTTCCTCGCGCTCGGCAACATCCCGGTCGACCGCGACAACCCTGACTCCGGCGCCGCCGCGCTCGACGCCGCAGCGGCGGTGCTCGAAGCCGGCGACCTGTTCGGCATCTTTCCCGAAGGCACGCGCAGCCGCGACGGCCTGCTGCACAAGGGCAAGACCGGTGCCGCTCGACTGGCACTTCGCACCGGCGCGCCGATCATCCCGGTCGGTCTCACCGGTACCGACGAGATGCAAAAGCCCGAGGACAACATCAACGTGCTGCGCTTCGGGAAAGAGGTCACGGTGCGCATCGGCGAACCGGTTCCTGTCGACCGCTACGCCTCCCGCCCCGACCAGGTGCTGGCGCCGCGGCAGATGACCGACGATCTCATGTTCGAGATCGCGCAACTCTCGGGCCAGACCTACGTCGACGAGTACATGGCGCGGCCCAACCAGGTCGCGTAAGTGCGTCGCTACGCGGTTCGGCCGAGGAGGCGCCGCACCGCTTTGCCCGATTCGGTGACGGGCAACTCACGGTGCAGGAAGACGTGCGCCGGCACCTTGTAGCGCGAGAGCTGCGTGCGGCAGTGAGCGACGAGCTCGTCCTCGGTGACGGTCTGTTCGGGGCGCGGTACGACGTGGGCGATGACAACTTCGCGATCACCTTCGACGTCACCGACCACGACGGAAGAACTCACGCCGGGATGTGACTCGAGGGCGACTTCGACCTCGGCCGGCGACACGTTGAAGCCGCCGACGTTGATGACGTCCTTCTTGCGGTCGACGATGTCGAGCCGGCCTTCCTCGTCGAACATGCCGACGTCGCCCGTGCGCAACCAGCCGTCCTCGGTGTCGAGCGGTGTGCCGTCCAGGTAGGTGCGCGCCACCGACGACCCGCGCAGCCAGACTTCGCCCGTGTCGCCCGCGACCGCGTCTTCACCGCCGTCGACGATGCGGATCTCGGTGTCGCCGAGCGCCACGCCGACGGTCCCCGGATGCGGCTGCGTGGGATCGTCGTGACAGATCGTTCCGGCGGTCTCGGTCAGGCCGAACCCGCCGGCGACTTCCACACCGATGAGTTCGCGCACGGCGTCGAGCACCGATGGCGGCATGGGTGCCGCCGCGTAGGTCGCGCGGCTCACGGTCGCAAACAGTTCGGGATGGCCGGCCGCGGCGAGCGCCTTCCACATCAGCGGCACGACGCTCAGCGCGGTGACGCGATGACGGGCGATCTGCTCGGTGACGTCGTGCGGATCGAACCCGGTGTGCAGCACCAGCTTGCCGCCGACGCTGAGCACGGTGCCCACAATGCTGTTGAGACCGAAAACGTGGGCGATCGGTAGTCCGGCGAACGCGATGGCAGCGGCGTCGAGACCGGAGCCCGGCGCGGCGACGAGCCCGGCGCGGGTGGCTTCGAGGTTGCGGTAGGTGAGCTCCACGGGCTTAGGCAGCCCGGAAACCCCGCTCGTGTAGAGCACGACTGCGGCGTCGCCGTCGCGGACCGGGTGTTCACCGGCGGCGGTGGCGTCGAGCGCCGCGAAGTCGCCGGCGGTGGTGCCGGCGGGACGTGCCGCCTCGACTCCCGCAGGCAGTTCGCACTCGCCTGCCGAGGCGACGATGGTCATCTGCGGATCGACCTCGTCGTAGCGGCGTTGCAGCTCAGCCTGGGGCGAGCGAGGGCTGAGCATGACCGGCACCATGCCCGCGGCCTGCACGCCGAGAAAACCGACGACGCCGTCGATGGTGGTGTCGGCGAGTAACGCGACCCGGGCGCCATCAGGCAATCCCCGCACCCGCAGCGCGGCGGCGGTACGCAGCACGCGGTCGTTCAGTTCGCCGTATGTGAGGCGATCGTCCTTTTCGAGCAGCGCCGTTGCCGTGGGATGGCCCGCTAGGCGTGACCCGAGATCTGACATCCCCACAAACTTAGTTACCGACGGGTAGCAAACGCGTACGGGGGCGCACGTTTACTGTCGCGGCGGATGCTGTTTCCCGCGCGGTTTTGGCCCGGTTTGGCGGACGGGTCGATCACGGTTGCCTTCCGCCGGCAGAAACGACCGACCGTAAAGGTGGGCGGCACGTTGCGTTCACCCGGCGGCGTGTTGTTCATCGACGCAGTGGACCCCATCGACGAGTCGGAGATCACCGAGGCCGATGCGCTGGCCGCCGGCCACACCGGCGTCGCCGAGATCCTCGCCTTTCTGCGACCGGAAGGGACGCTGTACCGGTTCCGGTTTCACCGGATCGGCGACGACCCGCGGCGCGCACTGCGAGAAGACGCGGCGATCGACGACGACGCGCTGCGAGCGAAGTTGGCCCGCCTCCCATGGGCCGAGTCGGTCTTGCGCGTCATCGCCGGCAAGCCTGCCGTGGTCAGCACCGAACTGGCGGCCGATCTCGGCATGGAGCGGCTGCCGTTCAAACAGAAGGTGCGGCGGTTGAAAGAACTGGGACTGACCGAGAGCCTGGAGACCGGCTACCGCCTGTCGCCACGGGGCGAGGCAGTCCTCGAGCGCCTCAACGCCGACGCAGATCCCAGATAGTGCTGCGGTTGCCGAGCAACGTGATCTCGTAGCGACCGCGCAGATCGACGTCGAGGCGACCAAGCGCCTGCCGGAACGGCGTGGTCGGTGCGGCGAGCACCACCGCCTGGGGCGCGACGCGCAGCGCGTCCTGCAGCACGCGGCGATACCACGCGACCGGGGCGCCCTGGACGAGGTGTTGCCGACCAAAGGGCAGGTTCGTCACGACGGCGACTGCGCCGTCCTTACGCAGCGGCAACTGACGGGCGTCCAAACGCACCACTGCACTGACGCCGTTGGCCCGAGCCGCGTCCACCGCGCCAGGCGCGAGGTCACCGACGAAGGCGCGCCGGCGGCTCGCTTCAGCCTCGAGTGCGATCGTGCCCGTCCCGCAACAGGCATCGACGATCAGACCGGGTCGCTCGACGAGCTGCACCATCGCGGCGGCAACCGCTGGACGCAGCGCGCCCGGTAACTCGACGCGTCGCTTCGATCGCTCAGGTGTCACACGAAGCCCGATCCACAGACGGCGCTCCCGGGTCTGCAACACCCACAGCTCGGCGACGTCCGGGCCTTCGCGGTCGGTGACGTTTCGCCCGAGGCGCGCCGCCACCGAGCGCCGAAGCTCGCGTCGCTCGAAACGCGATTCGTCCTGCACGCGCACGACCAGACGCACACGCCGCTTGCGGAGGGCGCGCGCGGCCGCGGTGATGTCGGAGAACGCGATGAATGTGTCCTCTGCCGTGCGTAGCGGTGGCGGACGGTTTGCGAACGCGACCAGGTCGGCGCGTCCATCGTTGGTGAGACGTCCCGGTTGCACGCCCAACGCACGCGCCTCGCGCGCGACGAACGGGCCCAGACCGGGAACGGTGGCGACAAAGCTTTGAAAAGGCTGGCGCGCGGCCAACGGGAACTCCTCCTGCTCGGGGCAGGAGGCCCGCGTTGATTCGCCCCGCGATTACGCGGGCGACGACGCTGCCGAGTCCTGCCGCTTCCTCTGGGACTTGGTGAGGAAGCGGCTAGGAGCCTGTTTTGCCGAGACTCCAGACCGGGTGAGCGGCGCGGGAGTACGCATGGCGAGTCATGTGGACGACGCTAAGGCGCTTCGCCCAATCCCCAATGGGAATTATTCGTCGTCCACGAGGAGCCACCGCGCGCCAGGGCCCTCCTCGGCGGCGAAGTCGTTCGGGTTCGACAAGGCGCACGTCTTCAACGACAAGCAGCCGCAGCCGATGCAGCTGTCGAGCCGATCGCGCAACCGTTCCATCTCCTCGATGCGCCGGTCGAGCAGCGGGCGCCACCCACGCGACAGGCGCGCCCAGTCCGCCGCGGTTGGCGTGCGCTTGTCGGGCAGCGTGTGCAGGGCGTCGCGGATCTCGTCGAGGGTGAGCCCGACCCGTTGGGCGGCGCGGATGAACGCCACCAGGCGCAACACGTCGCGGTGGAAGCGACGTTGGCCGCCCTCACTCCGGTCGGAGTGAATGAGGCCTTCCTTCTCGTAGTAGCGCAGGGCCGACGGGGCGATCCCAGCCCGGTCGGCGACTTCACCAATCGAAAGATCCACGAGAAGCAACCTCAATCTCTTGGTCGAATAGCTTGACTTAAAGTGAACTTTAGCATTTACGGTGCACGCATGACAACAGCGATCATCACCGGCGGCAGCAAAGGTTTCGGGCGGGCACTTGCAGCGGCGCTCGCGGGCGACGGTTGGACCGTCATCATCGACGGCCGCGACATCGACGCCGTGCTCTCTACCGCCGCACAAATCAAGGGCACGGTGATCCCCGTCCCCGGCGACATCACCGACGCCACCCACCGCTCGAATCTCATCGCCGCCGCCGTTCGCACCGGCGGACTCGATCTGCTCGTCAACAACGCCAGCACGCTCGGCCCGACGCCGATGCCGGCGTTGGCCGACCTGGCGATCGAAGAGTTCGCCAACGTGGTGCGCACCAACGTCGGTGCGCCGCTGGCGCTGATCCAGGAAGCGCTGCCGCTGTTGCGGGCGCGCGGCGTCTCCGGCATCGTCAACATCACGTCCGACGCGGCGCACGGCGCCTACGAAGGATGGGGTGCCTACGGTGCGGCGAAGGCCGCGCTCGAACAGGTGAGCAACGTGCTGGCCGCCGAGGAGCCGAGCGTCCGCGTGTGGTGGTTCGACCCCGGCGACATGCGCACCCAGATGCACCAGGACGCCTTCCCCGGTGAAGACATCTCGGACCGGCCGCTCCCAGACGAGGTTGCCGTGCCGGCGTTCACCGCCCTGCTGCGCGACCGCCCCGACAGCGGGTTCGTCCGTGCTGGCGCTCTCGCCGAGGTGGCGTGATGACCACGGCGACGGCGGCCCGCCTCGCCTTCGACCTGCCTCCCGCGCTCGAAGCCCATGAACCACCCGAGGCGCGGCGCCTGTCGCGTGACGGCGTGCGGATGATGGTGGCGCATCGACACACCGGCGAACTCGTGCACACCCGCTTTCGCAACCTGCCCGACTTCCTCGAGCCCGGCGACCTCGTCGTGGTCAACACCTCGGGCGTGCTCGCCGCCGCGGTGAACGGGCTGACGAGCACCGGCGAACGGCTCGTCGTCCACCTCTCGACGAAGCTGACCACTGACCGCTGGGTCGTCGAGTTCCGGCGCATCGACGGCGACGCCACCGAACGTTGGAACGACGAGGCACCCGCCACCGTTGCCCTCGGCGAGGGCGCGTCGCTCGACGTGATCGGCCCCTACTACGACAGCGACCGACTGTTCATCGCCCGCCTGGCGCTGCCGCAACCCGACATCACGTGGATCGGCGAGCACGGACAACCGATCCGTTACCGCTACGTCGACCGTCCGTGGCCGCTGGCGATGTACCAGAACGTGTACGCCACAGAACCGGGCAGCGCCGAGATGCCGAGCGCCGGCCGCCCGTTCACGCCGCAACTGATCACGCGCCTGGTGGCCAAGGGCGTGATGGTGGCGCCGATCGTGTTGCACACCGGCGTGGCGTCGCTCGAGGCCGACGAGACGCCCTATCCCGAGTACGCCCGCGTTCCGAAGATGACCGCTGCGCTGGTCAAGCTGACCCGTGAGAACGGCGGCCGTGTGATCGCCGTCGGCACCACTGTCGTGCGCGCCCTCGAGACCTCCGGCGGCGAACCGTACGAGGGGTGGACCGATCTCGTGATCACGCCGGAGCGCGGCGTGCAGGTGGTCGACGGGCTGCTGACCGGGTGGCACGAGCCCGAGGCGTCGCACCTGATGATGCTCGAGGCCATTGCCGGCCGCTCACTGCTTGAGAAGTCGTACGGCGCGTCGCTGGCCGAGGGCTACCTATGGCACGAGTTCGGCGACGTGCACCTCATTGTCCCCTAGAACGCGGCGTCGAGTCGCTTGGCAAGGTCGCCCTTTTCCTTGACGACCACATCGGTCAGACCTTGCCAGCGCGCCACCTCTCGTAGCTCGTGGACGAGGGCGGGCAGCACCTCGTCGAGGTCGACGCCGAACTCGGCGTAGGACGCCTGGACCAACAGCGCCTTGGCTTTGCGGTCGGCCTTGAGGTCGACGCGGGCAACGAACTGATCGCCGAGTAAGAACGGCAGCACGTAGTAACCGAAGACACGCTTGGGTTCGGGGACGAAGATCTCAAGCACGTAGTCGAAGCCGAATAGATCCTGGATCCGGTCGCGGCGCCACATCATCGGATCGAACGGATTGAGCAGCGTCGCCGCGTGCACCACGCGGGGCTTGGCGGCATCGGGATGTAGGTACCAGGGGCCCTTCAACCCTTCGACGTCAACCACGAGCAGTTCGCCGGCGGCAACGAGGTCCTTGATGACTTCACGGACCAGCGCCGCTCGCATCAACACGTAGTACGTCAGCTCCTTCTGTCGCGCGACGCCGAGTGCACGCGCAGCCAGCAGCACGGATGCTCGGCGCGCCTCTTCGGTGTCGATGGCGTCGCGCGCCGCCACCACTTCGTCGGGCACGCCCTCGAACAGCGAGAGATACGTCCGCTCGAAGTTGGGCTTGCGTCCGGTCGTGATCGTCCCCTTATGGACCAGGAATTCGAGCCGCGCCTTCGTGGCCGTCCAGTCCCACCACGGCTCCTTCGGCTTCGTTCGCTCTTCGAGTTCGCCAGCCGTAACCTCGCCGCGCAGGTCGACCTCGCGCTGCAGCGCCGCGAGCGCCTTACGCATCTCGTCGCTGTCCGTCTTGTAGGAATGCGAGTGCAACGTCTCCCGCATACGCCACGCGAACAGGGGCCACGTGTCGTAACGCATGAGTGACGTCCCGTGCATCCAGTACTCGACCAGCCCGCCGCCTGGCTGCCACAACTTGTGCAGGATCTGCTCGTCGTACGGCCCGACGCGGCTGAAGAACGTCATGAGGTGCGCCCGCGCCATCACGTTGACGGTGTCGACCTGCACGCCGCCGAGCGTGTCGACCACGTCAAGCAGGTGCTTCTTGGTCGGCTTCTTGGGTCGCGGCTTGTTGAGCCCCTGTGCCGCCAGCGCAATGCGCCGCGCCTCAGCCAGCGACAGCTCGGCCATCTACCGGAACTGTCTGAACGCTTCGCGGAGTTCGTTGACGAACAGTTCGGGCTGTTCGAAGGCGGCGAAGTGGCCGCCCTTGTCGAGCTCGTTCCAGTAGCGGATGTCGTAGTGCGGCTCGGCAAAGCGGCGCGACGGGCGGAAGATCTCCTTGGGGAACACCGACACGCACGTCGGCACGACCACCTTGTCGAAGCTGCGATTGTTGAAGCTCTCCCAGTACAAGCGCGCCGAGGACGCGCCGTTGCCGGGCAGCCAGTACAGCATCACGTTGTCGAGCAACTCGTCGCGCGTGAGCACGTTCTCGGGGTGCCCGTCGCAATCGGCCCACTGCCAGAACTTCTCGACGATCCACGCCATCTGACCGGTGGGTGAGTCGACGAGCGAGTAACCGAGCGTCTGGGGACGCGTCGACTGCTGCTTCGAGTACCCCGTGCCCCACTGGTCGTGGTAGCTGTAATCGGTGAGCGCCTGCTGCTCGCGCTCGGTGAGGTCGGCGAGCATGTCCTTGCCAGGCGGCGCGATGATCATGTTGGTGTGGATGGCCGCGCAATGATCGGGGTCGATCGCGCCGATGCCGAGCGTGATCATCGAGCCCCAGTCGCCGCCCTGGGCGACGTAGCGGTCGTAACCCAGGCGGGCCATCAGTTCGGTCCATGCCTTGGAGATGTGCGCCCCGCCCCAACCAGTGGTCGTGGGTTTGTCGGACCAGCCGTAGCCGGGCAGTGATGGGCACACCACGTGAAAGGCGTCCGCGGGATCGTCGGGGTTGGTGAGCGGTTCGATCACTTCCATGAACTCGACGACCGAACCGGGCCACCCGTGCGTCATGACCAGCGGCAGGGCGTTGTCGTGTGGCGACTGCGCGTGGATGAAGTGGATGTTCAGGTCGTCGAGCGGCGTCGTGAACTGCGGGAACCGGTTGAGCCGCGTCTCGCGCTTGCGCCAGTCGTACTCGTCGGCCCAGTAGGTGCACAGCTCCTGCACGTAGGCCAGCGGGATGCCCTGCGACCAGTCGTCCACCGTCTCGGGCTCGGGGAAGCGCGTGGCCCGGAGGCGCTGTTGCAGATCCTCGATCTGCTCGTCGGCGATGTCGACCGTGAACGGCGTGATGTCGCTCATGACGCTTCCGCCCGGTGGACCATGAACGTGCCGGTCGAACGGCAGATCACTTCGTCCTTCTCGTTGCGGATCTCCGCCGACGAGAAGGCGATGAGCTTGGTCATGCGGTCGAGTTGGCCGCGTACGGTGAGGTTGTCCCCGAGCGCCGCGCCCTTGAGGCAGTCGGTCTTCATCTCGAGCGTTGCCCGGGTGCGGTCCTTGCCGTCAAGCGACGCGTTGATGGCGAAGTTCATCGCGGCGTCGAGCATCACGGCGTACACGCCGGCTTGCACGCCGTCAGCGGGATTGCACGCCATCTTCGTCGGCGTCCACGTGCCCGTCGCCCACCCGTCGCCATACGCATCGATGGACGCACCGATCGCCTCGATGACCGGCATACCGCCGTCGCCCAGCCACCGATCCATGTTCTTACCCATGCGATGCAGCCTCGCGCACGCGTAGGAGACTTGCCCCACTGTGAGCTTCGACCCCGCCACCGTCGCCGCCGAGTACGGCCCGTTGGCTACGCGCTACGCCGAGGAGTTCGGCGACACCGTCGAGACCGAGGAATTCGACCGCGCCGTGCTCACGCACGTGCTGGCGGGCGCGACTGCGGGCGGGCTCGTGCTCGACGCCGGGTGCGGTCCCGCTCAGTGCGCCGCCTTCGTCGAGGCGCGTGGCTACCGGGCGATCGCCCTCGACGTCACGCCGGAGATGCTGGAGGTCGCGCGGCATCGAGTGCAAGCGCCGCCCGTGCGCGGCGACCTGCGCTCCCTGCCGTTCGCGTCGCGCAGTTTCGATGCCGTCATGGCGTGGTTCTCGCTCCTCCACCTCCCGCGGACAGCGATGCCCGATGCGCTCACAGGCATCCGGCGCGTCATGCGCGTAGGTGCACCATTGGCGATCGCTCTCCAAGGCGGCACGCGTGACATGACCGATGGCGCGGGACCCTCGTGGTGCGAGTACACGGGCACGGAGGTGGCGCGCCTCCTCAACGCGACCGGCTTCTCAAGCGTCGTGACGCGTTCGCGGCCGCCGAGGCCGCATGAGTATCAGGCGACCAAAGTGATGGCTTCAGCCGTGCGTTCGTAGACGCTCAGGAAGCCTGGCGGCGCGCGCCGCCATGGCGCGCAGCGAGCGTTCAGGTGGCAGCGCCATGGCGAGGCGGAGGTCGTCCTTGAACGGCTTGATCCACTGGTCGTGGTCGAGGCCGCCGGAGCCGAACCGCAGGCCGAGAAGGCTGCCGGCGGTGGCGCCGAACGAGTCGGTGTCGTTGCCTTGGCTCACTTGCAGGCCGATGCCCTCGCCGGTGCTTCCGGCGAAGCGCAGCGTGTTGAGCAACGTGCCGACTTCTTGCGTGATCATGCAGTGCCCGGCGTCGGGGCGGCGGTTGTACACGCGCCGGTTGGCGTCCCACCAGTCGGTGCCGGCGGCGACGTCGTCAATTGATTGGCGCACGACGTCGGCGAAGCGCGACTGCTGCGGCACGTACATAAGTGCCAGCCGCGCCAGGTCGTCCCACGCGTCGACGAAGGGCGCGGCCGCGAGGAGCGCGGCGATCCACATTGCGCTGTACACGCCAGTGCGCACGTGGGTGGTGGACGCGTCGCGCCACGCCAACTCCGCGGCGAGCGCCGGGCGACCGAGAGCCGCCCAGGCGTAGGCGTCGACGCGGATGAAGGCGCCGCACAGTTCCGAACCCGGGTTGAGGACCGTCGGCCACCGGGAGGCGGCGTCTTCGTCGACCGGCGAGAACTGCGGCCAGCCCGCGCCGCCGCGACGCAGCAGCATGGTGCGCTCCGGGCCGAAGGTGGTGTTGATCGACAGCTGGAGCTGCCACTGCTTCTGCACGTCGGCGCCGGTGAAGTCGGCGCCCTTGTTCTCGATCAGCAGTGTGCCGAGCACGCAGTAGTTGATGTCGTCGTCGGCGGTTACATAGGCGATGCGGCCTTCCACGGTCTCGACCCACTGCGGTTGGCGCCAGCCGCCCATCGATCCGATCTTGTCGAGTGCCGCTTCGGGTACCCAGCTACGCAGCGGCCACGCGCCGAGCGGCTCGAGCGCCGCCTTGAGTTGTTCGGCCGTTGGCATGACTTCGACGGGCTTGCCGAGGATGCAGCCGGCGATGCGGCCGTAGAACGCGGCTTCAACCCGGGCCGCGGAATCGTCAGCCTCGAGCGCGAACTCGTCGCCCAGCGCCGCCGGGTCCCACTCCTGTTTGATCTCGTCGAAAGCGAGCGGCTCGACGAAGGGCCAGTCGCCGCGCAGCGGTCGCGCCGCGAGCATCTCGGCGAACTCGAGCAACGCGTCATAGGAGTCGGGCACCGCCGCGAGGTCTTCGTACAACCCGGCGTCGTCGACGCCTTGAGCCGCCGCCTCGGCGATGCAGGTCGCTAGTGCGTTGCGGATCTGCGCTTTGGTGAGAAGCACTACTGCTTTTCGAGAACGACGATGTCCTGGTAGCTGAGGAACTTTTCGCGTCCGCTCCACGATCCGAAGTGGAACCCGTCGCCCAGCGCTTTGAACCCGTGCTTCTTGTGCAGCTTCTTGAGGTCCGCTTCCTCGTAGGCGACGGCGGCCTCGGGAATGTCGTAGCTGTTGGTCCAGTAGCCGTCGTCGGTCGGCATCATTTTGAGCGCGGCTTTGTCTTCGTCCAGCAGCCGGTGGACCTCCTTGTCGAGGACGAAGTAGGTCGCGAGGACCCGCTTGCCGGGTCGCATGACGCGGTGCAGTTCGGCGAGGTAGTGGTCGACGTCGGCCGGCAGCATGTGGGTGAACACCGACGTGAGCCACGCGAAGTCGAACGAGTCGTCGTCGTAGGGAAAGCGGAATGTGTCGGCCTGCAGCTTGCCTTCGGGGTTGTAGTTCTTGTTCCACAGGTCGACGTGGGTGAACTTGAAGTTCGGGCGCTGCGGCGTGATGTTCTCGGTGCACCAGTCGGTGTACTCGCGCACGATGTCGAAGCCCTCGTAACGCGCCGACGGCGCGAGGAAATCGCCCAGCGCGATCGCCATACGGCCGCAGCCGCACCCAGGGTCGAGCACGTCATCGGACGGCTTGAGCCCACCCACATCCTGGAACAGGCCGCGGAATTCTTCGCCGATCTCGCGGAAGCGCTGCACACCGCCGCCACCGACGCCCGGGATCATGTGCTCGGGCGGTGTGGGCGGCCATTTCTTCCTGCGGCGAAACATGATTTTCAGCCTATCGACGCCCTTGCGCGCGCCACCATGTCGCGCACCCACGGCTGGTCGAGCGCGCTCACGGTGCCCACCGAAACGAGCGCCAGCAGGAACGAGCGCGACACCAGCTCGTAGCGCATGTTGTCGAAGTACTGCGTGGTGGCGATGACGCCGAACATGAGCAAGCGGGCCGCGACCGCGCCGCCGAGAGCGACGGCCAACACCATGAGCGGCAACGGCCCCGGCCGGTTCGCCCGCGAGAAGAGCCCAATCGCCAAGCCGACGATCGACAGCAGGATCAGCAGTGGGAAGACGATGCGATAGGTGTGGCCGATGAGGCGGTAGATCCAGCTGTAGCTCTCGAACCGCTCCACCGCTTTGAGGTTGGCCTCCTGCGTCTTCGGCACTCCGTGCATGCCTTCGGCGAGCTTGGCCCGCACCGGTGTCGAGACCTGGTTCAGATACTCCGGCGTTATCAACTGGTAGAGGCCGGGATCGGTCGGCAGCAGCCGCAGCCAGTGCAGCGCCGACCGCACGACGGGCCCGGGGCTGGCCCGTTGCGCCAGCTGGATCGAACTGGGCAGCTTGCGCGAGCACGGCAGCCGCTCGGCGTCGCACGCCGCGTTGATGTCGTCGCGGATCTTGCCCCAGAAGCGTTGGAAGCTCGGCTCGTCGTTGAACTTGCCGATGGCGACGCTCGCCGCGCGAAACGCCCATGGTTGCGCGCCGCCGGGATAGTCGTCGCAGATGTTCAGCGCCTCGGCGCCGTTGCCCGCCTTGATGGCATCGGGCGGGCAGCCCCACTTGCTCCAGCCGTTGTTGGGGTCTTCCATGATCGGCTCGAGCAGCTTGGCCGTCGGGCTGACCTTGTAGACGGCAAGGCGCTGCGCCTTGTTGACGACCACGAAGTCGCGCAGCGGCACACCGCGCACGCGGCTCCAGGCGCCGTATGCCTCCGGGAACGCGCCGCTGGCAAAGTCCGTAGTGATGCCGGCGCCGTACTTGTCGGCGTTTTTCATGTGCACGAACTTGATGGGGGCGACGAAGGTCCCCAGCAGCACGACGCCGACGACGGCCACGCGCGCCAGCAGCCGGAGCGCTTCGGTTTGGCCGATCCAAATGCCTTCGCGCACGCGGCCTTCGAAGAGCCCCAACGCCAGCAGCGCGACACCGATGAACGCGAGCGAGGCGCCGACCCACACGCCCTCCTCGCGCGTCAGCCAGAAGACCGCTCCGCCCGTGCCAGCCCACGCGGCGGCGCCGAGAGCCCACCACAGAAGTTTGAAATGGATCGCGGCATACAGGGCGAGGAAGGTCCCGCATACGAACATCAACGCGACGCCCGTGTAGATGTGCTCGCGCGTCACCTGCGTCGAGATGGCGCTGTAGTTCGACGGCTCGAAGGCCATGGCGACGTAAACGCCCGCCGCCGCCCACGGACGCTTGGTGACAACCCACACGCATGCCGCCAGCGTGAGCGCGCCCGCGAGATAGACCAGCTGGTGGGCCAGCGGCACGCCGATGTGGAGCCGCTTTGTCATCGCCAGGAAGATCGGATACGCCGGTCCCTTGGCCAGCGTGGCGTTGTCGAACGGACCGAGCCAGTCGTGGTTGGCGATCGAGATCGCCAACCGTTCGAACAGTCCGCCGTCGAGCCCCGCCAGTTCGAGGTCGATCGGGTTCAGTGGGATGGCGTTGCGCAGCGCGGCACTGACGATGGTCGCGACAACGATGACCGCAGCCGCGATGTAGGCGCCCCGCCTGCTGGTTCGTTCTTCTGTCACTCCGGTCTCGGCATCAACCGACGCGGGAGGAGCGGCCGGCCCAGTACGGCTCGCGGAGTTCGCGCTTGAGGATTTTGCCCGAGGCGCTGCGGGGGATCTCTTTCATCACGACGTGCGAACGCGGCACCTTGTATCCCGCGAGATGTTCGCGGCAGAACGTTTCGAGCGCCGGCTGGTCGACGTCGCTGCCGTCGTAGGTGGTGATGACGGCGTGCACGGCCTCGCCCCACTCGTCGTCGGGGATGCCGAACACGGCGGCGTCGGCGACATCGGGATGAGCGACCAGCACGGCCTCGATCTCGGCGGGGTAGATGTTCACGCCGCCCGAGATGATCATGTCGTTCTTGCGGTCGCAGATGTAATAGAAGCCTTCGTCGTCCTTGTACGCGATGTCGCCGACGGTCATGAAGTCGCCGCGCTTGCCCTTGTCGTACTTCTCGGGGTCCTTGTAGTACGTGGCGAAGGTGGCGTCGCTGAGCACGTACAACTCACCGGGGGCCATCGGTTCGGTCACTTCGTTGCCGTCGTCGTCGAACAGCTTGATCTCGACGCCGGGAATTGGCCGACCGCACGCTCCGGGCTTCCGCATCTGGTCGGGCGGCAGCAGCATCGTGTTCACGCCCAACTCCGTCGAGCCGTACACCTCGAACAGCGAGTAGTCGTTGACGCGCTCGACGTACTTCTTCTTCAACTCGAACGGCCACGGCGCGGCGTTGGCGATGAGCCGCTGCATCGACGACGCGTCGTACTTGCTGCGGATCTCCTCCGGGAGATCCACGACGCGGCGAATGGGCGTGGGCGCGGAGAAGGTCGTGGTCACCTTGTGCTGGTCTACGAGGCGCAACCAGTCTTCGGCGTCGAAGTGACGCTGCACGACCACCGAGCCGCCGAGCGTCTGCACCAGCAACATGAAACCGAGGGGCGCCGAGTGATAGAGCGGGCCCGTCGTCAGGTACACATCGTCAGGAACCCAACCAACGAGGGCGACATAGTCGCCGGCGTACTTGCTCGCCTCGGTGCGGCGCACCGTGCCCTTGGGTTTGCCCGTCGTGCCCGACGTGTAGATCATCGTGGTGCCCGCGGTGACGTCTTCGCCCACGGGTTCGGGCTCGTCGGTTGACGCCGTGTCGGTCAGCGCGTCGAAGTCCTGCGCCCAGGCTGGAGTGCGACCGGCGCTTCGGAAGCAGTACCAAGCCCGCACCCGCTCATGCTTGTCATGGATCGACTCGAGCTGGTCGATCTGCTCCGGGTCGAACAGCACGATGACGGCGTCGCAGTTGTCGATGACGTACTGCGCCTCGTCGGGCGCCAGCCGGTAGTTCATCGGCACGCACACCGCGCCCACCTTGCGCGCTGCGTGGTTGATGGCCACAACCTCGAGGCTGTTCTCCCCGACCCACAGCACCTTCTCGCCGGCCTTCACGCCCGCGCCGAGCAGCACGTCGGAGTAGCGGTTGACCAGCGTGTTGAAGTCACGCCGGTTCATGACCCGGTCGCCGTCGATGACCGCGGTCGCGTCAGGGTCCGCGGCCGTGTGCAGAGCGAGAACGTCCATGGCGCCGGAATCTAAGCGAGAAGCCGTTCTGGTTGCGTGCGGTGTCGTCAGAGGGCATCACACGCAACCAGAACGGAATGCGAGTGACTGCCGCCGGGTTGCTATGTACGCCCGCAAATGGGCAGACTTGACCGCCCAGTCAAGTTCTGGTTTCAGTGATTCAGGAGGCTTCAATGCCCAACGCCGTGATCGTCGACGCAGTCCGCACCGCGGGCGGTAAGCGCAATGGACGTCTGTCCGGGTGGCACCCGACCGACCTCGCCGCTGAGGTCCTGAAGGCGCTGGCCGAGCGCAACAAGCTCGATCCCGCGCTCGTGGACGACGTGATCATGGGCTGCGTCATGCAGGTTGGCAGCCAGGGCCTCAACATCGGCCGCAACGCCGTACTCGGTGCCGGCTGGCCAGAGTCGGTGCCCGCCACCACGATCGACCGCCAGTGCGGGTCGTCGCAGCAGTCGGCGCACTTCGCGGCGCAGGGCGTCATCTCCGGCGCGTACGACATCGTCGTGGCCGCCGGCGTCGAAGTGATGTCGACCACGCCGATGGGCGCCTCGATCACGCCCGGTTCGATCCCCTTCGGCCCGTCGGTCATGGCCCGCTACGCGCCAGCCGGCGGCCTGGTGCCCCAGGGCATCGGCGCCGACATGATCGCCGACAAGTGGGGCATCAGCCGCGAAGAGCTCGACGCCTTCGGCGCCGAAAGCCAGCAGCGCGCCGAGAAGGCGGCCAACGAAGGCCGCTTCGACAACGAGATCGTCCCCGTCGACGCCAAGGTTCTCGACCGCGACAGCGGCAAGGTCAACGACCTGGGCGAGAAGCACGTGCGTGACGAGGGCATCCGCCCCGGCACCACCGCCGAGTCGCTGTCGGCGCTCAAGCCGGCGTTCAAGCCCGACGGCAAGATCACGGCCGGTAACTCCAGCCAGATCTCCGATGGCGCGTCGGCCGCGCTGATCATGAGCGAAGAGAAGGCCGCCGAGCTGGGTCTCAAGGCGCGCGCCAAGTTCCACACCTTTGCCCTCGCCGGCGTCGATCCGATCACGATGCTGACCGGTCCGATCCCGGCGACCGAAAAGGTCATCGCCCGCTCCGGTCTGTCGATCGACGACATCGACCTGTTCGAGATCAACGAGGCGTTCGCGTCGGTGCCGCTGGCCTGGTTCAAAGAGTTCCCGTCGGTCGACCCGGCCAAGGTGAATCCGAACGGCGGCGCCATCGCCCTCGGCCACCCGCTCGGCTGCTCGGGCACCAAGCTCCTGGCGACGCTGCTCAACGAGCTCGAGCGCACGGGCGGCCGCTACGGCCTGCTGACGATGTGCGAAGGCGGCGGCATGGCCAACGCCACCATCATCGAACGCATCTAGTCCCATGATCCGGTTGCTCATCGCGGTGGCCATCGCCGTGGTGATCTACCGGTCCGGGATCTGGATGCTGCGGACGTTCGGCACGGTGCCGCCTCCGCCGCCCCCGCCCGGCGAAATGCGCCGGGTCAAGATGAATTACCGCTGCCCGACATGCGGGACCGAAGTGCGCGTCACTCGGGCTGCCATGGAGGACCCCGCTCCGCCACGGCATTGCATGGACGAGATGGAGTACGTCCCGGGCGAAGAGGACTAGGCGCTTGTCCCCATGGTGGGGAGAAGTCTGGGGAGAACTACATCGATGTAAGTAGTACGTCGCCTGCGGTTAACCCGCCGTATGGCTAGTGGTAACGGGTGGCGGTGATGAAGCCGCCGGTAATGAGCCCGAGACCCACCAGCAGGTAGGTGTTGCTGGCGCCCCCGGGCAGGATGCCCATGTAGTTGGTGACGATCATCAGCATGCCGAGGCCGAGCAGGCTGAACATCAGCACCGGCACCCACATCGGGCTGATCTTGTATTCCTTTGGGACGGGCGGCGTGTAGCGACCAGCCGACGGCATCGCGCCCTTCGGCGTCACGCGACGCGACCCTGTTGTTGTCCCCTTGGGCGTTACTCGCCCCCGATCACCGCTTGCCATTGATCAGCGCCCTTCGGGCGCAGCCAATGGCTTGGCCGCAGCCTTTTTGATTCGCTCGCACAGCTCGCTCATGTACGCAGCGTACCGTCGCGGCGTGCGTTGGAGGATTCGTCCACTGGTTGCGGTCGCCTGCGCGGCCATCGGCTTCCTGGCGATGACTGCCGCGCGCTCACATCCGCCGAGCCCTGAAGCCCGCCTGCCGCGCCAGTACCGGCTGGCCGCCCTGATCGAACGCCAGCAGAAATCCGCCGCCGCGCTGCGCGACGAGGTGGAGCAGCTGCGCGCCGAAGTGGCCGCGGCGGCGCTCGGTCCGGACAAGGCGGCGGCCGCGAGTCGCGCCGCCGCCCTGCGCAGTTCGCAACTGGCCGCCGGGCTGGTCGCCCTGCGCGGGCCGGGGATGCGGGTGGAGCTGGCGGACTCGTCGCTCGACGACTCACCCAGCGGCGACATCAACGATCTGGTCATCCACTCGAGCGACGTGCAGGCGACGGTGAACGCGCTGTGGCGCAGCGGAGCCGAAGCCATCGCCATCAACGGCGAGCGACTGGTCGGTACGAGCGCGGTGTTGTGCGTGGGCAACACGCTGCTACTCAACGGCACCGTCCACTCCCCGCCCTACGTCGTGTCGGCGTTGGGTGCGGACCGCAACAAGTTCGAGGCCGACGCGCTGGTGCAGCGGCTGCACAAAGACGCCGAGAACTTCGGTCTCAAGTTCTCGGTCCGGAGCGTGAACAGCGTGACGGTCCCCGGCTACGACGGCTCGACTGCACCCAAGTACGCGCGGCCCTCGTAGGATTTTGCGATGGGAGCGGCCGTCGTCGTCATCGACAACTACGACAGCTTCGTCTACAACCTCGTGCAGTACCTCGGTGAGTTGGGCGCGGAACCCACGGTGTTCCGCCACGACGAAATCACCGTCGACGAGCTCGCCGCCCGCAACGCCGATGGCATTCTCATCTCCCCCGGGCCAGGCACGCCCGACGACGCCGGCATCTCCAACTCGGTTATCGAGAAGCTGGGCGCGACCACACCGATCCTCGGCGTCTGTCTCGGCCACCAGTGCATCGGCCAGGTGTTCGGCGGACGGATCGTGCGGGCGCCGACGATCATGCACGGCAAGACCTCTTGGGTGCACCACGAGGGCAAGGGCGTGTTCGCCGGCCTCGCCGATCCGTTCGAAGCGACGCGCTACCACTCGTTGGTAATCGAGCCCGACTCGATGCCGCCGGCTGCTCGAAGTCACGGCCACCACCGAAGACGGCGTGATCATGGGCGTCGCCCACAAGGAACTACCGATTCAAGGCGTGCAGTTCCATCCCGAGTCGATCCTCACCACGGTCGGCCACGACCTGATGCGGAGCTGGCTCACGCAGCTCTAAGTCGCGACGACGATCGTGACCGTCGAGCCCTTCTTGGCCGACGACCCGCCGTTGGGACTCTGATCGATCACGAAACCGTTGTCGCCCGGCAGCGGCGTCGCTTGGAAGGTGGTGTTCACCTTGAAGCCGGCGGCGATCAACTTGTCCTTGGCGTCTTGCTCGGTTTCGCCGACGACGCTGGGCACTGCCACCTCCTCGTCACCTGAGGAAACGACGATGGTGACCGTCGCGCCCTTGGACGTTTCGGTACCGGGAGCGGGGTCGGTTCGGATGACGCGGCCTTCGGCGACGGTGGCCGACGTTTCGCGCAGCGTCTTCACCACGAAGTCACCCTCGGCGTTTCGGAGCGCGTCGACGGCGTCCTCCTCTGTCTTGCCGACGACGTTGGGCACTGTGTATTCCTTCTCACCCGACGACACGGTGATCTTCACCGTCGAGCCCGAATCGAGTTCACTGCCGCCGAGCGGGTCTTGTCTGATGACTGTGCCAATCGGCGCGTCGTCGTCGGCTTCCTCCGCCAACGTCACGACGAAGCCCCGCTCTTCCAGGATCTGCTGCGCGGCGTCTTTCTGTTTGCCGATCACGTTGGGCACGGTCACAACTTCGGGGCCGGTCGAGACCTTGATGGTCACTTCGGAGTTCTTGTCGGCACGGGTGCCGCCCTGCGGGGCCTGTTCGAACACGATCTCGTCGTCGAGGACATTGGGCGCCTCCTCCACCTTCACGGTGAACCCGCGTTCTTCCAGCGCCGACTTCGCGGTGGCCTGGTCGACCCCGACCACGTTGGGCACGTCGACCTGGACTTTGGCGCCGTTATCCAAAACGCCGGTTTCGCGTGCGAGGAGGAACAGCAGGCCGGCGAAGGTCGCCAGCAGCGCGACCAGCATGACCACATACGCCGTCGTCCGGCGGCGCACCTCCGGCGGTACCGGTCCAACGGCGCGCTGGGCCACGGTCGGATCGCCGCTTCGCATCGCGCGGGTCGCTTGCGTACGCGGAAGCGCCTGCGTGGTGTTGGCGTCGCTGTCGTAGTCGTCGTCGAAAGGCTGCGCGGCAACCGCGCGGCCCTGGCGGAACCGCAGCAAGTCGGCGCGCAGGTCGTCGGCGGACGCGTAACGGTCGTCGGCCTCTTTGGCGAGGCACGTGAGAATGATGGACTCGAACGCCGGCGAGAGGTTCGGGTTGATCGACACCGGACGCGGCGGCTGCTCGCTGACGTGCTTGGTGGCGACGGCGACGGGGTTGCTGCCGGTGAACGGCGGCTTGCCGCACACCATTTCGTAGAGCACCACGCCGAGGCTGTAGATGTCGCTGCGGGCGTCGACCCCCCAGCCTTGTGCCTGCTCCGGCGAGAAGTAGGTGGCGGTGCCCATCACGGCGCCGGTCTGGGTGAGGTTGTCCTCGACCGAATCCTTGGCGCGGGCGATGCCGAAGTCGGCGAGCTTCACGTTGCCGGTGGCGTCGATGAGCACGTTGCCCGGTTTGATGTCGCGGTGGGTGACGCCGTGCTTGTGGGCAAAGGCGAGCGCCGAGGCCACGGCCGCGCCGATGTCAGCCGCGCGGTCTGCCAACAGCGATCCCTCGGCCTTGAGCATCGTCGACAGCGGGCGCCCGTCGACCAGTTCCATCACGATGTAATAGGTGCCCTGCTCTTCCCCCCAGTCGTAGATGGAGACGATGTTGGGGTGGCTGAGGTTGGCGGCCGCCTGGGCCTCACGGCGGAAGCGTTCGACGAAGTTCGGATCCGTCGACAGCTCCTGGAACAACACCTTGAGCGCTACCGGGCGATCGAGCATCCGGTCGTGCGCCAGGAACACCTCGGCCATCCCGCCGCGGGCGATGCGGCGCCGGAGTTGGTAACGGCCTCCGAAGATGGGAGCGGGACGATCAGCCATGAGCGGCCACAGGGTATTGGTTGGTCACGCTAAACACCGAGCGCCGCTCGCATCACACGCTGCGCGATCGGGGCGGCGACTCGGCCACCGGTCTGATTCTCTTCGAGGCCCGGTTGGCTTTCGACGATGACGGCCAGGGCGATCTTCGGTGCCTCCGCCGGCGCGAACGCGATCAGCCATGCGTGGGCGTTCTTACCGATCGTCTGGGCGGTGCCCGTCTTGGCGGCCACCGTGACACCGGAGATCTGTGCGCGAGTGGCGGTGCCGCGGCGGGCGACGTCGATCATCATCTGACGCAGCACGCTGGCGGTCGCTCCCGACGTGGCCGTGCGCCACGCCTCGGGCTTGGCCGTGCGCACGGTGACGCCGCGCTCGTCGGTGACGTGGTCGAGCACGTGCGGCTTCATGATGATGCCGCCGTTGGCGATGGCGGCAGCGACCAGCGCCATCTGCAACGGCGTGGCGCTGACGTTCTGCTGGCCGATGGCCGAGAAGGCGAGGCCGGGCTCGTTGCGGTTGAATTCGCTGGCGGGCGGAAAATGCGACGCCGCCGCGGCCGGTAAGTCGAACGGCGGCTTCTCGTCGAACCCGAACGCCGAGGCCTCGGCGGACAACGCTTCGCCGCCGAGGTCGAGGCCGACTTGGGCGAAGCCGGTGTTGCAGCTGACGCGCAGCAGGTCGGCCATGATGCCGCCGCACGAACTGCCACCGAAGTTCGGCAGATCCTTCTCGGTACGCGGGAGGTCGAGTTGCCGCAGGTTGGGATAGTCCTTGGTCGTCAGTTCCGGCTTGTGGTCGAACGCCGCGGCGGCGGTGACGACCTTGAAGGTCGAACCGGGCGGGTAGGACTCGCGGTAGCCGCGCGGCAGCAGCGGCTTCGCAGAATCGTTTTGTAGCTCGGTCCAGGCCGCCTGCACGCCGTCTTGGTCATGGGCCGCCAACGGGTTCGGGTCGAAGCTCGGGAAGTTGACCATGGCGAGAATCGCGCCGGTGGTCGGATCGAGCGCGACGACCGCGCCGCGCTTGCCCCCTAGCCCCTCAGCGGCCGCACGTTGCACGGCGGCGTTCACCGTGAGGGTCACGTCGCCCGTCTGCTTCTTGCCGGAGAGCAGGTTCCGCAGGCTGTCGTCGCCCTCGGGCAGCGAGCCACCGGTGAGGTCGCTGTTGAAGGCGCTTTCGGCACCCTCGGCGCCAAACGTGAACGATAGATAGCCCGTCACCGGTGCGAACAGCGCGCCCTCGGGATACTCACGCTGGCGCTTGAACTCGTCGGAGCTCGGGACCGAGCGCGCGAGCAGTACGCCGTCGATCGTCTGGATGACACCGCGCTCCGCGCTGAACGCCGCGATCAGCCCGCGCTTGTTGCGCGGGTCGTTCGACAACTTCGAGGCATCGACGACCTGGAGTCGCGTCGAGCGCGGCGAGGAGCAGGCAGAAGACGACGCCGAGGATGAGGCCGAGCTTGTGGATGCGGTCGGTCATCGCACCCTCGCCGTTTTCCGGTCGCCCGACGAGATGCGCAGCAGCAGGGCGATGAGGATCCAGTTGGCGATCACCGACGACCCGCCGTAGGACACGAACGGCAACGTGATGCCGGTCAAGGGAACGAGGCGGGTGACGCCGCCGATGATGAGGCAGCTCTGCACGCCGATGATGGTGGTCAGTCCCACGGCCAGCAGTTGCTCGAAGGGCCGCTCGGCGCGTTGGGCGATCCGTAAGCCGATGACGACGATTAGCGCGAACGCGGCGATGACGGCGGACGCTCCCAGTAGGCCGAGTTCTTCGCCGATGGCGGCGAAGATCAAGTCGGTGCTGACGGCGGGGATCTTCTGCGGCGCGCCACGTGCCAGTCCGGTGCCAACGACCCCGCCGGCGGCGAAGGCGAAGCTCGCCTGCAGAAGTTGGAACCCCTCGCTCGAGGCCTTCTCCCACGGGTCGATCCAGATGCGGACCCGTTCTTGCACGTGCGCGAACGACGCCCACGCGAACAGCGATCCGCCGGCGAACATGGCGAACCCGACGAGGGGCCACAACAGACCGCCCGCGGCCACCCACAGCATGGAAACGAACAGGGCGAAGAACAGCGCCGAGGAGCCGAGGTCCTTCTCGGCCACCATCACGATGAGCGACAACGCCCACGCACCGACCAACGGGCCCATGGCGCGGGCCCGCGCCGCCATGTCGCGACCGGGAAGGTTTCCCGGTATCAGAAGCTCACGCCGATCGATGAGGTAGCTGGCGAAGAAGATGGCGAGCGCCAGTTTCGCCAGCTCACCGGGCTGGAAGCTGAACGGTCCGAGCTCGAGCCACAGGCGGGCGCCGTTCTTGGTCGACCCGATGCCGGGCATGAGCGGAGCGAGCAGCAGCATGATCCCGGCGAGCGCGAGCAGATAGCGGTAGCGCTCGAGGTCGGCGGCGCGGCGCACCACCAGGAGCGTGCCTACGAAAGCCGCCACGCCGACGGCGGTCCACGTGGCCTGGTTGGCGGCGAGGTCACGGTCGAGCCGGGCGATGACGACGTACCCCAAACCGTTGAGCAAGGCCACGATGGGAAGCAGCGCCGACTCGGCGCTCGGTGCCAGGCGACGCACGGCGACATACGCAATCGCTCCCAGTCCGAAGATGGCAGCGAGGAACGGCAGCAGGTTGACGGGAAGCGAGGCCGTCTCGCCGAGGCTCGACAACGCGTATGCCGCGCCGACGATTACTCCCGCCACCGCCAGCAGGCTGAGGCCGGTGCCCGCCTCGGATGGGCGCAACGCGGGCGCGGTCACGGGGTCGGTGATGCCGGCGGTTTGTAGATCGACGTGGCCACGGGTGTCGTCGACGTCGTCGTCGCGCCGAGCAACGTGGACGCGGTCGTGGTCGTGGTAGAGGTCGGCGCGGTTATGCGGGCGATGTAGGCCTCAGCCTCGGAGCGCGAATCGAAGGTCTGGCCCCGCGTCACGCGTTCGCGCGCGATGCCGTTCAGCGAGCTGACCGGGACGTTGGTGTCCCGCACGAGCTTCTGTTTGATGAGGCCGTCGCTGTCACCGCGGAACAACGCGACGTTGCCCCCCTCGGCACCGACGTACCACGGTCGCCCGAAGTAGGTGAAAGCACCGAACGCCAAACCGACGATAAGCAACACTGCGAGCCCGAACGCCGTGATGCGCAGTCCTCGGAATCGTCTGGTTGGTTCGTCGAACGCGATTGGTCGGTCGACCGTCGACGCCGCCGACGGTTCGCCGAGATCACGCAGCTTCGAGTCGCGCTCGGCGGCGGTGATCAAGCCGCGGGGCCGCGGCGGTTCCTTCGCCAGCGCCTCGCTTGCGCCGGCGGCTTTGCCGTCGTCGTCGGTGACGTCGATGAGGATCACAGTGATGTTGTCGGCGCCACCGTTGGTCTTGGCGACGCGCACGAGTTCGCGGGCGGCTTCTCCGGGATCCTCGATGCGGCGCAGGATCGACGCGATCTCGGCGTCGGCAACTTCATTGGTCAGCCCGTCGGACGCCAGCAGCAGCCGGTCGCCGCGGAACGGGTCGATGTCGAAGCGGTCGGGCGTGACCGTCGCGTCCATGCCGAGGACGCGTGTCAGCACGTGTCGGCGGCGATCGACGGCCGCCTGCTCTTCGCTGAGTTGGCCAGCGCGCATGAGCTCGTCGGCCACCGAGTGGTCCTCGGTGATCTGACTCAGTTCGCCGTCGCGCAATAGGTAGGCGCGCGAGTCGCCCACGTTGACGATGACCATTGTCTCGCCGGTACCGTCGTCGTTGGGTACCAGCGCGGCCGCGCAGACTGTGGTGCCCATGCCACGCGTCGCGGCGTCGGACTCGGAGCGGGCGATGACGTTCATGTTCGCCAGGCGGGTGGCGTCGATGAGGCCGTCGGCGGTCGGGTTCTCGGCGAAAACGTCGCGCAACGTGTCGACCGCCACCTGCGCGGCCACCTCGCCGGCGGCGTGGCCACCCATCCCGTCGGCCACGGCGAACAGCGACTCGGTGACGAGCAGCTGGTCTTCGTTGTTGGTGCGCACCCGACCGACGTCGGTGACCGCGCCCGTCCGCAACGACGTCATGAAGGCACCGTCCTTCGGACCGTGCCTTCATGACGACCGGGCGAAACCGCCGGCTGCGCCGTCGGTGTCGGAACTGTGCAAATAGCCCTGCGCCCCTCCGCTTCGCTCTGGTGCTCGGTCAATTCACGACCTCGAGTTCGATCGGACCGACGCGGACGCGGTCGCCCTTCTTCAGCCGCGCCGGGGCGCTGACCTTCTTGCCGTTGACGAACGTGCCGTTGGTGGAACCCAGGTCTTCGATGTGCAGGGCGCGGTCCGTGCGAAAGAGGCGGGCGTGGAGTTGGCTGACCATCGAGTCGTTCAACTGCACCTGACATCCCTGACCGCGTCCCACGGTCGCCTCGTTGCCGACGACGAACTCGGCGTGCGCCATCGGCCCGGCGCTCACAACGCGCAGCGAGGCTTTGCCTGACGACGCCCGTCCGCCACTGGGAGCGGGCGCTTGGGTGACGGGCGGTGCCGCCGGAGGTGCTGCGACTGCCGTAGCGGCGCGCGGCTTGGCTGCAAGGAGAAAGAGAACCCGCACGAAGAAGAGCCACACGAGCGAGAGCAGCAGCAATCGGAGGACGGTAAGGAGGCTGTCGGGCATGTCTCGGACGCGTACCCGTCTACGACATCTCGAAGCGGAGCGTGACGGAGCCGACGCGGATCTCGTCGCCATCGGCGAGCACCTGATCGACGACGCCGGCGCCGTTGACCTTGGTCCCGTTGCTGGATCCGAGGTCGCGGATGACCCAGGCGTCGCTGTCGCGCACGATCTCGGCGTGCTGGCGGCTGACGGTGGAATCGGTCAGCACGACGTCGGACTCGGGCGAGCGACCGATGCGCACCGGGTCCTCACCGATGGCCATGCGGGTGCCGTCGTTGGTGACGAGTGCCGCCGCGGGGAGCCCGCCCGGCCCCTGGCGCACCTCGACCACGAGGGTGTACTCGCTCTTCTTGAAGTCGGGGTCTTGGTACAGCTGCACCTGTACCGGACCGATGAAGCGGTAGCCGCGGTCGCGGGCGTGCTCGCGCATGGCGTCTTCGAGCTCGTGGACGAGCGCGTCGGC
The DNA here is from genome assembly GCA_963722185.1 of uncultured Actinomycetes bacterium. GTDB lineage: Bacteria > Actinomycetota > Acidimicrobiia > Acidimicrobiales > JACCXE01 > JACCXE01. Next base: position 474,724 of record CAVRKD010000001.1, on the reverse strand, counting down.
GAACGTTTCGAACCGCTCGGCGTCGATCTCGCTGATGGTGATGACGGCATAGTTCGGTGCGACGGTGCCGCGCACCGACACCGTCCGCCCCGCCTCCATCTCCCGCGTGAGGCGACGGCCAAGCTCGACGGGCTGAAGCCCGCCGCGAAAGGCTTTCGAGAACACCCCTTCGACGAGGCGCTCCAATCGACGTTCGACCTGTTGCAGTCCCATTGGCCCCGCCAACGCTAGTTCGACGGTGTGACGCCTTCCCTCCGCGACGCTCACTGCCCCGTCCACCCCGTTCTGAGTAGGTCCTCTCCGGTATAGGCGGCAAGGGTCTACTCAGAACGTGGACCGACGGCTGGGTGTTACACCCCCCGAGTTGTCTATGGCGATGGGATCCTTCGACCAACGGATCGCGGCCATCGCCGCCGAGCAAAAGAACGTCATCGACTTTGCGGACGTGGTTCGCGCAGGCGGCACCCACCACCACGTGGAAACACGGATGGCAGCCGCCCGCTGGCTCCAGCCACATCCGGGCGTGTACATCATCGGATGCGCCGATCCGACGTGGGAACAACGCGTGCGAGCGGCGTTGAAAGCGTGCGGCGAAGGCGCCTACCCGTCGCACGAAACTCTCGCCGCGCTCCACCGGCTCGACGGTGCCGAAGAGCGCGAGGAGATCCAGATCACGATGGGCCAGTCACAGCGACCGGTGCCGGAGGGCGTCCATGTATTCCGATCGCGGCGACCGGTGACGGAGACCCGGCGGGTCCGCGGTCTCGTCGGAACATCCATCGAGCGTTGCCTGATCGACTACTCGTCGGTCGCCGACGCTGTAGCGGTCGAACGCGCCGTCGAGTCGGCCCTGGACCAGCGACTCACCGCGGAGACGCGAATCTGGCGAGCTCTCAGTCTCGAAGGTGGTCGGGGTGTGCCGGGAGCGGCGCGCCTGCGCAAGGTGATGCTCACCCGACCGCGTGGGCTGCCGGCCAAGAGCGTGCTGGAGATCGAACTCGGCCACGTGCTGATCGCCGGCGGCCTCGGCCACTACGTCCGCAATTTTCCCGTTCCGAGAACCAAGTACAAGATCGATGCCGCGTTTGTCGACGACCTCGTCGCCGTCGAAGCCGACAGTCGGCGATTCCACTCCACGAAGACCCAGGTTGAGCGCGACGCGAGGCGCCAAGAGGCACTGGAGGCCATGGGCTGGCATTTCGAACGGGTGACCTTCGACCAGGTCTACCGCGACCCGGCCGGAACGCTCGTTCGTATCCGGACGGCGCTCGCGGACCGACGCGCGGCTCGGTCCAAGACTGTTCTGAGTACGTCTACTCCGGCATAACCGGAGAGGACCTACTCAGAACGGTGGTGGCGGCGTTGCGCCCGAGTCAGCGGTTCTTGTCGTAGGTGAGGGGGGCGCTGTAGCCGGGGCCCATGAAGGGTTGGCCGACTTTGCGGGCGTAGCGCCATTGCAGCGAGATGCGGATGCCGACGCCGAGCTGGTTGAGGTACGGGACCGAGTGTTCCCAATTCGCTTGGCAGGCGCCGCCCATCACGATGAGGTCGCCGGGGCCGGGTGACAGGTCGTGCGTGGCGCCCCGCAACCCGTCGACGGCGGACAGGTCGTTGCGGACCGCCCGCGGGCGCAAAAGCCACGGTCGCTTGGCGCCCAGGGTGAGGATGGCGATGACCGTGTCGTCGAGCCAGCGCATGTCTGTGTCGCGGTGAAACGCCTGCCCGTCGCCGGCGTTGCGGTAGTGGATCATCCCGAAGCCGTTGAAGGTGGCCTGGTAGTCGCGCTGGAGTTTCTTGTGGATCGCGGCGAGCGACGGGTGCGGCAGCGGCCGCCCACGCGACCAGCCGGCGCCGAGACGCCGCTCGTCGATCCACTTCTCGTACCGGAAGATCTTGCTCGGCTGCCAGGCCACGCCGTTGAGCAACGCCTCGAACAGCTCGTCGGCGCCGTCGAGCCAACCCCGCGACACGTCGACCCACGACGTGTCGTCGAGCTGCACACGCTCGACGGTGGCGGTTCCCGACGGCTCGATCACGTCAATAGTTTTACGCTGACGGTGTGCAGGTTGCTCCCGTCACCCCGGTTCTCGGCGCGGTGGTCAGCGGCGTCACGCTCGAACCGGGCATCGAAGAGGCCACGGTTGCCGCCATCCGCGCCGCGCTGCTCGACCACAAGGTGCTGTTCTTCCGCGGCCAGTCGCTCAGCCCCGCCGACATGACCAAGCTGGCGACTCGTTTCGGCGAGCCGACACCCGCGCATCCCGTCGAACCCGCGGTCGAAGGCCACCCCGAAGTCTTGGCGCTCGACTCCGAAGAAGGCGCCCGGGCCGACGTGTGGCACAGCGACCTCACCTACCAAGAGCGCCCGCCGCTTGGCGCCATGTTGCATGCCGAGGTCGTCCCCGACGTGGGCGGCGACACCATCTGGGTCGACATGTGCTCGGCCTACGAGGCGCTCTCGCCCACGCTCCAGTCCTTCCTCGAGGGTCTCACCGCCACGCATTCGTCGGCCAAGGCCGACGGGTTCTTCGCCACCCGCGACAACACCGGCGGCGCCAAGGCCATGGCCAACGCCGCCGCCCCGCCGATGCGGCACCCCGTCATCCGCGTGCACCCCGAGACCGGCAAGCGCAGCGTGTTCGTCAATCCGCTGTTCACCATCAAGATCGACGGGCTGCGCCGCGCCGAGTCCGACGCGCTGCTCAACGTCATCCAAGACGTGGCGACGCGACCCGACGGCATGATGCGCTGGCGCTGGGAGGCCGGTGACCTGGCCTTTTGGGACAACCGCTGCACGATGCACTACGCGCTGCGGGACTTCGGCGACGCCCGCCGCAACATGATTCGCGTCGCCCTCGAAGGAGACCGCCCCGTCGGCGTTGGCGGCTAACGCCGGCGATCACAACCCCCGGACCGAAGGTAAGGTCGCTGCCGACCGGGAGGTGAGGGAAGAGGATGAGGGTGGCCCGCGGGTGGCTTTCGGCGACGGTGGCAGCAACCACGATCGCCGCGGCATCGGCCGTGACGATGGACGCGGCAAGAGCGGCGGACGAGTTGACGGTCACGATCACCGCACCGCTACCTGGGACCGCGGTGCAGCCTGGTGACCCTGTCACGGTGACGGGAAACGCCGATGACGGCAGCGCGACGTCGCAGCCAATCAACATCATCTACGTCATGGACAACTCGGGGAGCACAGCGGCCGCCGGCGGATCCTGCGGTGACCCGAACGGCGACGCCGCCGCCGACACCATCCTCGACTGTGAGATCGCGGGGCTCGCGGGATTCAACGATCAAGCTCCCAGCGATGTCGACGTGAGCCTCGTGGTATTCGACGACACCGCCGAGATAATCGACGTCGGCCCCGCCAGCGGTGTGCAGACGACCACGAAGCCCAACACCGACGCCGACGGCAACGGCACCCCTGACGTCGAAGACGCTTTGCGCGCCGTTATGAGCACGGGCGGTACCGACTTCGACGGGGCGATCGCACAGGCGAACTCGCTGCTCGTGTCAGGCGAGCGGAACATTGTCATCTTTCTGTCCGACGGGCTCAGCCCTATCTCCACCGGTCCCGGGTCTCCGCTCCAGGACGCGGTCGACTCCGGCGCAATCATCTTCACCTTCGCTGTCGGCACCGCCACAGCGGGGTGCGGAGCGGGCGAGTCGCTGCGCACGATCGCCGAGTCCACCGGCGGTACCTGCACGGAAGTCGCTGACCCAGCACAGCTCTCACCCGCGCTGGCCGGTATCAGCGTTAGCGGCATCAGTCGCGTGGAGATCGACCTCAACGGAACCACATTGGGCAATGCGGCGGTCGAGACCGATGGTGACTTCACGTTCGTCATCCCGGCTGCGCTTCTGGACCCTGGCCGCAACGACATCGTGGCCCGCGCCGTGGCAGCGGACGAGCAGACTGCGACAGCGTCGACTTACGTCACGTTGGCGCGCCGCTGCACCATCGGCGGTACCCAGCGACCGGACACGATTCGGGGCACGCCTGGGCCCGACGTGATCTGCGGCAACGGCGGGGACGACACGATCTACGGCTTGGGTGGCAACGACGCGATCTACGGCGGGCCCGGCGACGACACCATCTACGGCGGCCCAGGCAGCGACCGGCTGTTCGGCCGGGACGGCACGGACAAATTGGTGGGCGGCAACGGCAGAGACATTCTCGAAACTCGCGACGGGGTTGGCGGCGACATCGCCGACGGCTCCGGCGACTCAGATGAGTGCCGCACCGATCGCCGCGACATCCGCATCAACTGCCCGTAGAACACGACTCTGCAGCTCAGGTGACCTGGTCGCCGATTTCACTTTCGCGGCTCCAGCCGCCAAGACTGGAGATATGCCAGTTCACGCCACTGTCTTGGCGCGCGTCCACACACGGGTCCGCGTCCTCGGCGGCATGGCCCTCGCCGTCGCTCTCTTCAGTGGCGTAGCCGTGGCGTCTGCACCGCCAGCCGTGGCCGCGACCCCGCTCCCAGAACTGCATTCGCCGTTCGCTTGCGGACAGGTGTGGTTCGCCCGGACCTACCGCGGGCACCCTCGCTTTGCCGTGGACTGGAACCTGCCGGGATCGGGTGAAGCTGACTTCGGTCAGCCGGTTCTCGCCGGCGGTGCGGGTGTCGCCAACGTACGACAGCACGCGGGCTACGGGAACATGGTCGTCGTCGACCATGGCGGCGGTTGGACGACGTTGTACGCGCACCTGTCCGAGATCCTCGTCACAACCGGACAGCAGGTGGCCGGCGACACCGTCGTCGGACGCGTCGGCAGCACCGGTCGATCCGATGGCAGTCATCTGCACCAGGAGCGGCTGCTCAACGGCGTGCGGCAACCGATCACGCTCGACGGCGTCGCGATCGTCGCGTCCTACAGCTCGCGGGCCGCCTCGTACCAAAGCGCGAACTGCGAAGTCGCGAAGCCGCGGTCGACGTGGGGCCGGTGTCGCTTTAGAGCCGCCAGACCCTGGGCGTTTGGCTGCGCTCGGATTGGGAGCCGTCCGCTACCCTGAACGCTCCACTCGGGCGAGTGGCGGAATTGGCAGACGCGCAGGATTCAGGTTCCTGTGTCCGTAAGGATGTGCGGGTTCAAGTCCCGCCTCGCCCACTCACTCATTCGAACCACACCACCCCGACCGACTTACCGACAAATCAAAAAGGTCTGTGCGTGGGTCTGGAGCATCGATGTTCGCCGGTTTCGTGTCGCGACGTGGTTGACTGGTGGGCGGGCGGAGCCTCTCGAAAGTGAGACGCGCCCGTGTCCGAAGCCCTTACCGCCCCATCTGAACTCGACGCGGTCGAATTCGCCATCAATCCTGAGCCGCGCTGCGCGTGCGTGCTGCTGCTCGATACGTCCGGTTCCATGCAGGGCCGCGCCATCGCCGCGCTGAACGAAGGGCTGCGGGAGTTCGCGGCCGACGTCGGCGGTGACCCACTGGCTCGCGAACGCGTCGAGGTCGCCGTGGTCACCTTCGGCGGCGCCGTGCAGGTCGTCACCGAGTTCACGACCGCGTCGGACTTCACACCGATCACGTTGGCCGCCGACGGCGGGACCCCGATGGGCCACGCCATCGAAGTCGCACTCGACCGGCTCGACGCCCGTAAGGCGGCGTACCGCACCAACGGCGTGCCGTATTACCGCCCGTGGGTGTTCCTGATCACCGACGGCAAGCCGACCGACGACTGGAAGACGGCGGCCAAGCGCGTGCACGACGCGGAAGAAGCGAACGGGCTGGCGTTCTTCGCCGTCGGCGTCGACGGTGCCGACATGGACACGCTCGGCCAAATCGCGGTTCGGCCGCCGCTGAAACTGCGCGGCCTCGCGTTCACCGAACTGTTCTTGTGGCTGTCGCGCAGCCAGCGTCAGGTGTCGTCCTCGCGGCCGGGCGATCAGACGGCGCTGCCGCCCGTCGACGGCTGGGCGGTGGTGTGACCACGACCGCGGTGACGGCGTGGCGCACGGTTGCCGCGTCGGCGGTCGGTACCAGTCACCTTCGCGACGGCCTCGGGTGCCAGGACGCGTGGGCAGCCGGGCGGTTGCCGGGCGAGCGCGGTGTCGTGGCCGCGGTCGCGGACGGTGCGGGTAGCGCGGCCAACGCGGCGCTCGGCGCGTCGACCGCAGCCGCCGCCGCAGTCGCCGCGGCGTGCGCCGACGCGATGGTCGACTTTGACGGCGAGGCGGTCGCCGTGGACGCGGTGCGCGCGGCGCGGGCCGCGCTCGAGGCGCTCGCGGCTTCCGATGACGTGCCGTTGGCGTCGCTCGCCTGCACCATCGCGGTCGTGGTCGTCACCGGCGCGACGTTGGGCGCCGCCGTGGTGGGCGACGCCGGCGTCGTCGTGCGAAACGGTGATGACGCGTGGCACGTTGTCACCGGCGACAAGGGCGAGTACCTCAACGAGACGGTCTTCCTCACGTCGAGTTCGTGGGCGAAGGCGACGGTGTCTGCCCGGACGGATTCCTCCGACGCTGATGTGGCAGTGATGAGCGACGGCCTCGCTTTGCTTGCGTTCGACGGCGTCACCGGTGCGGCGCACGAGCCGTTCTTCTCCCCGCTGTTCGCATACGCGCGCCGCGGGGGCGACGACGCGCAACTTGGTGCGTTCCTCGCCTCAGCGCGCGTCCGCGACCGCACCGATGACGACGTCACGCTCGCCCTGCTCGTGAGCGAGCCACGTGCGGCGAGCTAACGAACTGGCCCTGGGTAGCAAGCTCGGCGCCGGCGGCGAAGCCGACGTCTACGAGCTGCGCGGCGAGCCGAAGCTGGCCGTGAAGCTCTATCGCGCCCCGCGCGCTGAGCGCGCCGCGAAGCTGCGGCTGATGGTCGAGCACCCGCCGCCGCCGGCGTCCGGGGCGCGCCTCGCGTGGCCCCGCGAACTAGTGGTCGACGCCGACGGCGCGGTGCGCGGCTTCGTGATGGACCGCTTCGACCCGAATTGCTTCCGGCCGATCCATCAGCTGTACAACCCGAAGACGAGGAGGCAGGTCGCGCCCGGCTTTAACACGCGTTACTTGATTCACACGGCAGGCAACCTCGCCACCGCGGTTGCCGCCGTACATGCGACCGGTGCGGTCGTCGGCGATCTCAACGAATCGAACGTCCTCGTCGACGCGCAAGCGACCGTCGCCCTCGTCGACTGCGACAGCTTTCAGGTGACCGACGCCGACGGCGTCGTGCATCCGTGCCCGGTCGGCAAACCCGAATTCACCGCGCCCGAGCTGCACGGGCGCGACTTGCAGGTGCGTGAGCGGCGCGCGAGCGCGGACCTCTTCGCAGTCGCGGTGCTCGTACTGCTTTTACTCCGCGAGGGACGACACCCGTTCGCCGGTGCGTGGCGTGGAGGGGGCCCTCCCCCCGACCTCGCCGCGCACGCGCGGCGCCGTCGCCTACCGGCGCGATGGGGCCGGCTCGCCCCCGCCCCGTTCGCGGTGCCGTGGCGTTCTCTGCCATGGCGGGTCCGGCTGCTCGGATGCGTCGCGCTTACCGCACCGCCCACGCTCGGCCGGCTCCGGCCACAAGCGACGGCCTGGACGCGCGCTCTCGTTGGAGCGGAACAACGGCTCCGCCCATGCCGTCGCAGCGCGCAACACCTCTGCGTCGGGCGCGTGCGCGCCTGGCGCTGCCCATGGTGTGCCCTTGTCGATGCTGGCATCCCTGACCCGTTCCCCGGCGCGGCCGGAAGGGGGATCACCGCACGGCCACGACCACTCGCCACGGCCCGCAGTCGCGTCGTGATGACCGCTCGCGCGTTGACCGCGCCAATTCTCGAAGCGCTGCAACGCGTCGGTCGCGCCGCCGTGGATCGCACCACGCCGTTGCTGCGCCGCGAGGCAGCCGTCGCTGGCGCGCTGGTAGTCGCCTCGTCGATCGCGCCCATCGCCACGCTCTTCGCGGTCGGGGCGATCGCAGTACCCCTCGCCACGCTCGTCTCGCGTTCAGCCCTGCGCGAGGTACTGGCACGCTCGGGACGAGCGGCCGCGTTGGCCGCGGCCGTCGCGATCGCGACCGTCGGGCTGGCCTGGTGGTTACCGACGGACAGCGGCCGCTTCGCCCGCTGGTCGCCCAGCCAAGCCGGAGATCGCGCAATGCGTCTTGCGCTCGCGGCGATGCCGCCCATCATGGCGCTCGTCGCGATGAGACGGATTGGCCGTGACGCCACGAGCTAGTGCGTCGCTTGCTAGACCACGTTCAGGCGCGGACGTCGATGAGGACGGGGGTCGCCTTGTACTGCGTGTCCTTGGAGATGTCGCAGTAGCCGTCGGTGTAGGCGGCGCCTTCACACACGAGGAACACTGCGTTGGCCGTGTAGCTGCCGACCTCGAGACGACGACACTTCTCCCGATCGCCGACCGACTCCGGCGCCGGATACAACCCGTTGAACGTGAGCGTGGCGCCGGCGGGGAAGACCCCGGCCGGCTCGTTGCGGGCACCCGACGGCGGCTGGCAGTTCGTGTCCTCCCACCGGATGCGCCCGCTGCCTGGTGGGTGCGGGAGCAGCGAGAAGAAGTGCGCCTGGTTCTTGTCGTAGTGGATCGGATCGTCCGAGAGGTTCGTCACCCGGAGGGAGAGTCCGATGTCGTCGACCTTGTTGGGGCAGAGATGCGAGATCGTCAGAGTGAGGCGGAGCCGACCGTCGTACTCGATCTCCGAGACTCGATCGGTGTACGGACATGGCGGCTCGGTCGTCGGCGGTGCCGTCGTCGTCGTCGTTGTCCTCGGCGCGGTCGCCGCGGTAGTGAAGCCGCTGCCGATCTCGTCGCCCTCACCGAGCAGGGTGGTGGTGCCGCCCTTGTCCGAGGCGGTGGAGCCGAAGCTCCCGCAGCCGGACGCGACGAGCGCTACGGCGGTGCACAGCAGCACGATCCGGATGCGTCTCACGCCGCAAACTCCTGCTGAGCTGCCGAGCGTCAGCCGTCGGAGACGAGAGTGCCGGCGTCGAGCACGGATTGGAAGAACGCCGCGTCGGCGAGCAGGGGACGGTCGGCGAGGTAGAGCTTGCCGTAGCGCTCGAAGTACGCCAGTTGCTTCGCCAACAGGATCATCCCGCGGTCCACGGGTTCGATGTCGACGTCCCGGCGGCGCATCTCAGTGATGCGTTCGAACGCGGAACGTTGCCCGCGCGGACGCCACTCGGGATCACGCTGACGCCGTAGCTCTCGGATCTGGCGTCGCGGCTCCATGATCAGTTCCGCCAAGCTGACCTCGCCGAACGGACGCGAAAGCATGCCGCCCAGTAGCTCCGCCAGCATTGGAGCGAGCATGTCCGTGTCGAGACCCAGGCGCTCCTTGGCGTCGTCGGGAATCTGCACCAGGAACGCGTCGGCGACGTCGCGCCAGGCGGCCTCGTCGCCCAGCGCGCCCGCGACCATCGAGCGCAGCATCTGGTGCGCGTCGTCGTCGAGCCGGCCGACGATGCCCCAATCGATGAGGCCGACGCGCCCATCGGTCATCAGCAGGATGTTGCCGGCGTGGATGTCGCCATGGAAGATGCCCCCGCGCAACGCGGTCATGAACCACGCCTGGACGACCTGCTCGACCAGCGGCCCGGCGTCGATGCCCGAGGCCGCCGCCCAGTCGCTGTCGTCGATGGCCACACCGTCGAGGAACTCCATCACGAGCACCCGCCGGCTCGAGAATTCGTCGTAGGTCTCGGGCACCACGACGAGCGGGAGCTCAGCGCGTTCGGGCAGCGACCGGAAGTACGCCATCGTGCGCGCTTCGTTGCGCAGGTCGAGCTCCTCTTGGAGTTGCTCACGCAAGCCGTCGACGACGTCGGCGAAGACGTCGGCGACCGAGCCGAGCAACTGCTTCATCAGCATCAGATCGGCGGCGATGCGTCCCTCGATGCCCGGCCGCAACACCTTGACCGCCACGTCGCGGCCGTCGTGCAGGCGAGCGCGATGCACCACCGCGAGCGATGCCTGACCGATCGGCTGGGGGTCAAATTCCGCGAACACGCGCTCGATCGGTTGCCCGGTGGCGCGTTCGATTTCGCGCTGTACCTGCGCGAAGGGCACGACCGGCCCCGTGTCGAGGCAACTCCTGAATTCAGCCGCGACCTCGGCGCCGAAAATGCTCTCGGCGCTGGCGACGATCTGCGCGTACTTCAAGAACGTCGCGCCGAGGTCCTCACAGACGCGGCGCATCGGGCCCGCCATCTCGGTTAGGGGCACCGAGCGGCCGGCGGCGCGCCGGGCGATGCTCGGCCCGAGCCGCGCCGCTATCGCCGCACCCACTTCGGCCGCGCGTTGCGCGAAGCGCGCCGGCGAAGGCCGACGTAGCACGTAGGGATCCGCAGGTGGGCAATCGTGCGCAGCCATCGGCTCGAAAGACTTGCACAAGGTGGCGGGCGTCGTGTCCGGCGCCGGTCTGCTGGCGCCCCGGCGTCTCCCGCGCCGCGGCCGATGCCGTGGGGCGCAGCCCCATTGCCACCTCTCAGATACGCGCCTCGTACGCGACGCCGCGGCGCTGAAGGATCGCTTCGAGCACTGACGGCCGGTCCGTCATGATCCCGTCGACGCCCAAGTCGACGAGCCGATCCATCTCATCGGGCTCGTCGATTGTCCACACGTGTACGGCCAGTCCGTGATCGTGGGCGCGCTCGACGAACAGCTGATCGACAACGACGATGTCACCAACCGCCATCGGTACTTGGAGGGCGTGGTGGCGCGTGGCGGGAAGGGCGGCGCCGTCGTGGACCGCTTGCCAGATGGTGGTGGTCAACACGGTGCCGCAGGACGTGCTCACTTCGGGCGCGATGGCGCTGAACGACTCGGTGGCGCGGTCGTCGAACGACGCGACGATCACGTCGTCGGTGCGCCCGAACTCGCGCAGCAGGTCGGCCACGAGCTGTTCGTAAGGCTCGACCGCCGGAGACGTCTGCTTGATGTCGAGATTTAGGAAGACGTGCGGGAACTCCTCGAGCACGTCGCGCAACGTCGCGATCCCGAACGAGGGATCCTTCGATGCCTTCCCGCGGTGGACGTAGTCGTCGTCAGGGCGACCCGGCGCGACGACCTCGCCCGGAACCCACCAGTGCGCGTTGTCGAGCGTGCGTAAATCGGCGTGAGCGAGCTGAGCGATCGCGCCACTGCCCGCGGTTGTGCGGTCGACCGTCGCGTCGTGGCACACCATGACGGTGCGGTCGGCGGTTGCGTGCACGTCGAGTTCCAAGCCGTCCGCACCGGCCGCTACCGCTAGGCGCAGCGCGAACAACGTGCTCGACGGCGCTTCCCGCGCCCCTCCTTGGTGGGCGTAGTTCAGGACTCGCCGGTCGAGCCACGGGTTGTCGCTCATCGAGCGAGCGTAGGCCGCGGCTCTGCGGTGGGTAAGAGGAACGCCATGAGTTGGCTCGTGCTCTCACTTGTCCTGTCGGTTGTCTTGACCTTGGTGTTGAACCTCGGCGTGCGCGCGTTCCCGGGCGGCCCGCGCCGATTGCAGCAGCGGGCGGATACGTGGTTGGCAGACGCGGCGGACGATCCTTCGCCCAGGGTGCGCGTGTTCTTCCCATGGAAGGCGATGCTCGTCGGATCCGTGGTACTGACCGTGCTCGTGAACCTGGTCGCCGCGTTGACTCGTTAGGGCGGCAGACTGGCGCGATGTACGCGCACTCGCGCCGGACGCTCACGATCGCGTCCCTCGCGACGCTGGCCACCTTCCTCGACACGACCGTCCTCTACGTCGCGTTCCCCGACATCTCCGCCACGTTCTCCGATGCGAGTGCCGCGCAATTGTCCTGGGTACTCAACGCCTACACGATCGTGTTCGCGGCGCTGCTCATTCCCGCTGGCAAGATCGCCGACAAGGTCGGCCATCGCCGCGTGTTCCTCATCGGTTCGGCGCTGTTCACCGCCGCCTCGATGGCGTGCGGTCTGGCGCCAACGGTCGAGGTGCTGATTGCGTTCCGCGTGCTGCAGGCTGCCGGCGCCGCCGCGTTGATCCCGGCATCGTTGGCGCTGGTCATGCACGCGTTCGCCCACGACCAACTGCCACGCGCGGTTGCCGTGTGGGGCGCGGCGGGCGCGGCGGCCGGAGCGCTCGGCCCGACGCTCGGCGCGGCACTCATCGAGGGCTTCGGATGGCGATCGGCGTTCTTCCTCAATCTGCCCGTCGGGGTCTACACAATCGTCGACGGCGTGAAGAACCTGCGCGAGTCGTCAGCGCCGGACGCGCGCGTGCCGTCATTCGTCGGCAGCGCGCTCGTGGCCACCGCGGCAGCGCTGCTGTCGTACGGACTCATCGTGACCGCCGACGACGGTTGGCTCGGCACGAAGACGGTGTCGTTCATCGTCGCGGGTGTGATCACGCTGGCCCTGTTCATCGTCCACCAGTCCCGCACCGACGCGCCGGCCCTTGACCTCGACTTGTTTAAGGCGCGGAACTTCTCGTGGGGCAACCTCACGATGCTCGTCTTCGGTGTCGCGTTCTCGGCGATGTTCTTTAGCTCCATCCTCTTCCTCACGCAGGTGTGGCACTGGTCGATCATCAAAGCGGGACTCGGTGTGGCACCCGGGCCGGCGATCGTCGCCTTCGTCGCGCCACGCATGGGGAAACTTGCCGGGCGTATCGGGCAGCGGCCGATCCTTCTCGTCGGCGGACTCATCTACGCCTGCGGAGGCTTGTACCGCCTCACCATGCTGGGCCCGGACGCCAACTACTTCCGCGACTACTTCCCTTCGATGATTTTCAGCGGTCTCGGCGTGGCGTGCGTCATCCCGCAATTGTCGAGCCTGGTGGCGCAGGCACTCCCGCCGGGACGCAGCGGCGTTGGCGGCGCGGTGCTGCAGGCCGGACGCCAGTTCGGCGGCACCTTCGGCGTCGCGCTTACCTTCGCGCTCCTCGGCCACACCGGCGTCAGCGCCGAGCAGCGCTTCGACCGCATTTGGTGGGTAATCGTGATCGGCGGACTGGCGACCGTCCTGCTGGTCTTACCGACGCGATCGACCAAGCCGGTCGGGGATGTCACGGTTGTGACGTGAGGCGCTCTCTACTCCTCTCCGCCGTCGGGCTGCTCTTGGCGCTGGCGCCCGTCGCCTACGCCGAGCCGATCGGTTCGCAGCCTGTAACGCCACTGATCGATGACATCGTCGACGGCGCGCCGTATGTCTTCCAGCCGGGCGTCGCGCCGGTCCGCGACGCGATACCAGGACTGCGCGAACCAGCAGAGTTGTTGCTACGCGGCGCGGTCGTCACGATGGACGAGGCCCACACCGTCATCCCCGACGGAAACGTGTTGGTGGTCGGCCACACCATCCGTGCGGTCTGGGCGGGCACACAGACCCCTGCCGGCGTCGACGCCTCGCGGGCCCGCGTGGTTGACGCCGGACCGCGCGGGCTGATCTTTCCGGGCCTGATCAACCTCCACGACCACCCGTCGTACGCCGCGTTGCCGCTGGCACCGCCCCCACGCGCGCACGCCCAGCCGGCTGTCGGGCGGCCGCTCGGCGTCGAGCCGTATGCGAATCGCTACCAATGGGGCGCCGCCGGTAGCGCCGGCCCGGTCGAGTTCGCTCGTCGCGTCGAGAACCCGCAGCACGTCCTGACCTCGAGCGATGCACTCGGCTTGTACGAAGAGGTGCTCAAGCACGCCGAGGCGCGCTCCGTGCTCGGTGGTGTCACGGCCATTCAAGGAGAACGCAGCTCAGGCGAGCCGGCGGTTGACGGGCTGCTCGCGCGCAACGTCAGTGGCGCGAATTTCGGCCGTGACCGCGTCGATCAACGCGTCGCCAGTGTCGGGGACGCGTCCTTCACCTCGGCGTCGACGGCATTACGCCACGCCATGGCAGCGGGCGCACTCGATGCGTGGTTGGTTCACCTCGGCGAGGGCGTGCGCGACAGCGAGCGCCGGCCAGGCGACAGCGTGTCGTCACGACACGAGTTCGAACGCATCAAGGCGCTCGGCGTGCTTACCGATGCCACGGTCATCCTGCATGGCGTCGGGCTCGAGCCCTCGGACTTTGCGGCGATGCGTGCGGCGACCGGAGCGAGGGTGGCGGACGGGCTCGGCGCCAAGCTCGTGTGGTCGCCGTTCAGCAACTTGCTCCTCTACGGGCGAACCGCCTCGGTGTACGACGCGCTCGCGGCCGGCGTTGCCGTTTCGTTGGGGACCGACTGGACGCCGAGCGGCTCGAACAACCTCCTCGGCGAACTGAAGGTGGCCGACATCGCGTTGCGCGACGCCCGCGTGCTCGCTGGTGGTCGGACCAAGGTGCCGGCGCTGCGCGACGAGGTCGCGCTCGACCGGCTGCTGGTCGACATGGTCACGCGCAACCCGGCGCGCGCGTTGCGGTGGGCGGAAGCGGGAACAGTCGCGGCGGGGAAGGTCGCTGATCTGGTCGTCATCAATCGGCCGGACCGGTCACCGACCAACCGCATGCCTGCGTCGCCGTACCGCTCCCTCATCGACGCCTCGGAGCGCGATGTCCGGCTCGTGGTCATCGGCGGCGAGGCGGTCGCGGGTGACGTCGGCATCATGCGCCGCCTGCGCGGTCGCGACTTTGAGATCGTGCGCAGCTCCGCGGGCGGTTACGCCAAGGCGATCGACGTCACAAACGGCACCGTCCCTCACGGAAGCGTTCGTCTGGCCAAGATCGAGAACCGACTGTCTGCTGCTTTGCGTGCGCTCGGCGCAGACGATTCCTATCTACGCCAGCGCTTCGATGGCGGTCGCTACGCGCTCACGTCGAACAAGGCATTCCGTGACGAGATCCTCATCCCCCGCTATGGCACCGCAGGCGGCCGGCTCAACCTCGAGCCGATGCGATTGCACCCGCTGCTCACCGAGGACGACGGTTTCTTCTTCGGCTACATCGGAGGCGATGCGCGCGCCGCCCCTTACGCGTCGAACGTCAACTTCGTCACGGCCGCCGGCAACCCGTTCGCGCCCGACGCGTTCTACCGCCGCTGGTTTGCCCGCTGAGAATCAGCTCGGCCGGTGCCAGCGCCTCACCTTCGACGGGCGTCCGGCGTCGTCGGCTTCGTAGCCGGCGGCGCGCATGAGTCGCTCGGCCCGGGCAACGAGAGCCGGCGCCGTTTCCTTTCGTTCGGGTTCAGCGCTTGCACACCGTAGGAACTGCGTCCAGCCACCGGGGAAGTCGCGGGCCTCAGTACCGAAGAACACCTCGACGTACGCGTCGAATGTCTCCTGCCGGTCCTCCGGATACCGAGACCGGTCCGCTTCGACCGACTCCGCCGTGTCGAGCGATTGCGTGGATACGACGGTGCGCGTGATCCGGGTCGTCGAACGGGACGGCGCCTTCGCCGACCTCACCGTCGCTGGCTTCGGGGCGGCTTTCGCTGGCCTGGCCATACGGCGCCCCGCGGCGTCTTTGCCGTTGCAAATGGTGCAGAGCGCGGGATCGTTCAGGTGCATGCATTCCTCCGTCACGCACGCAGGTTGGCACGGAATCCGTACCATCGCTCAATGGCCAATCGAGGCACCGACCTCGCCGTCGCCGTCGTGAACTCGGCGATCACGGCGGCGACCGCGGCCCTGAACGCCGCGACCGGAGGCAAGATCCGGTTCGACCGGCACCTCACCGTCGTCTGCGAAGGCGGGTGGTTGAGCAACCGCGGCTTGTCGAACGTCTTCACCACGGGCAACACCATCAACGTGAAGGCCGGATACGAAGAGCAGTTCCGGAGCAACACCGCGCTGCTCGAACACGAGTGGCGGCATTCCGTGCAGTGGGCGCTCCTGGGCCCAGTCAGGTTCACCGCCCTGTATGCCGCCAGCTACTTCGGATCGCAGCGCGTTTCGGGCTCGCAGGCCTGGAACGTGTTCGAGTGGACGGCGGGCTTCGCTGACGGCGGCTACCGCGAGTGCGAGAGCCTCGGAAAGCGGCGTCTAGTCGCGCTCCACGATTCGTAGTCCTCGCTCGAGCGTCCATGACTCGACGACGAGCTTGGTCGCCTCGGGGTTGAGCCGGGTGATGACGACTTCATTGATGTCGGCGACGTATGTCTCGCCGTCAGCGGTGATCGCGCGACCGGTGATCTTCGCTTCACCCGGCCACTCGCTCTCCTTTCCTTCCTCCGGATGGAAGGTCGGGCCGTGCAAAGCGAAGCGCGGGTCGCGCTTGAGGTCGGCACCCTTGCGCGCAGCAGTCATCGATCCGAAACGGAGGTCGCCATCGGCGAACTCACACTCGATACCGGAGATGCGCGGTGACCCGTCGGCCCGCAGCGTGGCGATCGTCTTGTGACGACCGGCCTCGAACAGCCGGCGGACCCGCGCCGCGAACTCGGGTTCAGCTTCCTCTATCGCCTTCCACGCTGGCATGGCGCCGCAGCGTAAATCACACGGCGGTGGCGGGTTGGAACAGCTCGACGAAGTTGCCGGACGGGTCGACGGCGAGGACCTGTTTGCCGCCCGGACCCGACACCACGTCGTTGCGGAACTTCACGCCTTCAGCCGACAGTCGGTCGATCTCCTGGTCGAGGTCGTCGACGATGAAGTGGAGCCGGTTCCATCCTCCAGGACCCGGCTTCTCGCCGTCGGTCATCGCTTGGCCCGCGGAACTCTTTGGGCCGGAGATGAGGAGGCGAAGGTTGCCGCGGGTTGCGTCGGCAAAGGCAGGACTGTTGATTCCGACTTCAAAGCCGAAGTGGCGTGTGTAGAAGTCGACGGACGCGGCGACGTCGTCGACCAGGTAGCGGACGTTCACTGTGTCGGTATCAGCCATGGTTGGTCCTTTCCAGTTGTGGTCATGAGATCGGCGAGCAGCAAACCGACGCGACCGTCGATGTCGGCGGCGGTGTGTTCGAACGCCGCGTACGACGACGCGTTGCTGTCACCGACGGAGGCGGGGTCAGCCATGCTCCAGTGAGCGGTGATCGGTGCTCCCGGGAACTCGGGGCAGATTTCGCGCACCTTGTCGCACAGCGTGATGACCCGATCGAAGCGGTGGCGCGTGAAGCGGGTGAGCGGCTTGGTTGGGCGGCCGGCGATGTCGATGCCGCGGGCCGCCATGACGCGCACGGCGTCCAGGTGCAGCGGTTTGGGATGACTGCCGGCGCTGCGCGCCTCGACAGCGCCGGCAGATCGTCGCTCGACGAGCGCTTCGGCCATCTGCGAGCGGGCACTGTTGCCCGTGCACAAGAACAGCACCCGCGGCCGAGCCCGCCGGGGCGCGTTGACGACGGGGGGTGATGGCGTCAGCGCGAGCCCCGAGTGAAGCGCGAGCCCGGCCACGCGAAGAAGATCGCGACAGCGGACCAAGTCCGCCCGGTAATACACGTCGCGACCGTCGGCCGAACTCCGACGGGCGGTCACGATGCCGGAGCGGCGCAGTTCCGCTAGGTGGTAGGAGACCAGGTTTTGTGGCCTGTCGAGCAGCTGCGTCAACTCGCCGACGCGACGATCGCTGCGGCCGAGTTCCGCCACCAGCTGCCATCGCAGGGGATCGCTGAGCAATCCGAGAATCTCCGGGGGCTGCCCCGACTCCACCGAGGCAATATATCAATCTGTCTTGATGTAATCCAACCGGTACGGTGCGGGCATGTCACTTGTCGTGCCG
The DNA here is from genome assembly GCA_963722185.1 of uncultured Actinomycetes bacterium. Classification (GTDB taxonomy): domain Bacteria; phylum Actinomycetota; class Acidimicrobiia; order Acidimicrobiales; family JACCXE01; genus JACCXE01. Next base: position 457,201 of record CAVRKD010000001.1, on the reverse strand, counting down.
GACCCCGCCTTGGTCTGGCGATCGAAGGTCACCAAGAAGAACGGCTAGTTCCGCCGCTTCCACGAATGTCGAAGGAAGCGGCGGGAGCAACGACGCGAGCATCAGCCGGCGTAATGCGCTGGCGCGCCGCGACACCTCCTGCCTCACACACGAGGAGGAGTGTCCCGATGCCCATGTCGCATCGCACCGCAATGCAAGTGATCAAACGCCGGTTGGTCGGCAAGGAGGGTTCGGCGCGCGTCAAGGTCCTGCGCGCTGCCCTTGACGATCTCCCCGGCTATCGCAACGGCCCTTACGCCGATCTACGCAAGTGGCTGCTCGCCGAACTCGACCAGACGCGCCGACGTTCCCGGGTCGAGCACCGCGATTCGATTGCCGTCAAACGCCAAGGAGTGGCGCAGGTGGCGGTCGTCGGGCCGCCCAACGCCGGGAAGTCGAGCTTGCTCCAAGCGTTGTCGAGCGTGCAGATCAAGACCGGCGACTACGCGTTCACCACGACCCGACCCATCCCCGCGGTCATCCGCGCCGGCGGGGTGCTCGTCCAGCTCGTCGAGATCCCGGGGCTGATCGAAGGCGCGAGCGAGGACCGAGGCGGTGGCAGGGCGCTGCTGAGCGTCCTGCGTTCGGCCGACGCGATGGTCCTGTGTCACGACCTGACAGCGCCGGTCCGCGTGCTGGAGATCTTGCGGGCCGAGCTCGACGCCGCGGGCATCGACCTGCCAGCGATCGTCGCCGCCACCAAAGGTGACGAAGCCGCGCCGGACGCGCTCGATGCGCTGCGGTCGGCGGTTCCCGATCTCGACGTCGTCACCGTGTCGATCCTCGACGACGACCTGCTCGACGCATTCCGCCAGCACGTGTGGCGGCTCACCGGCCTCGTGCGCGTAGGGCTCCGGCGAGACGGCGCGCCAGCGCACGACACGCTGGCTTTGGAGCCACCGGTGACGGTCGTCGACGTGGCCCGAGCCATCCACAACGAGTTGGGCGACAACTGCAAGGCGGCGCTGTTGTGGGGTCCGTCAGCGCACTTCCCCGGGGAGCGGGTCGGCCCCACGCGGGTGCTCGAAGACGGAGACGAGGTGGAAATCGTGACTTGAGCGCCTTCAGCTGACCGATTCGTCGGGTGTTGGGCGAAAGGGACCGACATATCTTCTGTGACTTTCGTCACAAACCCGCGGTTCGGGCGTTCCCCCTCGGCAATGACGATGTCAACACGGCTGCCCCGCGCCGCCCTCGGCCTTTGGATGGTCGCGACCTTGTTCGTCATGACTGGAGCGCGGGCGGCGGTCGCCCAGAACTACCCGGTCCGGGCGAACATCGAATTGCGCGACAGCCAGGGCAATCTGGTCGACTCGACTCATCCCGTGTGTCCCGCCGACGGCATCAGCTTGGTTTCCACCGGCTGGCTCTCCGGGAGCAACGTCAAGGGCACGTTCTATTCGGACCCCGTCGACATCGGTACTCACGCCGCAGATAGCAGCGGGCTGGTCAGCTTCACCTTCCGCGTCTTCAACGTCGTCACCGGTCTTCACACGGTGCGCCTCGAGGGCGCGGGCGCGAACGGAAATCCACGCGTCGCCGAAGCCCAGGTGTTGTGCGACTGCGCCGACCCGAACAACGTGCAGCACGCCGTCGCCGGCAAGACGATCGACAACGTGCCCGGAATCGCCGCCGCGGGAACCTTCGCCAGGACGGGTATCGACACCATGGCGTGGATAGCGATCGCGTTCGATCTCATGCTCGTCGGTATCGTCCTGCTCATGGCATCGAAGCGGCGAACTCGCAGCCTCCAGGCGTGAGTATCACGACCGCCCGGCACGAAGGAAAGGTGCCGGTGCGGGACGGGCGAGTGTTCGGCGTGGCCGAGTGGGGACCACCGAGCGCAGAACAGACGGTGCTGTGGTTCCACGGCACCCCCGGTGCGCGCCGCCAAGTCCCCCAGCCGGCGCGCCAGTACGCGATCGATCACGGCGTGCGCGTGATCGGGATGGACCGGCCGGGCGTCGGCCTTTCGACCGCGCATCTCTATCGGCGGCTGGCCGACTTCAGCGACGATCTCGAAATCGCGCTCGATCACCTCGGCGTCGACCGGTTCTCCATCGTCGCCCTCTCGGGTGGCGCTCCCTATGCGCTAGCGGCGGCCCACGCCTTCCCCGACCGCGTGCCCACGCTCGGGATCCTCGGCGGCGTCGTACCTAGCGGCGGTGAGGACGGAACGCACGGCGGCCTCGTCGGATTCGCGACGCGCTGGAAGCCGCTGCTCCCGCTGATGAGCGAGCCGGCGGGAGCGCTCCTCACCCTGTTCGTGCGCGCGGCGCGCCCGATCGGGTCGCACGCGCTCGACCTCTACGCCCGCTTCTCCCCGCCCGGCGACCGCGAGCTACTCGGCGTGCCCGAACACAAAGAGATGTTCATCGAGGACCTGTCGAACAACGGCGGCCACAGCATGCGCGCCGTCGTCTTCGACGCCATCCTCTTCACGCGCTACTGGGGCTTCTCCGTGCGCGACGTCTCGGCACGGATCGTGTGGTGGCAAGGCGACGACGACAACATCGTCCCCCTGGCCCACGCCGAGCACATCGTCCCGCTGCTGCAGAACGGTGAGCTGCGCGTCATCCCGGGCGGCGGACACCTGAGCGGACTCGGCATCGGTGTCGAGGTACTCGAAACCGTTCTCGACTGGAGCTAAGCGGCCCTACGACCGGTTGTGCTCGCTGCGTACGACCGCGAGGAAGCGCTCGACCGCGTGGACGCAGGCGTGCACTCGCACCGACGGGAACACGTCGAAGGCGTGCTGCGCCTCTTCCAACTCGGCGTAGACAACCGGACGTGTCGATTCCTTCCGCAGCTCGTCGACGAAGCTGCGCGCCTGACCGACCGGCACGATCGAGTCGTTCGTGCCGTGCAGGACGAAGAAGGGCGGCGCGTGCGGTCCAACGTGGCTGACCGTCGACGCCTGCTCCCACCGCGCACGGTCGTGCGGAAGTTCGGATTTGAACACGTGCTTGGCGACGAACTGCTCCATGTCCACGCTGCTGGTGCCGTGCCGGTTGACGAAGTCGTACACGCCGTAGAACGGGACAGCCGCGGCGACGGTCGTGTCGGCGTCCTCGAAGCCTGGCTGGAACTCGGCGAGGTTCGGCGTGAGCGCGGCTAGCGACGCGAGGTGGCCACCAGCCGAACCTCCGGTGATCACGACGAAGTCGGGGTCACCACCATGGGCGGCGATGTTGGCCTTGACCCACGCCAGCGCCTTCTTGGTGTCCACGATGTGATCAGGCCAGGTCGCTCGGGGCGACAGCCGGTAATTCATCGTCACGCACACCCAACCGCGTTCGGCCATGTGCGCCAACAACGGTTCGCCTTGGCCTTCCTTCATCGCAACAGTCCACGCGCTGCCGTGCAGGTACAAGAGCACAGGTGCATTGGCGTCGGCCGGAAGGTCTTCGCGCTTCCACACGTCGAGGTGGTTCCGCCGACCGGCGTCGCCGTACTTGAGGTTCCGCGCGGCGAGGTAACGCTTGCGGACGCGCATGTCCGGCAGCAGCAACTGCTGGCGCGTCAACGGGCTCTCCGGATGCGGCGCGAACGATTCGGTGATGCGGCTTCGATAGTCAGCGCCGAGTTCGTCGACCAATGCTTGTTCCAACACGCGCGCGGCGCCGCCGGCCTTGCGGTGAAGGTGCACGAGTCCGGCGAACGACGCCGCATGGGCGACGAGACCGAGCACGCCTCGCCACCCACGCGCCCCACCGCGCCGCGCGAGCAGGGCGGCCGTCGCCAGGTGAAATAGACCGGTTTGTACCGGTAACTCCGACGGGGTGACGCCAAAGGCGAACGACGGCAGCGATGCGCGTCCGGAGAGAGCCGCCGGGCGGATGGCATTGGCCGTCGACGCCGCAGCGGCCGCGCCGGCAAACAGGAACCGGGAAGACGGCTTCATCGGCGGACAGGTTAAGTCGCTGGTTACGCTCCCGACGATGCGGGGCCGGGGAATCGTGGTGGTTCTGCTCATGTTTCTCGGCTTGACCCAACCGGCCCACGCCGAGTTCCCGTTCGGCTCCACCGCCGGCGACGTCTACGACTATTCACGGCTGCGCATCAAGAACGGCTCGTGCGACAACGTTCCCGACGGTCAGCCGCGCCCTCCGGGAAGCGACCTCCCCGCCAACTTCGACTGCCGCGGGGCGTGGAAGCTGTCGGACTACGCATCGCATCCCGGCGAAGACGACTACGACCCACTGGTCAACCTCAACCCGCAGGAGTTCCTCGGCGTCCGCGGTCCCGGCACCAACGTCGCGTGGCAGACGACCACCGGTCGGCCCGACACCGTCATCGCCGTGATGGACAGTGGCATTCGCTGGGACGAAGACCGACCGGAACTGATGAGGAAGTTCGCGCTCAACCGCGGCGAACTGCCCAAGCCGAATGGCAGTGGGCGCGGCGGCAGCGTGCGCGACTACGACAAGAACGGCGACGGCGTTTTCAACGTGACCGACTACGCCGGCGACTCGCGTGCCCGCGAGAACTCGGCGGACGACAACACGCTGCTCGATCCCGGCGACCTCATTCGCTCGTTCTCCGACGGCGTTGACGACGACAACAACGGTTATGTCGACGACATCTCGGGGTGGGACTTCTTCGAGGACGATAACGATCCGAACGACGATGTCGACTACGGGCACGGCACCGGTGAGTCCGAGGACGCGGCCGGTGAGACCGGCACGAAGCTCCTACCGCAGTGCCCCAACTGCATGCTCATGGAGATGCGCGTGGGCGACAGCTTCATCGCCGACGCGAACCACTTCGCCGAGGCGAGCGTGTACGCCGTCGACAACGGTGCGAGCGTGATCCAGAGCGCCCTCGGCGCGCTCAACAACACGGGTTTCGCTCAGGCCGCGGTCGACTACGCCTACGACCGCGGTGTGCTGCTGGTGGCGTCGGCCGCCGATGAATCCGCTGGCCATCACAACCAACCCTCGGCACTCAACCACGCGATGGTCGTCAACTCGATCACGCACGGCGTCGAAGACGTTCAGCGGCCGGCGACGTGGTTGGCGTTGAACGGGTGCACGAATTTCGGCGGCTACATCTGGGTCAGCGTGCCGTCCACGTCATGTTCCTCCGACGCCGTCGGACAAAGCGCGGGCATGGCCGGCCTTCTCTACTCGGCGGCGCGCAACGCGGTGCAGAAGGGCGTCATCGAGCCCGACGTGTCGGGCCGGCCGCTTTCGGCCGAAGAGGCGAAGCAGCTGTTCCGGCTGGCGGCGGAAGACATCGACTTCTCGACCCCGAAGCCACCCGGCCCGCCGAACAACTTCGCGACGAATCTTCCGCTCACCGCCCGCTTCGTCACCACCGCCGGATGGGATCAGATCAGTGGGTGGGGCCGCATCCGCAGCGACGACCTCGTCGGCCTCGTCGCCGCCGGTCACATCCCACCCGAGGCCGACATCACCGCGCCCCGCTGGTGGCAGCCGCTCGCCGCGAGAGGCACGGTCAAGGTGATCGGCCGCGCCGCCGCGCCGAGGGCGGCGAAGTTCACCTGGGAGGTGCAGTACGCGCCCGGCGTGCAGCCACCGCGCTGGCCCACCACCGACCCGTGGACGACGGTCAAGCGCGCCACCGCCACCAGTCCCGTCGAAGGCGAACTGGCCACCATCAACCTCGCCGACGTGCGAGCGGCGATCAACCGTTCCATACCGCCGTACACACCCGCCGACGACCCGACCGCCAAGTCATTGCCGGAGAAGGACGCCTTCCGCATTCGCGTCGTCGTCAAGACGGGCGACAAGCCGTGGCAGACCGCCATCGCGCAACGCCAAGCATTCGCGCACGACGACCCCGCGTTGCTCAAGGGTTGGCCGCGTTTTCTGAACGCAGACGGCGCGGGCTCCGCGGCGTTCGAGGATCTCGACAACGACGGTCGCGACGAACTCGTCATCGGTGACGGCAACGGCTTCGTGCACGCGTTCCACGCCAACGGCACCGAGGCCGCCGGGTGGCCGGTGCGCACGCGACCGATCGACCTTCCCGCGCGCGGCAGGAACGCCTATACCCGCGGTGACGTACCGGCCACGGTGCATTCGGCCATCCTCAGCGGGTCCCCGTTGATCGCCGACCTCGACGGTGACGGCGCGCCCGAGGTCGCCATCGCCGATGTGGAAGGCGACCTCCACGTGTGGCGCCACAACGGCAAGCCCGTTAAGGGATGGCCCGTACAGAGCAAGCGCGCCTTCTCATACGAGACGGCGTGCCAAGTGGTCCGCGCCCCGTGCGATGACGATGGGCCCGCCGACGTCCGCGACCAACTCAACACCGTCGACCGCGCCTTCACGTCGCAACCCGCGGCCGCCGACCTCGACCGCACCGCGCCCGGGCTCGAACTCATTGCCGGTTCCAACGACGGCCACGTGTACGCGTGGCACGCCGACGGATCGCCGGTCGCCGGATGGCCCGTCCTGCTGCGCGACCCGGCGAAGGTGAAGGCGGTCGATCCGGTCACCCACCGCGTCACCTACAACGCCGACGCGTCGGCGCGTTTCGGGCGCAAGGTGCTGGCGTCACCGTCGGTCGGCGACGTCGACGGCGACGGCGACCTCGAAGTGGCCGCCAACGTGAACGAGGAATACCAGGAGACGCCGAACACGACCGACCCGGTTGTCGATGCCATCGGCGCGGTGAACGACGTCGGCAACACGCGCATTTACCTGCTGCACCACGACGGCACGGCGCACGCGCCGTCGGCGCGTTCGACGGCGACGCCGCACCCAGATGACCAGGCCTACGTGAATGGCTGGCCGGTGCCCGTCGCCATGCTCAGCCTCGAGCTACTGCCATATGTCGGCGAGGGCTCCAACGGTCAGCCGGTTATGGCCGACGTCGACGGCGACGGCACACTCGAGATCGGCACGGCGTCAATCGGCGGTCCCCCGTACCTGCTCGAACCCGACGGCTCCAGCAGCTACGGCGAGCAGGGCGGGCGGTATCGAACAGGAGCCAGCACGGTACCCGGTGCCGGCAGCACCGCCACCGACCTCCCGACGCTCGCGTCACTAGGCGGCGGTGCGTTCGGCCGCGTCGGTTCCGGGCAGCAGATCGACTTCGCCATGGGGTCGACGGGTCTGCGGCGCCTGCTCGACGTGGTGTTGCCCGAGCAGCAACTGCTCGCCGAGGATCACATCGGCGTGTGGGACCCGCGGACTGGCCAGTTTGCGCCCGGCTTCCCCGCGCAGATGAACGATCTCATGTTCATCAACAGCCCGACGATCGTCGACGTCAGCGGGGACGGCCAGCCCGAAGTGCTCCAGTCGTCGGCGATGTACGACTTGCAGGCCTACGGCGAAGGTGGCATCGCCGCCGCCGGCTTCCCCAAGTTCACCGGTGGGTGGTCCGTCGCCGCCGCGGGCGCAGGAGACATAGACGGCGATGGTGCGCTTGAGATCGCGCTCGGCACCCGCGAAGGAAACCTCTTCGTGTGGAAAACCGAAGGTGACGCGTGCCAGCGCAAGGAGTGGCCGAAGAAGGGTCACGACCTGCACAACACGGGGCGTTACAGCAGCGACGCCGATCGGCCGGGTACGCCGACTCTCTCGCGGGCCGACCGCGACGGCGACCATGTGATCGTCGGTTTCACCACGACCGGCGACGACGGCGCGTGCGGCGCGGCGCGCTCGTACCGCGTCACGGTTGGCTCGACCACCGTCGACGTCATGCCCAACACCAAGGTCCGCCTGGCGGCCGCCGCGAACGGCGCCGCAACAGCGGTGTCGGTGCAGGCGATCGACGACGCCGGCAATGTGGGATTCGCGGCGACGCGCGTCCTGGCATCTGCCGCGAATCAGACACTTCTTCCGCGCACGGGCGACGACGCCGGCGCGGAAATCCTCATGCTGCTGATGATGCTGGCGCTCGCCGCTCGCTTACGCTCACGTCTGTGAAGTTCTGGGCGGCGGGGGCCCTCGCCGTTTTTGGTGCGTTGCTAGTTGCAGTTCCGATGCCCGCCGATGCCGCCCCCGGGTCACCCGGCGTTCGCGCCGGCGTGGCCGTGGTCGACGCCACCTGGAACGTCGGCGCATCTGCGGGCCAGTACGCCACGCCGCGTCCTGGTCTCGAGGTTGACGACTGGGTCGAGAGCCTGGCTGACCAAGAAGGCCCCGAGGTCGATCCGCGTCCTCTCCTCAGCGCCGACAGCGATCCCAACCTGCACGCCACCAAGCGCCAGCCGAGCTACGGCGTGCAGTCGCGCCTGACGGTACGCGCCATCGTGGTCGACGGCACGAACGGACCACCGATCGCGCTGGTGAAGAGCGACAACTACCTGGCCCAAGACCTACTCCTGCGCCGCGTCGGCCAGATCCTTGCCAAAGCCGGCTCGCGCGTCACCGCGGGTCACATCCTGCACAGCGCGACGCACAACCACTCGTCGCCGTATTACACAACGCCGTCGGCGGGCGTGTGGGCATTCCAAGACGCCATGGACGTGCGCATGTTCGAGTACCAGGCGCGCGCAATGGCCCGGGCGATCGAGCAAGCGGAGAAAGGCCTCAAGCCCGTCCGGCTCGGCGCGACCACAGTCGTTGCGGGCGACGACTACCGCAACGCGCCCGGCGGTGCCATCGCGGATGACGGCAGCCCGTCGGGCTATCCGCAATACGAGAACGACAGCGGCCTCGTCGTGCTGCGCTTCGACGATATCTCCGGCAGCCAGCCCAAGCCGCTGGCCGTGTGGATGAACTACGGCGTGCATCCCGAGTCGCTCGACGGCTACAACCTCGTGTCCGCCGACTACGTCGGTCCGCTTGAGCGCTTCGTCGAACGCGACACGGGTGCGCCGCTGCTGTTCAGCCAAGGCGACGTCGGCAGCTCCGAACCGGCCAACGACACAACGGCGCGCATCGGCCCGGGAGTTGTCCGCGCGTTCTCGCACTACGGCTACGCCCAGACCGAACGCCACGCCCGTCTGCTCGCCGACAAGGTGGTCGAAGGCTTCAACCAGATTGGCGCCAACCAGGGCACCGTCGGATGGTCGACCGACTTCCCGGTCTCGATGTTCGACGGGTGGGTGCCTGGACCGGTATCGCATCCGTATCCCAGCGTCGGCAACTGCCGCACCGAGCCCACCGCCGAAGGCAACCCGGGCGTGCCCGCCCTTGGCCTGCCTGACTGCGAACGCCCGGTCGGCGACAGCAACGACAACGCCAGTCACACGTTCGAGTGGCTCCGGATGCGCGGCCTGCCCATCCCCGAGAACTACGACGCGCCGTCGAAGGACGCGCTCGAGGAGAACTACCGGATCCATCTACAAGCAGTTCGTCTTGGCGACATCCTCCTGGCGTCATGTTCCTGCGAGCCGCAAGTCGACGTGGTCAAGAACCTCGAGAGTCGTACCGATGCCGTCGAAGCCAATATCTACGACGGGTGGGACTGGTCGCCGTACTGCGACCAGCTGCCCGACAAGCGCTGGCGTTGCCCGAACCCGGGTCTCCCGATGGCGAAGGTCTTCAGCGACCGCAGCTTGATCGTGACCAACGCGGCGTACCAGCGCATGGTCGCCCAAGTGCACAACGACGCCAAGGGTTGGGACACGGTCGCGTCTGCGCCACGGGCCAACGCCGAACCGGCCGACCCGACGCTGATCAAGGGCAACTTCACCAGGGAAGAAGTGCAGAGCCTCGGCGCTCCCGGCTACAAGCTCACCGTCGGCCTCGGCCACACGGGCGACTACAACGGCTACACGGTCAGCTACCGCATGTTCATGAGCTTCGACCACTACCGGAAGGCGCTGAGCGCCTACGGCCCGCACACCGCCGACTACATGGTCACGCGCCTGGTCCGCATGGCGGCGGCGTTGCAAGGCGCGCCGCTACCGAAACACGAGCCGTTGGCGGCGTTCGCCGCGGCTGACGAGCTGCGCCAGTACGCCACGGCAAAGGCGCTCGGTCGCGCCACGTCGGCCGCGTACAACGCGTGGATCGCCGCGCTGCCCGACGACGCCGGTAAGCCCGCAGTCATCACGCAACCGAAAGACATCGCCCGTTTCGACGCCGCCACCGTCACCTGGCGCGGCGGCAACAACGACGTCGACCAACCGCTCGTCCGCGTCGAACGCCAGGTCGGCGGCAAGTGGACCAGCTACGCCGACCAGTCAGGCGAGGTGCAGACGGTGCTCGCCTTGCCCAAGGGCGTACAAAGCGTGGCCAAATACCGGCTCAACAAGCAGCAGTGGAAGTGGACGGCCAACTTCGAAGCGGCGGACTTCTTCCCCACCAACATCGGCGGCGGCCAAGTCCCCAACGGGATATACCGCTTCGTGATGTCCGGACGGCATCGCAGCGGCGGCCGCGTCAAGGCGTACACGCTGAGTTCGCGGTTGTTCAGCGTCCGCCAATGGGAAGGCGTCGCCGTCAACGGTCTTCGGGTCGAGCCCAACGGGGCGGTGTCGTTCACGGCGTCGGTCGCCTACCCGCGCACGTACAAGTCGTCGATTGCCGCCATCGGTGACGACAAGGGCAACCCGATCTGCAAGACGTGCACGTTCCGCGCGTGGGCGTCAACCGCCGATGTACGGAGTGCCAAGGTCCTCGTGAATCGCGCGGCTGGCGGCTCCTTTGTCCTACCTGCGACCTTGGTCAACGGTCGGTGGACGGCGGCGGTCGGGCTGCGCAAGGGTGACACGGCCATCGTCGCCCGAGGTTGGGTCGTCGACAGCAACGGCGAGATCAACGGCGCCGATGTGAAGGTCACCGCGTGAACCGGTTCGGTCGCCGCGCCTACGTCGGCTTCATCGCGCTCTCGCTCGCGCTCGGCGGGACGTGGGCCGCCGTCGGCACGAGCCGACGCAGTCCGGAGCCAGCGCGCACCGTCGCGCCGGTCTTCGCTTCCGCCGCCGCCATCGCGGCCGCGCAGAGCGTGCACGCATCGGCGAGTGACCCCATGCAACCGCCCGACCTTGTCGCGGCTCACCACGCCACTGCCCGCCGGCGAGTTCCTCGTCGGCGTCGGCGAACAGAGCCTCGCGCCCGATCCACGAAGATCCAGTGGGATAGCACCAAGACGCCATGCGTGAAGGAAGACTCGACGCTCGTCGACCCTGGTGTGAGCGATCTCGCCGGCGCGGCGCTCGAAGGGCACCTACCGCCGGGCTGGCCGAAGTCGGCGAACTGCGTCTACCTCGGCGGATTCGGGCTCGGCCCGTCACGACCCGCCACCGGCGTCGACCCATACGCCGGGGTCAAAGTTCGGTCGATCGCCATCTCGAACGGCATGGACACGGTCGTGTGGCAGAGCCTCGACATGGTCGGACTCTTCAGTCGCTACCGCGCCGACCTGTGTCCGGAGGGCTGCGGGATGCTCGACATCCGCGAAGCGATCGCCAGTGCCACCTTCGACAAGGTGCCGATGGCGAACATCGCTATCAACGCCACCCATACGCACGGTGGCGCCGACGGCTATGGGGCGTGGGGCGGCCTACCCGCCTGGTACCGCGTGCAGATTCGTGACCGGGCCATCCAGTCTGCATACGACGCGTTGCGCGACCTCACGCCGACCAGCATCAGGGTCGGCTCGATCGAAGCGCGTCCGTTCAACAATGAGCGCCGCGACACCTATTACTCCGCCGCCGATTACGGAGCGGTGTGGCTCCAGGCGCGCCAGCTACCAGCCCGCGGGTCAAGCGGAGCCGCACCGGTGGTGGCAACGCTCGTCAACTTCGGTGCCCACCCGACCGTCGTCGGCGATGAGAATTCGCTGATGCACCCCGACTGGGCTGGCACCGCCGCCAAGGAGTTGGGCACGGAACTCGGCGGCGCGGGCATCGTGATGCAGGGCGCGCTCGGCAACGTGTCGCCGTCCACACTGCGCCACGCGGCCGTCGACCTGACGGGAGACCGCAAGACCGACGACAAGGACAACGCGATCCAGATGGCACGCGACTTCGCGTCGTTCATCGGCGCCGACATCGCCCGCGGCGGTTACGTCCTGAAGAGCAATCGCATCACCACCAAGACCATCACCATCGCCCACCCAGCGGGCAACTGGGTCGAGACCGTGGGCGCCCTCGCCAATCTGCTCGACCGCGAGTTCGCCGTTCCCTCCAAGGGCGCCAACGGACCGAGCACCTACACGTGGCGGAAAAGCGAAGAAGCGCCACCGTTGGGAACGTGCGTGAGCGCGGGCGCGGTGAGCGTGAAGACCGACGTATCGGCCTTCCGCATCGGCGAACTCACCGTGACGACCGCGCCGGGCGAACTCTTCGGCACGATGGCCGATGTCGTGAAGTCGAAGTCCCGCGCCAACGGGTGGGCGGTCGGTAACGACGGCAAGGTCACGCCGACCGGTCAGACCATGGTGTTCGGCCAGACCCAAGACACGCTCGGTTACATCATCCAGCACTTCGAGGTCGACCCCGCCGGCGGGGTCACCAGCAACACCGACCCGTCCCTCGGCGAGTACGAAGAAGAGCTCATGGTCGACCGCTGCTTCGGCGACCACGTGCTGCAAACCCAACTCGACCTGCTGCGGCAGCTCAACTGACAACGCCTGGTACCCTCCAGGGTGTCCTCGCTTCATGAGCCGGCGGGACTGCGTTGCTCCCGACCTTGGTGACGTCCCTCGACGGACTCAAAGCTGAGGACACACAGTGAGAATCTCTTCCAACCACCGCGCCCGTTGGGCCGCGGTGTTGTACGCCGCAATCATCGCAATCGCCGCGGCGAGCGGGACGGCGCCTGCACATGCCGTCGCCAACTGCGTCGTCAGCGCTGGCGTCACGCAGTCGGCCACGACGGTTACGGGCACCAACGCCAATGACACCATCGACTGCGGCGGCGCGACCGCCGGCAAAACGGTAAACGGAAATGGCGGCAACGACACGATCACCGGCAGCAAGTTCGTCGACCGGCTCAACGGCGGGGTCGGCAACGACACCATGACCGGCAACCCCGGCAACGACTACCTCAACGGCGGCTCGGGCGACGACACCATGACGGGCAGCGGCGGCAACGACACGGTCGTCGGCGGCGCAGGCATCGACACGCTGACGGGCAGCGACGGTAGCGACGTGCTCAACGGCGGTCTCGGCAACGACACGCTCAGCGGTGGCGTCGGCCTCGACAGGCTGAATGGCGATGCGGGCCTCGACACCCTCCGCGGTGACGCCGGCGCCGACAAGCTAAATGGCCCGCCCAACGACGCTTCGGTCGACAAGCTGAATGGCGGATCCGAAGCCGACACGTGTCAGGGACCGGCGCCCGACGGCGACGTTCTCGTCAGCTGCAATCCGTAACTACATCGGCGGTTAGCAACCGAGCGCGTACGAGCCGGGCGGGCAAGCGGGAATCCCGGTCGTCACCGAGAGCGGGATGACGGCGACGCCGTCGGACCAGCTGCCCAGACTCGTCTGCGCGGACCCGCCACCGAGCGCGGTGGCGCAATTCGTGCCGAGCATCCCGCAATCGCGCACGGCGTCGCCCAACTTCCAGAAGCCGCGCCAGTCCAGCGCGTCAACCGATGAGGCACCGCTGAGCTCGGCGGGGGCGTTGTGGTCTGACACGAGGTCTGGGTAGCCGTAGTAGTCCGAGAACATCCACACGTAGTTCTTGTTCGACCCTGAGATGTGACCGAGCTTCGGCCACAACGCGTCGCAACCGAGGCGGCCGACGATCGTGTCGTAGTTGCCGACCACGCAGTCGATCTTCGTGCCCGACGGGATGCCGGCGAGGGACGAGTCGATCGTGCCGCTGTAAGGCTCGGCGAAGAGCAGCGCCTTTGGTTGCGGCAACCCTTGCGACGACCAGCGCGCCGCCATGTTGGCGCTCACCGGTCCTCCCCACGAGTGGCCGATCAGCGTCATACCGCCGGCCGTGTCGGGCTTCACCGTCGCCACGGCGTTCATGTAGGCGATCGCGTCCTTGGTCGACCAGATGGCGTTGGTCGTAAAGAACGCCTGGTTCGTGTACTGCGTTTGGTACACGGGGAAGATCACGAGGTTGCCCTTGCGCACGAGGTGCCGTAGCCACTCCTGGTAGTACGGAGTCGTGTTGTACGTGTAGCCGTGGTTGAACACGACGATCTTGGCGGTCGTCGGAGCAGGGCCGCCACCGACCCAACCAGCGGGCTCATACGTCGCGTAGTTGAGGTCGTAGTTCGGAAAAGTGCGGACGCGGTAGACGTAACTCGACCACGGGTACCCGGCGCCACCGGGACCACTGGCCGGTTGCGTTGGTGGTGTCGGCACCGCCATGGCGACCGACGGAATCGCCAGAACGACGGCGGTCGCAACCGCCAGGACCAGCATCAGTTTGCGCATTAGCGTAAACATGACACCTGATTCACTTTTCAGCAAGGGACTCTTGTGATGACACCAGTTTCGACCGCGCTCGGCGACGTTGCGGGCTCACACTTCGACGGCTACGAGCGTTACGCGGGTATCCGCTACGCCAAGGCGCCCGTCGGCGAATTTCGTTTTCAACCACCGCGGCCGGTCGACGCGTGGGAGGGCGTGCTCGACGCCACCGCGTTCGGCGCCTGCGCGCTGCAGCCGCCGCCCGTGCCCGGCGTCGTCGGTCAGGGTCGCGACCTCGTCACCAGCGAGGACTGCTTGTTCCTCAACGTGTACACACCCAAGGCCGACGACGGCGCGCGCCCCGTCATGGTGTGGATCCACGGCGGCGCGTACACGATCGGCTCGGGCGACATTTACGACGGTGCGTCGTTCGCGCGTCGCGGCGACGTCGTCGTGGTCACGCTGAATTACCGGCTCGGCGCGCTCGGATGGTTGCCGCTCGAGCACCTCGATCCCGCGTTGGCGGGTTCGGGCAACAACGGCTTGCGCGACCAAATCGAGGCACTGCGTTGGGTGCGCGACAACATCGAGGCGTTCGGCGGCGACGCCGGCAACGTCACCATCTTCGGTGAATCCGCCGGCGGCGGTTCGGTGTTCGCGTTGCTCGCCGCGCCCGCGGCCGACGGTCTCTATCACCGCGCTATCGCACAGTCGGGCGCGCCTGCGTTCGGCGAGGCGCGCGATCCGGCTGCGATGACAGACATACTGCTCGGAGGGATCGGCCAGAACGGCGGCGGCATCGACGCGCTCCGCAGCGCCGACGGTCAAGCGCTCATCGACGCGCAGACGACGCTGGTCCCCTTCGATCGGATGGGCACGCATGTCGACTATCCCGTCGACGGATCCGGCATCGGATTTCACCCGACCGTCGACGGCACCGTCATCCACCAGACCGTGGTCGAGGCCGTGGCGGCCAAAGGCCAAGCCAACGTGCCGCTCCTGCTCGGCACCAACCGCGACGAGGGAACGCTGTTCGGCATCATGCTCGCCCAGGCCCCGACCGATGCGCAGCTCGAAGCCGGGCTCGGCGAACTCACGCCGGACGTCGCGGCCGTCGTCGCCGGCTATCGCGCGCAGAACACCGGCCACAGTTTGATGGTCGACCTGATGACCGACTGCGTGTTCCGCCTCCCCAGCCTGCGCGTCGCCGACGCCGTGGTCGCCACAGGCGTTCCGGTGTGGACCTATCTGTTCACATGGGCGACGCCGGTCTTCGGCGGGCTGCTCGGGGCGACGCACGCGCTCGAGTTGGCGTTTGTGTGGCAGATGCTCGACGACCCGTTGTGGGCCGCGCTGGTCGGTTCTGAGCCTCCGGCGGCGCTGGCCGACGCCATGCAGGACGCGTGGATCGCGTTCGCTCGCACGGGCAAGCCGGTGCACGACGGCCTGCCGGACTGGCCCACGTACGACGTCGACACGCGCCCGACGATGGAGTTCGGTGTGACGTGTGCGGTCCTCGACGATCCCGGGCAGGCGACGCGGTTGCTGTGGTCCAGCTAGGCGAGCAGTACGACCTTCCGGTCCCCGGGACCCTGCGCGGGCGCCGCACCCGCGACCGCATCCTGGCCGCGGCCGAGGAAGTGTTCGGGGAGACGGGCTACGAGCCGGCCTCGATCACGGCAATCACCCAAGCGGCGGGCGTCGCGCAGGGCACGTTCTATGTGTACTTCCCGTCGAAGCACGCCATCTTCGTCGAATTGATCAAAGACTTCGGCGCCCGCGTGCGCGCCGCCATCGCGGAAGCGGCAGTTCCCGCCACGCGCGCGTCGCCGTCGCGAGCCGAGATCGAGCGCGCGGGTCTCGAGGCGTGGCTCGTGTTCTGCGTCGACCATCCCGGCCTCTACCGCGTCATGCGCGAGGCCGCGATCTTCGCTCCCGAAACGCACCGCTGGTACTACGAGTCCTTCGTCGCCGCGTACGCCACCCACTTCAAGACGTGGTCACAAGGCCGCTTCGAACTCGTGGACCTAGAAACGGTCGCCTACATGATGGTGGCGATCGCCGACTGGATCGGCTTGCGCTGGATCATCTGGGAAGGCAAGAAGCCACCGCGCCGCGTTCTCGACCAGATCACCGCCCTGCTCAACCAAGGCTTCGCCGGCGCGTGAGTCTGGTCCCGCTTCCGCCGCAACCCGACGGCCTGCCGTGGCCGACCGACAGGTGGCCGGTCGGCGAGGTGCCGCAAGGCGTCGCTCTCGGGTCGCTGCTCGACGAGTTGTTCGACGACGACGGACCGCTGCACACCACATTCGCCGCGGTCGTCATTCACCGCGGGCGGCTGATCGCGCAGCGCTACGCGCACGCCATCGAACATTTCGACCGCGCTCCCGAGACGATCACCGCCAACACACCGCTACTCAGTTGGTCGATGGCCAAGTCGATGCTCCACGCGATCGCGGGCATGCTCGTAGCGGAAGGACGGCTGGACCTCGACGCACCGCCCGCCGTGCCCGAATGGGTCGGCGTGCGCGACGGTCGCGAAGCCATCACGCTCGAGCACCTGCTCGACATGCGCGACGGGCTCGACTTCGTGGAGGACTACGTGGACTCGCGTGTGTCTGATGTGATCGAGATGCTCTTCGCGTCCGGCGCCGCCGACGTCGCCCACTTCGCCGCCGACCGCGGGATGGTGGCGCCGCCCGGCACGCGCTTCAACTATTCGAGCGGCACGACCAACATCGTGTCGGGCGTCGTCGCCCGACTCCTCGGCCCGGGAGCGCCATACGAGCGTTTCGTCACCGAGCGATTGTTCGCCCCGCTCGGCATGCGCAGCGCGACCGCCAAGTTCGACGACTCCGGGACGTGGATCGCCAGCTCGTACGTGTACTGCACCGCCCAAGACTTCGCCCGCTTCGGCTACCTCTACCTGCGCGACGGGCTGTGGGACGGCGAGCGCGTCCTGCCCGAAGGTTGGGTCGACCACGCCCGCCGGATCCGCTCTGAAGACCCAGAGGCTGGCACCTATTACGGCGCGCACTGGTGGTGCGTGGGCGACGAGTACGGATCGTTTCGCTGCAGCGGCTACGAAGGCCAGTCGATTCTCGTCGTACCGGCGCTCGACCTCGTGGTCGTCCGCCTCGGCAAGACCGACGCCGCGCGCTACCCGCTACTGACCGATTGGCGACGCCGCCTGACGGCCGCTTTCGCGCACGCCTAGGCGGGCAAATATCTCGTCGCGCTCCGCCTCCGCGGCAGGATCAACCGGTGTGCCGCTGGCGCGCTGCATGGCGAGGAGTCCATCGAGGCCGAGGGCGATCTCATACGGCGCCTCGCGTTGACGGGCCAAGTTGATCGCGTGCTCGAACTCGCGCATCGCTCCGTCGAGGTCCGACTTGGCGCCGAGCGCGTATCCGCGGACCCGATGCAGCCGGGGAAGGAACGTGGTACCTCCGCGAGCTTCCTCAGCCCGTAGCGCGTGGCCGATGAGCGTCAGCGCATCATCGACGTCGCCGTCGCGAATCATGCACTCGGCGATCCAGTAGTCATCCTCGACGGTGTCGCCACCGAGATCCTCGGTGGCCCAGCGCGCCTGGTCGAACAGGTCGCGCGCTTTCATCACGTCGCCGCGTTGGAGTGCGCAGCGACCGAGGTTGCGAAGCGCGCCAGACACCGGATCAGGGTGACCCACGGATCGCCACAGCTGGATGAGATCTTCGAGGCCCGAGACTTCATCGCCGCGACCCTGGTCGAGGAGGATGTCGGAGACGTTGGTTGTCCCGTAGCCAGCCGACATCAGGTCGCCCGCCTTCGTAAAGGCGTCGCGTCCACGAACCCAATAGTCGATCGCGTCGTCCCACTCGCCTTTGAAGTAGGCGGTCACGCCGAGGAGTGTCAGAACGATTGCCTGGTCGCGCACTTCGCCGAGCTCGGTCCAGATCTCCAACGCCGAGGGCAGGTGCGTCACCTCGTCGATCCGCCCGAGGTCGAGGAGGGCGAGGTCGGCGACGCTGTAAGCCCGCGCCAGCGCGATCCGGTTCTCGGCGGCGAGCGCGTCGGCGATGGCAAGCTCGGTCCACTCCAACGCCTTGCGGCTCTGGTGCGCCCGGTGCAGCTGCTCGCCGCGGAGCTGGCGGAGCTCGGAGCGCAGACCCACGCTCCGGGAGTCGCCGTGGTCTTCGACCAGGCGCAGGCCTTTGGTGACCCACCTAGCGGCGTTGGCGCTCTGCCCGCGATTCATGGCGACGAGCGCTTCCATCTTGCACAGCCGCGCCACGTCGTACGTGCTCCCGGCGAACAGGCTGCGAGCGCGGGCGAACGCCGTCTTGGAGCGTTCGAACAGACTTCCTTGGAGGGCGACCGTCCCCAGGGCCTCCCAGGTTGGGCCAAGGTCCGTTTGCACGGTCTCGCCGAGTTGAGCTCCGGCGAGCAAGGCGCGTTCGTAGAGCGCCACCGCTTCGACGTTGGCGTACTTCTTCTTTGCCCGTTCCGCCGCGACTAGCGAGTACTCCCAACACTTGGCGTAGTCCTGCGCGTGCAGGAAGTGGAACGAGAGGATCTCCGAGCGATCCGTCAACGACGAGCCCATCGCCGCCTCGATGGCCGCACCCGCTCGGGCATGCAACTCTTTGCGCCGGCGGAACGACAGGGTCTCGTACGCCACCTCGCGGTAGAGCTGGTTGCGGAAACGCAGCCAGCCCCGACCCGTGGGCTCCACGAACGCCCGCAGTCGGCGTGGCGTCGCGCGGGCGTCGCCCCCGTCAGCCGCCACCAGTTCGGCCAGCCGCGCCGTCTCGAACATGGGCCCAAGCACAGCGGCGTAACGAAGCGCCTGCCTATCCCGCGGGGGCAGCGTGTCGATCTGCGCGGCCACGACGGACTCGAGGCTGCCCGACAAGGCGGCCTCGCCGGCCCCCGAGGCCGCGGCTTGGGCCAGCTGCTCGACGAACAACGGATTGCCGCCCGCTCGATCGACCAGCGAGGCGACCTGATCAGGACGCAACAGCGTCTCGCCGGCGGCGCTATGGAGCAGGGCGCGCGCGTCGTCTTCGTCCAACGGCTCGACGCGCAGGCGTGCGGTCGCCTCGGCTTCTGGCTGGTAGCCGGTGCGGTCAGGACGACGGAAGACGCAGATCAACCAGCGCCGCGTCCGCGCACGCTTGGCCATGGCCACGAGCACTTCGGCAGACAGGTCGTCGACCCAATGGGCGTCCTCGACCACGAACAGCTGCGCGCCGTGCACCGCCGCGTCGAGCAGCTCGACCACGACGCGGCAGGTTTGTTCGCGCAAGAACTGCGGTTCGAGCGACGCCGACTCCGGTGTCGGGGGCATCTCGATATCGACGACGGCTCCGATTAGCGGCAACCACGGCAGTAGCTCAGGAGCGATCTCGGTGACGACGGAGCGCAGCAGGCCGGCCGAAGACTGCGAGGCGCTCTTGATACCCAATGCTCCGCGCAGGAGGTAGCGCAATGTGAAGTACGGCGTCTTCGCCTCGTAGGTCTCGCAGTACGCGGTGACCACCGGGACGTCGGCTGATTCGACGAGGAACTCGCGCCGCAACCGAGACTTACCGATGCCGGCCTCGCCGATGATGTCGACCAGCCCGCCGGCGCCGGCGCGCATGTTGTCGAGCGCCGCCGTCAAGACCACGCGTTCGTGGGCGCGACCGACGAACGGCAGGTCGGTTACCGCCCGCATCCGACGACGGACGCGTTCGCCCACGAGGAATGCCTCGATGGGGCGCGACTTGCCCTTGACGAAGAACGGCGGCAGCGCACTGGTGGCGAACTCCGAACCCGCCAGGTCGAGTACGTCGGCTGTGGCACGGATCTCGCCCGCCGACGCGCTCGCCATCAGGCGAGCGGCCAGGTTCACGGTGTCACCCATCACGGTGTACGTGCGCCGGTAGGAGGGCCCGACTTCTCCGACGAAGGCGTGGCCCTGGTTCACGCCGATGCGAACGGGCAACCGCCGCTCGCCGTCCACGACGCGCCGCATGGCGCGTAGACGCGGCCCTCGCCGTCATCCAGAGCGGTGGGAGCCCCGCCGACCACGATCAGCTTGCCGCCGTCGCGGTCGGCGTCGCTTCCGAGGAACGTGACGCCCTCGTCGTCGACCGCGTCCTGCACGTCGCCGACTAATTCGTCGAGCGCGGCCGCCGCGGCAGCCGCGCCATCAGTCGCGATCACATCGTCGATGCCGTCGAACCGGATGAAGGCAACAGTCGCCTGCCGGTGTTCTGGTTCCACCGAGGTCGCCAAGTGGTCGCGCAACGCGACGGGGACGCCCATCGCCAAGTCCACGTCGGTGGGCTGCGGCGGCGGGAACGTCGCCTCGGCCGAAATCGACGGGCGCGACCGCAGCAGGAAACCGGGGCCGGCGGCGGCGCCAATCAGGCGCGGGGCGATCCGCTCGGCCGTGCCGGGGCTCACCACGATCTGACCGGCCGTAGCCGTTTGCTCCATCGCGACCACGCCTGACGGCCCCGGCCCGGCGATCAGCAACTCGCGGTGTGATCGCCCGACGCGAAACAAGTGCACCGGGCCGGAGTGCACGCCCACGGACATGCGCAGCCGAATCGAGCCTACCGACGTGGCGATCTGGCCGCTCCAGGCAAGCCGGGCACGCATCTGCAGCGCACTGCGCACCGCCCGGTCGGCGTGGTCATCGCCGTCGAAGAGCAGGAACAGCGCGTCGCCGCCGAACTTCACGAGGCTGCCGCCGTCGGCGTACGCCGCGACCAGCAGGTCGGCGAAACACGTGCTCAGAGTCTGGGTGAGCTCCTCGGCGCCGACGTGGCCCCGCCGCGCCAGCCGTTCCGACAAGGCCGTGAAGCCAGAGATGTCGACAAAGACGAGCGACGCATCTATTTCGCGCCACGTGCGGTCGGGTTCGTCGCCGGCCCATGCAATGGCAAACCGCGGAAAGTAAGCCGCCAGATCCACAGCGACGGCGTTACGTTCGCACGGTCGGTGCGCTACCGAGCTCCGCTGGCGCCACCGATAATCGGGATCACGATGTCACGGAGCAGTGCGACACGGAACGTCCACGTGCTGCCGCTCTTGGTGGTGTTCTGGAGGCACACCTGGTCGACGTTCGTCAGCGTCGCTGTCGCCTGGCCGAAGGTCTGGCACTTCGGCATCTTGATCGACACGAGTCGCAGCCCGACGGGATGTAATACAGGACGTCGGAGCAACTTCGGCGTTCCCGTTGCCGTTGCAGACAGCTGGCCGTAACTGATGTCCCACAAGAAGGGCTTCGACGGGTTGTTACCCGAGTACGTGCCGCTGTTCGGGAAGAGCGCTTCGGCGGCGTAGCGGCCACATGGCGACGTGCCGCATAGCGTGCCGTTGATGTCGACCTCGTTGAGGTCGAGGAACAGGCCGGGTGCCGAACCGGTCTGGACGAGGAAGTCCGTGACCGTGTGAGGCGCGGTGTTGGCCAGGTGATCGCCGTTGGGCACGAAGGCCGTCGCATCAGCGAACAGCGCCGGTCGTGGTCGACTTCGACGCACTGCCGCCGAACGCTCCCGTCGCCGTGGCCGTCGACGTCATCGAGGAGCCGCTGGCGGGCGACGCCACGGCGATGTCGAACGACCGTGTCTGGCCGACACCGTAGGCGTGGGTGCAGGTGACCGTTGCGCCACCGCCCGCGCCGCGCACCCGGCGGGCAGCGGGAGTTGCGGGTCGTAGCGTTCCGCCGGTGTTGACGACCAAGGTGACGTTCTGCGGCGCCCTGGCTGTTCGTCACCGCCGCTGTCAGCAGCGTGTCGTCGCCGTTGCGAACAGTGGACGGGTTGCTGCTGAGCGCCAGGCTCGTCTGGAACACGATGTTGGTCGTCGTGCTGGCGACGTTGTTGGCGTTGTCCGGGAAGACGTTGAGCTCGGCGTTCTTCGCATTCGCCGTGACGGTGGTAACGACGGAGGTCGATCCCACGTTGGGGGTGACCGTGACGGTCCACGACTGTGCAAGGCCCGGAGCAAGCGCGCCAGCGGTGCAGACCTGACTGGCCCCGCTCACGGCGCAGCCCGCTGGCAGGCCGCTGAAGGTGCCGCCGCTGGCGACGAACGTGAGCGTAGAACCGGCGGGCTGCGAGAACGCTCCCGTGTTGGTGATAGTCCCGGTGGCCGGGAACCCGCCCCCAGCCGACGTCGGCGCCGTCAGAGACGCGGCCACGTCGGACGCCGAGACGATGGCGGCGCCCGCCGGCGAGGCGTTGAGCCCCACCACCATTCCAGCGACGAGAGCGACGCCAATGGCGACACGACCGAAACGATGCAAGAACCCCATTTGGCTTTCCCCTGTTTAGCCCCGAGTTACCGACTAAGTATCCACGAAATGCGCCTGCGATTCCATGCGAATGGACGTGATATTTGTCACACGCAAGGCGTAACCCCTGGTCAGCAGCGGTCAAGGTAGGTTGCGCCCATGATCCCGATCGTGGTCGGCGTCCTGATCGTCCTGGTTTTGGCCTACGGCGTCGTCGTGTTCAACCGACTCGTCAAGCAGCGCAACCTGCTGGCCGACGCGTGGGCGGGCATCGACGTGCAGCTGACCCGACGGGCCGATCTCGTTCCCAACCTCGTCGAGACGGTAAAGGCGTACAAGCTGCACGAACAGGACACTTTGGAACACGTCGTGGCGGCGCGCACGAGCGTGCGCGGCCCGGCGGCCACCGGGCAAGCCGAGGAAAAGGTGCAAAGCGCAGTGGGTTCGCTGCTCGCCGTGGCCGAGGGCTATCCCGATCTCAAGGCCAACACGAACTTCCAACAACTCCAGACGGAGCTGTCGACGCTGGAGGAGGACCTGTCCTTCGCCCGCCGCTATTACAACGGCACCGTGCGCAACTACAACACGACCCAGGAAACGTTTCCGATCGTGGTGTTCGCCAAGGCGCTGGGATTCCGGCAAGCCGAGTACTTCCAGGCCGAGCTCGACGCCAAGGCGGCACCCAGTGCGCGCATGTAGACGCGTCGGCGCGGCGATCGCGCTGACCGCACTGGTCGTGTTGGCCGCGCCCGCCCGGCCGGCCTCCGCCGAGAGCTTCGGCTTCCATATCGACCGCTTCGTCGTCGACATCGCGATCCAGGACGACGGCAGCGCCAAGGTCACCGAAGTCATCGACGTGGACTTCGCGTCCGAGCCGCACCACGGGATCTTCCGCACGATTCAGGTTCGCTTCGAATACGAGCCGAAGCCGAAATTCGAACGCGTTTACAGCGTCAGCAACGTGCACGTCACAGCCACCGGCGCGTCGGCCCATAACGAGATCAGCGAGAAGGGCCGTATGAAGGTGTTCAAGATCGGCGACGGCGACGAGACCGTCACCGGCGAGCACACCTACACCGTCACCTACACGCTGAGGGGCGCGCTCAACGGCTTCGCCGAGCACGACGAGTTCTACTGGAACCCGTTGGGCCTGGAAACCGAGATCCCTGTCGACCAGTCCGAGATCCGCGTCACCGCGCCCGGCGGCATCCAGCAGGTGCGTTGCTTTACCGGGCCGTACGGGTCAACGCAGGCGTGCGACTCGGCCGAGGTGCGCTCGCCCACCGAGTCCCACTTCACCCAGGCAGGCCTGAACCCCTTCGAGGGAGTGTCGGTCGCGGTGAGCCTCCAGAAAGGCATCGTTCCCGCGGCGGCCCTCCAACCGATCCTCGACGAGAAGTGGTCGCTCGCCCGCGCCTTCGCGGTCACGCCCGCCACCGCGGGCGGGGCGGCGGCGATCCTCGTCGTACTCGGCCTCTGGGTGACCCGCCTGATCTGGCGCACTGGCCGCGACCGCCGCATCAGTACAGCGGGGCACGACGAACGCATTCCCATGTTCGACAAGGGCGGCACGCCCGTGCAGTACCGCCCGCCCGACGATGCCCGTCCGGCACAGATCGGAGTGCTCATCGACGAGAAGGCGGACCCACTCGACGTGACCGCCACCATCATCGACTTTGGCGTGCGCGGCTTCCTCACCATCGAGGAGACCGAGAGGGGCGGCTGGTTCTCGAAAGCCGACTGGCGGATGACCAAGGTGAAGGACGACGACGGCACGATGCTCACGTACGAACGCCGGCTATTCGACGCGTTGTTCGACGGCCGCGATCAGGTCAGCCTGTCCGAACTGAAGAACACCTTCGCGTCCGACCTCCACAAGGTGCAGGACAGCTTGTACGCCGACTGCGTGAAGTCGGGGTGGTTCAGCAAGCGTCCCGATCGAGTGCGCGGCACGTACCTCGTGTTGGGCATCCTCGCCACCGTGGCGTCGATCGCCGTGCTCGTCGGTCTGGCGGCCACAACGCACGCCGCGCTTCTCGGCGTACCACTGGTGCTCGTGTCGCTCGCGCTGCTGCTCGCCCATCAGGCGATGCCGGCGCGCACCGGTAAGGGTCGCGCCGCCCTCGACCAGACGACGGGATTCCGGCAGTACATGGTGACGGCCGAGGCCGACCGCATGAAGTTCGCCGAGGAAGAGAACATCTTCGCCAAGTACCTGCCGTACGCGATCGTCTTCGGGGAGACCGACAAGTGGGCCAAGGCCTTCGCCGGCATTCACGGCGATCAGCCGCCTCCCGGCATGGGCTGGTATCACCCCTACGGCACGTGGAGCGCGTTCAGCTTCGGGCACTTCGCCGGGTCGATGGAGAGCTTCTCGGTGCAGACTTCGGGCACGATCGTGTCGACGCCCGCCGCCTCCGGCGGCAGTGGGTTCTCCGGCGGAGGCGGCTTCTCCGGCGGGGGTGGCGGAGGCGGCGGAACAGGAGGTTGGTAATGGGAACGCTTTCGGGCAAGAACGCACTCATCACCGGGGGCGGGTCAGGCCTCGGTCTGGCCATCGCGCAAAAGTTCGCGGCCGACGGCGCGACCGTCACCATCTGTGGCCGCGACGAGGCCAAGCTCGAACGCGGTCTGGCCACGCTGCCGGCCGGCGCCCGCTCGACCACGTGTGACGTGCGCGACGAGGACTCCGTGCGCGCCGCCGTCGCCCACGCCGCCGGGAGTGGCGGTTTGCACATCGCCGTCGCCAACGCTGGCACGGGCACGGTCGGGCCCATCACGACGACGGAGCTCTCGGCATGGAACGCCGTGCTCGAAACCAACCTGACGGGTGTGTTTCTCACGTTCAAGCACGCCGGCGGCGCCATCGCCAAGGCGGGTGGCGGCGCCATGGTGGCCATCTCGTCGATCGCCGGCGTGTTGACGCACCGCTACATGGGCCCGTACTGCGTATCCAAGGCGGCGGTGGAGATGCTCGTGCGCAACACCGCTGACGAAATGGGCATGGTCGGCGTTCGGGTCAACGCCGTGCGACCGGGCCTGGTGCCCACGGATCTGTCGAGCGGTCTTGTCAACAGCCCGCACATTCAGGCCGACTACCTCGAGCAGATGCCGCTCGGTCGCAACGGCACACCCGAAGACATCGCCGAAGCGGTCCGCTATCTGTGCGGCGACGAATCGGCGTGGACCACGGGCCAGGTGTTCGCCGTCGATGGCGGCCACACGCTGCGCCGCGGCCCGGACATGCACGGCCTCATGGAGCAGTCGGTCGGCGCCGACGCCGTACGCACCATGCTCCAAGGAGGCTGACGATGGCGCCGACGGATGATCTCGCCGTTCTGGCGCGTCAGATCTGGCGACGACTCGAGCCGTACCACGCCATTACCTACTTCGCCAAGGAGAGTCACGCCGCATGGGCGGCGGTCGGCATGAAGGGCTTCTGGATGGGCTACTTCGCCAGTCGCGCCGCGGCGATGGGCGCGGTCGGTCCTGCCCTCGTGACGTCGACCTTCTACAACTTCCATCGCTCGCGCGTAGAACGGGCGGTCCCCGACTGCTGGGGGATCGTGACACCGGGGGCGGTGTTGCGCGCCCGCAACGACGGCATGGTCGACGCGCTGGCGGCGGCGAGCTCCATCGACCTCTCACCACTGGCGACGTTGGCGCCGCTGGCCCGGACGATGGCCGAAGCCGCGTGCGGCGACATCGGTGGCCGCCCGCTCTTCGCCGCGCACACCGCGGTCCCGTGGCCTGCGGAAGGCGCGGCCATGCAGGCGTGGTGGGCGGCGACGCTCATCCGCGAGCATCGCGGCGACGGCCACATCGCTGCGCTCGTCGACGCCGGCGTCGGGCCGTGCGAAGCCCTGGTGCTACAGGCGGCGTACACGGCTGTGCCCCGCGAAACGTTGCAGGGGAGCCGCAACTGGCCCGATCACGAATGGCAGGCGGCGATCGACTCGTTGGCTTCGCGCGGCTGGGTCGAAGCCGACGGCGGACCCAATAGCAAGGGACAAGATGGTTTAGCCGCCATCGAGCGGCGAACCGACGAGCTCGCCAGCGGCCCGGTGGCCGCCATCGGTATCGACGCGGCCACCGCCCTCGCTGAAGCCGCGTTGCCCGTGGCGCGCAGCGTGATGGAAAGCGGCATCGTGCCGCCCATCACCCCGATGTTCGCCGACGACGATCTCTAGTTCTTCAGAAGATCGCTGATCAGGGCGGCGACGAGGGCGGCGCGTTCGGGCATCGAGTCGACGATGACGTGTTCGTCGCGGGCGTGGGCGCCGTCGCCGACGGCACCGAGACCGTCGAGGGTCGGGACGCCGATGCCCGCCGTGAAGTTGCCGTCGCTGCCGCCACCAACGGCCTCGCCGCGCAGCGGTGCCAGGCCCAACCGCTCGGCGATGCTCGACGCGCGAGCGAACAACGCCGCCGATGATTCCTTGGCCAGCGGCGGCCGGTTGATGCCGCCGTCGACGGCGAACGCCGTGTCCGCCACGGTGGCCTGAAGCGAACGGATCGACGCGTCGACGCGCTCCAGTTCGTCCATGGTCTCGCCGCGCACGTCGATGTGGGCCGACGCGGTGTCGGGCACGACGTTGCGGGCGGTGCCGGCCGACGCCATCGTGGGCGTGACCGTGGTACCGCTGCCCGGGTTGCCGAACGTCGTGATCGTGCCGATCGCTGCGGCGAGTGAAACGAGCGCGTTGGCGCCGTTCTCCGGTTCGAGCCCCGCGTGGGCCGCGCGACCAGTCACGTTGAGCCGGTAGAAGCCCACGCCTTTGCGCGCCGTCTTCAGGGCGCCGTGCACCGCCGGCTCGAGCACGAGGGCGGCGGCCGCGCCCCGCGCCGTCTCCTCCACCAACCCCCGCGACGACAACGAGCCGATCTCCTCGTCGCTGTTGACGAGAAGCGTGACGCCGTCGAGGTCGTCGAGTGATGCCAGCGCGTGGAGACCGAGCACGAGCCCCGACTTCATGTCGAATGACCCTGGACCGCGGGCGATGCCGTCCTGCACGCTGAAGGGCAACTCGGCGAGCGTGCCCATCGGCCACACCGTGTCCATGTGCCCGACTACGACCACACGCGTCGGCGCCGATCCGAACCTCCACCGCAAATGCGTCGCCCCGTCGATGACGATGCGTTCCGGCGCGTGGCCTGGCAGCAGCGACGCGGCGACCTCAGTCAGGGCGTCGGCGCAACGCGCGCACGCGTCGTGATCCGACGACGGCGACTCCACGGTCACCAGTCGCTCCAGAGCGTCGAGCATCAGCTGAGCGTGACGGTCAGCCGCACTTGGCCGGCGCCCGCCACCCACTTGATGCGGACATACCAGTAGCCGCTGGTCGGGTTGCTGGTGGTGCACGTTTCGTCGCTCGATGACGTCGCGGCGCGACAGGCGAACAGGGTGTTCGTCGGGCGCGCTCCCGCGCGGGTGTACAGGTCGGCATTGAGCGGGCAGGTCGAGCAGCTGACGCCGACCATCTGCGCGTGCAATTGCGTCGTCCCTTCCGGAACGAGGATCTTGAAGTACTTCTGCGGCGTCGACGAGCCGGGCTTGAACCAGACCTTCTGCCCGCTGACCAGGGTCTTGGTCCCCGGGTCGGGATCGCTCACCGCGTTGAAAGATCTCTGCAGTTGGCTGCTCCCGCCCTGGCCGTCGTCGACCGTCAGCGTGATCGTGTAGGTGCCGGCAGCGGGGTAGGTGTGAGAAGCCGTGACGCCGGTCGCGGTGACGCCGTCGCCGAAGTCCCAGCCGAAGGTCAACGGGTCACCGTCGCGATCGGTCGAGGTCGACGCGTTCACGGCCACGCCGAGGGTCCCCGACGCGTTGGCGGTGAAGGCGGCGGTCGGATTCCGATTCGGCTCGTCGAGGGTGCACACCGCGTCCACGAGGCGATCGGCGCGAGCCAGGCCGTAGCCGAAGCTGTTGTCGCGGCCGGCGACACCAAGATCCTCGGCCGTGCTGTACAGCGCGGCCACGATCGTTGCCGGGGTGGTGCCGAGCGGTGCGCACCCGAGGGCGAGCGCGAGCGCGCCGGCGACGTGCGGGGTGGCCATCGACGTGCCGCTGAGCGACGAGTACGTCGTGTTGCTGCCCGTGTACGTCGACAGCACGTTGGAGCCGGGCGCCGCAATATCGAGTTGCGACCCGACGTCGGAGTAGCTGGCCTTGGTCTTCGAACTCGTCAGGGCTCCGACGGCGATGACGTTGGGATACGCGGCCGGGTAGTCGATGCTGTCGGTCTTGCCGTCGTTGCCGGCGGCGGCGACCACGATCGCGCCGTGGTTGTACGCGTAGTTCACGGCGTTCTCGATCGGCGACGACGGAGCTGGGGCGCCGATGCTCATCGAGATGACCTTGGCACCTTGATCGGCCGCGCCAATGATCGCTTCCGCGATGGCGTCGTTCGGGCCGGAGCACCCAGCAGGGTTGAAGAGGGTGGCCGGCACGTACTTCAGGCCCTTCATCTCCAGGATGTTGACCTGGGCCATTCCAGCGACACCGAGCGAGTTGTTCGACGACGCGCCGACGGTGCCAGCGGTGTGGGTACCGTGGCCACAGTCGTCGTTCGGTTCGGAGTCGCCGTTGACATAGTCGTGGCCCTGCAGGATGCGCGGTCCCGCGAGGTCCTGGTGCGTCTTGAGGATGCCCGAGTCGATCAAGGCCACTGTGACCGCGGTGCTACCGAAGCCGGTCGCGTCCCACGCCGCTGGGAAACCCATGAGCCCCGGCCCGTACTGCTCGCCGAAGCGGGCGTCGTTCGGCGTGGCGAGCGCGTGCATAAGCCCGTTGTCTTCCACGTACGCGATCCCGGGTACAGCGGTGGCCGCCTGACGCACGAGGTCCAGGCTCGGCGCCTGCACGGTCACGAACGAACCGCTGGCTGAGACGCGACGAACCGGCAGGCCGGCGAGCAGTCCGCCGACGTTGACCGCGGGAAGAAACCCGCGGTCGAATCCGATGATCGCCTCGCCGAACGTCGTCGGCACAGCCGCCGGCGGGGCAGCCGCGGGGACCGTTGTGATCCCGACGGCCAGCAGGCTGAGGACGCCCAGAACTACGAAACCCAGCTTGCGCACTCGAAGAGGGTACCGGGGGTCGCTTAGGTCAGCGTGACGGTGAGATTGACCGAACCGGAACCGCTGTAGCGCTTGACCCGGATGTACCAATATCCGCTCGTCGGGTTCACCGACGTGCAGTTCTCGGCGTTCCCCTTCACCATCGCCCGGCACGAGTAGGCGCTGTCCGTCGGCCTCGAGCCGGCGCGCGTGTAGAGGTCGGCGTCGAGCGGACACGAGAGGAGACTGCAGGCGGGGCCCGCCGTCACTGCTTTCAACTGGGTTTTCCCTGCCGGTACGGCGATCTTGAAGAACCTCTCGGTAGCCGTCGAACTGACACCGACGCCGACGGTTTGCCCGCTGGTGAGCGTGGGCGTCGCCGGATCAGGATCGGCCGAGGCGTTGAAGACCGTCTCGGCGGTAGAACTGCCGCCGCGGCCGTCGGTGACCGTCAGCCTGATGGTCTTGCTCCCTGCCGATGCGTACGTGTGGTTGGCCGTCTTACCGGTTGCCGTGGCGGTGTCGCCGAAGTTCCAGGTGTAGCTCAGGAGGTCGCCGTCCGGGTCATGCGACGTGGACGCGTCCACCGCTACACCGAGCGATCCCGAAGGCGTCGCCGTGAAGGCCGCCGTCGGGTTCTGGTTGGGCGGCGGCGTGCCGTTGCACACCTGCCGGGCGAGCAGATCGGCGCGCGCCAGGCCGCTGCCGTAGAGGTTGTCGCGACCGGCCGCGCCGAGGTCCTCGGCCGTTGAGAAGAGCGCGTTGACGACCTGCGTCGTCGTGGTGCCGGCGACCTTGCACCCGAGGGCCAACGCCAGCGCGCCCGCCACGTGCGGCGTCGCCATCGACGTGCCGCTCAGCAGCGAGTACGTCGCGTTGTTGGCACCGGTATACGTCGACAGCACGTTCGAGCCCGGCGCGGCAATGTCGAGCTGTGGACCGCCGTCGGAGTAGCTCGCCCGCGCTTTGGTGCTGGTGACCGCACCCACGGCGATAACCGCGGGATAGGCCGCCGGGTAGTCAATGCTGTTGGTTCCGCCGTCGTTGCCGGCGGCGGCGACGAGGATCGCGCCCTTCGCGGTGGCGTAGTTGACGGCGTTTTCCATCACGCTCGACGCGCCGCCGCCGATGCTCATCGAGATGACGCTGGCGCCCTGATCCGCCGCGTCCATGATCGCCTGGGCGATACCGGCGAAGGCACCGGAACATCCACCGCCACCGCCCAGCAGTGTGGGCTTTACGTAGTTCAGCGCCTTCATCGGCAGCAGCGTCACCTGCGCCATGCCAGCGACGCCGGTGGCATTGTTCGTCGACGCGCCGACCGTCCCGATGGTGTGGGTGCCGTGGCCGCACGTGTCATTCGGCGTGTTGTCGTTGCTGATGTAGTCGTGACCCTGCAACAGGCGCGGGCCGGCGAGGTCTTGGTGCGTGCTCAGCACGCCGGAGTCGATGACCGCGACGGTCACGTTGGCGTTGCCGTAACCCACCGAGCCCCACGCCGCCGGAAAGCCCATGAGCGCGGGCCCGTACTGCTCGCCGTACCGCGTGTCGTTGGGCGTCGCCAGCGCGTGCATGAGGCCGTTGTCTTCGACGTAGCTCACGCCGGGGATGACCGTCAGTGCTGTGCGTACAACGTTGAGGCTCGGCGCCTTGACGGTGAGGAACGAACCGTTCTTCGACACGCGGGTAACGGGCAGTCCGTTGAGTCGCCCGCCACGCTTCACGTTGGGGAGCAACCCGCGGTCGAATCCGACGATCGCTTCGCCGATGGTCGTGGGGATGAGGCGCGTAGTTGACGCCGCCCGGACGTTCGGGGCGAATCCGATTCCGCCCAGCATCATCAAGACGGCAACGGGGATCGCTACGAAAACCTTGCGCACTGCGTGCTCCTTCAGCGTGACCCCAAGCGCTGTAGAGCGTATCGATCCGCGAACAGGATTCCTACGCGCCCTTTACGGGTGAATTGACCAAACCCACCCAGAGTGCCCGCGGTCCGTGGACGCCGAGCGTGATGATCAGCTCTATGTCGGCGGAACGACTCGGCCCGGTGATCTGCACCAGGTTGGAAGGCATCGGTCCGGCCATGGAGCGCCACAGGTCGCCGGGTGTGGCGACGATGGTTTCGGTGGCGACCAGGGCCACGTGCAGCGGCGGGAGCAGACTCACCGTCCGCCCACCGGCGCGGCCGGCGTCGACGACGATTGATCCCGTCAGGGCGACGGCGGACCGCGCGCCGGTGAAACCGATGTCGGCGGTGGCCACCGCGGCGGCGTCGGTGTAGTCCACGACGTCGATGTCGTCGCGCGCGCCGAGCGCGTACGCGACCGCCGCGCACTCGGGCTCGTTGGTGAGCGCGACCCGGACGCGGCCCTCGCCGACGCGCGCCGCGTCAACGGCGTCGCCGACGAAGGCGGACAGTTGGATCGCGTCCGCCAGCGTCCGCACGACGCCGCCGAGAGAACTGAGCGCTTCGGTGAACTGCGTTACGCGGTCAACCGTCGTCGGCTGGTACGCGATCGCTGGCACGGCGCCCTGGGGCAACGCGACGATGGGACGGTTGTGGCCACCGGGCGAGACCGTCGACACGGCGCGACGAACTGTGGCGAGAAATCCCGCTCGGTCGCCGGCTTCGACGCTCAACGTTGCCCCCGCTTCCAGGCGTCGCGAAACGAGACCTCGGCGGCGTGGGGCATCGCGCGGCCCGCCGCCCAGTTGCGCGCACCCGGCAAGCGGGCGAGGCGTTCGCCGAGAAGTCGCTGGACCACGGTGCCGGCGCGCAGGCTCGCCCAGTACGTACCGGTGCGCGACCACGCGGCGGCCCACGCCTGCCACGCCGACTTCTCGCTCGGCCGGCTGTGCTCGGCGTTGCGCCGGCGCTGCGCCAGGAGCATGTCTTGGAGGGGGATGCCGACGGGACACGCCTCCCAGCACGCGCCGCACAAGCTCGAAGCGTTCGCCAGCTCGGTGGCCGACGAATACTCCTCGTGCGCGAATAGCGGTGTGAGCACGGCGCCCATCGGGCCGGAGTACACCCAGCCGTAGGCGTGCCCGCCGACCTGGCGGTACACGGGGCACACGTTCAGGCAGGCGCCGCAGCGAATGCACGACAGCATCTCGGCGAACTCGGTGGCGGCGACGGCGCTGCGCCCGTTGTCGACGATGACGAGGTGGAACTCGTCGGGCCCGTCGCGCTCGCCGTCGCGGCGCGGACCGGTCATAGCCGACACGTAGGTCGTCACCGCTTGGCCAGTGGCCGAACGCGGCAGCAACGCCAGCAACACGTCGAGATGCTCCCAGTCGGCGACGATGCGCTCCATCCCCATGAGCGCGATGTGCACTGGCGGCACCGAACTGCACAGCCGTCCGTTGCCCTCGTTGGTGACCAAGACGCACGTGCCGGTCGCGGCCACGCCGAAGTTCACGCCGGTGATCCCTATGTCCGCTTCGAGGAACTTGGCGCGCAGCTTCGTGCGCGCAAAAGCGGCGAGCTCTTCGGGTATGTCGGACAAGTCGCCGTCGGCGACGCGCCGCAACGCGTCGCGGATCTGACCGCGGTCGCGGTGAATCGCCGGCACGATGATGTGGCTCGGTGTCTCGTCGGCGACCTGGATGATCCATTCGCCGAGATCGGTCTCGGTCACTTCGATGCCGTCGGCCTCGAGCGCCGGGTTGAGATCGATCTCCTCCGACAGCATCGACTTGCCCTTGACGATCTTGCGGGCGCCGCGTCGCCGGGCGACTTCGCGCACGTACGTGCGGGCGTCCTCGGCGGTGGCCGCCCAGCACACGTGGCCGCCGGCGGCGATGACGCGGTCAGCCAGTTCGGCCAGCAGGTCCGGTAAGCGCGCCAGCACGTCAGCGCGGATGGCGCGGGCGTGCGTGCTCACTTCGGCGGCGTCTACGAACGCGCTTGACGCCGTGGTCCGTCGCTCTTCGAACGTGTCCGCCGCGTTCGCCAGCGCCGAGCCGAGCCGCGTGTCTTTGACCGCCGCGGCGGTGCGCGCCCGCAACTCCGAGACGAGCGCGATCGGCTGCGTCGTCATGCTTCGGCGTCGTCGACCGCGACCGCCAGATGGCGGAATGTCAGCGACAGGCCGCGCGCTTCGGCCCGCGTGGCGAGTTGCATCAAGCACGACCCATCCGCGGCGACGATGTCGGTGGCGCCGTCGCCCAGGGCGGCGTCGAGCACTTCGTCGGCCATGGCCACCGAAGTCTCCGGCAACTTCACGCTGAACAATCCGCCAAAGCCGCAGCACCGCTCCGGCCCGCAGTCCACCTTGTACCCCGCGCCGCGCAATGCGTCGGTCGGCTCGTCCTTGAGACCAAGCTCCCGCAACATGTGACACGACGGGTGGTACCGCACGCCCTCGCTTTTGGTGATGCCTGGTGGGGGTCTTTCCTTCTCAGCATCACCAAAAGCGATGAATTCGCTGAGTTCAAACACTTTGGGGGCGACGGCGCGGGCGCGGTGGGCGGCGTCGTGCTGGCCGACGGTCTCGAAGAGCTCAGGCCAGAAGACGCGGATCATGGTGGTGCAACTGCCAGCCGGTACGACGACCGCCTCCGCGCCGTCGGCGAGCGCTTGCTCGATCCCGCCGAGCGTGGTGCGGGCGACGGCGGCCGCGGCATCTGCGTGGCCGGCGTTCCATGCCGGCTGGCCGCAGCACGTGGTCTTCTCCGCCACCGACACATCGCAACCGCGACGCGTCAAGACACGCGCCGTGGCGAACCCGACCTCGGGCGAAACGGCGTCGACGATGCAGGTCGGAAAGAGCGCTACCGGCTTCACTCGACGGTGGTCGCCGACGCGAACGACAACGCGGCGGCGGCATAGACGGCCACGCCGGTTGCCATGGCGTCTTCGTTGAGGACCATGCGGTTCGAATGATTTGGAGCGACGATCCCGTCGTGATCGGCCGGCATCGTCCCGAGGAAGGCCATCGCTCCAGGCACTTCCTCCAACACGTAGGAGAAGTCCTCGGCGCCCATCACCGGCGTGGGCAGCCAGCGCACCAAATCGGCTCCGACGACGCCGGTGGCGACGTCGCGCACGTAGCCCGCCATCGTGTCGTCGTTGACCGTGACGGGATAGCCCTCGGTCATCTGCACTTCGGCGGTGCAACCGTGCGAAGCGGCGATGTTCATAGCCAGCTTCTCGATGCCTTGTACGACGGCGGTCCGCGTCTTCGCCGAGACGGTGCGGATGGTGCCGAGGAGCAGCGCGTCTTCGGGCACCACGTTCAGGGTCGTACCGGCGCGGATCTTGGCGACGGTCACCACCGCGGGATCGAACACGTCGACGCGGCGCGTCACATACGACTGCATCGCCATGACCAGTTCGCAGGCGACCGGAATCGGGTCGACCGCCAAGTGCGGCATCGAGGCGTGACCACCCCGGCCGACGATCCGGATGTTGAAGTTGTTGGTCGCCGCCATCGTTGCGCCCGGCTTCACGCCGATCATGCCACTAGGCATCGACGGCGTCTGGTGCAACGCGAACGCCGCGTCGGGGCGTCCGCCGATGTCGAACAGGCCGTTGTCCAACATCACCTTGGCGCCGAAGCCCCCTTCTTCACCCGGCTGGAACATGAACACCACTCGCCCCGCGAGTTGACCCCGCCGGTCCGTCAGCAGTCGCGCCGCCGACGCCAGCATCGATGTGTGGGCGTCGTGCCCGCAGGCGTGCATCACGCCGTCGTTCCGCGACGCGAACTCGAGGCCGGTGTCCTCCGGCATGGGCAGCGCGTCCATGTCGCCGCGCAACAACACGGTCGGGCCGGGCTGGTCGCCTTCGAGCACGCCGATGAGCGACGTGCACCCGGCGCCCTGCGTCAGGGCGATCGGCAAGTCGGCCAACTCGTTGGCCACGCGCTCTTGCGTAAAGGGCAGCTCCAACGCCAACTCCGGCTGTTCGTGCAGCTCACGTCGAAGGGCGACGGTTCGATCTTGCAGCGCTTGCGCGTCTTCCATCAACGAGGCCATCACCGCATCATGCCCCCTACCAATAAGGTGCGCCGATGCCCGTGTACTCCTTCGGCGACTTCACGCCGCAGATCCATCCCGACGCGTGGGTCGCCGAGAACGCCACCATCATCGGCAACGTCGTGCTCGAGGCCGACGCCAGCGTCTGGTACGGCTGCGTGCTGCGCAGCGAGTTTGAAACGATCACGATCGGTGAAGGCTCGAACGTGCAGGACCTGACCGTCATGCACACGGACCCGGGTGTGCCACTCACCGTCGGCAAGGGCGTCACCATCGGGCACGCGGCGATGATTCACGGGGCGACGTTGGAGGACGGTTGCCTGATCGGCCTGCATGCCACGGTGCTGAATCGCTCTGTCGTAGGTGCTCGGTCTCTCGTCGCCGCCGGCGCACTCGTGAAGGAAGGCCAACAGATCCCGCCGGGTGTCTTGGCCGCCGGAATACCAGCCAAGGTCGTGCGCGAGCTCGACGACGCCGGCCTCCGCGGCTTGGCCATCAGCGCCCAGCACTACGTGGAGAACGCGAAAAATCATTCCACGAAGCGAACGCTGCTCGCGTAGTTTCCGCCTATGGGTGCGCTGGGGGAAGACACCGCTGTCGAGCCGCTGGACGGCGAACAAGGCAAGTTCAGTCACAGGTTGCGCCGCGCCTGGCAAGTCTGGGGTCCGAACGGCGGCTACATCGCGTCGGTCGCGCTCCGAGCCGCCGGCATGTCGACACCGCTCCCGCGACCGGCGTCGCTGTCGTGCGTCTTCTTGGGCATGGGCTCCTACGACGGCGGCAACGTGGAGATCCAAGTCACTTCACTCCGGCGCAGCAAGAAGGCCGAGGCGTTGCGGGTCGCCATCAACCAAGACGGCAACGCGCTCCTCGAAGCGCACGTCTGGGCGATCGCCGATGGGGTGAGCGGCCTCGAACACGACGTGACGACGGCGCCGGATGTCCCGTCTGCCGAGGCGCTGAAGACCTTCGCCGAGCTGCAACCCGACGACGAAGGGCACGGGTTCTGGCGGAACTTCGACGGCAAGCCGGTCGAGTGGATCCCGCCGGAGGCGTGGCCGCCGCCCGCACCCGTGGCTCCGCAGGTGCAGCAGTGGATGCGCTTCAGTCCGGTGGCCACGTACCCGGACGACGCATGGATCGACGCCTGCCGCGCCGTCATCCTGCTTGACACGTATCAATGGCCGGCCGCCCACCGCCCGCACTTGCACCGCGGCGCCGACGAGGCTGCGTTCATCGCGCCGAACATGGACCAAGCGGTCCACTTCCACCGCGCGGCGCCCGACAGCGAGTGGCTGCTCATCGACGCCCGCGGACCCGTCGCCGACGGCGGCCTGATGGGGTGTGAGTCGCGGGTGTGGTCCGAAGACGGCCTCCTGGTCGCATCGGCCACGAGCAACCTGCTCTGCCGCGAGGTGCCGCGGGGCACGCCCGGCAGCGGGACCGCGCCCGACTAGCCGGGGGCGTCCGGCAAGAAGGTGTAGGCCGGGTTCAGCATCACCCTGCGCGATCGTTCGTCGCGCAGTACACCCTCGAACTCGGCGAGGCGGCCAGGTTGCATGCCCGGGATCGAACGTCGCCCGGTGTACATGGCCACGAACGACCCCGAGCCGTCGTCGATCGTGAGCTCGAGCCACGGGCTGTTCTGGTTGGGGACGACCTGCGCTGAGACAACCTCGCCTACGACCTTGACCTGAGCGCGAACGGGGGTCGCGGCAATCGAGTGCTCCGACGGCATGACCGTCGCGACGCGCCTCGCTCGGCGGGCGCGATCGAGTTCGTGCGACGGCGTCGCCAGCGGCACCCGCTTCGGCGGTGGCGACGCCCCGTTGCCAGAGCGGCCGTTGCCTACGTGGAAAGGCACGGACAGCACCGCAGTGTTCGGACGACCGAGAAGTGACAGCTTGAGAGCCAGCCCGTTTTGGCCGTGCAAGATGTTGGCGAGGCTTCGCAACCCGACCACGAACTCGGGGATCACGACGGTGAGCCGGTCACTCGTCCATCGCGCTTCGAGTCGGTCGAGG
Organism: uncultured Actinomycetes bacterium; assembly: GCA_963722185.1. Taxonomy (GTDB): domain Bacteria; phylum Actinomycetota; class Acidimicrobiia; order Acidimicrobiales; family JACCXE01; genus JACCXE01. Next base: position 419,583 of record CAVRKD010000001.1, on the reverse strand, counting down.
TAGCGGTTCACAGGCGCGGTCAGTTCTCGGTACGGCGAGTCGACGATCTCGAGGGGGATGTCGAATCCGAATCTCGCCCAGTCGCGTTCGACCTGCGCGTGGTCGACGTCCTCGTCGGCGATATGCAATGCGAGGATGTGCTGCGGTCGCAGCGACCGCGCGTACTGGACCGCCTCGGCCACGCCGCGATGCACGCGACCGACGAGGACGACGAACGTGTGCTCGCTCGGCCGGTTCGGCACTTCGGCCGGCTCGATCTCGATGGCCTCGCCCACCCCGCGGTAGTGGCGCTTGATCGTCTTGAACAAGAAGATGATCACCGGCACCACGACGATCGGTACCCACGCGCCCTTGGTGAACTTCGTGATCGCCACGATCATCGCAACGACGAAGGTCGCGACCGCTCCGAGTCCGTTGATGATCACGCTGCGCCGCCACGCCGGCTCCCGCAGTCGCAAGTGATGCCGGACCATCCCTGCCTGGCTCAGCGTAAAGCTGGTGAACACGCCGATCGCGTAGAGCGGGATGAGCGCGGTCACGATGCCACCGAAGATCACGATCAGCACGCACGCGGCGGCGGCCAGGAAGAAGATGCCGTTGGAAAACACCAGGCGGTCGCCCCGGCTGGCGAACTGGCGCGGCAGGTAACCGTCCTTGGCGATGATCGACGACAACCGCGGGAAGTCGGCGAACGCCGTGTTGGCAGCGAGGATCAGGATGGCGCACGTCGACAGCTGGATGACCCAATAGAACGGCGACTCACCAAACAGCACGCGTGCCATCTGCGAGTTGACCGTTTCGGAGTGCGTCGGGAACGGGTGCAGGCGGCTGGCGAGGATGGACAAGCCGAGGAACAGGGACCCGAGGATCACCGCCATCCACGTCAATGTCGTCGCGGCGTTGCGCGACTCGCTTTTGCGGAACGCCGGCACGCCGTTGGAGATCGCCTCGACGCCGGTTAGGGCGACAGCGCCGGAGGAAAACCCGCGCAGCAGCAGGAACAAGGTGAGGGAGCCGCCGACTTCGGCGACGTGGTGCGCGCGCTCAGGATCGAACGGCACGCGTGGGACGTCACCAAGGAACACCCTCCACAGCCCAATAGCGACCATCGTCGAGATGGCACCGATGTACACGTAGGTCGGTACGGCGAAGGCCCGCCCGGACTCCTTGATGCCGCGCAGGTTGGCGGCCGTCACGAGGATCACCAGGGCGACGCAAAGCGGGACGCGCATGTCTTCGAGCCCGCGGAACGACGGGATCGAAAGGATCGCCGCCACGCCGGACGCGATGGATACGGCGACCGTGAGGATGTAGTCGACCAGCAGCGATGCGCCAGCGACCAGCGACGGGTTCTCACCCAGGTTCTCGCGGCTGACGATGTAAGACCCGCCGCCGCTCGGATAGCTGAAGATCGTCTGGCGGTACGAAATCGACACGATGGCCAAAAGGACGGCGACCACGATCGCCAGCGGCACCAGCTTCGAGAGACCGAGCGCCAGACTCGACGCCCCCACCGCAGTGACGAAGAGGATCTCCTCGGTCGCGTACGCGGTCGACGAAATGGCGTCGGACGAGAACGTCGCCAACGCGATCGTCTTCGGCAGCCGCTGATGATCGGACTCAGACGTCGCGAGCGGCCTGCCGATGAGCATGCGCTTGGTCAACGTGAGCACGCTTCCACCGTGCCCGACCTCCGCGTTAAGGCGGCGCTAAGGACCGGTCAGTCTGCGTAAAAAGTTCGTCAAGATGGGGCGCATGGCCGGCCTTTCTCCCCGACGCCAACGCCTCGGGGCGGTGGTGGGCGCGCTCGGCCTCGCCGCGCTCACGCTTGGGCTGTTACCGCTGCGCGACGACCTCGCCGTGGAGAGTTCGTTGCTGCTCTATCTCCTCGTCGTGGTCGCGACGGCCGCGCTCGGCGGTCTGTGGCCCGCGCTGGCCGCTGCGGCACTTGCGGTCGGCCTCGTCAACTTCTTCTTCACACCGCCGTACCACACACTCACGATCGCCGAGGGAGAGCACGTGCTCGCCCTCGTGGTGTTCCTCATCGTCGCCGCCGTGGTGGCGCTGTACGTCACGGTCGCCGATCGACGTGCGGCCGAATCGGCGGAGGTGCGCGCCGAGGCGGCCGGGCTGGACCGCACCAACGAGTTGCGCACGGCGCTGCTCAACGCGGTGTCGCACGACTTGCGCACACCGTTGGCGTCGATCAAGGCGTCGGTGTCGAGCCTGCGCGCCGGCGATGTCGCGTGGTCTGATGCCGAGGAGGCGGACTTCTTGGCTGCCATCGAAGACGACACCGACCGCCTCAACCAACTGGTAGGGAACCTGCTCGACATGAGTCGCTTGCAAACAGGCACGATCGAGCTGACGCGGCGTGCGGTCGCACTCGAAGAAGTCGTCGCCAACGCCGTTGACAGCCTTGGAGCGATCGCGGCGCACGTGATCGTCGACGTCCCGGAGGATCTGCCACTCGCCCACGTCGATCCGGGTTTGTTGGAGCGAGCTGTAGCCAACATCGTGGCCAACGCCTTGCACTGGTCGCCGAGCGATCGGCCGGTCGAGCTGTCGGCGCGGATGACCGCGCCCGACCTCGAGCTGCGCGTCGTCGACCACGGACCGGGGGTTCCGAAGGAGGAGCGCGAGCGGATCTTTCAACCGTTCCAGCGTCTCGGAGACCGCGGCAACGGGGGCGTGGGACTAGGCCTCGCCATCGCGAGCGGGTTCGTGAAAGCGATGCAGGGCGAATTGCTCCTCGAGGACACGCCGGGTGGGGGCTCGACCTTCCGCGTTCTCGTCCCTGCGGCGCTCCCGTGACGAAGATCCTGATTGTGGACGACGAGCCCCAGCTCGTACGGGCGCTGGTCACGAATCTGAAAGTGCGCGGCTACGAAGTCGTCGCGGCCGCCACCGGCGAAGAGGCGATCGACCTCGCGGCCACGACCCAGCCCGATCTGCTGATCCTGGACCTGGGTCTGCCCGGCGTCAGCGGCATCGAGGTCATCGAGGCGATCCGCGGGTGGAGCAAGGTGCCGATCCTCGTTCTGTCCGTGCGCGACTCCGAGCGCGACAAGGTGCGGGCGCTCGACGCCGGCGCCGACGACTACGTCACCAAGCCCTTCGGCATCGAGGAGTTGTTGGCGCGCGTGCGGGCAGCGACACGTCGCTCGGCGCCCGTCGACGAAGAACCCGTGGTCACCACTCAAGACTTCGTCGTGGACCTCGCGGCGCGGCAAGCTCGCAACACCGCGGGTGAGGTGCGGCTCACCCCCACCGAGTGGCACATTCTCGAGACCTTGGCGCGCCACCACGACAAGCTCGTCACACAGCGGGAGTTGCTGCGCCAGGTATGGGGACCCGGCTACGACACCGAGACGAACTACCTGCGCGTGTATATGGCTCAGCTACGGCGCAAACTCGAACCGAATCCGTCGCGGCCGCGGTCTCTGATCACCGAGGCCGGCATCGGTTACCGCCTCCGCACGGCGAACTCAGGGGACGGTGAACCCTGACACTTCGACCGACAACTCCCCGTCGTCGGGGTCCTTGTCGAACACGAAGACGAGTTCCTCCTCGTCGCCGCCGGCGAGGAAGTCCACGACTTGATCACCTTCGAGCGTCTCGCCTTCGACTTCGAGCGACGCGTTCACTTGCACGGCTGACGCCGCCTTGTCGCCCTCGTTGACCACAACGACAGCGACGTGAAACTGATCGCCGACGCGGCGCGTGCCGTCGATCGAGGCGACCGGCTGGGCGTCGTCGTGGTGCCGCGCTGCTTCCACGCCGATCGCCGCGATGATCGCCAAGAGCACCGCGACAGCGACGCCGAAGGTGGTCCACTCGGCGGTCGTGCGCTCGGGCCGCTTGCTCATGTCGCCAGCCTCCCAGCCGCGCCGCCGACCGACGCGGGCAATCCGAGCACGATGATGTAGCTGAGCGTCTCCTGCCATGGCGCGCCCGCCTCGAGCCGCTGGAAGTACCAGAGCATGACTCCGGCAGCGACGAGCGCGACGAGGTAGCAGGCCACGGTCTCACTCGCCGGATGCTGGAAAATTCCCGGCTGGTTGTGCCGCCGCTCCTGGTCAGAGAAGCCGGCGACGAAAACGATGCAGAACGACACGGCGAGCGAAACCAGCATCACCAGAATCAGCGAGAACGGGCCGAGCGCGTTGGCGATCATCGGCACTTCGTCGGTCGGAGCGATGTTGAAGCCCACGAACACCGCTCCGATCACCGTCGCGCCAATATCGGCGACCGTCGCGTGTATTTCGTCGCCGCGTTCGGCTTCCGACGAAGACCCGTCGTCGCCATCGTTGCGGCCTCCGCTGAGAAAATGATGCGCCAGCGCGATGCCGATACCGAACGGCGCCGACTCGAACGCGATCTTGCCGACCGCTTCGTTGAGCGGTGTTTGGAACGTGATCTCCTTGAGCAAGACCAAGAGGAGTCCGGATGTGACGATGCCGAGGGCGACGGTCTCGATCGAGTCCATGATCGAGTCGGACAGCCGGACGTCCTTGGTCGAGCGAAAGCCGGAGGTCCGGTTCAGAAACCACACCGGCACGAAGGTAAGCAGCAGCACCGCGAACGCGCGTGTGGGCGACGTGTACGTACCGACCCACCACACCTCCATCGTGTACAGCAGCGGGATCCCGAACAGCAGCCCGCCGGAGATCGCTCGAACAACGTCGGTGGCCTCCGCGGCCCACGGGTTCGTTTTTTGTTGTGTCGCGGCGGGCACGGCGACGGTTATGCCCTCACGCCTCGAATGTCAACCGGTCGGCTCCCTCGACCAACGTTTCGTCGAGCGCCGAGGTCTGGCGGTCTTCGGCTCTTTCCGCTTGACGTAGCAGCCGCCAGATCGCCGCGCCCAACAGGTCGAGATCGGTCGACGCGAACCGTTCGCCCCCGAAGCGGTCGATATTGCGCGACTGCTGGGCCATGGCCTTCTTGTCCTGACGCAACACCATCCGGCCCTGCGCGGACACGATCGGCGCGAGGAGGCGCGCCGGCAGCGGCGTCCACCACCGGAACACGAACCACGCCCGCGTCTCCGTCGGCGATAGCGGCACGTGGATGACGTTGTTGAAGATCTCGAGCCAGTCCTCGACGCGGTACTCGACCTGGGCCACGCACGGCATGAGGAAGCGATCCCAGTGTTGGAAGGTCTTCTTGGCCAGCGGGCCGCCTTGGATGGGTCCGAGGCCGACCGGCTCGCCGATGAACTCGACCTCGACGCCGCCGTCGAAGTCACGGCGGACGGCCGTCAATTCCTTCAGCCGCTTGCCGCGGAAGATGCCCTTGTGCAGGAAGGCGGTATGCGGCACGTCGAGCGTGTTCTCGAGCGCGGCGTGCAACGTCGCGTCGAGGTCGCACGGGAATACGACTTGGCCGACCTGCCAGCGTTTGCGACCCGGCTGCAACAAGTCGGGCATGGCGAAGGGTTCGCGCGTCGGCGCTTCATTGGGCGCGGCCCATACGTAGACGAAGCCGTCGCGTTCGGTGGCGGCGTGCGCCACGACCTTGCGCGCCGTGGCCTTGGCGGCGTCGCCTTCGAACAGTCCGGGCACGGCCCGGCATTCGCCATCACCGTCATAGCGCCAACCGTGGTAGGGGCACTCGATGCAGCCGTCCTCGGCGACGCGCCCGTCCGACAGCGCGGCGTTGCGGTGGGCGCAGCGATCGAGCACCGCACGCGGGGAGCCGCCGGCGTCTCGAAAGACGGCCAGCGGCTCGTCCATCATGCTGATGGCAACCGGCTTGTTCCGTCGCAGGTCCTTCGACTGGCAGACCGGATACCAGTACTGCTTGGGAAACGCGACGCTCCTTATTAGAGCGCGCTCTTTTCCAGAATGTGAATCCCGCAGGCGTTGCCGAGGCCGATGACGTGGGCGAGGCCGACCTTGGCCCCTTCGATCTGACGGTCGCCCGCTTCACCGCGCAGGTGATGGCAGACCTCCCAGATGTTGGCGATGCCGGTCGCCGCGATGGGATGACCCTTGGACTCCAGACCGCCCGACACGTTGACCGGCGTCGAACCGGTACGCCACGTGGCACCCGAGTTGAAGAAGTCAGCCGCGCCGCCCTCTTCGCATAGGCCGAGGTTGTCGTAGTGCACAAGCTCGGCGGTGGCGAAGCAGTCGTGCAGCTCGACGAGGTTGAGGTCCGACGGGCCAACACCGGCCTGCTCGTAGGCCTGCTTGGCGGCGTTCTTCGTCAACTGGTTGACGTCGGGCAGCACCTGGCACGCCTCTTCGTACGGGTCGGTCGTGAGGATCGACGCGCTGACCTTGACGGCGCGGCGCTGCTGCTCGAGCGACAGCGTCTTGAGCTTTGTGCCACTGACCACAACCGCGGCGGCCGCACCGTCACAGTTGGCCGAGCACATCGGCCGCGTATTCGGGTAGGCGATCATCACGTCGCCCATGATCTCTTCGAGCGTCATCTTCTTCGTGTACGCCGCGAGGGGATTCAGCGTGGAGTGCGCGTGGTTCTTCTCGCTGATCTTGGCGAACAGCTCGAAGCTCGTGCCGCCGTACTTGTGGCCGTACTCCATGCCGATCTGCGCGAACACGCCGGGCATGGTGTTGGTACCGATGCGACCGTCGGTGTTGGCGACCGACCCGTAACGACCCGACGGCGCGTACTCGAACTTGTCGGCCTTCTTGCCGCCGCCACCACCGCCACCGAGCAGGCCCGCGCCGGCGAGCTTCTCGACACCGACGGCGAGGCCGGCGTCGGTCTCACCCGCCTTGATCGCCATGATCGCCGTGCGCAATGCCGTCGCGCCCGTGGCGCAGGCGTTGCTCACGTTGTAGACGGGAATGCCCGTCTGGCCGATCTGCTTCTGCAACATCTGGCCGGAGTTCTGGCCCATCAGGTTGCCGAAGCCGAGGATGCCGATCTCCTTCATCGAGATGCCCGAGTCGGCGATGGCAGCCAGCGCAGCTTCTGAGGCAAGGTCGATGATGTCCTTGTCGGGGTGCTTGCCGAACTTCGTCATGTGAATGCCGAGGATGTAGATGTCGTCGGTAGCCATTGGTTCGTCTCCTTAAGAAATGGGCTCGAAGCCGAAGCCAATGGCCTCGGTGCCGTCGTCGTCAGTGCCAACCGCGTAGGTCGCGAGGCGCAACTTCATGCCGGTCTGCACGTGATCGGGATCAGGTTCGGTGTTGATGACGTTGCCGCGCACCGACGTCCCGTCGAGGTCGACCACGCCGGCCACGAACGGTGTCGGAATGCCGGGCGCCGCCAGCGACACGATGGTGAACGCGCGCAACACGCCTTCGGTGGGAAGGTCGGCCGGCTTGAACTCGGTCGCCGAGCACGAGGCGCAGGCGTTGCGGCGGTCGAAGAACACGGCGCCGCACGACGTGCACTTGTGACCCTGAAGATGCGGGTTGTCGCCGAGCACCAAGTAGTCGACGAGCGGAATCTGCTTAGCCATTGGCGCATCGTTGCAGATTTCGCGAGGGCATGCCGTACCGGAAGGTATGGAGGAACTAGTAGCCGGAGTCTTCGCGCAGGACGGGGTTCCAGACCAGGAAGGGATGCGCCGGCCCCGCCGGGGCGAGCTTCTCCAATTCCGCCCGCAACTTCGTGACGGCGGCCTCGCCGTAAACGTCTCGCCACCGCTGCTCGACCGTCGCCACGTGCGACCCGTAGAGCTCGCGCACGCGCTGGCCGATCGGCGTCAGCTTGGCGACTTGCCGGGGCTTCGGACCGACCTTCACGACCCCGTGACGCTCGAGGCCCGACCTGCCGGTGCCGCTCAGGCAGGCGAAGCGCGGAACCTCGGCCAGCGGCGTGCCATTCTCGGGGTCGATCGCCAACGCGCCGTGGATCGTCCAGCCGAGCGGCGGGCCCTCGCACTCGTAGTCGGTAGCGAAGTTGCACAGCGCCTGACTGACGAGCGCGGTGATCGACAGGTCCCGCGTCGTCTTGCCTTCGCGCAGGACGGGTTTCCAGTCGGCGCCGTGTGGCGGCACGCGGGGCGGCCCGTCGTCGCCCGGCCGGTAGCGGCCTCCGGTGACGGTGGGATCGGCGCCGCCGTAGGTGACCCAGTAGTGCGGCAACTCCAACTCGAACTTGTCGACCACGGCGGTCAGCGGTGCGCGCAACGACGCGAACTTCTTCTCGGCCACCGCACGAGCCGCCGCGCCACGGTCGCGGGCCTTCGGGTCGACCTTCGCCGCCTGCCGCGCGATCGGCACCATCGCTCGTTTCGAGACACGCGGCTCGCCGAAGCCGAGTTGAAGCAGCGCCAAGCTCGGCGCACCCGGATCAGCAGCTTCGTAGGCGCGCGTGATCGCGACGAGCGTGCGACTCAACAGCTCGTTGAGCGGTGTCGCGCTCACATCGCGTCCAACAGCTTGAGCGAGGTCTTGTTCGCCCGCTGCCGGTAGGAGTGCTCGATCGAGTCCTCCAACTCTGTCTTCTTCACCTTCCCGAAACGCACGAGGACAGTCGGGTAGCCGTCGTAGTGCGGCGTCGTCCAGAACTTCTTCGTGTCGGACGCGAGCAGCGCGTCTTTCTCGGCGAGGCTCTCGACCCACAACAGGATCGAATGACCTTCCTCGCGCCAACGAAGAAACAGCTTATTGTTGACCTTGAACGCCAGCGTGCCGTACGACGTGCCCTCTTCGGTGTTGGGCAACGACAGCGCGAACTTCCGAATGTCGTCTTCGGTCGCCACGGTTCAGACCTCGGCGACCTTGACCGACGGGGCTTTCTTCGAGAGGTCGAGGATCGCCACCGTGCCCGGCGACGTCATCGGCAATGTGGGGCTGCCGGGGTTGAAGAACAGGACGCCGTCGTATGCGAGGTTCATCGGCGCGTGCGTGGCGGCGAAGGCAACAACGTTCACGTCCTGCTTGAACCGCTTCAGCAACAGCTTGCCCATGTCGTCGGCGAACTCGATGCCGGTCTCGGACACCGAGATCTTCTTGTCGGGCTGGGCGAGGTTGAACGTGAGGCCTACGACGTGCGCGCCGGACGTCGATCACCTTCACCTGTTGGCCGCTGCCCATGACCTCGTAACCCTTGCGATCCTCCGACGCGATCATCACGGGAGCGACCTCGGCGAGTCGTTGCAGGATCATCTTCTTCCCGATGTCGCCGAGATGCACGATGAGGTCGACGCCCTTGAACGCCTTCAGGACCGAGTCCGGCAAGTCGCTGCCGTCGTTCTTGTTGCTATGCGTGTCTGCCAGGAAGCCGATCTTCTTCGGTGCGCTCGCCATGGATCACACCGTATTTCGCAGGGCGACGTTGACGTCGTGCGACGGCTTCGCGCCGCTCGCGGGTTACTCGCCACCAGCAGTGTGCGATCTTCGCCGCTCGAGCCCGATCACACGCTTCTCGTGCCGACTAAATGCAGTGACGCCCACCAGCGGTCGCGACCCTAGATGCTGGCGTAGTGACTGAAGTCGCCGGCGAAGCCGGCCTCGTGCCAGTCACGCAGCGCCTGGAACGGGAAGATCCCAGTGGCGTGGGTGTCATTCCAGGTGATCCTCAGTCCCCACGCGCCGTGCATCTCCGCATCGTCAATCCGCAGCGGCAGCGGGCTGGTCGGCGACGGCCACACGTCCTGGCCGCGTTCCCGCAGGCCGCGGCACGCCGCGCACGCACACCCCAGCCGCAGCGTCATCAAATCGAACGAAGCGACGTACCCGTCCTCGAAGGTGATGGTGACGCCGCTCTCGCGCTGCACATCGATCGGACCGGGTTGGTAGCGCGGATCCACGCGCCGCAAAGTAGAACGTGGAGATGGCCTCCGCCTCACCGTCACCCACACCGAACCCGAACGCGATGAAGTTCACGCTCGACACCACGGTCCCCGCCGACCTCGAAACGAGTTCGTTCGGGCAGGCGCTGCTCGCCCTGCCGGGCGTCGCGTCGATCTTCGGCGTCGCCGACTTCGTCACGGTGACCCGGCAGGCCGGGGCCGAGTGGGATCCGATCGTCGACGGAGTTATCGCCGCGGCCGCCGGCCTGTAACTAGTCGCGCGGCTCGACCGGCACGGTCATCGGGATGTCCTCGACAACACTGCCGCAGAAGGCGAACTTCCCACCGCTTTCGACGTCGGACTCGTACGGCGGCAGACCCACGCGGCGGCGGCGCTCGTTGAGATTCGCCCGGTCCTTGATCGGCGTCTGCGGCGACACTTCGCCGTTGCGGCACGTCCACTGCGTTCCATAGGTCTGCGGCTGATCGCTGGTGACCGCGATGCGGTCGACAAGTTGTGCGTATTCCGGGCTGTCGTCGGCGCCCGCCTGAGCGATCAGCGACAGCGCGTTCGTAAAGAACCGAGCGTCACCGTCGGAGCGTCGCAGGATGTTCATGGCGGCGTGTGCGCCTTCGCGACCGACCGCCTTCTCCCTTGGCCAGCCGTGATCCGCCATGATCTCGACGAGGCGCGCGGTATGCCGTCTGTAGACGGCCGTGGCGTCGGTCAGCCGCTCCTGGAGCGCGGCGTCCAGATCGCCGAACCGGAACTGGCCCGGAGGGCCGCTGAAGGACACCTGCGCGCTCTGGCTCTCGCGGTCCATGCCAATGAGCTCATGGGCCAGCGTCGGGTTGGCAATCGGCGGCCGGAGGAGTACGGCGAGAATGGCCGCCACGACGACGACGACCGCCACGATGCCCACTTGCTTCCGCACGACGTCATTCTGCAACGCCCGGCTCGCTTACGCTCGCAACCGATGTTCGACGACTTGATAGAGGCGAACCGCAAGTACGCCTCGGACTTTCACGACGCCGGCCTCAAGGGACGGGCCGCTCGGGGACTGGCGGTTCTCACGTGCATCGATTCCCGCATTGATCCCTTGCGCATGCTCGGCCTGGTTCCCGGCGACGCCAAGATCATCCGCAACGCTGGTGCCCGTGTCACTGAGGACTCGCTGCGGTCATTGATCCTCGCCGTCAATCTGCTGGGAGTCGATCGCGTCTGCGTCGTGCAACACACGGATTGCGCCATGGCCGGATCAACCGACGCCGAACTGCGCGCCCGCATCGGTGCGACCGACGACCTGCAGCTGCTCGCGATGACCGACCAACTCGAAGCCCTGCGTTCCGACGTCGCCGTCCTGCGCGCCAGCCACTACATCCCGGCGACAACCGCGGTCGCCGGCTTCATCCTCGACGTGCACACCGGCGAGCTCCAGCCCGCCGGCTGAGAGGCAGCGCACAGCCCGCCGAGGTCTAGAACAGGCTCGACGTCGCGTTGCGCGCGCCTTCGAGTGCGAGCAAGAAGCCTTTGCGGTCGAGTCCACCGCCGTAGCCGCCGAGCGTGCCGTTGGCCGCGATAACGCGGTGACACGGCACGATGATGGCGATCGGGTTCTGGCCGTTGGCCGCGCCCACCGCGCGCTGCGCACCGCGGTGACCGATGTGATCGGCGAGTTCGGCATAGGACCACGTCTCTCCGTACGGGATTTCCCGCAGGCCCTGCCACACGCGCTGCTGGAACTCGGTGCCTTCCAAATGCATGGGTACGTCGAACTCGTGTAGCTCGCCTTCCCAGTACGCCTTGAGTTGGTCGACCACGTCACCGAAGGCGTTCGGGTCCTGCGGCCAATCGCCTTGATCAAGCGGCGCGTGGCGCTGTTCGTGCATCACGAGTTGCGTCAGCACGTCGTCGGTACCGCCGACCGTGATCAGACCGATCGGACTGTCGAGCGTGCGGGCGCGGGTGACGGGGGTTGCGTGACGCTTCATGACATCTCCCATAGGTAATGCGTGGCGTAGGACCTCCACGGTCTCCACGCCAGCGCGTGACTTGCGATATCGCGAATTTCGAGTCGCGCCGCCCCTTTGACGACGCCCATGTCGTTGGCCGGGAAGGCGTCAGGGTCGCCGAGTGCGCGCATGGCGATCACCTCGGCGGTCCACGGACCGATCCCAGGCAGCGCCAGTAGCTGGGCGCGGGCGCGGTTCCAGTCGGACCCGGGATCGAGCACGACGGACCCGTCGGCCAGTGCGGCGATCAGCGCTGCCATCGAACGTTGCCGCGCCGCGGGGATCTTCAACGTCGTGCAGTCAAAGCTCGTCAACTGCTCGACGGTCGGGAACGTGTGAGTCAGGCCACCGACCGGATCGGCGATCGACGAACCGCACGCCGCCACCAACCGCCCGGCGTGCGTGCGCGCCGCGCCGAGCGACACCTGTTGGCCGAGCACCACGCGCACTGCCGTTTCGATCTCTTCGACGGTGCGGCGGATGCGCGTGCCGGGCCGCTTGGCCACCAACGCCGCGAGGCGATCGTCGGCCGATAACGCCTCGTCGACTGCCTCAGGGTCGGCGTCGAGATCGAGGAGGCGGCGGCACCGCGCGATGGCGGTGGTGAGGTCGCGCATGTCGTCAAGGATCAACCGGCACGACACGTAGTCGGGCGTCGGCGCGAGTTCGGCGATGCAGTTGCCGTTCGGCAGGCGCAAACTGCGGCGGTACGCGCCATCGCGGAATTCTTCGACGCCGGGAACCCCCGTGCTGACAAGACGGCCGAACAGTGCGTCGGCGGCGAAGGGCTTGCGGAAGGGCAGGCGGAAGGACAGCGCGCCGGGGGTCGTCGGTTGCGCGTGCTTGCGCGCCTTTACGCGCATCGTCGTGGGTGTGCCGTCGAACACGAGGCGCACGGTGTCGTTGAACTGGCGGATGCTGGAGAAGCCGGCGCCAAACGCGATCTGCGCGAACGGCAGATCAGTCGTTTCGATGAGCAGTCGCGCCGTTTGCGCACGCTGGGCCCGCGCCACCGCCAGCGGGCCCGCGCCGACCTCCTCGTTCAGGTGTCGTTCGAGCTGACGGGTGGAGTAGCCGAGGCGGGCCGCCAACCCAGTGACGCCTTCGCGGTCGACCACGCCGTCGCCGATGAGCCGCATGGCCCGCGACACGAGGTCGGTGCGTAGGTTCCATTCCGGCGACCCCGGCGAGGCGTCGGGACGGCACCGCTTGCATGCGCGGAAGCCGGCCTGCTGCGCCGCCGCGGCGGTCGGGTAGAACCGCATGTTCTTGGCGTAGGGCGGCCGGACCGGGCAGCTCGGTCGGCAGTAGATCTTGGTGGTCAGAACGGCGGTGACGAACCAGCCGTCGAAGCGCGCGTCCTTCGACATAACCGCCCGATAGCAGCGGTCGAAGTCGTCGTGCATGCCTGCACTGTGACAGGTCGGTGTGACGATGACTGGCGGAAATCCGACAGCAACGTCGGTGTCGGGTTTCCGCTAGTGCCTTACGGAATGGGGATGATCCTGCCGTCGGCGAGCGCCGTGAGGGGACCGCCGGCGGGTGCTCCGATGGCCTCGCGGTGGGTGTCGACCCACGGCGTATGCACCGGCACCGCGCGCCGCCACGGCAGCACCTGGAATTCCATCGGGAACGCGATGCGGTCGAGGTCGGTGGTGTTGGGCGCCGTGTAGTGCAGCGTCAGATGGTGGTGGAACGTCGCGCCACCGGCGGGCAACGGACAGGCGACGGCCTTCGAGTCGTCGATGTCTTCGACGATCAGCAAGTTGCCCGCCGGGTCGCCGGAGAAACCGTGGTGCAGCAACGGCCCTTTGTGCGAGCCGGGGATGAACTGCATGCAGCCGCGCTCGACGCTGACCTCGTGCAGCGGCAACCACGAGCCCAGCGCGTGGTAGTCGAGTTCGGGCTGCCAGTACGCCTGGTCCTGATGCCACGGCGCCGGACGATTGCTTCCGGCCGGCTTGCGGAGCACGTGGCCCCACGTCGTCAGCTTCTCTTCCGGCTCACCGAGCAACGCGGCGGCGAAGTGCATGGCGTTGCGCCGGAACGTCGTCTCGAGCAGTTCTGGGATCAGCAGTTCCGGGCCGATCGACTGTTGGATCTGCGGCGGGAGTTCTTGGCCGTTTTGGAATCCGGGCTCGAACACGGGCGTCCCGGCGTTGTCGTCGAGCACCGCGAGTGCAATTTCGTGCAACCAGGCGAGCTCTTCGGTTGTAGTGATCTGCGGCACGACGAGGAAGCCGTTCTCTTCGAAGAAGTCGACGTCGTCCTGCGTCGGACGCACGTCGAGATCACAAGGCGGCGGCGAACCGAAGCGACTCATCCCAACACGTTAGAAGATTCAGATACCAGCGGTATTAGAAATCCGAGAGGCGGATTGCGCGCCTCCAATGTCCTACGAACCACGGACATTTCTTAGCCGATCGTTGACATGTGACCTGTAGGTCACATATGGTGACCGGCGATGGAGGAAGACGTCTATCGAGCAATCGCCGACCCGACCAGGCGAGAGCTGATGGATGAACTCTTCCGTCGCGACGGGCAGACGCTCGGCGAGCTCGAGGAGCGGTTCGAGATGAGCCGCTTCGGGGTGATGAAGCACCTGAAAGTCCTCGAGGAAGCGCGCCTGGTCGTCACCCGTCGTCGAGGTCGGGAGAAGTTGCACTTCCTTAACCCAGTCCCCATTCGTCTCGTCTACGAGCGATGGGTGAGCAAGTACGCAGAGCCCTGGGCGGCGACGCTCACGGACCTCAAAGACGAATTGGAGAGAACGATGGAAAAGGTCTACGAGATTTACATCCGCACGACGCCGGAACGGTGCTGGGAGGCGATCACCACGTCGGCCATTCGCAGCAAGTACACGTTCGGCAACGACATCACCGAGGACTTCACGCCCGGCGCTCGCTTCGAGATGACAAACAAGGGCGTCCTGCTCGCCGAGGGCGAGATCGTCGAGGCCGATCCTCCGCTCAGGCTCGTGCAGACGATGCGCGCGCTGTGGGGCGACGACGTGAAGGAGGAGGGGTTCTCGCGCGTCACATGGGAGATCGAGCAGGTGCAGGACTCGTGCCGCGTCGTGATCACGCACGACCAGCTGCGCGAGGGCGCCAACGATCAGCTCTACGGCGGCTGGCCGATGATCCTGTCCGGCTTGAAGACCTGGCTCGAGACCGGTGAAGTGCTCACCACACCGGGCTCGATCATGTACGCGTCGTAGCATGTTGGTATGCGAGGAATCGAAAGCGGCGTTCCTGGCGTGAACGCGCCGCCGCCGCGCACCTTCGACGAGTTCTACGCGTTCTACCTCAGCCAGCATCTGCATCCGATGACGCGGCGCTCACACGTCGCAGGCATGACGCTTGGCTGGCTGTCGGTTGTCGCAGCGCTCGTCTTCGCGCAGCCGTTGTTCGTAATCGGGTTGCCACTCTTCGGCTACACGGGGGCGATCCCCAGTCACTACATCTGGGAGAAGAACAAGCCGGCGTCGTTCCTCGGCGTGCGCGAATTCATCTGGTCTATTGGTGGCGATCTGCGGCAATTCGTCGGCTTCTACAGCGGCCGCCTGAGTGGCGATGTAACCGCGGTGCGTGGCGCGCTCGATGCGGCGCGAGACGCGACGGTTCCCAACCGTTGACCGGGGTACGCGTATGAATATGGCGAAGTTTGGACCTTGGCGGATAGTCGCAGTTGTTTGTCTCGTAGTGACAGGACTCGTCGCGCCCTTGGCGCACGAAGCGCGCGCAGTTGGACCGATCACCGGCAGTGGAACCGCTGCCGCTGGTCAGCCGGCGAAGATCTTCAACGTCGCGGCCACTACCGGTAACGCCATCACCGCGAACCTGACCTGGAGCGGCAACGCCGACCTCCAACTCAGCCTCAAGAACCCCAGCGGTGCCGTCGTTGCCACCGGTTATTCGACGCCGAAGGTGCAGCCAGAGAAGATCATTCATAAGGCTCTCGCCACCGGTACCTACAAGCTCGTCGTCACCTCGAAGGTCGGTTCGTCAGCGTTCACGTTGAGCGGCAGCGTCGACGCGAGCCTGCCGGCGAGTTTCAGCGACCCCCGCACCGGATCGGTGTCGAAGACCGGCACGACTTTCATGATTCACGAGTTCAGCGTGCCTGCCGTTCCGGCGCAGCTCGCCATCCGTGTCGGTTGGCCGACGACGTCCGCCAACCTCAACCTGCAGTTGAAAAAGGGCACGGCGACGATGCAGTCGGCGAATACGAACAACAACCCAGAGGTCATCAACTTCACCGCGCAGAGCGTTGGTACCTGGAAACTGCAAGTGACCGCCGCTGCGGGCGCGTCTTCGTATGAGGCCAGCATCAACGTGTCGATGGGTAACGGCCCGCCGAATGCCGTCGACGACACAGCCGCGACGCAAAAGAACACTGCGCTCGCGTCGATTCCGGTCCTGACCAACGACACGGATCCGAACGGCAACCCGTTGCACGTCCAGGCCGTCACGCAGGGCAACGAAGGCGGGATCGTCGCTATCAACACCGGAGCCACGACGGTGAGCTACGACCCACCGAACGGCTTCGACGGCACGGAAACCTTCACTTACACCGCCTGCGATAACGCGGCGACGGCGCTGTGCGATACGGCGACCGTGACGGTGAGGGTGCGCGGCAACAACGCCGCGCCGAGCGCCGTGGACGACACCGCGTCGGCATCCACCGCCGTGGCCACGAACATCGTCGTACTCGGCAACGACAGCGACGCCGACGGCGATCCGCTGCACCTTGGCACCATCACGCCGAGTGCCAACGCCACCGTCACGCCGAACGCGAACGGCAGCGTGACTTACACGTCGGATGCGGGCTTCGACGGAACCGACACGTTCACCTATGAGGCATGCGACAACTGGGCGCCGCAAGAGTGCGACACGGCAACAGTCACCGTCACCGTGACCACGCCGCCGGTCGGCAGCCCCACCGAGTTCAAGGGCTATTACTTCTGGTCTGGCGGCATCGTGAATTCGGGATCGGCGATCGCCAACCAGATGGCGAACGACATCGTCGACGGCCTGTCGGTTGTGCAGAGTTGGGCCAAGGTCGAGACGTCCGACAACGTCTATGACTGGCGCGTCTTCGACTCGTGGATCGCGCGGGCGCGCGAGTTCGACAAGCCGCTCATCATCCGTTCCTACGTCGGCGTTAGTGCGGCATCGCCGCAATGGCTCTACACCGACCACAACGGCCGGGCGGGCGTTACCAAGTGGCAGGTCGGCTGACAAGTACATGCCCGAGTTCTGGCACCCGACGCTGAAGGCCGACCTCGCGGACTTCGTCAACGCCATGGCCGGCCGATTACGGCAGCTACGACAAGCTCGCCATCGAGATGTTCGGACCGTGGGACCCGTTCGCCGAGCCGATCATGCCGTGTCCAGAGCAGGCCGAGAAAGACGAGTGGGTCAACGACTACCGGGCGTTCTCTGGCAACTCAGCGGCGACCTTCGCCACCGTGCAGCAGGCCTATGAAGACTTCTTCGTGGACTGGCTGCTCCCGCTGTTCCACAACGCCTATCCGACGCGGCCGCTGGCGCAGGCGACCGGCCGCCTGATGTGCGAGAACACGTCGACCCATCCGACGCTGCAGAAGGTGTACGACCAGGGCCGAGCGCTGCACGGCGGGTTCACCAACGGCATCAGCGGCAACGCCGGGTTCTGGCCGCAGAACAACGGGTTCAAGATCCCGCCGTACCCCGTGGCCGACTGGATCGACCAGCACTACAACGCAGTGGACGGTGATCGTTCACGCGGCGGTATCGGCTTCCAGCCGATCGGCTGCCCGACAGGCTTCTGCACCAACGGCGTTCTCATGTCACCCGATCAGTACGCGCAACTGATCGGTCAGGCGTGCACCATGCACGGCTCGTACATGGAGATCCACGGCGAGGTCCTCGCAGCCGCTGGCAACCCGAGTCAGTTCGCCGCTGGGACCCAAAAGCGGGCAGATGCCGAGAAGCTACGGACTGCGTTCTTGAACAACCACTCGTGCCTCCCCAGCACGCTCGGCCCCTAAAACGCTCACCCGCGTAGGGTGACCGGATGCTGTTCGTCCACGAGACGCATCAGCTTTTCGGCCAGCAAGAACTCCGGTTCGAAGAGCTGTACCGCGAGTGGTCGGGCGTCCTCGCCAACAGCGACGATGCCCGGATGCTGTGGTTCATGCACCGAGCCCACGGCGACCTTCACGAGTGGACCGCCGAGATGGCGGCGCGCTGGCGCTCTTCATGGAAGACACGGCGTGGCCCCACCCCGGCCAGTTCGACAACTACCTCGAGAAGGCGGGCACGCTCTACCTCGAGACGCTGCGGGTAGCCAACGAACGCATGCACGGCTCGCTTAGCCGGACCGGCAGACGTATCCGGACGCGCCCGCCGGCGCCGTTGATGTCACGGCGGATCACCGGCCAGGTGCGCGCACCCAAGTGAGCTGCGCCGGACCTCGCCTTCGTCGCCGCTAGCCGCTACGAGAAGCGCGGCCCGTGCCAGGTCGGCAGCGGCACGCGCTCCGGCACAGCTGCCTCGGTGTAATACCGCAGCATCCAGTAGCCGACGAGGAAGTCGATGCTCGGCCCCTCCCACGGGATGTCGTGGTCGCCCGTGATGATCGTCGGGTCCTTCTGCCACAGGAAGTCAGCCAGTCGACGCACGCCGACCGGCATCGGGTTCTTCGCCCGCATGGTCGTGGTGTCCGCCGTGGGGTCGGGGTTCGGGACTTCGGCGGTGATCGGCGCGCCACCGCCCGGACGGTCGAGAGTGACGTCGATGCGTGAACGGGGCACGCACTCGAGCGGCTGCTTCTCGATCGGTGCGCTCGCCGGTACCGGTCCCTTGATGTTGCAGCGACCGGTGTGCACGAACGGTGTCACGCCGCGGCGCGCTGTCTCTTCGTGGAAGGCGTGGTAGTCGAGCCACTGGTGATGATGGAGGACGGCGAGGTCGCGGGCGTGCTTTCCACCAGTGAGCGCATACATGATCGCTTCGAAGAAGGCGTTGCCGTCGTCGCGCAGGCTGGCCCACATCGGCGAGAGTGAGCTGCGGAGCAGTCGCTGGTTGACCATGCGCGGTTCGAGACGGATCACGTTGAACCATGACATCAGCTCGAGCTGGTACTTGTAATACGCGTCGTGCGGCTGCGTGGCGTCGAACGCGGCGTTGAGATGCACCTGACCCGTGGCGATCGTGGTCGCGACTTCGTGTGACCACAACGCGTCGTAGCGCAACTGCTTGAGCTTGTTCTTCGTGACCGCCGCCGCGTGGCGCGCCGTCTGCAACAAGTGCAGCCGTTGAATCGGTGCTTGCGGAAAGAACAGCGGGCTGATCGGCCCCGTCAGGTCGTTGTGCCCGAAGACCGGGTTGGCAACGGTGCCATGCGGGCGCGGCTGCTGCCCGTAGTACTTGTACGCGTAGTCGGCCATCGCCATGAGGTCGTTGGCCACGCTGCGGCGAAGCGCCGGGTTCTCTGCGGTCGCGAGAAAGTCGAGCGCGACGGAAAGCCCGAACACGGTGCCGGCGTAGGAGTCGCGGCTGGTGCCGTTCAGGCAGTACCAGCGGTGCCCTTCAAAGTCGAACGGGCCGTACAACATGCCGGTCGGCGCGTGGTTGTAACGCAGGTCCTTGTAGAGCGGGCTGACGTCGTCGCGCGTACACGCACGCATCAGCAGCCCCTTCTGTCCTTTGACAATGCCGCCGCCGTAATCGAGCCAGCCGTATTCCGTCACCTTCTTCGACGAATCAATCTGCGGATCGAAGGTCGTCTGCCACTTCGACGCGATGTTCACCAGCACGTGGAAGTAGCGGATGATCTCAGTCGCCCTCGCCAACGCTTCGTCGCGTTGCGCCGTCCAGAACGCGACCGCGGCGGGGTCACCCTTGGAGCCCAGCTGGCGTAGTTCGATCTTCGACTGGGCGTACCGCCACGACTGCGCCGCCAAGTACACGCCGGTGTAGTTGCCGGAGTCGCCCTCGCCGACCATGCGGTTGGGCGTGGCGTTGCGGTCCACGGCCGGCCATTTGTCGAGATACACCGGCGTGACCATGCCGCCGAAGGTGAACTTCGGGATCAGGGCTTCGAACCGCTGCATCGCCGCCAGGTCCGCGGGATTGTCGAGCGGTCCGGCCGCGCCAGTGCCGGCGGCATCGGCACGACCCGGCAGCACCAACAACGGCGTCAGCACGCAGGCCAGCAGGCTCGAAACGAAGAACCGCCGCATTAGTAGCAGTCTAAGACTTATTAGGGAGGGCTGCCCAGGCGGCTCCAGAGCGCCCGCTTGATCGAGGGGCGACTGCCGAAGACGAGCAACAGCGTGGCCTCGCGGGAGAGGCGTTCGGCGTGCGTGCCAGCGACGACGGAGCCACTTCCCTCGTGCGCCACGAGTGCCGCGGCTGCTTGCACGGCGAAGGTCGCGGCGGCGGCCCGCGCGGCCGGCATCGTTTCTGGCGTACCGGCATCGAGTTGGGCGCGCCGCGCCACCAGTTCGTCGTCGAGCGGCGACGGGCCGATCAACCGGCAGCAGCGACCGGCAACGCCGAGAGCCAGAGAGCCGTTCGTACGCAGGCCGGCAGCGTCGCGTGCCGGCCACTCGGTCCACGGAAACCGACTCGTTTGCCGAGCCCCTTCGACGCGCACCCCGTCGAAGGACAGCGTCACCGTCGCGCTGGCGTTCACCGCGAGCAACCGAAGCGGTTGGGCACTTATGCCGGGCGACGGCGCGTCTACGAGCAGCCACACCACGTCGTCGTCGGGCGTCCGCGCCGCGACGTGGATTAGGTCACCCAAGCCCCAGCCCGACACCCAGGGCGCGACGCCGTCGACGATCCAGTCGTCGCCTTCCTGCCGCGCCCGCAGCGGCGCGCTCGGGAGCAGCCCACCGAACGCGACCGTCGATCGTCGTGCGCCCGACGCCAGCGGCTCCACCCAGGGCCGCAAATGTTCGGGCCCGAAGGCGCACGCGGGCGGTGTGCCGAGGTGCTGCATCCACACGAACGTGGTGGTGAGACAGCCGCCGGCGAACGCCTCGAGGATCGGCGCCGCGCTGGCGAGGTCGAGTCCCGACGACGGCGACGACAACCCGTACCAACCGAGGTCAGCCAAGAGGTCCAACCGCTCCCGCGGGAGCACCGGCAACGCGTCGAGCTCATTGGCCGCCGGGAACAGCACGTCCTCCGCTAGTTGCTCCGCCGCCGCCACATTGAGTTCACCAGACACATGGTCCTGCTTACACAAACGGTGTACGGACGTGCAGGCGTCGGACGCCGCTTCTGCCAGTTTCGGATCAATTCAGAACTTCTTGGATTAGTCAAGAAAAAACTCGGGTATTTCGCTCTCCGTGGTCAGCAAAGACCACAACAAGTGGTCAAAAAAGTGGCCACGCCGTCTCGCTGGTGAAGCTGGGAGAGAAACCGAATGGCATCAGGCCAAGTTGCAACTGGATCGCTCGCGGCCGCAGTTCTGGGAGTTGGGACCGCGGCAACGACCGAAGCACCGAAATCAGTACGAGGGACGGCCGTGCAGGTCGGACAAGAACTCGCACGCACGGGCGTCGACGCCACTGTGATGCTGGTGGTCCTCGCGGCCATCCTGCTCATCGGAGGCATGCTGCTCGTCAGCCTGGCCCGCCGGCACGCGCCGACGGGGATTGCGCCGCCCGGCCTTGATCCGTCGCACATCACGTAACGACGGTGTCGCAGCTTTCCTTGCTGGATACAGGCATCGAGCAAGAGCTCGAGGCTCTGCAAGCAGAACTGACCGCAGCGGTCGCCACTGTCGACCGCTTGCGCGAGACGATCCGTAACCGTGCCGCTGAAGCGGCGCGGTTACGTCGCGAAGAAGGCGAGCGCGAGGCCGAACGGATCCTCGCGACCGCCAACGGCGAGGCCGACCTGCTCGAGGCCCGAGCCCACAACATCCTCGACACGCTCGCCATCGCTCCCGAGCCCGCTCTCACAGTCGAGGACGTCCTCGCGCCGAAGCCGGTGACGGTTGCCAACGAGCGCCTCCTCGTTCCCGTGCTGGGCTTTCGTCAAGAACTAATCCTGCGCGGCCTGGTGCTGCTCGGTGTAGCCGCCATCTTCTGGTTCTGGACGTGGTGGCTCGGCGAAGGCCACGGCGCGTGGACCGCGCCGTCGGTGATGGTCACCGTGCTGTTCGCGTGGGTCAGCGTCATGTCGGCGTACTTCTTCTTTTTCGTGACGCGCATGACGCGCCCGAATCCCGCGCTGCCCGTCCCGCAGCTGCGCGTCGCCATGGTGGTGACCAAAGCACCGTCGGAACCGTGGGCAGTACTGGTGCCGACGATCGAGGCGATGCTGCACCAGGACTTCCCGTATCCCTACGACGTCTGGCTGGCCGACGAGCGGCCGAGCGAAGAGACGTTGCAGTGGTGCGCCGAGCGCAACGTGGCGGTGTCGACGCGCTTCGGCGTCGAGGAGTATCACCGCCCGACGTGGCCACGCCGCACCAAGTGCAAGGAAGGCAACCTTGCGTACTTCTACGACTGCGTCGCGTACGACAACTACGACGTAGTCTCGCAGCTCGACGCCGACCACATCCCCGCGCCGACGTACCTCGCCGAGATCGTGCGGCCGTTCCGCGATCCGGGCGTGGGCTACGTCGCCGCGCCGAGCGTGTGCGATGCCAACGCGAAGGCCGGGTGGACCGTGCGCGGCCGCTTGCATCGCGAGTCGACCCTGCACGGCCCGGTCCAGGCTGGCTCGAATCAGGGGTATGGCCCGGTGTGTATCGGTTCGCACTACGCCGTGCGCACCAGCGCTCTGCGCCAAGTGGGCGGGCTGGGGCCAGAACTCGCCGAGGATTACACGACGACGTTGTGGCTCCAGTCCGCCGGCTGGGACGGCGTGTTTGCCATCGACGCCGAGGCCCACGGCGACGGGCCCGAGAGCCTGTCCGAAATGCTCACGCAGGAAATCCAGTGGTCGCGCAGTCTGGGGACGGTGCTCAGCCGCTACGCCCCGAGCAAGCTCCGTACCGTCCCGCTCAAGGCTCGCCTACGACTCGGCTTCGCCATCTTCTTCTATCCGTTGCAAGGAGTGGCGTTGGCGCTCGCCGCGCTGCTCCCCGCGATCGGTGTCATTTTCGGCTTGTCCTGGGGCAACACCAGCCTCGCTGGTTTCTACGCCCACCTGTGGCCGCTCTCCTTCGTTGGCATGGCGATCACCGCTTACCTCCGCCGGCAACAGGTGCTTCGTCCCCGCGACGCCAAGTTGTGGTCCTGGGAGATGCTGCTCTTTCAGATGATCCGCTGGCCGTGGACAATGGTCGGCGCATTCCAAGGGATTTGGGTGGGCCTGCGGCGCCAGGACCGGACGTTCAAAGTCACCCCGAAGGGTGAGACGGGCACCAAGCCCCTGCCGCTCGGGTTCGTCATGCCGTCGCTGCTGCTCGGCTTCTTCCCGGCGCTCGTCGCGGTGACGACGATGAACTGGGGACGATCACCGGGGCTCATGCTGCTGGCAAGCGGTCAGGCGTTCATCTACTTGGGAGCCGTGCTCGTGGCCGTGGCGTTCCACGTCGCCAGCAACGCCCGGGCGGTAGCGATGGCGACCGGCGCCCCGTTGCACTGGGAAGGGCTGGTGGGCGTGGCCAGTTCCCGCAGCGTGCTGGTCACCGCGGCCGTCGCCGTGCCGACTGTCGCAGCCTTGCTGCTCAAGTTTGCCGTGGCTCTGTAAACCCACAGAAGTCACAGTTTTTCCCCGTTTAGCACCGCATATGGGGGGGTATACCAAGCGACCCGCGTCGCGTATCTTCGCTGAATGCGGGTTTTGGACCTTTTTGGGCTCAGGCGCGGCACCCGCCCGCCGATGGGTGGGCCCATGCGACTCCTGCGTCGGACCCTCTCTCTCGTCGCGCTCGCGGCCGCAGTCGGCTTCCCGGCCGCCGCGCCCGCTGAGGCAGCGGTCACCCGGAGCAACGGCGTGGTCAGTGATCTCACCTGGTTCATCAGCCGCGCCGACATGGACCGTTCGATCACGCTGATGCGCGACGCCGGTGTGAAGTGGATCCGGGCCAACGTCAACTGGGCGTCGGTGGAGCCGAACACGAAGGGCACGCTCGACGCGTGGTGGTTGGCCGAGATCGACTACGCCGTGACCAAAGCCCAAGCCGCCGGTATCCAGATCCTGATGCCGATCTCCGACGGCGTGCCGTACTGGGCGTCGGCGGACCCGAAGCGCTACGCCGACGGTTCCGGCAAGCACTGGAACAAGTACTGGAAGCCAGCCAACTTCCAGAACTACGCCGACTTCGCCAAGAAGATCGTCACCCGCTACCAGGCGAAAGGTGTGCACGCGTACGAGGTGTGGAACGAGCCCAACTATTCGCGCTTCTGGCCGTCGGGTCCGAGCGCGGCGGACTACACCAAGCTGCTCAAGGTCGCCTACCCCGCCATCAAGGCGGCCGACCCGGCGTCGACGGTGCTCATGGGCGGGCTGAGCCGCAACGACTACGGATTCTTAAGGGCGATGTACGCCGCCGGCGCCAAGGGCTACTTCGACGCCGCCGCCGTGCACCCGTACACCAACAAGGTCGACCCGACGACGTGCTGGAACGCTCCGGGCACCACGACCAAGTCGATCGACGCGTTCTGTGGCATCGAGTCGGTACGCGCCGTCATGGTCAACAACGGTGACGCCGCCAAGAACATCTGGCTCACCGAGTTCGGCTGGGCGACGGCGAGTTCCGCCGCCAACGGGGTGAGCGAAGCGACCCAGGCGGACTACCTCACCAAGGCGTTCACCAAGCTCGACTCCTACCCCTACGTGACACACGCGTTCTGGTACAGCATGCGCAACCTCTACTGGTCGAACAACGACCCGACCGACGTCGAGGCCAACTACGGCCTGGTGCGCGTCGACTCCTCGTTGAAGCAGTCGTACGCGGCGTTCAAAGCGCTGGGGACATTTCCTAGTTAGTCGCGGTAACGGACCGAGCCGCCAACCTTCGCTTCGTCTAGTTCGACTTCGCCGTCGCCCCGGACCTCGACGTTGCCGCCGACGCGGCCGTTCAGCGTCACCGCTCCTTCGGTACGAATATTGCCGCCGACATTGCCCTCCACCGTGGCCGACGCATCGGCGGCGACGGTGAGGTTGCCGCCGACGTTGCCACCGATGAACACGTCTGCGTCTTCGCGCACGTCCACATTCCCACCGACGCTGCCCTCGACCTCGAAGAGCACGCCCTGCTCGACCCGCAGGCTCCCACCGACGGCCTCGACCTCGTCGTCCTCCTCGGCTACATGGCTCCCGGGTATGCGTGCCACGTCGCCACCGTAGAGGCGTCGCTAGAGGAACGTCGGGAGACGGGCGGCGGTCGCCCCATCCGGTCGCCCGGTGAGAAACGCCATCGGACCGACCATCTGGATCAGGTTCAGGCTGATGTCGAGCGGGATGTGGTTGCGGTAGTCCGGGAAGGCGTTGACCATCTCCTGGCGGAGCTTGCCCTTGGCCTCGTCGTCGAGCGGAACCTCGCCGCCCCGGCAGTAGTCCTGGACCATCTTCGCCACCGTCGTCAGGTAACGCTCCTGGACGTCGATCATCCCGACGTCACCGGGCGCGCCGTGGCCGGGGACGATCACGCGCGGCTCCAACTCGTTGACCAGCTCTCGGATGTGGCCGAGTTGCGTGAACCAGTCGGGCACACTCGTGCCGTCGGCGAAGAACGTGTGCGCGCCCGGCCAGACGGTGTCGGCCACGTGCAGCACCTTCGACTGGGGTAGCCACGCCATCGTCACGTCGACTGACTCGCCCGACACGGTCGTGCTGTCGGTGAACTCGAACAGCTGCACGGCGGTCTTCCCGAGCCAGAGCTCCTGCGAGCGGACGAACGTCTTGCGGGGCACCGCGTAGGTCGGCGGCAGGTGCCCGCCGTAGAGGCCTTGGAGGAACATCAGATACCAGAACGAGCTCTGGTCGATCATGCGGGCGGTGAAGTAGCTCGACACCAGCTCGGCGCCGGCTTCGGCGAACACGAGGTTGCCGAAGGTGTGGTCGGGATGGTGATGGCTGTTGGTCACGTACCGGATGGGCGCGTCGGTGCGGTCCCGGATGTCGCGCGAGCACCGTCTCCGCGTGACGGGGCAGCAGCTGGCTGTCGACGACGACGACGCCGTCGCTCGTCGCGCCGGGCATGCAGCGTTCGAGCGAGGTCGAGGCCCGGTGACGGACTCTCGTCCCTGACCGTGGCGACACACACGACGTGCTCGTCGGCCAGGTTGTCGGCCAGGTACTCCAGAATCGTGAGCGTCTCAGGATCGGCCCAGTGCAGGTCTTCCAGCACCACCACGCAGCCGTCGGAGCGGGCCACGCCGCGCAAGAAACGAAGCACCCCTTCGGCCAGCACGAGCACGGAGTCGTCGACCTCGGCAACCGCGTCGTCGCGCCACGCGGGGACGAGCCGGCCCAAGGTCGCGCGGAAGGGCGCGAGCTCGGCGGCGTCGGGACCTGTGCCGGCGCGCACGGCGGAGTTGAGCACCTCGGCCAGCGGGCGGTACGCGACCGGCGTCGCCGTGGGAACGGCACGCCCGCGTAGAACTCGCAGCCCGCGCGGCTCCGCCGCGGCGGCGCAAACTTGGGCGAGCCGTGACTTGCCGATCCCGGCCTCACCGACCAGGAACACGATGCTGCCCCGGCCCTCCGTAGCGGCCGTCACCGCGTCAGCGAGCGCGGTGACCTCCTGTTCGCGTCCGACTACGTGTGCCGCGAGCACAGATCGCTGCCGTTCCGCGGCCGGCGCGCCATCGCTCACGTCCTCATGGTTGCCGTCGCGCCGCTCCCCTGCCACCCGCCCGGGGTGGTGGGTAGAGCGCGGTGAGGGTCCCGAGCAGCTTCGGCAGCAGCGGAGTGAACCTGCCCTTGCCCCAGGCAACGCCCGGCTCGTTGGCCATCGCCTGGCCGATGACACCGCTCGCCAGCACCGATGTCAACCACAACGCCTCATCGGAATCGGCTCCGGGACCGAGCTGACCGGCCGCTGCTGCGTCCGCCAGCGCCTGACGCTGTATCCGCACCATCTCGACGCTCGGCGCCATCGCCTGGGCAGTCGGTTCGAAACTCGGTACGGGTCGCCAGAACATGAGCTGGGCGAGTGCGGGGTGCGCCAGCGCCCAGCGGCCACTCGCCTCGAGCGCGGCGCCGAGCGCGTCGAGCCCCGGGTCGGCATCCGCGACCGCGACGCGGATCGCGTCGAGGTGCGCGGCCTGTCCGCGGGCGAAGAGCTTGTCGTAGATAGCCATGAGCGAATCGAAGTACTTGTAGATCGAGGGCGGCTTCACGCCCAGGCGACGAGCGATCTCGGACAGGCTGAGCCCGTTGACGCCCTCCTCGTTCATCACGGCTTCGGCGATCGCGAGAATCTCGTCGATCGTGTCGAGTCGGCGTCGGGCCCGACGGCCACCCGGCACCTCGGCGAGTTCCTCAGTGGCCGCCACGTGTTCGACACTAGCAAAAGTTTTGCTTGACAGCAATAGCTAATACTCTTAGCTTTACGGCACACACCGCCCGTCAGGAGACCGCTCATGCCCCCGAAGAACCAGCGCTTCTGGTTGACAACCGACAGCGTCACGGTGGAAATCAACGCCGACGCTGACAAGCTCTACCGCATGGTCTCGGACCTGCCTCGCATCGGCGAGTGGAGCCCCGAGTGCGTCACCGTCGTGTGGGACGGTGAGGTCACCGAGCCCGTTGCAGGAACCGAGTTCGTCGGCCACAACGCCGTGGGTCCCGGCCGTCGCATCAAGTACAAGCGGCACGGCACCGTGCTCGCCGCCGAGCCGGGACGAAAGTTCTCCTTCATTACCGACGAGGGCGGTCGCCCTTCGACCGAGTGGACCTACATCTTCGAGGCGGCCGGCGACGGGCGCACGCGAGTGACCGAGTCATACACCGTGCGCTGGATCCCGACGTGGGCCCGCATCGTCGACGTACCGACGAACCGCCACAAGGAACTGGTCCGCGGCATGCGCACCACGCTCGAGCAACTCAAGGCAACAGCGGAGGCGTAGTCATGACGACATGCTTCACCGCCACCCCGGGCGTCGACGTGATCACTACGACGGCGGACATCCCCGCCCTCGGATCTCTGGCCATCAACGCATTCGTGCTGCACGGCGACGAGCCAATCCTCGTCGACACTGGCACGGTCGCCGGAGCGCCCGAGTTCATGCAGACGCTCGAGTCGTTGCTCAACCCCGACCAGCTCCGCTGGATCTGGCTGACCCACACCGACTTCGACCACATCGGCTCACTCGCCACGCTTCTCGACAGCAACCCGAACCTGCGCGTCATCACGTCGTTCCTCGGCGTCGGCATCATGGGCCTGTCCACCACGCCGCTTCCGATGGACCGCGTCCATCTCGTCAACCCCGGCCAGTCCGTCACCCTCGGCGACCGCCGGCTCACCGCGGTGAAGCCTCCCGTGTACGACAACCCGATCACCACCGGCTTCGTGGATGACCGGACAGGAGTCTTCTTCAGCTCGGACTGCTTCGGCGGCCTGGTGCCCGAAGTTCCCCAAGACGCCGGCGACATCGACGCGGCGACGCTGCGGGCCGGTCAGGTGCGCTGGGCGACCATCGACTCGCCGTGGGTGCACGACGTCGACCGCAACGCGTTCGGTCGAGCACTCGACGGTTTGCGAACCATGGAGCCGACGATGGTGTGCAGCAGCCACCTGCCGCCCGCGCCCGGCACCATGCTCAAACTCTTCGTCGACTCACTGGCGACGGCGCCCGACGCCGAGCGTTTCGTCGGGCCGGATCAGGCAGCGCTCGAAGCGATGTTGGGCGGGATGGCCGAACCGCCTCCGGCGTAACGCGGTCAGCTCTGGAACCCGCCGAAGGCCTTCAACGCGCTGATCAAGACCGGGTTGAACTGGTCCGGATCTTCGAGCATCAAGAAGTGACCGACCCCCGCGACGATGGTCGTCTCCACGCCGTGGGCTTGAAGTGACTCGATGTCGGTCGGGCTCACGTCGGGATTGATCGCGACAAGCGGAGCCTCGATCTGCTTCAGCGCGGCGATGAGTGGTGGGTGCCGGTTCAGCGCGTATCCAATCGAACCAACCGCGGCGTCTCGCGGTGCGCCCGCCATGTCGGCGGCGACCTGATCGACGAGCGCCGAGTCACTGTCTGCGGGGAAAAGGCTGCGCGCAAACCCGTCGACGGCGGCGGCGAAGTCTTCGCGGAACGGTGCTGCGAAGCCATCGATCATCTCGGGGGTCGATACCGGCTCGTCGCCGAGCGAACGCAGCGTGTCAACCCACACCATCCCGGCCACGCGACTGCCGAGCTGCGTCGCGGCAAAGACGATCGCGTCGCCGCCCATCGAATGACCGACGAGCGCGATCTTGCCAAGGCCGAGTTGGTCGACGACGGCGACAACGTCGTCACCGAACGCGGGCAAATTCCAGTCCTTACGCCCAACGCCAGACTCGCCGTGACCACCGAGGTCGAGTGCGACGACGTAGTACTTCGCGGCGAGCGGATCGATCTGGTGTCGCCAGTAGGTGCGATTACCGGCCCACCCGTGCACGAGCACAACTGCGGGATTAGCGACATCGCCGTGCGCCTCGTAGGCGATCTCGACCCCGTCGCGACTGCGCGCCATTCGCGGCAGTCTGACAGGGACGGCAGTGGAGGCGATCGGACTCGAACCGACGACTTCCTGCTTGCAAAGCAGGTGCTCTAGCCAACTGAGCTACGCCCCCTGAGCGTGTCGAAAAACGGGTCGGAAACCCCACTTGTCGTTCGCCACGATGGGGGTGTCATGGTAATCGGCCGCCAGTCGGCTTCCTAAAGCCGGTTGGGCGCAGAGATTTCGCCCGCGACACGAGTCGGCCGCGCTGATCTAGTGCTGGCCGGCGATAGCGGGTTCTACGCGGCGATCTCCTGGGGTGGGTCGCCGGTCAGGTGTCTGTTGACGGAGCCGGCGATGGCGTTATCGCCGAAGAGCGCCCAGCGAGGGGGTCGGCATCGACCCGGTCCCGGCCGTAGCACTTCGCCCGCTTCTGCCAGAGAGAGCCCTCCATTTGGGGATAGGCCGCGGCCACTATGAGCGGCATACGGTGTTGTAGGGGTCTAGCTAACGTCGCTTACGACCGCTACGGCGGCCGCGTTTCGGCATCGCTCCGGTATGGAGCTCGGGTCGGTTTCCTGGTTGGCGCTGCCACCGAAATCGCGGACCTCGCCTTCTGACCAAATGATGTTGTCGGACGAGTCGTAGATCTTCAGCGGGTTGAACGTCGCAGTTGTGCCGGGTGGCCAGATGGCCGCGTGCCGGGCTGCTCCGAAGTCGAGCCATACGCATCCCGCGGAGGCGTCGCCAGCGAGCTTGGCGTCGCGGATGATCACGGCTCCTATCGCGTCTCCCGTGTTCCAGTGCGGGAGGACAAGCTTCGAATCGTCCACAGTCGTTGTCCTGCCCGCTTGCCGCGCCGTGCTTGTCGAAGCGAGGTCCCGGGCGGTCGTGCTTGTCGAAGCCGACGTCGGGCTAGTCACACTCGTCGACGTGGTTCTGTCCGCCGTGGCGGAAGTAGGTGCCGACTCCTTCCCGCAAGCCACCAGCACAAGAAGCATGATTGATATGACGGCTCGTCGGAGTGTCATGCGACCAGGATCGTCTTGAAACCGACGCCTGGGCGCCGTTGTTGTCTGAGACGTAGAGGATCACTGTGTGGTTGCCGGGAATCAGAAAACGGTGCGTGACTTGCGGACCCGTCCGAGTGTTTCCGCTTCCGAAATCCCATAGCCAACCTGTCACGTCTCCGTCCGGATCAAACGACGTTGACGTGAATGTGCATGACAACGCGATCGTGCACGAGTGCGAGTAGCTCGCGACAGGCGCCGACGTAATACCGAGCAACAGATTCACTCCAAGGTCCCCGAGCGCAAAGTCGATCGCAGTGAATATGGTTGCGCCGCCGCCGGTTTGGATGTTGCCCCAGTTGCACGGCACACCGGGCCGCTGACCGCTGGTTACACCGGCCGCGAGATCGGCGTGCGTTTGCGCAGGAAACCGAGGTTTTGCACCGGAGCTACGCCCCCCAACGGGATCGACGGACTACCGGCACTAGGAACTTGTAACGAAAGTGTCGAAAAGTCCTTTAGATGTAGGTACAACGGCGTAGGCCGGTCCTTAAACTTGCCGTGTTCTCAGCCGATGGAGATGTAGGTCAACAACGACCGCACACCGTCGTCGGGGCGATGAGGAGCAGCTGTACATGGTGAAAGTAAGAGCGGGGCGCGTGGCCGCATTGGCCGCGCTGTTGGTAGTCGGTTTGTGCGCGCCCTTGGCGCAGCCTGCCCGCGCCGCGACCACGAACTACTCCGGGTCCCTGAGCAGCGGCGCGGCCAAGACCTATCTCGTTCCCGCCGCCGCCGGCGAGGTGATCACCGCCAACCTCACGTGGTCAGCCACCGCCGACTTGAACATCAGCCTCAAGAACCCGAGCGGCGCCGTCGTGTCGAAGGCGTTCTCCACGCCCACCGCCGGCCCCGAAAAGCTTTCCTACGTCGTCCCGACGGCCGGTACCTACGTCGTCGCCGCCTCGTCCAAGACGGGTTCGGCCACCTACAACCTCTCGGTCAGCGTCGACGCCGGCGTGCCGGCGAGCTTGACCTATGCGGGCAGCGGCAACGTCAACAAGTCGGGCAAGGCGTTCCAGCTGCACGACTTCAGCGTCCCCGCCCCCGGCCTGGTCTCGGCGAGTGTCAACTGGCCGACGACGTCGGCCAACTTGAACGTGTTCTTGAAGGACCCCTCCGGCACGACGCGGGCGCAGAGCGTCGGCTCGAGTCGACCCGAGAACGTCAGCTTCAACGCGACCACCAAGGGCACGTGGACGGTGCAGATCACTGCCGCCGCAGGCGCCTCGGACTACACGGTCAATACCACCGTCGCCATGGGCAACCAGCCGCCGGCCGCCAACAACGACACCGCCTCGACCAGCGTCGACACCGCGGTCTCAATCCCGGTTCTGGCAAACGACACCGACTCGAACGGCCAAGCACTCGCCGTCAGCAGCGTGACGCAAGGCGGCAACGGCGCCGCGGTGTCGATCAACGGCAACAACACGGTGCAGTACGCGCCCGCCAGCGGCTTCGTCGGCAACGACACCTTCAGCTATCAAGCGTGCGACAACGCCTCGACGCCGTTATGCGACTCGGCGACGGTCGCGGTGAACGTGCGCGGCGCCAACCGCGCGCCCAACGCCACCAACGACTCGGCGTCGGCGTTCTCCGGCGTCACCAAGGCCATCTCGGTGCTGCCCAACGACAGCGATCCCGACGGCGACGCCCTGCACCTCGGCACCGTCGACGACAGCCCGCACGCCACGATCACCCCCAACGCCGACGGCACCGTGAGCTACCGGGCGGCAAACAACTTCACCGGCGCCGACGACTTCACCTACGAGGTGTGCGACAACTTCGCGCCGTCGGCGTGCGCCACGGCGACGGTCAACGTGACGGTGACCGAGCCGTCGGGCGGCGGCGACTTCTCCGGCTGGTACTACTGGGGCAACGGCAGCATCAGCACCAGCATGAAGACCACGATGGCCGACCCGCTGGTCGGCGGCCTCAGCGTGGTGGCGAAGTGGAGCGAAGTCGAGACCACCTATGGCGGTTTCAACTGGAGCATGCTCGACAATTGGGTCGCCGCCTCCGAGGAGTTCGGCAAGCCGTTGCTGATGCGCATCTACTTCGGCAACACGAACGACCTGCCGCCTTGGCTCTGGTCAGCCCACGGCGACATGCCGGCGGTAAAGAAGTTCAACTGGTCAGGCAAGTACATCCCCGAGTTCTGGGACCCAACGCTGCAACGCGACTGGTCGCAGTTCGTCAACGCCATGGGCAACCGCTACGGCGGGAAATCGAAGTTGATCGTCATGATGACCGGTCCGTGGGAAGCCTTCGGCGAACCGTTCATGCCCTGCACGGCCAACAGCGAGAAGGCCACGTGGACCAACGACTACCGCGCCTTCAGCGGTAACTCGGCGGCGAGTTTTGCCGACGTGCAGAACGCGTACCTGAGCTTCGAGCTCAACTACCTCCTGCCGTTGTTCGCCAACGCCTTCCCGAACCAGCCGCTTGGTCACGCCACTGGCCGGTTGATGTGCGACAACCCGAGCAACCACCCGTTCTTGCAGCAGATCTTCAACGCTGGTCGCAGTCGCTACGGCAGCTTCAGCAGCGGTGGCGGCAGCCGCGGCTTCTTCGTGCAGAACAACGCGCTGAAGGCCGACCCGTACCCGATCACCAACTGGCTGTCGCAGAACTACAACCCGGTCAACGGAGCGATCAACAAGGGTGTGATCGGCTACCAGCCGATCGGATGCACGGCGGGCTACTGCAACAACGGCCAGTTGATCACCGTCGACGAATTTGTGACGGCCATCAACATTGCCGGCAACAACCACGCGTCCTACGTCGAGCTGTACCGCAAGACGATCGAGGCGGCCGTCAACCCGAACATGTATCCCGAAGGCAACCTGCGCGAGGGGGCGCAGAAGATGCGCCAGGCGCTGCTGAACAACCAGCCGAAACTGCAGAACACCTCGACTGCCCCGTAGGACTCAGAAGCCGCGGCCCCAGCTGGTGGCGACGGTCGCCGGATCGGTCACGACGACATGCGGCGAGATCGTGTCGAGGGCCATCAGGTAGTCGTTGAAGCAGTACAGCTCGTGCTGGTTGGTCCAGTGGGCCCGCCAGTCGGGGCTCGTGCAGTCCCATTTGTGGTCCTCGTTCGCATACGCACCGGTGACGAGGCGATACATCTGCACGGTGCTCCACACGTCCGTGCCCGGGTTCATGAGCGTGCCGAGCTTCGTCGGTGGCATGTACCGCCGCGTGCGGATGGCCGGGTAGTTGTAACACGGCAACGCGTTGTCGTTGCACGGCCCGCCGTTGATCGTGTTGGTCACTTGGAACCACGGCGACGTGAGGTTGCTAAACGAGATCGAACCTTGGCCGTACTTGCGTCCGTACGAGAAGCAGTTCGAGACGACGTTGGACTGCACGGTGGCGTTGCTCTTGTCGTTCGGATAGGCGTACATGCCCCACGCCCGCAGATGGCCGTGGTTCACGAA
Source organism: uncultured Actinomycetes bacterium (assembly GCA_963722185.1). Taxonomy (GTDB): domain Bacteria; phylum Actinomycetota; class Acidimicrobiia; order Acidimicrobiales; family JACCXE01; genus JACCXE01. The sequence continues at coordinate 385,736 of CAVRKD010000001.1, read as the reverse complement.
GGTGGGCAGCGACCCGCAGGTGTTGGCCTGCTGCTGTTCGGGGGTGAGCTGGGTGACGTCGGTGTAGTTGGTGCCGGCGCTGACGAAGGTCCAGCCGTCCTGATCCCGCAGCTGCGCGAGCTGCTGCCACGAGGGGTACTTCACAAACGAGTCGCAGAAGTTCGTCGTCTCACGGGTGCGGTTGACGACCACGGCTCCGGTGGCGCGCAGGCCGCGAGCAACGAGGGCCGCGCTCACCTGGTCGAGCGGTACGGCGCCCGGAAGCGGCTGGCAGCCCGTGCGTGCGACGGCCTGCCAGTTCGTGCGACCGAACATGAGCGTGAGGTAGGCGGCGTGACCCGTTGACGCCACGCCGGGCGGCGACCAGCCGGTGGCGGCATTCGAAGTCGTGTTCCGGAGGCGGGCGACGAACTTGTACGTGCCCTCGGCCCCGGGCGTGAAACGCACGAGTCGCGAGGTGATTCCGGTCTGCCACGGCACGTAGCCCGTGGTATTCGGGGTCTGGACCTGGATGTCGAACGCGCGGCCGGGCGGAGGCAACACGGAGGAGACGACCACGTCGATCTTGCCGTCGGCTCGAGCGGCGACGATGGGGCGCACGCCGACCGAACCCGTCCCGCTCGACGCGCCGTCACGGTAGGCGTAGGTGCCGGCGGTGGGGAATCCGAACGTGAACGTCGTACCCGCAGCCTTTTTACCCGACGAAAACAGCTTCAAGCCCGACGTGTCCACCACGCTGTGCGTGCCCGGCCCTTTGAACGACCACGTCGCCTTGGCGGCCACTGCTGCCACCGGTGCTTTCGGGGAGAATGTCGTACCGCTTAACGCGATGGCGGTGGTCGCCGGCAACAGCACGGTGAACGGGGCGCTCGCCACCGAACCGAGCAGCGCCGAGACGCTGATGGCGCCGGTGCGCCCGCCGGTAGGAATGACCGCGGTCACCCTCTCGTCGGAGTCCGCGAGGAAGGTGGTGGCGACGCCGCCGATCGACACGCTGGTCGCCCCGGTGAAGCCGGAGCCGGAGATGGTCACGATGGATCCGGGACGCCCGCTGGCAGGCGAGATGGCGCTCACGCGCATCACCACGAAGTCCGTCGTGCTCGCGCCGCTGCCCGTGAGGCCAGTCACCGAGATGGGACCCGGTGTGGCGCCGCTCGGCACGGTGGCGGTGATCTGCGTCGACGTGTTGACGGTAAAGGACGCCGCCGTGCCGTTGAAGGCCAAAGAGGTCACGCCGGAGAAGTCGGTGCCGGTGACGGTCACGCTCGTGCCGACGGGGCCGCCGGCCGGGGTGAACGAGTTGATGATCGGACCCGGAACGGTGAACGACGCCGCGCTAGTGCCAGTGCCACCCGCGGTTGTCACCGAGATCGTGCCGGTGGTCGCGCCGCTCGGCACCGTGGCCGTGATCTGCGTTGCCGTGTTGACGGTGAACGACGCCGCCGAGCCGTTGAAGGTGACCGCCGTCGCGCCCAAGAAATCGGTACCGGTGATCGTCACGCTGGTGCCCGCAGGGCCGTTAGCCGGAGTGAACGACGTGACCGTGGGTGCCGGGAGCGTGAACGACGTCGCACTCGTCGCCGTGCCGGCCGGCGTCGTTACCGTGACCGGTCCGTTGACAGCCGTTTCGGGCACCGTGGCAGTGATCTGGCTGGGCGTGTCAACGGTGTAGGTGATCGCCGGCTGATCGCCGAAGGCGACAGCCGTCACGCCATCGAAGTTGGTGCCGGTGATGGTCACCGTCGAACCGACGGATCCGGACGCTGGGCTGATGGAATTGATCGTCGGCCGGTTGATGGTCAGCGTGATCGAACCGGTCGCCGCTGTCCCGCCCGTATTGAAGCCATCGACGGCGATCAGGTATGTCTCAGCCTCCGTGGCGGCGAAGGACACCGCGCTGGTGACCAACGCGCCACCCTCGTCGTCGTTGCTGGCGACTGGGTTGAGCGCGGCCAGAGCCGGGCCGGTGTAGACGCCGAGCAAGGTGTTGAAGTTGCTGCCCCGTGTGTCGAAAGTGACCGTGCCCGTGGCCGGAGCCGTCCAGGTGAACCACACGGACGCGCCGCCGGCGTTGTCGCCGACGTGGAGCGGCTCGTTGTTCTCGACCGTGGCCTCGACGTTGGAACTCGTGGTAGTCGTGACCTGACCGGTCAACGGCGCGGGCGCCGCGAAGGCGTCGTTGGGGGGTGGAGCCGCACTGGCGCGCTCGAGCGGGCCGAACGTGGCCACCAACGCCACGCAAAGAAACAGAGTGACAATCCGCCCCCGCATCACCGCCACGGTACCCCTCTCATGTTCAGGCGCCACCCTCAAATGCGGCTACTTTCACGCCGCGCTCGGCCAGTCGGGCCAGTAACTCGCCGGGAGCGGCGGCCAGCACCGCCAATCCGCCGGCGCCCGGCGCTATCTCACGGCGCACCGCCGCCACGGCCGCGATCGCCGCCAGCGTACCCGCGGCAATGGCCGGACGATCGACGGCACCGACCACCCGCGTGACCGCTCGCCCATCGGCGAACCCACGCACTTCGACTCGCACGCCGCCGATCAGTCCTTCCGCGTGGGGAGGACGCAGCATGGGCAACCACGTCGTGGCGCGGTCGCGGCGGGTGGCCGCCACCCGGGAAGTGACCCGCCGCGCCGTGGGGAAGGCGGCGGTCAGCAACGAGGCGACGGCCGACGACGCGACGTAACAGTCGACCCCGCCGACCGGCTCGGGGAACCAGCACAACTCGCGACCCGATCCCGGCGGCTCGCTTTGCCACCGCCCGTCACGCCACGAAGCCGCCGGGCCGCGCAGCGAGGCGTGGGTCGCCCGCGCGCACGCAGGCCCGCCGGTGCCGGCCTTGGCGACGTGAATCTCCTCGACGACGTCGATGCCCCGCGCCGCGTGGGCGGCGAGCAGGCAGGTCAACCCGGGCGACATCGCCGCGCCGGCGATAGCCGCCAGGCCGAGTGAACGGGCGCGGGCGTCGAGGGCGACGATCCCGTCGACGGCTTCGATCGACGCGGCTGTCGCCACCACGTGGGCTCCGTCGCCCAGCGCGATGCGAGCCAAGTCGGCCTGCTCGCGTTCGGGCACCGCCAGCACGACCACGTCGACGTCGTGCGCTGCCTGGCGCCACGTACCGGGCTCGGCGCCGTCGCCCAGGTCCCGGGAGACCGCAGCCGCCCGCTCGGCTCGCCGCGACACGACGCGCACCGATGCCACGCCGTCGGTCTCGTGAAGCTGTCGGGCGGCGCGTAATCCGACCGCACCCGTCCCGAGGACGGCAACCCGCAAATGAAACTCCCTATCTCAGGTCGTCAGCGGGAACTTCGCGCCATCCGCCGCCGCTCGGCGGCGTGCCGCCCGAACCGCGCAAGCGCACGACCGCCGCCAGAACGGCGGCGACGAACACGGCGACAATCGCTCGACGAAGTGCCTTCACACCGACAGCCTAAAGGAGCCGAGCTTGGCGAGGCCAGAAGGCACAGTGGGTTTTCGCCAGGCCGAAGGCCTGCGCGAAGCGGCTTCCCGCCGTCGGAGGCGACTTATCCGCACAACTACAAAAGAACGAGCCCGGGCCGTTTGGCCCGGGCTCGTTCCCTACAACTCGGGTGTTGTGACTTACGCCGTAAGGGCCATCCGACGACGGATCGCCCGCAGGGCGAGGCCACCGGCGAGCAGCACAAACGCCACGCCGAGCGGCGCAGTGCCACCCGTGCGGGGCAGCAGGCCGCGGGAGCGCTGGGCGCCGGCGTTCAGCACGTTCGACGCCGTGACGACCGGAAGGTTCGTCGAATCCTTCACCGTCTTACCGCCGGACGTGATGGTCACCGTGGTGCCGAGGTTCTTGCCGTTCGGTGCGTTGGCATCGACCTTGAACGTGGCGACGAGGTCCTTCGAGATACCCGAGCCGAGCGACGGAATCGTCCACGTGACTACGCGGGTGCCGTCGTTGTGCGTGCAGCTATCGGTGCAGCTGACGAAGGTGGTGTTCGGCGGGTACGGCAGTGTGACTCTGATGGCGTTGCAGGTGCCCTTGCCAAGGTTGGTGACACGCACGTACTCGTTGAAGTAGTCGTTGACGCGGACTTCCTTGTGCGACGAGGAGATGGAACTCGCCGACAGGTCGCACGCCGTGTTGCTCGAGCTACCGACGGTCGGGATCGGACCGGAGTCGGCCGTGTTGCCGACGTCGGAACCGTCGCACTTCGCCGTGGCGACTGCAGTGCCCTTGAATACGGCACCCACCGGCGCGTTCGACGGCACCTTGATCGTGGCCTTCAACGTTTTCAGTGCGCCGGGCGCGATCGACCCTATGTCGGGCCATGTGACGACGAGCCCGGCGATGGTGTTGGGCGGCGGTTCAGCTGCGGTAATGGTGGTTTCGGCCGGACCGGTGACCGTAAGCACGACCTTGACGTTGTTGAGCGTGCAGGCCGCGATGTTCGGCACGGTGACGGCGTACTGGAAGCTGCCGTTGGGGAGGACGATGCCGGTCGACGCGTCGACCTGCAGGTTGGCCAGCGGGTTGTTCGAAGCGGCACAGATGACGCCGCCGGAAGGCACGACGGCCTTGACCGACATCGGAGCGATGTCGAGTTCGGCCACCGTGAGCTGACCCACCGCGGTCACGAGTTCGAGATGCAGCAGTGCCGTGTGGCCGCTCGCTTCGGTGTCGGTCTTGACCATGTCCTCGAGCACGCCGAGCGTGATATTCAGCAGGTACAAGTCGGTCGGTTCCGGCGGGATGGCGATGCTGGTGCCGGGGTTACTGATGTTCAGAACGTCGGTAACGGTGCCGCCCTGGATGACCTGCACGGTCGGCGTGTTGTAGGTGACCGACGAAGTGGCGGCGGTTCCGGTGGCGACCGCCTTGATGGTCGGCGGGGCCGACACGTTCAGCGTGATCTCGTTGGCCGAGCCCTTGAAGAGCACAACGCCGGTGAGTTGGTTGAGTTCCTTGGACTCGAGGCCCTTGGCCGTCTGCCCGGCCACGTCGACGAGGCCGACGTCGGACTTCGTGAACGCCGCACCGCCTTCGCCGTTCACAACCGAGACCAGCGCGTCGCCGATGGGCTCGCCAAGACCGAGCAGGCCGGCGTCGAGCACCGTCGAGGTCGAGGTGGCGATGGGCTTGCCGGGTGCGATGCACGTGGAGTCCGTGGCACCCCAGACGGCGTGGGCCGAAGCCTTGGCGGCCTCCACGGCGGCGACGGGCGAGAGGTCGATCGGGCCGGTGAGGCTCTGCACGTCGGGCGCCGCGTTGGTAGGCGGCGCCTCTTGCTTCGCTTCGACGACCAGGTCCTCGATGGGGATCGCTCCGCCGACGAGCGACGAGTCGAGGTTGGCGGCACGCGCCGCGGAGCGCTTGCCGGCGGTGTTATGCGGACCCGCGGGCAGTCCGTTGGATTGCACGAGCGCGGTCGAGGGTGCGAGGTGGGCGTCGGCGAGTCCGGGATCGAGCGCCCCGGGGATGTTGACGGCGGTGACGCTTACCAAGTCGCCGGAGGCGTGGCCACCGTACGGACCGGTGGCTGCCGCCTGGGCCGGCGACGCTGCCGTCATGACGAAGAGAGCCGGTGCAGCGGTTAAGACCGCCAAACCAGCAGTCGCCCACTTACGAAATCGCATGGTTGTCTCGCTCACTGTTCTGTACGGGTGCCGATACAACGACCAAAGGCACCGAATCTGACGGATTCCCGCCCAAATTCCTTGCCGCCGAGCGCTCAGTCCTACCCAATGACGCCCTGTGAACCGGTTGGCGGGCCTGTGATACTCGACAGAGTGGGGCTACCTGGAATCGAACCAGGGACCTCAGCATTATCAGTGCTGCGCTCTAACCAGCTGAGCTATAGCCCCGAGACAGACTCGAAGGACTGCGAAAGTTACCCGTCGTCGACCTCGACGTCGATCTGGATCCCGCCCTGCACCTCGACGATGAGGTTGTAGAAGGTCGCGGCCAGCGCGTTGGCACCGGTTCCGAGGGCGATGAGCACGCCGCCGCCGATCGCGATCGCGATCGCCTGCGCAATTAACGAGAACGAAAACGAGTCGAGGGCGAAGAGCTTGGCGATGAAGTCCTCGACATTGCCGGTGACGCCAACCAACGCGGCGACGGTCCACAGAATCGCCCACGCGATGACCAAGACCAGCAGCACGCAGGCGTACATCACCACCGACACGCGCACGACGCTGCGGACGTCGACGCCGCGAAGTGTGAGCCGGTGCATCGGTGGCATGGGCGCTCAACGTAGTTGCCTAAGGCGAACCGCAGACCTTCATCTGGTTTGGCCCGCTGGCGCACAGGCCCGCTTCGGCGGCACGCGGCGCGAGCTCGGCGTAGCCGGCGGGGCTGAACTCGGCGACGTAGCCCGAAGCGCGCACGACGCCCGGCCGGTGCCCGAGTAGCTGCTCGGCGCGGGCGAGCGCGGCGCGCAACGCCGGGGCCGGACCGCCGGGCTTGGCGTCGTCGCCTCCTCCTTCGCGGTCGGCGCGCGACACCGCGCGGGCGTCGCCGTGACGCACCTCGACGGTGGCGTCGTCGTTTGACTCTTCGTAGTGCTGCATCGACGCGTGGTTGAGTTCGGCGAAGCGGCCCGCGGCGGCCGATCCTTCGGCGGCTCCGGCGAGCGCCGCCGCGTCGGCGGCCCGTTTCGCCGCGGCGCGGTCGACGGCGCCTCCTCCGAGGTGGGCCAAAGCGATCATCGCCAAACCGGCGAAGACAACGAACGCCGCCAGCAGCGGCACGGTTTGGCCGCGATTGGTATTGCGCATCCCGCGTTCCTCCAGTGATTGGGAGTTAGCGGGGAAGCGATGACGACTACGTCGTGACGAGCTACTCGGCGTCGCCTTCTTCAGCTTGGATGATGGGCGCCGCCGTGGCAAGGGTCGCTCCGTCGTCGAGATTCATGACGCGGACACCTGTGGCGTCGCGGCCTTGGCTCGAGATATCGCGCACCGGCATGCGGGCGGTGACGCCGTTCGACGCCGCCACCATGATCTCGTCGTCGAGGCCGACCATGAAGGCGGCGACCACGAAGCCGCGCTTGGCCGTGAGCTTGATGCCCTTGACGCCCATGGTGCCGCGACCGGTGCGACGGAACTTGTCGAGCTGGGTCCGCTTGCCGTAGCCGGCGTCGGTGACGATGAGAATGGCGACGTCGTCGCGGGCGACGTCGCACGACACGACTTCGTCATCCGCGCGCAGCTTCATGCCGATCACGCCTTGGGCCGACCGTCCCGTGGGACGGATCGTTTTCTCGTCGAACCGCATCGTGGTGCCGGCTTTGCTGACGAGGAAAATGTCGTCGCTGCCCGACGTAGTGAGGACTCGCTGCAGCTCGTCGTTGTCCTTCAGCGTGATGGCAATGAAACCTTCACGCCGCGACTTGTCGTACTCGGAGAACGGCGTCTTCTTGACGATGCCCTTCTTCGTCGCGAACAGCAGCATCTTGTCTTCGGGGTAGTCGCGCGTGTTGATGACCGCCTGGATTTTCTCTTCGGGCTCGAGCGGCAGCAGGTTGATGACGGGCGTGCCGCGCGCCGTGCGCTCCTTCATCGGAATCTCGTGCGCCTTCAACCGGAACACGCGGCCCTTGTTGGAGAAGAACAGGATGAATTCGTGCGCGGTGGTGTGGATCACCTGCGAGACGAGGTCTTCTTCCTTCAACTTGGCGCCGGCTATGCCGCGGCCGCCGCGACCCTGCGTGCGGAACGAACCGGCCTGGACGGTCTTCACGTAGCCGGCCCGCGTCATGAGAAACACGAGTGGTTCGTCGTTGATGAAGTCTTCGGCCCCGAGTTCGCCCGGGTCGTGGGTGATGATGGCGCGGCGCGGGTTGGCGAACTTGCTTGCGACCTCACCCATCTCCGTCTTGATGACGCCGCGCAGCACCGCCGGCTTGGAGAGGATGTCTTTGAGCTCCTTGATGGTGGCTCGCAGGTCCTTCATCTCCTGGTCGTACTCAGTGCGACTCAGACGCGTCAGACGACTGATCGTCATGTCCAGGATGTAGTTCGCCTGGATCTCGGTGAAGTCGAAGCCCTTGCCCATCAGACCCGTGCGCGCCGCCGCCCGGTCTTCGGACGCGCGCACCAGCGTGATGATCCTGTCGATCATGTCGAGCGCGCGCAGCAGGCCCTCGACGATATGGGCGCGGTCTTCGGCCTTCTTGAGCCGGAACTCGGATCGCCGGGTGATGACGTCGACCTGGTGATCGATGTAGGCCTGCAGCGCTTGGACCAGGTTGAGCGTGCGCGGGATGCCGTCGCACAACGCCACCATGTTCACGGCGAAGCTCGACTGCAGCTGCGTGTGCTTGAACAGGTTGTTCAACACGACGAGCGCGTTGGCGTCGCGCTTGAGCCCGATGACGAGCTTGGTGTCGATGCCCGACGACAGGTTGTCGAACGACCGGATGCCTTCGAGCTCGCGGTTGTTGACCAACTCGGCGATGCGCGTCTCGATGGCGCTAACCGACGCCTGGTACGGCAACTCGGTGACGACGATCGACACGCCGCCCTTCTTGTCTTCTTCGATCTCGGTCTTCGCGCGCACCCGGATCGAACCGCGGCCGGTGCGATAGGCGTCGAGAATGCCTTGACGCCCGAGGATGAGCCCGCCCGTGGGGAAGTCGGGGCCGTGGACGAACTTCATGAGGTCGTCGGGCGTGGCGCTCGGGTTGTCGATCAGATGCATCGTCGCCTCGATCACCTCGCCCAGGTTGTGCGGCGGGATGTTGGTGGCCATGCCGACGGCGATGGCTTGCGATCCGTTGACCAGCAGGTTCGGGAAGCGCGCCGGCAGCACCGACGGCTGCTCGAACTCGTAGGTGTAGTTCGGCTCGAAGTCGACGGTGTTCTCGTCGATGCCGGCGAGCAGTTCGTTGGCCAGCAACGCCAAACGGCATTCCGTGTTGTGGTTGATGAAGCCGCCAGCGAGGAACGAATGATCCTCGCTGTCGACGCGGATTGAATAGACCTCCGCGGGTGCCTCGTCAGTGACGGACGTAACCGCCTCGAACCGGTAACCCGAGTCCATGATCGGCAGGATCGTGGCGAGGATCTCCGGATCCTTGATGCGGTCGATGATCCGAAGGCGCTCAGTCTCCCACCGCTCCATGCGGTCGAAGTTGTGCGCCATAAGCCATGTGCGGCCGCTCCCGCGCCCTTGGCCATCGAGTTCGCTGCGGACGAAATCGGCGACGTACGGGACGTGATCCTTCGTCAATCGGTGCGGTCGGATTGGCGCGTGGCGAATGAGTTCCTCGAGCTTCGCCTGCTTCGTGCGTAGGAAACCGACACGTTCCGCGAACGCCTTGACGTTGCGCAGTCCACTGATGATGAGGCGATGCTCGATTGCACCGCTCGCCTTGGTGTAGCGGTGCCGAGTCGCGATAACGCCGAACTCCGCCAGCAGTTGCTGCAGCTGGCCGGCCAAGCAGTCGCTGTAGGTCGTGTAGTGAACCGAGAACGCGTTGTCGGCGCCTTTGCGCGGTCCTCCGTCGCCCTCGAAGCACGCCATTAAGAAGGCACGCTTGACGCCCCAGCCGCCTTCCCACACAGCTGTGGGAATGAACTTTTGCGCGGACTTCGCTTCGATGAGTTCACCGAGGGGACTCGCTCTGAAGGCGTCCATCTTCTGAACGTCGATCTCGTGGATCTCTTTGCGATCGACCCGGGTGTGCCTTGAGGAGGTGTACCGCGATCCACCGACGATGGCGTCGTAGGCCTCAAGCACCTCGTCGAAGAATTCACGATCTGTGTTGTTGAACCCGGCGCGACCCTCCGACGCGAATCCCTCGGAGACCCAGGCACCGCACAACACACCGAGTTGCATCTCACGGGCCCTCGGAATGACATTCGCCCACGCATTCCGGGCGATCGCTACGACGGTGCCGTCGGTGATCTCGTCGAGCGTGCGCCACTGGAACATCGGTACGCCCGCGATCGGCACGAGGCAGAGCAGCGGGTGGTTGTGGCTGCCGCGGATGCTGAAGCCGCTCTTCGTCGTGACGCGCTTGGTCGGGTGGACACCAGAGTTGAAGGCCTTCGATGCGTGAACGGGCTTGCCGTCCTTGTCGAGGACGTCGACATCGATGTCGCGTTCGCTGTCGGTCGGCAGGTCGACAAGATCGGCGATCCGCATCGATGTTCCGTCGGCGAGCCGAATGATCGTCTCGCCGGTGACGCAGTAGCGCGCAGCAGCCGCCGGAAAATCGGGACTTCCTAGGTTGCCATGGAAGTCGATCAGCGGCTCACGCAGGGAGAACGGTTGGGCCATGCGGACGAGGGCGTCGTAGATGGACGCGTCGCCGTGGGGGTGGAACTTGCCCATCACCTCGCCGGTGACGCGGGCGCACTTCATGCGGGGGCGGTCCGACCGCGCCCCATGTCGTGCATCCCGTAGAGGATCCGGCGGTGCACCGGCTTGAGGCCGTCGCGCACGTCGGGCAGCGCCCGCGCCGTGATGACCGACATGGCGTACTCCAGGAAGGAGCGCTCCATCTCCTCCTGGAATTCGATCTCTTCGACCCCGCCGACGAAGTCGGTCAGCGTCGCGGCGATTGCTTCTTCTTCGTTCTCGTCGATGACGTCGTCGTCTGAGGGCGGCAGATCACTCATGGCTAAATATCCAGGAAGCGAACGTCGGCGGCGTTGGTGACGATGAACTGCTTGCGCGCTTCGACATCGTCACCGAACAGCGTGCTGCACACCTGGTCGGCCAGGGCCGCCTCGGCGGCACTCACCCGCAGCAGCGTGCGCGTGTCCTGCTTCATGGTGGTGTCGCGCAGTTCGTGCCAGTCCATCTCGCCGATGCCCTTGAGGCGGGAAAACTCGGCCTTGTGGTTCGGCCGCTCTTCGAGGAAGCGGTTCTTGGCGACGTCGTCTTTCAGGTAGACGGTTTCCTTGCCGACGACGGTGGCGTACAGCGGCGGCTGGGCCACGAACACCTTGCCCGAGTCGATCAGACCGCGCATCTGGCGGAAAAAGAACGTGAGCAGCAGGGCGCGGATGTGGCTGCCGTCGACGTCGGCGTCGGCCAGGATGATCACCTTGCCGTAGCGCGCCTTGTCGGACTCGAACTCCTCACCCACACCGGCACCGACCGCGGTGACCAGCGTCTGGATCTCGATGTTCTTGAGGATCTTGTCGATCCGCGCCCGTTCGACGTTCAACGGCTTACCCCTGATGGGCAGGATCGCCTGGCACTCCGGATCGCGGCCGCTGACTGCCGAACCACCGGCGGAGTCGCCCTCGACGATGAATAGTTCGGCTTCTTCGGCGTTCTTGGTGCGGCAGTCGGTGAGCTTGCCCGGCAAACCGGCGCCGTCGAGGGCGGACTTGCGGCGGGTGGCGTCGCGGGCCTGGCGGGCGGCGACGCGCGCCCGGGCGGCCTGCGTGGCCTTGCTGACCAGGGCTTTCGCCTCCGACGGATGCTCTTCGAGCCATTCGGCCAGCTTCTCGTTGGTGATCTTCTCGACCGCCGAACGCATGGCGATGGTGCCGAGCTTGCCCTTGGTCTGGCCCTCGAACTGCGGGTCTTGCAGCTTGACGGTCACGATGGCGGTGAGGCCCTCGCGAATGTCTTCGCCGAGCAGCTTGTCCTCTTCCTTGTCCTTGATCAGGCCCCGCGCCTTGGCGTACTTGTTGACCACGTTGGTGAGCGACTTGCGGAAACCCTCTTCGTGGGTGCCGCCCTCGGGCGTTTCGATGCCGTTGGCGAAGCTGTGGATGCCCTCGTGGTAGCCGGTGTTCCACTGCATGGCGACTTCGACTTCGTGGTCGTCGCCCTTGACCTCGTAGGAGGCGACCTTCTTGAAGAGGGCCTCCTTGGTGGCGTTGAGATGGCGCACGTAGTCGACGATCCCGCCGGCGTAGCGGTAGGTGACTGATTGCGTGTGGCCCGGACGCTCGTCCTTGAAGCGAATCTCCAGGTCCTTGTTCAGAAAGGCGTAAGTCTGGAGGCGTTCGAGCACGGTGGTGGCCCGGAACTCGATGCCCTCGGCCTTGAAGATCTCGGGGTCGGGCCAGAACGAGATGGTGGTGCCGGTGCGCCCCTTGGGCGCGTCGCCCACGACCTTGATCTTGCCGGTGGGCTTGCCGCCGTCTTTGAACTCCATGACGTGGCGTTTGCCGTCCTCGGCGTCGACCTCGGCGAGCAGCCGGGTGGAAACGGCGTTCACGACGGAGACGCCAACGCCGTGCAGGCCGCCGGAGACCTTGTAGCCGCCGCCGCCGAACTTGCCGCCGGCGTGCAGGACGGTGAGCACGACCTCGAGCGCCGATTTGCCCTTCTGGGCGCCCGACGACATCGGTTGGACCGGGATGCCGCGGCCGTTGTCGACCACTTTGCACCCCCCATCGGCCATCAGCGTGACGTCGATCCGAGTGCAGTGACCGGCCATGGCCTCGTCGACGGAGTTGTCGACCACTTCACGGATCAGGTGGTGGAGACCAGTCAAACCGGTCGAACCGATGTACATTCCAGGACGCTTCCGGACAGCTTCAAGGCCCTCGAGGACTTGGATCTGGTCGGCGCTATAGCCGTTCTTCGCGGCCTTTTTCGTTGCCGGTTTGGTGGTCGCGGTGTCGGTCATGTGCTCTCTTCGTAGCGGGGTTCAAAAAAGGTCATCCGGGCGCGTCGATGACCGACAAAAGTGCTGGTCAGCGGGTACGTTCGGCCCGAATCGCAATGACGTAAGTTTACCAGACGGGTGTGACAACCAACGTCGTTTCGGGCCTGTGGATTCGCGCCTTTCGGCAGGAGAGAAACCCATCGCTACGAACTGTTCCGAAGTGAGGTCGGGGAGGTGACCATCGAGGCGGCGTCGCGAGAGGAAATCGCACGCCTGTTCGGCCGCGCCGCCTTCGGAGCCACTGGGGCCGACCTCGACCAGTGGACCGGCCGGCCCTACGCCGAAGCGGTGAGTTCGCTCGTCGACATCCCCGCGCCGGCGGGTCGCGGCGGCCAGGTCGACGACACGCGGCGGGTTGCGTTGATCCAGACCGGCACCAACTCGCAGGACCGTTCGCTGGCGCAGAAGTGGTGGCTCGAGCGGATGCGCACCACCAAGTACCCCCTTGAAGAACGCCTGACCCTGTTCTGGCACGGCCACTTCGCGACGGCCACGCGCTACCCGTACCCCGACGTCGCCATGGCACTGGTGCAGAACGAAATGTTGCGCCGCAACTCGCTCGGCAACTTCGCCACGCTCGTCCGTGAAGTCACCGTCGACCCGGCGATGATGGAGTGGCTCGACGGCGCCCGGAACTCGATCCCTGCCCCCAACGAGAACTACGCCCGCGAGCTCATGGAGCTCTTCACCCTCGGCAAGTACCCGCAGGTGTACAGCGAAGCCGACGTGCGCGAAGCGGCGCGGGTGCTGACGGGCTGGACCTCGAACCCGGGCTTCCGTTCGGTGGCATTCAACGCCGCAGGACACGACACGGGCGCCAAGACGGTGCTCGGTACCACCATCGGCGATGAGGGCGACCGCGAGTACGCCCACCTGATCGAAATCGCCCTCGCGCAGCCGGTCAGCGCGCGGTTCGTCGCCGCCAAGATGGTCGCCAACTTCGCGTACGCGCCCGACATGACCAACCTGCTCACCAAGCCCGACCCACTCGTCGCCAAAGTGGCGGCCACGCTCACGGCCACGCACTGGGACCTGCGCGCCGCCATGCGCACGCTGCTGTTGGCCGACGAGTTCCGCACCGGCGACGCCGCGGCGCAGCGGCTGCTCGTGCGCCAGCCGGTCGAGCTGGTCGTCGCGTCGGCCAAGGCCTTCGGCGTAAGCCTCGATAACCCCGACTCGGTGTTCCTGCTGCGGGCGATGGGCCAGGAGCTGTTCTTGCCGCCGAATGTCGGCGGATTTCCGAGCGGGCTGGCGTGGCTGTCGCCCACGACCGTTCTCGCCCGCTACGGCTGGGCCACCGCGGTGAACAACCTCGGGCCAGCGGGTCTGCCGGCCGCGGGCGACCTCGACGGCTGGGCCCGCCGGCTCGGGCTAGCCGGCTTCAGCGCCGAAACCAGTGCCGCGGTGCGCAAGTTCGTGGCCGAGTCGAACAAGTCCGAAGAGCTCAAGCAGTCGGGCGTGTTGATCCTGCTCTTGGCCAGCGCCGACTGGGCGGTGATCTGAGATGCCTAACCGTCCTGATGCGGCTGCGAGCCTGTCGGCTCTCCGCCTGAGCCGCCGCGAATTCCTCATCGGTGCCGGAGGCGTGGCCGGACTGTCGGTCGTGGGGCTCGCCGGGCCGGCGTTCGGGGCGGCGCGGGTCGATCCGGCGACCGGCACGCGCAACCGCTTGGTCGTGATCTTCCTCGACGGCGGCAACGACGGCCTCAACTATGTGGTCCCCCGCGGCGACGTGGCCGGTGCGCCGCGGCTTTCGGTATACCGCAAGGTCCGGCCGTCCCTGGCCTACGCGCCGGGCAAGGTGCTGCCGCTGGATCGACCGGGCGACGCCGACGAGATGCTCGGCTTCAATCCGCAGCTGCGCCACCTCCACCAGCTCTACCGCGACGGCCGCGTCGCCGTCGTGCAAGGCGTCGACTACCCGAACCACAACTACTCGCACTTCGCGTCGGCCGACATCTGGCACACCGGCGACCCCAAAGGCGGCTCCGCGGGCTGGCTCGGTCGCCATATCGACCGGGCCGGCATCGGCGACGGTGAGCTGCGGGCCGTGGCGGTGTCGTCGAAGGTCCCCCTCATGCTGCTCGGCCGTTCGCCGGCGGCGGCGATCACGTCGATCGACGCCATGCGATTCCGCGACGCGTCGAGCGCCGATGCCGACGGACGCCACCGCGCCCTCGCCGGGATGAAGGGCGCGTACGCCGGCGATCCCTTGCGGCGGCGCGTGGGCGCCAGCCTCGGCCAGGCGGTCGACGTCGTCAACGATCTCGGCAAGATCGAGCCGCCGCCGGCGGTGACGACCGAGATCGCGGCGTCGCTGCTCACGGCGCGCTCGTTGCTCGAGCAGAACCTCGGCGTCGAGTGCGTATACGTGACCCAGGGCGGTTACGACACGCACGCCGCGCAGGAAAGGAGCCAGGCGGGCCTGCTCAAGGACCTCGACACCGCGCTCGAGACGTTCTGGCTCGGCACCGCTGGCGGCACGGCCGTCGGCACCATCGGCGCGATGAAGCCTGAGGTGGCGGGCCGCACGCTGGTGTTGATCGTGAGCGAGTTCGGCCGGCGCATCGGCGAGAACGGCGGGCTCGGCGTGGCTGGTACTGATCACGGCGCGGCGGCGCCGGTCGTGCTGATCGGTCCTCCGGCGGCGGCGCGGCCTGCGGGAGCAGCGGAGCTGATGGCTGGGCTGCACGGCGACCACCCGAAGATGGGAACCACCAGCGCGCCCGCTGACAACCTGGTCATGACCACCGACGTGCGCCACCTGTACCAGTCGGTGCTGCAGTCGTGGCTCGGCAACCCCGACCCGATTTACGCGGACGTGGCGTCCACGCCGCTAAAGGGTCTGTTCACCGGCGGCTCCGGCACGAGCGTGGCCGGTAAGGCCCAGCGGACGACGCGCATCGGCGGCGCCGTCACCATCGACGGGCAGCCAGCCGCCGTCGACAGCAGCGGCGTGGCTACAGCCGAACGCCAGACGCGCGAAACGATGCGGGTGGCGACCAAGGCCAACGGCGACGGCCGGCACGTGCATCCGGTCAGCGTGGCGGCGGCGCTGGCGTTCAACGCCTTTGTCGCCGCGGTCGTCGTTCGCAGCGGACGCTTCCGCACGGCGTTGGCTGAGTGGCGCGACGACGACACTCTTTCGTGACGCATTGGCGTCGCTGGGCGCTTCTTGTGTCACTAGGCGGAGGTCTTGTCCTTGTGGTGACACAAGAAGCCCGGGCAGCAACGCACGCGGCGACGATCGCCAGCTTCAAGTTCACGCCGCCTGACGTTCGCATCGCCGTCGGTGACACGGTCGAGTGGACCAACCTCGACCCGACGGTGCACACCGTGACGGCGAGTCGCGGCGAGTTCGCGTCGACCTCGATGCACCAGGGACAGACCTTCACCGCCACGTTCAACGTCCCCGGTGTGTACCCGTACTTCTGCGAGCCGCACGAGGAGATGACCGGCACCGTTTCGGTGACCGGCCCCGCGCCGCCAACGACGGCGCCCGCCGCGACGACGACCACGACCACCATTGTCATTCCCGCTATCGGTGGCGGGACGACGTCCTCCACTCTCGCGCCGACCACGACGACCGCGGTCGCCACCAGCGCCAGCGCCAGCGCCACCACCACGACCGTTCCCACCAGCGTGGTTGCCGTGACATCAGGTCCGGTACAAGGCGGCACAGCGCGCCCGTCGCCGATGGGCGTCGCCGCGGGGGTTGTTGTTCTCGCCGCGGCGGCCGTGGCGCTGCTGTTGCGGCTTCGGATGGCGCGGGCCGACGCGCTGCGGCTCGTCGCCGTCGGGTGCACGCTCGTGACCGCGCTCGTGCACCTGCAGTTGCGATTCGCGCTCGACTATCCCGAGCCAATCGGGTCGCTGCTGGTGATCGAGGCCGCCGCCGCCACGGTCCTGGCGGCGTGGCTCGCCGCCCAGCCCTTCACCCGCCGCAACCAGGTCATCGCCGTCGCCGCGCACTTCGCCGCCCTCGGCGCGCTCGCCATCACCCGCACCGGCATCGGACTGTTCGGGTTCCACGAGCTGGGATGGGACCCGTCGCCCCAGCTCCCGATCGCGCTGACCGTGGGTGTGTTGGCGATCGGCCTGCTGGCCGCGACCCCGACTACCGCCGATCCCCTGGATAGGGTCGCATGATGGTCGCACGCCGCGTGCTGCTCGCGGTCACCGCCGTTTTGGTGGTCGCCGCCGGGGCGACCGTGCTGCGGATCAACCAGGCCCCGGACGCGCAGTCCGTGCTCGACCAAGCCCGCGCCTTCGTGCAGCGGAACCCCAGCGTCCGGTTCGACGGGACGTTCGACAAGGTGCACATCGCCGGTGAGATCGAGTCGCAGACGCGTGTGCACGCGGTGGTCACCGACGCCGACGACGCCATCGAACTCGTCAGGCTCGAGAACGTCACCTACCGGCGCTCGGCCGCTCCGCCCGCGGCCTTGGCGAGCGCCAAGTACGACACGTTCGACGCCGAAACCAAGCGCGGCGGACTCAGCCGGCGCGAAGACATCGACGTGGCGGCGTGGCTCGCCGCCGCGCACCACCCGACGGTCACGAGCAAACACGACGGGCTCACGAACATCACCACCGATGTCGACGTGCCCAAGCTCTACGGCGCGCCGGTCGCGAAAGATATCGATTGGATGACGCTTCGCCTCGCGGTACGCGACGGAGGCGAGGTCCGCTCGCTCGTGCAGGCCACCCGCGACGCCAGCGGAACCACAACCGTGACTTTGCGATTCGAAGACTGGGGGAAAGCGGTGGCCGTCGCGGCGCCGCCGGCCGATCAACTCGACCCGACACCCGGCATCGAGCAAGCACAGGTGGCAGCGTTCAAGGACACCGAGCTGTACATGCCCAAAGCGATCCCCGCCGGCTGGAAACTCGTGCGCGCCGTCGTCCTCCCCGCGGAAGAAACGAAAGAGGACTGCGCCCAGGTTGAGCTGCAGTACGCCGACCCCGCGTCTCCAGGACGGAACTACCTGTCCCTGTACCAGTTTCCGATCGGGTGCCTGCTCCCCTTCGACGGTGAGCCGTTCGCCGCGGGCGCCTATCGCGGCTACGGGCGCTCGTCGAAGGAGGAAGGCACGCTGGTACAGATCACCGTCGGCGCCACCACCCTCCAGGCCAAGACCACGCTGAGCGTGCAGGAGCTCGCGGCGCTGCTCAAGAACCTCACCCGGTTGAAGCTCTAACGCCGCGCTACGCGGACGTCGATCTGCTTCACCGCGCCGGCGCCGAGTTCGTCGCAGCACCGCGCCACCAATTCGGTGGTCATGTATTTCAGCTGCGTGGCCCACGCGCTCGAGTCGACCTCGACGAGCAGGCGGCCGCTCTTGAGCGACACCGGCGTGGCGTGGGCGGCGATCGACTCGCCGACCATTTCGCCCCAGCGATTGAACAGCCCGCTGAGTGCGTGGGCGGTTGGCGCGCCCAGACGGCGGGCCACGCGGTCAACCGCCGATCCGATCCGTTCCGGGTCGCGGAATCCTTCTTCCTCCGGCAGCGGTTTCCAAGTCACGCGTCGACAATCCTTCCGTCTTCAATCCGCACGGTCGCGGCGGGCGACGCCCCTGGCGGCAGCGCGCCGGCCGTGGTGAGGATGGCCTGACACGTAGGCAAGCTCGCCACGAGCGCCGCCGAGCGGTGCGGGTCGAGCTCTGAGAACACGTCGTCGAGCAGGAGGATGGGCGCGGCCCCGGTGCTTTCGGTGACGACGTCGTGCACGGCCAGGCGCAGCGCCAGGGCGAGCGAGCGTTGTTCACCCTGCGAGGCGTGCGTGCGCGCCGGCAGCGTGCCGATGTGCAGGTCGAGCTCGTCGCGGTGCGGACCAACCGTGCTTACGGCGCGGCGGAGGTCATCGGTGCGCGCCGCGGTGAGCGCGGCGTGCAGAGCGGCGCGTTCGTCGTCATCGTCGCTGGCCCACGACGGCGCGTACCGCATAGCGACCGTGGCCGCGCCCTCGGCCACACCGGCGTACGCCTTGGCGACCACCGGTTCCAGTCGCGCCGCCAGTGCTCGGCGGGCGGTGGCCAGCGCGGCGCCGTGTTCGGCCAACTTGGTGTCCCACACGTCGAGCGTGGTGACGATCTCGGGCGTTGCTTTGCCACCGGCTTGGCGCAACAACGCGCCACGTTGACGCAGTACGCGGTCGACGGCGGCGATCGTCTCGGCGTGCTGCGGGTGTAATGACACGAGCGCGTCGTCGAGCAGTCGCCGACGCTCAGCGGGCCCGCCCTTGATCAGAGCAAGATCGTCGGGGCTGAACACGCTCACGCGAATTGCACCGAGCAGGTCGCGCGCCTTGCGCAGCGGCTGGCCGTTCACGAGCACACGCGGCGAACCCCGCGGCGGCACTTCGGCTCCGAGCGTGAGCTGCCGGCCGTCGCGATCGACCTCGGCGCGTACGAACGCCGCTGTCGCGCCTTGCCGGACCAGCGCGTCATTTGGCGCCCCGCGAAACGACGTCAGCGTGGCCAACCATGCCAGCGCTTCGAGCAGATTGGTCTTGCCCTGGCCGTTCTCGCCGATGACGACCGTGAGCCCATCGGGCGCGAGATGCAGCTCGGCCGCCGTGTAATTACGGAAGTCCTGGACGGCCAGCCAGTTGACCCGCATGGCGTTCGGCGCTCGCGGGCTAGGGCACCCGCACGGGCATGAGCAAGTACAGGTAGTCGTCGGCGCCGACGCCGCGCAGTACGCACGGCTTGAGAGTGTCTTGGGTTTCCAGCGTCAGCTCGTCGCCGGTGACTGCTTCGATTCCCTCGGTGAGGTACTGCGGGTTGAATGCCACGGCCATGTCGGTGCCCAAGTACTTCGCCTCGACGTCTTCGGTGGCGTTGCCCTCGGCGGGGTTGGTGACCGTGAGTTCCACACCGTCGGAGCGCAACGACAACCGCACCGGTGTGGTCTGGTCGCGCGCCATGAGCTTGACGCGCTTTACGGCGTCGAGCAGCGCGTCGCGATTGACGGTGAGCTCGTTCGGGAAACTCGCCGGGATGAGATTCAACACGTTGGGGAACTCCCCCTCGATGAGCCGCGTGGTGAGTTTCACCGTGCCGACCTCGAAGCTCGCCTCGGTCGTGCCCAGCCGCACCGCGCACTCGCCGGCGCCGCCGAGCAGGCGTTGCAGTTCGGCCAAGGCGCGTGACGGGATGAGCACCTTCTGGTCGCCGCGCACCAGGTGTTGGCCGGGCAGCTGGCGCACCGCGAGGCGGTAGCTGTCGGTGGCGATGAGTTGCATGCCGTCGGCCGTCGCCATGAACAACACACCGGTGAGAATCGGCCGGGCCTCGTCGCCGCTCGCCGCGCGAACTACTTGCCGCAACGCATCGGCCAGCTCGTTCGACGTGACGGTCACTGCTTCGGACGCGACCTCGCCTTGCGCCATCGGGAATTCCTCCGCGGGCAACACGCGCACGGCGAATTGCGAGCGGCCAGATGCGATCTTGGCCTGATCGTCGTCGGCCTCGACGGTCACCGCGCCCGGCTCGAGTGAGCGCACGATGTCGGCCGCCAACTTGGCGGGAATGACAGCGACGCCGTCGGCGATGCCGGCCACCGTGGCCACGACCTCGATCGTCAGATCAAGGTCGGTGGCGATGATGCGTAACTCGTCGCCAATGACTTCGACGCGCGCGCCGGCGAGAACCGGTAAGCGTTCGCGTCCAGATGTGGCTCGACTCGCTGATGTCAGCGCCTCGACCAAAACGTCCCGTTCGCAGCGAAACTTCACAGGTGGTTTTCCTACCTAACTCTTTAAGTTCAAATTCAGTAGCAGTAGTAGGTGCTGTGGATTGTGAACAACACCTCGTTCGTGCAGGTCAGACGGGGAAATGTTTCAGGCGGGCTATCCACACAATCACACAGGGGTGTGACACCAGCCCGGACTTGGGACGAAAAGCGTGTGGTTTGTCCCCAGCGGTCCACAGGAAGCGCGCGGGTCATCCCCCGCTCTTGATTTTGGTGATCAGGCTGGTGACCTGGTCGTAGATCTGGCGGCGTTCCTTCATCAAAGCCTCGATCTTGGAGACGGCGTGGATGACCGTCGTGTGATCGCGGCCGCCGAACTCTTTGGCGATGGCCGGATACGAGAAGTCGGTGATGTTGCGGAACACGTACATGCCGACCTGGCGGGCGATTACCAAGGGCCGGCGCCGGCTCTGCCCGCACAGATCGTCGACGGTGAAGCCGAAGGTCTCGGCGGTGGCGTCGAGGATGTGCTTCGGCGTGATCTGGCGTGGCTGGTTGCCAGAAATCAGATCGATCAGGAGCTGTTCGGCCAGCTCGAGGGTGATCGGCTGGCGGTTGAGGCTGGCGTAAGCGACGACGCGGGTCAACGCACCTTCGAGCTCGCGGATGTTGTCCTTCACGTGCGTGGCGATCAACTCGAGCACGTCGTCGGGGATCTCCATCGGATCCAGTGCCGCCTTGCGCCGGAGGATGGCGAAGCGGGTTTCGAGCTGCGGGGGCTGCACGTCGGTGAGGAGGCCGGCGGCGAATCGGCTGCGTAACCGGTCTTCCAGCGTCGGGATGTCTTTCGGCGGACGGTCGGACGTGATCACTACTTGCTTACGAGCACCGGTGAGGTCGTTGAAGGTGTGGAAGAACTCCTCCTGGAGTCCTTCCTTGCTTTCGATGAACTGGATGTCGTCGATCAAGAGCACGTCGGACTCGCGGTAGCGGCGCTTGAACGCGATGGTGGTGTTGGTGCGGATGGCGTCGACGAACTCGTTCATGAACGTCTCGGTGGTGACGTAGCGCACGTGGCGGTGCGGGAAGTTCTGGCGCACATAGTTCCCGATGGCGTGCAAGAGGTGGGTTTTGCCGAGGCCCGACTCGCCGTAGACGAACAGCGGGTTGTAGGCCCGCCCGGGGTTCTCGGCGACGGCGCGGGCCGCCGCGTGGGCGAACGAATTGGACTCACCGATGACGAAGGCGTCGAAGGTGAAATCGGGATCGAGTTGGCGCTGCTCGCCGCGGCCCGGCGGGGGCGGCGGGATCGACAGGTCGGCCGTCACGGCTTCGACCAACTTCTCGGGCGCTCGTTCGGCGGCAGGCGTGACTTCGATCGCTCGCACGTCGATCACAACCTTGGTCGGATAACCCTGCGCGTCGGTTACCGCCGCGTTGAGTTCGTTCTGGTATCGCTCCTCGAGGCGTTGCTTCACGACCGAACTTGGGCTCGCCAGCGTGAGGGTGAGCTCGTCGCTGGAAATTGGGACAAGTCCCTCAAACCACGCCATCCACGTCGCATCTGACACCTGTGCTCGCAAGGTGTCTGCACACGCCTTCCACAGCCGCTCTGCGTCTGTCACCTGCCGTTCCGCCTCCCCGCTGTCCTGGTTCTCCACACTTATCTCCACACCTGTGGATAACGTCGTCAACTGCGGTCCACGATCCCCCGGGTTACTTGCTGCGCGCCCTTGGGGAAGGAGAGCAAACTATTGCAAGCGGTTGTCTGGGAGACGTCGCCACCACCGACGCCGTCACTGCGAACTGGCGACCGTAGCACCGTTTTCCACAGGCGCAAGATGTGGATTAATTTGCTCGCTGACCAGGCCAAACACAGTTATCCACAGGCGTTATCAACCTCGGCTGGCAAAGCGGGCCAAGAGCACGTAGCCTTGTCGCACCGTCGCGTTGGCTGGGCCCCGTCTGCCCGCCAATCCGCGGCCCGCTGCTCCCCCAAAAAGGGGAACAGCCAACGTCTCTTCAGCCAAGGATTCCAATGAAGCGCCCCTATCAGCCCAATGCCAAGAAGCGCGCTACGCGCCACGGTTTCCGCCACCGGATGTCCACTCGAGCCGGTCGCGCCATCCTCTCAGCGCGGCGCCGCAAGGGCCGCGCCAAGCTCTCCGCCTAGTTCGGCTTCCGGCTCATGCCGAACGTCGATCGCCTTCGGGGACGGCGTGCGTTTACCGACCTCGCGCAGCGTGGTCGCACCGTGCGCAGCGGTCCTTTGCGCGTGCGCTACCTCGCCGCGCCTGACTCCGCTCGGGTGGGCTATGCCATCGGCAAAAGGGCGGGCGGCGCCGTGGAGCGCAACCGCATCCGCCGCCGCCTGCGGGCCGCCGTGGCCACCGCCACAACACCTCTGACCAGCGGTTTCTATCTGATCTCGGCTGACCCGTCCGCCGCCGACGCGGCATTTTCCGAGCTCGTGGACGCCGTCGAAACCGTCGCGGGGCAGGTGCCTGCGTGAGCCGCACCGCCCGCTCGTTGCGTGGCTTGATCCGCGTGTACCAGGGCTTCAGCGCCGGCCGACCGCCGCGCTGCCGCTTCCACCCGAGCTGTTCGGCCTACGCCGTCGAAGCCCTCGAGCGCCACGGAGCGGCTCGGGGAACGTGGCTGACCATCAAGCGACTCGCCCGCTGCCAGCCTTGGGGAGGCTTCGGCGTAGATCCCGTCCCCGAGACCCTAAGTCCTAAGTAAGGAACACCGTGTTTGACCTCTTGGCCAGCATCCTGGCCTTTTATTACGACCTAGTCCCCATTTACGCCGTCGCCATCATCCTCTTGACGCTGACGGTCATGGTCGTCATGACGCCGATCACGCTCAAGGGCACCCGCAGCATGCTGGCCATGCAGAAGCTCCAGCCCGAGATGAAGCGCATTCAAGACATGCACAAGGGCGATCGTCAGGCCGCGAACGAGGCGATGATGGCGTTCTACAAGGAGCACAAGATCAACCCGCTGTCGGGCTGCCTGCCGATGCTGGCCCAGATCCCGGTGATGATCGTGCTGTTCAACGTCATCAACAAGCTGAAGAACGCCGACGAGGTCAAGTCGGCCGTCGACTGCGCCGGCTCGATCATCAAGGGCAAGTGCATGGTCGGCGACCCGTCTTACCTCAGCGAGGACAGCGCGCTCTACCGAGCGCTGCGAGAGTCCGGCGGCCGGATGAAGTCGTTCGGGGTCGATTTCGCGTCCTTGCCGAGCGAGGCAGGCCGCGGCTCGGTCGTGCTCTACGTCCTGATCGCCCTGGTCGTGGCGACGTCGTACTTCCAGCTGCGCCAGACCCAAGCGCGCAACGTCAACGCCAGCCAAATGAACCCCCAGATGCAGGCGATGAACCGCATTATGCCCCTGTTTTCGGGCATTTTCGGGTTCACCCTTCCCGGCGGGGTGACGCTCTACTTCTTCGTCTCGAACCTGTACCGCATTGCCCAGCAGACCTTGATGTACCGGTTCGACCCCCACCTGAGGGCCCACATGGAAGAGGTTCGTGAGGTCAAGAGCCGCACGGCGGCTTCCGGCCCGGCGAAGGCCGAACCTAAGAAATCCCTGTTCAGCGGCCTACGGGCCGCCGCGGCGACGCCCGATGCCGCCAAGGACAAGCGCAGCACCAATGGCAACGGGGCGAAGCCAACCGGCTCCAAGCCGACGAGCGGTCGCGTGACCCAGCCTGGGCGGCCCGGCAACGCGTCGCGCAAGCGTTCGAAGCGAAAGAGGTAGACAACCCATGGAATGGGTGGAAATCACAGCGAAAACGGTTGAAGAGGCCAAGGACTTGGCCCTCGACCAGCTCGGCGTCGACGTCGACGAGGCGGAGTTCGAGATCATCGAGGAGCCGAAAGCCGGCCTGTTCGGCCGCGTGCGGGGCGAGGCTCGGGTGCGCGCGCGCGTGCGGCCCACTGCGCCACGCTCGAAGGACGGCGGCCGCCGACGCACCAAGCGCGGTGGGACCAGTGCCGGTACCGGTAGCGCCGACGCCGTCGCGGTGGCGGGCGACGATGACGACCGCAGCACCCGCAATGGCGCTAAGGATCCGGCGATGGCTGAGGCAATTGCCCAGGTCAGCGCCGATCCCGACGCGGAAACGGCGGAACGGCGCAGCAGTAGCGGCGGCGGCCGCCGACGCGGGGGCCGTGGCCGTAGCGGCGGGGGTAGTGCGACTGGAAGTCGCAGTAACGGAGAACGCGAACGCCGGCCACGTCGGTCGGATAACGAATCAGGACAAGGGGAACCCGTGTCGGTCGAGGCGTTGGAAGCGCAAGGCGCAGTAGCTGTCACTTTTCTGAACGGACTGCTCGACGCCTTCGGGCTGGAAGCCACCGTCGGGGTGCGGTCAGTCAATGATTCCGCGGTCGAAGTCGCCGTCGACGGCAATGACCTCGGCCTGTTGGTTGGTCCCCGGGGCGCCACGCTTCAGGCGATCCAGGACCTCACGCGCACCGCGGTGCTGCGCGAAACCGGGATGCGCGATGGTTGGGTGATCGTCGACGTCGCTGAATACCGGGTCAAGCGAAGGGCGGCGCTCGAGAAGTTCGCTCTCCAGGTGGCCGACCAGGTCACCAGCGGCGGCGTCGCCGTGCGTCTCGATCCGATGCCGCCGGCGGATCGCAAGGTGGTGCACGACGTGCTGACCACCGTCGACGGCATCGAAACGGCGTCGGAGGGCGAAGAGCCCCGGCGGCGCGTGGTCGTGCGTCCTCAGCCCGTCGGCTAGACATAACACGCACTGACGACGACCTGCTTCGGGTCCTAGAAAGGGCCCGTGACCTGGGCTTTCTCGGCCCAGGCCCGGTTGGGGACCACATTGAGCACGCCCGCTCGTACCTGCCCGCACTCCCTCGCGTCGGCCGCGGCGGACTGATCGTCGACCTCGGCACCGGAGGCGGAGTGCCGGGCCTGCCACTAGCGTCGTGGCGCACCGATCTGACTTGGGTGTTGGTCGACGCCATGGTGAAGCGGGTGGCCTTCGTGCGGTCAGCGGTCGCCGAGCTGGGTCTCGACGTAGAGGTGATCGAGACCCGCGCCGAAGAGATGGGCCGAGATGGGAGATGGTCGCGGTCGGTCGACGTGGTCGTGGCTCGATCCCTGGCGGCGCCGGCGGTCGCGGCCGAGTACGCCGCGCCGCTGCTTAAGGTCGGCGGGACAGCCGTCATCGCCGAGCCGCCCGGCGGCGCCCCCGACCGGTGGCCCGCCGACGGATTGGCGGACCTGGGCATGCGAACGGGCCACGTGCTCTTCGCTCCCACAGCTACCTTGCAGATCTTGGAGCAAGCCGAGCCCTGCCCGGAGAGGTTCCCCCGGCGGGTCGGTGTGGCAGCAAAACGCCCCCTCTTCTGACTCGATTAGCCCTCTGACCTGGGATTTCATATGTTTCACGGGAATCATTCAGCGAATGAGTCCTTGACCTGGCGTCCCTGGCGGGCGAGAGTGTGGGCGCATGAGCAGTCCCGAGCCGGACATCCTTCGGCGCGGCCAGGCGATCTTCGATCGGTTGCGCGGCGCGTCTCCCGAGGTACCTGCTGACCCCGAGCTGCCTCAAGAAGAGGTCGACGAGGTCGTCGAGGAGCCGGTAGAAGAAGCAGACGAGGTCGTGGAAGACATCGTTGACGAAGGTGCGGAATCGGCCGCGCTCGCGCCGCTGCACGAACCCGAGCCCGAAGTTGCCTTCCAGCCGGATCCCCCTTCGGTGTCGGAAATCATCGAGGAGGCGGCGGCCAACCTGGCGCCGGCTCCGCCGACCGAACCGGTCGCAGGAGCCGTTGAAGGTCGCAAACCCCACCCGGCGTCGCTCCGCTCGCTCCCCCGGGTCATTGCGATCGCCAATCAGAAAGGCGGAGTGGGTAAGACAACGACAGCTGTCAACCTGTGCGCCGGCCTGGCTGAGTTGGGCTACCGGGTCCTCCTGATAGACCTGGATCCGCAGGGCAACGCCACCACGGGTCTCGGCATCAACCCCCGCAACCTCGAACACTCGGTGTACGACGTCCTGCTGCATGATGTGGCGCTCGACGACTGTGTCGAGCCCACCGCCGTGCGGAATCTCTTCGTGGCGCCGGCCACCATCGACTTGGCGGGCGCCGACATTGAATTGGTGCCCGCGTTCAGCCGTGAGCTGCGACTGCGGCGGGCAATCGAGGGCCTGGACGACTCGTTCGACTACACCGTCATCGACTGCCCACCGTCGCTCGGCCTCATCACGGTGAACGGTTTGGCGGCGGCGAATGAGGTAATTGTTCCGATTCAGTGCGAATATTACGCCCTGGAGGGCCTCGGTCAGCTGCTCAAGAACGTCAATCTGGTCAGCGGCAACCTGAATCCGAACCTCGAAATCAGCGCCATCGTGCTGACGATGTACGACTCCCGGACCAAGCTGGCCGAACAGGTGGCCCAGGAAGTCCGTAATCACTTCGGCGAGAAGGTGTGCCGCATGGTGATCCCCCGAACGGTACGGCTCTCCGAAGCACCGTCGTTCGGCCAACCAATTCTCACGTTCGATCCAACGTCCCGGGGCGCCGTCGCCTACCGGGAGTTGGCAAAGGAGGTCAGTGGTGGCGCGCCCTAGCGGTCTGGGCCGAGGGTTGTCGGCCCTCATTCCAACCGATGTCACGGTCGACAGGGGTTCCAGCCTGATCGACGTGGCCCTAGACCACGTGGAACCGAACCGTCTCCAGCCGCGCAAGCACTTCGACGAAGAGGCACTGGCGTCGTTGACGGCGTCGGTACGGGAACTGGGGGTGTTGCAGCCGATCCTGGTGCGCGAAGGCCAAGACGGCCGGTACGAGCTCATCGCCGGAGAGCGGCGATGGCGCGCGGCAAAACGTGCCGGGATGGTCTCGATCCCGGCAATTGTCAAGACAACTACCGATACCCTGTCGCTCGAGCAGGCACTCGTCGAAAATCTGCACCGGGAAAATCTCAATCCCCTGGAGGAAGCCGCGGCGTATCAGCAGCTCATCGAGGATTTCCAGCTCACGCACGACGAGTTGGCCACCCGAATGGGCAAAAGCCGGGCGGCCATCACCAATACGCTGCGCCTGTTCCAGCTGCCGCCGAGCGTGCAGCGAATGGTCGCCGACGGGCTGCTGGCCGCTGGTCACGCCCGGGCACTGCTCGGTACACCCGATCGCAGTTTCCAGGAGGCGTTGGCCAAGCGGGCGGTAGCCGAATCGATGAGCGTCCGTGCCGTCGAAGACGCCGTTCGGGCCCGTAGCAATCAGAGCGAAGACTCCGCGGATTCCGATACCGAGAATTCAACCTCGTCGCCGACGCCAGCGACGCGGCGACTGCGACCTCCGGGCTTCCGCGAACTGGAAGAACTACTGGCCGAATTGCTCGATACGAAGGTCGCGGTCGACATGGGCAAGAACAAAGGCCGAGTCGTGATCGAATTCGCCGATCTCGAGGATCTTGAGCGCATCTACCGGCGTCTCACCGAGCCAACCACGGCTTAAGACCCCGTGAATACTGCCTTTATTGAGGGTTGAGCCTCAGCGTCGCGAGTTTCCCCAGGCTGTGGGGAAGTCTGTGGGGAACCTCATTACTGAGGAGTAGCTTCCCGCAAGCCTCTATGGCAGGTCGAGGCAGGGCGCATCGGCCCAGCGAGTGACTGCGCGAGCGATGGCGGCCGCCGCGGTCGAGGCCCGTTCGACGGCAAAGCGGGCCGGTCCAAGGTCGAGGGTCACCGCTGGCAGGTCCTTCCGTGTTTCTCGCAAGAGCGGCGTCGCCATTGGCACGGGAGGCCCGTCGATGCCGGCGCCGCTGATCGACAGTTCATCGAGCAGGAGGCCGGCGAGGCGGCGGCCGGCGGGGGAGACAGTGCCGTGGGCACCCCAGTAGGCGGCACGACAGGCGTGCCCAGGGGGCGACAGCGCCACGCCGAGGCAGACCTCCGCCCCGCTGAGATTCGCTTGCGCGGCGAGGATTGAGTCGTCGGGGTGTGATAATAGTATTACGACTGCACCTTCACCCGCCAGCGCGTGCTGCGTCTCGCGAAGAAAAGCGCCTAGACCCCCGCGCTCGCAGAGTGCAACCCGACGGCCGCGCAGCGTCGTCGGCGTGAATCGTACGGATTCGCGTAATGCGTTCGGGTCTGAGGCCGGCCCCTTGGACCGCAGGCGCAACAGGGTCTGCACCGACTTCCAGCCGCAATAACCGTCGACGAGCAGACCGGCGTTGCGCTGGAACGAACGCAATGCATTTTCGGTGTCCGGACCGAACCTGCCGTCGATCTGGCCGGCGTCGAATCCCAGCGCGTTAAGGCGTTGTTGCAGGTCGACGACATCGTCGCCGCGCAGCATGGGGCTTCGCATGTAGAGCACGCGATTACCCAGCTTGTAGCCGGCCTCTACGAGGCGCGACCACGTGGTGGCATCGCACACGCCGTCGACGACGAGGCCGCGGAGCTCCTGAAAAGACCTGACAGCGGCTTCGGTCTCAGCGCCGAAGACTCCGTCTTCGCCAGTAACCGGCAGACCCTGGGCAAGAAGCCGCCGTTGTAGGTCGACGACCGCGGGGCCGGTGGCCCCGGCCTCTAGGGGGAGATCGTCGGCACTCCTAGAGATACCGGTCGAGCTCCTCGAGCAGCTGGCCCTTGCCCTTGGCACCTACGAGGCGGTGGATCGGTTCGCCACCCTTGAACAGGATCAGGGTGGGGATGCTCATGACGTCGAACCGCGCCTGGGTGGCCAGGTTGTCGTCGATATTGAGCTTGCCGATAGTGATGCGGCCTTCGCGCTCGGTCGCGATTTGCTCGAGGATCGGGGCGATGGTCTTGCACGGCCCGCACCACTCGGCCCAAAAGTCGACCAACACAGGAGTGTCGGCGCCAACCAACGTCTCGTCGAAGTTGGAGTCGGTAAGGGTCAACAGATTGTCGGACACGGGCCCTCCTGAGGCGCTCTCTCGGGTCAAATCGTACCCGGTCAGGTCTTCAACCAACGAGGTACGTCGGCGTATTCCGTCACCCGTGTTGGGATTCCAACCAGCGTTCGCAGTCGATGGCGGCCATGCAGCCCGAACCGGCGGCGGTGATCGCCTGCCGGTACACGTGGTCCTGCACGTCACCGCAGGCGAAGATGCCCTCGACGTTGGTGAACGTCGAGTTGCCGATCGTCTTGAGGTAGCCGTTGTCCTCGTGGTCGAGGAACCCGGTGAACACGTCGGTGTTGGGGACGTGGCCGATGGCGACAAACAGGCCGTGCACGGGAAGCGTCGACTCTTCGCCCGTGACGGTGTTGCGCAGCTGGGCTGACTCAAGTGTCGGGTCGCCTGTGAGGTCGGTGACGACGGAGTTCCACACGAACTCGAGCTTCGGGTTGGCGCGCGCCCGGTCGGCCATGATCTTCGAGGCGCGCAGCTGGTCGCGGCGATGGATGACGTGGACCTTGGTGGCGAACTTCGACAGGAACATCGCCTCTTCGAGCGCCGAGTCACCACCGCCGACCACCGCCACCTCGAAACCGCGGTGGAAGAAGCCGTCGCAGGTGGCGCAGGTCGACAAGCCGTAGCCCAGCAGGCGCTTCTCTGCTTCGAGGCCGAGCATGAGCGAGCGCGCACCGGTGGCCACGATGACGGCGTCGGCGCCGAAGGTCTCACCGACGGTCGTCTCGAGGGTGAAGGGGCGGCTGGCGACGTCGACGCTGGTTACTTTGGCGGTGAGGAACTCCGCGCCGAAGCGTTCGGCCTGCAGGCGGCAGTTCTGCATCAACTCGGGGCCCATGATCCCGTCGGGGAAGCCGGGAAAGTTCTCTACTTCGGTGGTCAGCATGAGCTGGCCGCCGGGCTGGTCGCTGTCGGAGGAGGGTTCGCCTTCGATCACCAGCGGCGCCAGGTTGGCCCGGGCGGCGTAGATCGCCGCGGTGAGGCCGGCGGGCCCGGATCCAACGATCACAACTCTTCTATGGCTGCTCATCGAGTGGCCCTCATTGCCTTTCGCCAGAAGAACGTTCCCAACAGCAGACACAACACCGAGATTCCCGCGTAGCCGGTCCACATCGGGCCCGGGATGTAGGCGACAGCGCGCACGGTGAGGATGATCAGCAACGTGATGAGCGTGACGCCGACAACGGTGAACAGCACCAGGTACACCAGGTACCGCGCCACTTTGGCCAGCGGCTCGGTGGTCTTGGAGCGGACGAACTCGATGCCCTCGTCGAGCTTGTCGAGTATCTGCGTGATCCAGTCGTCCTTGCGGACGGGTGACGGTTCGGCCATTGGGCGGTGACGCTACCGTTCGCGTTCAATGCGTGTGATCTTCGGTTGTGTTGCGGCGGTGGTGGTAGCCGCGCTCGGCGGGCTCATCATGGGGGAGCATCCGTTGCACGGTGTGACGGCTGTGATCGCCGGAGTCTTGTTCGGGCTGTTCGTGGCCGAAGCGGCCATCACCGCGGGCCGGAGCAGCGACTGGTTGTTGGTCGGCGTGACGGCCCTCGCCGCTGCGTTAGGGATGACGTGGGCCGCCTACATCGAGGCGGGCGACCGCGTCGGTTGGATCGCCGGCATGCGCTGGGTGGCGTCGGGCATCGCGCTGGTTAGCGCGGGGTGGTGGGTGCGATCTCTTGGGTCGCGAGTTCCGCGCAGTCTGCTTGCGCCAGCACCTGAAGAATCCGACTCGACGCCGTAACCGTCAGCACCCGCGCGTAGGCGGCGACGCCGTCGAAGGTCAGCGACGCGTGCCACTCGAGGCCTTGGCCTTCCGGAACCGGGCATGGCGGTGTGGCGACGTAGGGGTGCTCGGCTTTTTCCTCCGACGACTTCTCGAGGTCTTGATTTGCTCGCGTGGCGACGTCGGCGATGTCGGAGTACGCGCCGATGGCGCCGGCGTCGTAACCGGCGGCGATCATCGAACTGGTCTCATCGGCACCCAGCGGGACCTCCTCGCCGGATCCGCCCCCCGATTCGGGGCCTCCGGCGGTCGAATCGGCGAACGCATCGGTCGGCGCGGTTGCGGACAGGTCGGCGGCCGCGGACTTGGATTGCTGCTCGGGGCCGGCGAACGTCGTGGGGTCCGTGCCAGTGCCACTCCCGGTTTGGCTGAGCGCCCACCCGCCCACGGCCAGTGCCACCACGAGCGCCGCCGCCGCCGAAATCGGGCTTATCCGGCGAGCCGGTGCGCGCGAAGCGGCGGGGCGGTTGCGATTCGACCGGATGAGTCGGCGCATCGTCGCGGTGGCGCCCGTGGTCTCGACAACAGCGGCCGCCACCGCCGCTTCGCGCAAATGAGCCGCGGGCACCGTCGTATGAGATGCCAAAGCCAGGGCCACGCCACGCAGCACGCCGAGTCGATCCTGGCACTGCGCGCATCCGTCCAAATGCGCGGCGTCGTCCGAGGCCGGGGCAACCTCATAATCCAGCGTTGCGCTCAGGAATTCGTCGGACACGTGCGTCATGGCGTCTCCTTAGACGTCCCGTGAATGGCCGGGGGTTCCCCGAGGGCGTCAGCCAGTGCCGCCCGGCCGCGGGCGATGCGGCTGCGAACGGTGCCCGGCGGGATCTCGAGGGCCGTCGCGATCTCGGCGTAGTCGAGCCCGGCGACGTCGCGCAGCACGACCGCCGCCCGGAACTCCGGTGAAAGCCCGGCCAGGGCAGCGTCGAGCGTGATGCGGTCAACTACACCGCTGGAGAGGTCGGTCACCGTCGCCGTGCCGACGTCGAGTCTGGCCTCGTCGGTCGCCTGGGGCCGCCGGCGGCGTCGCCGCAGCTCGTCGAGGCTGGCGTTGACGGCGATGCGGTAGCTCCACGTGCCGAAGCGACTGCGCCCGTCGAAGCGGTGCAGGTTGCGGACGATCGCTATGAGCGCTTCCTGGCAGGCGTCGGCGGCGTCGGTGTCGTTGCCGGTTAGCCGGCGGCAGACGGCGTAGAGGCGGTCGTAGTGCGTACGCAGAAGCGAGTCGAGGGCGCGCCGGTCACCGCCTTGCGCGGCCGCGACCTGGTCGTCTTCTGCCGCGCGCGTGGCCTCCATTAGGTGCGGCCCTGGGCTCGGATCTCGTTGATGCGGACTTGCCGGCTCGGTCCGGGATCTGTGATCCATACGAGCAGTGCGGCACCTTCGGCACCGCCCAGCTCGAGCGTGGCGTCGCCGTTGACATCGGCGCGGGCGATCGGTTCTCCCCATCCCGACAGGGCGGCGGCCGGCTGTTCGGCCGCGTAGATCTCCACCTTCCAGCCGCTGGTGGGGCTGGTGATCGTCACTTGGTCGAACGCGGCCGAGGAGTCGGTGCGCAGCACCAGGCCGACACCGTCCTTGAGGTTGCCGAAGTTCGCGCGGCGATATCGCTCGGTCGACCACCGGGTGGTCTCGTCGTTGTCGACGGCGAAACGGGCCTCGGCCTCGTTCTCCGTCGGCGGTTTCGCCTCAGGGTCGAAGGAGGTCGCCGTCAGCGTGAGGGCGTGGGATTCGCCGCTGGGTGCGCCGCTGTTCCGCGCCGGCAACGCGACGGCGGCGATGAGCGCAGCGACGATGACCGCCGCTCCCAGAATCAGCAGTTGGCGCCCGCGGCGACGGCTTGAGACGGCGGGGACTCCGGCGGACGGCGTAGGCCGTGGCGGCTCGGGGATCTCGGCGTCGACGTCTTCAGGTATGGCTTCGAGCGCGCTGAGCACCGAGGCGGCGCTCGGTGGGGTATCGGTGCGCCAGCCGACGGCGAGGTCCCGCAACGGCGACGCCGTGGACGGCGCCAGGGCGGCGATGAGATTCGTGAGCGCGTGAATGTCGATTTGCGGGGCGTCTTCGAGCGCATCGTCGGGAGGTGGGAGCCGCAGGCCGCGGACCTGCACCCGTCCTTCGTCGTCGACAAGCACGCTGCTCGACGTGAGCCGGCCGTGAATGAGGCCGCGGTCGTGGGCGTCGGCGATGGCGCGGGCGATCTGCACGGCGTAGGCCAAGCGTCGCTGGTTTGCCACCGCCGAGAGATCGAGCGGCTCACCACCGGCGAGCTCGTCGACGCGGTAGCTGGTCCCGTCGCCGTCGACACCCGTGTCATAGGTGGCGACCACGTTCCGATGGTTGAGACGCGCCAGCGATCGCGCTTCGGCGGCGAAGTGGGTCTTGGCGTCGGCGGCGGCGTCGGCCCTGAGGAGATGCACGACCACGTTGCGCTTCAAGGTCTCGTCGACGGCGTTCCAGGCGCCGTCGCCCCGTGGCGCGATCAGTCGATAGCGGTCAGCGACGCGCCGTCCGGTGACGATGGTCGCGTCGCCAGCCACGTTGCGAATCAAGCTCCTTAGCTGGACAACTCGTCGTAGGCGAGGCCGATGACGCGCGGTCCCGCGTGGGTGCCCACGACCGAGCCGATGTCACCGAGAAGGATCTCGTCGCGGGTGCGGCCGAGCGCCGCGCACAGGTCGTCGACGAACTTGTCGATGTCGGGCGCGTCGCCGTGCATGACCGCGAGCGGCTTGGCGGTAGCCGCGCCGTGTTGCCTGCCCAAGTCGATGAGGTGCTCGAGCGAGCGTCCGCGCGTGCGTTGCTTGCCTTCTTCGGCGACGGCGCCATCCTCGACTTTGATCAGCGGCTTGACCGAAAGCATGGAGCCGAGCGCGGCGCGCGCCGCCCCGATGCGGCCGCCTTTCTTGAGGTTCTCGAGGGTGTCGAGTGCGGCGAACACGCGCATGCGCGGGATCTTGTCTTCGACGATGGCGACAATCTGCTCGATCGACTGGCCGGCGGCCGCCGCCTCGGCTCCAGCCACGGCCAGCAGACCCTGCGCGATGGTGACGGTGCGGCTGTCGATCACTCGTACCTTGACGGCGTCCTTCACCGCCTCGGCGGCGAGCTGGGCCGACTGGAAGGTGGCCGAGAGATCGGAAGACAGCGTGATGCAGACGACGCCGTCGGCGCCTTGGGCCGCCGCGGCGCGGAATGCTTCTTCGAAGGCGCCGGGTGATGGCGCGGCGGTTTCCGGCAGCTGCTTCGAAGCACTCTGTTTGGTCCAGAACTCCTTGGGCGTCAGGTCGCGGCGGTCGACGAATTCGGTGTCACCGATGCGGACGGTGAGCGGCACGATGTCGATCTTGTGTTCAACCGCCGTCGCCTCCGGAAGGTCGCAGGCGCTGTCGGTGATGATGCGAATGCCAGCCATAAGGTCCTCTCAAGCAGTAGTCAACGGGTTGGACCCGTTCACGCGCCAAACGGTAACCGCCGCGAGAACCGCGCTGATGGTGTACGCCGCGGAGTAGCTCAGCGCGAGCCCGCGCACGTGTAGCGACGGATACAGCGCGAGAGCCAACGCCACGTTGATTCCGTTCTCGACGACGTACAGATAGAACACGCGCCGCGTGTCGCGACGGGCTTGCAAGGCGCGGGTGCACAGGATGAACGCTGAGAAGCCGGGCAGGCCGAGAGCAAAGGCAGAGAGGGTCGACGCCGTTGTCTCGAGTGCGTTGTCCGTGAGCTCGCCGTGGGCGATCAGGGGCCGCAGCAGGGGGGTAGCGAACACGGCGGCGACGACCGCCGCCGGAATCAGGAAGGTGGCGATAACGCGCAGCCCGCGGCGGAACAGGGCGTCGAAGGCGGCGGCATCGGCGCGCGCCGCGGCCACGCTGAGTTCGGGCAGGAGGGCGCCGGTGATCGAGACGGCGATCACCGCGTGTGGCAACTGAAAGAACTGGAAGGCGGCCTGGTAGCTCGAGAGTTCGCCGCCGCGACGGTTGGCCAGCGCGACCACGATCAAGTACGCCACCTGGTTGGCGACGACGAAGCCGAAGGTCCAACCCGACAAAGCGGCGGCGCGGCGCACTGCCGGGTGGTGGGGGTCCCACACCGGGCGCAACTTGGCGCCGATGGCCCGCAGCGACGGCGCGATTCCGAGTAGTTGTGCGACGTAACCAAGCGTCGTCCCGAGACCGAGCACGATCAGTCCCGTTCCGAGATGCAGTGATCGCATGCCGGCGTCGGTGATGAAGTGTGGCGCCGCGATCAGCGCGGCGATGGCGACGACGTTGTTGAGCACCGGGGCGAACATCGGCGCGGCGAATCGACGGCGGGCGTTGAGGATGGCCGAACCCACGGCCATCCCCGCGAGCAGCACGACCTGCGGAGCGAAGTAGCGCATCAGCGCGACGGTGAGGTCCTTTTGCGCCGCGGCCTGCGTCGTGTGGTTGAGCGCGGCGTACGGCGAGGCCAGTAGGGGCGCGGCCAGCGCGAACAGCACGCTGAGCCCCGCGGTCACCGCGAGCACGAGCCAGGTGATCGCGGCCACGCCGCGCCACGGATCCTCGTCGGCTTCGTCTTCGAATAGCCCCACGAAGATCGGCACGAGGGTGGCGCTCACCACACCGCCGAGCACGAGCTCGTACACGATGTTCGGCAACGTGTTGGCGAGGTTGTACGCGTCCGACAGCCGGTTGAAGCCGAGGGCGTAACCCAACGCGAGGACGCGCAGGAATCCCGTCGCCCGCGAGGCCACCGTGCCCGCCGCCATGACCGTGCTGCGGCGACCGAGGTTGACCGCGGGTTGCTGCGGCTCCGTCACGCGGCTCCCGCAGGGAGCGCTCGCCGGCGCCGCGAGGACCGGTACCACCAGGCGAGCAAGAACACTCCGGCGCCGACGGACAGCGCCACACCGACGCCGGACGCGTTCGTCGAACGCACGGTGAGGCGCGTCTGGCTCAGAAGCACCTTGCCGTCAGGCGACTTGAGCAGGATCCGCAAGGGGAAGGCGCCGGATCCGAGGGACTGGACGTTGAACCGCTCGGTCGTGTCGTGGCGCGTCAGCAACATCATGCGCGTGTCACCGCCGGGGAATTTGAGGCGGTCGCTGGCGACCTGCAAGAGCACGCGCGCCGGGTAGCCAGCGCTTGATCTGACGGTGATGGGAATGGCGCCGCGGCGCGAGGTCAGTGTGAGCGATCCGCCCTTGGGTAGTTGGAACTGGCGGCGCTCAGCGGTGATCGCACTCGACAGGCGGGACACGTAGCTGCGGCGCTCGGATGGGCTGAAGGCGGCTGACTCGGCGATCAGCATGCGGTCGTCGAGATTTTGCAACGTGGCGGGAGCGTCGGCCATCACCAATCGCAGCGACTCGACGGTCCTGCGTACCGATGTGAAAGCGTCGGGTAGTGAGGACGGCAGGGGTGGCGTCACCAGGATCCGAGTCTTGGGCCGCGTCTTCTTGGTCGCCAGTGCGAAGAGGCGCTCGGGGGCAGCGGCTTCGAGGATCGGGCTCGACGCCAGAGCGGCGATCAAAGGGGCGAGCACTGCGGCGTCGGCGCGCCACTCGTCCGAAGGCAGCACGACGATCGAGCGGAAGCGGCCCGGACTGTCGAAGTACACCGTCGCCAGGTCGGCCAGGAGGTGGTGGGCCGAAAGTACGGGCGAGGCGCGGTTCGTGAGATGCGCCGCCAGGCCCTTGTCGGCGAGGAGCGCCGGCGCGGTGATCGTTCGGCTGGTACTGCGGCGTACAAGGATCGGCTCGGCGGTGGTGAACCGCAGCGATGCCGGCTGTAGTACCGAGTCGGTCACGATCAACCGTGGCGGCAGCTCGCCGACCACGCGGTCGTCGCCGCCGTGCTCGACCACAGCGATATCGGTCAGCACAGCGGGACTGAACGCCTGGCTGACCAGCGCCCGCCCGCGATCGCGCGCGACCTCGCGGTCGCGCTCGGGCGCGGCCGAGGCCTGCGTCGGTACGAATGGCGACGGGATGATCGTGTGCGACGCCGCTATGGCACGCAGCGCGGCGACCGCGTCCTGGGTGGGGCGTCCCCCGCGCAGCAGCGCGGCGAGGGTCTCCGGTGATGGAGCGAGCAGGACGCCGGGTGCGGGCAGCGTGGCCAACGTCCGGGCGGCGTTCGTGATCGCGGTGACGTCGCGGGGCGCGAGTTCGTCCTCGCCGTTGGGTTGCAGCGCCAGCGGGGCCCGCACCGGAACGACGACGCCGACCGCGA
This sequence comes from uncultured Actinomycetes bacterium, assembly GCA_963722185.1. Taxonomy (GTDB): domain Bacteria; phylum Actinomycetota; class Acidimicrobiia; order Acidimicrobiales; family JACCXE01; genus JACCXE01. The sequence goes on along the minus strand of CAVRKD010000001.1, from coordinate 348,486 downwards.
GACGCGGACCGGTTGGTGTCGTCGGAACGAAGATGAGGTGGGTCAGCAGGCGGGCGTGCACCGCTCCACCGACGGTGCGCAGCTCCACGGCGACGGGATACACCCCGGCACCGCGCAGTCCGATGCGCTTCGGGTCGCGCGGCAGCGTCGGATCTTGCACGCCGACGTCGAGGGTGACGGCGCCGGTTTCGTCGGCTGGAGCTTCGGGGACCGCAGTGACGACCACGGCGAGCGCCGCCGTCGTAGCCCGCGTTGTCAGCGTGGCGGCAAACGCGTTGCGCGACGGCGACGACGGGTGAATCGACACGGCGTATTCGAGATCGTTCGGCGCGACGCGCTGCGGCGGTGGCGCGGCGATGCGGATTTGGAAGGTCCCGCCGGCGCCCACCCACGGCGTCTGGCTCTCCAGCACCAGCGGGCTGACCGACGAAGACGTTTGTGCGTGCGCGCTCGTAGAGGTGAGCACGCTGCCGAGGACTGCCGCGGCGGTGACTAGGAGGCGGACGCGTCGCAGACGCGTCACTGCGGCAGGCGCGCTGACCACACCGTCAAGCCATGAGGTTTGCGTTGGAAGCCGAGCGACTCGTACAGGGCCAGCGCGGTCCCGTTCGATTCCTGCGTGTTGACCAATTCGCGGTTGGCCCTCCACTGCGCCAGCCAACGCACCCCGTCCATCACGAGCGCGGTACCGATGCCGCCGCTGCGCCGCTCCGGGTCAACGGCGAGCCGCTGGAGGTACCCGGTCCGGCCCTGGCGACCGGTGATGGCGTAGCCGACGACGGTCTCGTCGATCCGGGCGACCCGGAAACGCGCGTGGCTCGTCGCGGTACGCGCGTCATGGATGCCCGGTACGTCCAGCCGCCAGAACGAGCCGAACGAGCGGGCGTCGACCGCCAGCACCGCTTCGATGTCGGTGGCGCGGGCGCGACGGAACGTGACGCCTTCGGGTATGGCGACCGCGGCGCGGTCGGCGGCCTTTACCGGTCGCTCGAGCAGGTGGAGTCGCTCGGAGACTTCAAAGCCCGCGGCGACGAAGCCGGCGGACTCGGTGGTCGGCATCGCCGCGGTGATCGCCTCGCGAAAGCCCAGACGCGCCAGCTGCTCGAGGCAGCGTTTCACGAGCCGCGCCGATGCCGGCGGGCTCCCGGGTTGCGGCGTGACGCAGCCCACGGTGGGGTCGCCGTGCCACGGTCCTATTCGGGCGCGCTCGGCGCCATCGGTTACGAGCGCGGTTGTCACTAGCGGCGAAGAATAAGGCTCGCGAGGTGACTCGTCGCGTGTGTAGTTACGCGACTCGTCGTTTCGCTTCGCGCGCAAGGCGCAAGGCCAGCCCGGCCCGAAGGATGTTCACCGCGGCGTTGACATCGGCGTGGCCGTGGTGGCCACAACGGATGCATCGGAATACGGTGCCGTGCCGGTTGTCCTTGTCGATGTGCCGGCACTGCGCACAAGTTTGGGACGTGTGGCGCGGGTTCACGACGACGAGCTGCCTATCAGCTTCTTCCGCTTTGTAGGCCAGCATCGACCGGAACCTTCTCCACCCGACATCGAGAATTGATTTGTTAAGCCCCGCCTTGGTGGCCGCGCCGTTGGGATCGAAACCGCCGTCTTCATCCGGCACCGGCTTCGGCCGTCGGGTCATGTTCGTCACCCGCAGGTCTTCGATCACGATGAGGTCGTGGTCGTTGACCAGCGCCCGGGACTGCTTGTGGAGGAAGTCGCGACGCTGGTTTGCGATCTTTCGATGCAGAACCCCGACCGCCTCCGTGGCTTTAACACGCCGGCGCGAACTCCTTCTGCGCCCTGACACGACGCGTTGAGCCTTAGCCAGCGACTCGGCCGAGCGGGCGAGGTGCCGCGGGTTGTCGATGAGGCGGCCGTCGGAGAGTGCGAAAGCCACGGTGACGCCCACATCGATTCCGACGGCGTTGCCTGTCGGCGCCAGCGGTTGTGCGGGAACGCCCGCGCAAAACACGGTGACCTCCCACCGCCTACCGCGCCGTCTCACAGTGATCGTCTTCGGCAAGCCGCGAATCGCGCGGTGCAGGCGGACCTTCAGGTGGCCGATACCTCGCAGATAGAGTCGTCCGGTGGTTTCGTCGATTCGCCAGCCGTCTGTGTCGGGCCACTCGACCGAATCGAATCGCCGCGCTGACCGGAACCGCGGGAACCCCGGCGTTTCGCCCGCGGCGGCGCGGCGGAAGAAGGCTTTGAATGCGCGGTCTAATCGGAGAAGAGTGCCTCGAGCCGCGGTGACCCCGAACGCCATCAGCGTGGGCTCCTGGTCCGCCATGCCGGTCAACGTCTTGTACTGGTCGAATCGGCTCACCGCTCGCCGCTCGAGTTGCCACGCGCCGCGACGTTCCTCCAACGCGGCGTTGTACAACCGGCACTGCTCAAGGAAAAGAGTGGTCAGCGCGCGCTCCTGTTTTACTGTCGGAGAAAGCACAAACTGGAACGCTCGGAAACCTTCCGCCATGCCAGCACGATACGGAAGGGGTGTATCAACAGAACCCCCGTCGGAGGCACCGCGGTGTCGGCGTCGACCGTGATTCCCGAGCGTCTGGAGGGGCTTGTCGCGGCTACGGCCGATTTGGCGCAACGCTTCGCCGACGCTGGCCACATGCTGTATCTCGTCGGCGGCGTGGTGCGCGACGCCATCGTGAACCGTCTCGACGACGCCGACGACCTCGATTTCACCACCGACGCGCTTCCAGACGAGACCGAAAAACTGCTCTCGGGCTGGGCCGACGCCGTGTGGACCCAAGGCAAGCGCTTTGGCACGATCGGCGCCAGGAAGGGCGATCGCGTCTACGAAATCACCACCCACCGCGCCGAGGCGTACAGCCCCGATTCCCGCAAGCCCGACGTGGCTTTCGCCACCGCGGTGGAGGAGGACCTGGCGCGCCGCGACTTCACGGTTAACGCCATGGCGCTGCGGCTACCGGGCAGCGAGATCATCGATCCCTATGACGGTCTCGTCGATCTCGCCGCCGGCCGGCTGCGCACGCCGCTGTCGCCCGAGGAGTCTTTCAGCGACGACCCGCTGCGCATGCTGCGCGCCGCCCGGTTCATCGCCGGCTACCAACTCGTGCCCGACGACGGGCTCGTGGCCGCGGTCAAGGCCATGGCCGGACGACTTTCGATCGTGTCGATGGAACGCATCCGTGACGAACTCGACAAGTTGTTGCTCGTCGAGGATCCGTCGCCCGGACTGTGGTTCATCGCCCAAACGGGGCTGGCCGAGCATTTCCTGCCCGAGTTGCCGGCGCTGGCCGTCGAACAGGACCCGATTCATCGGCACAAGGACGTACTCGCCCACACGATCGCCGTGGTCGCCAACACCAAGCCCGACCGCGTGCTGCGCATGTCGGCGCTGCTGCACGACATCGGCAAGCCGGCGACGCGTCAGTTCGGCGACAAGGGCGTGTCGTTTCACCATCACGAAGTCGTCGGCGCCCGCATGGCGCGCAAGCGGCTGACCGAGCTGCGCTGGCCGAGCGACGACCTCGACGACGTCGTGAAGCTGGTCGAACTGCACCTGCGTTTCCACACCTACGCCATGGGGTGGACCGACTCCGCCATTCGCCGCTACGTGCGCGACGCGGGGCCGTTGCTCGACCGATTGAACGCGCTGACCCGCGCCGACTGCACGACGCGCAACGAAGCCAAGGCCAAACGCCTGTCCGATCGCATGGACACGCTCGAGAGCGAGATCGCCCGCCTGCGCGAGCAGGAGGAGCTCGACGCCATCCGTCCCGATCTCGACGGCCAGCAAGTGATGGAACAACTGGCCATTAAGCCGTCCCGCGATGTCGGCGACGCGCTCAACTTCTTACTGGAGTTGCGACTCGAACACGGTCCCCTCGGCGAGGACGAAGCGCGCCGCCGCCTCGACGAGTGGTGGTCGGCTAGGACTCGCTAATGCGTGCTTGCCAGCGGTCGGGGGCGACTTCGAGGAAGGGGTAGCCGGAAATGTGGCCGGACGAGCGATCCCAGAACAGGTGCGGGTGATCCGAGGGGGTCATGCAGAGCACGTGGATGCTCACGCCGTCACCGGGGCCGGGGTTGCGCACGCGGTGCCAGCCGTCGCCCTCGTCAGGCAAGAGATAGGTGATGTCGCCGGTGTGCCAGACGTGGCGCGACACCTCGGTGAGCTCCATCTCGTCGCCTTCGTGGGGTGCGGCTTCCGAGGCGTACCGCGTCTCCTCGTCGCCGCCGCGGAGGTAGCCGATCACGCCCCAGCAACCGTGGTGGTGCACGCCCGACGACGTGCCTTCGGGAAACACGACGCCGAGGATGTGGAACCGGCCCTGCGGATCGGCGTACAGCAGGTTGCCCACCGCGGCGCCGTCGAGGGACTGGCACTCGGTCTCGGGCACGGAGCCTTCGGTCGCCAGCAAGGCGGCCATGGCGTCGCGCATGGCGTCGCAGCGGGCGCGCTCGTTCGGCAGGTCGGCGTCGAGCGCCGCGGTGGCGGCGTCGACGAGATCTTGCAAAGCCGCGGTCAGGGGAGTGGGCACCGACGTATCTTGCCTGGGTGACAGCATCCTTTTCTCGGCCGCTCGCGCTGGCACACCTGCCGACGCCGCTCGAACGCATGGATCGGCTGGCGGCCGCGCTGGGTCTGGCGGCCGGGCAGCTGTGGGTCAAGCGCGACGATTGCACCGGGCTCGCCGGCGGCGGCAACAAGGCGCGCAAGCTGAACTACCTGTGCGCCGACGCGCTGGCGCAGGGCGCCGACACGCTCGTCACCGGCGGTGGGCGGCAAAGCAACCACGTGCGCATGACCATCGCGGCGGCGAACCGGTTGGGCATCAAAGCCGTCGCCGTGTTGTCGAGCAAAGAACCGACGAGGCCTTCGGGAAACGTGGTGCTCGACTACGTGCTCGCACCCGAGTTCGTGTGGGCGGGCGCGCTCAGTTACTACCCGCTGGAGGAGAAGATCACAGCCGTGTGCGACGAGTTGCGCGCCGCCGGACGGGTGCCCTATCAAATCCCGATCGGCGGCGCGACACCCGTCGGCGCGCTCGGCTACATCGACGCGGCTGACGAGATCGTCGAGCAGCTCGGCGAAGTGCCGGCGCTGACGATTACCGCCGACGGCTCCGGAGGCACGCACGCCGGTCTGGTCGCCGGCTTCGGCGATCACGCGCGCGTGGTTGGCTTCGACGTCGGCACGCGGCCCGATCTCGACGAGGTAGTGCCGCGTGAGGCCGACGCGGCGGCGGCGTTGTGCGGTCGGGCGGCGCCGGTCGGCGACGTACGCGTCGACCACGACTTCTTCGGCGCTGACTATGGCGCACCCACGGACGGGGCGCGCGAAGCGCTGCACCTGTTCGCGACGAACGAAGGTCTTCTCCTCGACCCCGTCTACAGCGGCAAAGCCGCGGCGGGCCTTGTGGACTACGCGCGCACCAGTCGGTTGCCCGACGAGCCGGTCGTGTTCATGCACACCGGGGGCGTGCCAGCACTGTTCACGAACACCTTCGCCGAGTGGGTGCGCCAGCCGGTCTAGGCGCTAGGCGCTACTGCGGCGCGTCCGGCGGCATGCAGATCAGGTAATGCGGGCCGAGGTTCTGGCCGTTCACCCAGATCTGCGAGTTACCGCAGGCGTCCTTGTAGACGCCGGTCTTGCCGATGACCTGCGCGGCGGGCGCAGGAGCGGCGGTGACGATCGCGGTGCCGAGCAGTGACGCGGCGAACGCGAGGACAAGAAGCAGTCGTTTCCCCATGTGGGCATTTTGTCACGCGTTGCTACGACGATGCAGCCCGCACGAGGTCGTTGGGACCGCCGCCGAGGTAGCCGCCGGCGGCTTTGATGTCCTTGCCGTAACCGTCGAGCATCGAGCACACGGTCTCGAGGTCGCCGCCCAGCGCCTCGATGGCGGGTTGCAGGGGCACGTCGGTGGCGGTCTCGACCGCTTCGCGGGCGGCGCGGCCGGCGTCGGTGAAGGCGTCGCCGTCGACCAGACCGCGCGAGCGGAGCCGGCCCTTGGCTTCTTCGAGCTGCTGGTCGGACCAGGCGCGGGTGCGGATATAGGACCCCATCGCCAATCCCCAGTACAGCTCGCTGGCCAAGCCGATCTCGGTGGCGTCGAAACCGGCCGAGGTCCACGCCGCCGTGTGACAGTCGCCGCGGTACTCCCGCAGGCGGTCGGCGTAGCGCCAGGCGCGGCCGATGGGTGAATCGGGCACCTCTTGGGACAACAGGCCGGCGAACAGCGGCCGGCCTTCGGGACGCAGCGGCGCGCAGGCGCGTTCCAACAAGTCGCCGACGGCGTCGATGCCGTCGGGCTTCTCGCCGAGGATGCGCTCGAGCTGGCCGATGGCGCCACGGTCGCGGGCGGCGCAGATCGTCGGAGCGTCGGTGAGCGACCAGCCGAAGTCGACCGCGGGCACGACGGCCGCCGGATTGAACACGGCGAAGGCCGACGCGATCACTTCGCCGGCCACTTGGCCCATGACCGAGCCGCGCGACGTGAAGTAGGCCGGACCGTCGGGCAGGTTGACACCGCTGCCGAAGTCGCCGGGGCTCGGTTGGAAGCCAAGCTTCTCGTACTCGGCGTGGCACTCGGCCGAGAAGTAGACCTGGCCGGCGAACGGTTCGAGCGCGGCCGCCAGACGGCGCGCCGCAGCACTGAGGGGATCCATCGCGCCGGTCTAGCGTGTTAGAGGCCTTCTTTTCTTGCCCGGATGATCAGCGTGCGCGGGACGTACTTGTAGGTCTCGCGCCAGTGCTGGCTGCGCGGGCCGTTGCTGACCGGCTCTGGTTCGATGACCACGTCGACTCGGTAGTTCGCCCGAAGCAGGCCCATATAGATGTCGGCCATGGTGTGGCGGTAGTCGGTGAAGGCGATGCCATTCCACTCGTAGTCGATCGGCGTGCGGTCGAAGTAGGAGCGCCGGATCAGCAGCGGCTGATCGGAGTCGTCGTCGATCATGTCGTAGGACGGGTGGGGGAGGCTGAACACCAGCGGCCCGCCCGGCCGCAGCACGCGGTGCACCTGGCGAAACACCCGCCCAAGGTCTTCCACGTAGCCGAAGGCGTAGGCCGAGAACACCATGTCGATCGACTCGGCCCGCACGAATGCTAAGTCGGCCAAGTCGCCGTGATGCAGTTCGACCTTCACATCTTCCCGGTCGCACAAGCGGCGCGCGAACGCCAGCTGCTCGGACGAGAAGTCGACCCCGATGGCCACCGCGCCCTGCTTGGCGAACGCGATCGAGCACTGCGCGCCGCCGCAGCCCAGTTCGAGCACGCGCTTGCCTTTGAGGTCACCGAGCAGCCGGTAATCGGCTTCGGTGCCGATGTCGGGGCCGTAGTGGGCAACGTCGGTCGGCAGCTGCGCGCCGGCCTGATACGCGGCGGAGTGGCGGTCCCACGCGGCGGCGTTGTCGGTCGGCACGTCTTGATTCTGCTCTACGTTGGGCGGCGGCATGGGGGATAAGACGACTCGGCGCGCGTTTCTCGCCGGTGCGGCGGGCGTCGCCGCCGTCGCGGTGACGCCGCACTGGGCGCGGGCGGCCGAAGAGCCGTTCGCCTTCGGTGTTGCTTCTGGCGACCCGTTGGCTGATCGCGTGATCATCTGGACCCACACCAACGCGGCACCGCAGGTGGCGTGGGAAGTGGCGCGCGATCCAGGCTTCAGCAACATCGTCCGCCAAGGCACCGCGGCCGCTCTGGCGTCCAACGACTTCACGATTCACGTCGACGTCGACGGGCTCAGCCCGGCCACGTCGTACTGGTACCGCTTCCGTGCGGGCGCGGCGACCAGCCCCGTCGGCCGCACGCGTACCTTGCCCGCGCCGGGAGCGGTGGTCGACCGCGTGCGCGTCGGCACCGTGACCTGCGCCGAATGGGAGTTCGGCTTTTTCGGCGCCTATCGCGTCCTGGCCGAGCGCGACGACATCGACGTTGTGCTCTCGCTCGGCGACTACATCTACGAATTCGATACGACCTACGGCGGGCTGGCGACGCCGAAGCCGGGCGGCCGTACCCACGATCCGAAACACGAACTGCACACCCTCGGGGATTACCGGGCGCGTTACCGCCAGTACCACAGCGACGCCGGCTTGAAGCTTCTGCACGCCCGTCACCCGGTCATCGCGATCTACGACGACCACGAGGTCGCTAACGACTGGTGGAAGGGCGGCGCGCAACAGCACTCGGCGGATGAGGGCGATTGGAACGCGCGTCGCAGCGCGGGGCTACAGGCGTTTCGTGAGTGGATGCCGATCCGCGTCGATCCTGTCGAGCCGACCAAGGTGTACCGGCGATTCACGATCGGCAACCTGGTCGACTTGTTCATGCTCGACGAGCGCCTCTACCGCGACGTGCAGCCCACCAATGCCGTGGTCGGATATCTCTCGGTCGATCCGGCCACCGACGATCCGGATCGCACCATGCTCGGTGCAACCCAGCGTGATTGGTTGTTCAACGGACTCGGCAGTGCCGCCGCCGCGTGGAAAGTGCTCGGCAACCCGGTGGTGATGGTGCCCGTCGACGTCGGCCCGCCGCTCGCCGGTGTGTTGAGCGCGGCGGTCACCGGGCTGGGTACGCCGCTGCCGCCGATCCCGCCGCCGCTGTACGTCGACGGATGGGACGGGTATCGCGGTGAACGGCAGAAGATCATGTCGTTCATCGACGAGCGCGCCATCAAAGACGTCGTCGTGCTCACGGGGGATTATCACGAGTCGTTCGCGTCGCACCTCCCCGTCGACCGGTCGACGTGGCAGCTCGACGCCAACAGCGCAGCGGTGGAGTTCATCGCTCCTGCCGTTACCTCGCCCGGACTCTCCGAAGTCCTGCAGATGGGGGAGCTGCCCGAAGCGCTCACCATCAACACGATCTTCGAAGCGAACCTGGTCGCCAGCAACCCGTGGGTCAGCTACCACGAGGGCTTCCGCAACGGCTACGGCGTCGCCGAGTTCCGAGCCGACGGCATGCAGTACGACTTCTGGTTCGTCGATAACCGCAACGACCCGAACACCGCGGCGACGAGCACGGCATCGTGGAAGGTGGCACGCGGTACGTCGGTGCTCGAGCAGGCGGCCGGCCCGCTCGGACCCCGTCCGCCGCTCCATACCGCCGCGCCGGCGGCACCGCAGCCGACCGGCATCATCCCGCGTACCGGCGCCGACCAGTCGCCCGCTCTGGTGCTCGGCGTGGCGGCGATTGCTGCGGCCGCGGCCGCGCGGATTTCTCGGGAAGGATTCCGCGAGTAATTGCAAGATCAGTCGGGTTCGAGGAGTGCGCCTTTGCTGCGGTGTTCGTTATCGCATGTGCTCCCGCCCCCTGTTTGTTGCCTGACGGGGCGGTACCGAGCCCGGTGCGCTCAGCGCTGTGTCGCCCGACACAACGACGAGCGCGGTGTTACGCCTCGCTGTGGGTGACGGCGGGCTCGCCCATCCACTCGCGCAGCGTGTTCTTCAGCTTCATCTGCTGAATGAAGATGTCGTGCTCGGGTAGCAGCTCTTCGCTCGACGTCATCGGCGCTTTGAAGTAGAAGCTCAGCCACTCCTGCACGCCCTTCTCGCCGGCGCGCGCCGCGAGGTCGAAGAACAGCGCGAGGTCGAGCACGAGGGGAGCGGCGAGGATCGAGTCGCGGCAGAGGAAGTCGATCTTGATCTGCATCGGGTAGCCCATCCACCCGAAGATGTCGATGTTGTCCCAGCCCTCCTTGTTGTCACCGCGGGGCGGGTAGTAGTTGATGCGGATCACGTGCGAGATGTCGGAGTACAGCTCGGGGTGGTCCTCGGCTTGGAAGATCGTGTCGAGCACGCCTTGCTTCGAGACTTCCTTCGAGCGGAAGTTTTCGGGATCGTCGAGCACTTCACCGTCGCGGTTGCCGAGGATGTTGGTCGAGAACCACCCGTTGAGGCCGAGCATCCGCGCCTTGAGGCCGGGCGCCACGATCGTCTTCATCAGCGTCTGCCCGGTCTTGAAGTCCTTGCCGCCGATCGGCACGCCGTTGCGTTCGGCCAGCTCCATCATGCACGGCAGGTCGCAACTGAGGTTCGGCGCACCGTTGGCGTAGGGGACTCCGCTCATGATCGCCGCGTAGGCGTAGATCTGGCTCGGGCTGATTAGCTCGTCGTTGGCTACGAGGCCCGCCTCGAACGCTTCGACCGACTGGTGCACGTCGGTGACGTCGCGGTATGCCTCGGTCGACGCGCACCACACCATCACGAGACGGTCGCAGTCGTTCTCGACCTTGAAGCGCTCGATGTCGGCCATCAACGCTTGGGCGAGTTCCATCTTGTTGGAACCGGTCTTGACGCGCTTGCCGTCGAGCCGACTCACCCAACTCTGGTCGAACACCGCGTCCATGGCGACGACGCCTTCGAGTTCGCCTGAGATCGGATTGATGTCGCGCTCTTCAAGCACGCCGCACGTCCGGGCCGCCTCGAGGGCGTTGGGCGAGATCGGATCCCAGCCGCCGAAGACGATGTCGTCGAGCGAGGCCAGGGGGACGAAGTCTTTGATCAACGGGTTGCGGCCCTCGGCGCGCTCGCCGAGTCGGACGTGCGCCATCTGGCTCACCGATCCGATGGGAGCGACGCCCGTCCGCCGGGCGTGCAGCACGCCGGCGATCACGGTGGAGGCGACGGCGCCGAGGCCGGGCAGGAGGACGCCAAGTTTCCCGGTGGCCGGGGCGATGGTGCGAGCGGTCATTTGGCAAGCGTAAGTGATGCTGCGGCAAGACGTTCTACCGTTCAGTAATACTTAACGATGTGGCGTCGCTTCCCAACATCTCGGTCCAGCAGCTTGAGTACCTGGTGGCGGTGCACGAGGTGCCGACGTTCACCGACGCCGCCGCGGCCGTTGGGGTGACGCCCTCGGCACTGAGCCAGGGACTGGCGGAGCTGGAACGCCGGCTGGGAGTGGCCCTGTTCGCGCGCGACGGGCGGCGCCGTGTGCCGACCGAAGCGGCGGCCGTAGTCCTCGATCACGCACGCGCGGTCTTGGCTCGCACGCAGGACCTGGCCCGGTGGGCCGAGCGTCGCCGGGCGGGGACCACCGGTGGCGTCCGCGTCGGCATGATCGACGCAGCGGCGACGATCCATTGCGCGGCGGGTCTGGCCGCGTTCCGTGCCGAGCGGCCAGCGGTCGAGCTCCAGCTGCAGGTGAGCCCGTCGGCGGAGCTTCTCCGCGACCTGGTCGCCGCCCGGCTCGACGTGGTCGTGTGCGTCGCGCCCTCGGTGCTGCCCGGCGGCGTCACGGCGACGCCGTTGCTGGAGGAAGACCTCGCGGTCTACGCACCGGCCGACGATCGGTCGCGCGCCTGGGGCCCTTGGGTCATGTATCCCGTCGGGTCCGAGACGCGCACGCTCGTCAGCGAGGCGCTGCGGAGCGCGGGTCGGTCCGTCACTGTCGTGGCCGAATCACACCAGCCCGAGGTGCTGGCACAGATGGTCGCGCTTGGCATCGGCTGGTCGGTGCTGCCCACGGCGCAAGTGCAGCGCTTCGGCGTCGCGTTGCGGCGCGTCGGCCACGAGCCGTTCGTGCGCCGCACGTTGCTCGTCGCCCGCCGCGCCGACGGACCCGCCGACCCGACGGTCGACGCGCTCGTCGCCGCGATTCGTTAGCCCTTGCCGGCCACCGATGCGGGGTTCTCCGGTGGCGTGATCGTGATGGCGTCGCCGATGTCGGTGAAGGTCACCGTCGTAGCGGTGATCGTGGTGACCTCGACCGGCTCGCCCATCGTGGCCGGGTCGATTGCCTTTTGCACGGTGCCATCCGCGTCCTTGGTCAGCTTGGTGCGGGCCAGCGGATAGGTCTGCTGCACGTCCTTGGTCGTCATCGCCAGTTTCCGCACGACGTTGGCGTCGTCGACCCACACCTCGAACTTGGTGATGTCGACTTCAGGTGACGGGCCGAGGCCGACGTTGATCGTCGGCACGCGGTCGGGATAGGAGGCCGCGAGGTGACGCGTGGGCGTGCCGTCGACGGCTTCCTTCCCGACCTCCTCGAAGCCAGCGGCTTGGGCGGCGCCGCCGACGAACGTGCGCGGGTCGAAGTTGAAGATGTCGTCGCCGCTCATCGCGGAAGCATTCGTGTCTAGGACCCACCGCGTGCCGTCCTGCAAATAGAACTGCCCGCCGATCACCTTGTTGGCGATGGGGAACACCGACGAACGACCGTCGCCGGGATCGATCGTGCCGAACATCGAACGATCGTCGCCGTTGAACTCGACCGTGAAGTCAGCCGCGCTCACGCGGGGTGCGATCTTGTCGGTCTTGGTGGTGACTACGACGTGGGCACGGCCCGACTTGAGCGCCGCGCTCGTCGACGCCGCGATCTGTGCCATGTCGATCGCGCGCGGCGCGCTCGGGTTGGCGTTGTCGCGCGTGGGGATGACGAGTGCGAACGCTACGAGCGCGGCGGCCAGCGCGGCGACACTCGCCAATCGCACTGGTGTGACAAAGCGGCGTGGGATCGGAACGTCAGTCATGAGGATCTCCTCGAGCAGTCGGGCGTCGGGTGTGAGGAGACCATCAGGCGTTTCCGGTCGGGCATTGGCCAAGCGCGTCATGAGTTCATCGGACATCGGGCACCTCCTGCAGGTCTCGCCTGCTACGTGTCTGCGCCTCGGCGCGCGTTACCGCGTCGCCGAAGCGTTTGCGGGCGCGGTGCAACCGCACGCGCGCCGCGGTGGCGGAACAACCCAGGGCGACGGCCAGCTTGGCGGGCGACAGCCCGTCCCACGCGATCAGGACGAGGACCTCGCGGTCGGCCGCATTGAGCGAATCGAGCGCGGTGCGAATAACTCTCGTGTCGAACGGTTCGGCGGGTGCTGGCGTGGGCGCGGCCGGCGGGGCGACCAGCGTGAGGGCGGCGCGGCGTCGTTCGCCCCGCCGGTGGTTGCGCACGACGTTCTTGGCCACGCCGTAGAGCCAGGGGATGGCGGCGTCGGCGGGGATGTCGTCGAACCGGCGCCACGCGATGGTGAAGACCTCGGCCACGACGTCGTCGGCGGCCTCGTCGGGGATGCCCCGGTGGTGCGCCCAGCGCCGGAGGGCTGGATAGGCCTCCTGGAAGAGCGCGCGAAAGCGGGCGGAGCGGTCCACACGGGAATCCTGTCCGGACTTGCCTGCCCGTTACCCGCGCGCACGCGCCCGGGGAATGGGCGTTGTACTCTGCCGCGCCGTGGTGTCACGATCGGAGTCCCTCGCTCGTTCGGTTGAAGACCGCAGCGCCGCGGTCGACTTCCGGCTCGCCCGCAACGCTGTGCTGGTTGAACTGCGGGCCAACCGATTGGCCCGCGAGGACGTGTGCGACGCCCACCCCGAGTTGTTGCGGGCCGCCAAGGCCGGGCGCCGCACCGAGGAGTCGTGTCCGGTGTGCGACGAAGCCGACCTGGTGCACGTGACCTACGCCTTCGGGCCGCGGCTGCCGTCGCGCGGTCGTTGCGTCGAGAGCGCGGCCGAGATGCGCCGCCTCGACCGCTCCGGCGAAGAGCTGAACTGTTACGTCGTCGAGGTGTGTCCGCAGTGCTCGTGGAATCACCTCGTGCGCCGCGTGCCCGTCGGCGGCCGGCGACGCCAATCCTGAAGACGCGCGCCCGGCAACGCGCCGCCCACGCCCAAACGCGTCGGCGCGTCACCAGACCGGCGCTCCCCGGCCCCGCTCGTACCGCCGCGCTCTTCGCCGGCGGCACCCTCACTCTCACCGGACGCGGCGACTTGTGGACCCTGGCCATCGCCTTGGGCGTGGCCGACGCGTCGATGCTGACCGCGCTGGCTGTCGCCGGCGCGGGGGTAGCCACGCTGGCGCGCGCGGGTAGTGCGGCGCTGACCGACATCGCCGGCAGCCAGGCGGTCCTCGGCGCCGCGGGCTTCACCGGATCGGCGGCCGCCGTCGCCGCGACGTGGGCGAGCGCCGTGAGCCTGATCACCGTCGCCCGTCAACGCGCCGTCGGCGTCGGACTCGGCCTGTTGGCCGGCGCGTTGATTGCGGGTCCGTCGTTGTCGGGTGGCGCCGAGTCGGTCGCGGTATGGGTTCCCGGGCTCGCCGCTGGCGCGGCAGTGGGGTTCGTGATGGTGCCGCCGGACGGGGCGCGCCGGTGGCAGGCCTTCGTCGCGTTGGCCGTCGGCGCCGCGGGAGTCGCCTTCGGCGTGATCGCGGGGTATCACTAAGCCATGCCCGTCACCCGTCTGAACCATGCCGTGCTCTACGTCCGTGATGTCGCCGTCAGCGTCTCGTTCTACAGCGACGCCCTCGGCTTCAAGCAGGTGATGGCGATGCCGGGCGCGGCGTTCCTGCAGGCGCCGGGTTCGACCAACGATCACGACCTGGGCCTGTTCCAGATCGGATCGCAGGCCGCGGCGTCGGACGCAGGCCGCGGCACGGTTGGGCTGTACCACCTGGCGTGGGAAGTGGACACGCTCGACGAATTGTCGCGTTTGGCCGACGAGTTGTCGCGTCGCGGCGCGCTGTCCGGGGCGTCGGATCACTCGACCACCAAGAGCCTGTACGTGAAGGACCCCGACGGTCTCGAGTTCGAACTGGCGTGGGTGGTGCCCGCCGCGCTGATCGACGAGGGCATCCTCGCGGCGCGATCGTCGATCAAGCCGCTCGACCTGCCCCGCGAGATCGCCCGCTTCGGCGGCGACACCCGCGGCGGCGTGGGCGTGTCCGTGTGATCTGGGTTCGCCCCTATGTCGTGGCCGGGCTGGGCGCCGCGGGCGTGGCCATCGCGCGGCACAACCCGACGCACGGCCCGACCATCGTCGGTGTGGCCGCGGCGGTTGCCCTGCTCGCGGTGCTGTTGCGCGAGCGCGGCGCCGCGCTGGCCGCGCTCGGTGTGGGCGCGGCGGCGGCCTTCGTCTCAGCCGACGGACTCGGCGCGTTGCTCGTCACCAGCGGCGTGGTGCTGAGTCTCGACATAGCCGCCGCTGATCAGCGCCTGGTCGAGTGGCGACACGTCATCGACGCCGTGATCGCGTTGCCCGGCCTGGCCGGGATCGCCGGCAGCGTCGCCGCCCAGCCAAGTCAACGTGCCGTGGTGCTCGGTGTCGTCACGGCGGCCGTCATCGCCGTCTCCGTGTGGCGCGGGCGCGCCAGCACCGGCAACTCGATCCTCGCCGTGCTCGGTGTGGTGGCGGCGTTCGTCGTCACGCTCGCGCCAGATCGCATCCGCGCTTTCGACGACCTACCGGTGGCGACAGTGCAGGCGGCGCGCAGCGTCGCCGCCGGACTCGCGGTGTTCGCGTTGGTGGCGGTGTTGGCCGCTCTCCCGCTCGGGAAGAGCGGCCGCTACTTCGGCGCCGCCGACTCCAGCGACTAAGGAATCTGCTCCACCTTCTCGCAGTTGCCCGCGGTATCTGACCCGGCGCCGCCGTTGCAATCGTCGAACTGGGATCCACCGTCGAGGCTGTCATCGCCGGGTCCGCCCTCGAGTTGATCGCGGCCGGTGCCGCCGCCGAGGTTGTCATGGCCGGCGCCACCAAAGACAGCGTCGTTGTCCGCACCGCCAGACAGGATGTCGTCACCGTCGTCACCGAAGACGACGTCCGTGTTCGCTCCACCATTGATCCGATCGCGACCACCCCCGCCGAAGAGACGGTCATTGCCACCGACTCCCATGAGCGTGTCGTTGCCGAGACCGCCGTGGATCTCGTCTCGCCCCCACCCGCCGTCGATGGTGTCGGCCCCGCCGGCCGCGCAGATGAGGTCGTCACCGCCGAGGCCATTGATCTTGTCCGGACCCGCGGTGCCGACGATGACGTCGGCACCTTCGGTGCCCGTCGTCTCCACGCCGGGTTGCGCCACGATCGACGGACGCGCGCAGCTCGGGGCCGCGGGCGTTGTCGTCGTCGTTGAGGTCGACGTCGTGGATGTGGTCGACGTTGACGTGGTGGACGTCGATGTCGTCGTCGACGTGGATGTCGTGGTCGTCGTCGGTGTGGGCGCGGTTGCGATCGAGCAAACGCTCCACGAGTGGATCAACTGCTCCTGGTTGAAGCCACCGGTTGCGCCGGAGAACCCGAGGAAGGCGGACGTACCGTCTTCCAGCGGGAAGGTTGCCGCGAGGTCGAGCACGTGGCTGATGACCTGCGTTCCGTCGAGCGTGACGACGAGCGGCGCCGAGCTTCCAATGCCGGGGTCGTAGCTGACGACGACGGTGTGCGCGTTGCCGTCGTTGAGCTGCGGGATGCTGGAGTTGCGCGCGAGCGCATCGTTCTCGTTCGCCGTGTTCACAGCCGCGCCCTTCGAGTGCACCGAAATGTGGTTGCCGTCGGGGTCGTTCTGCTCGGTGTTCGTGAAGGTGTCGAATTCGACGGCGAGGCTGTTGGGCAGGTCGTAGCCCATGACGCTGCCGCCGCCGCTGCCGAGCGCCGATGTCGTGTTGTGCATCACGAAGGCGAAGCCGTCGGCGCCATCACCGTTGATCTCGTAGTTGAACGTCGACGTGAACCCTTCCGCCAGCGCGCTGCGTGATGTGCGGTACACCGCGCCGACCTTGCTGTTCACGGCCGGTGTCAGCTGCATGGACGAGGCGGACTGCGCCGCGTCGCCGAAAGTTTGCAGGCCGGTCGTGTCGGCGAAGTCGCCATAGGCGAAGCACTCGACAACACGAATCGTCAAGGCGATCTGGGTTGAGTCGTAGCCCTCGCCGCCGTTCGCCGAGACTGACAGGTAAAGCTTGTCACCGGCGACGACCGAGATTGCCCCGAGCGCCGAGCCGCCGGTGCCGGATGCGAACGACTGGCTGTTGTTGAAGATCGAACCCGATGCGATCACGGTATCGGCCTTGTCGATCGACCAGGCGACTCCGTTGCCCCCGTGGACGTCGATGTCGGTGGCCGCACCGGTTACAGACACGGTTCCGGTGATAGGACTCGTCCAGCGCAGGATTGCCGCCTCGCTCCCACTCGGGTGCACCGCTCCAATGCCCGCTCCCAGAGCAGCGGTCGCGCACGCCGTCGCGCCGCCGCGGTTGTTCTTCGCCCACGGAAGACCCGCGGGGTCGTCCGCCCAGTTGTCAACCGCCGCGTTGTTGCAGACCGATGGCAAGTAGGCGTCGAGCAGCGTGTACCCCGCGCTCGACTGCGGCGTGCCGCGCATGTAGGCCCACACGCCGGCATTGCCGTAGCTATCGCTCGTCGGATTCGCTTCGTCGGCTTCGCCGCCGAAGTCGGCGGCGAAGTCCCAACTCGAATTCGCGGCCGTGTCTCCCTGTGCCGGAGTCGGTATCACTCCCGCGATCGCGGCTACTACGGCCACGACTGCCCCCAAGAACCACATGCGCCTCTTGTTGCCCGCCATTTTCCCCTACTTCCGCTTAGGTGTTGCCCCGTGGATCTCACGGTAGGAACCGCCCGTCTCGCCAGCGTCTTACGCGTCGTCCTTCGCCCGCGCAGGCGAGCGTTCGACGGCGGCGCCGTGCAGGAACGCGACGAGTTCGTCCGCCGTGCGGAACACCGTGGTCACGCCGGCGTCGACGTCGGTGACGCGGCCGACGAGGCCGCCGGAACCGAGCTCCGATGCGACGACGAGCACAACGAACGAGATCGTCACGCCGGCCAGGATCCTCGTGGGCCGTCTCATCGACGTCTCGTGGAGCTAGACGGCCAAAAGCTTCGTTAGATCGCGCAACTCGCCGGACGGCTCTAGTCCCAAGTCGCTGAGCACGGCGGCTGCCCGGCCCACCACCGCACGCGCGTGGGTGCGCCGGCCGTGGTCGGAGAGCAACCGCGCCGCCCGGACGTAGCGGCGCTCCTCGTAGACGTCGACCTCGATCGCCTGCTCGCAGAGGCGGACGGCTTCGTCGATCTCGCCGCGCCCCTCAGCCTCACCGATCAGCAGGTCGATCAATTCACCGAACCGGCGTTGCGCGCGCTCACGCGGGAGCGTCGCCCACGGCTCGTAGCGATCCGATGGCAGCAGTTCACCCCGATAGCGCGCCATGGCGGCGCGGGCGGCGCCCCAGCGTGCCGGGTCACCTGGCGGAGCGGCGAGCGCGGCACGCGCTTCGGCTTCGAATGCGTCGACGTCGACCGTGACCGTGGGACTGAGCACGAGGTCACTGGCGTCGCGGCGAACCAGGCCGGGCGCGGTCGGCTTCAGGCGGTTCAAGAGGTTGCGAATGCCACGGCGTCCGGCCTCGAGGTCTTGCTCGGGCCACAGCGCCTCGATGACTTCGTCGATGGTGAGGCGGCCACCGGACACGGCCAGCAGTTTGACGGCCTGCGTCGGTTTGCCCGGTGCCAACGTCACGTTCATCCCGCCCCGGCGCACTTCGAACGGGCCGAGCAAGGCGACCGTCCACGGCAGGTCGCCGGCGAGCAGCTCGCGGGCCAGCAACGACCCGGCGTCCGCGGCCAGCGCCACGAGTTGCTCGCTGACGGCGCGCTCGCGGATCATCGGTGCTGTCTCGAGACCATCGGCCGCGGCGCGCTCGAACGCCGCGGCGGCCAGCGCGCCCGCGTCGACGTCGCCGCGCCGGAAGGCGGCGAGCGCCCGGAACAGTTCGAGGCGCCATTGCTCCCGGCTGTCGCGAATGTCGTCGAGCGCCGCGAATTTCACCTCGGCGAGCTTCGGATCGCCGCTGCGCGCTTCGATGATCGCGTCGATCATCGGCGCCGGGTGGCCGTCGTACTTTTCGAAGGCGGCGGCAAGGCACGTTCGTGCCCACGCCGTCTCCCCGACGCGGTCGAGCATGTCCGCGGCGTCGCAGTAGAAGAACGTGCCTTCGAAAGTATCGAACCACTGGTCGGAAGAGTGATGGTCGAGTACGTCCTTGATGGCGCGCACGGTGCGCTCGGTGTCGCCTTGTTGCGACGCGATCCGAGCGTGCCCCCAGGGGACGTAGGCCGTCCATCTCTCGGAACGAAACCGCCGCGCGAGCCGTGCCTGCTCCCGGAGCGCGGCCTCGGCCTCCTCGTAATAGCCAAGGTCGGTGGCGAAGTCGGCGACGAGATTGACGCGGCCGAGCCGGGTGAGTGGAGCCGAATGCAGAGCGAGACTCTCCTTGGCCATCGCCAGCGCGTCTTCGATGCGACCCGCGTAGAAGTAGACCTCGGTGGCCAGCCGATAGGCGATGATTCCGGCGCGTTCGCGGTCACCGAGCTGAGTCGCCAGCCGCTTCGCTTCCTCCAAGAGACGCTCGCCTTCGGCGTAGTCGTCGGTCCGACAGGCGTGCTGGCCACGCACCTCGAGGAATTGCACGCGCACGTGCAACTGGTCGGAACCCAGACGCGCATCGATGCCGGCTATCCGTTCCGGCACCTCGTCGGCGCGGCGCAGGCGCAGGAGGTCATAGGCAATCTCGATGTTCACCTCGTCGCGCAGCACGGCATCGGCCGAAGTGGCCGCCAGTTGCTCCAGCCGGTTGAGCGCGACGTACCGGTGGGCGAAGCGATCAGCTCGTCCCGCGGCGCGGGCGAGATACAACAAGACGCGCGGGTGTGCGTCGATCGCGTCGGCGGGCAGCGCCTCGACGAGCCCTGCCAGTTCCGCAAACTCGAACGGCGCCCACAAGGCGCGGGAAAGATCGGAGATGCTGGCGGCCGCGGCCGCCGGATCGCCCGCTTGCATCACGACGTCGATCGCGGCTCGGGTCTCGCCCAGCTCCTTGTAGGCGGCGGCGGCGCGGTGCCCGACGGCGGCGTCTATGCCTCCCAGCCCCTCGAGGTAGTCCCGGACCGGGCCCGGAAGCTCGTAGCCGCCCCCGAGCCGCGCTCCGAGCGGCAACCCGGCCGCGGTCACCCGCGTCCACAGAGCGTCGTCGGCGAACACTTCGGCAACGACACCTGGCGACAGCAGGGGTAGGTGCGCCAGCTGCACGGCGGCGGCGCGGTCGGACGACCCGAGGTTGCCGAGCACGATCTGCATCAGTTCAGCCACGGAAGCCCGCGGGTCCTGGAGGTGTTCGATCGCGTCGGTGTCGCCGTCGCGGGCCAGTTGCCTGGCCGCCAGCACCACGGCGGCGGGCCATCCGCCGGTGGCGCGCTGCACGGCATCGAAGTGGACGTCGCCCGCCACGCCCCAGGCGTCGAGCACGTCGACGAGTTCGGTTGGGGCGAAGGCGAGGTCGTCGGCCGAGAGCCAGATGACGCCATGGGCGTAGCGCAGCTTGCGGGCTGAATCCGGCAGCGTGCGCCCGAGCACCAGGAGTCGATGCGGGCGCGGCACCCCGGCGGCCAACTCGAGCACCATCGCCACCACCTCAGGCCCGACGTTGTGCACGTCGTCGAGCACGAGCATCACGGGCTCGCTCGTGTCGGCGAGCAGATCGAGGACGTCGTCGATGTCGGATGCCGACGCGAGATCTGAAAGACCAGCGCGGGCGCACGCCCGTTTCAGCCGCGCGAGGAACACGTCCGCGTCGGCGTCGTCTGGCTGGAGCCGCGTGATCACTGCGATGGCCGGGATCACGTCCTGGCATTCCGCTGCCAACGCCGTCTTGCCGAAGCCTGCTCCCGCCTCGACAACCGTGACGCGGTTGGTGTCGACGACCTCGGTCAACCGCGGGCGGCTTACGTGCCCGTCGGCGGCCCCTACCCCCACGCCGTCACGGTAACGAAGTTGGGCGTTACTTCGGTGCAGCCGCGCCCGAGCCGCCCCAGAGGTAGGGGTCGGGGGCGCTGCGGGCGATGAGCGCCTCGGCGCGGGCGCGCAGGATGTCGTGCTCCCACTCGATGTTGGTCTTGAGGCGACCCTCGGAGATGCGGGCATCCTGCTCGACGGTGCCGTGCGCCCAGAAGCTGTCTGACTGGATGGCTTCGAGTACGAACTGCGCCACCTCTTCGGGCTCGGCCAGACCGGCGGGCACGCCGCCGGCTTCGAGACCTTGGGCGACGAAGGTCATGAACTCGGGGTCGCCGGCCAGGTTGGACTTGGTCAGCGGCGGGAACACGACCGTGGCCTTGATCTTGGAGCCCATGTCGCGCAGCTGGCCGTAAAGGCACTCCATGAGCGTGCACACGGCCTGCTTGGTGACGGCGTAACCGGCACCGGTGTACATGACACCCGTGGCGCCGGCGCCGGACGACGTGGCCAGGATGTGGCCCTCTTCGCCGGAGTCGATCATGCGTTGCCCGAAGGCCTTGATGCCGTTGAGCACGCCGAAGTAGTTGACGCCGATGACACGGTTCCAGCCTTCGAGGTCTTCGCTGAAGAGGTCGCCGCCCCCGCCGATGCCGGCGTTGAGGAAGGCGATGTTGACCTTGCCGTACTGGTCGTACGCGGCGTCGGAGAGCGCCTTCATCGAGGCGAAGTCGCTGACGTCGGTGGGCACGCCGATGACGTCGTGACCCTGGCCTTGCAGGTCCTTGACCGTGGCTTCGAGCGTCTCCGGATTGACATCGGCCAGCACCAACTTGGCGCCGTTCTCCGCCAGCAGCGTGCCGGTGGCGCGGCCGATACCGCGTGGGCTGCCGCCGCCCGTGATGACCGCGACTGCTCCGTTGAGATCCTTCATGGCTTCCCCCCACTCCCTCGGCACAGGCGCCGACCTAGTGGTTACTATAGGCACCCGTTTCAGTCATCCACCAGGGGGGATAGACCAAGTGTCGGCAGAAGAGATCGTGGGTGGCCTGGGCCATCTGATTAACGGCGAAATCGTCACCAACGGCAAGACGTTCGACGTGACCAACCCGGGCACCGGCCAGGTGTTCGCCCAGTGCCCCGAAGCGGGGCAGGCCGAGGTCGACGCCGCGATGGCCGCGGCCGCCGCCGCGCTGCCGGCGTGGGCGGCCGACGAGAAGCTGCGCCGCGAAGTGATCGTCAAGATGGCCCAAGCCATCGAAGACAACTTCGCCACTATCAACGAGATCGCCTCGCTCGAGAAGGGCCACACCGGCGCCGGCGGCGAAGCGTGGATGGGCAGCGTCTGGGGCAAGGCCCTGGCCGAGAAGGAAATCCCGGTCGACATCATCGAGGACAACGAGGTCAAGACCGTTTCGTTGGTGCGCAAGCCCGTCGGCGTCGCCGCCTGCATCGCGCCGTGGAACGCGCCGGTGCTGATCCTGTGCGAAGAGATCTTCTCGGCACTGCTCGTGGGCAACACCGTCGTCGGCAAGCCGTCGGAGTTCACGCCCTTCGGCACGCTCGTCGTCGCGCAGGCGTGGAAAGACATCGTGCCGCCGGGCGTGGTCAACATCCTCGCCGGCGGCAAGGACCTCGGCGCGGCCATGGTGGCGCACCCGACGACCCGCCTGATCGGCTTCACCGGTTCGGTGGCCGCCGGCAAGGCGATCGCCTCCGCGGCGCCGCTCAAGAACATGGTCATGGAGCTCGGCGGCAACGACGCCGCCATCATCCTCGACGACATCGACATCAAGAAGGTCGCCCCGTCGATCTACGGCGCGGCCATGGGCGGCACGGGCCAGATCTGCGCGGCGGTCAAGCGGGTGTTCGTGCCCGAGTCGATCTACGACGCGTTCGTCGACGAGCTCGTGGCGTTCGCCGGACTGTCGACGCCGGCACCGGTCGAAGAGGGCGGCAACATGGGCCCGCTCGGCACCCGTCCGCAGTACGAGCGCGTGATCGAGTTGGTCGACGAGGCCATCGAGCAAGGCGCCAAGGCGATGACCGGCGGCGCGCCCGTCGACCGTGAGGGCTTCTTCTATCCGCCGACCATCCTCACCAACGTGAAGGCCGGCATGCGCATCGTCGACGAGGAGCAGTTCGGCCCCGTCCTCCCGGTGATTCCCTACAGCGACCTCGAGTGGGCGATCGAGCAAGCCAACTCCACGGAGTACGGCCTCGACGGTTCGGTGTGGACGAGCGACGTGGCCCGCGGCGCCGAGATCGCCGCTCGCCTCGAGTGCGGCACGGCGTCGGTGAACAACCACATCGAGGTGGCGCCGCACGTGCCCTTCGGTGGCTCCAAGTCCTCAGGCGTCGGCCGTTCCAACGGCAACGCCGGCCTCGACGGCTACAGCGAATTGCAGACTCGCATCGTGTACAAAGACCCGGGCCGCGTCAAAGACCCGGCCTAATTCGCTTTTGGTGATGCCTAGTGAGAAAGACCCTCACCACGCATCACCAAAAGGATCAGCCAGCAGTATCTAGGCGGTGAGCGAGTTGGCGGTCCCAGCTGGGGAGGCCGCCGACTGCTCGCTCTCCTCGCCGATCCAGGCGGCGTACAGCGCGGCGTAGGCGCCGCCCTTCGCCACCAGTTCGGCGTGGGTGCCAAGTTCCACCAACCGGCCGTCGTCGCACACCGCCACGCGGTCGGCGCGTTCGGCCGTGGTGAGGCGGTGGGCGATCACGATGACCGTGCGGCCTTCCATCAGCCGGTCGAGCGCCTGCTCGATCAGTAGCTCGGTGCCGAGGTCGAGTGACGACGTGGCTTCGTCGAGCACCATCACCGCCGGGTCGGCCAGCGCGCAGCGAGCGATGGAGATGAGCTGGCGCTCGCCGGCGGAGAAGTTGGCGCCGCGCTCGTTGACCACGGTGTCGAGCCCGGCGGTGAACGAGCCGATGCGGTCGCGCAGGTCGTAGCGCTCGAGCGCCGCGAGGATCTCGTCGTCGGTGGCGTCGGGCTTGCCGATGCGCAGGTTGTCGCGCACCGTGCCGGAGAAAAGGAAGCCCTCCTGGGGCACGACGACCATGCGCTTGCGCAGCGAGGCCAGCGTGGCGTCGCGCAGGTCGACGCCGCCGAAGGTGATGCTGCCTTCGCTCGGGTCGTAGAAGCGCGAGATGAGCTTCGCCAGCGTGGACTTGCCGGCGCCGGTCGGGCCGACGAGCGCGAGCCGTTCGCCGGGGCGCACCGAGAGCGACACGTCGGAGAGCACCGGTGGGCCGTCGTCGCCGTAGTGGAACGACACGTTGTGTACGTCGATGCCACCGGAGGTCGGCAACTCGACGGCGCCCGGGCGCTCGTCGACCGACGGCACCTCGTCGAGCAGGCCGAACAGCTTCTTCAACGCCGCGCCGGCGGCCTGGAGTTGCGCGAACAATTGCGAGAGCTGCTGGATCGGCTCGAACAGGTTCTGCATGTACAGCACGAAGGCGACGACCACGCCGATGGTGATGCTGCCCTGGTCGGCGAGGAATCCGCCGAGCAGCAGGATGGCCACCATGGCGATGCCCTGGCTCATGTCGATGACGGGGAAATAGAGCGCGGCGAGTTTCTCGGTGCGCATCTGGGCGCGGAGCTGGGCCTGGTTGACCACGCTGAAGCGGTCGGCGCGGGTTGGCTCCTGGCGGAACGCCTGGATGACGCGCACGCCGACGATGCCTTCCTGGAGCGCGGTGAGCGTCTGGCCGATGCTGTCGCGCACTGCCAGGTAGGCGACATTGGACGCGTTGCGGTACCAGACGCTGGCGCGGATCACGATCGGCACGAGGAACAGACAGGCCAAGGCCAGCTGCCAGCTCATGGCCACCATCACGATGCAGGCGCCGACGAACAGCAGGCCGCTCACGATGAAGGTCGACAGGCCCTGGCCGACCAGTTCCTGCATCGCGTCGACGTCGGCGGTGACGCGGCTGACGATGACGCCGGTGCGGTTGCGCTCGTAGTAGTCGAGCGACAGGTGGCTGACGTGCCGGAACACGCGCTCGCGTAGGTCGCGCAGGAACGATTCGCCGACGCGGGCCATAGTGAGGATCGCCGCGCGCCCGGCGACGTAGATGGTCACCGTCGCCATGAGGTACCAGAACGCGGCGACGTTGAGCGCCGAGAGGTTCTTGCTGGCGACCCCGCGGTCGATGCCCCACCGCACCAGCGCTGGGCCGGCGAGCGTCGCGGCGGTCTGCGTGATCACCAGCGCCCACGCCAGGTAGACGCGGCCGCGGTAGGGCTTGAGCGACTTCCACAGCCTTTTGAAGACCTTGGAGCGGTCGCCGGGGTCGAGTCGCTCCTCGCGCACCATCGACGGCACCATCACGACGACACGACCTCCTCGGTCACCGTGCGGGCGATCTCTTCGGCTTCGGCTTGCGCCAACACCTCGCGATATGCGGCGGAGGTAGCCAGCAACTCTTCGTGCGTGCCTTCGGCCACGATGCGGCCGTCGGCCAGCAGCAGCACGCGGTCGGCCAGGGCGATGGTGGCCGGTCGGTGCCCGATGATGATCGTGGTCGTGCCGCTGGTGACGGTTTCGAGCGCGGCGCGGATCTCGTGTTCCTTGGTCGGGTCGACGGCGGAGGTGGCGTCGTCGAGGATCAGCACGCGGGGCTGGGCGAGGATGGCGCGGGCGATCGCGATGCGTTGGCGCTGTCCGCCCGACAGGCTGAGCCCTGCCTCGCCGAGCATCGTGGCGTACCCGTCGGGCATGGCGGAGATGAACTCGTGGGCGCCGGCGAGTTGCGAGGCGCGCACCACGTCGTCATCCGAGGCGTCGGGGTTGGCGAAGGCGATGTTGTCGCGCACCGTGTCGGTGAAGAGGAACGTCTCCTCGAACACGATGGCGATGGCGCCGCGCAGCTCATGCGTGGCGATGTCGCGGATCTCGACGCCGTCGAGGGTGATGGTTCCCGCGCTCGGTTCGTAGAAGCGCGGCAGCAAGCGGCCGACGGTGCTCTTGCCCGAACCGGTGCGCCCGACCAGCGCCACGGCCTCGCCGGGCTGGATGGTGAACGACAGGTCTTCGAGCACCGGCGACTCGTGGCCGTAGCTGAAGCTGACGTGCTCGAAGCGCACTTCGCCCTTGTCGACGGTGGGCAGCGGCACCGGGTTGGGCGCGTCGGCGATCGAGGGCACCGTCGACAGCACCTCGTAGACGCGCGCCGCGGACGCCGCGCCCCGCGCCATCGCCGCGATGGCGTTGGCGAGGATGCGCAGCGGGAACACGAGGTACAGCACGTAGAGGTTGAACTGCGTCAGCTCGCCGACGCTGAGCCGCCCGGCGATGACCTCGCGGCCGCCGACCCAGAGCACGGCGACCAGGCCGAGCGTGGGCAGCACCTCCATCAGCGGGTTGAAGGTGGCGCGCAGCCGGGCCAGCTTCATCGCCTGGTCGTAGGCCCGCTGCGACAGCGTGCGCATCTGGCCGAACTGCATGTCTTCGGCGCCGAAGCCCTTCACCACGCGCACGCCGGTGACCGACTCTTCGACGATGCCAGAGATCTCGGCCAGCCGCTGCTGCATGAGCATCGACTCAGGCTGGGTCTTGCGGGAGAAGCGGACGGTGGCCATTTCAAGGAACGGAAGCGACACCAGCGCGGCCAGTGTGAGCTTGACGTTGATCGACAGCATCAGCGCGGCGGCGCCGCCGATCATCACGAAGTTGGCGCCGGTCGCCGGGATGAACACGACCATCATCGAGATCTGGCGCAGGTCGGTGGTGCCGCGCGCCATCAGCTGTCCGGTGTGCGCTTCGTCGTGGTAGCCCCAGTGCAGCCGCTGGAGATGGGCGAACAACTGCTCGCGCAGGTGCGTCTCGGATCGCAAGGCGATGGCGAACGCCGCGTAGCGCCGCAGCGACGACGACGCGGCGATGAACACGGTGATGCCGAGGATCACCGCGCCGTACGCGATGACCGACCCGGCCTTGAAGGGATCGAGGCCTTTGTCGATCGTGTCCTTCACGATCAGCGGCAACCACAGCTTGAGCACCGCCCAGGTGAGCGACACGAAGATGCCGAGCACGATCCAGCCCTTGGTGTCGCGCAGCGACTTGCCGGCGATGCGCCAACCGCCGCGCCGCAGGGCCGGGTCCAGAACCGGCGCCGCTTCGTCCTGCTCGCTCCCCAGCGCATCCGTCATCGAAACTGGCCTGGCTTCCGTCCTTCTCCGGGCGGCCCGGCGAACGCCTGCGCGATGTCGATCCACGCGCTGGCAACCGGGCCGGTGATTTCGAGGGAGGTGTCGGAGTGGTGGCGCCGCTGGGTAGCCACGAGGCAGAAGTCGACGGCGGGGCCGCGCACGCTGTTCGCCGCGCTCTCGTCGCCCCATTGCCACTGCTGCCCGTTCGGACCGGTCAGCTCGACGCGCACCGGCTCTTCGGGCACGGCCAACCCACGCGCCTTGAAGCTGTTCGGGAAGGCGCGCACACCGATGTGGGCGACGTGTTCGATGCGATCGGTGACGAGGCGATCGAGGCCGAGGCCGTCGACGATGTCTTGACCGTGGGCCCAGGTCTCCATGATGCGCGCCGTGGCCTTGGACGCCGCCGCCATCGACGGGCCGAACCACGGCACCTTGGTCTTGGGGTCGATGTCGCGCAGCGCCTTCACGAGCGCGCCGCGCTCTTCGGCGAACCACGCCAGCAACTCGTCGCCGCTCTTGTCGCGGTTGCGGGCGCCCACGCCTTCGACGTACGCGGAGAGGTCGCGCATGATCTCTTCGCGCACGACGGCGAACGCGTCGGGATCGGTGAGAGCGGTGACCGTCATGCCGTCGAAGAACGCCAGATGGCTGACCTGATCCCGCGCCGACCAGCGGGGCGCGGGTGTCGGCTTGTCCCAGTCCGTCTCGCTGATTCCGGCCATCGCGGCGGCGAGGTCGTCGTGCTCCGCCTGCAGGTCGTCGAGCAGCGCCGAGTAATCCAACTCGACTACCGGCCCTTCCACTGCGGGGCGCGCTTCTCGCGGAAGGCCTGCGGTCCTTCTTGGGCGTCGGCGCTGAGGTACACGGATTCGAACAGGCGGTCGCCTTCGTCCCACGCCGCCTGCTCGGGTAGTTCGGCGGCGGCGTGCACCAGCGCCTTGGCGGCGCGTACCGACAGCGGGGCGTTGGCGGCGATCGTCTGCGCCATCTCCAGCGCCGTGTCCCGCAGTTCTGCCAGCGGCACGACCTTGTTCACGAGGCCGACTTCATAGGCGCGGGCCGCGCTGATGGGCGTGCCCGTGAGCAGCAACTCCATGGCGACGCGCGGCGGGATGAGGTTCGGCAGAGGCGCCGCCCACGGCGTGCCGCGGCCCACCTTGGCTTCGGTGATGGCGAACACCGCGGTGTCCGCGGCGATCACGAGATCGCACAGCTGCGCCAACAGGAAGCCGCCGGCATACGCCACGCCGTTCACCGCGGCGATGAGCGGCTTGACGACTTCGATGTTGCGGCCGGGGTAGGGGAGGAAGTCGGGCGGCGGGATGGTCAGCGCGTTCGTGGCCATCTCCTTGAGGTCGCCGCCGGCGCAGAACGCCTTGTCGCCCACCGCGGTGAGGATGAGGACCTTGGCGGCGTCGTCGTCGTTGAAGCGACGGAACCCGTCCCACAGCCCTTCGCGCACGGCTTGCGAGAGCGCGTTGCGCGCGTCCGGCCGGTTGATCTCCAGCCACGCCACGCCGTCTTCGACGCGGTACAGGACCGCCTGTTCCTCACTCATTGGCTGTCTCCTCCGTCAGCACAACGAGCACCTGGCCCCCGTCGACCGAGTCGCCCTCGGCGACGTCCACCTCGGCCACGACGCCGTCGACCGGCGCGGTAATGCGGTGCTCCATCTTCATGGCTTCAATGACCACCAGGACTTGGCCGGCCTCGACGCGATCGCCCGCCGACACTTCGACGCGCACGACCGTGCCCGGCATAGGTGCCAGCAGCGATCCCGCGGCGACGTGGTGGTCGAGGTCGGGGAAGCGCGGTACGTCGGCGAGCACGACGCGGTAGCCGTAGGTCTCGACGTACATCGAGTCGTCGTGGTGGTCGACCTCGAAGCGGCGCCGGATCCCGCCGACCGACAACACCACTTCGGACTCGCTCGCGGTGACAACCTCCACGTCTTCGAGGGCGACGCCGTCGACCTGGAATAGCTGATCGCGTCCCAGGCGGTAGCCGACGGTGACCTCGGTGTCGCCGTGGGCGTAGGTCTGGATCTGCGGCTGCGACGGCGCGTTGCGCCACCCCGAGGGCACACCCGGAAGCACGCGCGCCTCCGCGCGTCGGCCTGCTTGCGCGGCTAGCGCGGCCGCCAGCGCGGCGAGCGGCGCCAGTGACTCGTCGAGCGCGTCGGCCATCAGCTCGGTGGGCGCGTGGCGATCGAAATAGTGCGTGTCGATGTCGCCGGCGAGGAACTCGGCTTCGCCGAGGATGCCGACGAGCAGGTCGCGGTTGGTCACCACGCCGTGCACGCGGGAACGCTCCAGGACCGACGCCAGCAGGCGCGCCGCTTCGGTACGGGTCGGCGCGTGGGCGATGACCTTCGCCAGCATCGGGTCGTAGTTGACGCTCACGACGCTGCCCGCCTGGAAGCCGCTGTCGATACGCACGCCGGGACCTTCGGGCAAGTCGAAACGGTGCAGTGGGCCCGCCGACGGCAAGAAGTCGTTCGCCGGGTCTTCGGCGTACAGCCGCGCCTCGATCGCCCAGCCGCGGATCGGCGGGTCGAACGCCTCGGGCGGCAGTGAGTCTCCTTGGGCGACCAGCAGTTGCAGGCGCACGAGGTCGAGGCCGGTCACCAGCTCGGTAACGGGGTGCTCCACCTGGATCCGGGTGTTCACCTCGAGGAAGAAGAACTCACCGGTGTTGGCCAGCAGGAACTCGACGGTGCCGGCACCCACGTAGTCGATCGCCTTGCCAGCGAGCACGGCGGCGGAACCCATCTGGGCGCGCAGCGTCTCGTCGACGACCGGCGACGGTGCCTCTTCGATGATCTTCTGATGGCGCCGCTGGATCGAGCACTCGCGCTCGCCGAGGTGCACGACGGTGCCGTGCTCGTCGCCGATGATCTGGATCTCGACGTGGCGCGGGTTGTCGACGTAGCGCTCGAGGAACACGGTGTCGTTGCCGAAGGCCGAGGCGGCTTCGCGCTTGGCGCCTTGCACTGCTTCGATCAGGTCCGCGGGGTCGCGCACGATGCGCATGCCGCGCCCGCCGCCGCCGTAGCTCGCCTTCACGAGCACCGGCCAGCCGATCTTGTCGGCCGCCTGCTTGATCGCCGCGTCGTCCAAGCCGGTGAGGTCGACGCCGGGGAGGACCGGCACGCCGGCGTTCTCCATGATCTCGCGGGCGCCGATCTTGGAGCCCATCTGCTCGATGGCGTCGGGCGACGGGCCGACGAAGACCAACCCGGCGTCGGCGCACGCTTGGGCGAACGCCGCGTTCTCGGCCAGGAACCCGTAGCCGGGGTGCACGGCGTCGGCCCCGGCACGCTTGGCGGCGTCGATGATCACGTCGGCCCGCAGGTACGACTCGGCCGGCGTGGCACCGCCGATCGGCACGGCGATATCCGCATCGCGCACGAACGGCTCGTTGGCGTCGGGATCCGAGTACACGGCGACCGTGGCGATACCAAGGTCGCGGCACGTCCGCATGACGCGGCGGGCGATCTCGCCCCGATTGGCCACCAACAGCCGGCGAATGACGCGTCGTTCTGTCATCACTACATCCGGAAGACGCCGAAGCCGCGGCGTCCTTCAACAGTGGCGGAGTGGCACGCCGACAGACCCATGCCGAGCACGGTGCGCGTATCGCGCGGGTCGATGATGCCGTCGTCGTAAACCTGGCCGGTCATGAACAGCGCCAATGACTCGCGCTCGATTTGTTCCTCGGTGGCCTTGCGCTGGATGGCGTCAGCTTCTTCGTCGAACGGACGGCCCGCCGAGCGGGCCGACTCGCGCGCCACGATCGACATCACGCCCGCCAGTTGCTCCGGGCCCATGATCGCCGTCTTCGAATTCGGATAGGTGAACAGCAGTCGCGGGTCGTAGGACCGGCCGCACATGCCGTAGTTCCCGGCACCATACGAAGACGCCATGTTGATCGTGAGGTGCGGCACCGCCGAGTTGGTCACGGCGTTGATCATCTTGGCGCCGTCCTTGATGATGCCGCGCTGCTCGTAGTACTTGCCGACCATGTAGCCGGTCGTGTTCTGCAGGAACACCAGCGGCGTGTCGGTCTGGTTGCACAGCAGGATGAACTCGGTCGCCTTCTGCGCTTCCTCGTTGAAGAGCACGCCCTGCACGTTGGCGAGGATGCCGACGGGGTAGCCGTGGATCGACGCCCAACCAGTTGTCAGCGCGGCGCCGTAGAGCGGCTTGTACTCCTCGTAGCGCGAACCGTCGGCGACGCGACCGATCACTTCGCGCGGGTCGAACGGCACCTTGAGGTCGACCGACACGATGCCGAGCAGGTCTTCGGGATCGTGCAGCGGCTCGTCGGCCGACATCGCCGGCGCCGGGCCGTGCTTGCGCCAGTTGAGGTGGGCGACGATGTCGCGTCCCATGCGAATGCACTCGTGCTCGTCGCGGGCCAGGTAGTCCGACAGGCCGGACACGCGGGAGTGCATCTCGGCGCCGCCCAGTTCTTCGTCGGTCGACTCCTCGCCCGTGGCCATCTTCACCAGGGGCGGCCCGCCGAGGAACACCTTGGCGCCGTTCTGCACCATGACCGCGTAGTCGCACATGCCGGGCACGTAGGCGCCGCCGGCGGTGGAGTTGCCGAACACCAGCGCGATCGTGGGGATGCCGGCGGCCGACAGGGCGGTGATGTCGTGGAACAACCGGCCGGCGGGGATGAACAGCTCGTATTGCGCCCGCAGGTCGCCGCCACCAGACTCGACCAGCTGGACGAGGGGCAGACGGTTCTCCCGCGAGATCTGCAACGCCCGCAGGACCTTCTTCCACGTGAAGGGGTTCGACGCGCCGCCGCGCACCGTCGGGTCGTGCGCGATCACCACGCACTCGGTGCCCGAGATGACACCGATGCCGGTGACGAGGCTGGCGCCGACCGTGTAGTCGGTGCCCCACGCCGCCAGCGGCGACAACTCGAGGAAGGGCGCGTCGCGGTCGAGCAACAACTCGATGCGCTCGCGGGCAAGCAACTTGCCCCGGTCGCGATGACGCTCGACGTAACGCTGGCCACCCCCGGCAATGGCCAGCGCCTGCTGTTCCTCCATGACGGCAATGCGCTCGAGCATCCCTTCGCGATTGGCCGCGAAGAGGTCGGACCGCTTATCCACTTTCGTGTCAAGTACGCGCAACGTGCTCCCCCTTAGGGGTGCATAGTAATCGCTATCTATCGAGCCGGCACAGGCGACTTTCTGCGTTTCAGGGACGGGTGCCGCGCCCCAAAACGCAGAAAGTCGCGTTCGCGTTCTTACGGCTGCTTCGGTTCGCCCTTCGTCCAAGCGCCGCGGCGGTAGCGCTTCGAGCCGTCCACGCCGACCCACGAGCCCTGCACCCCGTCGCCCTCGGAACGCTCGGCGTTGCTCCAGTAGATCTGACGGGCGTCGTTCTTCGCCGTGAACGAGTTGGCGTCGACGGCAATGTTGAACTCAGGCGTGAACGGGTTGCAGCACTTCCAACCTGGCCACGGGCTGCCGTTCACGAAGCCGCCGATCTGCGGCGTCTTCCGAGTGCCGGCGAACACGTTCTGCGGGTTGAGGTTCGGGCCCGCGTACTGAATCATCCGGGCGAGGAAGGCGAGGCCTTGGAACGGGCCCTCGGCCAGGTACGGCCCCTCGTAACCGGGCTGCACGTCCTGCATTGCCTTGTACCACTCCTTCTCACGCACCGGATGCGCGCGCGGGAACAGGCCAATGCCGAACACCTGGTTCATCTGCGTCGGGCCGCACAGCGCGCCGTACACCCGTCCTACGAAGTCGTCGTCGAATACCTCAGCGGCGAAGATCTCCGGGAAGTACCGCTGCTGATCGCCTTCGGCGCACACCGCCACGCCGCGCAGAGTCGTGATGCCGTCTTCCTTGAGCCGGGTCACCAACGCCGGCCGCTGGTCCTCGGCGATCGCCGGATCCGACGAATAGGTGTACTGCTGCGTGCCGTCGTTCTTGCTGCCGCACATGCCACCGGTCACCTGCTTGAAGAAGCGGTCGCCGACGGCTTTGGACTCGGGCGCTTCGGAGGTGACGACGCCGAGCTTGCGCTTCTTCAGCCTCATCTGCGGATCGCCCGACAGCGTCGCGTTCTTGCCGTGCATCCGCTTGCAGTAGTACTCGGCGGCCATGTCGGCGAAGCGGTAGCCCTGAATCACTTGGCTCCACACCAGCGGCGCGTTGTTGATGAAGAACTCATCGCCTACCGGCATCACGCCCAGGTTCAACACGCCCTCACGCGCCAGCTGCTCGTGGAAGGCCGCCGGGCCGAGGCCCTGCGCGTAAAAGAGCACGGCGAACGGATTGAACTTCTGCACGATCGCCTTGGCGGTGGCGCGCAACGTGGCGGCGTCTGGCACCTCGGTGCTGTAGTACTGCACGTCGATGCTGCGGCCGTAGAACTCGTAGTGCTTGTTGAAGAACTTCTCCAGGATGGCGTGGACCTCTTCGCCCTTCTCGGGGGTCATGGCGAGGTTGTTAGCGGCCAGCACTTGCTGGGTTCCCTGCTCGTACTTCGGATAGAAGACGACGACGGTGATCTTGTCCTTGGTCACGCCGCGGAAGGTGGCGCCGCCGTTGTCGCCCACGAACTTCGGCATGCAAGGCGGCGATTGCCAGGTGACGTTCTCCTGGAGCAATCCGCCGGGAGCGCACTTGCTGCGGTCATTCGCCACCGCCGTCGCCTGATTGGCGGTGCCGGTGGCGCCGGGCACGGTGTTGTTGGTGCCGCCTCCAGTGCCGACCACTCCGTTACCGCCGACGGCGCCATCAGTCGCGGCACCGACAACCCCGCCGTTGGCGGCCCCCGCGGCGAGCGACCCGTTGGTCGCACCGTTGGTACCGGTGCCGGCATTGAGCGCGGTGGTCGTTGCCACCGGATCCGACATCGTCACCAGGAACAACTGCAACGCGGCTAACGCCAAGAACGGCGCATACCTGTTCAACACACTTTGTTTCATTGGACCCCCCCAGGCCTCTTGGATCGCTCAGTAACTCTTCGGTAGTCCGAGCACGTGCTCGCCGATGTAATTCAGCACCATTTCGTTGTTGACGGGAGCGATCCGCAACAACCGTGCCATAGGCCACAACGTGGATACGTCGTATTCAGCTGTGAACGCGTATCCGCCAAACGTCTGCATGACGCAGTCGACGGTGTTGACCGCCGCCTCGGATGCCAGCAGCTTCGCAGCATTCGCCAGGTAACCGGCGTCGCCCCCGTCGTCGAAGGTCTTGGCCGCGGTGTACATCATCAGCCGGGCGGCGTCGAGATTGGCTTTGGACCGGGCGAGGGGATGTTGCAGCCCCTGGTACGACCCGATGGGCGCGCCGAACGGCGCCCGTTCGCAGGCGTATTCGACGCCCTTGGCTAGCGCGTAGTCGCCGATGCCGCACGCCCATGCCGCGGTGAGGACGCGCTCGGGGTTGAGCGCGTCGAACATGTAGCGGAAGCCCTGACCCTCTTCGCCGATGAGCTGGTCGGGCGTGACCACGACGTTGTCGAAGAACACGGTGTGCTGCAGGTCGGCGATGAGGATGTCGATGTCTTGCGGAACGAGTTCGACGCCCTTCTGCTTGGTGTCGAGCACGAACAGCGACATGCCGGCGCGGCGGTCAGCCACTTCGCCGGCGCGGGTCGTGCGGGCCACGACCAGCATGCGATCGGCGGCGTCGGCTCCGGAGATGAAGATCTTCGAGCCGTTGAGTAGGTAGGTGCCGTCATCTTGGGCCACGGCGACGCTTTCCATCTTGAACGAGTTGGTCCCGGCGTTGGGCTCGGTGATGGCGAAGCAGATTTTCTCGCTGCCGTCGACGGTCGGCACCACGAAGCGCTGCTTCTGCTCTTCGGAGCCGTGGCGCAGGATGGCCTCGCGGGAGAAGGCGGTGAGGAGATACAGCGCGATGGGGATGCCGTTGGCCGCCATTGCTTCCATGGCGGCGACGACCGGCACGATGCCCTCGCCGGAGCCGCCGTATTCCTTGGGCACGCCGAGGCTGAGCAGTCCTTGGGTCCCCATGAGATCCCAGATCTCTTCGGGGAAGCGGTGCTTGCGCGACGACTCGACCCAGAACGCCCGGTCGTACTTGGCGGCGATGCCCGCGGCGACTTCGCGTATGGCGTCGCGCACCTCCGTCACCTCAGGCGACAACACGGTCAGTTCTTTCGTCATACCGGCACTTTCTCTTCTACGAAACGGGCGACGGCGTTGGCGGCGCCGACGATGTCATCGACGTTGCAGCCGCGGGACAGGTCGACCCATGGCCGGCGCAGGCCGAGCAGGAAGGATCCGATGGCGCGGGCGCCGGCGAGTCGCTCGGTGATCTTGTAGGCGATGTTGCCGGCATCGAGGTCGGGGAACACGAACACGTTGGCCCGTCCGGCGACGGTGGACTCCGGGCACTTGCGCGCGGCTACCGCGGCGTCGATGGCGACGTCGAACTGGAACTCGCCGTCGACCTTGATGTCGGGACGCCGCTCGCGAACGAGCTGCACGGCTTCGCGCACCTTGAGCACGTCCGGGTGGTCGGCGGTGCCGAGCGTGGAGAACGAGAGCATGGCCACGAGCGGTTCATCGCCGACGACTTGGCGGTGCGCGTCGGCCGCGGCGATGGCGATGGCGGCGAGTTGGTCGGCGTCGGGGTGCGGCACCACCGCCGGGTCGGCGTAGGTGAAGACGCGCTCGCCGAGGTGCATGAAGAAGCAGCCGCAAGCGAACCCGCCGGGCGTCGCCGTGCCGATGATCTTGAGGGCGGCGCGGATGCAGTCGGGACTCGACGTCAGGCTGCCGGCAATGCCGGCGTCGACGTGGCCGTCACGCGTCATCTCAGCGGCGGAGAGCACGCTGTCGGCGTAGACGGGCGTGATGCTGCCGACGCCTTCGAGCGCGGCGACCGCCGCGGTGACGCGATCGTCCTCGGTGTCGGCGAAGGCGATGCGCACAGTCACGAGGTCGAGATCTCCAGCAGCAGCAGGCCGTTGCCGTAGGTCTTGCCTTGGGCGTCGGTGCGCAGGCTGGCGCTGGCCCCTCCGTCGAGGGCGTCGCGCAGGATGAAGTTGAGCGCTCGCAGCTTGGGCAGCTCGTACCGCAGCACTTCGCCGCGGCACATGTCGGCGAAGTGCGCCTTCACGACCTCTGTGGTTAGAGCGCTTCGCAAGACCTCGTAGTCGGCGTCGGTGCGGGCCCACACACCCACGTTGGCGTCGGCACCCTTGTCGCCGCTGCGGGCCATTGCGATGTCGCCGACCTTGATATGGGTCACGCCACCGTCTCCACGTTCGTGGACCACGACACGGCGTCGCGGGAAATCAGCGCAGGCCAGTAGGCCACGATCTCGGTCGCCTTGGGCCGCCCGCCGGCAAAGCCGGTCAGGCCTGGGGGCCCGCTGGTGAGCAGCGACGCCAGTTCCATGCCCCAGCGATCGAGCTTGCGCTTGTTGTCGCCGCGCACGCCGACGCGCATCACCACTTCGCTCGGGTCGCTCGGGTCCGCCGTCATGCCCTTGTAGAGCACGTTGTTGCCGACCAGCTCGACGTGGCGCTCGTGCGGCTCGAAGCTCACCCCGTCGAGCGCGAGGCGCTTGAACAGCAGCTCGGCGGTGAAGTTGGCCTTCTCGATGGCGTCGGGGCCGCCGACGGTGAGCTCGCCTTGCGCCTTGAAGCCGCCCTCGGTGGCGATGGAGACCTTGAGGGTGTCGGTGGGCGCCGAGCCCGTGACGCCCGAGACCCGCACGCGGTCGGCGCCGTCTGGCTCCAGCTCGATGGTGGTGAAGTCGGCGACGCAGTCGGGCGTGAGGTAGCGGTTCGGGTCGCCGAGTTCGTACAGCAGCTGGGCGGTGACGGTGTCGGTAGTGACCGCACCACCTGTGCCGGGGTGCTTCGTGACCACGAAAGAGCCGTCGGCGTTGGCCTCGACCACCGGGTAGCCGATGTTCGTGAGGTCACCGGCCTCGCGCCAGTGCGTGAAGTTGCCGCCCGTGCACTGGGCACCGCACTCGATGATGTGCCCGGCCACGGTCCCGGCGGCGAGCTGGTCGTAGTCGCTCATGCTCCAGCCGAACTCGTAGACCATCGGCGCCAAGGTGAGCGAGGGGTCGGTGCAGCGACCGGTGACCACGATGTCGGCGCCGTTGTCGAGGCACTCGGCGATGCCTTCGGCGCCCAGGTAGACATTGGCGCTCAGCACCTTGTCGAGCACGGTCGATAGCGGCGCCCCCGTGTCGATGTTGGCGAGCGGCTCGCCGTTGGCGATTACGTCGTCGAGGCGGTCGAGGATGTCGTCGCCCTCGACCACGCCGATACGGACGTCGGGCAGACCGAGCTTGCGCACCACCGCCGCCAGGGCCTCGGCGCACGCCGCGGCGTTGACGCCCGCGGCGTTGGCGATGATGCGGATGCCGCGCTCCTTGCAGGTGGGCAGCACGCGCTCGACCACCCCGAGAAAGTCGCGGGCGTAGCCGGCGCTGGCGTCACGCGAGCGCTGCTTCTGCATGATGCTCATGGTCACTTCGGCCAGGTAATCGAGCGTGAGGTAGTGCAGCGGGCCCTGCTCGACCAGCTGCACCGGGCCCAGCACGGAGTCGCCCCAGAACCCCTGACCGTTGCCGATCAGGATGGGTGACGTGCCGCGGCGCGCCACTACTTGGACCCCCACATAGTGATGACTATGCCGCGCCTGGGAGGCGCAGTCAACCAGGTTGGTCAGGGCGCGGTTGCGCGAGTCCTGTCGATGCCCTTGACGAAGCGTTCCAGCAGGTCAACAAGCTGTTTCTGCTCGTCGTCGCTGAACTCGCGGAAGATGTCGAGCACGGCGGCCAGGCTGCGCTGCCCGATCTCTTTCACCAGCACGAGGCCTTCATCGGTGAGGCTGACCACCACGGCCCGCGCGTCGGAGGGCGCCGCCGCCCGGGTCACATAGCCCCCGTCGACCAAGCGGCGCACGGTGCGGGTGGCGGCCGACGCATCGACCCGCAACTCGCTGGCCAGCTCGGACATCGTGCACGAACCGCGCAGGGCGATGACTTCGAGGCAGTCGGCCTGGGCGAGGTCGACGAGTTCGCCGTACAGGCGGGAGCGCAGATCCTGCGCGGTACCGCGGCGGATCTCTCGCAAGACGACGCCGAGGCGCGAGAGCAGCGCCGTGTCGACCACGAAGCGCAAACTAGTGCATCATTGCGGGCGCTATGGGGGACGCGCTCGCCGTCGAACAGCACGGCGCGGTCGTCGTTCTGCGCTGGGATCGCCAGGAAGTCCGCAACGCTCTCGACCCGGCCACCATCATCGAAGTCGCCGGTGTGTTGAGCGATGCCGCGGCAAGCGACGGGTACCGCTCGGCCGTGCTGACGGGCGCTGGTGACGTCGCCTTCAGTGCCGGGATGGATCTCAAGGCGCTGGCGGCGGACCGCGGCGCCGCCGGCGAAGCGTTCACGGCGTGGAATGCGGCGATGGGCTCGCCCGACCGGTTGCCGACGGTGGCGGCGGTCAACGGCATGGCCATGGGCGGTGGGTTCGAGATCGCCATGCGCTGCGACCTGATCGTGGCCGGCGAACATTGCGACTTCGGCCTCCCCGAGGTGAAGGCCGGCATGGTTCCTCACGGCGGCGCGCTCGACTTCCCGTCGCGCGTGCCGCTGCCGACGGCGCTGGAGTGGGCGCTCCTGGGTGAGCGGGTGCCCGCGAGCCGGCTGTACGAGCTCGGCGTGGTCAACCGCGTCGTCCCGTCGGCGGACGTTCTGCCGACCGCCATCGCCCTGGCGGAGCAGATCGCGGCTTTCGATCCCGCAACCGTGCGCGACATCAGGAACGGGATGTGGAAACAGTGAGCGAGCCGGCGAGCGAACCGAAGATGCAGAGTGAGCGCCACATGGCCGTGGAGGTGTTCGAACCGACGCGGGCCCCGGTTTCGATCCTCTGCTGCTTGGCAGGAGGCGGCGTTACGCGGCGCTACTGGGATCTCGATGTGCCCGGTGCCAACGGCTCGCACAGCTTCGCCCGCACGCTGGCGGCCAAAGGTCATTACGTCCTGCTCGCCGATCACTTGGGTGTCGGCGAGAGTTCGAAGCCGCCGCCCATGGAGCTCACCGTCGAGGTCCTGGCCGCCGAGCAACACGAAGCGTTTTCGCGCGTGCTGAAGGGACTCCCCGACCTGCCGGCGATCGGTGTCGGCCACTCGATGGGCTCGATGCTCATCGCCATCCAACAAGCGCATTACCGCACGTTCTCGGCCATCGCCCTCACGGGCTTCGCCAACCGCGGCCTGCCGGACTTCGTACCGCCG
Organism: uncultured Actinomycetes bacterium; assembly: GCA_963722185.1. Lineage (GTDB taxonomy): Bacteria > Actinomycetota > Acidimicrobiia > Acidimicrobiales > JACCXE01 > JACCXE01. The sequence goes on along the minus strand of CAVRKD010000001.1, from coordinate 309,541 downwards.
GATCTCGTCGCTTACATCGACGACCCATTGGCGCTACGCGCCGCGCTGCCGAAGATCGTCGCTGCGCGGGGCGAGTACCCGATGCAGCAGCGGCCGCCCGACGACGCGCCGATCGACACCACGTCGGCCACGGATCCGCCGCCCCGGCGACCGGTCATGTTCCACAGCAACAAGCTGTCGCCCGACGTCGCCGACGCCGTGCGGCGCATCGCCGCGCCACCGCCGCCGCTCGCGGCGATGACCTCGATTGTGCCCGGCAGCATCAAGCCCGAGATGGCCGTCATCGACGTACCGGTACTGATCGCCAACGGCGAACTCGACATCACCGGCCCGATCGAAGACATCCCGGCGGGGTTCCCCAAGTCGCCCGAAGTCACCACCGTCGTCCTCCCCGAGACGGGGCACTCCCACCACGCCTTCGAGGGCCGCTCGGTCCTGTACGACGCCCTCGACCGCTGGGTCCGCGACCTCCTCTGACGTTTGGGTGCGTCTATTTGACGATGTTCAGCTACGCGCACCCAAACGTCTAGGCGGGGGCGGGCTCCGGTTCGGTCTCTGCCTCGGCGTCTTCCGCCCGCTTCTCGGGTTCTTGGACCCACAGGCGGTCGTAGGCGCCGCCGGCGCCGCGGAGGTCGCTTGGCGTGCCCACTTCGGCGACGCGGCCCTCGTCGAGCACGACGACGAGGTCGGACGCGGCGACGACGTTGTCGCGGTGGGTGACCATGACCGTCGTGCAGTTGAGGCGGCCGACGGCTTCGAGCACGCGCTGCTCCAATCGCGCATCGAGACACGACGTCGCTTCGTCGAGTACGAGGACATCGGGCCCGGCCAACCACGCCCGCGCCAGCGCGATGAGCTGCCGCTGGGCGGCGGTGAGGTTGCGCGCCTCCTCCTCGACGACGCAGTCGAAACCGCCCGGCAATGAGTGGAGCACGACGTCGGCGCACACGGCAATCGCCGCAGCCTCGATCTCGGTGCGCGTGGCGTCGAGATTGCCGTAGGCGATGTTGGAGGCGACGGTGCCCTTGAACAGGAACGCGTCCTGTGGCACGACGGAGATGCGGCGGCGGTACGAGTCGAGCGTGAGGTCGCGCAGATCCATGCCGTCGACGCGCACCGCGCCAGCGTCGGGGTCGTACGTGCGCAGCAGCAGTTTCGAGATCGTCGACTTGCCGGCTCCGGTGTAGCCGACCATCGACAGCACCGTGCCTGCCGGAACGCGGAACGACACGTCATGCAGCACGGTGCGTCCCGTGTGCGGGTAGGCGAACGCGACGCCGTCGAACTCGATCTCGCCGCGCAATCGCGGGCACTCCCGCGCGTCGTCGCGCTCGACGAGGAGCATCGGCACGTTGAACGGCTCTTGCAGGCGCCGCCACGACACGCGTACCTCGAGGAACTCGGTGTACATGCGCGACAAGGCCGATAGCGGCGTGGTCGCTGTTTGCGCGACGGCGCGCAGTGTCAGAACCGTTCCGACGCTGATCGTGCCGGCAAGCGCGAGGTTGCCCGATCGGTAGAGCACCAGCGCCGCCAGCGTGTGCGAACCAAACTGCACGATGTCGCCGAAGCTGGTCGTCACGAACGCGACCCACCGCCGAGCACTTCGTAGCTCCATCGAGCGAGCGACGAACCGCGCCGTCTGACGCGGAACTGCGCCGTAACCACGGATGGCATCGCGGGCGACGAAGTCCTCCTCGAAGGTCGACGTCACCAGGCCGAGCGCATCGCGCTGACGGGCGTAAGCCCGGTTCGCGATCGGATACTGCAAGGCCAGCACCAGCGCGATCAACCCCATGAGACCGGCCACGATGGGGAATACGCCGGGCGCCAGCACCAGCACCACAGACAGGCCAGCGAGGATCGTGCCGGCGCTCGTGAACGTCAGATACAACGTGTGTGAGATGTAGATCTGCAACGTGTCGAGGTCGAAGATGACGCGGGCGGCGACCTGGCCCGGCAGCTCCCGGTCGTAGAAATCGATCCCGAGCCGCGACAGCCTTTCGAAGACGCGGCGCCGCATCAGGTACATCACACCCTGGGCACATCGCTGCGCCAGAACGCGGAACGCATAGGCCGATAGCGCGCCGACGAGCCCGAGGACGACGAGGAATCCGGCGCGCCAGTCGGTGGCGAAAGAACTCGGCTCCTTGACTGCATCCGCCACTTCGCCAAGGAAGTACTCGGGCGCGAACTTGATGAGCGACTGCCCGGCGAGGACCAGGGCCGCCGTCACCGCGATGAGACGGAACGGGCGGAACACCTCCCGCGCCAATGGCGGCGTATCGCGCACGATATCGGCGTCGCTCACGCCGGGCTCGTCGTCCGACAGCTCGAGTTGGGAGACGATGTCGGCGGCTACTGCGGTGATGTCGGCCATCATGTCGTCGCCCACCGGCGCGGTGAGCACGGGCGCATCTTCGTGACGGTCGGGCAGCGGCACGTGCAAGTCGGCGATGGTGGTCGTGCCCGAGCGCCGATTCAGGCAGAGGATTCCCACGTCGGGGTACTCGGCGCGGATGCGCCGCAAGATCTCGACTTCCAGGGACGGGTTGACGGCCGAAAGCGCGTCGTCGAGTACAAGCACACGCGGCGGCTCGACCAGAGCGCGCGCCAGGCCGAGCCGCTGACGTTGCCCGCCCGAGAGCGTGAGGCCGCGGTCACCGACGGCGGCCGCCAGACCTCCGTCGAGCTCCGCCACGAAGTCATCGGCCGCCGCGACCCGCAGCGCCAACGCCATCGCTTCGTCGGTGGCATGCCCCACCACGCCCAGCTCGAGGTTGTCGCGCACCGTCGCGGCGAACAGGTACGGCTCCTCGAACGCCACGCGGATCGCTCCGCGCAGTTGCGGCGCGTCGAGCTCGTCGAGCGGCACCCCTTCGAGGCGGGCGGCGCCGTCGTCCGCAAGCAGCGCCCCGGACGCGATCGCCGCCAACGTGGACTTACCGGAGCTCGGTCCGCCGGTGACCACGACCAGCTGTCCCGGAGCGACCGCCAGGTCGAATCCGTCGAGCACGGTGCGACTGTCGAAGGCGACCGACACTGCGTCGAGGCGCAGACCGTCGGCCGCGGGCGGCACGTCGCGGCCCGGTGCCGGGGCGTCTTCGCCGAAGCCGAGCACTTCGCCGAGCCGCTGCTGCGCGCTGCGGAGGTACTGCCACAGGCTCGCTCCTTCGTCGACGAAGCCGGCGACGAGCACGACGTACGCGCAGACCTGGAACGCCAACATGAAGGTGCCGAGCGTGAGCGAGTCGGACCGGACCAGGCGGGCCCCGATGAACAGCAGCAACCCTTGCAACATGGCCGGTGCAAACTTCAGCGGGATGTCGAAGCGCGCCAGGAGGCGCCAGCGGGTCATGGCGAAGCGGTACGTGCGCAGCGCCGTCGCCGCGACCCGGCCGCGCTCGTATTCCTCGCGCCCGAAGGCGCGCACCACGCGGATACCGCGAACGGGTTCGTCGATCGCCGAGGCGACTTCGGCGCGCTCGTTCAACTCGGCGAAGGACAGACCCCAGAGGCGGGTGCGGAACTTGCGCAGCAGCCAGATGTTGATCGGAAGTCCGCCCATCGAGACGACGGCGATGACCGGGTTGAGAATGAGCATGTAGATGCCGACGCCGATGAACAGCGGCAGGATGCCGACCACCAACGGTGCGAACCGAAGGAAGTTTTCGAGCACGTGGACATCGGTGATCGAGCGCGTGATGAGTTGCCCGCTCGCCAGAGAACGCAAGCGCGCCGGCTTGGCGGACTGCACGGCGTTGTAGAGCCGCGTGCGAATGTCGAACTCGATTTGGTAGGCGAGGCGGCGCGTTACGAGGCTCTGCGCGAAACCCGCCACCATGGCGACGGCCGCCAGCCCGATGATCTGCCACAAGAACGGCTCGAGTGGCTTGGTCCGCTCGTCGATGCCCTGGTCCACCATGCCGACGGTCACCTGTGTGACGGCCAGGGTTGCCAGCGCGCTGAGGATGAACAGCACGAGGGCCCACACGACCCACTTGCGTTGTCGGCCGAGTGCCTGCCACAAAAGGGCCTGCCTCAGCTTGGCCCGCCTGTTTGCCACGTCCGTCCCCCCAGACCGTCGTGTCATAGCTACCGCTATGGGTTCGCGCCAACCTACAGTAAAGTCACAACAAATGCCGCCGCGCCGTACACCACAAGCCGAGTCGACCCGTCCCGCGAACGGGCGTTCAAAGTCGACCAAGGGTGACTCCTCGAACGACGAGTCCACGCCCGCGCGCGTCGTCGACGCCGCCATCGCCTGCATCCTCGAAGAGGGTTTCTACCGGGCCAGCTCCAACGAGATTGCCCGCCGCGCCGAGGTGACCTGGGGCGTCATCCAGTACCACTTCGGCACCCGCGAGGCGCTGCTGCTGGCCGTGCTCCAGCGGGCAGCCGCCGAGCTGCAGCACGACCTGGGCGAGACCACGCTCGACGGTGCCACGCTCGCCGAGCGCATCGATCAGCTGGCCGAACTGGTGTGGGGCTACTACGCCCGCCCCGAGTTCCTCGCCTACATGCAAGTGATGCTGAACCTCAGCCACGATCCCACCACCGAAGCGCAGACCCGCGCGGCGATGGACGAGAACCAGCTCCACATGGCCAAGTCGTTGCCGAAGCTGCTGCGCGACGTCATCGGCGACGCCGCGCCCGAGGATCACCCCGACCGCACCAAGCTGAGCACGTACGTCTTCGCCGCCTTGCGGGGCATGGCCATCGACCAGGGCCACGTCGCCGCGCTGCCCACGAACCGCGCCAACCCCGAAGGCCACCGCGAAGAACGGCGCATGCTGGTGGCTTCGCTGGCCGCCTACGTCGAGTCGGCCGTCGGCACCAAAGGCCGCGGCTTCCTCACCGGCCGCCGCAGCTGAACGATCTGGTTTGCATCGCCGTCGCCTCGCGACGCCGATGCAAACCAGATCGCTCGACTCAAAGCTTGCCGAGGATGGCGCCGCTGCGTCCGGCAGCCACCAGTACGTGCTCCACGTTGTCGACCTGATTCACCGCGGTGCCGCGCAGTTGACGCACCGCTTCGAGGATGTTGTTGACGCCGTGGATATAGCCCTCGCCGAGCAGGCCACCGTGGGTGTTGACGGGTAGCTCGCCGTCGAGCTCGATGTTGCCGTCCTTGATGAAGTCCTTCGCCTCGCCGGCGCCGCAGAAGCCGAACGCTTCGAGCTGCAGGAACACCAGCGGGCTGAAGTTCTCGTAGATCATGGCGACGTCGATGTCGTCGGGCGTGAGCCCGGAGGTCTGCCACATCTGGCGGCCGAGCGCGCCCGCCTCCGGGAAGGTGGAGCGGTCGCCGAGGTAGAAGTCGAACAGCTCGTCACCGTCCTGCAGGTGCGCCTGGTCGGCGGCGGCGATGCGCACGCCGGGCTGCGCCAGATCGCGCGCCCGCTCGGGCGTGGTGACGACGAGGGCGACGCCGCCGTCTGATTCCTGGCAGCAGTCGAGCAGCCGCAAGATCGGTTCGACGATCCAGCGCGAGCTCTGATGATCGTCGAGGGTGATCGGCCGGTTGTAAAACCACGCCGCCGGGTTGGTGGCGGCGTGCTTGCGCGCCGAGACGGTGTAGCGGCCGAAGTCGGCGTTCTCCACGCCGTACTTGTGCATGTAGCGCTGCGTCCACAGCGAGTAGATCTTCGCCGGCGTGTCCAGGCCATACGGGATGTACCAACCCCACGCACCCATGCCCTGCGGACCGGGCCCGGCGTTCGCCAGCGGCCTGCCCGCGCCAGTCATCGGTTGGCCGAACCGTCCGCCCGATCGTTCGTTGAAGGCGCGGTACACCAACACGTTGGTGGCCGCTCCCGACGCGACAGCCGCCGCCGCCAGTTGCAGCGTGGCCGCGGAGCCGCCGCCACCGCCACGGGTGCGCGCCGTGAAGCGCAGCGCCGGTACGCCGAGGTTGCGCATGAGCGCTAGTTCGTCGTTCTGGTCCGCGGCGAAAGTGACCATGCCGTCGATGTCCTTCGGCAGCAGGCCGGCGTCGGTGATGGCGGCCAGTGACGCTTCGGCCGCGAGTTGCAGTGTCGTGCGTCCTGAGTTCTTCGAGAACTCCGTCTGGCCGATGCCGACGATGGCTGTCTTGTCGTGCAGCGACTCCGTCACGAGGCCACCGGCGTGAAGTGCGGCAGCAGCAAGTCTTGCCCGTACTCGACGAAGGTCACTTCGACCTCCATGTCGTTGCGCACGTCGGCGGCGTCGATCCCGATCAGGTTCGACACGAGGCGCACGCCTTCGGCGAGCTCGACCAGCGCCACGATGCGAGGGTTGTCATCGGGCTGCGACGGATGGCGCGACACGATCCACGAGTAGACGGTGCCGCGGCCCGTGGCCTTCTGCGTCTCCCACTCGAGGCCGTGGCAATGGCCGCACATCGGCGTCGGCGGGTGTTGCAATTCGCCGCACCCGACGCAACGGCGCAGCAAGAGCGTCCGGTCCTTCACGCCGTCCCAAAAGTAGGCCTCGTACGACATCAGCTCGACTTCTTCGTGCGCTCGTTGACGTGGAACTTGGTGACCATGCCTTGCGCGTAGTGCGGCACGCCGCCGGTGACGAGCGTGCACACCATGAGGTAGTCGCCGGCGAGCAGGTTCGGCGTGGTGGCGATGTAGTGGCCGGGCTCGAAAGCTTCGATCTCGTCGATGGGGCGGTTGGCGCCCCCGAGATCGAGCGCACCGGTGGGGAGCTTGGGCACGGCGGCGATGTCCTTGGCCAGCAGCAGCGCGAAGTCGTGCTTCGTCTCGCCGACAGCGTCGATCTCGAAGCGGACGCGACCCGAGGTGGCCTCGGCGGGGCTGACCGCCATCGACCATTCCTTCATCGTGACGGTGACCTTGTCGCCCGGGCTCACCGAGCAGCCCGCCAGCAGGACGGGCACGAGCGCTAGCAGCGCGACAAGACGAATACGGCTCACGAGTCAAACCCCCGGCACGTGCGTGCATCTTTGGCGTCGACGCGGAACGGCACTTCGGCCGCGGCTTCGCCGATGCGGCGCTTGTCCTTGTCGAGCAGCACGACGGTCACCTGGTGGTCGTTCATGCGGCGCTTGCCGCGGTTGAAGTGCGGCTCGAAGCACTCGATGGTGACCGCGTGCTTGGTGGTGAACAGGATGCGGTCGCGCTGGTCGACGCACACACCGCGGTAGTCGCCGGGTGCCGGCGGCAGCTCGGCGAGGCGACTGCACAGCCGCACGCGGGCGGGGTCGCCCGGGCTCGGGATCGACGAGTTGATGAAGACCCCGAACTGGTTGCCGTTGGAGAGGTCGAAGTCCTCGGACTTCCACTTCACCGTGACCGGCAAGTGCACGAGCTCTTCCTGGTCGGGTTCCTGCATCGACAGGCGCTTGTCGGCGCGCATGCTCAGCGGGGCGTCGACGCGGGTCAGCGTCGCCCAGTGCACGCGCACCAGCTGGCAGCTCGGCAGGAACACCAGCAGCGCGATGGCGACCAGGAACATCTTGTTGCGTGAGAGCTGCTTCATTCCTCGGCCTCATCGTGCTTGCCGAACTTCACGAGCGACTGTGGTTCCCGCGCCGGCGTGCCGCGGAAACGACTGAAGAGCGCGGCCAACGCGATCAATCCGAAGACGGCGAAGTTCTCCAACCGATCCTTCGCGGGTGACGTCGCCGCGACGGGCGCCGCTTGTTGCGGGTAGTTGATCGTCGGGGCGGTACCCAACGCCTGGTCGGCGGGCGGTTGGTTCAGGTACGGGGCCAGCTCCGGAACGTAGGCGGGGTCGGTGAGCGCGTAGTTGATCGAGTTCGGCTCGTTGGAGGTGCCGAGCACACCCGAGCCCGCTCCGGCGCCGGTCGTGTCACCAGTGGCGCCGGGGATGACGTTGAGCGACTTGGCGTCGGGCTTGTTGAAGTTGGCCTGGAACGCCGACTGGTCGACAGGCGCTAGCACGATGTCGATCAGCTGCGACTGGCCGAGCTTGCCGAGCGTGAACGTGATCTTCGAGCCGTCGGTGGGCACCACGCCGACGGGCGCGTCAGCCGGGCATTGGTACAGCGGCTTGCTCGCCCACCGTCCGGCCTGTACCGGCTGCCAGCTGGCGTTGGTCGGGCACAGCCGGATTTCGGTGGTCGGTGTCAACGGCGCAGCGGCGATCAGCGTGAGCGTGTCGGCCGACGCGCCTTCGGGGATCACCCACGCGAGCGCCGAGATGGCCTCGGGTCCCGTCGGGTTGCCGGCTACGTAGAGACCGTCCTCGGGCACCGATGCCGGCGGTGGCAGTTCGGGCAGGCCGGGGTACTGCGGCACGAGTGCCTTGGGGTCGGCGGGCAGTTCGATCTCCTTGTACTGCCACCACCAACCTTGCCCGTCCGGCGCCTGGGCGACCGATGTGGTGGCGGGCAGCGAGATCGCGCCCATCAACAACAGGAGACCGGCGATCCACTTACGCATTCGTCGGAGTCTTTCGCGTGGTCTTGCGTTTTGTGCTCGCGGCCGCGGTGCCGGACCGCTGGATAGTCGACAGGTCACCGCCGAGATAGGCCGACACGACCTGCGGGTTGCGCACGACTTCTTCGGGCGTGCCTGCGACGACGACGGCGCCGAGCTCGAGGGCCAGCATGCGGTCGGAGATTCCCATGACTAGGGCCATGTCGTGCTCGATGACGAGCACGGCGCAGCCGACCTCGCGTTGGATGCGCTGGATGAGCGGACCGAGTGCCTCGGCCTCGCGCTGGGCGATGCCCGACGACGGTTCGTCGAGGATCAGCACGCTCGGGTCATGGGCGATAGCCATCGCCAGGTCAGCGATGCGCCGCGACCCGGTGGATAACTCGGACACGAACTTGTTGCGGAACGCCCCGAGGTTCATCAGCTCGATCAACTCGTCGACCGAGAAATTGATGTCGAGCTCTTGCTCGGCGACCGCCGGCAGCGCCAGCGCGTCGGCGAGGTGGTCGCGCACACTGAGGTGCCGTTCCATCGACACGGCCAGGTTCTCGGCGACCGTCAGCGAGCCGAAGATGCGAGCGTCCTGGAACGAACGACCGAGTCCGAGTCGCGCCCGGGCGTCGGGTGCCAGGCGGGTGATGTCGGTGCCGTCGAGGGTGACGGTGCCGTCGTCGATCTCGACGAACCCGGAGATGAGGTCGAAGATCGTGGTCTTGCCGGCGCCGTTCGGACCGATGAGGCCGAGGATCTCGTTGGGAGCCACCGAGAACGACACGTCGTTCACCGCGAGGATGCCGCCGAACGCCTTGGTGATGCCGCGGATGTCGAGCGCCGGTAGCACGCTGCGATCGATCACTCGCTTCGCCGGCTTCGCGGCGACCTTGCCGTTGGCCTTGCCGTTCGCCTTGCTGTTTGCCTTGCTGTTCGTTTGCCCTGCGCCTTCGAGGAACACGGCGCGCAGGATGTCGCCGCGGTCGAGCAGTTCGGCGGTCGGTCCGGAGAAGCGGACTTCGCCCTTTTCGAGGAAGTAGGCGCGGTCGGCGATCGTGAGCGCGACGTTGACGGACTGCTCGACGATGAGCACGGAGGTGCCTTGCGCGTTGATGCGCCGGATCACGTCGAGCAGCTGGGCGACGATGGTCGGCGCGAGGCCGAGCGACAACTCGTCGATCATGAGCAGCTTCGGCTTGGCCACCAGCGCCATCGACAGCGCCAGCATCTGCTGCTCGCCGCCCGACAGGTTGCCCGCCGCCTGCTCCCATCGTTCCTTGAGGCGCGGGAAGATCTCGAGCACCTCGGCGGTCGCCGTCGCCACGTGCTCGGGGTCGTCCTTCATGCTCCATCCGGCGAGGTGCAGGTGTTCCTCGACGGTCAGGCTTGGGAAGACGGCGCGGCCACCGGGCATCTGCACGATGCCCAATGCGAACGTGCCGAGCGGGTCGATGTGGGTGATGTCGACACCGTCGAAATAGATAGCGCCCGACATCGGATCGGTCTGGCCGGAGATGGCGCGCAGCAGCGTCGACTTGCCGGCGCCGTTGGTTCCGAGCAACGCCACGATCTCGCCGGGTGCCATCTCGATGTCGACGCCGAAGATGACCTGCACTTGGTCGTAACCAACGTCGAGGTCGCGGATGAGCAGCTGTTTCGGGTCGCCCTCGGCGAGCGCCTTGCGCACTTCCTGCTCGGCCATCGACTGCACGCGCACCGAATGGATGTCGTCGGCGAGGAACTTGCCGGCCGACGCGATGACGAGGAAACCGCCGACGTACAGCGGGATCATCACCAGGATGCCGACGCGGAGGCCGAAGGTGTCGCCGATGGCGCCGACGAACACGAGGACGAACGCTCCCGGGGCGGCGAAGACCAACCCCGAGATGAAGCCGAGCGAGCGCACCTTCGCCGGAATAACGACAGAGAAGATGGCGTAGACGCCGGGGAGCAGCGCGGCGAGGACCGCGGTCTGCAACAACGCACCGACGATCGCCACCCACACATTCGGCGAGAGCGCGATCAGGGCATACGACGCGGCCGTGACGATCGAGCTGAACCCGAGCAGCCGGAGCGCGAGCGCCGGATCGCGGTTCATCAGACGCTGCGACAGCGGCGCGATGACAGCCAAGCCGATCAACGCGACGGGTTGACTGCCGGACGCAATGAAGCCGCGCTGCAGCTCGTTGAGGTGGTACACGTCGGCCCAGAACAGGCTGAGGAGCGAGCCGGCGCCGGCGGCACCCGCACCGATGAACGGCAGCGCCAGGTAGATACGCCGCAGCGACTTCACGGCGAACAGCATCCGGAACGCCTCGGAGAGCGTCGGCGGCGTCTCCTCGGTCTCCGCGTCCTCCAACGCCGCGCCGAGCGCGAGGCGGTCCTGCACACCCCGCTTGGGCTCCTTCAATCCGAGGGCGAAGAACACGAGGATCATCGTCGGGATCGCCGCCAGCATGAACGGCACGCGCCACGAGAAGTAGAGCGCGATCGCGCCCGCAGCGATTGGGCCGAGCATGCGCCCGATCGGGTCGGCCGAGCCGTGCACGGCGTAGACAGTGGCGCGCACGCCGGTCGGGTAGTAATCCGACAGCAGGCTGTTGTGTGTCGGCTGGTTCACCGACTTTCCGAGGGCGGCGCCAATCCGCGCAAGCCCCAGCAGGATTACGTTGAGCGCGAAGCCCGTCGCGACGGAGAACACTGCCCAAACCGCGCCGCCGAGCGCGGCGATGCGCGTGCGCCGGCCGCGGTCGGCGAAGTACGCGACGAACAGGCCAAGTCCGATCGCCACCGGCTCGACGAAAGCCTGCACGGCTAGTACGCCGGCGATGCTCAGGCCGAAGCTGTCGCGGATATTGGGGAGCAGTACCTGGAACGCCGCGCGGTCGAGTTCGTCGACGATGTTCAGCCCGAACAGGACGAGCAGCGGGAACGCGGCGGCACCGCCCGTGATCTTGTTGAGGCGCTCCTTGATCACTTCTTCGCCCCCGTCGGCGCGAGTTCGCGTTCGTCCGCTGCGATCTCTTCGAACAGCTCTTCGTCCTCTGCGCGTTCGTCAGTCGGTTGCAACGAGTCGGCGAGCAGGCTCGGCACGTGAATGCCCTTCTTGATGGCGACGCGGCGGAGGTAGGCGTCGCGCAGGTTGATGCCCAACTCCGACAGGCCGCCAGGGAAGAACAGCAGCAGGAGCAACATGCCCATGCCGGAGGCGAGCAGCGAGTAGTCGGGCAAGAAGTACTGGAAGCCGAGCACGTACAGCGCGCCGACCAGCGCGCCGCCGACGGAGGTGAGGCCTCCGATCACGCACATGGAGAAGATCTGCAGGCTCTGGCTGGGCGAGAACTGGTTGGGGTCGACCACGCCCTGGATGTGGGCGAAGAGCCCGCCGGCGACCGCCGCGAAGAAGCCCGAGATGGCGAAGGCCGCCAGACGCGCCTTGGTGGCGCTGATGCCGTAGGACTGCGCCGAGCGCGGGTTGTCGCGCACGGCCATCATCACGCGGCCGGAGCGGTGCTTCCGGATCGAGCGCGCCGACGCCGCCGCGAGTACGAAGAAGAACAGGCACGTGTAATAGAACGCGTAGTCGCCGCGCAGGTCGATGCGGCCCCACAGCATCGGGCGCTCGACGAACTCGCCGGACTTCGGGAGCAGCCATCCGAAGTAGCGCTTCTGGAGGAAGAAGTACTGGGTGTTGGCGGCGAAGGCGAGCGTGGTGACCGCCAGGAACAGGCCCGGGAGTCGCACCGCCGGCAGACCGATCAGTAGCGACAAACCGGCGCCCACGAGCCCGGCGACGAACAGTGCCGTGATGAGGTCGGTGTGGTGGTTGGCCACGAGACCGCCGGCGACGGCCGCCCCCACACCCACGAAGGCGAACTGGCCGAGACTGATCTGGCCAGCCCACCCCGTCAGAATCACGAGCGACACGCCAGCGATGGCGTACACGATCAGCACCGACGCGAGGTCGGTCCGACCGGTGCCGGTGAGATACGGCAGCGCCAAGACGAGCCCGGCGAAGACCACGCGCACGACCCAGGTGCCGATGACGACGGAGCGCTCGCCCTTGAGTTCGTCGGGGATCGGCCGTACTTCCTTGACCTGGCGCCACGTCTCGACGCCGGAGTCTTCGGCGCGGGAGAGCTTGCTGCGCTGCATGAGCAGGGCGATGACGACGATCGGGAGCACGAGAGCCGTCGACAGCGTGGCGTTGCGCGTCGAATAGAAGACGCCGACGTCGATGATGCCGATCCCGAACCCGGCGACAATCGCCGTGGGGATGCTCGTCATCCGGGCGATGACGGCGGGCGCCAGTCCGTAGAGGAGCGTGGTCGCGCCCGTCAGGCCAGCGGGCAGGCTGCCGATAAGGATCGAGCGTTGGAACACGCCCACGCCCGACAGCAGTCCGGCGATTACCCACACGATCGTGCGCACGCGGCGGACGGGGATGCCCATGAGCGCGGCGCGGTCGGCGTTCTCGGCCGAAGCCCGCACCGCCATGCCGATGTTGGTGTAGCGGAAGAAGGCGCCGAGTCCGAGCGCCAGCACGAGAACGAGCACCACGGTGACGAGGTGGTCACCGGAGAAGTTGACCGCGCCGATCTCCGCCCGAGCGTCGCTGAACGGCGTGACGATGCGGTTGGCCGACCCTTGGACGGCGGCGTCGCCGCGCACCCACCCGGCCAGGCTGAGGCCGACTTCGAAGAACCCGAGGAACTGGGCGATGCCGATGGTCGCCAGCGTGAGGATGAGGCGGGGCGCCTTGTTGAAGCGGCGGATGAAGGCGAACTCGACCAGCGCGCCGAGCAGCAGCGAGCCGATCACCGTGATGAGCACCGCTTGCCAGTACGGGTAGTTGCGGCGCTGCATTAGAAGAACGGCAAGGACGACCGGCGTAGCCCCGAGACTGGCCTGGGCGAAGTTGATGACGCGGTTGGAGCGGTACACGAGGATCAGCCCGATGGCGATCAGCGCGTGCATGCATCCGACGATCGCCCCCTGCAGGTAGATGCCGAGCGGCGGCGGGTCCCCGATGAGGGAGAAGAACCCGGGCAGGAACGCGAGAAGCGCGAGCGATTTAAGCGCAAGCCCATAAACGGGACTACGCCAAAGCGTCTTCGCTGCTTCCACTGAATTCCCCCCGAATCCCCTGCCTGCCAAGGACCCTAGCCACGCGACATAGCAGTTGCAATAGGGTTGGACTCGTGGGGGTCGCGCTGGTGACGGGGGCACGCGGTGGCATCGGCCGCGGGATCATGGCCGCGCTCGTCAAAGACGGTCACGCGGTCGTCGGCGTTGACGTCGAAGACTGTGACGTGGCCGACGCCGATGCCTGCGCGGCTCTGGTCGAACGCGTGGTGGCGGACCATGGTCGTCTCGACGTGCTGGTCAACAACGCCGGGATGTTCGAGGCGATGGGCCTGGTCCACCGCATGGATCCCGACACGTTCGACCGCGAAGTGGCGGTGAACCTCTCGGGACCGTTCTTCCTGATGCGGGCCGCCGTAGAGCCGATGTTGCAGCAGCAGTTCGGTCGCATAGTGAACATTTCGAGCATTTCGTCCGGCGGCGCCTACAAGCAGGCGGCGTACGGCGCCTCGAAGCTCGGCCTCATCTCGCTGACCAAGACCTTCGCCAACGAATTCGCGCCGGCCGGCATCACGGTCAACGCGGTCCTGCCCGGCCTCATCGGCACCGAGAAGGCGCTGGCCGCGCCCGAAGACATCCTCGAGATCGCCCGAGCGACCATCCCGGCTGGGCGCTTCGGCACTGTCGAGGAGGTCGGCGGCCTGGTGGCCTTCCTCGCCCGACCGGAGACCGCCTACATCAACGGCGCCGCCATTCCCGTCGACGGCGGCGCCATGACCCAGCAGCTGCGCTTCGGGCCCCGATCGAGCTTGCGATGAAGGCGCTCGTCACGGGAGCGAAGGGCGCGTTAGGCGCGGTGGTTGTGCAGCAGCTTGAGGCTGCGGGCTACGAGGTGTTTGGCATCGACCTTCCAGAACACGACATCACTGACCGAACGCTCGTACTTCCGGACGTGGACATCTGTGCGAACGTCGCCGGAGTGTTCGGCGAGTTCGTCCGCGCCGATCGCATCACGACCGAATCGTGGAATCACTACATCGGCGTGAACCTCACCGGCGCGTTCAACGTGTGCCAACGCGTGCTGCCGGCGATGCTGGCGCGGGGGTACGGACGCGTCATCAACGTGGCGAGCATCGCATCGGTCGACGGCCACTACCGCGGCGCGCACTACGCGGCGTCGAAGGCGGCGCTGATCGGCCTGACCCGGTCGATCGCGTTGGAGTACGCCGAGAGCGGTATCACGGCCAACGCCGTACTGCCCGGGTGCATCGCCACCCCCAACGTGCTGCAGACGCCGGCCGAGATCCTCGACGACTCCTGCAAGTGGATCCCCGCGGCCCGTTTCGCCGAGATCGACGAGATCGCCGCGATGATCACCTTCCTCGCCTCGGAGGAGGCCAGCTACGTGAACGGCGCGTCCATCCCGGTCGACGGCGGCTCGATGTTGTTGCAGTTCCGCTTCGCCCGTAAACCCAAGGAGCGCTAGTCGGCCCAGGACAACAGGTCGCCGGGCTGGCACTCGAGTACTTCGCACAGCGCTTCGAGGGTGGAGAACCGCACCGCGCGAGCCTTGCCCGTTTTCAGGATCGACAGGTTGGCAAGCGTGATGCCGACACGGTCGGCTAGTTCGGTGAGCGTCATGCCGCGCTCGGCCAGTACCCCGTCCAGATGGACATAAATCGGCACGTCAGATCGTCGTCTGCTCGAGCTCCCGCAGCGCGGTCCCTTGACGGAACACTTCTGCCAGCGCGAACACGCTGAAGGCGATCACCAAGATGAGCCAAACGTCGACCGTCGCGAAGCGCGGGTTCAGGTCGGCCGCGTCGAAGGTGTTCTCGAGTACCCGATTGCCCAGGGTCGCCAGCAACGGCACGGCCAGCAGGACGGTGCCGAGCATGCGTAGGCGGCCAACGTTGCGGGCGTCGAACGGTTCGCCGTCGCGCGCAGAGCCGACGACACGCCGCAGCGTGATGAGCCCGACCCACCCGAGCGCGATGGCGCCGAGCGTGGCAATGGCGACAACGGCGCGAGTGTCGCGATCGGCTTTCGGTACGTGCACGTTCACGACGACGTTCGCGCGCTCGATTTTGTACGGCACCTCGGCCGCCGCGGCGGCGGCGACAGCACGGCTGTCCACCTTCGCGTCGAGCCCGATTCCGCCGGAACCAAGGGTGGACGGCACGGTGGCGAGGGCCACGAGAGTGCCCACCGCGAACAGGACGACGAACAACGTCAAGCCCCGATCGAGAGCGCGCAGCGCCCGGCCCGCCGGAAGAAGTTCGGTCTCCATATCGATAAACAATATGAACGATCTCTTATCGTTTGTCAATAAGAGACAGCTACGCCTTGCCGAAGATGAGCGTGCCGACGCCGTTGGCGACCAGGGCGGTTTCGCAGTTGTCGACCTGGTTGGCGGCGGTGCCGCGGAGCTGGCGGACGGCTTCGAGCACGTTGTTGACGCCGTGGATGTAGGCCTCGCCGAGGAGGCCGCCGTGGGTGTTCGTCGGTAGCTTGCCGCCGATGTCGAGGTTGCCTTCGCGGATGAAGTCCTTCGCCTCGCCCGGTCCACAGAAGCCAAGTTCTTCGAGCGTGACGAACACCAGCGGCGTGAAGTTCTCGTAGATCATGGCGACGTCGATGTCGTCGGGACCCATGCCGGCATCGCGGAACGCCTGACGCCCTGAGACCCGGCAGTCCGCGAAGCGGGACAGGTCGCCTTCGAAGTACCCGAGGCCGCCGCCGCCGTTCTTGCCGGCGTAACCCTGGCCGGCGGAGATGAGCTTGACCGCCGGGTTCGGAGCGTCGGCGGCGCGTTCCGCGCGTGGTGACGATCATGGCGACGCCGCCGTCGGACTCCTGGCAGCAGTCGAGGAGTCGGATGACGGGCTCGACGATCCAGCGCGAGTTCTGGTGATCGTCGAGGGTGATCGGCCGGTTGTAGAACCACGCGTTGGGGTTCGTGGCCGCGTGCTTGCGCGCCGCGACGCTGTAGTGGGCGAAGTCCTCGTTGGTGACGCCGTACTCGTGCATGTAGCGCTGCCACCACAGCGAGTACATGCCCGCCGGGGTGTTCAAGAAGCGGGCCGCCTTGGGACGGGCGCCGCGCGCCATCATCCCCGGGTTCGGCTGGCCGAAGCGCTGCTCACTCCGTTCGTTGAAGGCGCGGTAGATCAACACGTTGGTCGCGGCACCCGAGATGACCGCCGCGGCGGCGAGCTGAACCACCGAGGTCGAGGCCATGCCGCCGCCGACAGCTCGACCTTCCCAGGTGATCTCGGGAATGCCGAGCGTGTCGCACAGAGCGATCTCTTGGTTCTGGTCGCCAGTGAAGGTGACCATGCCGTCGATGTCGGCCGGCGACAGACCGGCGTCGCGGATGGCCGCCAACGAAGCTTCGGCCGCCAGCTGGATGACTGGCCGGCCCGAGTCCTTGGAGAACTCGGTCTGGCCGATGCCGCTGATCGCCGTGCGATCCCACAGCACTTCAGCTGGCTGCTTGAACCGGGAGGACGGAACCGGGTGGAAGTCGGGCCGGATGACCGGCTCGGTCTTCACCTCTTCGTCGATGGGATGGAAGGTCACCCACTTGTCGCCGTCTTCGGGGTCCTCGTTGAAGCGCGCCTCGACGGCCATGCCGTTGCGCACGTCGCCCACTTCGACGTCTTTGAGGCCCGACATCATGCGGACGCCCTCTTCGAGATCGACGAGCACCACGATGGGTCGCTCGCCCTCGGCCACGCCGAACACCCCGTGCACCGGCGCCACCCAGGCGTAGACCACGCCCTTGCCGGAGCTCTCGACCCAGTCGCGGTCGAGCGAGTGGCAGTTAGGACAGATCGGCCGCGGCGGCTGCACCAACGTCTGGCAGTCGACACAGCGCTGGATGACGATCTTGCCTTCTTGCAACGCGTCGACCTGCGCCTGATCGATGCGCCGGCCTGTGCCCATGAATCCAAAAGCCATCTGTTCGGACCTCAGACCTTGTGGGGATCGGACATCTCGCCGAGCACGCCGGCCTCGATGTACTTGTCGATTTCGCTGTCGCTGTAGCCGAGCTCGACCATGAGCTCGCGGGTGTGCTGACCGGTCACCAGCGGCGGGCCCTGGATGATGCCTGGCGTCTCCGACAAGTCACACAGCAGGCCGAGCGCGTCTTCACGGCCGACGTAGGGATGCACGTAGTTGGTGACCCAGCCTTTGTCGATGAACTCCTGGTCGTCGAAGAGCGTGAGGCAGAAGTCTTTGTTGGCAACTTCGATCGGCACACCCGCGCCGTCGAGGAGCGAGAACCACTCAACCGCCGTCTTCTCCTTGAACAACGCCTCGAGTGTGGCGATGTTCGCGGCGTCGTTCGCCAACGGTGCCATCGAGTACGACGGCGTCACGTCGATGCTCGTACCGAGCGCACGGTTGAGAGCGTCCAGCTGCGATGGCGTGTGCACCGCGATGACGATCCAACCGTCGGCCGTGTCGTAGAGGCGGTAAAGGGCGTTGTAGCCCATCTGCCACTTGTCCATCTTCTGACGGTCGGCCGCCACCGACCCGTCGGGCGTGACCCACGACGACGCGTTGAGCAGGTGCGCGTAAAGGATCGACGTCTTGATGAACTGACCCTCGCCGGTGCGGTCGCGGTGCATGACGGCTTGGGTCATGGCGATGGCCGACAGCAGGCCGTTGCCGGTGTCGCCGAGCGAGATGCCGGTCCAGTGACCCCACCCGTCGTCGTCGAGACCGCTGTCGAGCCAGTCGGTACCGCTGAGCGCGGCGCCGGTCTGGTCGTTGCCCGGCAGGCCGCGGCGGTGGTCGCCTTCTTCGAAGGCGCGGGTGTGGCAGTAGATGATGTCGGGCTTGATCTTCTTGACGTCGTCGTAGCCGAGCCCGATCTTCGCCATGGCGTTCTCGCCCATGTTGTGTTGGAAGATGTCGGCGGATTCGATCAGCTTGCGGGCGATCTCCTGGCCGACGGGGTCGTTGAGGTTGATGGCGATCGAGCGCTTGCCGCGGTTGCAGCAGTGGCCGACGTGGTTGGCCATCCAGAACCCGTCGTACAGCGTGTTGATCTTGATGACCTCGGCGCCGAGGTCGCCCAGTAGCTGCGTGCCGAACGGACCGGCGACGGCGAAGCCGAAGTCGAGCACGCGGATGCCGGCGAGGGGGTGGGCGAGGTCGCCCGGCTCCGCCGGTGCCACCGGCTTGTCCGCCCCGACGGCGGCCAAGGCCTCAGCAATCACTGCTTCGGTATCCGCCCCCACTTCGGGCGCGGGCGTCGGCGCCAGCTCGAACTCATTCGCCGACATGCGGTACACGCTGCCGACTTGGCGCACCCCGTCGGCCTCGATGACGCACCCGTCGTCGACGAAGGTCTGCGTGAGAAGCGCCTCTTCGGGTGACAGCAACGGCTGGCACGGGACCCGCACCTTCGCCGCGTGATCGGTCCACTCCTGCGCCGTGAACTTGGCCATCGCGGCGCGCATCTCGGGGTAGTAGTGCCAGAGGATCACGAGGTCGTCGGGGTTCGGCGTGATGCGCAGCGTCGCCTCGGTCGGCTTGGTGACCTGATCGGTGATCTCGAGCGTGTCGCCTTCCGACGACCCGAGAATGAACGACGGCAGCGGCACCCACTGGTGCACCCAGCGCCCATCCTTGGTCTTGAACAGGCCCTTCGGGCCGCGGCCGTCGACGATCCACGTTTGGAATTGCGGCGTGTCGGCCTTCTCGGCCTTCAGCCACTGGCCGATCGTGGTCAACAGCACGCCCTGCATGAGCGACGTGCCGACGCGCTGGCCGCGGCCGGTCTTCTCGCGCACGCGCAGCGCCGCGCTGATGGCGAGGTTGGCGAGATAGGCGGTGCCCATCGACACCCATGGCACGCCGGGGAACAGCGGACCCGGACGCGGGCTGCCCGCCCACATGTCTTCTTCCGGCGGCTCCATGCCTTCCATGGGCATGGGCAGTCCGGCGAGGCGGTGCGGCGTGCCGCCGGTGGTGCCGCGGGCTTCGTAGATGTGACCGGTGCGGGCGGAAACGAGTGCGTCGATGGCGGGACGGTCGGCGTGCTTGCCCGAGTCTCCGTAGCCGGTGATCGAGCAGTAGATGAGCCGCGGGTTGATCTCGGCCAGCGTGTCGTAGTCGATGCCGAGTTCCTTGGTGACGCCCGGCGAGTAGCTCTCGATGAGCACGTCGGCGGTCTTGACCAGCGCCAGCACGCGATCGCGGTCCTCGGCGGTCTTCAGATCGAGCACCGCGCTGCGCTTGCCGCGGTTCCAGACCTTGTAGCCGTGCAGCGCCCGGAACGGGTCACCGCCGGGCGGTTCGATCTTGGTGACCTCGGCGCCGTTGTCGGCCAGCAGCATCGACGCGACGGGTCCGGGGATACCCCAAGACAGATCAAGGACCTTCAGGCCCTGCAGGACACCGGCCACAATTCCCCCCGTTGCAGTTGCTATGTAGTGGTCTGGCGACTATAGCTGTTACTAGGTAATCCGTCACTGGGGGGTAGACGTGCACTCTGGACGCATCATTTCGGCCGACTCACACGTGAGTACGAGCCACGAGCAGGTCCTTGCGAACCTGGCGACGAAGTGGCACGACGCGTATGAGAACGCCACCGGCGCCTTCGCCATGGCGCAGCGCCAGGCGGCGGCCAAGGCGAATCAGCAGTGGACCCGCAACCCGCACCGCCACCCGGCGGCGGGGCGCATGGGCAACCAGGATCCCAACGACCGCCTCGCCGACATGGACGCCGACGGCATCGACATCGAGATCCTGTACTCCGAGCTCTCCGGCTTCCGCTACTTCAACAAGATGGGTTCGGACGAGGGCGGCACCGCCGCAACCCGCGCGTTCAACGACGCGCTGACCGAGTTCGCCGCGGTCAACCCCGAGCGCCTGGTCGTGTCCTACCAACTGCCGCTGCACGACGTGCAGGCGGCGGTCGCCGAGGTGCACCGCGTGAAGGCGATCGGCGGCAAGTCGCTGCAGCTGCCCGTGTTCCCGCCTGAAGTCGGGCTGCCCGACTACTGGCTCGAGCACTGGGACCCGCTGTGGGCCGCCATCACCGAGACCGGTCTGCCGATCACGTGCCACGTAGGGCTCAATACTGCGCTCAACTCGCTGGCCGAGCGCGACCCAACGCCGCAGCGCGGAATCATGGTGTCGGTCATCGCGCCGACGACGGCCGAAGCCTTCGGCATGTGGATGGTCACCGGCGTGCTCGAGCGCTTTCCCGACCTCAAGCTCGTCTTCGTCGAGACGCAGCTCGGCTGGGTGCCCTGGTACCTGCACATCATGGACGACCTCGCCACGCGGCAGCGCTACGAGTTCCCGGCGATCAAGGAGCTGCCGAGCTTCTACTTCCGCCGCAACATCCACCTCACCTTCATCGAGGACCCGTGGGTGGCTACCGACGACCGCTACACGCTCGGCGTGAAGAACCTCATGTGGTCGACCGACTACCCGCACCCAGTGTCGAGCTGGCCGAACTCGCAACAGATCATCGAAGAGCAGCTCAAGGGCCTGCCCGACGAAGAGCAGCAACTCATCCTCGAGGGCAACGCTGCCCGCGTCTGGAATCTCTAAAGGAGAACGTGTTCATGTCATTGCAAGACAAGGTCGTCGTCGTCGTTGGCGGCGCGAGCGGCATCGGCGAGGCGACGGCTCGTGAAGCAACGAAGCTTGGTGCGACCGTCGTCATCGCCGATGTTCAAGACGAGCGCGGCGCCGAGATTGCCAACGAGGTCGGCGCCACGTACCAGCACCTCGACATTCGCAATCGTCAGGAGTGGGAAGACGTGCTGGCCAAGGTGGTAGCCGACAAGGGCGGCCTCGACATCCTGCACATCTCCGCCGCGGTACTCACCCGCCCGGCGAGCGTGCCCGTCTTCGACGATCCGCTGCCGTGGCTGACCGAAGAGAACTGGCGCCGCTCGTGCGGCATCAACGTCGACGGACCGGTCTTCGGCACGATGGCCGCCATCCCGCACCTCGAAGCGCGCGGCGGCGGCCAGATCCTCATCGGCATGTCCGGCGCCGGGTACGGCGGCTGGGCGCTCGATCCGTACTACTCGATGACCAAGGCGGCGGTGAACAGCTGGATGCAGGCCATGGCCGAGAACCTGAAGGCCAAGAACATCACGGTCAACACCGTGGATCCCGGCGCCCCGACCGACGGCGGCATGCCGTCAGTCGACTACCGCGAGATGAAGCTGCCGCTGCAGGACCCGAACGTCGTCGGCCGCGGCATCGTCGGCGTCATGCAGGACGCCGCGGTCACCGGCTCCAACTTCGTGCAGAACGGCGAAGGCCCGATGCGCATCCAGCAAGAGCTCAACGCCGAGCGCCTTGCCGCGATGGCGGCGGGCGAAGGCGGCGGCGGCGTCGCCGGCATGTCCGAGGAAGACCAGAAAAAGCTCAGCGGCCGCAGCTAGTGCCCGCCGCCTGGGTAGGCGGCGCCAGCATCACGTTGCGGAGAGCAATTCGTCGGCCTCGCGGGCGATGCGATCGATGACGTCGGCGGTCGGTTCGAGCGCCGCAATTGAGCCGACCGACGTCCCGGCGTACATGGCGAACGCGTCGATATCGCCCGACGCGTCCGCCGTCGGCGGCATGATCGCAAATCGAGGCACGGGCCGGCGCTGGCCGAACGCGGTCATCTCTCCGACGATCTCGCCGTCATGGCGGCGCGCCGCCTCCAGCGATCGCGTGAGGACGCGGTGGGCCTCGGGACCGTTCGGCCAGAGCACTGAGAAGTCGGTGGCGAGCTGCGTCTCACCGGCGGCGGCCTCGACGATGGCGCGCTTGTATTGGTCATGCGCGCCCGATTCGAGCGTGGCGACGAACCGGGTGCCCATGCGGGCGCCAGCCGCCCCCGCCGCCAGCACCGCCGCAAGATCGCGTCCCGATGCCAGCCCGCCGGCTGCGAGCACCGGTACATCGACCGCGTCGAGCACCGCGTTGAGCAACGGGAGCAGAGGCTGATCGCCGTGCATGCGTCCGCCGCCTTCGGTGCCCCGCGCGGCGAGGAGGTCGCACCCGGCGTCCACGGCCATGAGCGCGTCGGTCGCCGAGCCCACCTGCCACGATGCGAGTGCTCCTCCGTCATGCGCCATGGCCACGAGCCGCGCGTCAGGTTTGCCGTGATAGAAGTCGAAGACCCGGACGCGAGGTGCGATCGCTTCGATCAGCGCCTCGTCGACGAACGGAATGAGCATGTTCGCCCCGATCGGTGCTGATGTGCGCGACATGACGTCGTCGAGGATGGCGATGGTGCCGTCAACGGTCTGGCCGGCCGTGCCGATCATCGCGAACGCTCCCGCCTCGCTCGACGCGACGACCAGGTCCGGTGTACTGATCGCGCCCATCGGCGCCACGGTGATCGGGATCCTGCACCCGACTAGACGCGTGAACTCGGTCTCAAGCATCGGTTCGACGAGTCGCCACGGCCGCCAGCCGTCGCGTCGACGCGGCGACCTCCGACGGGATCATGCGCCGGCGTATCGCAACGGCGATGTGACGGCCGAACGTGCGCGGTCGCAGCGACCACGAGACTGTGACGCGGCTCGTTCCGTCGCCTGCATCGTCGACTCTCCAGGTCCACACCGTGTGCGACGGGTTCGCATCGTCGGGCTTCGAGCGGTAGGAAAACCGTCGCGTCACGCCATCGAGCTCCAATACCTCTGAGATCGACGAAAATCGCTTGCCCGGAAGCCGCATCCGGACGACCCAGTGGTCGCCGACCACCAGCGGACGCGGCGGCGATTCCAGCGCTTCGATCCGGTCGTTCCACTCTGTGAGGCGCTCGACGTTCGTGACCGTGGCGAAAACCTCGTCCGGCGATGCAGACACATGTGTGGTCGTCGACCCTTCGACCTGCCTGGTTCCCATCGGTCCTCCTATACTCTGTCCGGAGTATTGATACTCTGTGCAGAGTATCTAGTGAGAGTGGCGCGATGTCAAGAGTGAAGCCGACCATGACGACCACGGCGTACGCGGTACTCGGTTTGTTGTGCCTCCGCGAATGGTCCGCCTACGAACTCGCGCAGCAAATGCAGCGCAGTATGCGGGTCTGGTGGCCCCGCGCCGAAAGCCGGGCCTACGAGGAACCGAAGCGGCTTGAAGCGTTGGGTCTGGCGCGTTCGCGGGACGAGGGCGTCGGCGAACGGCCCCGGACCATATATACGGTGACGCCGAAGGGTCGGCGTGCCTTTGAGCAGTGGCTCGGCGAGGGCAGCGACCTCTTCCGGCTGGAGTTCGACGGGATGCTGAAGGTGTTCTTCATGGATCAGGGCACCAAGGAGCAGCTTCACGACCGAGTCACGGACATCGGACGGGCCGCAGAGACTGAGCTTCGCCGCGCCATTGCGTTCGACGAGGAGTATCTCGCCACCGGCGGGCCCTTTCCTGAGCGGCTCCACCTCGTTGTCCTCGTGACCGACCTCTATTTGCGCTTCCTCGCCGCCACGCGCGACTGGGCGGCGTGGGCCGAAGACCAGGTCTCGGGTTGGCCCTCTTCAGTCGACGGTGGCGATCAAGCGGCGGCCATCGCGGCGCGCCGGGCGCAGCTGTCGCGCTTACTTGGCGACAGCGATGGCGTGGGCGTCGAGTAAGGAGCCAATGGCGTCGTCGTCGTAACCGAATTCGGTGAGCACTTCTGTTGTGTGCTGACCGGAGCGGGGCGATGGGCCCCTTGGTCTCGACGGCGTGGCCGAGAACTCGACGCCGATGCCGAACATGTCGACGTCGCCGACCACGGCGTGGTTCTCGTAGTGCGCCACCCAGCCGCGGTCGATGAGCTCCTGATCGTCGAACAGGCGTTGCGAGAACGTCGGGTCCGAGACCTCGCACGGCACGCCGGCGGCGTCGAGCAGCTTGAACCACTCATCCGCCGCGCGGTCGGCGAACGCCGCGTCGAGGACTGAACCTAGGGCGGCGTCGTTGGCGCGACGGCCCTCCCGCGTAGCGAACCGATCGTCGTCGGCGAGCGCTGGCACCACCGAGGCCAAGCCGGTCCACGCGGCGTCGGACACCGCGGCGAGACACAACCAACCCGTCGAGCAGGCGTAGAGCTTGTACAGCGCACCGAAGCCACGCTGATCGCGGTCGAGACGCGGCAGGTCGCGCGTCTCGCCCTCAGGACTGGTGAAGATCCGGCTGTTGCAGAACAGCGCCGAGTTGATGATCGACGTGTCGACCGCCTGACCCTTGCCGGTGCGATCGCGGTCGTACAGCGCGTAGACGACCGCCGACGCGCCGAGGAACCCGTTACCGAGGTCGCCTCCGCTGCCGATCGAGAAATACGGCCGGCCGCCGTCGTGGCACCCGCCGTCTTCGAACTCAGTGCCGCCGAGGGCGTTGCCCGACTGATCGTGGCCGCCGCCGTTGGAGCGCGGCCCGTCTTCATGGGCGCGCGTGTGCAGGTAGACAATGCGCGGATTGATCGCCTTGACCGATTCCCAGTCGAGGCCGATGCGCACGGCGGCGCCCGGTTTCGAGTTGAGCGTGACCACGTCGGCGGACCGGATCAGGTCTTCGAGCACCGGGCGGGCCGCCGGGTTCTTGGCGTCGAGGGCGACGTGGCGCTTGGACTTGTTCACGCCCATGCCCATGTGGTTCATGCCCCAGCCGCCGCGCGCTTCGGTGTCGATCTTCAACACGTCGGCGCCCATGTCGGCGAGGATCTGGCTCGTAAACGGCCCCGCCACCGCGAACCCGAAGTCGAGCACGCGAATCCCGGCGAGCGGCCCACCAACGGGAGGTTCTTGTGTCGTTTGCCCGCGGTCTTCGCGGGTAGACGACACAAGAAGCGCTTCGGAGCGCACTTCGTCGGTGTGTTGGCCACGCTTCGGCGCGGGGCCGCGCGGTGCGGTCGGCCGATCGTGGAGCCGGAACAGGATGCCGGCCTGGCGGATGCCGTCGATCTCGGTGACCGAGCCGTCGGCCATGAGCAGCGGATCGGTGAGCGCCTGTTCGACGGTGCGCACCGGATGCATGTTGAACCCGGCGGCGTACGCCGCCTCGATCCACTCGGCCTGGGTGAACTTCTTCAGGTACGGCGACGCCGCCGCGAGCGACTCGACGCGGCTCTTGAGCGAGGCGAACGCGCCGGGGTTCTTCTGCATTTCCGCCATGAGGTCTTCCCGCGACGGCGGCACGATCGTGTCGCCCTGCGCGGCCAGGATCGGCCACGCCGGCGGGCCGCCCCACATGCAGACCCAGCCATCCTTCACTTCCATCACGCCCCAGTTCTGGCGGCGGTCCATCATCCCCATTTGGTAGCCGGGGGCGTCGAGCTTCTCGGCGCGCTGCCAGGTGCACGAGTTGTAGAAGAGGATGCCCTGGAGCAGCGACGTGTCGACGCGCTGGCCGACACCGGATAGTTCGCGCACGTGCAACGCAGCGGCGATGCCGATCGACGCCAGGTGCGCCGCGCCCACCGAGGGCTGTGGCGTGGCCGTCATCAACGGACCGTCGCGGTCCGACCCGATGCGCGAGGGCTCGGGCACTTCGAAGTCGGGGCCGTCGAGATCCTTGCCCTGGATGTGATCCATCGGGCTCCCGTACCAGCCGCGGACTTCCCACTGGTGACCGGCGCGCGCCGCCACCAGTTGGTCGTACGCGGGACGGTGCTGGTCCTTGGTGCCCTGGCCGTAGCCGGTGATCGAGCAGTAGATCAGACGTGGGTTCCGGGCGCGCAGCGTGTCGTAGCCGACGCCGAGCTTCTCGGCGGTGCCTGGCTGGAATGTCTCGACGACGACGTCGGCGCTGTCAGCCAGCGCGAGGAACGTGGCGCGATCGTCGTCGTTGGTCAGGTCGAGCTCGGCCGACCGCTTGCCGCGATTCCACACCGTGTAGGCATCGGGCTCGTAGAACGGCGCGCCGCCCGGTCGCTCGATCCGCGTGACATCCGCGCCGTGGTCGGCGAGGAACATCGTGACCATCGGCCCCGCGGTTCCCCACGAAAGATCAAGGACCTTCAGGCCCTCGAAAACACCGCTCATGAATTTCCCCCCCAGGGGCTAGTGACTAACCGAACGCTGCGGACTTGCGCATCGCCCACATGCCGTGCTTCTCAGGCATCTTGTCGAGCGGCGTGAGGATGTGGCGCAGCGTCGGTGCGTTGATGCTCTCGGCGACCTTGCGCAGGTAGTCCTCGTTGAGGTTGTAGACGCGGATGCCGTTGCCGCCCAACATCGCCTTGACCTTGACCGGGTCGAGGTCGTGGTACGTGTTGCGCATCGCCAACCAGTCGGACGGCTCCTCGCTCGGGTCCTGCTTGAGCCAGGTGCCCTCGACGTGCGGGTAGTCGTTGCCGTAGATGCAGTTCTGCCAGTAGTCCTGCTCGATGGCGTCTTCCGCCTCGAAGCGGGCGTGGAAGCTGACGCCGATGAACACGTTGCGCTTGGCGTAGAACGACGGCAGCTGCGTGAGCCCGGCCATGTAGCCAATCGAGTCCATGTCGGCGAGCTTGATCCGCCACCAGTCACCGGGATGCTCGGTGAAGACCAGCTTGAGGCCCGGGAAGCGCTCGAACACGCCGCCGAAGATCATGCGCTGCATCGGGCGCCGCTGCATCTCCTGGCTCTCGTAGACCCACAGGGCCGCCGACGCCGGCAGCGACGGATCCATCATGTCGCCGGCGCCGCCGTGGCTGACCAGCGGCATGTCGAGCTCTTCGCATACAGCCCAGAACGGATCCCACTTGGGGTCGTGGTAGTAGTACAGCCCGCCGCGGCGGAACTTGCTCAGCTCGGTCGGGCCGGACTCGGAGGGAAAGTTCACGCCCTTGAGCCCGGCTTCCTTCGCCCAACGCACTTCTTCGATGGCCTTGTCGATGTCCCACATCGACAGGTGCGCGAGCCCGACGTGGCGCTCCGGCTCAACCGACACGAAATCGGCGAGCCAACGGTTGTAAATCATGCGGCCGACACCGGCGAGTTCGTAGTCGACCTCGTACAGACGCTGGATCGAGCCCGGGCCGAGCGAGGGGTCCGAAACGTTGAACGGAATCGGCTGCGCGTTCTGCGACCCGTGGAAGATGATCTCGGCGGCGATGCCGCTCTGGTCGAGGTCGCGCAGGCGGGCGTGCGGGTCCCAATGTCCGTCGGTCAGCGCCAGCGCGTCGCGGCTGCCGATGTCCATGCCCTCGCACCATTTGACGAACTCGTCGTACTGCTCGAGGTATTTCGTCTCGACGTACTGGCGCAGGTCTTGCTTGACCCGCGGCCCGATGTGCGTATCGCACGAGGTCAGGATGACTTTTTCGTCGAGGTCGACGTCAGGCATTTTGGCTCCCCCACTGGTTTCACTTGACTGATTCAAGTATACATAGTGACAACAATATTTGTAGGGGGGAAAGCCCGATGCCCGCAGCAACCAAAGAGCGCATCATCTCGTCGGACTCACACGTGACGACGACGCACGACGCCGTGAAATCCAACCTGGCGACCAAGTTTCACGATGCGTACGACAAGGCCGTGGAGCAGATGGGCGGTGGCGGCGTCGCCACCCGCAAAGGCCAGAACACGATGCCGTTCGACCTGACGAAGGTGAACCACGCGTTCGGTCGACCGGGCACGTACGACGGCAAGGAGCGCCTCGTCGACATGGACGCCGACGGCGTCGACGTCGAAGTCCTCTACTGCGAGTTCTCCGCGTTCCGGTACCTGTACATGATCAAGGACGGGTGGCGCGAGGCGACACAGGCGTTCAACGACACGCTCGCCCAGTTTGCGTCGGCCGACCCCTCACGGCTGATCTGCTCGTACCAGATCCCGATCCACGACCTCGACATTGCCGTTGCCGAGGTGAAGCGCGTCGCCGAGATCGGCGGCAAGTCGCTACAGCTACCGGTGCACCCACCCGAACTCGGTCTGCCCGACTACTGGGAGCGTCACTGGGACCCGCTGTGGGCCGCCATTCAGGAGACGGGTCTGCCGGCGTGCTTCCACATCGGCCTCGCCAACGTGCAGGTCTACGACCCCTTCCCCAACGATCACGCGCAGGGCGTCGTGCAGCCGATCGCCGCGTTCTGGACGTCGATCCAGTACGGCAACTTCATCATGGGCGGCGTGTTCGAGCGCTTCCCCGGGCTCAAGACGGTGTTCGTCGAGCCGGGCATCGGCTGGTTCCCGTGGTGGCTCAACAACGCCGACCAGAT
This sequence comes from uncultured Actinomycetes bacterium, assembly GCA_963722185.1. Classification (GTDB taxonomy): domain Bacteria; phylum Actinomycetota; class Acidimicrobiia; order Acidimicrobiales; family JACCXE01; genus JACCXE01. The sequence continues at coordinate 280,897 of CAVRKD010000001.1, read as the reverse complement.
GATCCTGGATCGCGGCTACTCGTTCCCGCAGATCACCGAACTGCCGAGCTTCTACTTCAAGCGCAACCTGTTCCTCACCTTCATCGACGAGCCGGAGTCGGTGCAGAACCTGCGCCACCTCATGCTCGACAACATCATGTGGTCGACGGACTACCCGCACCCCGCGTGCTCGTGGCCGCGCAGCCAGGAAATCATCGAGCGCAACTTCGCCGGCGTCCCCGACGACGAGCGCACGAAGATCCTGTCGGGCAACGCCGAGCGGGTCTGGAACCTCTAACCCACCCAGGCTCCGCAATAAACGTCGATTTGTCCCATCTGCTTTTCGGGACGGTGACGGAGATCTCCCTGTAACGGGTCAACGACGACGCGCTACGTCCTGTCGTAAACCCCCATCCAGGAGATCACACCATGACAAAAACAAACCTTGACGCGTCGCGTCCCAGCACGAGACGACAACGCGTCCGAAAGTTGCTCGTAGGAGCGGCGACCGTTTCGTTGGCCGTCTCCGCGACGTCTGGCTTGCTCGGCGCCGGCGTCAGTGACGCCTCCAGTCACCGCGAAGCACCATTGATCGGCGGCGACCCCCGCGCCGACAACACCGATGTGTACGCGTTCGTCAGCCCCGACAAACCCGACAGCGTCACCTTGCTGTCGAACTGGCTTCCGTTCCAGGAGCCCAACGGTGGACCGAACTTCTATCCGTTCGCCACCGACGCGAAATACAACATCAACATCGACAACGACGGCGACGGCGTAGCCGACATCGTCTACTCGTGGGTGTTCAAGAACGTGACTCGCGACGACACCGGTCAGTTCCTCTACAACACAGGCGTCGTGAACAGCGTCAAAGACGCCACGTTGAACTTTTACCAAACGTATGACCTGACGCGGACTGCCGGTTCGGACGTCAAGACCCTCGTCAAGGACGCGGTCGCCGCGCCCTCGAACGTCGGCTCGGCATCCATGCCCAACTACGCCGCGTTGCGTGCCGAGTCGATCAAGTCGATCGACGGAGGCGGCAAGACCTTCGCCGGCCAAGCCGACGACTCGTTCTTCCTCGACTTGCGCGTCTTCGACCTTCTCTACGGAGCCGACCTGAAGAAGTCTGGATCAGACACGCTTGACGGCTACAACGTCAACACCGTCGGTCTGCAGGTCCCGAAGAACGACCTGGCTGCCAAGGGCAACGCCAAGGACAACCCCGTCATCGGTGTGTGGAGCACGACCCTGCGCAAGGGCGCGTCGGTCTTCTCCGCAGCCGAAGGTGCGGCCACCGCGGACGGCTTCGTCCAGGTGTCGCGTCTCGGCAACCCGCTCGTCAACGAAGTTGTCGTGCCTTTGAAGTTCAAGGACGCGTTCAACGGCCTCACGCCGGACAAGGACCACACGGTTCAGCCAGTGGTCGACAAGGTGCTGAAGCCGATTCTGCCGGCGCTGATCGAGGGCATCTACAAGGTCCCCGCACCGGCAACTCCGCGCAACGACCTGTTCGAGATCTACCTCACCGGCATCTGCAAGGAGTGCAAGGCGCCTGACGGCACCGTCGCGCTGCCGATCGATCTCAACTCGCAACTGCTCAACAAGGACGGCAAGAAGGGCGCCGACTTCATCCCCGCTGAGGAACTGCGACTGAACATGTCGATTGCTCCGAGCGCCAACCCCAACCGTCTTGGAGTGCTCGCCAAGGATACGGCCGGCTTCCCGAACGGTCGCCGCTTGGCTGACGACGTCATCGACATCTCGATCCAAGCCGTCGAGGGCGCAGCCCAGACCGGCAAGCTTGTCGAAGCCCTCGCTGCTGGCGACGGGGTCAATGAGAACGACGTGGCCTTCGGCCGCACGTTCCCGTACGTCGCGCTGCCCCACGGCAGCTCGGTGAACGAATCGAAGGCCAGCGGCTCGAGCGTCGCCGGAGCAAGCACCTCCTCGGGCGCAGCTGCGCCTGCAGGTGGAGTGAGTGCCGGCTTCGGCGGTACGAACGCCAGCAGCACCTCGCCGATAGTGCCGATCACCGCAGCGCTCGGTGGCGTGCTCCTGTCGATCGCCGGTGTCATGACCATTCGGCGCCGTCAGACCGTCTGAGTCGAATGCACTTGCTGCCCGGCAACCCGCGACTGCTGGTTGCGGTCGCCGTGGCGAACGTCGTGGTCGGGCTCGGCGGTGTGGGCGCATTAGTCGTCCACACCGACGGGCCCGTTCGCGTCGGAGACCTACCGGCCATCACCGCGCAGCGCGTCGCGGCGCGGGGACCCCAGCCAGCACCGGTCGCAATCGAGATCAGCAGCATCGGAGTGCAGTCCGGTCTCGAGGCGCTCGACGTCAGTCCCGCTGGCGAACTCGCAGTACCCAAGAACGTGCGGTCCGCCGGCTGGTGGTCCGCTGGACCCCGGCCGGGTGCCGACGGTGCCGCCGTGATCGTCGGTCACGTGGATTCGAAACGCGGACCGGCGGTGTTCTACAAGCTTCGGTCGCTCCCGATCGGATCCGAGATCAAGGTCACGCGCGAGGACAACAGCGTGGCCACCTTCGTTGTCGACGCCATCCGGCAGTACGACAAGGACACGCTGCCGACGCGGGTGGTCTACGGCCCGACGGCTGCCCCAGCGTTGCGGCTGATCACGTGCGGCGGCGCCTTCGACACGAAAACGAACAGCTACCGAGACAACGTCGTGGTGTTCGCACACCTCCTCACAGACAAGAGCGTGGAGATATGACCCTTATCCGAAGCTGGCGGCTCACGCTGGCGACCTTTGGCCTCGCGGCGGTGCTGTTCACCGTCGGTGGACTCGGCATCTTCGGCGACAACGCCAGCAGCCAGCCGTCGGTGAGCGGGCGTCCAACCACGATCGCGGCGTTGCAAGCCCGTTTGGACCGCATTCCTCACGATGCGAGCGGCTGGGCCTCGCTCGGTAGCGCGTACATCGAGGAAGCCAAGGCGACGGCGAATCCGGCGTTCTATGTCGACGCGGAGCGGGCGCTCCGTCGGTCGCTCAAGATTGACCAGGCCTCCAACTTCCAGGCCAACTTGGGGATGGCCGTTCTCACCGCGGCGCGCCACGACTTCCCGAGCGCTCGCACGTGGGCCAAGCGCGGCCTCGCAATCAATCCGTCGAACGCCCCGCTCTACGGCGTGCTCGCCGACGCCGAAATCAACCTCGGCGATTACGAGGCCGGCAGCCAGGCCGTCCAGCGGATGCTCGACATCAGTCCTGATGGCACTGCCTTGGCGCGCGCTTCGCATGTATGGGAGCTACGCGGAGATTTCGAGCAGGCGCGGCTACTGATGCAACGCTCGCTCGACGACGGAGGCACACCGAACATCAAGGTGTTCGCCCGCTATTTCCTCGGCGAGCTGGCGCTGAACTCCAACGACGCATCCGGAGCGTTGACCCACTACGCCGCCGGCTTGCGCGTCGTCCCCGAGAGCTCGGCGTTGTTGCAAGGCCGGGCCAAGGCCAAGATGGCTCTGGGCGACACAGACGGGGCGTTGGCCGACTTCGCCAGTTCCGTCGCCAACGGGCCGGAGCCTGGATACTTCATCGAGTACGGCGAGCTGCTCGAGTCGCTCGGTCGGACCGATGAGGCGAAGCGCCAGTACGCGAAGTTCGAGAAGTTGTCGGGCCTGTTCGCCCGCTACGGCGAACGCCCCGACGTCGACGCCGTCCTGTTCTACGCCGACCACGGCGAGCCGGCGCGCGCGCTGAGCGTCGCCGAAGAGGCGCTGAAGACGCGCCGGATCGTCGAGATGGACGACGCCTACGCGTGGGCTCTGCACCGTAACGGGCGCAACGAGGAAGCGCTCGTGTCGGTCACCAAGGCGCTCTCGTTCGGGGCCAGGAACGCCGGCTTCGAGTTCCACGCCGGCGCGATTCAGAAGGCACTCGGCAACGTCGACGCCGCCCGTGAACATTTCGCGGCGGCCCTGGCAATCAACCCGGCCTTCCATCCGCAGCACGCCGCCGAAGCGCGGTCGAATTTGCATCCGGACGGCGTGGCGGCGCCGAAGAGTCAGGGTTCGAGTGAACCCGGCATCCGGTAGCAGCAGTAGCGGCGATGTCCGCCCGACGCGTCGCCGACGGCGTCTGCGTGACATCGCGGTGGTGGCAGTGGGTCTGGCCGTCGGGATTGCCGCGCCGTCGATCGCGAGCCAGGTCAAGGACAGATTTCGCGACCAATCGACAGAGCGGGCTGTACATGAGACGCGTAGCGACACGCTCACCAACGCCTCGCTTTCCGACGTCGCCACGAACATCGGCGCCGACAGTGTCATTCCCACCACGGCGCCGACGCCGACCGACGCGGTCCAGCGCTTCTTGGCCGCCGAAAGCGGAGGCGAGCACGCCACGTCGTACGCGCTGCTTTCCGACGCTGATCGCGCCCTGTATCGCTCGCCCGCGGCCTGGCGGGCGGCGCACGCGACAATGTTCCCGATCGTCGGCTTCGACGTGCGCGCAGTCGACGTCGCGCGATCGCTTGTCCGCGTGGACCTTCGCTACCGCTCCACCATCGACGAGGTCGTAGGGGTCGTGCCGGCGCGGGCCAACGTGACGTGGCCGGCGGTCCCGCAGCACGGCGGTTGGCTCGTCGACTTCTCCAACGCCGAGGTCAGAGCCGAGTTGCCGCCCGACGCCGACGCCGCGACCGCAGCATTTACGTGGGCATCGCAACGGCAGCGCTGCGCGCCGGCTGACGAGTACAGCGCGGGTCTCGTCGGGCGCGCCACGCTCGCCGACAAGTTGTGTCGTAAACGCGGCGCCCACTCGACCGGCCCGGTAACCCGTCTGGAGGCGAGCGACGCCACTGCGTTCGTCAGCGCGTTCGGTGCGTCGGCCACGGCCTGGGCAAGGGCAGTTGCGCTGGCGGGTCCGGTCCCGATGACGGTCGTTCTGGCTCCGGTCGCAGACAAGTGGCTCGTCGTCGGCGTCCTCGAGCCCCGGTGATCTCGTAACACCAAGCAACACCAACCGCCCCACAACCCCCAACCGCCCCACAACCAAAGAAGGTTCGCATGACCAAGTTCCGTTCGAGAACGACGCGATTGCTGGGAGGCGCCGGGCTTGCGATCGCCGGCATGGCATCGATGCTCGTCACCGCCGACGCGTCCAGTCACCGCGAAGCGCCACTGATCACCGAAGACCCGGTGGCCGACGCGACCGACGTATACGCGTTCATGACGCCCGACGCACCCAACTCCGTCACGATGGTGGCGAACTACATCCCGCTCGAGGAGCCGGCGTCCGGGCCGAACTTCCACAAGTTCGGCGACGACGTCCTCTACGCGCTCAAGGTCGACAACAACGGCGACGCCGTCGAGGACATCACCTACGAGTTCCGGTTCCGCACCAACATTCGCAACGGGGACACGTTCCTGTACAACACCGGTCCGATCACGTCGCTGTACGACGAGAACTTCAACATCCGCCAGACATACACCGTGACCGAAGTCCGCAACGGTGTACGCACCATGCTCGGCCAGAACCTCCCGACACCGCCGGTGAACATCGGCCCGCGCTCCACGCCGAACTACCGACAGGTGGCTGCGGCTGCGGTCCGCAACTTGCCGGGCGGCATCAAGGTGTTCGCCGGCCAGCGCGATGATCCGTTCTTCGTCGACCTCGGCTCGGCGTTCGACTTGTTGGGCCTGCGCCCGCTCAACGGTGCGCACGCGCTGCCGCTGCCGTCTGAGCCGGGAATCGACGGCGTCGCTGGTTACAACACCCACAGCATCGTGATCCAGGTTCCGAAGGCTCAGCTCAGGTCCGGCGGCGATCCGGTGATCGGCGTCTACACGACGAGTTCCCGTCGCCAGAGCCGGGTCTTCGAGGACGGCGGCGCGACCCTCGCGCACCGTGGGCCATGGGTGCAGGTGTCGCGTCTCGGTATGCCGCTCGTCAACGAAGTTGTGATTCCGCTCAAGGACAAGGACCGCTGGAACGCGTCGAACCCCATCGATGACGCCCAGTTCCTCAAGTACGTCCGGGATCCCGAGCCTGGCCGCCTCATCCCGGGGCTCTACCCGGTGTTCTCCTGCTTCCCGGACGCACCGCGTAACGACCTCGTCGCGGTCTATCTCACCGGTCTGCCCGGGTTGAACAAGCCGTCCAACCCGAACGCGCGCCCGTCGGAGATGCTGCGTCTCAACACGTCCAAGCCGAGCGGTTTCCCGAACGGGCGGAACTTGGCTGATGACGTGACCGACACGACGTTGCAAGCCGTTGCCGGCGCCGCATTGCCGATTCAGGAGTGTGCTGGCCAGAGCCCTAACAAGGACCTGACCGACGGCGTCCAGTCGAACGACAAGCCCTTCAGCCAAACGTTCCCCTACCTCGCAACCCCCTTCCAGGGCTACGAGTCCGACGAAAACGGCAACAAGTAATTGCATCACGGCACGCGGCTGCTGGTGCTCGCCGTCGTGGCGGCACTGGCAGGCCTCGGCGTTGGTCGCTTCGTGACCTACGACGGCGGGAGGTCCAACCCTCCCGCCGTCGCCGGGCCATCCGGCGCGGAGCAGCGCGTCGCGTCGCTCAAGCAGGCCACCATCGAACGCCCGACCGACGCGCGGGCGTGGCAATCCCTGGCGAGCAACTACGTCAGCCTGGCCGTCGCCACGGCGCGCCCTGACTACTTCGCCGCTGCGCGCAAGGCGCTCGACAAGGCCGCCGAACTCGCCCCGAACTCCTTGGTCACCCTCGTCAGCCAGGGCACCTTTGCTCTCACTCTTCACCAGTTCGAGGAGGCGTTGCGCCTCGGGACTGCGGCCGAAGCCCTCGACCCGTTCAACGCGGAAGCCAAGGCGGTACGCGTCGACGCCCTCGTCGAACTCGGCCGCTACGACGAAGCCGCCGCCGTCCTCGAGCAACTCCTGAACGTGCGTCCGGGCCTGGCCGCTCTCACGCGCGTTTCGTATCTCCGCCAACTGACCGGCGACTTCGACGGCGCGCTCGCCGCCATGCGACAGGCGCGCACCGCCGCCGGTGGTCAGGCGTCTGAGACCGCGGTCACTTCGGCGCTCGAAGGCGAGATTCAACTCCTCCGTGGAGACTTCGAATCGGCGCGCGACGCGTTCGGCGCCTCGTTGCGACAGTCGCCGGGCCTCATTGCCGGCGAACTCGGCCGCGCCAAGCACCTCGACATCAGCGGCGATCGCCGAGGCGCGATTCGTACGCTTGAGGCGGCGGTCGAACGGACCGGCGCACCCGGCCAGGCGGTGCTGCTCGGCGAACTGTACGAATCCGAGGGCCGCACCAAGTCGGCCGTCAAGGCCTTCGCCGCGGCACGCCAGGCTTATCGCGACGAAATCCCGCAGGGCGGCGTGGTCGACCTCGAGCTTGCCCTCCTCGACGCCGATCACGGTCCAGCGACCGACGCGCTGGCATCGGCTCGCGCCGCCTACGCCGCCCGCCCGAACATCTACACGGCCGACGCCATGGCCTGGGCGCTGTATCGCAACGACCGCGCCGCTGAGGCGGTCGTCTTCGTCGAAGAGTCGTTACGGCGCGGCACTGCCGACGCCACGCTCCTCATTCACGCCGCCACGGTGTTGGCCGCCGCCGGCGACACCGAGCGGGCGCGCGAAGTCGTGGCCCCGGCCGTCACGCGCGGCGGGTACGTGTCTCCCGGTTTGCGACCGCTGGCGCGCGCCACGGTCGCCGAGCTCGGTTTCGAGATCCCGTCCGGGTGGAGGTAGCCGGGTCAGCCGACGAGTTCGTGGGGGTAGATCGAGCGGCAGGAGCGGCACCAGCGCTCCACTTCGTCCATGACGGTCGCCTTCGGCTCCTCCTCGCCCCATTCGTCCAACTGCAGGTAGACGCGGTGTACTTGGACCAAATCGGACGGGTTCGCCTCGCTTCGGGCGCAGTTCTCACACGCGAGTGCATCGGACACCCCGAGGAACGTACACTTTGGGTTCTCGCTTGGAGCCATGGGGCCCGAGACGAGATTGCAAGGAGGCTTCACATGTCCGGTCTCAAGCCAGTCACGGTTCCCGACGTTCGCGCCGCCAAGGGCCAAACACCTTTGGTGATGGTCACTGCGTACGACGCGCCCACGGCCCGGATCGCCGACGACGCCGGCGTCGACCTCATTCTGGTCGGCGACTCGGTGGCGATGGTCGTGCTCGGTTACGACGACACGCTCCAGGTGACTATCGACGACATGGCCCATCACACCGCCGCGGTGGCGCGCACCAACCCGCGTGCGCTGGTGGTCGGCGACCTGCCGTGGATGAGCTACCACATGGGTCCCCACGACGCCGTGGCCAACGCCGCCAAGCTGATCCGCGCCGGCGCTCGCTCGGTCAAGCTCGAAGGCGGCGCCAAGCGCGTCGAAGTCATCGAGGCGATCGTCGACGCCGAGATCCCCGTGATGGGTCACCTCGGGCTCACACCCCAGTCCATCAATGCGCTCGGCGGGTTCAAGGTGCAGGGTCGCACCGCCGAGGCCGCCCGAATCCTGATCGAGGACGCGCACGCGCTGGTCGAAGCCGGCGTGTTCGCCATCGTGCTCGAGTGCGTGCCCGACGACGTCGCCCGGCTCGTCACCGAAGCGGTGCCGGTGCCGACGATCGGCATCGGCGCCGGTTCGTCCTGCGACGGCCAGGTGCTGGTGATGCACGACCTGCTGGGCCTCGAAGACCGCGTCACGCCGCGCTTCGTGCGCCGCTACGCCGAGGTGCGCGCCGAAAGCATCGAGGCCGTCAAGCAGTACGCCGCGGATGTGCGCGCCCGCACGTTCCCCGGACCCAACGAGGGCTACAAGCTGCCCGGCGACGCCGCCGAGGAACTGGGGCTGTACGGCGGCTCCGGGCGTGCAAGCATGTCGGCGTGAACGAGGAAAATCCCTACATCAGCCAGAGCGCGCATCGCGTTCTGTGGATCGCGACGTGGCTTTTGTTTTTCCTCGGCATGCTCGCCTGGTTCATCCAAGGCGCCAACCGGCCGGTTGATCCGATCGTGAGCCCGGCGCTCATTCACTTCTTCCTCTAGTTCGTGGAGGTGCGCCCTCACCTGCGGGTGATCGCGCTTGTGGTCATTGCCGCGTTGGGTCTGCCGGTTGTCATCGGCACGGCTGTCGTCATCAAGCGGGCGTTGTTCGACGACCGCGGCCGCACGAGCACGTTGCCAGTCGTGGCACCGTTCGGCCGGGTCGGTTTCCGGGTGGGTGACGATTCGACGGAGCGTTGCGCGCTGCTGGCGTCGACCGAAGCAACGCAGGTCCAGGGCATGCAGGGGATGCGCGATCTGCGCGGCTACGACGCCATGGTGTTCGCCTTCGACAAGACGAAGCTCGTCGGCTTCATCAATCACTTCGTGCCGATCGATCTGTCCATCGGCTGGTACGACGAGAACGGCCTGCTAGTCGACCACACGACGATGAACGCCTGCCCGACCGGCAAGGACTGCCCAGTGCACGCGCCGAAGGGACCGTTCCGCTACGCCATCGAGACCCCGGTCGGCGGGCTGGAAGCGCTCGGACTCGCTGACACTGGGGCCGTCGTGCACGTCGGCGGTTCGTGCACGTAGGCGGTGTCACACCCCGTCGATAGCGTGGCGGAGATGCCGGGTTCGACCTACGACAAGATGCTCAACCGAGTGCAAGCGCTGCTCGCCAAAGCGGAGTCGACCACGTACCCCGACGAAGCTGCCGCGCTGGTCGCGAAGGCGCAGGAGCTGATGACGCGTTATGCGATCGACGACGAACTGGCGCAGCGTCGAACGACGAAGGGCAGCAAGCCCATCATCCGATCGTTCTGCATCGCCGATCCTTACCGGAGCGCCAAGCGGTCGCTCCTCGCGGCCGTCGCCCATGCCAACGACGTGCGCGTCATCACGGGTTACCAAGGCTCGATCTCGCTGGTCGGGTTCGCGTCCGACGTCGACGTCACCGAGGTGCTGTTCGCCTCGCTCTTGGTGCAGGCCACGCGCGAGATGCACGTGGCAGCCGCCACGGGCGACGGAGGCCGCTTGCGCGCTTTCCGGCACGCGTTCCTCATCGCGTACGGCACGCGGATCGGCGCGCGACTGATGGAGGCCAAACGAGCGTCGATCGTCGATGCGGAAACGACCACCGGCCAATCGTTGGTTCCGGTATTCGCTCGCCGCGGTTCAGAGGTTGAGTCGTTTCTCAAGGAGAGCTTCCCGACGTTGCGCACCCGTCGTACCACGCTGAGCCATGGTGGCGGCTGGATCGCCGGTCGCGAGGCCGCCGATCGCGCCGACCTCGGTCGCCGGGGCATCGACGAACGAGCCTCATAGGCTGGGCCGCGTGCGCGGCGCTGCGGAACTCCTGGAAGAAGTCGGACTGCCTGGTGATGCGGCGACGCTGACGATCGAACCGGGTCCGCCCTTGCTGCCGGTGAAGTTCCCGATCGCCGAACGGGCCGCCGCCGCGCTCGGTGCGTGCGGTGTGGCGGCGGCGACGTTGTGGCACGACCGGACCGGAGAAACGCAGGAGGTGTCCGTCGACCAGCGGCGCGCCGACGCGTCGTTGCTCAGTTTCGTGCTGCAACGTCTCAACGGCGAACCAACTCTGCGCACCGCCGAAGGCCTCGCCCTCGTGGCCTTGTATGAATGCGGCGACGGGCGCTGGATCCATCTTCACGGCGCGTTTCCGAAGTTGGCTCAGCGCACGGTCGATGTGATCGGGGGAGCGGTCGGCGAAGACGCCACCCAGGTCGCGGCGCGCGTCAAGCAGTTCAAGGCACTCGAGCTGGAGGAAGCGCTGGCTACGGTCGGCGCCTGCGGAGCGATGGTCCGCAGCGCCGAGGAGTGGGCGGCGCATCCCCAGCGCAACGCCATCGCGCCGCTCGGTCGCGTGTCGATCGAGAAGATCGCCGACGGACCCGTCCTGCCCGTGGGTGACGGCGTGCGCCCGCTCGGCGGCGTGCGCGTGCTCGATCTCACGCGGGTCCTCGCCGGACCGACCAACGCCCGCGTCCTCGCCGAGCACGGCGCCGACGTGCTGCACATCAACGGCGATCACCTCGACAACGTGCCGGCGTTTGTCATGGACACCGGCCATGGCAAGCGCGCGGCGTCGCTCGACCTCAACATCACCGACGACGTGGAAGTCCTGCGCGGGCTGGTGGCGGGTGCGGATGTGTTCTCGCAGGGCTACCGCGGCGACGCCCTGGCGCGCCGCGGTTTCGGTCCCCAGCAGTTGGCCGAAGTGAACCCAGGGATCATCGCCGTCACCATCAACTGTTACGGCGACGTCGGCCCCTGGCGGTTACGCCCCGGGTGGGAGCAGCTGAGCCAGAGCGCTACCGGCATCGCCCTGGCCGAAGGCGCGCCGGGTCCGCCGCGGCTCGTTCCTGCGGCAGCGGCCGATTACACGACCGGCTACCTCGCGGCCCTCGGCACGATGGCGGCGCTGCGCCGCCGCAGCATCGAGGGCGGCTCGTACCATGTGCGCGCGTCGCTGTGTCAGACGGCGATGTGGATCGCCGAAGACGGGCCGTGCGTCGACCCGTCAACGGCGACCGGCTTCGGCGACACCGAACCGTGGTTGGTCTCCGAACCAACCGGCTTCGGCGAACTCACGCATCTCTTGCCGGTCGCGCAGCTCAGCAAAACGCCGGGCCGCTGGGACCTACCGTCGGCGCCGCTTGGCACGCACGCTGCCGTTTGGCTCTAAGCGCGCGGCGCTACCGCGGCAGTTTGAGTACGGCGGCTACGAGAATGGCGCAGACGAGAAGGCCGTACTCGACCAAGCTCGCACCGCGGTCGTTGTGACGGACCCGGATGGTGACCCAACGCGCAGCGTGCGTGACTGTCTTCATGTTTCCCCCAGTTGATTGATGCGCTCGCTCTTCGAAGGGCTTGACGGTACCGTGCGCGGCGGCGGGACCAGAGGAGGAGTGCGCGATGCTCAAAGAATTCAAGGCGTTCATCATGAAGGGCAACGTGGTCGACCTCGCGGTGGCGGTGGTGATTGGCGCTGCCTTCGGCAAGGTGATCGACGGGTTGGTCAAGTACCTCATCACGCCGTTGCTGGCCATCCCGGGTGACACCGACTTTTCCCGGCTGCGGTTCAAGATCAGCGGCTCGACCTTCTTCTACGGCGCGTTCCTGAACGAACTGATCTCGTTCGTCATGATCGCCCTGGCGATATTCCTGTTCGTGGTGAAGCCCATGAACATGCTCATCGCCCGCCGCAATCGCGGCGAGGTGCCCGCCGACCCAACGGAACGTGACTGCCCCGAGTGCATGAGCACGATTCCCGTTGCCGCCACTCGATGCGCCTTCTGCACGGCGAAAGTCGCCGCTGCATAAGCGAAGTGACTGGCTCCTGAAGGGCCAGTAAAGTGGCTCGCTCGCTCTTGACCGGTGCACCCATCCAGGTGCACGGCAGCGGGGGCGAAGGAGGACCAACGGTGGACGAACAGCAGGCAGACGCACTGAACCGCGCCGGATTCGAGGCGCGGATTGCATTGTTTGACACGATCCGGGCCCGCGCCGAAGGCGCGACTTCGGCCCAACTCGTCAACCTCGCCGAAGCCTGGGCCTGGCTGACCTCCCCGGCCCAACCCCATGGTTCCTCTTCCGCACCCAAGGGCGGCGCGTAGCCCGTCGCTCCCCTTTTGGTGATGCTTAGTGAGGGTCTTTCTCTCCAGGCATCACCAAAAGCGTGGTCAGCCAGTAAGTAGCGAGGCGAGCGCCCAGATAGCTGCCACCAAACCGAGCGCCGCCATACCGAGGCTGCGTCCGATCGGCGCTTTCGTCAGCTCGCCTTCCTTTTGCTCTTGCGGCGGTCGCACGATCGCCATCACGTTGCCCAGCACCATGGCGGCGCCCAGCGCGAGCACGAGTAACGGCAGGAGGTCTTCACCCAGTAACACCCGCCACCTCCAATTCGGCTCGCTGGTTCTTCACGACCAGTAATCCTGCGACGAGGATCGCTGTTCCGCCAATCAGGGTGGCGGTGGCCGGCGATTCGTTGAGGATCAGCCAGGCCCACAGCACCGCCGTCGCCGGTTCGAGGTAGCCGAGCACGCCGGTGGTCGTGGCGCCGACGACCGACAAGCAACTGAGATACACGGCGATCGCCAAACCCGTGTGCACGACGCCGAGCACCACCAGCCAGAGCCACGCGGTGGTCGGTGATGGGAAGTGCACGGTGAACAACACGATCGGCGCGATCAATACACCGGCCCCCGTCATCTGGATCTGCGCGGCGCGGATGCCGCCGTAGGTGTCGGCCAACGGCTTGTTGACCAGCACGAGCGCCACGAAGGTCACCATGGCGAGCAGTGACAACGCCAAGCCGACCGCACCACTGGCTTCGACGGCGTTGCCCGACATGAAGGCGAATCCGACGACGGCCAGCGCCAGCGCAGCGATAGTCCGCCGGTCGATGTGCTCGCCCAGCACCGCGGGCGCGAACGCGGCAATACCGATCGGTGCCAGGAAGATGATGAACAGCGCCGTGCCGATGGGCGCGCGTTGGTAGGCGGCGATCTCGGCAATCCAATGCACCGTGAGGATCACGCACACCGCCGCGCACCGCGCTCGGGAGACCGACCAGACGCGAGGGCCTGAAACACGATGCGCGGCACGGCGTTCCCACGCCAGGAACGCCGTGAGCGCGAGGCCACCAAACCAGAAGCGGGCGGCGACGATGGCCGCCGAGGGCAGGTCGACAGATCTGACGATAAGGGGCACCGTGCCCCAGGTGGTGCACGTCGCTACCAAGGCGAAGGTTGCACGCTGCCGGCTTTGCGCGAACCTATCGGTATGGGTTTTCACCACGTCGCATTCGCCAGCAAGAACACCGAGGCCACGCACCGTTTCTACACGGAGGCGATGGGCTTCACGCTCGAGAAGGTCGTGGTGGGCGCGTCGCCCGAAGGCGGCTGGGCCAAGCACTTCTTCTACGACACCGGTGACGGGACCCTGATCGCGTTCTGGGAGATCCACGACGACGCCGACGCCGACGTACCTGTGAAGACCGCCATTTCCGACGACATGGGCCTGGCGCATCACTACAACCACCTCGCGTTCGACGCCCCGACGCTGGACGACCTCGCCGCCAAGCGCGACCGTTGGCTGGCGAATGGCTACGACGTTGCCGAGATCGACCACGAGTTCTGCGTGTCGATCTACACGGACGACCCGAACGGGATCATGGTGGAGTTCTGCTGCACGACCCGTCCCTTCGATGACGACGACCGCGCGCTGGCGGCGAAGCGGATGACCGAATCGAAGCCGGCGCTCGACCCGGATCCCAAGCTCCAGTTCCACGTGGCGGCCGAATACAACCCCGCGTGACGCGGCCTTTCCTCGGCTACTGGCCCGACCCCGACGAAGCGCCGGCGGTCGAGCCGCGCCGGGAACCCATCGTCGGTGTGACACCGGACGGCGCCGTCGTGCGCGGCGTCCTCCACACGCCGCCCGCCGGCACTAACTGGGACACGGCAGTCGTGCTTACGCATCCACGCGGCGACTTCTCGCAGCACTACGTGGCGCCGCAACTCGCCGCCGCCGGCTACGCCGTGCTCGGTGGCGCGACGCGCTACGTCAACAACGACTCGGACTGCCTGCACGAGAACTGCGTGGTCGACGTCGAGACGCTTGTCGCCCAAGCGCGCGCCCGCGGTGCCAATCACATCGTGTTGCTCGGCAACTCCGGTGGCGGTTCGCTGATGGCGCTGGCCGAGGCGACGGCCGCCGCGCGGGGCGAGCACCTTGGCGACGCCTACATCGCGCTCGCCGCGCACCCAGGTGAAGGCGTGTTTATGTTGCAGGTGATCGACCCGTCGGTCACCGACGAGTCCGACCCGTTCTCGTGTGACCCGTCGCTCGACATGTACAACCCCGACAACGGATGGAAGCCGTGGCCGAATCCGTGCACCTATGACCGCGACTGGTTCGCCGCGTACCGGGCCGCGCAGCGCGACCGCGTGGCGCGCATCGACACCATGGCCAACGCCGCCATTGCTGACAAGCGCGAGTCGGAGGACCGTCGCCGGCGGGCGTTCATCCGTTACATGGTCACGTACCGGACGCTGGCCGACCCGGCGTACCTCGACCCGTCGATCGACCCCGACGACCGGCCCCTCGGCACGATCTTCGCCTACCCGGACCCGCACGACGCCAACTACGGCTATGGACTGGCACGCGTGATGACGGCGCGGGGCTGGCTGTCGACGTGGTCCGGCTTGAGCTCGCACGCCGCATTGGCCGAAACGCTGCCGGCGGTGACCCTGCCGTCGCTGTTCGTGCACCCGACCGCCGACACCGAGATCCGCCTGCACCAAGCGCGGGGAGCATACGAAGCGTCGGCGGCTACGGATAAGGCGTATGTGGAAATCAAGGGCGCCGTCCATTACTTCACCGGCCGGCAGCGTGAAGCGTGCGAGCCGATCATCGACTGGCTGCGCGATCGATTCCCGCCGACGTAGTCGGCAAGGATGTCGGCCATGACCAAACGGCTGCTGATCTGCGTCGCCGCGCTCATGGTGATCGCGGCGCCGACACTGGCTCACGTCAAAGTGAGCCCAGCGGAAGGCGCCCGCGGCAGCACGACCACGTTCACGTTCACCGTGCCCAACGAGGAAGCCCTGGCCAAGACCGCCAAGGTGGAGGTCTTCCTTCCCGACGGCGCGACGTTCACCGAAGTGAACCCGCGGGCCGTGGCCGGCTGGACCCACACCAAGCAGCCGACCTCGGTGGTCTGGGAAGGCGGACCGATCGCGGGCGAGGACGAAGTCGACTTCCAACTCGAGCTCGGCCCCTTGCCTAACGGCGACTCGCTCACGTTCAAAGTGCTACAGACCTACGACAACGGTGTCGTGGTGCGCTGGATCGACGCCCCGCTGCCCAGTGGAGCAGAGCCCGATCATCCTGCGCCAGTCGTGCGGTTGACGGGTCCCGCGGCGTTGGTACCGACGACGTCGACGAGCGTCGCCGGGTCGCCCGCCACCTCTCTCGCGTCGCCCGACGACGATGACGACGACAGTTCGGCGACGCTGCCGCTCGTTCTGGGAGCGGCGTTCGTCGCCGCCATCGGAGCCGGCATCGCCGTCGCCATGCGCCGGCGCCGCGTCGCCTGACACGCGTGACGCGCCGGCTCGTCTTCGCGTGTGCCCTCGCGCTCGGCGCGCTGGTGGCATTCGCCGCGCCGGCGTCGGCGCACGCCGAACTCAAGGACACGACACCGGTGAGCGGCGCCCGGCTCGAGACCGCGCCGCGGCAGGTGCTGTTGCGCTTCACCGAACGCGTCGAGGTGGCGCTCGGCGGCGTCCGCATCTTCGACGGCGCCGGCACGCGCGTCGACCGCGGGCGGATCACGCATCCCAAAGGCGACGGTTCGGCGGTGGCGGTCGCGCTGCCGCGACTCGGCGTCGGGGCCTACGTCGTGACGTGGCGCGTCATTTCCGCCGACAATCATCCCGTACAAGGCGCCTTCACGTTTGTGGTTGGCGACGCCACGCCGGCAGACGCGGGCGAGGTCGAGGACCTGCTCGGCGCGAGCGGAGGCAGTCGCGTCGTGGGCGTCGCCTACGGCGTCGGGAGATCGGTCGCCTTCGCGACGATGCTGGTGTTACTCGGAGCCGTGGCGTTCGTAGGGCTGGCGTGGCCCGCCGGCGCGAGCAGCCCGCGGTTCCGCCGCATAAGCGTGGTGTGCCTCGCCGTGCTCGCCGTAGCCACGGTCCTGAACGTCGTGTTGCAGGGCGGCTACGGAGCCGGGCTCGGGCTCGGCGACGCGCTGTCGTGGTCGGTCATCAGCGGCGTGCTGCGGACCCGCTTCGGCCAGGTCTACGAACTGCGGCTCGCGTTGCTCGTCGCCGCCGCGGTCTTGCTGTGGGTCCTGACGCGTCGCCCCACGCTGCCGCGGTGGTGGCCGTGGGTGGCGATGGTCGTCGGCACCGGCATCGCGGCGACGCCGGGCCTGGCGGGTCACGCGGCTGTCGGTTCGCACCAGCCGTTCGCGTTGCTCGCAGATGTGATCCATGTCGGGGCCGCCGCAGTGTGGCTGGGCGGTGCCGTGATGCTCATCGCCGTGTTGCTGCCGACCGCCAGTTTCGACGACGCCACTGCCGCCGTCACGCGGTACTCGCAAATCGCGCTCGTCGCCGTCGGCGTCCTCGTGGCGACTGGTCTCTTTCAGGCGTGGCGTCAAGTGGGCACCCGCGAGGCGTTGCGGACCACCGACTACGGCAAGCTGGTTGTCACGAAGTCGCTGCTCGTCGGCGCGGTCCTGTGTTTCGCCTACCTGAGCCGGCGCACGCTGCAACGCCGCTGGACACCTACCTCGCCCGCGACACTTCGGCGCACGGTGTCGCTCGAGGTGGCTGTCGCCGTCGGTGTTCTGGCCGTGACGTCGCTACTCGTTAACACCGTGCCGGCCAAGGTGCTGGCCGCCACGCCGCAGTCCGGCGAGCTCGAGAGCGCCACCATGCTGGTCGACTACACCGTCGCCCCGGCCCGGGTCGGGGCGAACGACATCCACCTCTACGCGCTGACCACGACCGGCCAACCCCAGCCGGTGGTCGAGATGACGCTGAAGCTGAGCTTGCCCGAGCGCGGCATTGCCCCGATCACCGTGAAGCTCGAAACCGCCGGGCCGAGTCATTTCCAGGCGCTCGGCTTCGAGCTGCCGCTCGCGGGACGATGGCGCATGAACGTGACCGCCCGAACTTCTGAAATCGACCAGGAGGTCTTCGAAGGCAGCGTGGAGATCCGGTGACCGATCCGATCGACGATCTGTTCGTCGGTGAACTCGGGGACTTCGTCCGCCGCCGCGACGAACTCGCGAAGCAACTGAAGAAGGACGGCGATAAAGAGGCGGCCGGCGCGGTCAAGGCGCTGCGCAAGCCCAGCGCGGTCGCGTGGGCGATAAACCACGTGGCCCGGCGCGATCGCGACCGCGTCACCGAGGTTTTCGAGGCGGCCGATGCCGTGCGGGCGGCGCAGGCGCGCGCTGTCGAAGGCCGCGACGCCGAAGGATTGCGCACCGCGTCGCGGCGGTGGCGCGAACTGGTGCAGGCGGCCGCCGCCGAGGCGGCGGAGATCGCCGGTTCCCAGTACCGCGACGAGGCGGCGGCGACGATCGAAGCGGCGAGCGCCGACGAAGAGCTGCGCCAGCTCCTCGCGGCCGGCCGCCTGACGACGGCGCTGTCGCCGTCTGGCTTCGGCCTCGCCGGCATGCCCGACCCACCCGAACGCGTCCGCGAGGTCGTGGATGTGGACCGGGAGCCCGAAGCCGAGCCCGAGCCGAAGGTGGACGCCGCCGCCGAGAAGCGGCAGCGCGAACGCGAGGCCGAGCGCTCCAAAGCGGTCCATCGCCTTCGCCGTGCCGAGCAGCGACTCGAAGTCGCCCAGCAGGCCGTCGCCGACGCCCAAGCCGCGCTCCGCGCGCTCGACGACGACTAAAGGGCGATCACCTGGTCGGCGTTGGCGAGGGCAACGGCACTGTGAGACACGACGAGGCACGTGACCTCGCCCTTGCGGTCGAGCAACCGGCGCCACAGTTCGGCTTCGGTGTCGACGTCGAGGGCGGAGGAGAGGTCGTCGAGCACGAGCAACTCCGCTTCCTGGAGAAACATCCGCGCCGCGGCCGACCGTTGGACCTGCCCGCCTGACAGCTTCACGCCGCGGCGACCGACAATCGTGTCGAGCCCGTGGTCCAGCGTCGCGATGTCGCGTTCCATCGCGGCGGCCTTCACGGCGCGCGCGACCGCTTCGTCGGTCGCCGGCCGGCCGAGCACCAGGTTGGCGCGCAGGGTTTCACTGAACAGGCGCGGTACCTGCGGCGTGAACGCCGCGCGCGGCGGGACGAAGAACGTGCCCGGGTCCGCAATCGGTGCTCCGTTCCAACGGATCTCGCCGTCGTCGTGCGGCAGCAGCCCGAGGAGTGCATGCAGCAGCGTGGTCTTCCCGCTGCCGATGCGGCCGGTGACCACGGTGAAGGACCCGCGTTCGAGCGCGAAGCTCACATTGCGCATTCCACCTCCGCTACCCGGATACACGCATGTGAGCCCGTCGACGTCGAGACGCGTGAGTCGGTCCTCGGCGTCGACGCATGGGAGAGATGCGACCTCCGGCAGCGGCCCCCGCACATAGATGCGGGCCGGCGCCACCACCGAGTCGCGCGATTCGCCGGGCATGAGCGCGTTGAGTCGGTCGATCGACACGGCGGTCCGTTTCAACTCGGTGATGACGCGTCCGATTTCGGCGGGCAGATACGTCAGCTGATCGAGGAACACGACGAACAGTGCGAAGTCACCGACGGTGAAGGCGCCCGAACGGATCTTGTCGGCACCGAGTAGCAACACGGCGCCGGTGCCGACGTGCACGAGGTGGAAGTTCATCGAGTTCACCACTTCAGCGAACACGCGATCGCGCAACGACATGCGCCGACGTACCTCGCCGATCTCGCCGAGGTGAGCCACCACGTGGGGAGCCGCGCCGGCGACGCGCAAGGCCAGGCTGGCGCCCACCAACTCGCCGAGGAACGCCGACAGCCGACCGGTGGATTGGCGCGCTTCGCGGCCGTAGCGCGCCGAGC
Source organism: uncultured Actinomycetes bacterium (assembly GCA_963722185.1). Classification (GTDB taxonomy): domain Bacteria; phylum Actinomycetota; class Acidimicrobiia; order Acidimicrobiales; family JACCXE01; genus JACCXE01. The sequence goes on along the minus strand of CAVRKD010000001.1, from coordinate 261,388 downwards.
GCGACCCGAGCGCGTCGCTCACGACACTCGACAGCAGCACAGGAGCGAACGCGGCCATTGTCAGAACCGGGTCGATCCGCCACATGACCGCACCCCCGATCACGGCGAACAGCCCGCGGCCGACGAGGTCGGCGATGCCGTCCATCGAACCCATCGTGATGCTCGGCGGCTCGTCGCGGAACCGGCTGATGGCGTCGCCAGTGGTGACGGGCAGGCCGAAGCGGCCGAACCCGCGCAGGATCCCGGCCATGGCGTTTCGCTGCAGCAGCGTGTGGGTCTCCTGACAGAAGCCGCTCCACGTGCGCCCGATGGCGAACTCGCTGAGAACCTCGCCGAGTTGGATCGCTCCGACGAAAGCTATGGCCACCGCGGCGGCGCCTCCGTCCGTGACGCGGTCGAAGAACGAACGGGTCGCCAGACCGAGCAAGAGCGGCGCGACGCAGTACAGCAGCGCGCCGAACACCGTGCAGCCGGTGTAGTAGCGCCACGTGAAGCGGATGAGGGTGGCGACGTGCTTCATGCCGGCACCTCGCCGAGGCTGGTGCGCAACAGGCCGGCGAGTCGCGACGTCGGGTCGCTCGCTAGCGCGTCACGCGGACCGTGTTCGACGACGCGTCCGGCGTCGAGCACGAGCACATCGTCGGCCCGCTCGATGGTGTGCAGCCGGTGCGCGATCACGATGCCGGTGCGGCCGGATAGCAGCCGGTCGATGGCAGCTTCGAGCAAGGCCTCGGTGTGCGGGTCCAACCGCGACGACGCTTCGTCGAGCACGACGATGCCAGGGTCCTCGAGGAACACGCGGGCGAGCGCCACCAGTTGGGCTTCACCGGCCGACAGGCCGCGCGCCGTCGGCCCGAGGACCGTGTCGAGTCCCTCGGGCAACTCGGCCAGCCACGCTTCGAGTTCGAGTGACGCGAACACCGCCGTCAGCTGGTTGTCGCCTACGTTCGGATCGAACAGCCGGATGTTGTCGCGCAACGTGCCGGCGAACAACTGCACGTCCTGGGTCACCAGGCCGATGTGATGTTGCAGGTCGTCGACGCGCAACGCGCGTACGTCGGCGCCACCGATGCGCACCACGCCGCCGCCGACGTCGTAAAGCCGGAACAGCAGCCGGGCGATGGTCGTCTTACCGGACCCGGTACGGCCGAGCACCCCGAGCACGCGTCCGGGTTCGACGCGGAACGACACGTCGCGCAACACGGGCTCGCGGTCGTAGGTGAAGTCGACGCCGTCGAACTCGACGGCCAGGGCTCCCGGAGAGAGGCGGCCGTCGCCGTCGGTGATGGTCCGCTCGGTCGCCATCAACTCCCGCACGCGGACGATGCCCCCCATCGCCCGCTGGAAGCTGTTCATATGTCGAGACAAGCGCTCCAGCGGCATGCGCAGCATGCCGGTGTACCGGAACACCAGGTACACGCCGCCGAGCGTGATCGCCCCGTCGCGCTCTAGCCACGCTGCGGTCGCAAGTGCGGCGGCCGTCGCCGCCACGAGCGCGAGGTTGGCGCCACCGGAGAAGATCGACGCCGCCAGCAGCGCGTCGCGGTCGACGCGGAACCGCCGTGCCAGACGCTCGTGCAGGCCACGCATCGTGGCGTCATCGGCGCCGTTGGCTTTGATGTCGGGCAGCGCCGAGAGCCGTTCCTCGAGATAGCCGGTGAGGTCCGCGCTCACGACGCGTGACTCGCGCGACCGCTGGCCGACGAACCCACCGCCGCGGGTGAGATACAAGACGCTGGCGGCGGCGAACGCGGTCAGCAGCGCGCCGATGCGCCAATCCTCGCGCCACAACAGCGCCAGCACGCCGGCGAGGAACACCGCGCTGCCAAGCACGTGGACGACGAAGCGGCCGAAGAAGCCGGCGATGGCCGACACGTCACCGTCGATACGTTCCAGCAGTTCGCCGGCGCCGTGGTCGGCGTGGAAAGAGGCGTCGAGGTCGAGCACGTGCGCGGTGAGATCGACGCGCAACGCGTTCGTCGTACGCCAACCCAGGTCTTCGGCGACGTACACCTCCACAACGGTCGCGATCTGCGTCAGCAGAGCGACCACGAGGAAGGCGGCAGCAATACGGACGAGATCGCCGAACGGAGCGCCGCTACTGGCGCGGTCGATGAAGGTCTTCGCCAACAGCGGGTTGGTCAGCTGCAAGCCAATGCCCGCGAAGAAGAGCGCGGCGAGCAGCAATAGGCGCGGCCGGTGAGGCCGCAGGTAGGTCGCGACGAAGTCGCGGACGGTTTTGTCGGGCACAAGGCGCTCCTGTGTTCAGCACGAGACGGAATTAGCCGAGCCGGTACGGCGAGGCCAGAGGAGACAGCGTCGGATTCGCCAGGCCGGAGGCCTGCGCGAAGCGGCCTTCGGCGGCAAGAGGCGATCTTCCGCGCTAGTCCTTAGTCAGTGCTGCCCAGGCGCCCATCGGCGCAGCGGTGGTTACCGCATGAGGTGTGTCGCGGCGGCGGGGGCCTGGACGAAGCGCGTTGTCATTACAAGACCTCCGGGGTCGGGCGAGACCGTCACCCTTGCCCGCCGCGGCTGGCCGGCGCAAACGATTTCAGAGTCGGACCTCCAACAACGTCGCCACTCGCTCCACGGTGTCGGGGTACTCGCAGTGCAGCGTGACCACCGACGGGCAGGCGATCACGCGCATGCCGGCCGCGATGGCGGCTTCACAACCGTGGACGGAGTCTTCGAGCACGAGGCACGCGGCCGGCGCCACCTTGAGCCGGCGGGCGACTTCCAAGAAGATGTCCGGCGCCGGCTTGCCGTGTGCGACCTCGGCGCGGGTCACCACGGTGTGGAAGCGGTCGAAGATCCCGTGGCGACCGAGGCGACGTTCGAGGACTTCCAGGCTGTTGCCGGTGCCCAGGCCGATCTTGAGGCCACGGGCTTCGGCGGCTGCGAGAAGTTCGAGCACGCCAGGCAACAGCGCCTGCCGCTCTTTCAGGGGCGTGATGCGCGGCCGCACGATCGATTCGAGTTCGGTCGCAGTCCGGCCGCACCACTTGTCGACCAAGCGTTCCCATTCGTGATCGGCGTCGACGGTGCCGAAGAGATGGCCGAAGTCTTCGTAGCCAACCGTGACTCCCCATTCGGCGAGTGCTTCGATGACGAGGTCGGCTTCGAGGCGCTCGCTGTCGACGATGAGCCCGTCGTAATCGAAGATGATCGCGGCGATGTCGTCCACCGCTCATTGGTAGCACCGCCGGTCAGTGGCGTCGGCGCCCTTTTTTGTACGGGGTGTAGGTGGCCGGCTCCTCGTTGCCGATCCAGTCACCGTCAGCGAGACGGGCGAGGCTGCATTCGAGGTCGAAGGTGAGCCAGCGGGAGAGCTGCGGGTGGGCGGGGTGTTGCCACAGGCCGTAGGGACCGCGGAGGGTTTCGAGGTAGGCGACGAGGTCGCTCACGCGGCGGTCGTCAGGCGACACGCCGCAGCGCGACGCCAGGTCGAGCAGGAACGCGTGGTCGAAGGTGACGTAGAAGGTGAACCGCCCACCGGCGCGCTCGTGGCCGACGAGGCGCGACACCTCCCACCCGAGGGTGGCGGCGTCGCGGGTCTCGCGGGCGAGCAGGTGATCGACACCGATACGCGCCGCGTCCGAGCGGCGGCGTTCGGGGTGCAGCGCGAAGCAGGCAACCGCGCCGGTCGTCGCCGATCGACACCCGTCACCGCGAGTGAGCTTGCGGTACTCGGGGTCTTCGCCCGAAGAGCGGCCATCGAGGCCGAGGTCGGCTTTATGCGAGCCGGTCCACGAACCGTCGTGGAGCCGTTGGCTGAGCAACCACTCGTAGGCGCGCTCGGCCCGCGGGTCGGTGGCAAATCCGGCGGCGGCCACGCCGCGCAACGGCAGCAGCGTCTGCATCGTGACGACGCGGTAGCTCTCCTCGCGCAGGAGCCGCGGCGGCGGCGTACCGCGTCGGCGTTTTGGCGCCGGCTTGTCCTCCTCGGGCCAGGTGGGCCAGCACCCGTCGGGCTCTTGGTGGTCGAAGATGCGCTCGACGGCGCCCGCGAGCTCCGTGCCCTCGTAGCCGAGGTACGCCAGTTGGCAGAGCAGGTATCCCGCGGCCTGCGGATTGTCGCCGACCGCGCCGAGTCGCGCCACGAGGGTGCGAATGGTTTCGTCATGGTCGACTTCGGCGCGCCACGCCCTGACCTCTTCGTCGTCGGCGGGCGCGCCGTCGAGCTCGACCGCGGCGCGCCAGCGCAACGAGGGCGACGGGTCGCCGAGCAGCAGGGAATTCACACCAACGCCTCGGCGATGTAGGGCGCCGTCGGCGTGGCGGCCTTGGCCATCTCTTCGGGCGTGCCTTCAAAGATGATGTGGCCGCCCGCCGGCCCGGCGCCTGGACCCATCTCGATGAGCCAGTCGCAGGTGGCGAGTAGCGCCGGGTCGTGCTCCACCACCAAGACGGTGTTGCCGGCGTCGACCACGGTGTCGAGGGCGCGGGCGAGCACGGCGACGTCGGTGGCCTGGAGGCCGACGGTGGGTTCGTCGAGCACGTAAAGCGCGCCGGCGGCGCCGCGCCGCGCCAGCTCCTTGGCGAGCTTGAGCCGTTGGGCTTCACCTCCGGAGAGACTCCATCCTGGCTGGCGGACAATGAGATAGCCGACGCCGAGCGCGAGCGCGGCGTCGCCCACGCGGCGCACTGCGTCGAGGTCCCCCCACTCGTCGACAAGTTCGGCGATGGTCATCCCCTCGATGCCGGCGAGCGTGCGACCGCGCTCGACCAGCGCAGCGATCTCGGCGCGGTAGCCGGTGCCGCCGCAGGCGTCGCACGTTTGGGCCACCGACGGCAGGAACCACATGCCTTCCTGCCACGTCCCGCGGCCATGACAGGCGTCGCAGTCGTAGCGGAGGTCTTTGATCGTGATGCCCTGTTCGCTGGCGACTTCGCTGGCGGCGAACGTCTTTCGCACGGCGTCGATGAGTCCGAGGAACATGCCGGGTGACGTGATGGCGACGCGGGACTGGTCGGCGACGACCGTGCGCTCGGGCGCTCCCGAGATGGAGTCGTGCACTCCCGGCGCGACGCGGATCAGACCTTGGCCGGCGACGTTGGTCTTCGGTCGCGCCAAGGCCAACGCGATCGTGTCGACGACGAGCGACGACTTCCCCGAGCCGGAAATGCCGCACACGCCGACCTGCACGCCGAGCGGGATGCGGACGTCGAGGCCGCGCAGGTTGTTTTCGCGCGCGCCGGTGACCTGCATCCAGTCGGCGGGTCGGCGGCGCGCGTCGCGGCGGGGGACGGCGACGCGTCCTTCGAGCACGGCGCGGGTGACTGACGCGTCGCTCGCCAAGTCCACGACGCGACCGCCGGCACGTCCGGCGCCCGGCCCGATCTCGACGACGGCGTCGGCGGCGCGTATGAACGTCGGGTCGTGTTCGACGGCGATCACGGTGTTGCCGGCGTCGCGCAGCTCCGTCAGCGTGCCCGCCAGCGCGGACACTTCGGAGGGATGCAGGCCGCGCGACGGTTCGTCGAGCAGCACGGTCATGCCGACGAGTCCGCCGCCGAGCACCGACGCCAGCTTGATCCGCTGCGCCTCCCCGGCCGACAGCGTCCAGGTCAGCCGGCTGAGGTGGAGGTACCCGAGTCCAACGGAGCGAAGGAACGCGAGCCGGTGCAGGGCGACGGTGCGCGCGTCCGCCGCGAACGCGTCGCTCGGTTCGTCCAATGAGGACAACACGTCCTCGAGTCCGGCGAGCGTCGTCGAAAACAAATCGTTGCGGTCGCGGCCGGCGAGGCGGATCGCCAAGAACGGAGCGCGCAGTTTCTTGCCGTCGCAGGCGCCACAAGGGGATGTCTTGGTGCTTGCTCCGCCGAGGTCGTGGGCGGCGAAGTAGTTCAGCCCGACGAACGCGTTCACGGCGAATTCGTTGGTAGCCCCTGGTTCTCCGTGCAGGAATGCCTGCCGTGCCGCAGCGCTCAAGTCCGACCACGGTGTGGTGTGCAGATCGAAGTCATACCGCTCGCGCGAACGCTCGTAGCGCGGCATTGCCGCCAGTTCCTTCCTGGCAGAAGTAGCCGATAAGTGTGCCCGAGCGGCCGCCGAAACAGCCGCCGCAGATAGGTGCGTCCGGCTCCTTGATCCACTTGTCCCAGTCGAACTCCCGCGTCACGCCGTCGCCGAGACACTGCGGACAGATGGCCGCTGGCGACCCCATCAGGTGACGCGGCTCGATTGGCACCGCCGCCGCGGCGCAGTCGCTCGCACGTCCACGAAGCTTCGGGCCGCTGTGATGTGCGGCGGACACGGTCTCCGCCGCACTCGAGGCACGTCCGCACGCCGGCACGCGCCATCACGAGAGCGACGAGACGGTCGAGGTCGCTCGACCGGCCGACCGAGGAGCGGGCGGCATCCAACAGGACGAGGTCGGGCCGGTTCGAAGAGCTGCTGGTGGCGTCGACGATCATCGTCGGACCCAGTCCGGTGAGTGAGTCCACCGGGGCTTCGGGGCCTTCACGGACGGACTGCCGCTCGTACACCGACAGGCACTCGAGCAGCCGCCGCGTCGCTTCGGCGGCGATCACGTCGTCGACCAACGACGACTTGCCCGAGCCCGACACGCCTGTGACCACGGTGAACCGGTTCTTGGCGAAGTCGACGTTGACGCCTGCCAGGTTGTGGGCGCGGGCGCCGCGCACGCTGATGGCGTCGGCGGCGCGCCGGCGGGTCCGGGGCTTCGCGCGCGGCCGCACTCGGACCGGCTTCTCGTCGGCAGGCGGGCCGCAGTGCAACAGTTGCCCGCCGTCGGGTCCACCACCCGGTCCGAGATCGATGCGCCAGTCCGCCGCCGCGATGACGTCGGCCTGGTGCTCGACCACCACCACCGTGCAGCCCTTCTCGGTCAACCGGTCGAGCACGCGCAGGAGACGGTCGAGATCCGCGGGGTGCAGGCCGGTGGTGGGCTCGTCGAGCAGTACGAGATCGCCCGACTTGGCCTTGGTCACTTCGCGGGTGAGCCGCACGCGCTGCGCCTCGCCGCCCGACAGGCTCGGCGACGGCTGCCCCAGTGTGATGTAGCCGAGGCCGACTTCCACGAGCGTGTCGAGAATGCGGGCGACGGCGGGATGTGCGGCGAACAGGGCGCGCGCCTCGTCGACGCTGCACGCCAGGACGTCGGCGATCGACCGGCCCGACCATGTCGCGTCGAGTACATCGGGGCGGTATCGCTGGCCTTCGCACACCTCGCACGGGATCCACACGGGGTGGGAGTACCGGAGGCTGAGCTCCACCGCACCCATCCCTTCGCACTCGGGACACGCGCCCTCGGCACGGTTGAACGTGAACTCCGACGACGACCGGCCCGTCTCGGCGGCAAATACGTCGCGGATGCGGTCGAACACCTTGGTGTAGGTGGCCGGGTTCGAGCGCGGGTTGTTGCCGAGCGGCGACTGCTCGACGGCGATGGCGCGCACCTTTGGCGCGTCGAATGCGGTGCAACCGACCGCGGAGTGTTCGTGCAGCGACGCCAGGAGCACGTCGCGCGCCAGCGTGGTCTTGCCGGCGCCTGACGGGCCGGTGATCACTGTGAGTGAGCCCAGCGGGATCTCGCAGTCGATGCCGCGCAAGTTTCGCCGGCTGGCGCCCGCGATTCGGATCCGGTCCTCGGCGATCGGGCGGCGCGCGCGCGGCGAGCGGGTGGTCTTCGAGAAGCCGCGACCAGACGCCGTGTCGGCGCGCCATAACTCGGCGGGCGTTCCTTGGAAGACGAGCTGGCCGCCGGCGCGTCCTCCCGCCGGCCCGATTTCGACGACGTCGTCGGCCATGGCGACGGCCACCGCGTCGTGCTCCACCATCAGCACGGGACCGGGTAACGCGGCGACGGCATCGAGCAGTCGCTTCAAGTCGCGGTGATGCAGGCCAATGGTCGGTTCGTCGAGGACGTGCAGGAGGTCTTCGAGCCGTCCCGCCAGCACGACCGCCAACCGGGTGCGTTGGGCCTCGCCGCGCGACAGGGTCGGCATCGACCGATCCAGAGTGAGGTGCCCGAGGCCGAGGGTTTCCAATGGCCGCAGCCGCCGCAGCAACTCGTCTTGGATGCGCCGGGCGCGCAGACCCACGGGGAGCTGCTCGACGAACTCGAGCACCTCGCTCACCGACCGGGCGAGCAAGTCAGGCAACGTCACCCCGGCGATGCGGTGCGACGACGTGTCCGAGCCGTCGCGAAATCCCGCAGGCCCCAACGGCTTAACCCACGCGCTGCAACTCGGGCAGATCGGCGCCCGCAGGATGGGGGTGCCGCCGAGGCGCACTTCGTGCGAGCCGAGCGCGTCGGCGCGCTCGAGCGTGGCGCGCACCTCAGCGGCCGGCGCGCCGGCGTGCAGCGTCGCGACGCGGACCACGACGTCGCGTGGCTCGTCCGCCTGGCCGTGGATCGTGATCGTGCCGAACTGTTGGCGCAGGCCGGCGAGCAGCCGTGTGTGTGGACCCCGCTGGCCGCGCACCACGGCGACCTCCACGTCGAGCGAGTCCGCGTGCTTGAGCAGTTCCCGCGCGATGGCGAGTCGCTCTTCGCGGGACACCGACCGCACAGGCACCGCACAGCGCGGGCAGGCGACCTCGGCGAAGCGGGCGTAGAGAATGCGTAGAAACGGGTGCAGCCCGACCGACGTGGCGACCGTCGACAACGGGTTGCGGTTGAGCACGTTCTGCTCGATCGCCACGGCTGGCCCCAACCCCTCGATGCGGCGCACGTGCGCCGCGGGGATCCGCACTCGATTGCCGCCCAGTGCGAGCGACTCCACGAACCGCCGGCGTGCCTCGGTGTAGACGACGTCGAAGGCGAGCGACGACTTACCGGATCCCGACACGCCGACGACCGCGGTCAGCCCTGGCCCGAAGGTGACGTCGAGGTCGCGCAGGTTGTGCTCGGCCGCGCCGACGACCTTCACTGCTGCTCGATCACGGCGAGATCGCGGGTCGCGAATTGGTGGTGCCACCACTCCTCGTTGATCACAACGCGCAAGCAGTAGAGGACCGAGGCGTCTTGCTGATGCCACGGCGGCGGCGAGCCCGGAGCGTTCACGTCTTCGGTCGACGCGCTCACCAGGTACGCGTGCACGCGCGCGAAGTAATCGGCGCGCAGGTCGAGCACGGCGTCGAGTTCCGGAGCGACGTCGCATGACGTAAACCCTGTCCCGCGCACCCAGAGCACCGGTGACGGTGCGTCGGCGGCGAACCCGTCATCGGGCGGGATGCCCCACGGGTGGTAGTCGTCGCGCTCGGGCAGCACAGCCCGCGAGAGCCAGGCTTCCCAGGCGAACAGGAGATGGCGGAAGGTTTCGACGAATGAGTACTCGCCGTCTACCCGTTCGTGGACCTTCTCCGGCGAGAGTCGCCGCGCCCTGGCAATCGTCGGCACCCACACTTCCTCTAGAACGGTGAACGCCTCGCGCAACCCTTCGACATCGGTAGGACGCAGCTTGAGACGCTCGGGGTGGCGCCGGTCGAGCTCGTCGCGGACCGCCTCGTCGGTCCGCTCGTCGAGCCAGGCGACGCCCGTCATCGGAACGCCTTGCGGGCCACGTCGGCGACTGCGGTGAGGTGCCCGGGGTCGCTGAAGCCGAAGACGTCCTCGGTCCAACTCTGCAGGATGTTCCGCCGGTAACCGAAGCAGGTCAGGTACAGCGGTCGGATGGCCATGACCGCGTCCAGCCGATCGAGCTCCTCGTCGGTCAGCTCGACGTGCTTGCGATACGCCTCAACCACCGGCACCGCGTCCGCCTCGTTCCAACAACCCCACAACACCCAGCCGAGGTCGGCCACGCGCGGGCCGCGTCCAGAACCCTTCCAATTGACGACGACCGGCCCTTCGTTGGTCATCACCGCGTGGTCGGGCGCGCCGGCCAGGAAGTTGCCGTGGACCAGCGCCTCGGGCAGCCCCTCGCCGGCGTCCGCCGTTCGCACCCGCTCACGTAGCTGCTCGAACCGTTCGCGGTCGGCGGCCGCCACCTTCGTGTCGACGGAATCGAGGAAGGCAAGACCGGCGAGTAGGTCCTGTCGCGGGCTGCCCTCCCGGCTCGGATCCCCGCCCTCGGCGCCCCCCGGGCGTCCAATGGACTCGTCGAGCGGCAGCGCATGCAGCCGCCCGAGCAGGTCGCCCATGATCGTGCCCCACTGATCTTCGGGTAGCAGGCCGTATTCGACGAACTTCGTGATGAGCACGGACGACCCGTCGCAGTCGAAGACGGCTTCGTCGGCCGCGAGACGCTCCGCCGGGTAGTCATGCCGCTCGAGGAATCGCAAAATTGCCGCGTCGCCTTCAACACCGACCCGCGGGCGCGCCGGAGGAAAGGCGCGCGCCACCCACGGATCGCCGTCGCCGCGGTCGATGCGTAAGACGTATGCCTTGTGCGAACTGATCGTCGTAGCTCTCACCGCGTCGATGCCGTAACGATCCCGAAGATGCGCGAGCAGCCGCTCAGCGACCGGCTCGTGCCCCATTCGCGCGTCGAGCCCCGCGAGATCGGTGAGCGCTTCGGTGTAGCGCTGGCCGGTTTCCTCGGCGTGGCGGCGGACAACCTTCTTGAAACTGCCGTCCTTGGTCATGGACAAGCCTCCTCATGACACCCTCGTCCCCCAGTGACGTGGTGTTGGAAGATGGCCTGTGACATTGACGACCTTGAGGGCAGATCCCCTTCGCCAATGGAACCCCGACTGGGGCGGATGCTCCACAGCTCGGCGGCCGGTCGGCGCCGTGGCGCCAATCTAAACGAATACTCGTCCTCGCGTAGGGTGGCTCCGTGGCGGCTGGACTGACATTAAGTGAGCAGTTCTTCCGCGACCAGGCGCACTCGGGTGCGAGCGGGGACCTGTCGACCGTCCTGAACCGACTCAGCCTCGCCGCTCGCATGGTGGCGTCGGAGATCATGCGCGCCGGGTTCGTCGGGAAGCTTGGTTTGACCGGCGACACCAACGTTCAGGACGAGCAAGTCCGCGAGCTCGATGTCATCAGCGACAACATCGTGAGCCAAGTGATGGACCGCGCGCCGATGGTCGCCGGTATCGGCAGCGAAGAACTGCCCGATGTCTACGCCATGGCCGGCTCGGAGAACGGCAAGTACGTGTTGACGGTCGACCCTCTCGATGGCTCGGGCAATGTCGACGTCGATGGCGCGATGGGAACGATCTTCGGCATCTACCGCAGGTCGCCCGCCCGGATCGGTCAAGCGGCCGAGCTCGTCGACTTTCTGCAACCGGGACGTGACCTAGTGGCCGCCGGTTACGTGCTCTACGGCCCGTCAACCATGTTCGTGTACAGCGCCGGCCACGCGGTGAACGGCTTCACGCTGGATCGTTCGATCGGCACGTTCTTTCTCACCCACCCCAACATTCAGGTGCCCGAACGCGTCGGCAGTTACTCGGTCAACGAGGCCAACGAGTCGGAGTGGGACGCCGAGACCCAGGAGATGGTGGCGGCCTTCCGGAGGCAGGAAACCAAGTGCGGTCCCCGCCAGGCGCGGTACGCCGGCGCCCTCGTGGCCGACGTGCATCGCACGCTGCTCAAGGGCGGGGTCTACATGTACCCGCAGACGACGTCGAAGCCCGATGGCAAGCTTCGCCTCTTGTACGAGAACGCGCCGTTGGCGTGGGTCGTCGAACACGCTGGCGGCACGGCCACCGATGGACAGCGACGGATTCTCGACATCACACCGGGCGAACTGCACCAACGAACGCCTCTGTTTATCGGCAGCCGCGGTGACATCGACGAGGTCCACCGCCTCCTCGGAACACCGCCGCCTAGTTAGACCTTCGGACGCGATGTCACGTTTGGGCGCCGTCAGACGACGTTGACTGCGATGGACCACCAAGACGCGCGGCAGCGCCTCAAAGGGGCGTACCCCGTCGTGCGGCGGTTTGCGGCCGTCGTCGGCCCGCCCGACGTTGAGCCGGACGATCTCGTCCAGGATGCGTTTGTCGCCGCGCTCACCCACGGACTCGACGACATCGACGACCTGCTGGCGTATCTGCGGCGGACGATCGTCAACCTGAGCGCGTCGTCCCGACGCACGTGGGTGCGCCGCCAGGCCGTGTTGTCGCGGCTCGGTCCGTCACCGGTCTCGGAGGAGATGGAGGTACCGCTCGTGTCAGAGATTCAACGGTTGCCGGTCGCGCTACGGGCCGCGCTGTGGTTGGCCGACGTCGAAGGATGGACCTTCGCCGAGATCGGCGAGATCTTGGGTTGCAGCGAAGAAGCGGCGCGGACCCGCGCCTCACGGGCGCGTAAGCGATTGCGTCTCGAGCTCACGCAGGAGGCAGGACGATGACCGACCTCGAGGTCGCGTTCGACGAGATCGCCCGCCGCGGAGTCGTGCGCGACGCCGACGCCGTGGTTGACGCCGCGTTGCTGTCCACCAACACGACCGCGCGCCCGCCGCGACGGAGCTTCGCTTTGCTGATGGTCGCTGCGGCCGCGGTGCTCGTGATGGCGACGGTTACGGCGGCCGTGTACGTGCGCGACCGCGTCGACGACATCAAGCGCGTGGATGTAGCCGCCGCACTCAGCGACGCGACCCCGGCGTCCGGCCAGCCCATGACCATGCTCATCGTCGGCGTCGACCGCGGGGTCGCGAACAGCAAGCGCGCCGATGTCGTCATGCTGGCCAGGTTCGACCCGACGGCGCACACCATCGCGTTTCTGTCGGTTCCGCGCGATGTCCGGGTGCGCATCCCCGGGACCGACCGCGACGACCGCCTCAACACCACGTTCGTCGCCGGTGCCACGCAACTCGTCGACGCGGTCGCCGCGACTACGGGCATCCGCCCCGATCACTATGTCGAAGTCGATTTCGCTGGCTTCGCCCGCCTCGTCGACGCCGTCGGCGGCGTCGAGATGCAATTCGCGCAGCCGATGCGCGACCAACTCTCCGGCCTCGACGTCGATGCTGGCTGTCAGACGCTCGACGGCGAAACCGCGCTGGCCTTCGTGCGCGCCCGGCACGTCGAGATACGGGAGCCGGATGGCCGCTACTCGATCGACCCGACGGGTGACCTCGGCCGCATCCAGCGCCAGGCTGCCCTCATTAATTCGGCAATCGCCGACATCCCCACGCGGATAGCTGGCCACCCGACCCGGCTCAACCGGGTGGTCGATGCTCTATCCGACGCCCTGACTTTCGACTCGCAGTTCTCCGTCCGAGATCTTGTCGACGACGTGCGCGCCTTCGCGCAACATCCTCCCGCGCGTTCGTTCCTCGTCGTGCCGACCACGCCGATCATGCTCAACAACGCCGCCTTGCTCGAGGTCGACATGACGCAGCTCCCGAGCGTGGTCGCAACCTTCAACAGTCCGCCGGCGGCCGAGGCGACAGACGGCCCCGCCTGCTGAGTCGGCGGACGATCAGGAGGTCAGCGCAACAAGCCAGTCCTCGTCGAGCCACGCCGCTGGACCCACCTGTTTCGCCATGCGCAACTGCCATGCCGCGGCCCAGATCGCGCGGGCACGAATGAAAACGTCGAGGAGGTCGTGCTCTTCGTCGGACAACTTGCGTTCGGACTCGTATCCGCGGAGGAACGCCTCGGCCAAGTCCGGCTGGCGCCGGCCGCGTGCCAGCATGAGGAAGATCGCCATGTCGTCGGCTGCCCAGCCACGGCCGCACTCGTCGAAGTCGAACACTGCCACCCGGCCATCAGGCGCTCGCATCGCGTTTCTGAGTTGGACGTCGCCGTGGATGACACCGACCGAGTGTTCGGCACCAAAGCGATCGACTCGCGGAACGGCTTCGCGCGCGAACTTCTCGAGCGCCTTCACTTCAGCGCGCAGGTGCGCAAAGTGGTCGGCGATCACGACGACGGACCGGCCCAACAATTCCGCGGAGTCGTATACAGGCCGGGACGCGGCCAGCGCGGGCTCGCCGACCGCGTGGATCCGTGCCAGCGCTTGCCCAAGGTCCGCAGCATCCGTTGCTGTGTCGGTGAGCAATGAGCCCTCCATGAACCCGAAGAGAGTCGCAGTGCGTTCACCTTCGGGCGCGTGAATTGCGAGGAGGTCCGCGCCATTGTCGAACGAACGAGGACAGCCGACAGCGACACCGGCATCGTCGAGTTGACGAAGCAGCGCCAGTTCCGCGGCGATCTCGTTGGGTGACCACCGGTTGGCTGGCGACACGCGCAGAACCAGCGGCTCCGCCGCCCCGTCGATTCGATAGAAGTCGTTCACGCCAAACGAAAGCGCGACCAGCCGGACGTCGTCTACGCCGAGTGCATGCCCGACGGCGCGTCCGAGTTCAACCGAGTCGAGGTACGACCGGGCTGCTCTTACACGCACGAGGGCCTCACCCGCCGATCATGACCTCTTTGCGCGAGACTCGGGGCAATCGCAACTGGCGGGCAGAGGCCGGGCGGTCTTGTTTTGGACGTCGGGAGCGGATTGGGCTTCGACATTGCTCGCCTTGACGCCGCCGGTTTGTCTGCCATCGGGATCGACCTCAGTTTCCAGATGCTGGAACAAGCGCGGTCGCGGGTCGGGAGCGCGGCGCCGCTGATACGCGCAGACGCTGTCACGTTGCCGCTGCGCGATGCGAGCGTCGACGGATGCCGGATCGAGCGAGTGTTGGAACACGTCGCCGATCCAAACGCCGTCGTGAACGAAATCGCCCGCGTCGTTCGCCCTGGCGGATTTCTGGCGGCGCTCGAGCCTGACTTCGGGACATTTCGCGTCGACAGCCACGTCGCGACTGACGGCGACGTCCCGGCCCGGCTGCTGCGGGCACGGCATCCCCAGATCGGTGCAGAACTCGTGCCGATGCTGTCGCATGCGGGATTCCGGGTCCAGGACGTGGTGACGGAGTCGTCGCGCGGCTACCGCCTCGACGGCCTCCCCGTCTCCGCCGAGGCCGTGATCCGCCGCGCCGTCGCCGACGGCCGGTTCGACCGGAACGATGCGGAGAACTGGTTGCGCGAGCAGCGCAGCCGGACCCGCGCAGGCACGTTCCGCGCCTCGTGGGACAAGGTGCTCGTGATCGCTACGCGAGTGTGATCCGCGCTCTCGGGCAACTCAGTTACTTCCAGGCGATCCTTACTCGCCCCACACGCCGAGTTCGTTGCCGGCTGGGTCGCGGAAGTGGAACCGCCGGCCACCCGGGAACTCGAAGATCGGAGCAGTGATCGTGCCGCCGGCGGCCTCGACCCGCGCCAGCGCGTCCTCGAGTGCGTCGGACTTCAATATGACGAGCGGAACCACCGTCATCGCGGCATCACCAGTTGCTAGACCGCCATCCAACCCGGCGTTCTCGAAACCGGCGTACATCGGCCCGTAATCGGTAAAGCCCCACCCGAAAGCGGAGGCGTAGAACGACTTCGTGGTCGCCAAGTCGCCGCCGGGAAGTTCGACGTAGTCGATGTGATCGCTCATGGCGCCGATGATGGCACCGTCGGAAGCCCACCCCGGTGGCAGCGCAGTGTTCTCCCACTCGCTGCTCGGCTGCCACGTCGACCAATCGCGATCCCAGAGTTGCCGGCCGGCGGTTAGGTCCGCGCCGAGTTGCGCGCCGAGCGCTTCGATCCACTCGACGAACTGCGCCGAATATCTGCCCTCGCGGACGCGGTCGACGAGCACGTCGTCGTCCTTGAACGTCCACGTCCCGTCGAGTGACACGACGATGTCGAGTTCGAGATCTTGCGTGTCGTAGCCGAGCCCGGTCCGGACGAACGCGGTCTGAAGGTTGACGTACCAATGTGAGAACGCGCGGTCCGGGCCTTCCCAGAAGTGCCAGACCGCGTAGTGCTCGCCGGGGCGCTGCACCATCAAGCATCCGTGGCCGGACCACCGTTCTCGACTCGACCAGGGATGACGGCCGTTCGGAGTCGGCCAGTGTCCGTCGAAGAAGCCGAACTCCGCGCCCGACGCCAGGTACGTCACGAGCGCGTCGTCAGTGTCCTCCACGACTTGGACGGGGAGGGCGAGCCACGCTCGGCCTTGCCATTCCTGCGCCGGATCGACCTGGGCGATCGGCGCCAGGCCGAGCACTTCACGCCGGACGATGACCTCGCCGTAGGTCCACGGTGCCGTCACGGCGTCCGCATTCTGGCTTTCACTTCCACGCGATCTGCAGCTCGCCCTTGCTCTCGAAGATGTCGGTCCACCAGGCCGCGTTGTCGACGTACCACCGGACCGTCTCGGCGAGGCCGCTCTCGAACTCGACTTCGGGCGTCCAACCGAGCTCACGCTCGATCTTGTCGGGGTTGATCAGATACCGCCGGTCGTGGTTCGGCCGATCGGCGACGTGCTCGATCCACTGCGTCGCCGGCTCGCCGAGCGCGTCGAGCACGCGGTGCACGATCTCGAGATTGGTCAGTTCGTGCCGGGCGCTGATGTCGTAGATCGGGAGCAGACCGGGGTCGGTCGCCGCTGCTTCGCTGATCGCCGGCAACTCGGCGTGCAGGATGGCGTGGATGGCGCGGCAATGGTCTACGACGTGCAGCCAGTCGCGTTGTTGCAGCCCGTCGCCGTAGACCGGCACCTTGCGGCCGCGCAGCACGTTGGTGATCATCAGAGGGATCAGCTTCTCGGGGAGCTGGAACGGCCCGTAGTTGTTGGCGCAGTGCGTCATGGCGATGTCCATGTCGGGATAGGTCTGCATGTACGCCCGCACGATCTGGTCGCCGGCCGCTTTGGCCGCTGAGTACGGCGTCTTGGCGTTCAGCGGGCTCCGCTCCGTGAAGAACTCGGCGTCGGCCGGCAGTTCGCCGTACACCTCGATCGTCGACACGTGCAGGTGCCGGCGCACCGGCTGCAGGCGACTGCACTCGAGCATGTTCTGCGCGCCGAGCGCGTTCGAGTGCATGAACGCGCCCGGAGCGTTGATCGCCCGGTCGTTGTGGCTCTCGGCGGCGAAGTTCACGACGAAGTCGGGGCGGTGCGCCTCGTAGATCGCGGCCATGGCGACGTAGTCGGCGATGTCGGCGACCACGAACGTGATGGCGTCGCGCACCGCGTCGAGGTTCGGTTCGTTCGCCGCGAAGCCCAGGTTGTCGACCGCCACGACCCTCGCCTCGGGCTCGATGTCTCGCAGGAAGTGCACGAAGTTGGCGCCGATGAACCCGCACGCCCCAGTCACCAAGTACGTCGTCACGGCCGCGACAGTACGACGATGCTGGGCCCTGCCGCCGGAGGGAGACGTGCCCACCGTCCCGGACCCGAGCCGGCCCAACCCGATTCCGTAAGTCCCCGGGTTACCGCCGGTACGCCTGCCACAGGCCGCGGGTAGTCGAAGTCATTTGGTCGTCATCGATGACTCCGGAATGCTTCGACTGCGTGCGCTGCAACCGGTTCCCAGTACGTCGGGCTCGGCCACCATCCCTCTCCACCCGAGGGGGTATAGCCCGAGGACACCGACGTCCAGTAGTACCAACTCCCCAGGTACAGGTCTCGCAGAATGACCGCGCCGTGGAGGCGTTCGAGCTCTTCGTCCGTGAGACGCACGTGCTTTGCGTAGCCCTCGGCGATTGCGTCGATCTGGTCGGTGTCTCCGCCGGTGCAGTAGAGCTGCCAGCCGATCGACGCAAGACGCGGCGCGCGACCCGACGCCGCCCACCCAACGACGACAAGTCCTGCGGGTGCCGCGACCGCGTTGAACGTTCCGTAGTTCGCATGCGTGAACGCCTCCGGCAGCCCCTCGCAGTCGTCGGCGTTCGCAACTTGTTCGACTAACCAGCCGAACTTCTCGCGTCCTTTCGGATCGACGCCGCCCTCGACGGTGCGAAGGAAGTTCATCGCCGCGGCAACGTCGGCAGCGGGACGTCCGACGTACGTCGGGTCGTGATCGAATGCGCCGCCGTCACGCGCCATTGCGCCCTCTGCAAGGGGCAGCGCGTGTAGACGGCCGAGCAAGTCACCGAGTGACCGTTGCGTCTCGGGCGTGGCGACGGCTCGTCCACCAGGAACGAACTCCGTCACCATCACGCCTGATCCGTCGAGCGACGTGACGGGCTCGGCGTGAGCGAGCCGTTCGGCCGGATACGCGTGCGATTCGAGCCAGCGCAGAATCTCGGCATCCGCCTCGACGCGCTCAAACCGGTCAGCTGTGGATGTGAACAGTCGGGCGACCCAGGTCGGGCCGTCCGAGCGCTCCACGATCAAGGTGGCTGGGTGGTCGGCATCGAACGCGTTCATCGAAGTGATGTGAATGCCGTAGTGATTCTCTAGGTGCGATTTCAGTGCCTCGTGGTCGACGGGTCGAGCGATGCGCGCGCGGAGCGCGTGGTTCTCCATGGCGGCGCGTGCCTGTGTGTATTTCTCGCCGGTTCGACGAGCACGGGCGCGCACGGCGCGTTTGAAGTCGCCGTCTTTGGTCATAACAAGCCTCCTCAAAGCACCCTCGCCCCCCAGCGACGTGGCACTCAAGAATGGCCTGTGACGAAATGGACCGTGAGGGCCGACTCCCCTTTGCCGTCGAAGGTCTCTGCTGGGGAGAGTCCTTCAGGCTCGGCGCTTGGTCCGGCGCCGTTCGGACACAATGTCCGGCTCCGGCGACCCTGTCAACCACGGATCGAAGCGACGAACGGAGCAACTCACACGGTGGCGCACCGCGGCGGACGTCGTCGTACAGGTTGTGACGCTGGCTCGACTAAGGCGCGAACACGCCGGCAGCGAAGTCGTGGGCGATGTCTTCGGCGACAGCGGCGACTTCGGCGGCGACGTTCTGGGCAATACGCGTCGCGACGGCGTTGACGACCGGGTCGGCGACGTCGTCACCGAAGGTGCCACAGAGCGCGGCTTCGATGAGCGTGTACAGATCGCGGGCGAGGTCCGTGGTCATCGGTCGGCCTTGGGTGACGGGTCGGGCGCGGCCACCCAGAGCAGCGCGTAGCGGAGGCCGTCGGCGTCTGACGGCGCTTCGGGCCCACAGAATTCCTGGAACAGTTCGTACGCTCGCTCACTCAGCTCGGCGACACGGTTGGCCGACAGTTGCTTCGTATAGGTGAGGACTTGGCGCAGCGCCTTCGGGTGCTCGCGGCTCGATAGCACCTCGCCGTAGCGTCCGAGCAGGCGGCCCATGGCGTCGTCGGCGACAGGCGCGGCGAGCTTCCTGCCTTCGCCCGTCAGATCGGGGGCGAGCTCGTAACGCGTGGCGGCGCGCCCGTAGAGACGTTCGATGTTGCTGCCGGCGCGGCGCTCCTCGGCCACGACGATGAGGCCGTGCTGCTCGAGTAGACGCACGTGGTAGTAGAGCCGGTTCGGGCTCTCGTCGAGGGTCTCACCAAGTTCGGCTACCGACAGCGGTGTGTACAGCGCGCGCAGGATGCGCTGGCGGACGGGGTCGTAGAAGACCTTCAGCGTGGCGGGATCGGAGATGACGATCGTGCCCGCGGGCGTGTCGTGTGACCGGTATTCGTGGACGAGACCGTCAGGCGACTCGATGTCGTTGCGGGTGTCGGCCGTCGCCGTCTCGGGGTTTCGTTTCGGCATGACTTGAACTATCTCAAGTCACTTGAAATAAGTCAAGTCAAATCTAAATCGCCTAGCCACGGCTTCGAACGCCGCGGGATCACTCGCACTCGACTCGATGCTCATCCGCGGCGCCGCTCCCACAAGATCTCCACGCCGGACTGCGACTCGTTGCGCGGCTCCCACTTGGTTTCGGACACGCGCACGAACCCGTTGCGTTCGGCGACGCGGACGCTCCCGGTGTTCGCTCCGTCGCATTTGAGGACGACGCGCTCCAAGGCGGCCCAACGATCGAAGGCAAACGCAATTAACGACCCGATAGCACTCGTCGCAATGCCGCGGCCGGTCATGTCAGTCCGCACCCAGTAGCCCACCTCAGCCTCCGTCGGCGTGTCATGCCTGAGGCTGCAGTAGCCGGCGAGGTCCGACGGCGTCACGATCGCGAAGGCGAGGAACTCTTCGTGTTCGTACGCCGCGATGAGCTTGTCGAGCAACGCCGGAACGTCGACGAGATCGCCGTGCATGCCGGGCGTCCACGTTGCCAGCTCCGCTTCCGACAGATCGCGAGCGGCTTCAAGCGCGGCCGCGTCGTCGCGACGCCAGTGACGGATCGCGACGTCGGGCGGCGGGTGTGGCGATGCTGCCTGAACCGCACCGAGCGATTCGACGACCTCGGAGACGCTGAGGTTGGTTGTGTCTATGACGTTGGCGGGCTTTGTGGCATCGATGCACCACGCGTAGTCCTCGTAGTTCCTGCGGACTGCCAGGCGGTCGATCCGTGCTTCGCCAGTGCGTTCCGCATTGCGAGCGAGGCAGGCGTCGAGTGAGGGCATGAGATGCACGACAACGGCCTCGAGGTCAATGAGCAACTCGTCCCATGAAGGCAGACCCGGTGTGCCTGGCGGAGCGGGAGGCGCATACACCTCGATGACGACCTGCGCGCCGTTCGCTCGGTGAATGGCCGCAGCCGCGACGGCGATGCGGCACGCGGACTCCCATTGCCGGCTCGCTTCCGAGTCCCACTCGAGCTCCGGACGGGCGCGACCGGTACGGACGAGTAAGCGGAGCGCGTCGACGTCGATGCACACCGTCGGGACGGTCTGTGCGTCGGCCCACGCGCGCGCCGTCGTCGACTTACCAGCGCCGCACGGGCCAGTGAGGAACAGGACGCCGGACACGCGCCCCACTGTGGTGCACGACGGCCGCTCAGGCTCGGGGATTTGTCGGGGACCGCTAGACCGGTCGTGCGAACGTCAGTTGCGTATGCCGAAGCTGCGCTTGCGGCGGAAGTGCACACCTCGACGCCACAGGAGCGTGAGCTCTCTCGGCTGTTGCGGTTCGCCGGGCGAGGTCAGGCACCTCGGCTCGTTACCCGCCCTCGCGGCGAGGCCACTGGACCAGATTCCGTTCCTCGACACCTCGCGCGGTGAGAGGTCAGTTTGAACGCGCATTGCTTACGCGTGCCGTGCCATGTTTTCGAAGCGGGTGAACTGTTCGAGGAACGCCAGCTGCGTGACACCGGTGGGGCCGCTGCGGTGCTTGGACACGATGATCTCGGCCATGCCTTTGTCCGGCGAGTCGGCGTTGTACATCTCGTCGCGGTACAGGAACATCACGACGTCCGCGTCCTGCTCGAGCGAGTTGTGCACGACGATGCCGTTGGCGATGAAGTTGTGCGTGCCGAGGACGGTGGCGTCGTAGACGGGCTGCTCCCCGATCGACTCGATCGACACGACCGTGTCCCATGCGAGAACCGGCTTGGTGAGCAGGCCTACGGCGGCAGTTTCTTGTCGGATCTGTCGCCCTGTTGGGACCACAGATCCAACAAGAAAAGGCGAGCCTGGGTCATCGACCGCCGCGAGCGCGTGACCGGCTTCCAACTCATCGAGCCGCGACCAACCGTTCAGAGTGCGGAACGGATGATTGGCGCTGGCCTCGACGACGCGGCCCGAGGCGAGCCGGAGCGCGAAGGCCTCCTTCACGCCGCTCGGGAAGACGTGCGTCATGGTGGCGGGAACGAGTTGCAGGTCGTCATTCAGCGACCACACGGGAATGTTCTTCTCTCCGCTGAGGAGAAGCTCGCCCATCGTGACTTCGGCGCCCGTGTCAGCGCGCAAGATTCGGCTGGAGGCCGTGAGGCAGCCAGATTCGCGAAGGTCCGACAGCATCGGGCGCTTGTCGGCACGAGTCTCCAACCCACGGGACAGCTGCGAAAGCGCCATCACCGGGATCTCGAGTTCGCGGGCGAGGATCTTGAGGCCGCGGCTCATCTCGGCCACTTCGACCTGGCGGCTCTCGGCGTGAGAGCGGCCCGTCATCAGCTGCATGTAGTCGATGATGATCAGGCCGAGGTTCTCCCTCGCCTTGAGGCGCCGGGCCTTGGCCCGGATGTCCATCACGGTGATGTTCGGGTTGTCGTCGATGAAGATCGGCGCCTCGCCGAGACGGCCGACCGCCGCGCTCACCTTCTGCCAGTCGCGGTCGTCGAAGCGACCCGTGCGCAGCTTGGTGGCGTCGACGCGCGCCTCGGAGCACAACAGGCGCTGCGTGATCTCGTCGCGGCCCATTTCCAAGCTGAACAACAGGGTGGGGATCTGGGCCTCCATCGCCGCGTGGGCGAGGATGTTGAGCGCGAAGGCGGTCTTGCCCATGGCCGGGCGAGCGCCGACCACGATCAAGTTGTTGGGCTGCAGACCGGCGAGGCGGTGGTCGAGGTCGTCGAACCCGGTGGGCACGCCGGTGATGGCCTCGCCCCGCTCGTACAGCGCCTCGAGCTTGTCGAGCGCGCTGGCCAGCAGTTCGCTCACCGGGATCATGTCGTCGCTCAGGCGCCGCTGGTTGACCTCGAACACGAGGGTCTCGGCCCGGTCGACCACCGTGGCCACGTCGTCGGGCAGTGAGTAGCCGAGGTCGGCGATCTCGCCGGCGACGTTGATGAGCCGGCGCAGCAGCGAGAACTCTTCGACGATGCGGGCGTAGCGCGCCGCGTTGGAGATCGCCGGCGTGCCCGCTTGTAGCGAAACGAGCGTGGCCGCGCCGCCGATGGCTTCGAGCAGACCGTCGCGGTGCAGTTCGTCGGCGACGGTGACCGGGTCGGCCGGGTCGCCGCGGTGATACAGCGCCTCGATGGCTTCGTAGATGTGGCCGTGCGCCGGCTTGTAGAAGTCGCCGGCCGCCAGGCGGACCTCAGCCGCGGCGCCGATAGCGTTGGCCGACAGCAGCATGGCGCCGAGCAGCGAGGCCTCCGCCGCCAAGTCGTGGGGCGGCACGCGCGCACCGGTGTTGCGTTGGCGGCGAACGTCTTCGATGGACTGGACCATGGGCCTGAGGATCCTGACGGCTCAGGCCTGTTGAGCGATAGGTCGCGAACCTATGGATTTCGTTGTGGAGAACGGTCGGTGAACGGTCGGGTTACCCACAGCCATCGAACAGCTCATGGCCCAACCGTACGGAGAGGGTGTGACATTCCTCGGGATGCGTAACGTGGAGGCGTGGCTGGGGCCCGAACGGTCAGCTTGTTCTTTTCCGATATCGAGAAGTCGACCGCGCTGGCGCTGAAACTCGGTGACGCCTACGACGAGTTGTTGCGTCGCCATCGCGAACTGGTGCGCACGTCGATCGCAGCCCACGGCGGCACCGAGCTCGGCACCGAGGGCGACAGCTTCTTCGTGACGTTCCCGACCGCCGCGGCCGCCGTCACCGCCGCCATCGACGCGCAGCGTGCGCTGTTGGCCGAGCCATGGGAGCCCGGCAACGAGATCCGCGTGCGGATGGGCGTGCATGTCGGCACGGTGCGCCAGCTCGGGCCGGGCGACCTCGCGGGAGTCGACATCCATCTCGCCGCCCGCGTCATGTCGTGCGGCTACGGCGGGCAGATCGTGGCTACCCGCGGCGTGGTCGACCAGCTTTTAGGAACGGACCTTTTCGCGAGATCACTCGGCGAACACCAACTGAAGGACATCCCCCGACCGACGGAGATCTTCCAGATCGAGGCAGCCGGGCTGCCGACCGCCTTCCCGCCTCCGCGCGGAGTAGGTCGCGCAGACGTGATCCGCCTCCCGCAGGTCGGCAAGACGTTCTTTGGACGCGACAACGAGATCAAGGCTGGCCTGTCGCTACTCGGCACCAGGCGCCTGATCACCCTCGTCGGTCCTCCGGGCGCCGGCAAGACGCGTTTGGCGCTCGAGCTCGCATGGCAGGCGCAAGCCGGTTTCGCGGTGGGCAGTGTTTATCGATCTCGCGGCGGTCGACGATGCGGACCGAGTCGCCACTTCTGCCGCGACCGCTTGCGGCATCATGGGCGGCGTCGAACCGGTGTCCGGCATTGTCGGCTTTGCCGGCGACACGCCCACACTCCTGGTGCTCGACAACTGCGAGCACGTTGCGTCGGCCGCCGCCGACCTCGCAGCGCGCCTGGTTGACGAGTCGCGGTCGATCACCCTGCTCGCCACATCCCAGGTGCCGCTGGCCGCCACCGCGGAGGCGCTCCTGCCCGTAGGTGCTCTGACGGATGACTCCGACGGCGAGTCTTGCGCCGTGCAGCTCTTCGCTGAACGCGCCGCAGCTCTCGGGAGTCCCGTCACCGAGGCCGACGCGACCACAGTGCGCGCCATCGTCGAACGCCTCGACCGCATTCCGCTCGCCATCGAATTGGCGGCGTCGCTCACGCCGACGCTGTCGCCCCGCGAGATCGCCAGCCGCTTGGACGATCGGTTCGAACTGCTCGCTGACCTCGACGGCGGCGCCGACCGGCGTCACACAACTTTGTTGCAGACGCTCGCTTCGAGCTTCGAGCGCCTCGGTGACGACGAACAACGCCTCGCGCGCCGATTGGCGGTGTGCGTGGGTCAGTTTTCTTTCGAGGCGGTTGAGGGCCTTGCCGACGGACTCCGCATTCAGCCGTTGTTACAGACGGTGCACCGGTTGGTGCGCGCATCCTGGCTAGTCCGAGAGGCCGCGCCGGCCGGATCGCGGTACCGGATCCTCGAGTCGCTGCGCGAGTTCGCACGTCGCGAGGCCGGCGAGGAGGCGTGGGCCGAGTCCCGCCGCGTGCACGCTCACTACTTCCTCGGCGAGCACGCGCTTTGGGACCGCGGAGGTTTTCCCAACGACTATGCGGACTTCGCCGCGGTCGACGACGAGATCGCCAACATCATCTCCGCCTTCGACTGGGCCGCGACAACGGGTGAGGAACTAGATGCCGCGGCCTCTACACACGCGTGGCTGGTTCGATACTGGCAAGCACGACCAGGCTGGACGGATGTTCGTTCCATGCTGGAGCGGTTAGTTGAGGCCGGACTGAAGGAAGGGCGAATGTCGACGGGTCTTCTGTCTGAGACCATGAGTTCATTGGCGTTTTACCGGTCGATGGTCGACGGCGTCGACGACATCGAGCTGATGGCGCAGGCCGAGGCCCTCGCGGAAGAGTCTGGCGACGAACGGGCGCGCATACGCGCCACTCACATCGGCGGGCAAATTGCTCTCCGACGAGGCGAGCACGAAAGGGCGCTGCGTCTCGCGAATGCCTGCATTGAGGCAGCGACGGCAATCGGCAACCCCTTTTTCCGTCAAATGGGTCTGTATCGCCGAGCGATCGTGCGGTTCATGTCTGAAGGCGTCGGCGCCGCTGAGGAGGACTTCGCCGCGGCATTGGCCTTGTCGCGCGAGATCGGTGATCCGTTCGGCGTCGCCTTCAACACCAACGCGCTCGTCGACGTCGAACGTCGGCGCGGGAATGCCGAGAAGGCGCTCGAGTACGCCCGAGCAGGACGTGCCGCCGCAGAAGAGGCCGGGCACTTCGTGGGGAAGGTCGTGTCGGCGACGACGATCGCCCAGCTCACGCTCGACTCCGATGAACTCATCCCTTTCCTCGAAGGCCAACTCCTCGAAGCTCGACGGATCGGTTCCCGGCCGCTCGAAGGCGACGTGTGCCTCATGCTGGTGCAGGCGGCGCGCAGGGCCGGCGACCTCCATGCCGCGTCCGCTCACATGGCGGCGTTCGACTCGGTCGGGCGCGCGTACCAGGCGTTCGCGCCCCACATGGTCAACATCGAGCGAGCCCAGCTGCTCCACGCGCAGGGCCGGCTCGAGGAGGCGAGGGCGGCAATTCTGGAGGCGCTCGCGAAATCGACCGGTCCGGCGGACACGGGCGCGGCGTGGGACCTGATCGGCCGGCTGGCGCATTGGCGTCTCGCCAGTCACGACCCGGTCCGGAACCGGGCGATCGAAGTAGCGGCGGCGACTGCTTACCGCCAATTCGGGGATCCACGCGACCTGGACGAGCAGCGCGCGTGGCGTGCCGCCAACCCGGACACCGCCGAGGAAGCCGGCGCGCTTATGAGCCTCGACGAAGCGATCGAGGCGGTCTTGAACGACGGGACCTAGCTGGCCGCGACCTCGAGCGTGATCTGGAACTTCACGTCGCTGTGCAGCTGCACCGGGATCTCGTGCGTGCCGATCGACTTGATCGCATCGTGGGCCCCCAGCTTGCGGCGATCGAGCTCGACGCCGGTCTGCTCCTGGACGGCGGCCACGATGTCGGCCGCAGTGACCGAGCCGAACAGCTTGCCTTCGGCACCGGCCTTCGCCTTGATGGTGATCACCTGCGGCACGAGCGTGCGCGCCACCACCTCTGCGGCCTCGCGGTCCTTGGCATCGGAGAGGTCACGCCGACGACGCATGGACTCGGCTTGCTTGTTGATGCCGTCGGTGGCGGCGATTGCCTGACCACCGGGGATCAAGAAGTTGCGGGCAAACCCGTCGGCCACGTCGACGAGGTCGCCACGCTTGCCGACGTTGTCGACGTCGGAACGGAGGACGACTTTCATTCGCCGACCTCCGCGTCGGCGTTGAACCCGTCGACCTCGCCGACGGCTTCGGCATCTTCGAGCAGGGCGTCGAGCACATCGGGCTCGGCGTCTTCGCTGTAGGCGGGCGTGTCGTCCATGTCGTCACGACGAGGACCGTCGCGACGGGGCCCGCGCGGACCGCCGCGCCCGCCGGTCCGCTCGCTCAGCGTGCGCTGGGCGTAGGGGAGGAGGGCTAGCTCGCGGGAGGTCTTGATGGCGATGGCCACAGCACTCTGGTGCTGGACGCAGTTGCCGCTGACGCGCCGCGTGCGGATCTTGCCGCGGTCCGACATGAACTTCCGCAGCACGTGGACGTCCTTGTAGTCGATCCACACGGTCTGGTCCTTGCAGAACTGGCAGACCTTCTTCTTGATGCGGCGACCGTTGTCTTTCGGGCTGCGCTTCCGGTCGCGATCGTTGCGCTGTTCACGCGCCATTAGAACGGCTCCTCATCGTTGTAACCGCCCGCGGGAGCGAACTCCTCGTTGGCTGCCGGGCGGCCGCCGCCGCTGGAGTCGCCGCCACCGCCGTCGCCTTGACGACGTTCGTTGCGGGTGACGGTGGCTTCGGCCCAGCGGAGGCTGGGGCCGATCTCGTCGGCCGCCACCTCGACCACGGTGCGCTTCTCGCCCTGGTCGGTTTCCCACGAGCGCTGCTCGAGCCGGCCCGTCACCATGACGCGCATGCCCTTGGTCAGCGACGCCGCGGCGTTCTCGGCCATCTCACGCCATACGACGACGTTGAAGAACGAGACCTTCTCTTCCCACTCGTTGGTTTGACGGTTCTGCCAACGGCGGTTGACCGCCAGGCCGAACGACGCGTTGGCCGTGCCGTTGGGCAGGAAACGCAGCTCGGGATCGCGGGTGATGTTGCCTACGAGGGTGACGTTGTTGTCGGTCATGACTCTGCTCCTGTGGTTGCCGGCGCCGGCTCGGCGGCCACGGGTTCCGCGACAGGGCGGGTGGGCCGCTCACGGCCCGCCACCTTCTCCGGAATCCGCATCACCTTGTGACGCAGGACTTCATCGGCGAGGTAGAGCACCCGGTCGAGCTCGGCCACGGCCGCCGGTTCGGCGTTGAAGGCGAGGAGGACATAGTTGCCCTCCCAGCGATGCTTCAGCTCGTAGGCGAAGCGCCGCTTGCCCCACCGATCGGTGGTCAACTTGGCGGCGCTGTCTTTGGTGATCGGCGCCGTTGCACGGTCGAGAACGGGCCGGATGGCCTCTTCCTCAAGTGTGGCGTCGAAAATGACAACTACTTCGTAAGGCCGCATACGCGGTCTCCTCCTCTGGACCCGGCCCGGGGGCTCGGGGCTCCGCCAGGTTGACGGAGCAGGTGGTCGTATTCAGTTCGCCCCCCGAAGGGGACGTGCCATCGTACTCGACGCAATATCGGACGGCAGAGTCGAGTATGTCAGCGGGGTGTAGCGCGCTCGCTAGGTCGGCCACTTCTCGATGACGTTGAGGACCGTCTTGATCGAGCGGGCCGTGTTGGGTTGGCCGATCGCCTTCTGCAGTTTGCTGGCGTCGATTCCGGAATCGGACATGCGCGGCGTGCGCGTGTGCCAGTACAGCGTCGTGCCGTCGAAGTGGAACTCGTTGATGTCGTCTTCGAACGCCCGAACGGCGTCGACCTCCGCCGGCTTCGCCTTCCGCTTGAGGAAGTGGACGTGCAGCGTGCCGCCGGTCTCGGGCCCCCGCCCGCCGAACGGTCGCTGGTTCACGATCGCCTTGAGCTGCGCCGGCGTGCGGATGAACGTGGCGGCTTCGTAGCCCATCGCCGCCTGGAACGCCGCCTCTGCCTTGGCCTCGAGCGCGGCGGTCGAACCCGGCGGCTTGTCGAACACGACGTTGCCGCTGGCGATGAACGTGGCCACGCCCGTCAGCCCGAGGCGCTCGTAGATGGCGATCAGCTGGTCCTTCTTGACGTTGTGACCGCCGAGATTGATCCCGCGGAGAAAGGCAAACGCGTGGCCCATGCCTGTAACTATGTCGGGCCATGCGCGACGTCGTCTTCTACCGCTCGATGTGGGGACCCCTCGGGTTCGACGGTGACATCTCGACGTTGCCCGCCATCTGCGAGGAGACGGCGCGGCGCGGCTACGCCGGCATCGAGACCAACCCGGTGCTTCTGCGCGACAACGTCGACGAGGCCGGCCGCATCGTGGCCGATCACGGACTCAAGTTCCTCGCCCGCGCCCACACGTTCGGGCGCACGGTCGAAGACCACGTCGGCTGGGTGCAGCGATGCGTCGACCGCGCCGGACCGCTCGGCAGCCCCCATGTGATCGTGCAGTCAGGCGCCGACTACTTCAGTGACGCCGAGATCGACGAGTACTTCACCGCCACCGCCAAGATCGAAGCCGACTCCGGCTTGCGCCTCGCCCACGAGACCCACCGCGGCTGCATTCTCTACAGCCCATGGGTGACGGCGCGGGTGCTCGACCGCTTCCCCGACCTCTGGCTGGCATCGGACTACAGCCACTGGGTGATCGTCGCCGAGCGCTACCTCGAAACCGAAGGCGTCATCCTCGATCGCTGCGCGCCCCGCACATTGCACATCGACAGCCGAGTCGGTACCTGGGAGTCGCCCCAGGTCGCCGACCCGCGCACCGATGACGCCGCGCCGGCTCTCGCGGCATTCGACGGCTTCTGGGACCAGATCCACGCGGCCGGCGACGACGCGCTCACCGTGGTGCCGGAGTTCGGCCCGTCGCCGTACGCGCCCGCTGACAGCGCAGATCTGGACGACGTCTGCCAGTGGATGATCGACCGTCTCCGCGTACGGTGGTCGGCGTGATCCCGCCCGGCGCCACGATCCATCCGTGGAACGACAGCTTCGAGATGGTGTTGCCCGACGTCGCCCCGACCGTCCTCACGATCGAACAACGCGCCCAGTTCGAGCGTGACGGCTACGTCGTCGTGCCCGACATCGTCGGCGCCGACGAACTGGCCACGGTCACCGAAGAGCTCGACGAGCTCGAAGCCAAGACCGAGCGGTGGCTGGCCAAGCAGGACGGCGGCCGCTCCGACATCGCCGAGAACGGCGCGATCACCTTCACGATTTGGTGCGTGATGCGCTCCGAAGCGGCGCGCCGGTTGGTGAAGCACCCCAAGCTCGTCGGGCTGTGCAACGAACTGCTCGGCCCCGACGTCAATCTCTACTGGGATCAAGCCGTCTACAAGAAGCCCGAAAAGCCGCGCCCATTCCCGTGGCATCAGGACACCGGCTACACGTACACCGATCCGCAGCACTACCTCACGTGCTGGGTGTCGTTGAACGGCGCCACGATCGACAACGGCTGCCCTTGGGTGCTTCCGGGCGTGCACCGCGGCGGCACGCTGCTGCACCACTGGGTCGACCCAATCGGCTGGCAGTGCATCGACGAGCCCGGCGGTGCCGTGGCAGCCGTTGTCCCCGCCGGTGGCGCGGTCGTGTTCTCGTCGGTCACGCCGCATCAGACCGGACCGAACGTCACCGACGAAGTGCGCAAGGCCTACATCGTCCAGTACGGCCCGGCCGGCATGACCCGCGTGCTCGGCGATTGGCACAAGGGCACCGACCCCACCGGGAGCGAGGCCTGCGACAACCCCGAGCGCCAGTTCGCCGTGTTGCGCGGCGGCTTGCCGGTCTAGTTGCGTCCCTGCTGCCACTTCAGCCGGCGACAGTTCCTGCAATGGGCGGGGGTAGTTGCGGCAACGCCGCTGGTGGCGGCGTTTGAGGACGTCGAGCGCGCCTACGCGCTGACCAACGGCCCGCTCGAACACCGCCGCGCCCTGCCGATCAATCTCGAACTGGTGACGCTGACGGAGACGACGGCGATCTTGACGTGGTTCACCGGCGACCCGACGCGCCCCGACCGCTTCGGGCGGCTGGCCCCCCTTCCGGCCGACACCGAGGTGCTGCTGGGCACCTCGACCAGCACGCTGCGCACGATGTTCCACGACGAGACCAAGTCGGCCTATCACTACGCCGAGTTGACCGGTCTCGTTCCCGGCAAGACCTACGTCGTATCGGCGCGGTCCAACGGCGTGCCGGCGGCGCCGGCGGTCAACTACTTCGGCTCGCCCTTCGGAACCTCGGGCGTGTCGTCGGGTCCGGCCGGTCCGTTGACCTTCACCACGCCACTGCCGCCTCCGGGCAAGCACCTGTTCTCGATCGCGTTGTGCAACGACCTTCACATCGGCGAGACCGTCGCCGGCCTGGCCACGCAGCAAGCCGGCATCGACTTGCCGCCCGGCATCAGTCAGCTGCCGGGCAAGCGCCCCTACGCGGAGGTAATGGCTTCGGCGTTGGCGCGCGAAGCCCGCGCCCGCGGCGCGCAGGTTCTGCTGGCCGCGGGCGATATCAGCGGCGAAGCCGACCCACACACCTTGGACAAAGCGCGTGCGTTGCTCGACGGGTTCGGTACGTACAACCGTGACTACTTCGTGGCGCGCGGCAACCATGACCGCGCGCACGACAATCAAGAGTCGGCGTCGTGCTCACCGGTGGCGGGCCACCCGAACCGTCGCGACTGCTTCAGCGACGAATTCGCGCCCCATGCCCCGACCTGGTTCGCGCGGGAGGCCTTCGGACTGCGCGTGATCGGCGTAGACACGTACGACAAGATCGGCAACGGCTCGTTCCGCGGCTCGATCGGGCGGGAACAGTTCGCGTTCCTCCGCGATGAACTGCGCCGCGACCGCGATCGGCCGACGATCGTGTTCGGTCATCACCCGCTGGTGCTCGACGCCACCTCCAGCGCGGTACCTCCCGTCGCCTACGGCTTACCGCTCGAGCAGAGTCGCGAGCTCACGGGGCTGTACCGGCACTCGCCTGGTGTATTCCTCCACCACGCCGGTCACACCCACCGAAACAAGCGCGCCATTTCGCCCAACGCGCCCGGCGTCGTGTTCCAAGAGGTAGCGGCGGTGAAGGAATACCCGGGCGGCTTCCACCTGCTGCGCGTGCACGCCGGCGGCTACGCGCTCAACTTCTACAAGTTCAAGGATCTCGCCGCGCAGGAGTGGTCCGAGCGCAGCCGCCCGGAGTACATGGGAACGGCGCCGCTGTACACGTCGGGCAACCGGCGCGACCGCAACAGCGTCGTAGTCCGCGACCTGTCAGGCCTAACCTCCGCGCATGGCTGACGAACTGGTGACGCGCGCCGACGCCGACGGCGTGGCCACGCTCACCCTCAACCGACCGGACAAGCTCAACGCGTTGACGCCGAAGGTGTTCGTGGCGTTGCGCGCCCAGATCGACGCCGTGTCGCACGACGACGCGGTGCGCTGCGTCGTGCTGACGGGCGCGGGCCGTTCGTTCTGCGCCGGCCACGACCTGTCGGCCATCGCCGAAGGCGAGGAGGCGCCGTCGCGCCACTACGAGTCCGAGACCGTCGACGCGCTCGAGATGCTGCCCAAGCCCACGATCGCCAAGATCAAGGGACACTGCTTCACCGGTGGGCTGGAGTTGGCGCTGGCGTGCGACCTGCTGGTGGCGTCGGACTCGGCGCAGCTGGGCGACACCCACGGTCAGTGGGGCCTCGTACCGGTGTGGGGCATGTCGGTGCGGTTGCCCGAACGCGTCGGCATGTCGCGGGCCAAGGAGTTGATGTTCACGAGCCGTCGCATCAGCGGCACCGACGCCGCGGCGATCGGCCTGGTCGATCACGCGGTCGCCGAAGAGGACCTCGACGATGCCGTCGCCTCCCTGACTGCGGAGATCGCGCAGAACTCCGCTGGGACGAACCGCATCGACAAGGCGCTGCTGGCGTCGCACGCCACGCGCACGCGCGAGGAGGCGTTGCTGTACGAGCGCACGCTGCCCTTCGGCGTACCGGAAGACATGCGCGAGCGGATGGCCCGTCCGAAGAAGAACTAGGGGACTAGGACCGTCTTGCCGACGAGTTTGCCGTCGAGCGCGTCCTGGAGGACGAGCGCCGCGTCGTCGAGCGGCACCCGCGCCGGCATCGGTGGGTTGAGCCGGCCGTCGCCAACGGCGGTCATCAGTTCGTCGAGCATGGCCGCCTGACCCGCGGGGTCGCGGCCGGTCCACGCGCCCCAGTCGACGCCGACCACCGTGCGGTTGTTGAGCAGCACCAGGTTGGCCGGGAGCTTCGGGATCGGTCCGCTTGCAAAACCGATGACGATGTAGGTCGACATCCACCCCGAGGCGCGCAACGCCAACTCGGCTTGGGCGCCGCCGATGGGGTCAACGACCACGTCGACGCCCAGTTCCTTGGCGGTCGTCTTGAGGTCGTAGGCGGAGTAGTTGATCGTGTGCTCCGCGCCGGCAGCCCGCGCGACGGCGAGCTTGTCTTCGGTTGACGCCGCGGCGATGACCGTCGCGCCGAGACAGCGCGCGACGTCGACCGCCGCCAGACCGATGCCGCCGCCAGCGCCCAGCACCAACACGCGCTGGCCGGGCCGCAACGACATGCGACGCGTAAACGCAAACCACATCGTGCAGTAGCTCTGGAGTAACGCCGCGGCCTGGTCGAATCCGATGGTCGAAGGCATCCGCGTCAGCGATGTCGCCGCCACCGCGAGCTGTGACGCGTACGCGCCGAATGAAGTGCCGAGCACGGCGTCGCCGGCGCTCCATTCCTCTACGCCAGCGCCCACCGCGTTGATCGTCCCCGCGAAGTCCGAGCCGGGCGTGAACGGCGGCGGGATCTTGATCTGGTACGTGCCCTGCACGAACAACGCGTCGACGAAGTTCACGCCGGCCGCGGCTATGTCGACCACGACCTGGCCGTCGCGCGGCACGAGGTCGTCGGACTCGACAACCTGCAACAACTTCGGCGGTCCGTACTCGGTACAAAGGATGCGGCGCACGCCGCGAACCTACGCCGGTGGCCAGGTCGGGTTCTCGCCCGCCGCCAGTTTCGTGACGTGTGTGCCCCAGTCGGCGCACTGCGCCGGATCGTCCGAAATCATGAACTGTCCGTTGCGGATCGCGTCCGGGATCGGCGCGACGGTGGTGGCCGGGTCGTTGCCCGCGGCGAACGCGTGGGTGAAGCCCGTGTGGATCATCTGGCTGATCTGGTCGCGTTCGACCTGCGGCGCCGCGCCGAGCGAGGAGGGCCAGTTTCGTTCGCTGCGCATGATGTTGGTGTTGACCGTTCCCGCTGGCACCAGCACGGACACGCCAATCGGCGCGTCGATCGAACGCATCTCGCGGTACAGCGCCTCGCTGATGCCGAGCACGGCGTGCTTGCTGGCGCCGTAGGCGGCCATGCCGGGCAGCGCCTCGAAGCACGCGGCGGAACCGGTGTTAACGATGTGGCCCTCTTCTTGCTGGAGCAGGATCGGTAGGAAGGCGCGGATGCCGTTGACGATGCCCCACACGTTGACTCCGAATACCCACTGCCAGTCTTCGATCGGTGCCGTCCAACTCTGCTGTACGAGGCCCGAGACCCCGGCGTTGTTGCACACGATGTGCGCCGCGCCGTAGTGCGCCACCGTCGCATCGGCGAGGGCCTGGACGGAGGCGGCGTCGGCCACGTCGGTCACGTGCGCCAGCACGTCGTGGCCCGCGGACGCGAGCTCGTCGGCGGTTTCCTTGAGCGCGCCTTCCTCGACGTCGCCCAGCACGACCTTCACACCCTCGGCGGCGAGCACCTTGGCCATCGCCCTGCCGATCCCGCTGGCCGCACCGGTGACGACGCCTACCCGTCCCTCAAGAGTCTTCATGGCGGCAACTTACATGCCGCGGGAATTACAAGACCGACAGAATCCGAACGGGTACTCCACCCTTGGGGGACATCGAGGCCACGCCGGTTGGCGTGACGGGGTCGGTGCGCAAGCTCTGCACCTCGCACCGGCGCAGGATCGCCGCCGTGATCGCCTTCAGCTCTTGGGTGGCGAAGGCGAAGCCGATGCAGCGGCGGTAACCCCCGCCGAAGGGGACGAAGGCGTACGGGTCGATGTCGGCGCCCTCCCACCGGTCGGCGTTGAACGCGTCAGGCGACGGCCACACCTCGGGCATGCGGTGGGTGACGTAGGCGGAGTAGACCACCATCGCGCCGCCTCTGATCCGGTGGCCGCCGAAGTCGAAGTCGTTGGTTGCCTTGCGGGCGCTGACGAAACCGGGAGGCCACAGCCGCAGCGTTTCGCTCACGACGCGATCCAGATGCAGCGTGTCGAGCTCGGCGGCGGCGCGTTTCCAGGCGCCGTCGTTGTGCAGCAGCTCGTGCATCACCCAGCCTGCTGCGCCGCTGGTGGTGTCGTATCCGGCGGCGATGAGCGACACGACCTGGTCGCGCACCTCGACGTCGGTGAGCGCGGGCCCTCCCTCCTCGTCGGTGGCGTTGAGCAGCCGATCGAGCAAGTCTTCGTCCGACGGTGGCAGAGCGCGGCGGCGGGCGATCTCGGCGTTGACGATGGCGTCGGCGCGATCGCGTGACCGCACGGCGCGGCGGTATGCGGGCCCGTGCCACTGCACGGTCATCGACAGCGGCCGGTTCACGTAGTCGAGCGCGGCGGCGAGCGAATCGCCGAAGTCCTCGGCTCGATCACCGAGCGTGTCGCCGAACAGGGTGCGAATGGCGATGCGTCGGATGCAGCGCCGCCATTCGTCGTACAGGTCGACCTCGTCGCCGCCGCGCCACCGGTCGATCGTGCGGTTCGCCTCTTCGTCCATCACTTCGCCGTAGCTGCGGATGGCGCGGGTAGCGAAGGCCGGCTGCACGAGGCGCCGCCGGCGGTCGTGCTCCGGTCCGTCGGTGACCACGAGTGCGGTGTCGCCGTCTACAACGACCAGGCCCTTGATGGCCTCGCGCCACGTGAAGTTGTCGGGGCGCTCTGACAGCAGATAGCGGTTGGCGTCGGGGCCGAAGAGGCAGGTGTAGGCGAGCGGGCCCTTGCCGAACGTGACGACATTGCCGTAGCGGCGTTGGAGTCGCAGGAGCGTGTCGGCTGGGTTGCGCAGCATCGACGCGCCGATCGGAACGTTGCCGAACAGTCCCGGCCCGGGGATGCGGCTCACCGCCGCATCATGTCAAACCCCGGTCAGATTGACGCTGAGCGCATCGGCGTAACCGTCGTTGTACGACCCTTCGATCCGCGTGAAGCGGAGCTGGAAGGAGATCCTCGTCGTATTCGCCGGGACGGCCACGCTGGTCAACGCCTTGCGCACGAACTTGGTGACGTTGCCCCGCTGGGCGGCTGTGGGCCCGATCAACTTGAGGATGGTGACGCCGGTGCCGCTGTTTCGCAGCGTCACCCAGAACTCTGCCGCGTCGGCCTGCCCTGCGAAGCCGCCGAGCCAGGCGGCGACGTTGATCTTCACCGCGCCGGTCTTGATCTTGTTGATGTAGGCGGCGCTCAGCGCGAGGTTCTGCGTGAGCGTGCTGTTCGCACCGTTGCCCCCGCTGAAGAACGCCACACCCCGATTCGACGGGCCGGGATCCGACGGGGTGGGAAAGCCGCCGCCCGTCGAGTACTTCGTGGCCGTCGCGTTCGCCGTGCGAACCCAGTTCGGGATCGACACGAGCGCGTTACCGTCACCGCCGCCTGGGGGCGCGTCCGCGCCCGGGTTCTTCACAATGTTGGGGCTCGTCGCCGCGCGTGCCGCCGGTGCGTTCGATAGCAGCAGACCTCCGGCGATCAGACTGACAAGGACAAGTCGACGCGCCATTGAGGTGATCATCGGGCGACTGTACGACCAGCGGCGCCTCCTCGCCGTGGCATGCGTCACAATGCGGCGTGTGAAGCGCTGGGTGATCGTTCTGGCCGTCTTGGCGGTCGTTGTCCCGATGACCCGCAGCGTTCCGGCGCGGGCGACGGCGTCCCAGCGGTTCGAGCCGAGCTACGAGGAGGCGTACCAAGCTGAACTCGCCGAGCAACGGTCGGGGCGCGTCGCGCCGACTGAAGCGACCGCCACCGGCGGTGTCATCAACGTCTACGTCCACGTGATCCGCCGCGGGACCGGCATCGCTAACGGCGACGTGCCGTCGGCCTGGATCACCAGGCAGATCAGCGTCCTCAACGCGGCCTATTCGTCGACCGGCTGGACCTTCAAACTCGTCAGCACGGACCGAACCACTAACGCCAACTGGTACCGGATGGTCCCGAGCTCGTGGGCGGAGCGACAAGCGAAGAAGGCGTTGCGCAGGGGAACCGCCGACGACCTGAACCTCTACCTCGCCAAGCCGGGCCAGGACTATCTGGGGTGGTCGACGCTGCCGCGGGACTACGCCGAAGACCCGAAGTACGACGGCGTCGTCGTGCTGTACCAAAGCCTGCCGGGCGGCAACGCGGCTCCGTACAACCTCGGCGACACGGCCACCCACGAAGTCGGCCACTGGATGGGCCTGTTCCACACGTTCGACGGGTGCGGCACCGGCGACCTGGTGGCCGACACTCCGGCCGAAGCGTCGCCGGCCTACGGATGCCCGACCGGTCGCGACACATGCGCCGAGGCCGGGCTTGACCCGATCCGCAACTTCATGGACTACACCGACGACGCCTGCATGAACACGTTCACCAAGGGCCAGGACGAGCGCATGGACGCGCAGTTCTCGAGTTACCGCTTGGGCAAGTAGCTACGCGCCGACGTCGTGGAGGTGGTGCACGATGTCGTGGACGAAGTAGCGCGACATCGAGTCGATGGTGAACGCCGCACCGTCGCTGCGAAAGCCGGTGCGTTGCCACGCGTCGCCCGCGACGGAATCGAACACCGTGGCCAACGCCATCGCCTCGACGTTCAGTTCATCGGCCACGACGTCGGGGTTTTGCCTCCCGTACTCGGCGTCGATCGCTGTCTGGTCCTGATTCCAGTTGAGGTAGTGCGGCCCGTCCTCGGACAGCATGCGATCGACCCGCGTGGAGTACACCCGGAACACGTCGCGCACGTGGCAGCCGTACTCGAGCGGCGACCACACATCGGGCCGCGGGCGGTCGCGCACGTCGCTGCGCATCGTGAGCACGGTGTGCCACTTCATCGCCGAGTGACGCAGTAACGCCGCGACATCGGTGCAGTCAATCTCCTTGGCGTTGAAGCCGCATTCGGGACAGGGCTTGTTCAGCACCCACGTCCAGTCTTTGTCATCCGGCGTGATGGCCACAGGGCGACGGTACTGCCTCACCCGTAGGCTTCCGGCCGGTGCTGTTCCGTCTGCTGGGTCCGCTCGAGGTGTCCGAGGACGGCGAGCCGATAACGGTGCCCTCGGGCAAGTGCGCCGCGCTTCTCACGGCCCTGCTGCTGCGGCCGAACCGGGTCGTGTCGAGCGACGAGCTGACCGAGGCTTTGTGGGGCGACCGGCCACCCCCGAGGGCAAGGAACGCAGTGCAGGTGCACGTGTCGACACTGCGAAAAGCGCTTGGTTCCGGACGCGTCGAGAGCGTGGGCGATGGCTACAGGATCCGTATCGACGCCGGCGAGCTCGACATGGAACGGTTCGAGGACCTCGCGAATGGTGGGTCGGCGGCGCTCGCTCGTGGACAACTGACCGAGGCGCTCACGTTGTTCAACCAAGCCTTGATGTGGTGGCGTGGGCCGGCTCTTGGGGGCGTGATCGGCACCGACTTCGCCGCACCGACAGCGGCGCGTCTCGAGGAACGGCGAGCGGTCGCCGTCGACCAACGAACCGACGTTTTGCTCGCGCTCGGCCGCCACGACGAGCTGGTGGCGGAACTGGAGGTCCTGGCCGCGGCCGAGCCGTTGCGCGAGCGGCGCCGCGCGCAGCTCGCGTTGGCGTTGTATCGGACCGGTCAGCAGGCTGCCGCGCTACGCGCCATCGACGTGTTCCGCAGGCAGTTGCGCGATGAATTGGGACTGGATCCAGGAACCGCGATCGCCGCGCTCGAGGTAGCGATCCTGAATCAGAGCGATGAGATCTCTTGGGCAGAGCCGGAGGCGGGCGACCAGCGCACCGTGGAGACGAACCTGCCCGTCCCCACCAACGCGTTCGTCGACCGCGACGCCGAGCAGGTCGAGGTGCGTGGCGCGGTTCGCCGGCACCGGCTCGTGACGCTGGTGGGACCCGGCGGGGTCGGCAAGACGCGACTGGCCATTGAACTCGCGTGGGAGATGGTGCGAACGCGCGCCGCGGCCGCGTGGTTGGTCGATCTGGGCGGCTCAGGCACCGACGACGAGGTAGAGGCCGAGCTGGCAAGCGTGTTCGCGGTCAGCGAAGCATCAGGCCAGAACGTGATCGATGGCATGGTGGAACGCCTCGGCCAGGCCCGCGCGTTGTTGATTCTCGACGGCTGCGACCATGCCGCCGCGGCGGTCGGCCGCGTTGTGAACGCGGTACTCGATCGCTGCCCGGGTGTGACGGTCCTGGCGACGACGCGCCGTCGACTGCGCGTCCCCAACGAGTTGTCCTGGACGATGCAGCCGCTCGAGCGAGCCGCCGCCGTGGAGTTGTTCGCGGCGCGCGCTTCCGAAGCCGATCCAACGCTGGTGATCGACCAGCGCGCCCAGAACGACCTCGACCGCATATGCGAACAACTCGATGACCTCCCGTTGGCGATCGAGCTCGCGGCGGCGCGCGTCCCGTACATCGCGCTCGACGACCTTTGCAGCCGGCTGTCAGATCGATTCTCTCTCTTGCGAGATCGAAAACGCGCGGTCGATCGCCACCGCACGCTTGATGCCTTGATCGAGTGGAGCCACGAGCTGCTGAGCGAGCAGGAACAGACGTTGTTTCGGCGACTCTCGATCTTCGAAGGCGGCGCGACGCTGCCAGCGATCGAAGCGGTGTGCGCCGCCGCGTCGCTCCCCAGGCCGTCGATCCTCGACCTGCTTGTGGCGCTTACCGACGCATCGTTGGTGGTCGTGCAGCGCGTCAGCGGTGCACCGCGTTACAAGATGCTCGACACCGTCGGCGAGTTCGCGCGAGCCCGGTGCGCGGACGCCGACGAACGTGACACCCTGGCCCGGGCGCACAGCGCACACTTCCTCGCCGTCGCCGAGCAGGGCAGCGCTCGTGTCGACACCGCGGAGGAGGCAGTGACGTTCGCGGGCTTTGCTGCTGACCGCGCCAACCTGGTCGCCGCCATCGCAGAAGCGCACACAACCGATCCTGGCGTAGCGCTCCGCATCGTTCGGGCGTTGTGGCCATGGTGGTCGACTATCGGCAACTGTCGGGAAGGCGTCGCTCTGGCCGACGCCGCGCTCGGCGTCGCCCTCCAGAACGATCCGAGCCGGCCGCGCGTGATGATCGGCGCGGCGCGCCTGGTCGAACAACTCGGCGAGTTCGACGACGCGGTAGCTCGGTACGAGGACGGCATCGCCGCGGCCCGCCGCGTTGGTGACGATGCGAGCGCTTCGCTCGGCCTCGGCTACCTCGGACATCTGACGTTTCGCCGGGGAGAGCCGTCTCGCGCCGAGGCACTGCATGCCGAAAGCCGAGCGTTGGCGGAGGCTTCGGGCGACGAACGAGTTCTGTTGCGGGCGCTGATCAACGCCGCCAACGTCGACGCCAACGCCGACCGCGCGGAGGCCGCGCTGCGCGGCTACGCGCCGGCGCTCGCACTCGCCCGCAAGCTCGGCGCCCGCGTGCCTGAGGGGACCATCCTCGGGAACATGGCCAGCATGACGTGGCGGACGAACTATCCGGCTGGCCGCGATCTCTACCTCGACGCACTCGCAATTCACGAGTCGGCTCAGGACCTCCGCGGCGCGGCGATCGTGCTCATGAACGTCTCGTTGGCAGCACGCAGCAACGACAAACTCGACGAGTCGCGGACCTACGTGGAGCGCGCCCTCGCATACGCCGTCGACGTGGGCGATCGGTGGCTGCAGGCCCGCGCCACCATGGAGCTCGCAACGACACTGCGCTGGCTGGACGACCTCGACGGATCCGAGACGCGGCTGCGCGAGGTGCTCCCCGTGGCTCTCGAGCTCGGGGACCCGGAAACCGAAGCGATCGTGGTCTCGAGTCTGGCGCAGGTCGCGGCGCTGCGAGGCGATTACACGGGCGCGCGCGAGCAGTACGCCGTGGCGATCGAGATCGCCGAGCGCATCGGCGACGCGTTCATCAAGGGCGCGTGTGTCGCCTCGCTGGGCGAGATGGCACGCGACGAGGGCCAGCCGGACGAGGCGCGCCGGTATTTCGTGGAGGCGCGCACGCTGTACGAGAGCGCCGAGCGCCGGGATCGTGTGGCGATGGTCGACGAGATGTTGGCGGCGCTCTAGGGCCTACTCAGCGCTCTTAAGTGATTCTTCAGCGCCCCTTCTTACGGTGCCCGTGCAGCACCACGACAAACAAGGGGCAAAGAAATGACAGTTCTGCAAAGCGCGCCTGCGCGCGAACGAGCGTTGGTCGCGGAGCCGCTGAGGATCGAGGTGGAGCCAGCGGCGAAGCCGCGCATGGACCTCGCCAAGAAGCTGCAGTGGTTGATGCGGATCAGCATGGCCGGCACCTATATCGGTCATGGCGCCTTCGGGATCATCGGCAAGGAAGCCTGGGTTCCGTACTTCAACTTGTTCGGCTTCACCGACAGCCAGGCGTGGGCGCTGATGCCCGTCGTCGGCTCGATGGACATCCTGTTCGGCATCTTGATCCTCGTCTGGCCGA
This sequence comes from uncultured Actinomycetes bacterium, assembly GCA_963722185.1. GTDB lineage: Bacteria > Actinomycetota > Acidimicrobiia > Acidimicrobiales > JACCXE01 > JACCXE01. The sequence goes on along the minus strand of CAVRKD010000001.1, from coordinate 220,635 downwards.
TGCGGCTGATGATGTTGCACCTCGCTTTCTGGGGCGTCATGACCGCCATGTTCCGGCCCTTGACGGGCGAGGGCGTGTGGCAGGAAGTGTTCGAGCGCGGCGGCAACTACTGCGTGCCCATGGCACTTCTCGTGCTCACCGGTGCTGGCGACTCGATTTCGTTGTGGTTCCGCCGGGTCAACGAAGCCCCGGTCATGACCCACGCGAAAGCGGTCGCCATGCACTGGATTCTGCGGGTCGGGACGGCACTGCTGCTCATTGGCCACGGCGGTTTCGGCGTGTGGATGCACAAGCAGGTGTGGCTGGGGTATTTCGCGGAGCTTGGGGTCAGCCCGGGGGCGGTTGCTGATCTGAATCTGTACTACGTGGTCGGATGGTTCGAGATCGCGCTCGGGTTGGCGGTCCTGCTCAAGCCGGTCCGCTCGCTTCTGATCGCGGTGTGCGCGTACAAGATCGGCACCGAGGCGCTTCGGCCGTTGGCGGGCGAACCCATGTGGGAATTCATCGAGCGCGCCGGCAGCTACCTCGCACCCGTCGGCCTGATCATGGTCAACAAGTACCTCCGCCGCGAAGGCGTCAAGACATTCGAACTCGGGAGCGAATCATGAAGAAGCAACTCGCCCGCAGTCGTCGTCGCCGCACTCGCCCTGTGCCTCGTGACGACCCAAGGCGCCGCCGCCGAAGTCGCAGCACCGAAGTGATTCGCGGCTGTAAGCACAAGACGACCGGCAACCTACGAGTCGCCGACAGCTGCACGCAGTCGGAGACCCCTACTCAGCTGGAACAGCGCCGGTGCTCGCGGGTCCTGCAGGTCCCGCTGGCCCGGACGGCGTCCCGCAGGACCCGCGGGAGCCGACGGAGCTCCGGACGGCGCAGAGGCGACCCCAGGGAGAAACCGGGAGCCGCAAGGTCCCCGACTGGCGTACAGGGTCTGCAGGCCGGTCCCGCTGGCGCAGCGCAAGGCCCGCCGGCTGTTCGCCACGTGTCGTCGAGCACGTTCCGGAGCTGATCGCTCGAGAACGGTTCCTGCAGCTGCCGTGGACAAACTGCTCCCTTCCGGGTCCTATCTCCTTCAGGCCAAGCTGACCGTCGAGCACTCAAACCAGCGGCGAGTGTCGTGTCGGGTCGCCGATCTGGCCGACGTGAGTTCCTTCAAGTAGCCGTGCACAGTCGTGACTCTTGACGAGGCCGTCGCCGGACCGCAGTTCGCGACGAACAACTACATCGGCCGTGTCGGTTCCGGTCGCGCTCTGGGCAGTCCTTAGCTTGCTCGCCAGAATCTCACCTACGTGCAGTTGTGGTCGACGACAAGTCGCGGCGCTTCAGCGACTCGGTAGCGGTGGCACGGATGAGGTTCACGGTCCTCGGCGCTCAGCGTGACCCCCGTCGTTAGCGGCTACATCATGGGGCGGTCGGTCGGGCGAAGCGGTGATGGCAGCACCGTGTCGCCCATGAGCCATTGGTCGACGGCCGCTGCGCACGAGCGGCCCTCGGCTATGGCCCACACGATCAATGACTGGCCGCGGCCCATGTCGCCCGCCACGAAGACGCCGTCGAGCGACGACATCCAGTCGTCACCACGTTTCACGTTCGAGCGCTCGTCGTATTCGACGCCGAGGTCGTCGAGCAGGCCGTTGTGCTCCGGTCCGAGGAAGCCCATCGCGAGATAGACGCGTTCGGCGGGCAACTCGAAGTCGCTGCCTTCGACCTTCTCGAACTTGCCGTCGATCATCTCGACCTCGTGGGCTCGCAGGGCGCGCACGTTGCCGTCGTCGTCTCCGAGGAAGCACTCGGTGTTGACGGAGAAGACGCGCTCGCCGCCCTCCTCGTGCGCCGAAGTGACCTTGTAGGTCATCGGGAAGGTCGGCCATGGCGCGCTCGACGGACGCTCTTCGGGCGGCCGCGGCATGATCTCGAACTGGTGGATCGACGCCGCGCCTTGGCGGTGTGCGGTTCCAAGGCAGTCGGCGCCGGTGTCGCCGCCACCGATGATGACGACGTGCTTGCCTTCCGAGCTGATCGGGGAGGTGGCGATGTCGCCTTCCTGCACCCGGTTCGACGGCGGGAGGTACTCCATCGCCTGATAGATCCCGTTGAGTTCGCGCCCGGGAATTGGAAGGTCGCGCCAGTTGGTGGCGCCCCCGGCGAGCACGACGGCGTCGAACTGCTCGCGCAGTTCCTCAGCCGTGATGTCCACGCCGACGTTCACGCCGGTGCGAAACGTCGTGCCCTCGGTCTTCATCTGCTCGATGCGCCGCTCGATGTGACGCTTTTCCATCTTGAATTCGGGGATGCCGTAGCGCAGCAAGCCACCGATGCGATCGGCGCGTTCGAACACGGTCACGTCGTGACCGGCGCGGGTGAGTTGCTGCGCGGCGGCGAGTCCCGCCGGCCCGGAGCCGACAACGGCGACCGACTTGCCCGTCTTCGTTGCCGGAATAACCGGTTGGATCCAGCCTTCTTGCCAGGCACGGTCGACGATCGTGACCTCGACCTGCTTGATCGTCACCGGGTTCTGGTTGATGCCGAGCACGCACGCCGTCTCGCAGGGTGCCGGGCACAGCCGGCCGGTGAACTCGGGGAAGTTGTTGGTGGCGTGCAACCGGGCGATCGCTTGGCGCCACTGGTCGCGGTAGACGAGGTCGTTCCAATCCGGGATGAGGTTGCCGAGTGGGCAGCCCTGATTGCAGAACGGGATCCCGCAGTCCATGCAGCGACTTGCCTGGGTCTGCAGTTCGCTCTCGGGGAACGGCTCGTAGACCTCTTTCCAGTCGCGGAGCCGAACCGGCACCGGCCGACGCGTTGGCGTCTCCCGGTCGTGCTTCATAAAACCCTTGATGTCACCCACGAGCTGCCGCCATAACCGCCTCGATCGGATCTCTTCCTTGTGCTTCGGCTTCTGCCATGGCGTCGAGCACCCGGCGGTAGTCCTTCGGCATGACTTTGCGGAACGACCGCACCTCGGTGTGCCAACCCTTGAGAATGGCGTCGGCCACCGGCGAATCCGTCTCGGCGAGGTGCTTGCGGATGATGTTGCGCAACCACTCGACGTCTTCCTCGTCGAGACGCTCGAGGTCCACGAACTCGAAGTTGAGCCGCTGCACGAACTTGTCGTCGCTGTCGTACACGTAGGCGACGCCGCCCGACATGCCGGCGGCGAAGTTGCGACCGGTCGGGCCTAGCACTACGGCGCGGCCGCCGGTCATGTACTCGCACCCGTGATCGCCGACGCCTTCGACCACCGCGGTGGCACCCGAGTTGCGCACGCAGAAGCGTTCGCCGACGATGCCGCGCAGGAACATCTCGCCGCCGGTCGCGCCGTAGAGCACGACGTTGCCGGCGATGACGTTGTGTTCGGCGACGAACTCCTCGGCCACGTCGAGCGGTGGGCGCACGATGAGGCGTCCGCCGGACAAGCCCTTGCCGGTGTAGTCGTTGGCGTCGCCGAACAGCCGCAGCGTGATGCCACGGGGGACGAAGGCGCCGAAGCTCTGTCCCGCCGAGCCCGTGAAGGTGACGTCGATGGTGTCGTCGGGCAGACCATTGGCGCCGTAACGCTTGGTCACCTCGTGACCGAGCATGGTGCCGACGGTCCGGTTGACGTTGCCGATGGGCAGCTCGATCTTGACCTCGGTGCCGTCGGACAGCGCGCCCTGCGACAAGCGCAACAACTCCTGGTCGAGCGCCTTGTCGAGGCCATGGTCCTGCGGCTTGGTTTGGTACATGTCCTGCTCCCACGGCGACGTCGGCTGGAACAGGATCGGGTCGAGCTCGAGCCGCTCGGCCTTCCAGTGTTCGATCGCCGCACGGGCGTCGAGCATCTCGACGTGACCGATCGCTTCTTCGAGAGTGCGGAACCCGAGCATGGCGAGGTGCTCGCGCACTTCCTCGGCGATGAACTCCATGAAGTTGACGACGAACTCCGGCTTGCCGGTAAAGCGCGCTCGCAACTCGGGGTTCTGGGTGGCGATGCCGACCGGGCACGTGTCGAGGTGGCAGACCCGCATCATGATGCAGCCGCTCACCACGAGCGGTGCCGTGGCGAAGCCGAACTCCTCGCCGCCGAGCAGCGCGGCGATCATCACGTCGCGACCGGTCTTCAGCTGCCCGTCAACCTGCACGACGATGCGGTCGCGTAAGCCGTTGAGCAGCAACGTCTGCTGCGTCTCCGCCAGGCCGAGTTCCCAGGGCGCGCCGGCGTGCTTGAGCGACGTCTGCGGCGACGGCGGCCGTGCCGCCGTCGTGGCCGCTGATGAGCACCACGTCGGCTTTGGCCTTGGCCACACCGGCGGCGACGGTGCCCACACCGACTTCGGCGACGAGTTTCACGTGCACGCGGGCTGACGGGTTGGCGTTCTTCAGGTCGTGGATGAGCTGCTTGAGGTCTTCGATCGAATAGATGTCGTGGTGCGGCGGCGGCGAGATGAGGCCGACGCCCGGCGTGGACTGCCGCGTCTTGGCGATCCACGGCCAGACCTTCGCCCCCGGCAGCTGGCCGCCTTCGCCCGGCTTGGCACCCTGCGCCATCTTGATCTGGAGGTCGTCGGCGTTGGTGAGGTACTCACTCGTCACGCCGAAGCGCCCCGACGCCACCTGCTTCACCGCCGAGCGGCGCAGGTCGCCGTTGTCGTCGCGCGTGTAGCGGTCGGAGTCTTCGCCACCCTCGCCGGTGTTGGAGCGCCCGCCGATGCGGTTCATGGCGATGGCGAGGGTCTCGTGTGCCTCTTGGCTGATCGACCCGTAGGACATGGCGCCGGTCGAGAAGCGCTTCACGATTTCCGACACCGGTTGCACTTCGTCGATCGGGACCGGCGGGCGCAGCCCCTCTTTGAACGTGAACAGACCGCGCAAAGTGGCGAGCCGTTTGGCTTGGCCGTCGACGGCCTGGCTGTACTGCTTGAAGATCTCGTAACGACCGGTGCGCGTCGCGTGCTGCAGCTTGAAGACCGTGTCGGGGTTGAACAGGTGGTACTCGCCTTCGCGGCGCCACTGGTACTCGCCGCCGACCCACAGGTCGCGGTGCGGCCTGCTCGCTCGAGCGGTCGAAGTGGGCGTAGCGGTGGCGCAGCGCGACTTCCGGCCGCGATCTCGTCGAGGCCGACGCCGCCGAGCTTGGACGTGGTGCCCGTGAAGTACTCGTCGACGAATGCCTGGCCGAGCCCGACCGCCTCGAAGACCTGCGCCCCGGTGTAGGACGCGACGGTGGAGATGCCCATCTTCGACATCACCTTGAGCACGCCCTTGGAGCAGCTCTTGATGTAGTTGTAGATCGCTTTGGTCGGCGTGATGCCGATCAGCTCGCCGTTGGCGATCATGTCTTCGATCGTCTCGAAGGCGAGATACGGATTGATGGCCGCCGCGCCGTATCCGATGAGCAACGCCATGTGATGCACCTCGCGGGCGTCGCCAGTCTCGACGACGAGGGCGACGCGGGTGCGCGTCTTCTCGCGGATCAGGTGGTGGTGCACGGCGCTGGTCAACAGCAGCGATGGGATCGGCGCGTACTCGGCGTTCGAGTGCCGGTCCGACAACACGATCACGTTCGCGCCCTTGTCGATGGCGGCGCTCACGAGGTTGCGTACGTCTTCGAGGGCGTTGCGCATGCCTTCGCCGCCGGCCGCCACCGGATACAGGCCGTCGACGGCGAAGGGCGTGAACCCGTCGACGCCGCCCTCCTCGTGGATGTACAGGATCTTGGCGAGGTCCTCGTTGGTGAGGATCGGGCTCGGCAGCACGATCTGCTTGCAGCGAGTCCGGCCCCGGCGCCAGCAGGTTCGCTTCGCGGCCGATCGTGCGCGCCATCGACGTGACCATCTCCTCGCGGATGGCGTCGAGCGGCGGGTTGGTCACCTGCGCGAACAGCTGCGAGAAGTAGTCGAAGAGCAAACGCGGGCGCTCCGACAACACGGCGATCGGCGTGTCGGTGCCCATCGACCCGAGCGCTTCTGCGCCGGTCTTGGCCATCGGAGCCAGGAGGATCTTGAGTTCCTCGCTGGTGTAACCGAACTCGCGTTGATGACGGACGACGGTGGTGTGCTGCGGCGTGAGCATGAAGCGCTCGGGTAGGTCGGCGAGGTGCACGAGCCCTTCGCGGATCCACTCGCCGTAAGGATGTTCCGACGGCGAGCTGTCTCCTTGATCTCGTCGTCGCCGATGATGCGGCCCTGCGCGGTGTCGACCAGGAACATCTTGCCGGGCTGCAGTCGGCCCTTCTGCACGATGGTTGCGGGGTCGATGTCGAGCACGCCGGCTTCCGACGCCATGACGACCAGCCCGTCTTCGGTCACCCAGTAGCGCGCCGGGCGCAGCCCGTTGCGGTCGAGCACCGAGCCGATCACGGTGCCGTCGGTGAAAGCGATCGACGCCGGGCCGTCCCACGGCTCCATGACGGACGCGTGGAACTCGTAGAAGTTGCGCTTCCACGCCGGCATCGACTCGTGGCGTTCCCACGCCTCGGGGATCATCATGAGCACGGCGTGCGGCAGCGACCGCCCACCGAGGTGGAGCAGTTCGAGCGTCTCGTCGAAGCTCATCGTGTCCGACGCGCCCTGCGTGACGATCGGGAAGGCGCGGGACAAGTCGCCCGGGAACAAGTCGGACTGAAGCAGCGACTCGCGGGCGCGCATCCAGTTGCGGTTGCCCATCACCGTGTTGATCTCGCCGTTGTGCGCGATGTAGCGGTAGGGGTGGGCGAGCGGCCACGACGGGAAGGTGTTGGTGGAAAAGCGCGAGTGGACGAGCGCCAACGCGGTGTCCATCCGTTCGTCGTGCAGGTCCGGATAGAACTCCTGGAGCTGCAGCGACGTGAGCATGCCCTTGTAGACGAGCGTGCGGCTCGACAGCGACGGGAAGTACACGTCGAGTTCGTGCTCGATGCGCTTGCGAATGATGAAGGCGCGCCGCTCGAGGTCGAGACCCTCGAAGCCGTTCCCGGCGACGAAGACCTGACGAAACGTGGGCTCGACGTCGGACGCGAACGTGCCGATCATCGAGTTGTCGACCGGCACGTCGCGCCAGCCGACGACTCGTAGACCTTCGTCGGCGACGAGCTTCTCGATGTTGTCGACGGCGTCGGCGCACGCCGCGTCGTCACGCGGCAGGAAGGCGGTGCCGACGACGTAGGTGCCGGCCGCGGGAAGTTCGAAGTCGACGACGGCGCGCAAGAAGGCGTCGGGGACCTGGATCAGGATGCCGGCGCCGTCGCCGACGTTGGCCTCGGCGCCCGTCGCCCCGCGGTGGTCGAGGTTGCACAGCGACTTGAGGCCGAGCTGCACCATGTTGTGCGACCGCCGGCCGTGCACATCCACCACGAACGCGACGCCGCAAGCGTCGTGCTCGAATCGAGGGTCGTAAAGGCCCTGGGCCTTAGGGGGTGTGCGCAAGTTGTCGTCTCCGTGGAGCGGTGGATGGGATTTTCCAAAGCTCTGCGTTCGGGACGACGTTGGCCCTCGTGCAGGTCACTAGATTGTAGTCGTCGAGCCTGGGGAGGCAAACATGGATCTAACGCAGATGATCGTGGCGATCGTCGGTTGCGCCACCGGATTTGGGGTGATTCACGAAGTCCTCGTCACGGTGCGCACCCGGATCCGTGAGCACTCACGGCCCGAATACCTGCTGGGTCGACTTTTTGCCCGCGGGGAGATCGACGAGGCGGACTACATGGACCGCCTCATGACCCTCAGGGAAGTCCGCGAGCTCGAACCGGGCAGGTAGTTGCTTCAGGCCGTCGAGCGCGGCTTGTGCGCCCGCTCGGTTGACGCCGGGAACGACTCGAGCAGTGGAGTGGGTCGCTGCGGACAATTGTAGTCGTAGCGGGCGACGTGTCTAGCTGCTGTAGTCGTAGCCGCCGTACGGGTCGCCCGACGACTCCCGGCCGATGAAGACGACGCCGACCACCGGGGCTTTGATCCGCGTCAGCAACTCATGGGCGCGGCGGAGGTGCTTCCGAACGGTGGTATTCGACCGTGCGACCAACACCACGGCACTCGCGAGCTCAGCGAGAACGGCGGCGTCGGTGACCGGGAGCAGCGGAGGGGAGTCGACGAGCACGATGTCATACGCACGCGCCAGGCCGGCCAGCAGGTCGGCGAAGGACCGCGTCGAGAGCACTTCGGACGGGTTACGCAGCACCGCGCCGGCACCGAGCAGGACCAACCCGTCGACCTTCGGGACCTTCTGCATCGCCTCGCCCATCGGGTTGCGGCCGGTGAGTACGGAACTGAGGCCGATGCTTTGGTTCAGTCCAAACAGCGTTGCGAGCCGCGGGCGCCGGAGGTCGGCGTCGACCATAAGCACGTTCTTGCCTGAGCGAGCGAACGCGAGCGCCAGGTTGGCGACGGTCATGGACTTGCCTTCCGACGGCATCGCGCTCGTGAACAGAATCACCTTCGCGTCGCTATCCCGGAGCGTCAGGTATTGAATCGACGTGCGCAGCGCCCGGAAGCTCTCCGACGTCGGACTCATCGGATCGACGTCCAGAAGGGACTCGTCGGCACGCTTTCGCAGTTCCGACGACTCCGGTATCTGGGCGAGCAACGGCAGGTTGTGGCTCACGCGGCGCAGGTCGTCTTGGGACTTCAACGTGTCGTCGAAATAGTCGCGCAGCAGCGCCGCCCCGAGACCGAGAATGAGCCCGACGGCAAGCCCGAGGAGGGCTGCCCGGCGAGGCTGGGGCTCGAACGGCGTCGTCGGGACCGCCGCGTGGTTCAGCACCTCGGCTGGCGGGTCAAGCGCGGCGCCGAGCTGCAACGTCGCCAGCTGTTCGCGCAGTGTGCTCAGCTGGGCGACGAGGGTCGTTCGCTCGGGAGAAGTTGGACTGAGCGCGTCGAGCCGTGCCTGGCGCTTGGATATCTCCTGCGAGAGCTGCGTCTCGACGCTCTGCGTGTCGCCTACACCCGCGGTCTTTCGATACTCGATATAGACGTCGGCGAAGGCGTTGGCGATGCGCGCCGCGCGCTGAGGATCGGTGTCGACCGCCGTCAGCGTTATCAAGTCTTCGCTGGCGGACCCGCTGGCCGAGATCGACGTCCGAAACCCCAGCCTCGTCGCCACGGCGTCGGCGACGCCCTCACCCTGGATGATTTGCACCTCGTTGGCCAGCCGCCGGAACGGGTCCGACGCCCCTTTCAACGGGTCCACGAACTCCGCCGCCGCCGACCGTCCGACGAACAGGGTCGCCGACGTGCGGTACTGCTTGGTCTGGGAAAAGGCCATCGCAACCGCCGCGGCGCCGACGGCCAAAGTGCAGAGGCCGATGATCCACCATTGCCGGCGAAGGATGCCGACGTACTCGAGCAGGTCGATATCTATTGTCTGCTCATCGCTCGGCACACGGCGAGCGTACCTAAGGTACGGTCAGTGCCGACTTATGGGGCGGGCTAGGACACTCTGATGGTGCGCGTCGCGATTGTGCACGACTACCTGACACAACGTGGCGGGGCGGAACGCGTCGTGCTTTCAATGCTGAAAGCGTTTCCCGAAGCGCCGATCTACACCTCGATGTACGAGCCCGATCGCACGTATCCCGAGTTCCAACAGGCCGACGTGCGCACCTCAGTCCTCGATCGCCACTGGCCGCTCACTCAGATGCAGAAACTGGCGTTCCCGTTTCTGGCGCCACTTTTCTCGCGCATGCATGTCGACGCCGACGTCGTGCTGTGCAGCTCGAGTGGGTGGGCGCACGGCGTCTCCACTACCGGCATCAAGATCGTGTACTGCCACACGCCGCGCGTTGGATCTATCAACCGCACCGGTTTGTGCGGCCGAACCGCCGCTGGGAGATGCGCCTCGCGTTCCCGGCGTTGCGCTTCTTGAGGCGGTGGGATGCAAAGGCGGCGGCCTCGGCACATCGTTACCTGGCGAACTCGTCTGAGGTGCAGCAGAGGATCAAGCACAACTACGGCATCGACGCCACGATCCTGCATCCACCCGCAGGTGTGCGAACCGGACCGATGACAACGCCGGCAAACGCACCGAAGCCCGGGTACCTGCTGTGCGTGGCGCGCCTGGTGCCCTACAAGCACGTCGATGTCGTGGCCGAGGTGTTCCGCGATCAACCGCTGGAGCGGTTAGTGGTCGTCGGCGACGGGCCGATGCGGGGCGTTCTGCGCGATGCGGCGTCGCCGAATGTGACATTCCGCACCCGCTGTCACCGACCTTGAGTTGCGCTGGCTGTACGCCAACTGCGACGGTGTCGTGACCGCCTCGCATGAGGACTTCGGGCTCACTCCGCTCGAAGGTCTGGCCTTCGGCAAGCCGACGGCGGCACTGCGGTGGGGCGGGTTCCTCGACACCATCGTCGAAGGCGAAACAGGCGTGTTCTTCGACGGGCCCACCCCCTCAGCGGTCGCCGCGGCGGTGCGAGAGCTGCAGGCGACCGAGTGGGATCCCGACACGCTGGCCGCGCAGCTCGATCGGTTTAGCGAAGATCGTTTCATCGCGCGGCTTCGTGAGATCGTCGACGAAGAACTCAGCGCATAGTCGTCCGCCGCAGGATCCCCGTCTGTAAGAAGAAGTCACAGTCAAATGTGAGCTGGTGGCACGATCGGCGCGGCCGTCGAGCCGCCAAGGAAGGCACTGATGCGGGCGTGCGGCTTCTCGGCGAAGATAAGCGGTGCCCTATTCTCGATCCACATCGCGCGACGCCATTCGGGCGGCACGGCAAGGGGTTCGTTCCCGCCGCTTCTGGCGCTCTGTCGCTCGAGCCGCACTGGACTGGGAGTTCGACTCGGGAGGTCTCGACCGCGTCCGCGAGAGGAACTCGTGGCGGCTCCGCTGGCGGCGACTCTCCCGCTCACGCCAGGCGCGTGGGGAGACACGCCGATCAGCGACTTACTCGTGCTTGCGCTTCTGACGGCTCGAGCAAAGCCGCACGTTGCCTTCGAGTTTGGAACCTTCACGGGTGTCGGGACCGTAACGATCGCGAGCAATGGCGCGGACGATTGCGTCGTACACACGCTTGATCTTGGCGAAAAGGATAGACGGAACTACTCCAACGCCGATCTGCCATGGGAACTTGAAATCGACGACGCCCTGGTTGGATCGGTTTGGCATGCGAGCCCTTATAGGGACCGAATCGTTCAGCATTTTGGTGACAGCCGACAGTTCGAACGCGTCCTCCGTGGAACCGTCGACTTCGCCTACATCGATGCGGGGCACACCTACGAGCTCGTTGCGAACGACACAGACAAGGCCCTCCAAATGACACGGCCTGGCGCCACACTTGTTTGGCACGACTACTCGCGAGCGTGTCCTGACGTCGCTCGGTTCCTCGTCGAACGACGCGAGGAGTTGGGCGTGATCGCAGTGACGGACTCAAGTGTCGCCTTCGGCGTCGCTCCCTGAGCGGCTGACAACCGCTAGCTGCGGTCCCGCGGAGGGCGGCCAGAGGGTGGTTACACGGAGGCCAACACGGCGCGCCAAAAGCGATCCGGCGTGAAGGTCTTGGCGACTTCGTGGGCAGCGGTACCCAGACGTGCCCGGAGGATGGGGTCATCGAAAACGCGCCGAACCGCAGCCCCCAACGCTGCGGGATCGTTCGGTGGAACTAGCAACCCCGTCACGCCGTGGTCGACGTAATCTCGTGACCCGCCGACGTCAGATGCGATTACCGGCACGCCAGCGGCCATTGCGTCGAGGACCAGGAGTGGCCCGGCCGGAAGGTCAGTGTCGAGCAATGCAAGCACCAACGCCGTTGACTTTGCGAGGTGTTGCCGGCCTTCATCAGGTGACGTCTGGCCGATCACCCGAACTTTCTCACTTGGAGTGGTCACAGCAGCTGCAACCACCGCGGATACGTCAGCAATTGCGAGAGCGTGGAGCAGGGTGGGCCAGTCTCGCTGCGCCATCCCGGCTGAATAAACGTAAGGCTCCGGTGAAAGTGGCTCGGGCGTGTCGGCTATCGGAAACGGAACGAAGACGCACTTCGCTGCCGGAACGCCGAGCCGTCCAAGCATTTTGATGTCGTTCGAGCGAATGACGACGAACTTGTCGACTCGTCGAAGCGCAAAGCTGACAACGGCGCGAGGCGCGCGGGGCGGTTGTAGAAAGTCGACCGCGAGGATTCGGAGGCGCCTGCTGACAGCCCGAGCCACTAGCGTGCCGAAGTACACCTCCATGCCCGCGTTGCACATAACCAAGGTCCCAGCACCGCGATGGCGGAATACGAGCAGAGCCGCTTGGCAGGCGTGGTGTGCGGTCCTCCGCCATCCTCGGAGGCCCCAGTCAGACTTGCGCCGACTCCATGGGACACCGGCCGGCGGCGGCAGAATGCTGGTCCGATGTGAGGGACACGTGCACCGACCTCATCACACATCATGGCGTGTCGTGCGTGCGGTTTGTGTCTGAGCCCGCTGCCGGTACGCTCGCCGCGGGCGTATGGAGCGAAGTCTCGAGAGTCGAGTCCTCGCAGTGGTTCGATCAGGACTACGTCCCTTCAGCTATTGGACGAAGCGTCCTTCGGGACACGAAGGACAAGTCCCGTGCCGGAAAAGTGGCCGAAGGACGTCACGTCTAGCTTCGGTGGAGGCAGTTGTCGCCAGAGTCCGATCATCGTCATCACTCGGATGTCGTCAAACACCCAAAGCTGCGGTCGGCGCAGGTCGAGTTCGAGGAGTCTCGGTAGCAAGTCCTGCTCAAAGCGCCCGTCCTTAGGACCATCGATGAAGAGCAGGTCCGCGTCGATGAGTCGGTCGTGTTCCAGCGTCGAAGTGGGTCGAAACGTCGACCACTCGCTGTTCCAGTCGACCGTCGGCGAAGGCGGCCGCTGACAGTCGCGCGTCTGGAATGTCGTTCCAAGGAACTACGTCGTACGTCGTTACATGAACGACGGTTGAGGAGCACAAGATCGCGAGTAGACGAGTCGCCTTGCGTGGTCCCGATCTCGACGACGCGCTTCGCCGAGAACGTGTCACAGAGGCGTGGCAGCAACCGGTAGTGCTCGCCCGGCCAGACCGTTGTGATCGGGGTCGACACTCGGCGCCCAATGAAGTCAGGAGGCGCAGCCGCGGTCCGGGAGATTGCCTCGAGTGCGAGTCGGATGAGTTCGTCCGAGGCGGCTTGCCCCGGTCCCGCCAGATCCGTGATGAGAGACCACTCGTTGTAGCAGTCAGCGAGCGGCCCGAATTGGCGTTGATATCTGAGTGCTGGCATCACGTGCTTGGCGGCCGTCCAATTCAGTTTCCTCAGCAGGCGGCGATACATCGTTCAACGCTAACGACGCGGGCCTCACGCGATGACATTTTGTCGTGCCAAGCTCTCAAGCTCGGTCGCGCCGGCTCGTCGCGATCCGACGGATCCATGGGCCAGCGGCGCCATTCCGACCGATCGTTGCCATAAGTGCAGCGACGCAACGGACAGTCAGTGACCGTGTTCGCCGAACCCGTGATGGCGAATGTCCCGAAGCCCATCGAGAACGACAACCCGTGCGGAGAATCGTGTCGCAGCGCACGGACCGAGCCAACGCCGCGAACACGATCCCGTTTCGGCAGAAATAGAAGAGGCCAAGGCCGCCGAGGTCCCTAAGCGACTGCGAAACCTTGTGTTCGACGCGGCTTCGAGGTTGCAGCAGTAGCTGGACGTCAAGCTGGCGCGCCCTCATGCTCCAGTCTGCATCCTCGAAAATTAGATACATGCCCTCGTCGAAGCCGCCGACCGCCTTCCACGTGTCAGCGCTCGCGACCAGGCAGCAACCGGTGAGGGAGTCGGTGATGGCGACTTCTTCTCGAGGTGGCTGATCGTCGTCTTGCAAGTGAATGACAGTGCCGTCCTTGGCCGACACGGTGGCACCGTAGAACCACGAGCGCGTCGGGTTGTTTGCGTAGCGAATGTCCGGACTTACCGCTGTTCCGCCGCGGCTCGCTAGTTCAACCAGCGGTTCCCAGAAGCCCTTGTCGACCCGGGTGTCATTGTTGAGTACGCCGATCACGCGGTGCTCCATGATCGATAGCGCACCGGATCCCGACGTTGTTACCGCCCGCGTAGCCAAGATTGCTCTCTGTGCGAATTGTCTGCACCCACGGGTGTTGCGAACGCACTGCTTCGAGTGTGCCGTCGGACGACGCGTTGTCGACGACCAGAACTGTCGTGTTTGGCAGGGCGGAATCCGAGAGACTCGACAGGAGTTCGAGAGTGTCGTCCTTGCCGTTCCAGGTGAGGACGACCAGCCACGATTTGCTCACGCGGACAAGACGGACTCGTAGGCGGCAACGACTTGGCTCGCTACGACCCGCACGTCGTATTTAGTGAGAGCCCGTTCGCGGCCGGCTGTTTCCAACTGCTTCCGCATTGTGTCGTCACCCAGCAACTCCTCAAGTGCGGCGCTTAGTGCCGGTACGTCGTAGGGGCGGACGAGTCTTGCGGCGTCGCCGACCACCTCTGGAATGGCGCCCGAGGACGTTGATAGCAGGGCGCGCCCGCTGGCCAGGGCTTCGACGAGCACCATCCCAAACTGCTCTTCCCAGTAGGGAGTAGTCAGGCTCGGGGCGACGACCACGTCAGCACTCGCGTACACACGCGGCAGATCGTTGTACGACACCATGGGCTCCACGTGGACGTGGGAGCGCACTCCGAGGGCGTCAGCCGCCGAGCGAATCCGTGGCGCCTGATCGCCTGCGCCAATGAGGACGAGTCTGGCGCTCTGTTTCTCCATTGCCGCGAATGTACGCACGCAGTTCTACGACCCCCTTCTCCTGGATGAGCCGACCGACATACAGCACGACCGCCTCGTCGTGGCCAACCCCCCACCGTTGGCGAACGTCACCGCTCGGAGCGCTCGGCATGAACCGATCGCAGTCGATCGCGGCGGGCATAACCCTGATCAGCGAGGGAGACGTCCCTTCGGCAATTAGGGCCTCACGCGCCCGATCCGTTACCGCAAGGAACAGCGACGTCGCGCTCCGTACCTTTGCCTTGCGGGTCCTGAGAGCGGGGATCTCATCGTGGCGGAATGGAATCGTCTCCCAACAGGTCAGCACCAGCTTGGCTCGGCCTCGCGCCGGATCTCTGCCGCTTGCTCGCTCACAGCGAGGAACGTTTCCGCCGAGTGAAGCACGTCCCTTCCTTCGACCGCTCGGCCGAGTCCGAGTAGCCGCGCAGGATCTGCGATGGGTTGCCTAGAACGAACGAGGCGCCGATGGACTGCGCCGACCGCGCGATAGGCGGCGAGCGAGTGCAGCAGCACGACCGGAATCCGCACGCCTTCTACCTCGTGGATCGGGTTTCGCCGCCCGACGGCCAACAAGTCGAACCGCTCGACGAGAGGCGCATAGAGCTGCATCTCGAAGGGGTTCAGCGCCTCACCCCGCAGGAGCGCGATCGAAGGCCGCTCTCGCGCTCTGCTTCGCAGCGGGTTGTGCGGTCACGCGAGGAGTCCGTACTGCGTGAGAACATCCATGGCGGTCCTCGCTCGATGCTCCCACGTGTTCGACCGCGAAACGCCGATCGCGTCGCACGCACCGTATCGTCGCACTCTTCGAGGGCTCTTTCGACTGCCTCGGTGAAGTCCTCGGGCGTCGCACACGCGACGACAAACGGGTTTTCGCGAGCACTCCGCTATCGACGTCGACACTACGGGTAGCCCTGCGGCGAGATACATGTACATCTTCACGGGGTTGATCGCGTCGCTGGTTGGCGAGGGCGTGAACGGAATGATTCCCACGTCAAACGAGCGAACGAATGCGTCGCCTTCAACTACTCCGACCTGGCCCGTGAACACCACGTTGCGTAGACGTCGAAGGTCGGCAACCTTTTCCTCTTGATCAGCGTTCACTCGCCCGACTATCAGGAAGGTTGCGTCCGGGATTGCCGTTGCGGCAGCCCCCACAAATTCTGCGTCGAAGCGCCAGTCGATCGTCCCCATGTATCCGACGACGCGGCCACCCTCGGCGCGAGGTGCGGGTGCAGCGGCCAGTACCGAAGCGGCGTTGGGCAGGAGGTGGGTGTGGTCGTTTATCGCGCCCATCCGCTCCCAGAGGGTGTGTGCGGTCGCGAACACGACACGCGCGCGCGGCACGCGATTCTGAACTCGTTGCGATCGAATCGCGCCTGAGCGTTCGGCAAGAAGTTCGGATCCACGCAGTCGTAGACCAGGCGACTCCCGGGCGTTCCGTAGGCAAGGGACGGGTCGTTCACGGTCAGCCACAGGACATAGTCACCGAGCCCCGCCTCGCGCAACGCCGACCGAAACCAGCGGCCGTCTATGGCGGCACAGAGGCGAGCAAGGCGACGTCGCAAGTCGATGTGAGCGCAGCGCAAGGCGTTTCGCATGACGAATAGCCCGTCGCCAGCGGCCTCGACTCTCGGCTTCTGCCAGTTAAGGAGCTTGGTACTCGCCGTTGCACGCTCAAGCATCACAACCGGCACGAACTCGGCGAGCGCCACCATCAAGAGGTTACGGCTCGGCCAGTCGGTATGACCATCGGCGAGTAGGACACCGAAGACGATGGCGGTCACGGGCGGCGTCTATGTGTTGGTGGCGGTTTCATCGAGCTTCGGGCCCTCGGAGGCTCCAGCGCCTTCGCCAGAGTCGAACAGGCGAATGGTACGTTCACCGGGACTCAACGGAGTCGTACACGTATGACTCTGCCTAGTCCGGACGCCGATCTCATCTCGGCGGAAGAGCAGGTCCGGCTCGCGGCTGAGCGAACGGCTTCAAGCTGACGCCGTCAGCGGTTCGCTCTGGATCAGCGTCCACACGGTAGTCAGTCTTCCGGTCGCTGTGATTGCGAATGTCGTTGTGGCTCATTCGCTCGGCGCCCGGCACTACGGCACGCTCATGACCTACACGGCTGTCTACGGGATGGTCGTGGCTCTGCTGAACCTCGGAATCAGCGACGCGTCCGTTCAATGGATCGCGGGCACAACGCTCGTGACGAGAAAGACACGTTCCACGAAACGATCCGCCGGTGCAGTGGCTACTCCACCACGCGTTTGTCGAAGCGCCAGCAGTCGCGCTCCTTGCCGCATTTCTCCTGCGCAACGCTGCTGGTGCGGCCATGTGCCTCGGCGCTGTCAGTTCAGCGGCGATCATGCTCCTCGGCACGAGCACCGTCGTGATGAGCGGAACCGGACTAAACGGGCTGGCGGCTCGCATCTCGATCGTCACATCACTTGCGTCCCAAGCAGCAGTGATCCTCGCGGCCGCATCGTCTCCGCTTCCGACCAGCATCTTCCTTAGCAGACTGGCGGTTGGCTTCCTCGGCCGTGTCGCTGCTTTCGTGTTCATCCCTCGAGAAGCTCGATCGTCGGTGCTGCGCCCGATTTTCCCGCGACGTTGGCCGACCGGCTTTGTTGCCTACGCACTGAGGACGGGCGCGTTCGGCCTCGTTAACAGTCTCGTGTTCAGTAGGTCCGAGCCGTTTGTCTTTCAGGCTTTCCATCTCACTGCTGAAGCGGGAGTTTTCGCTCTGAGTGCGGGCGTCGCCAGCTTGATCACAGCGCCGATCGACTCACTCCTCGGTCCACTCTTGCCTGCGACAGCGGCGCTCCTCGCGACTAGACCGGAGCTCGCGGCGGCGGCGCTCCTGCGAGGTCTCCGAGCCTCTGCGCTCCTCGCCGGACTCGTCGCGGCACTCTGGGATCCCGTCTCTCGTACCGCTACTACCGGTTATCTCACGGCCCATCGTTCGCCGGTGCTTCCGGTGCCTTCGTAGCGCTCGCCGTCGTTAGCTGCCTCCAGTCCGTAAGTCACCCAGTATTGGCTTTCCTACTCGCGGGTCGACGTACGCAGGTCCTGTTGAGAGTCAGCCTTGTGTGCGCGGTCCTAGACCTCAGCATCGCGTTCGCCTTGATCCCGTTCGTTGGTGTCGCCGGTGCGGTCATCGCGAGCGCAGCTGCGCAGCTCACGATGCTCGCCGTTCAGCGCGATTCTTGTGGGGCAACAGCTCGGGGCGCCGATTCGTGATCAACTCCGTGCCGTCGCGTACTTCGGTGACGCCCTCGTAGTAGGAGTTCTGGCATTCGTGTCGGAGTTCCTTGTTGCGGAAAGCACGCCACTCGTCCGATCTTCATTGGGGTTAGCTACTGCGTTTTTAGCGATGGCGATCGTCGGTCGAGTTCGCCGCCGCAGTGGACTACGAACCGAAGACATCGGTGCCATCGTCGACGGTCTGCCTCGAATACTCCGCGGGCCTTTCAAGCTGGCCGTCCACGCTTTTTCGCTTCAGGCAGTGGAAGACCTAGTTGTCCGCTGAGCTTGCGCGGGCTGCCTCAAGGGGCCACATCATTCCGGTGTTCCTCGTGTTCTTAACCGAGACGTGGACTTTCATGACTCGAGCGCGCGATACAGCGCGATACGCGCGCGAGCGACATCGGCCCATGAGAATTGAGCGGCGGAGTCCGCGCCGAACGGCTCGCCGTCTGGCTCGGCCAACGCCTCGATGATCCCTTCGGACAGGCCGGAAGGCGTCGGGTCAACCAGAATCGCATTCGCCCCGCAGATTTCTGGAAATGCCGCTCGCCGTGCTGCCACTACCCGTACGCCGCACGCGAGCGCCTCGATGGCCGGCAATCCGAAACCCTCGTAGATCGATGGACACACGATGGCGCGAGCTCGTTCGAGTAGGCCGAGCATCGTCGTCCTGGGCAACGCGCCGAGGTACACGAACTGTTCGCATCCGTCGAAGGTTGCCGACCTGCTCACGTGATCAGGTCCACACATCACGAGCATCACGCCGGGGACGTCCTCGGCTGTCTTCCTCCAAGCGCCGGCTAACGACTGAAGGTTTTTTCGGCGCGAGGCGCCGCCTACGTGTAGAACGAACGGGCGCGTCACGCCCAGGGCCGTGAGTTCATCGTCAGTGGCTGGAGATGCGGTGACGACGTCGGAGGGGACGGCGTTCGGGATCACGTGAATGTCAGGGCGCCCGGTTCGGGTGCTGATGTCATCAGCTGCGAACTTCGACACGGTTATAACGGCAGCGGCGCGCCTTATCGACGTAAGTCCGTCGGCTGGCCAACGACCCTCGTCATCGAAGTGCAGGGGTGCGAGGTCATGAACAGTCAGCACCTCGCCGCGCATAGGCGGGACTGAAGATCGAGGTGATGAACCCGGCCAGGGCCATAAGCGGAGCCTGCCGAGATCCGGTGCGCTGGAAGCCCAGGTGTTGTTGCGCAGCGAAGGGAAGCCGACGATCGGCCCCGGCTGGCACGCAGTCCCCCAACGCGCAAGAGCCGAACCGGCTCGCCGGCACGGAGGAGCGCTTGCTCAAGCTCGATCTCGAAAATGGTCTGGCCAGAAACCGGTTGCCGCACTTCCACCGACGAGCCGGATGGACGAGGAGTCGCTCACTCCGTGCTCGTCGGTGCGGAAGGCGAAGGCGTCCGCGTCATCGAGTGTGACGCGATAACGGTGAGACTCGAGCAGCCGAACGAGCTGGTCCAACCGAGAAGACTCGAGGTGACGATGCTCGAAGAGAATCGCCGCCGGCGACCATTGAGCGCCGAAATCGATTTGCTCGATCACGTGATCATCGAAGCCCTCAAGGTCGACGTGAAGGAGGTCGACCTGGTCACCTGACCATGTTTCGAGAATCGACGTGAGTCGAAGAGCCGGGACCACCTCTCGGATAACCCGCGTTCGTAGTCCGGAATTGCCTGACTCGGTGGCGATCAGATGACGGCCCGCTCGAACGACGCGAGTTGATCGACGTAATCGGGGTCGCCGGGTCGGGTTCCCTGCACGCGGTACAGCGTGATGGGGCCGTCTTGATCACCGACTGCGCACTGAAGGAACTGGAGACCGTCTACGTCTCGATAGTTTGCTTGAAGGCGCTCGAACAGCGCAGGGATGGGTTCGACAAGGAGCCCAGTCCAGCGCCTCTCCCGCACGAGCTCGTGCAACGGGTACCCCGCCGCTGAGTCCGTCGTTCTAGACCCCAGCCCCTGGACGAATCGGACCGAAGGTTGCGTGGACGCCGAGTCTCGGAGAAAGTCCTCGATCGCTGCCGGACCTCGCTCCTTCCGGAGAACGGTGCGCGTAGCCATCGTATGAGCGCGCGTGCGTCGATCACTACGCGCACGGGACGCGTGCCGCCTTTGCAATCGTGCGTGGATATCTCGCTCGGACGAAGATTCGTGATCTGCGAGCGGCGCCGATAGACACCTCGGTACTTCTTCGCGATCTCGGTCAAAGCAAATCCGCGAACACGCTCACGTCCGGCGTGCCCGAGGTGCTCGCGAGCCGCTAGATCCTCTCAGCAACAGCGTAAGCGCCGAAGCAAGTGCCGATAGATCGAGCGGATCCAGAAGAATCCCGTGCTGTCCGTCAGTGAGGAACTCTGAGATCCCGCCGCGGTTCGACGCGATGACGGGCCGCGCTGCTCGCCACGCTTCAAGCACCACGATTCCGAACGGTTCCACCCGAGACGGAACAACGACGACCTCGGCGTGTGCCATGAGGAGACCGACCTCCGGCCGTGGCGTCGAGCCTCGAAACTCGACGTGTCCTTGGATGCCAAGGTCCGTGCAAAGGGCCCGCAGTGACTCTGCTGCAAGCCCGTCGCCGGCGATGACGAGACGGACATCAGGAAACTCGTCGACCACCGTCGCGTACCGCGCGGAGGAGGAGATCGAAGACCCTTGTTCTCCACGAGACGACCAATGCCAAGGACGTATCGACCGACCGGGGGCGTCGCCGCCGTCGGCTCGTCAAGATCCACACCATTGAATACGACGACACCTTCGTCGGGCCCGAGACCGAACCGACGCGCATCATCCAGGACATATCGTGAGCATCCCGTCACTACCGCGGCGCGCTTTAGTCCGACCCTCAACGCGGCGCGAGAGTTGAGCGGAGCGGCCGTAGATGTTTCCGTCGTCCATGAATGTCTCGCCCTGGAGCGTGACGACTAGCGGGCACCCCGTGATGATGCTCAACAAAGTCGCGTACGCCCCGTTGTTGCTGAAACCTTGAACGTGCAACACATCAGGGCGGAAGCGTCGGGTATGCGGCCACCAACTTGACCAATGTTTGCAAAAACGTGACGAGAGCACGAAGGACGGGGAGAACACGGGCAGGTGGCATCGGCATTGGCAGACGCTGAATGACTACGTCCCCGATCCTGGACGACTGGTGCTTGCCGGCCGCATCCGGCACGGACGCCCAGATTTCAACCTCGTCGCCTGAACTTGCTAGCTCGATCGCGAGTTTTGCTGTCAGTTCCTCGATCCCGCCGATCATCGGCAAGCGAAAACCGGAGGGAAAGAGGGCAACTCTTGCACGCCATGCGCTCCCCGGATAATCCGGTGTTGCCCACCCCGTTTGACTGATGAGCGCCGACGAGAGTCGCATCAGTCGCGTTGCCTCATCCGCCGAACGCATCATGGCTGCGGCAATTCCGACGACGATCCACGAAATAGCGCCCATTCCGGCGACCCAAAAGATGCCGAAGAGCGCTTCGACCAACCGGGCGTAAGAAGACCGTTCGCGCGAGCGACCCGAATTCGCCCCGAATCGGCGTACGACGCGAGCCGCTTGAGCCAGGAACACGGCGAAGCCGAGCGCTCGACGGCACCGAACTCGGCGAGCGCCTCGACGACGAAGTTGTGTGGCTCAGGGCCGACGGTTCCGCCGCGCCTTGTTGGTAGTACAGAGGCCCGCACCGAACCATGCTCGGCCTCGCCACAATTCGAGAGCTTCCGAGTTGGTATCGAGCCGGGAACTGATCCCCCCAAACTGCACCGTGTTCTCGTTCTTCAGTTCGTTGCTCGTGATGGCTCCGATCGCGGCCAGCATCACCAGGGCAGCCGCTGCAACGCCGACCCACACGCGGAAGGTGCGACTCCTGCGGAGGAAGCCGATCCCGGCGACGAGGACGAACGCAAGGGTGGCGCCGCGCGCCTGGGACGCGAGCAGCCCGAGTCCGATCGTCAAACCGCAGATCGTTGCGAGCGTTCGACCGATTCGTAAGTCTGCGCGCGACGCCTTGACGACAACAATCAATGCGACACACAACAACCACCCGGCGGCATTCTTGTGGAGGCTCAACGGATACGCCGGTCGAAACGAGTTGGTCAGCGAGTGAGAGGTCCGCACAACGCCAACTCCTACGGATGCCCAGATGTAGAGGCGCAGAGCGGAGCGGGCGAGGCCCGTTTGTGCAAGAGCGGCCCCAACCACGACAGCGCCTCCGCACAAAGCGCGCGGTGGGCCCACTCCTGTCACGCGTTGGCCGAGAAGTGGGCCAGCACTGCCGTGAACAGGCACGCCTGGTAGACGCCGAGCGACACGAGAGGCCGGTGCAACACGGTGAGACGCACCACACGGAGACCGATCACGAACGCTGCCAAAAGTGCTAGGTCCACGATAGGGATCACGATTGCCTGAACGTTGGTTGCGCGGCACCAGATACATCGCCGGGAGTACCGCTGCGAGCGCTAGTTCCGGCAGCGTGAACGCCGCCAGGGCGGCCGTCAGCACGAACGAGATCCGCAGCGTGCTCGCATCGCCGCGGATTGCCGCACGGGCGGGCAACAGCATGACGGCAACGACAGCGCCGAGAGCGAGAAACAGCGACGTCGTTGCATCACGAGCGACGGTAGCCTTTCGTCACCACGGACCCATCGCGTCAGACTGCTGTCGGATGACCTTCCGCGTCGCTCTCGCCGTTCGCTCCGACTCGTTCGCTGGTGTCGAACGGTCGATCGTGCTGCTTGCCCGCGGTCTTTCCGAAGCTGGGGTCGAGGTAACGGTTATAGGGGGGGCCCCGGTGCGCATGCGCATGAGTCTTGGCGGCATCGTCAGGTTCGTGCCGGCATCGTCCACTCTTGCGGTGGCTCGGGCGCTGGTCGCGCGCGTCCCTTCGACGTGGTGCACGCTCACATGACCGCCGCCGAACTCGCGGCGGTGTCTTCCCGCCCGGTTGTGGGCGCGCCCATCATCACCTCGCGTCACTTCGCGCAGCCCGCGGGTCGCGGTCTGCGGGGTCGGGTCCTGCGCCGCGTACTGGTGCCGCGCGTTGCGGCGGAGATCGCCGTGAGCGACTACGTGGCATCGGTGTCGCCCCGAACCCGCGCACGATCCGCCACGGCGTGCCAATTCGGCCGCTCGGCCTCCACTCCGAGAAGGTCGTGTTTGGTCGCGCAGAGGCTCGAACGCGAGAAGTCAACGGACGTGGCCCTGCGTGCCTGGGCGCTCGCAGGCTTGGACCGTTCCGGGTGGCGGCTCGTTGTCGCTGGCGACGGCTCGCAGCGGAATTCGCTCGTACCCTGGCGACCGAGTTGCGGGTAACCGACAGCGTTTCGTTCGACGGATTCGTCGACGACATCGACACCCTCATGAGCAGCGCAGCTTTGATGATTGCGCCGTCGGCGATCGAGGGTTTTGGCTACGGCGTTGTTGAAGCCTTCGCGACTGGTCTGCCGGTCGTCGCCGCCGCCGGAGGTGCGCACACCGAAACGGTTGGAAACGCAGCACCGGAGTTGCTGTTTCCCGCCGGCGATGCAACTGCGTGTGCCGAACTCATGCTGCGTCTCGCCACCGATCCCGGGCCGCGGCAACACGT
Organism: uncultured Actinomycetes bacterium; assembly: GCA_963722185.1. GTDB lineage: Bacteria > Actinomycetota > Acidimicrobiia > Acidimicrobiales > JACCXE01 > JACCXE01. The sequence goes on along the minus strand of CAVRKD010000001.1, from coordinate 197,137 downwards.
CGGGGCGCACGTCCAGGCGTACCAGCGAGACCATGTCGCTCTCGACCGCCAGGTCAGTGAGGTGCTGTCGCTTTGATAGGAGGTGCTGGCGAGTTCCGACGGCGCGCCGTGCGCAGCTGGTGAGGGTCGCGGTGGTATTCCCCCAGGCGCACCGCGCCGGCGGTGTCGAACGCGTGGCTTGGGATCTTCTGTCACGGTTGCAAGATCGGTACGAGACCGTGTTCGTGGGACGCAAACTCGATGCCGACGGGCTACAAGCCGTCCAGCACACGCCGGTCCGCGGCCGCCGTTGGTTTGAGACGGACGCCGTCGCGTTCCGGCGAGCGTCATCGGTCGACGTAGCGGCGACCCAAGCCGACGTCTCTGTGTCGTTCGGTGCCGTATGTGCGCCGGGAGACGTGTACTGGGTAGGGAGTATCCACCGCGCGTTCCTCGCCCACGGTGGGTCGTTGCAGGTGCGCCGTAGGCGCGTTCCAACGCAGCCGCGCTACCTGCTCCCCGTCACCTCGAGCTTCTTGCGCTTGAACGGAGCTATTTCACCCGGCACCGACCGACGACCATCATTTGTCTTTCCGTCGCCGAGGCCGAAGCGCTCCAGCGGCTCTACGGGGTCTGGGAAGACACGCTCACCGTGCTTCCGAATCCTGTCGATGATCGCCGGTTCTCCATGGCGAAGCGGTGGCAGTGGCGAGAGTCAACACGCCTGAAGCTCACGATGCGCGAAGGCCAAGTGTCTTTTCTCTTCGCCGCCAACGAACTGCACCGCAAAGGGTTCGGCACGCTGGTGCAAGCAATGGGGCACCTCGCCGCTCCACACCGCGGCTTGACGTCGTAGGGAACGTTACGGCCGGTGACTACGCACCGTTGATCACACAAGCAGGGCTGGAGGGCAGGGTGCACTTCCATGGCCCGTCCGACGACATCGCGAAGTTCTATGCCCGCGTCCGACGTCCTCGTGCTACCGACCGAGTACGAGCCGTTCGGCCTGGTCATCGTCGAGGCATTGGCTATGGGGCTGCCGGTCATAACCACTCACGTCGCCGGTGCCGGCGCGATATGTAACGCCTGAGGTCGGGTTGGTCCAACAGCAGGTTGGGGACGTTCGGGAGCTGGCCGCGCTGCTTGGTCAGGCGACAACCGCGGCTCAGCGAGCAGCATGGTCTGAGGCCGCGCCAGCGGGGGCAGCGCCGTGCCGATGGGATGCGGTCTTTCCGACTGTCGAGCGGATCATCGAACGGGCGGCGAAAAGCGCGCGGGAGAGGCCCTCGAAAGTGAGCGTCCCCGGCCGCGTTGACGCCGATTCAGTGCTGCACGTCTACCACTCCGCCGTTGCTCGCGGCCTGGCGGGAGCGCGACCGGGTGATGCGAAAGCTCGGCATCGACGAGACGCTCGTGAGCCCAAGGCGCTGGAATGAGGGTGGCGCCGACGTCGCGTTCACGCCCGACGGCGACGACTTCGTCGTGGCGGCCGCGTACGTCGGGGCCGTCATCCGTATCTTTTCGTCTACGACCCACGCGTCATCCGCCAGTTTCTACGTTCGCGCACGTTCGACGTGATCGACGTGCATGAGGAACCGGGAAGCTTGGCGGCGGCCCAATTGTTCGCGCTCCGTCGGCTGTACGCGCGGCACGCCGATCCTGCTGTACACGGCGCAGAACCTCGCTCGCCGGTTGCCCTTGCCCTTCGAGTGGCTGCGACGCCGCGCGTTCCGCGGCGCGGCGGCGGTCTATTGCGTCAATCGGGCGGCGGCCGAGAACCTGCGGCGGCGCGGCTTCGCCGGGCGGCTCATCGTGCTCGGGCTCGGAGTCGAGACGCGCAGCTTCGCGCCGGCGAGCCTCAGGGCGGCGCCCGGAAATCGGGTCGGCTACGTCGGCCGGCTGGAGCCACACAAAGGTGTCGACGTTCTGCTCCGCGGTGCACGCCGTGCCTACCGCGGAACTCACCATCGTTGGCGCCGGGCCGGTGGAAGACGATCTGCGGAAGCTGAGCGCCGAGCTCGGGATCTCGGGCCGCGTCACGTTTACCGGGTTCGTGCCGGCCGGGGAACTGCCAGCGGTGTACCAAGGCTTCGACGTCGTCGTGGTCCCTTCGCTACCGACGCCCACCTGGATCGAACAGTTCTGTCCGCGTTGCCGTCGAGGCGATGGCAGCGGGTGTGCCGGTTGTGGCCTCGGACCTCGGCTCGTTACCCGAGGTCGTGGGCGACGGGGGCGCGCTTGTACCTCCAGGAGACGTCGACGACGCTCGCCAACGCGCTCGCGGGTGCTTGGCGACGCCGACCGATGGCGACAGCTGCGGGTGCGGGCGACCGCCCAAGCCGCACGGTTCGACTGGGACGCGATCGCCGCCCAACACGTGGCGCTCTACGAAGCGGTCGTCTCGTGACCATCGACGTGGTGGTGGTCACGTATCAGTCAGCGGCGACGCTCGAAGCCTGCCTGGCGGCGCTTCCGCCCGACATCAATGTCATCGTGATCGACAACGCATCCGACGACGCACGGTGGAAGTGGCGACGAAGTTCCCCGCCACCGTCGTTCCCAACGCGACCAACCGCGGGTTCGCCGCCGCCGCCAACCAGGAGCACGGCTCGGAGTTGCCGAGCTGATTCTGTTCCTGAACCCCGACGCGGTCATCGGACACGCAGACATCGACCGGTTGGTCCAAGCGATCGAAAGTGAAGACGATCTCGCGGTGGTCGGGCCGGCGTTGACCGTTCCGGGCGGCGGCGTGCAGCGGCCCGCGTGGCCCTTCCCGTCGCCCCGACGTACCTGGACGGAAGCGTTCGGCCTCCATTGTCTCGTTCGAAATCCCGGGCCCGACGACTTCGTCGTCGGTGCGTGCTTCCTCGTCCGCCGGGACGCGTTCGACGCCAGCGGGGGGTTCGACGAGAGCTACTGGCTCTACGGCGAGGAGGCCGACCTGTGTGCCCGCGGACGCCGGGTGGCGGTCGCAGGTCGTGACGACGGCGACGGCGCAGCACGTCGGCGGTGGGAGCGGAGCGACGAGTGCGGGGGTGGTGTTCGAACACTTCAACCGGGGCGCCGAACGATTCATCGAGCAACGTCCGCGGCCGCCGCGGCCTGATTTCGCATCGTGTGGCGCTGCTCGTCGGATCGCTCCTGCGGATCCCGCTCCTCGCGGCGCTGCCGGGCCGGCGGGCCGAGTTGGCTACCCGAACACAGATCGCCCGCCGGATCTTGCGGGTTCGGACCCGGTCGGTCGAACGGCTTCCGAAGCGCGACGGGCAATCCGATCAGGCCGCACGCAACGGGGACCTCATCGTGTGCTCGCTTGAGGCTTGGGACGAGGTGTGGCGCCGCAACCAGTTTCTGGTGCGCGAACTTCTTGCCGCCGATCCGACACGACGCGTCCTGTTCGTCGAGCCTCCGGTCGACGTGCTCAACGATTTGCGGCGAGGACGTCGTCCCCGGTCAGCACGCATCCGACGCGTCACGGCCGACCCGCGGGTGACCCTGTTCACGCCCGTGAAGGTTCTCCCCCGCGTCCTGAACCCGTGGGCCGATCGTCGCCTCGCTGGCAAGGTCATGTCCGCGGCGCCGCGCCTTGGGGTTCAGGGCCCCGACGCTGTGGGTCAACGACTCGGTCTACGCGGAGCTGGCGGCGCACGCGCTGGCCATGCGTCTACGACATCACCGACGACTGGCTGGAGGCTGACGCAAGCCCACGCGAGCTGCGTCGACGCCGCTCGCGCGACGACCGCCTTCTCGCCGAGGCCGACGAAGTAGTCGTGTGCTCCGAGGGCCTGGCAGCCACGCGCGGACAGGTCCGGAGCGTCACGGTCATCCCCAACGCCGTTGATGCCGCGCGATTCGGTGTCGAGTCGTCCCGGCCGGCCGATATTCCGATCGGGCCGGTGGCGGTTTACGTGGGGACCTTGCACGAAGACCGCTTGGACCTCGGTCTGATCGAGGCGCTGGCCGAGCGGGCTCCGCACATCGGAATCGTGCTCGTCGGCCCGAACGCGCTGAGCGCAGCCGCAACGAACCGGCTCACACAGCTTCGATCCGTGGCCCTGCTGGGAGCGAAACCCCACGACGTCGTGCCGGCGTACTACCAGCACGCTGATGTCGTGATCGTGCCGCACGTCCTTTCGCCGTTCACGGCGAGCCTCGATCCGATCAAGCGTTACGAGTGCCTCGCCGCGGGTCGGCCGACCGTGGCCACCCCCGTGGCCGGCTTCGTCGGCCTGCCCGAGCCAATCCGCACCGCCGCCGGCGCCGATTTCGTCGACGCCGTGGTGCAAGCCGTAGCCGCGGGACCGACCGAATCGCGGCCCGTGAACTCGCCGACGTGGGCCGAGCGGGCTCGCGCCTTTGACGCCGTGCTCACGCGCGCGACCACGAGTCGACAGAAGCCGGTGCGCGTGCTCTTCGTCGACCATTGCGCAGAGTTGTCGGGTGGCGAACTGGCCCTCGTGCGGCTCATCGAGGCGTTCGAGGGAGTGGACGCGCACGTGCTTCTCGCTCAGTCCGGACCGCTCGTGGCGCGGCTCGAAGGTGTCGGTGCAACGGTGTCGGTCGTCGCCATGAGCGAGAGAACGCGGTCGCTCGGCCGCGAACGAGTCGGCCGACGCCTGCCGCTCCGTGCGGTAGTCGACAGCGTCCGGTACACCCTCGTGGTCGCCCGATTCATTCGCGAGCTGCGGCCCGACATCGTGCACACCAACTCGCTGAAAGCGGGGCTGTACGGCTCGTTCGCGGGCCGGCTGGCTCGCGTGCCGGTTGTGTGGCACGTGCGTGATCGCATCGCGCCGGATTACCTGCCGTGGTTCGCGGTCCGGCTCGTCCGAATCCTCATTGCGACCCTGCCCAAGGCGGTCATCGCCAACTCCAACGCCACCGCCGCGACCGTCGGTCTGCCCCGTCCCTTCAAGCCCGTCGACGTGGTCAACTCGCCGGTCTCGGTTGTGCATGACAGCGCCGGGACGATCCGCTCAGCGCCACGATCGGGTTCGTCGACCTTCACCGTGGGAATGGTCGGGCGGATCGCGCCGTGGAAAGGACAGGACGTTTTCCTCCGAGCCTTCGCCGACCTGCAGAACGGAATCGATGCGCGGGCGATCGTTGTGGGGTCCGCCATGTTCGGCGAGGACGACTTCGAGCACGACGTCAAAAATCTTGCGGCGAGTCTCGGCGTCGGCGACCGGGTCACATTCACGGGATTTGTCGAGGACCTCGACCGCGATCTGGCGGACGCTGGACGTCGTCGTGCACGCCTCGACTATCCCTGAGCCGTTCGGGCAGGTGGTGGTCGAGGCGATGGCCGCGGGAGTTCCCGTGGTGGCGGCCGATGCGGGCGGGCCGGCGGAGATCATCACCGACGGCGTGGACGGCCTGCTTTACCCGATGGGTGACGCCCGAAGCCTGGCTGCCTGTTTGGTCCGCCTGGCCGAGAACTCCGAGATGCGCAGAGCGCTGTGCGAAGCGGCGCTACTCCGAGCCGAGAACTTCTCGCCCGAGCGGGTAGCGCGCGCCACGATGGCGGTCTACGAGGCCGTGCTCGCGGGCTGAATACTCCAATGTAGACGTGGCTTGTCGGCGTTTAGACGCGTTTGAGGATGATCGCTGCAGCGTCGTCGGCATTCCCGCGGCGCCCCGAGTAAACCGCCGCGTTCGCCGCCGCCTTCGAGGTCGCGGCCAGCACCGCGGCAGGGCGTGTTCGAGCCGCAATCGCGTTGTCGATCAGCGCAAGCGCGCCGCGGCCCGCAGGCTGGCGCCGCGGTCGGAACGATGCGCCATCGCGAAAAGAAGTCTTGAAGATGGCGCCAATTCGCAGAGGTTCGGTACCTGCTGGCTCGACCTTGACGATCCTTCGCTTACCGCCGACGCGTAGCTCGATCGGCCGGGGGTACGGGAGCACCAAGCCTTCGGCGTCTAGTACCGCATACTCGTCGGAGTAGTAGGTGGCGCCCGCCCGCACCAGGGCGTGTACCAGTGTCGACTTTCCCGTCATACTCCGGCCCGGGACGAGAATCGCTCGATCGTTCCAGCCCGCCACAGCAGCGTGAATGAAGACGTGGGGGCTGGCAGTGCGGATGAGGAGGCTCTCGGCCTCCAGCGCCAGCAGCTCACACAAGAATCCGAGGTCGCGGCTCGTGACGTCGGCCTCCGCGGTTCGCAGGCGGTACTCCGGTCCGCGGCTGGCAAAGCGGCCAGTCGGCATCAGTTCGTAGACGACTGGATCAACGGCGGTTGCGGTCGACAGGCCGAGCGGTAGCGCCGCTCGAATCTGTGGCTGTATTTCGGGTGGAGCAGCGATGCGGAACGCGACGCCGTAGCCCGCGAGATCAAGGCTCGGAGCGGTCAGGCGAAGAACGTTACGGGCAGACGCCGCCGCTGGGGGTGCACTCGCCGGCGTTGCACGAATTGTTGGCGAAGGTCAGCGGTCCCACAATATTTCCGTTGGCGGGAAGGCACGTGGCGTTGCTGCCGCTTCCACTGCACGCCGTGCACACATTGCTCTGGCAGTTCCGCGAAGCGCAGTTGCAGGCGTTCGTGCAGCTGGCGCCATTCATCGTGCCACTCGCAGCCATGGCCGCGGTCGGCGCCAGGATCGACACAACTACCGGCGCGGCGACGGCGGCGAGGCCGATGTTGCGCAGCAGCTTGCGGCGCGACATGCCGTCGCTCGGCGCGTCGGCGACTTCGTCGGCCAGGCCAGCGCCGGCCAGCTGGTTGAGTGCTTCCCATACGACGGCGTCGTTAGGCTCGACGCCGAGACGGGCGCAGATGAGCGGCGTGATGTCGGCCACAGTGCGGTTGCCGTCAGCGAGTTGCCACACCATCGCCGTCGACTCGTTGAGCAGGTGAGCGTGGTCGGTCTTGAGATCGTAGATGACCAGGTCGGTACCGACTTCTTCGACCAAGAGCTCCTCGGTGCGAACCCGTACTATGTAGGTGTTGTCGCGCAAGAGAGCGTCCGATCGGTTGGTGCCACCGTTAACGGGGCAAAGTGTACAACGCCGAGTCGCCGACGCGTCAACGATGGCATGGACGACGGTCGCGAATGTCGCCCTCTTGGATCACCGAACAGAGGAAATCGCTACCGCGTTTGACTTGGCGGGCGTGGACTTTCTGGTTCTCAAGGGCCCCGCTGTTCGGAACTACCTCTACGACGAAGACGAGCGGCGCGCCCTACACCGACATCGACGTGTTGGCGAGTCCCGACAGCCGAGCAGCGGGGGAAGCCGCCTTAGCCCAACTGGGCTACGAGAAGCGTTTTGGGGCGCCGATCCACGTGAGCAGGAGTTCTACGGCGCCGAGTGGGCGTTGGGCGCTGTCATCGTCGACCTGCACTCCACCTACCCAGGTCTCGCCGTAGACCCCGCGACGGCCTGGGCCATCCTCGCGTCGCACCGAGTCGACGTGGCCCTGCGCGAACGCTCGATACCTATCCTCGATGCCGGCGGCGTGGCGCTGATCGTCGCGTTACATGCGGGCAAGAGCGTCTCACGAAACGGGCGCGACGACCGAGACCTGCGGCGTTGCGTCGAGCGGCTCGACCGGGCGGTGTGGCAACAAGCAGTCGAGCTGGCCAGGCAACTCGGAGCCGCGGGGGCGTTACGCGCCGGGATCGAGCTGGCGTCGCCCACCCTCGCAGCCGATCTGGGCCTGACGGAGCAGATCCCGACCGCGTTCCAGCTTGAACTCGACGGCGCCCGACCCGTCGCCCACGGCCTCGCCGGTCTCGCCCAAACCGACGGTGTGTGGAACAAGATCGGACTCATCGGGCGAAAGGTGGTCCCAACGCCAGACGGCTTGCGCTACTGGTCACCCGCTGGCCCGCCGCGGCCGAACCGGCCTGGCAGCGGCCTACGTGTACCGCCCCTTCTGGCTGCTGGCCAAGTTGCCCGCGGCGACGGTGGCGTGGCGGCGCGAAGCGCACCGGCGACTCCTAGTCCGCGGTAAGCGGAATGACTCTTCGGCGGTGGCGCCAAACGAGCCGCTACCTGCGTTACCGCTCGCACTCGCTCGGCCAGCGCCATCACCTCGAGGGCGCCCGTAGCGACGGAGGAGGCGATACGACCTTCGGCGTCGACGATCACCGCCATCGGCGTGCCGTCAGCGCCGAAGGCACGGTGCGTGAGACCGTCGGTGTCGAGCAACACCTCGGTGCGAAATTGCTGCGCCCTGTTCGCCTTGGCTGTGCCCCGGGCGATGACGACGGCGGGCACGCCGTCGTCGCTGATCACCGACTCTTCCCACTCGCGCCACGCCGGCAGCATGTCTTGACAGAACCCACACGTCGGGCTCCAGAACAACACCACGATCATCTTGCCCAAATACTCAGACAACTCGGTGTCGTCACGATCGAGGTTGGGCAGGACGACGTAGGGCGCGTCCTCGCCAATCGTGCGAGCGCGGGCGACCGCGTGGCCGGTCCCGCCGGAAGCCGCGCTGGCGACCAAAGCACGAATCTCTGGCGCACCCGCGGCGACTTCGCTGGCGATGCGCCCGTCGGTGTCGATCAGAACTGCGCCCGGCGTGCCGCGGGACGAGTCGGCGCGCGCCACGTCGTCACCGTCTTGCAACAGCACGTTTGAGAGTCCGATCGCGTCGCCTTGTCGCGGTTGCCGCCGCCGTGCCATTGGACAGACCGCGATCGTGAGCGTGGCGCCGTGGAGCTGTTGCCAGTCGGCGATCTCGGGCAGCAGTGCTCGGCACGGCCGACACGTTGGCGCGGTGAACAACAACAGCACCGGTCGTCCAAGCTCGACCAAGGAGTGCAGCGAGACCTCGCCGCCGTCGAGGCGGGGCAGCGTGAACGCCGGCGCGGGTAAGCGAGCGGCCTCGCCCACCATGGCCGGAGCGGCGAGCGTCGCGCCGGTCTCGAGGCGGCGCACACGGCGCAGTAATTGCACCAGCAGCGCAGCCTGCACTACTACGACGACGGCCAAGGCCGTCACCGCGGCGACCGAGCCGCGGACGGTCAGATGATCGCCGGCGTAGGCGAACAGCCCGGGCCCGGCGCCACTCGGACCGCTGAAAACGACGACCGCTACGACCGCGATCAGCCCGCTGTTACGGGCTACCGACCACCACGAGATTGGCGAGCTGCCGGAGCCAAAGCAATGGCACGACGGGCGGCGGCCGCGGATCAGGTTGCCAGCGATCAACGCGGTGAACGCCACCAACAGCGCCACTGCTCCGGCTGCACCGAGCCACGCGGTGGCACCGGCGACAAGCAACACCGCGAGCGCAAGTTCGACTGGCGGCAGCAGCCACCCGGTCGCAACCGCCAATTTCGTCGGCACACCGAGGGCCTCGGACGCATCTTGGAGGCCTTCGCGGTCGAACAACTTCACCGCCCCGGCGTAGCCCAGCGCGCCGGCCACAACGACGCGCGCGCCGAGCAGGATAGCGCCGTCCATCGGGCGATGTTACAAGCGCATTCTTCGCCACCCGGCCTAGCGGGCGGCAGTCACCCGGTTGGATGGCGTCGACCACGGCCCGCCACCGATTTCGTTTATCGCCCGTACGGTGGCGTAGTACGTGGTGTTGGCCTTGAGGTTTACGACTCGAATCTGAAACGTTGCGCCACTGACGGTCACCGCCTTGACTTGGGCCCCGTCGGAAGCTCGATGGATTCGGACGCTGTAGCCGGTGATCTGGCTACCGCCATCGAGGGCCGGGCTGTTCCACGTGACATCGATCGCCCGCGACGCTCCCGAGGATGCGACCGGCCCTTCGGGCGCTGCGGGTGGAGTCGTGGGCGTTTGGGCGGAGAAGAGTCGCGAGTAGACGACTCGGTTTGGTGAAGCGTCCTGTTTGGCGATGCGCCCGACGCTGGCTCCAAGGGTGATGACGCTCGCGACCACGCCAGGCAGCGCGGCAGCGTCAGCGCCTAAGTACAGGGCTGCGGTGCCGGCAACGTGCGGTGCCGCCATCGACGTGCCGCTCCTGGGGCCCGTCGCAGCATCGGAGTCGATGTATGCGGACGTGATGCTGGAACCCGGCGCAAAGAGATCAACACAGACACCAAAATTCGAGTAGCCAGCGCGGGTGTCGTCGAGGCTGCTCGCGCCCACGGTGAGCGCTTCTGCCACCCGAGCCGGCGACTGGAGACACGCGTCCCCGTTGTCGTTACCGGCTGCCACGGTGTAAGTGACGCCGTCGAGAATCGAGTTACGAACGGCCGCGTCGAGCTCGGGATACGCGGCGCCACCGAGGCTCATGTTCGCAACTGCGGGCACACCCGCAGCGTGATGTTCGGTTACCCAGTCGACGCCAGCGATGATGCCCGACATCGATCCCCGCCCGCCGCAGTCGAGCACGCGCACCGGCACGATCGTTACGCCCTTGGCGACACCAAAGGTGGCCCCAGCAATCGTGCCAGCGACGTGAGTGCCGTGGCCGTGGCAGTCGTTGGTCCCGTTGCCGTCGTCGATGGCGGAGAAGCCTGCGGCAACGCGACCGGCGAGTTCAACATGCGTGGCCCGCACGCCCGTGTCGAGTACGTACACGGTGACACCGGCACCGGTGCGGTCATAGGTGTAGGAGCCGTCGAGGGTCTGGCCTCGCTGGTCGATGCGGTCGAGGCCCCACGTTGCGTTGGCCTGAACCTCATTCGCGAAAACCGGCTGGTCCGCTGTGATGCGTTGGACGCGGACGTCGCCCCGCAGACGCTCGGCAAGATCGCCGCTGGCACGGACCGCGAAGCCCGACAGCGCGCGGCGATAGACGTGGGAAATCTTCGTCGCCGCGGTTCCGCCACTCCGTGGCTGTGGTGGCGGGGTTGACACCGGGGCGCAACGTGACGATGAACGAGGAGCTCTGATCTCCAGGGTTACTCGGTGTTCGCTCCGCGGCAACGGCGCTGGCGCCGCTCGCGCCAAGGGCGACCGTGGTCGCGATCGCAAGAGGAAGCAGGCGTAGCGGTGACGAAAACAGGGGACTCTCCTGACATAGTGGAAGGAGTTCCCCATCGGTCCGAAGCGTGCGCCCCACACTGGATCAGTCCGGAAGGTCCCGGATTACCCGATGAATGCCGATTGCGGCCGACGTCCGTTTTAGGCCGCTCGACGTTCGTTTCCGCCCGCAGGCGCCTTCGGGGTATTTAGCGTGCCGATCACGTAGTTCGGCTCGCCCGCGCTGCGCCGGGGTTGGCGCGACCTGCCTTATCCGAAGCTCGACGCCACGAGCCTCGACCACTGGTCGGGCACCGGAATGCTCCTGACCTAGCTCGTGCGGGGTTTGTGCACCCGCTCGGTCGACGCAGGGAACGATTCGAGCAGCGGCGCGGGGCGTTGCGGGCGGGGTTCGAGGTTGCCGCCGCAATTCGGGCAGATCCCGCCCATCGTCTGGGCGCACTCCTCGCACCACGTGCACTCGAAGGAACAGATCACCGCGCCGGGCTTGTCGGCGGGGAGGTTGTCGTCGCAGTTCTCGCAGCCGGGTTTCATGAGCAGCATGGGATAAGCCTGCCAGTTGCGCGTTAGTTGGCACCAGAACGGGACGATGCGTGGCCGTGGGGTCCGAGCACACCACTCTGGCGGCATCAAACGGCGGCGCCTCTCCGGGGCTAACCGCCGCTCGCTTTCTGAAAGTGCCAGACGATGGCGCCGGGTATCGACCACGCGGCGCGCGTTGCATCCGGCACCAACGGCATCAGTGACCACGGCCAGTCGTTCCACGGGCCGCTCGTGCTGTCCGGGGCGGGCGAAGGCGCCTGCGTTTCGTCGTCACCCAACGCTCGCCCGGGTTCCTCGCACCGGCGGACCTCGAGGCCGACCGGCAGCGCGGCGCGCAGGAAGTCGCCCGGCGTGTGGCGGTACGTAGCCACGACGCCGGGTTCGCCGGCGGGCCCGATGGCCTTCACGATCGAACCGCGGAACACCAACTCGTGATGCGTGTCGGAAATGACGAGATCACCGCCGGCACGGAGCACGCGCGCGAACTCCGCCATGACGGGTCCGAGCTCGGGCACATGCGCGAGAGCGAGACCGGTCACGACGACGTCGACGGAGGCGTCGGGCAAGGGCAAGTCGCGCAGGTCACCGACGCGGAAGTCGCCCTGCGGGATGCGGGCGCGGGCGAGTTCGAGCATCTCGGGCGAGCCGTCGACGCCGATGATGGTGTGCCCGCGTGCCGCGAGGTACGCGGCGTACCTGCCAGTCCCGCACGCCGCATCCAACGCGGTGCCGGGCGGGAGAGCGTCGAGGATCTCGTGCATCACGGGTTCGTCGACGTCGAACAGCGTGTTGGGCTCGTCGTAGGTCGCCGCCCATTGGCGGTATCCCGTCGCCGCCGTTCCGACGGCAACGTCCACCCCGTCGTGTTGCGCCAACTCCTGGTTGTCGAGCAGGCGGCGAACCTCGGCTAAACGCTCCAGCACAAATTCCTTGTCGAAGTCACCGGCCCACGCGCGCAGCAGCGCGATGCCTTCGAGGCCGAGCAGGTACGCCAAGGGGTGCTGGTACGGCATAGCGAGTGATTCTCATACGCTCGGTGACGTGACGGCCGACGAATTACGCGCGCTGACGGAGCTCTTGGAGAAGCTCGCCCGCGACCCGTCGCCCACCTTCGAGTTACCCGAAGAGGATCGCGTCCGGCTGATCAACGCCGCCGGCGACCTGTTCAACCCCGACCCCGAGGACCGGCGGCAGTACTTCCGTGCCCGCAAGCGGGCGGAGAAGAAGGCGAAGATCGCCCGCGACGAGTCGGTCAAGACCGAGACCGGCATACGGCAGCTGCGCGCCAAGCCGGTGTTCACCACGCCCAACGCGTTCCCGCCCGCCGAAGAAGATGACGACGGCGAGTACCACGACCTCACCGACTCGCAGCATTGCTACGTGTGCAAACGCCACTTCACCGAGCTCCACCACTTCTACGACCAGCTATGCCCGCCGTGCGCCGAATTCAACTTCGCCAAACGCACCGAGACCGCCGACCTGCGCGGCCGGGTCGCCCTGCTCACCGGCGGCCGGGTGAAGATCGGTTATCAGGCAGGCATCAAGTTGTTGCGCGCCGGCGCGTCGCTGATCGTTTCGACGCGCTTTCCCCGCGACGCCGTGGCGCGTTACGCGCACGAGGACGATTTCGACGACTGGGCCGACCGCCTCGAGATCTTCGGCCTCGACCTGCGCTACACGCCCGACGTCGAGGCCTTCGCCCACCATCTGCTCGCGACCCGGACGCGGCTCGACTTCATCATCAACAACGCCTGCCAGACCGTGCGGCGCCCGCCGGAGTTCTACGCCCACATGCTCGCCGCGGAGGAGGAACTGAAAGCGCTGCCCCCCGTGCTCGGCGCCGAGGTGGCGGCCGCACCGTCGCATCTCTTCCCTGCCGGCGTCCTCGACCAGGACCTGCAACAGGTTGACCTGCGCGACCGCAACAGCTGGCGGCTGCAGCTGCATGAGGTGTCCTCGGTCGAGTTACTCGAGACGCAACTGGTCAACGCCGTCGCGCCGTTCGTGCTCAACGCCCGACTGAAGCCGTTGATGCTGCGCACACCCGAGCGCGACAAGCACATTGTCAACGTGTCAGCCGTCGAAGGTCAGTTCTACCGAAAGTGGAAGACGACCAAGCACCCGCACACCAACATGGCCAAGGCCGCGCTCAACATGATGACGCGCACCTCGGCGACGGATTACGTCGCCCAGGGCATCCACATGAACAGCGTCGACACCGGGTGGGTCACCGACGAGGACCCCGTCCACATCGCCGAGTCGAAACGCGCCGAGCACCGCTTCCACCCGCCGCTCGACATCGTCGACGGAGCGGCGCGCATCGTCGATCCGATCATCGACGGTTTCAACACCGGCCACCACATGCACGGCAAATTCCTGAAGGACTACCGGCCCACCGACTGGTAGGTGTGACGCATTTCACCCCCCAAAGGCCTGTTTGGCGTGGTGTGATGGTGGACTCTCCGATACCGTCAGTCTCAACACACGGGCGGGGGTTCGTGAGGTTGAACGGGGGCAAGTGATGGGACTTCAAGCGCCGACGCCATGGGCGCCGTCTGCAGCGCCGGAAGCGGTGCACGACTGGCTCGAGCAATTTGCGTACGAAATCGTGATGCTGCGATTCGCAGCCGGGTTCGCCGCGCAACACGCGCGACATGTCACGACCTGGCGGGAACAAAGCCTCGGAACCGAAGGCGTGCTCGTGCACGCCCGGATCCTGCACGGGTTCCTGGTCGCGCCGTCTGGCGACGTACCGCAGTGGGCGCCGTTCGGCTCGGCCGCCGATCGCCTGCCGGGTTTCGCGTCGACGGGTTTCTTGACCGACGGCGAGTTCCTGGCCATAACCGGCGCACTCGGACGCTTCGGCAGCTATTCCACAGGGTTCAGCAAGTGGAACTGCGCCGAGATCGTCACCCGCGCCCTCGAGGCGTGTCGGTCGTTCGCCGACGCGCTTCCCTCGGATGAGGGCGACGTCATCCGGCGGGCCTGTACTGCCGCAACGTAGGCCGCGTTAGGACGCGGCGGCTTCGGCTTCGCGGTCTTGGGCGACGGCGTCGAGCAGTTCGTATTCGATGGACGTGTCGGTCCAGGTCTCGAACTGTGACAAGCCAATGGTGTCGAACTTCTTGCGCAGCCACTGACCGTTGGCGTCGAGCAGGCCGAGCTTGGAAAGGTTCGGCACGATCTTGGAGAACAGCATCGCCTGGAAGGGATCGTTGTTTTTGTCCATTCCCGGCGGGCGCATCGTGGTGATGGCGATCTTCGGGTCGACGCCCATCCGCTCCCACACTTCGGCCGCCACGAGGCGGTCGCGCAAGCGCACGGCCGCTTCGTAGGCGAACTCTTGGCGCTCGCCGAGCTCCTTGTCGGTCATGCCTTCGTACAGCTCCTTCAGCGACAGCACGCCGAACGCAACGTGCCGCGCCTCGTCGCTCATGACGTAGCGAAGAAGTTGCTTGAGCAGCGGCTCGGGCGTGATCGCCTGGACCAGACCGAACGCCGCGAGAGCGAGACCCTCCACCATGATCTGCATGCCGAGATAGGTGAAGTCCCACCGCTCGTCGCTGATGATGTCGTCGAGCAGCATGCCCAGGTGGGGGTTGAGCGGGAAGTGGCCGTTCAGCTTCTCGTCGAGATAACGAGCGAACACCTCGACGTGCCGGGCCTCGTCCATGACCTGCGTGGCGGCGTAGTACTTGGCGTCGATCCAGGGAACCGTCTCGACGATCTTGGCGGTGCACACCAGCGCGCCCTGCTCACCGTGCATGAACTGGCTGAGCATGAAGTTCTGCTGATGGATGGCGAGCTCGGTCCACTCTTTTTGCGTCCATTTGGCCATGGGCGTGCCCGTGAGGTCGATGCCCATGGCGGCGAGCATCTCGGGGTTGGCGTCGGGCGACATCATGGCCAGCTGCTCCTGGTCGACGTCGGTCTCCCAGGGCAAGTCGGTCGAGCCGTTCCACTGCGAGGTCTTGGCCTTCTCGTACAGCTTCGAAAGCGGCTGCCGGGACCGCTCGTAGTCCCAGGTGAAGATCGTGTCGGAGTTGTCGCGGACGACGCGGATGGTCGCGTCCCAGTCGGCCTTCACTGCGAGGATCGCGTCGAGGTCGTTCATCTCGTCGCGACCGAGGATTTCCGCGTCTGAAGCCATTTCCGTTGACATGTGAGTCCTTTTCGCTGTGGCCGCTTATTCCGACGCCTTGTAACTTACAGACTGTCGGTTTACGATGTCAATGGTGACTGAGATCGAGCGACGCGTCGGCCGGCCCCGCGGGCCGCGGGTCGACCCCGCTATTCGCCGTGAGGAACTGCTCGACGCCGCCGTCGTCGCCATCCGCAAGCACGGGTCCGACGTCTCGATGGCCGAGCTGGCCGAGATAGCCGGCGTCTCCCGGCCGATCCTCTACGACCATTTCGGCGACCGCGCCGGGGTCGCCTCGGCGCTGGTGGAGCGCTTCGCCACCGAGCTGATTCCGGCGATTTCCGACATGTTCAAGGAGTCGGTGCCGCTGCGCGAGGCCGTGGCCAAAGGCATCAACACCTTCTGCATGTTCGTGGAGAAGGAGCCGGAGGTGTTCCGCTTCATGTTCGAAGCGAGCGGGCCCGACGCCGCTCCCGGCGCCATGAACAGCGCGCTCGGCCAGATGTTCGCCGCGTCGTTTTCCGCGTCGCTATTCGCCGTCGGCCGCGACCCCGCGATGGGAGACGTGTGGGGTCACGCGCTGCCCGGCGCGGTCTTTTCCGCCGTCGAATGGTGGAGCGCCACCCGCACCATGCCTCGCAAAACACTGGTGGGCCACCTCACCTCGATGGTGGCCGACGCCTTCGAAGCGTCCGGTGTCACCCGCCTCGCCCCACCCGTATAACCGGGTAGAAGGTCACCAAAGAGGGTAGAAAGGCACGATGCGCTCTAAGTCTCGCTACGTCCTCGCGTCCCTGCTCGCGGCTGTGATCGGTACCGGCCTGTGGATGTGGGGGCCAAACGCCGCCTCGGCCATCCCCTCCGAGCAGGCCGTGATCGCCACGGGTACCGGCCCCGGCGGAGGCCCGCACGTCAAGGTCTTCACCACCGACGGGGTCGAGCACGCCAGCTTCTTTGCCTTCAGCAGTGGGTTCGGCGGCGGCGTCAATGTCGCACTCGGCGATGTTGTCGGCGGCAACGAACTCGAGGTGATCGCGGCCGCCGGCCCGGGCGGAGGCCCTCACGTCCGGGTGTTCACCGACCGTGGCGTCCTGCTTCACGAGTTCTTTGCGTATGCCGCTGGGTTTGGCGGCGGCGTCAACGTCGGCCTTTCCGATGTCGACGGCAATGGCGATCTTGAGATCCTCACCGCGCCCGTGGGCGGGGGCGGCCCGCACGTGCGGGTGTGGAACATCGTCGGCGGAGCGCCGGCCCTGCGGTCCGAGTTCTTTGCCTACGACTCGACGTTCAACGGCGGCGTCCAGCTCGCCGGTGCCTACGTCAACAACAGCGACATGCAGGGCATCGTCACCGGCGCCGGTGCCGGCGGTGGCCCGCACGTCAAGACGTTCAACGCCGACAACCAGCAAGTGGGCAGCTGGTTCGCCTACGACCCGGCCTATCGCGGGGGCGTGTCGGTCTCGAGCTTCTTCGAGAACGAGGATGACATCGACGAGATCGCCACCGGCGCGCTCACCGGCCGAGGTCACCTGCGGTCGTTCTCGGTGACGGGCGTGCTGGGCGACCTCAACGTCTATGCGTTCGATGCCGCGGTGAACACCGGCGTCCATGTCGGGTCGATCGACGGTGACGCCGACGGACCGTTGGTCGTCGGACCGTTCGGTGCGGGCCTCGGCGTGTGCTCGGTGTCGGCCAGTCCGCCCAACTGCTCGCGCGCCCACTACGTCCAAGGCCGCGATTACGACGGCGCCCCCACCTTGCAGGCGCTGCCGTATCCGGGTTGGAGCGGCGGCATTCGCGTGGCCGGTGGGATCGGTCTCTTCGACCCGACACCTCCGACGACGACTTCAACGTCGACCACCACCTCAACTTCGACGACCTCGACTTCGACTTCGACCACGTCGACTTCGACCACCACGTCGACTTCGACCACAACGTCGACGTCCACCACCACGACGTCGACGACGTTGCCGCCTACCTAGTCCAAGCCCAATTCGGCCGCGAGCACCGACCGCCTGATCTTGCCGTTGGCGCTGCGCGGGATCTCCGCGACGCGTCGCAGTTCCTTGGGCACCTTGTAATTCGCCAGTTCAGCGCGTAGCGCGTCGGTGACCGCGTCTTCGGACGCGGCGCCGACGTACACGGCGCACACGCGCTGACCCCAGTCGTCGTCTTCGCGTGGGAACACGGCGCCATCGTCCACGCCGTCGATCCCGAGCAGCACGCGTTCGATCTCGGCGGGGTAGACGTTCACGCCGCCGCTGAGGATGAGGTCGTCGCGCCGGCCTTCGAGAAAGAGATAGTCACGGTCGAGTCGTCCCAGGTCGCCGACGGTGAACCAGTCGCCGTCCCAGGCCGCGGCGGTCTTGTCCGGGTCGTTCCAGTAGGTGAAGCGGGCGTGGCGCGGAGGCGCGCACCAGATGACTCCGTCGTCGTCGACGCGCAGCCTGCGCCCGGCCCGGGCGCGGCCGACCGTGCCCGGGTGAGCGAGCCATTCGTCGCTCGAACAGGCGGTGAACTGGCACTCGGTCGCGCCGTAGAACTCCCACACGGATCCGGGCGGGAACGCGGCGATGGCGCGCCGCTTGACGGCCTCGCTCAGTGGCGCTCCGGCGTGGCACAGCAGCCGAAAGCTGGCGAAAGTCGCCGGGTCGTCAGCGGCGAGGTCGAGCAAGCGGTGCAAGTGCACCGGCGCCATGAAGCTCGACGTCGGCGAGAAATCGCGCAAGGCGCGCAGTTGGCTCGCGGCGTCGAACTTCCCTGGCAGAACCACGGTCCCGCCGGCGAGCAGGGTGCCCGTGGCGAAACGCAGCGGCGCCGAGTGGTGCGTCGTCCCACACACGAGGTGGCGGTCGTCGCCCGCGAATCCCCATTGCTCGTTCTCCTCGGCTTGGAGAGCGACAGCGTCGGCTTCGGGTAGGGCGCCGGTCCACACACCCTTCGGCACCCCGGTGGTACCCGACGTGTAGAGCATCGGCCGGCCCAGAGGGACGGGCGCCAACTCCGCGACGGGACCGTCTCCGAGTTCGCTGAGCAACGCGTCGTCGACGGTCAACGCTGCCTGGGCATCTGACAGCAACGCCGCGCGTTCGGTGGGGGTGAGCAGCGCGTTGACCACCACGGGGATAATGCCGAGGCGCAGCGCGCCGACCACCAAGCAAAGTCGCGCCGCGGTGAGGCCGGTGTCCGATGGCACCAGGGCGACGCGGTCACCCGCGCCGACGCCACGACGCAACAGCGCGCCGCCCATCTGCGCTTGCCGACGCTCCGCCTCGGCGGCGTGCAGTACTTCCATTCAGCTGGGGAAGGTAATGCCCCGTTCCGCCGCGGTGGCCATCGACTCGGGGATCACGTTCTTCGTCAGGTACAGGTCCTTGATCATCTGATAGTTCGGCGCCAGGCCCTTGACGTAGCGCTCGAAATAGAAGACCTGCTTGGCCACCAGCATCAGTTCCTGCGGCGCCTTGGCGCCCATCGACTCGGCCAGTGTGATCTGTTGCTTGAACACCTCCGACAGGTCGATGGTCGAAGCCGTCGAGTCGAACAGCGGCTGCATCACCATCTCCAGCCGCGCCCCCACCTCCTCGTCGTCGCCAATGTCTTCGGACAAAACGCCGACGTCCTTGTAGTTGCGCACCACGCGCGCCCAGTTGTTGTCGATCTGCGCCGTCTTCAAGAGATCGATCATCAAGGACTTCCACCGGTCCGGCAGCTCGCCCATGAGGCCGAAGTCGAGGAAGGCGGCGCGCCCGTCTTCGAGCACCCAGATGTTGCCGGCGTGCACGTCGCCGTGGAACGGGCCGTGGACGCACATCGCTTCGAACGCGACCTTCATGCCCTTGCGCAGCAGGGCCTCGCCGTCGATACCGCGCGCCGCAAACACGTCGAACGAATCGACCGGCACGCCGTACATGCGTTCCATGCAGATGACTCGCGGCCCGCAGTAATTCCAGTACACCTCGGGTGCGGTGACATCGGGGTTGTCGCCGTAGTCGCCGATGTGGTTGCGGAACTGCGTCTGGCGGTGGGCTTCGAGCGCGCAGTTCACTTCTTGATTGGTGACGACGTGCATGTCGATAACGAACTTGGTCGGCTGCACCCGCTGGCCGAGCTTGGTGTACTCGGCGAGCTTGGCGAGGCGGTACAGGTTGCGCAGGTCGCTGTTCATCGTGCGCCGCACGCCCGGACGCTGGATCTTGAGCACGGCCTCGCGTCCGTCGGGGAGAACCACGGCGTGCACCTGGGCGATGGACGCCGAGGCCAGCGGCACGTCGTCGAACTTCGTAAAGATCGCGTCGACGTCGCGACCGAGGTCCTCCTCGATCACGGCGCGGACCTCGCTGGCCGGGAACGGCGGTACTTCGTCGAGGCAGCGCTTGCAGGCTTCGGCCAGCGGCTCGGGGAAGACGCCGGGCGACGAGGTGATCAGTTGACCCGCCTTGACGAAGGTCGGACCGAGGCGCTCGAACGCGTCGACGAGTCCGTCGCAGGCGGCGCGTACAACAGTGCGGCCGCGCCGCCGGACCACCCAGGTCGCGACCGCGCTAACGACGCACCACACGATGGTCGCCTGCACGACCACGGCGCGCAGGAGATCCTTCGGGCCGGCCCTGGTCAGATCCGGCGCGTTGATCTCGAGCGCCGCCGGCGGAGGACCGTCCGCGTACGGCCCGCGAAAGCGGTCACTCACGAAAACGGACCAGCGGCGAAGCTCGAGTAGTCGCCGAAAATGCGGACATCGGACGCCCGGCGCCACACGATCGACTGGCGGTTCATCGGCTCACCATCGGCACGAGATAGGCGCGCGCGAACGCGCGGGCGTCGCTGGTGGTCTTGAGCTTGATGCGGCTGTCGGGGATGAGCACGAACGACGCCGTGAGCCGGACGATCATTTCGGCCGCCGCCGGCTCGAGGCCGAGACGTTGCACGGCGAAGTCCCGGGCGAAGCCGATGATCGCTCCGGCCTGATCGATCACCAACGACGTCGCCAATTCGGGTTCGCTCTGCAGGATCCGCGTCACCAGCGGGTGGCGTCGCACCGCGTCGAGAACGGCCGCGAAGCCGTCTACGAGCTGCTGTTCGCGGTCGCCGGATGGCGCGATGGCCGCCTCAATTTGGTCGAACAAGCGGCGTCCTTCCCGGAGAGCCAGCGCCGCCAGCAGTTCGTCCTTGTTCTTGAAGCGCCGGTAGATCGTGACGCGGGCGACGCCACCGCGCTTGGCGATGTCTTCCACGCTGACCCGCTTGAACCCGAAGGCCAGCAACTCCTCGTAGGCGGCGTCGAGGATCCGGTCCGTCGTCAGGTCGGTCTCCGTGGAAGCCTGTGTAACAGTGAGCATTAGTTTGTCACATTGTCACATTGTCAACTAGCGCGCAAGAAACCCCTGCAAGGCTTGGCAAGCTATGGGGATGCAACGCCGAGCGGCTCTGTTCCTGGCCGCGCTCGCCGTCGTCACGAGCGCGTGCGGAGGCGACGGGGACGATTCCAAGAAGGTCTCGACGAAGCAGACCACGACCACGCAGGCGATCGACGACGCCACCACCACGACGGCCAACAGCACCCCGTCGACGAACCCGAGCACCACGGTGAAAGGTTCGGCGAGGCCCAAGACGACGCCGACGACCCAAGCCGTGGTCGCCGCCGCGCCAACCGACCCGAACGCTCCGCCCAAGCCGGCGCAGACCGGCACCTACGACTACGCGCAGTCGGGATCAACGTCGCAGGGTGGCGGGGTGCCGCCGAAGGGCACGCTCGTGGTTACCGACGACGGTTCTGGCGGTCAGAAGTTCCATCGGGCCGTCGACTCGAAGAACTCCGCCGACCTCTATTACGTGTTCCGCGGCGACGGTCCCTTCATCACGCGCGTCGTGCTCACCTCGAGCCCCGCCATGTTCAACTGCACATTCGGTTCTGCGGTGCCGGCGCCGCCGTGGCCACCGACGAACGGTCGCACCTTCAGCGGCCATGCCACCTGCGGTAACAGCTTCACCGCCGACTTCTCCGGTTCGATCACCGGGCACCGAACTGACGACGTCGGCGGCAAGATCGTGGACGTGATCGTTATCTCTTCGACGCTGCACATCGTCGGCAGTGGCATCGACATCACCGTGAAGGACACGCAGTACTGGGCGCCCTCGCTACGCGTGCCGACCTACAGCCATGAGGTCATCAACGGCACGGCGTTCAACCAGCCGGTGTCCGGCGAAGTCACGTCGAATCTCACCTCGGCTACGCCTCGATAACCCGCGCCTCGCCACCTCGGGCGACCGCGGCGTTGCGCGCCTGCGCGTCATCGGACGCGTTGGCCGTCAGGAACAACTCGACCTCGAGACGCAACCCCTGATCGAGCGGGAGCCGTAGGCCTTCCACCACCGCTTTCTTGGCGGCGAAAACCGCCGGCGCCGGGTGTCGAGCGATGCGCTCGCACCACCCGATGGCGTGTTGCACGAAGCCGTCTGTCGGCAGGACCTCGTTGAGCAAGCCGATGCGCTTGGCCTCCGCGGCGTCGACGACGCGGCCTGACAAGCACAGCTCGGCGCCGATGGCCGAGCCGACCAGACGCGGCAGTCGCTGCGTACCCCCACCGCCCGGGATGATGCCGATGGCGACCTCGGGCTGGCCCAGGTGCGCCCGCTCGGAGCCGACCCGCATGGTGCAGGCCAACGACGTTTCGCAACCGCCGCCCCACGCCTGTCCGTCAATGGCGGCGACGGTCGGCTGCGGCATGGTCTCCAACAGGTGCGTTGCTTGCGACCACGAGCGGGGGTCGCCGTCGGGCATCTCGCCGCGGGCGATCTTGGCAAGGTCGTCAAGATCCGCATGAGCGATGAAGAAGCCGTCGACGCCGCCAGTAAGCATCACCACGGTCACCTCGTCGGTGCGGTCGGCCAACGCCTCGAGGTGCGCGACCAGTTCGGTCATCGACGCCATGTCCATCAAGTTCCGCGGCGGGCGCGTGAACGTCAGGACGGCGACTTTGCCGTGGTGCTCGAGGGCCCAATTACTCATCACCCACGATCTATCAGTCGCGACAAGACGATGACGGTTTTCGTGCGGTCGACGTGCGGGTTGGAACGGATGCGTTCGAGCGTGTCTTCAAGTTCGGCGATGTCGGCGGTGCGCAGCATCAGCAGCGCATCGGCTTCGCCCGACACGGTGAAGGCTTCGACGACTTGGTCGAAGGGCTCGACTATCTCGCGGATGTCGGCGGGTGCGGTACGGCCGCTGCAGTAGAGCTCGACGAACGTCTCGGTAATCGTGCCGTCGACGTTGCGATCGACGATCGCCGCGTAGCCCCTGATCACACCGGTGTCTTCGAGCCGATCGACGCGCCGCTTGACCGCCGGAGCGGACAGGCCGACGTGCTCACCGATGTCCTGGAAGCTACGCCGTGCATCTTGCAAGAGAAGCGACACAATCTGGCGATCTATTTCGTCGCGGATGCTCACAGCACAAGATTATTGCGTAGAACGCAACTTGGGCCCGTTGTGATCGTCGCTGACCGACCGTACGGTTTTGGTATGTCAATCAGTGCAGTCGCCGAGCGGTCAATCGATTCCGGCGAGGCCTATCGGCCGCGCCGGGTTTTGATGTGCCGGCCGGAGTACTTCGCAGTGTCCTACGAGATCAATCCATGGATGCACACGAGCGTCCCGGTCAACCGCCGCCGCGCCCTGAAGCAATGGGAGAACCTGGTGCGGGTGTACCAGGCGCTCGGTCACACGGTCGAGTGCATCGAACCGGTGGCCGATCTGCCCGACATGGTTTTCGCCGCCAACAGTGGTGTGGTGGTCGACGGCGAGGTGTACCTCGCCAAGTTCCGGTACCCGGAGCGCCGCGGCGAGGAGCATCCCTACGCCGAGTGGTTCCACGAGCACGGGTTCACCCGCGTCCACCGTCCGACCGAGGTCAACGAAGGCGAGGGCGACTTCGCCACCGTCGGCGGCACCGTGTTGGCTGGCCACGGGTTCCGCACCGACCTGGCGGCGCACGACGAACTGCGTGCCCGGCTCCACGTCCCGGTCCTCAGCTTGCGGCTGGTCGACGCCCGCTTCTACCACCTCGATACGGCGTTGAGCGTGCTGCGCGACGACAACATCGCGTACTTCCCCGGTGCGTTCGACGCGGCATCGCGCGAGGCACTCGCCGCGCGCTTTCCCGACGCGCTACTCGTCGAGGAGCGCGACGCGGAAGCGTTCGGCTGCAACGCCATGTCCGACGGTCACCACGTGATCGTTTCCGCGCAGGCCACTGGCTTCGCCGCCACGTTGCGCGAGCGCGGCTACGACCCCGTGCCCGTCGACCTGTCGGAGTTTCGCAAGGCGGGCGGCAGCGTCAAGTGCTGCACCCTCGAGTTACGGGAGGCAACGAATGACTGACCTATTGGCGGCGCCCACCGATCTCGAGTGGCAGCACGCGGCGCACAACTACAAGCCGCTGCCGGTCACGCTGACCCGCGGTGAAGGTTCGTGGGTCTACGACACCGGTGGCCATCGCTACCTCGACATGTTGTGCGGCTATTCGGCGAACAACTTCGGGCACTGTCATCCGGCGTTGGTGGCGGCCGCGCACGAACAACTCGATCGCTTGACGTTGACGTCGCGGGCCTTCAGCAACGACGTGCTCGGCCCGTACTGCGCCGAGCTCACCACCATGTGTGGCAAGGAGACGGCCGTCCTCATGAACACCGGCGCCGAGGCGGTGGAGACGGCGATCAAGGTGGCGCGCCGGTGGGGCTACGAACGCAAGGGCATCGCCCCGAACGCGGCGACGATCATCGTCTTCGACAACAACTTCCACGGCCGCACCACCACGATCGTCGGGTTCTCGTCCGACGCCGACAGCAAGGACGGGTTCGGTCCGTTCACACCCGGGTTCCGTCGCGTGCGCTACGGCGATCTCGACGCGGTGGCCGCCGCCATCGACGACACCGTCGCCGCCGTGCTGGTCGAGCCGATACAAGGCGAGGCCGGCGTGGTCGTTCCGCCCGACGGGTTCCTGCCCGGCCTGCGCGAGCTGTGCCGCACGTACAACATCTTGCTCGTCGCCGACGAGGTGCAGTCGGGCTTCGGTCGCACGGGCAAGCTGTTCGCCTGCGACCACGAGGGCGTCGTGCCCGACATGTACATCCTGGGCAAGGCGATCGGCGGCGGCATCATGCCGCTGTCGGCGGTGGTCGCCGATTGGGACGTGCTCGGCGTGCTGACGCCGGGAAGCCACGGCTCGACGTTTGGCGGCAACCCGCTGGCGTGCGCCATCGGCATGGCGGTTCTCGACCTGGTCCGCGACGGTGCCATCTTCGCCAACGCGGCGCGGCTGGAGTCCACGATGCGCGAGCGGCTGGGACGTTTCGTCGGTTCGGGCGTCGACGCGCTTCGGGTGCGCGGACTCTGGGCGGGCGTCGACCTGTCCTCTGAAGTGGGTACGGCACGAGCTATGGCCGAAGACCTGATCACTCGCGGGGTGCTGTCGAAGGACACCCACGGCCAAACCTTGCGACTTTCGCCGCCGCTCACGATCTCCGAGGACGACCTGCATTGGGGTCTTGACCGCGTCGCGGAATCGCTCCTAGCAATGAGGACATGAATCAGGACGCGGCGCTCGTCGACGAGGCCGTTGCGCTCGCTGCGTCGTTGCTGGAGGCAGCAGCCAAGCGCGAGACCCGCGCCCAGCGTCGTCACCGCCGCCGCTTGGCGCGCATGCTCGACGATGAGGAGAGTCGCCGCTTCACGCTGGAACTCGCCGACGAGGTGCTGCGTATTCACGACCCGCGTCGCGCCGCGGCGCGCCTGCGCGAAGTAGTCGCCGACGGCCTGCCGCCGTTTCTCGGCCCCGTCGACCGCGCCATGCTGCATGCCGGCGCGTTCGCTGCCGGCGTCGTTCCCCGGGCGGTGATGCCGCTGGTCGCGGCGCGCGTGCGGCGCGAGACGTCGGCGGTGCTGCTGCCGGCGGATGAACCGCGACTCAAGGCGCGCGTGGCCGAGCACGCGGCCGAGAACATTCACATGAACCTCAACCTGTTGGGCGAAGCCATCCTCGGTGAGGACGAAGCGCGCCGCCGGGTCGACGATGTGATCTCGTTGCTTGGTCGCGACCACGTCGACTACGTGTCGGTGAAGATCTCGGCGATCTGTAGCCAGCTCGACGCGCTGGCCTTTGACCAAAGCGTGGCCCGGATCGTGGAGCGGCTGCGCGTGCTGTACCGGGCCGCGGCGGCGAACACGCCGGCGAAGTTCGTCAACCTCGACATGGAGGAGTACCGCGACCTGCACCTCACGGTGGCGGCGTTCAAGACAGTCCTCGACGATGAGGAGTTTCGCGGTCTCGATGCGGGCATCGTGTTGCAGGCGTATCTGCCCGACTCCTACGCCGTGCTGCGCGACCTGTGCGGGTGGGCGAAAGCGCGACGCGACGCCGGAGGTGGCCGGATCAAGATCCGCATCGTCAAGGGGGCCAACCTGGCAATGGAATACGTCGACGCCGAGGTGCACGGCTGGGTCGCCGCGCCGTTCGACAACAAGGCCGACGTCGACGCCAACTTCAAGCGCATGCTCGACGCGCTCCTCGAGCCGCAGTACGCCGACGCCGTCCGCATCGGTGTCGCGTCACACAACCTGTTCGACGTTGCGTGGGCGCTGACCTTGCGCAAGCACTGCGGCGCCGAAGACCGTCTCGAAATCGAGATGCTCGAAGGCATGGCGCCGACCCAGTCGGCCGCCGTCGCGGAAGCCGCCGGCGGCCTGTTGCTATACGGGCCGGCGACGCACCCCGGCGACCTCGAATCCGCCGTGGCCTACCTGGCCCGGCGCCTCGACGAGAACGCCGCGCCCGAGAACTTTCTCCACGCGCTGTTCTCGATGAAGCCGGGCTCCGCCGAGTTCCGCGAGGAGGAGGCGCGTTTCCGTGCCGCCGTGTCGGCGCGCCATCTCCCGCCCCCACGCCCTCGCCGTCACGCCGACCGCATCACGCCGCAACTCTCCACCCAATCTGTGATGAATCGATCGACTATTTCGATCGATTCATCACAGATTGCGTTTGTGAACGAGCCCGACACGGACTTCACCAATGCGGTCAACCGCCGATGGATCGAGGAGCGGCTGGCGAACTGGCACGTGCCATGTCGCTCGGCCGAGCCGCGCCGCGCCCCGACGATTGACGACGTCGACGACGCGGTCGACCGCGCGCGGGGCGCGTCGGACGAGTGGCGATCGCGCCCGGCCGAAGAGCGCGCTGCGATCCTGCGGCGCGTCGCCGACGAAATGGCGCGCCGGCGCGGCGACGTGATCGCGGCCATGGCCAACACCGCTGGCAAGACCGTCGCCGAAGGCGACACCGAAGTGTCCGAGGCGATCGACTTCGCCCGCTACTACGCCACGAACATCCCCGCGATCGCCGGGGCGCGCTTCGAGCCGTACGGGGTGACGGTCGTCGCGTCGCCGTGGAATTTCCCCTACGCCATTCCCGCGGGCGGCGTGCTCGCCGCGCTCGCCGCGGGGAGCAGCGTCATTCTCAAGCCGGCGCCGCAGACGCGGTTGATCGCCGCACTCTTCGTCGCCCATTGCCAAAACGCCGGCGTGCCCCGCGACGTCGTGCAGTGGTTGCCGTGTGACGACGACGACGCCGGTCGCCACCTCATCACCCACGACGGCGTCGACGCGGTGGTGCTTACCGGCTCGTGGGAGACGGCGCGCTTGTTCCGTTCGTGGAAGCCGCGCCTGGCGCTGCACGCGGAGACCAGCGGCAAGAACGCCATCGTCGTGACGGCCGCGGCCGACCTCGACGGCGCCATTCGCGACCTCGTTCGCTCGGCCTTCGGCCACGCCGGCCAGAAGTGTTCGGCCGCCAGTCTCGGCATCCTCGAAGCGTCGGTCTACGACGACGGGCGGTTCCTGGAGCGCCTGGCCGACGCCGTCCGCAGCCTGCGCGTGGGCCCGGCAACTGACACCGACACCACCGTCGGACCGCTGATCGAGCCCGCGCAAGGGCCGTTGCTGCGAGCGTTCACCCAACTCGACGACGGCGAGTCGTGGCTGGTCGAACCCCGCCAACTCGACGACTGCACGTGGACACCAGGCGTGAAGCTCGGCGTCGCCGACGGCTCGTGGTTCCACACTGCGGAGTGCTTCGGCCCCGTGCTCGGGCTCATGCGCGCCGTTTCGCTCGACGACGCCATCAGGCTGCAGAACGCCACGCCATTCGGGCTCACTGCCGGCCTGCAGTCGCTCGATCCCGCGGAGATCGCCCGCTGGAAGGACCGCGTCGACGCCGGGAATCTGTACATCAACCGTCCGATCACCGGCGCCATCGTCCGCCGCCAGCCCTTCGGCGGATGGAAGCGCTCGGCCATGGGACCCGGCGCCAAGGCGGGCGGCCCGAACTACGTGCTCTCGATGGGCCGTTGGATCGACGACGACGCAACGGTGGCCGACTACGCCGCGGCCTGGGTCACGCATTTCGCCGTCGAGCACGACCCGTCGGGTCTCGCGGCGGAGTCGAACGACTTCCGCTACGTGCCGTACCACCGGCCGGTAGTCGTGCGCGTCGGCGAGGGCGCGACCGAGCGCGACGTCGAGCGCTGCCACTTGGCCGCCCGCGTCGCCGGCGTCACGCTCGTCGTATCCCGCGATACCGACTCCGAGTTCATCGCCCGTCTCGAGTCGATGCGCCCGTCCAAGGTGCGCGCCCTCGGATGCGTGTCCGACGCCATCTACCAAGCGTGCGACGAGCACGGGATCCCGATCGACGACGCGCCTGTTACCGCTGTCGGCCGCATCGAGTTGTTGCACTGGGTGCGCGAGCAGTGTGTGTCTCAGACCCAGCACCGATACGGGAACGTCACCACGCGTTAGAAACTCGGCATGTCCGATGCCGATGTGGTCCTGCTCGAAAAGCTGACGCCCGAGGTTACGCAGCTCACGCTGAACCGTCCCGACAAGCTCAACGCCATGAACGACGCGCTCGTCGATCGTCTGTACGAGCGCTGCGACGAGATCGAAGACGACCCCGAATGCCGCGTCGTGATCCTCACCGGCGCCGGCCGGGGGTTCTGCGCCGGCCTCGACCTCACCGGCTTCGGTGCCGCGCCGCGCCAGAAGGGATGGGGCGGCCCCGGGTTCGGACTCGCCGTGCAACAACACATCGCCGGGCTCATGCCGCGGCTACGCGCCCTGCGGCAACCGGTTATCGCCGCGGTCAACGGTCCTTGCGCCGGCGGCGGCCTGGCGCTGGCGTTGGCGTCGGACGTGCGCGTGTGCAGCGAGAGCGCGCGCTTCAACGTCGCCTTCGTGCGCATCGGCCTGTCGGGCTGCGACGTCGGGGTGAGCTGGCTGTTGCCGCGGCTCATCGGCGCGTCGCGGGCGACTGAGATGATGCTGACCGGTCGACTGATCAGCGCTGCCGAGGCGGACAAGTACGGACTCGTGAGCGAAGTCGTGCCCGACGGCGAGACCGTCAACTCGGCGTTGAACATCGCGCACCAGATCTGCGCCAACTCGCCGTTCGGCGTATGGATGACGAAGGAGGCGTCGTGGGCCGCCCGCGAGATACCGGGTTTCCAGGCGGCCATCGACCTCGAGAACCGCACGCAGATCCTGGCGTCGTACTCCGCCGACCAACGCGAAGCCACCGCGGCCTTCCTCCAGAAACGGCCGCCGGTTTACGAACGGAAGTAACGACGGCCGTGGAAGTGCTCTAATTCCCCCATGCGTAAATGGGCTAGCGCCTCTCCGGTCAGCGTCGGTGTGCTTCTCGTAGTGGCGGGGTTCATCGCGTTGTTCCTCGCGTGGAACGGCGCCGCCGGCAAGGACTACGTGCAGGGACAGTTCCCGTACCTGCTTTCAGGCGGACTCGTCGGCATCGCCCTCGTAGGCGCCGGCCTCACCGTCATCAACGTGCAGGCCCGTCGCGCCGATCAGGCGGAGTTGCTGAGCCGCCTCGCCGAGCTGCTCGAAGCGCGGGACGCCGCGGCCGAGGCGGCCGAGGTCCGCCAAGCGCCCGTCGGGCGCCGCAAAGCCAGCTAGCGATCGCAGAACATCAGCCGCGAGGGACCCGTTCACCAGTCATTGGCGGGTTCGTCCGCGCGACGGGTGGCGTCGGTAGACGTGTCTACGGATTTCCGATCGTTTACCGCTATTGCACCGCCGAAGCAGTAGCCGAGCGTCGCAACCCGCGTTGAGTCGCACTCGGGGCGAGCCACGAGGGTGTCGAAGGCGGACCGGGCGATACCAGTCAGGTTCATCCGTGCTCGCGCCGCCTGCCGGG
The DNA here is from genome assembly GCA_963722185.1 of uncultured Actinomycetes bacterium. GTDB lineage: Bacteria > Actinomycetota > Acidimicrobiia > Acidimicrobiales > JACCXE01 > JACCXE01. Next base: position 167,304 of record CAVRKD010000001.1, on the reverse strand, counting down.
TTTCGCCATCAAGCACCTGGCCGCCCCCGAAGACGAGCACCGATGGACGCGGCATCGATCGCTCGTCGTCGACGATCAGGGATCCGATCATCGCGACGCCGTCGACTTCGTATGGCACCTTGTCCTCGCGAAGCATCCCGACCAGCGTCGTCGCTCTACCCGCCGAGAGCAACGTGATTTGAGACCACGCGAGCCGCGCATGCAGTTCGTCCGCGCCTGTGTCGACCTTCGAGTCGAAGGCCGTCTATTGATCGACCGCCTCGAGCCGGAGCTCGGCGTCGACGATCAGCTCGAAGCGACCCCGGCCGGTCTTCTCGATTCGGATCGGTGCGTGGCATTCGTCGAGCCGGCGCTTCAACAGAATCAGTCGGCTCTCGAAGTTGTCGCGGAACTCGGGCAACTCGAGGGTCGGGTCGAGGCGCACTTCACGATTGGTGAACGCAGTCCGGCCTTCATCGGCGCGTTGGCTGAGTAGCGCCCACAAGATTCGACCCGCCACACCCTTGATGAGGTAATCACCGTCGAGGAACGTCGAGCCGTCTTCTCGATAAAACCGAACGTGCGCCGAGCCGCCCGCTGCTGTCGCCGCCGCCGTTCTTGCCGTCGCCGCGGTCGGGTCCGATTTCTCATGCGTGCGCTCGGCTTCCACCGCACTGCCAACGAGCGAGGCAATCACGGTGAGGGCTCCTTCGTCGTTGTTGTCAAACGCAGCGGCCCGGTCGCTTTCCACGACCAACACCCCCACGACTTGCCCGAACGCCATGGCGGGAATGGCGATGCGGCTCTGCGCGATCGGCATCACCGGCACCGGGATCTCGTTCGCCCGGTTGGCGCCATCCTCGGACATGGCCCGCACCGTGTTGGCGTACTTCTGCAGCTGGCGCAGGTTGCCGAGGCGGATCGGCCGTCCTCGTGCCGCGGCCATCCCGACGATGCCTTCGCCGACGACGACCTCGGAGCCGACGCCCTCCTCCTGGTAGCCGTGACTGGCGATCGTGTAGAGCCGGGTCCCGGTCTCGTCCAGCAGCATCAGCGCCGAGTGCTGATAGTCGAATAGTTCGGCCAACCCGTCGACTGTGGTGGCGACAAGTGTGTCCAGGTCTGCGCAGCGCGTCAGCCGGGTCGTGAGTTCGACCAACGAGGCGGCCTGCAGTTCCGACGAGCCAACCTGGCGATCATCGGTGGACGGATTCAGGGCGCTCGGCACGGCGTCGAGTGCGATGACGCGATAGATGTCGGCGGCCCGCAACTTGAACACGTTGGTTGGCCCGCCGAAGGCCGCGAGCGCTTCGAGATCAGCGCGCAGTTGGTCGAAGACCGGACCACGTTTCTCGGTGCGTTCGTAGGCAAGGGTGAGGCGAAACTCGTCGAAGGTCAGCGGGTCGATGACGAGCACGCTGGCCCGGGGGTTCTCGGCCAGATTGCGGGCGGTCTTGGAGAAGAATTGGTTGGACAGCGCGATCCGGTCGCGGTCGACGAATCGCACGCGCGACAGGTAGGTGACGTTCGGAATGCCGTCGGCGCCGGCGGTCGCGATCACCGCCGGGATGGCGCCTTCGAAGCAGCGCTGGATTCGGTCCAGAAGCAATTCGCTCACGACGGAAGAGCGGACCCGGCTTGCGGCCCGGGAGTCTGGTCAAAGCTGGCGTCGACCTCGAAGCGGTAGGCGACGAGGCGGGCCGGCACAATGCGCTCCATCAGCAGCGGCGATACGCCGTCAGTCGCCTCGACGTCGGCAAAGAACTCGTCGCAGTACCGCCGCATCCGCAACATATCGTCGGCGCTGCCCACCTCCATCGGACCGGCGCGGCCCTTGAGCTGGATCGACCGCAGGGTCGTGACGCGTGATGCCGTCACAGCGAGCGCGCCGTTCGCCGCCAGGTTCTCGTGCAGCTGGGCGTCGTCGGCGTCGACCAGCAGCCGCATGTCGTTTGCGTCGAGGACGTCGAGACCCCAGCCCCGGCTGGCGTGCGGCGAACCATCGTTGGCCACCGACGCCACGATCAGCCCGCTGCCGGACTCCAAGAGGTCTTTCGTTGGTCCAGCCGATGCCACGTAATGAGTTTTTAGCATTCGCATACGAAGCATTGAAGAGCGGCGGTCGCCGCGCTCCTGCACGATCAACCCATGACAATCACCCAAGCCAACTCCACCCAGTTCTCCATCGTCACCCACGACCTGTACCGCGACATCCACAAGGGCATCCGGTCAGAAATGTTCGGTCTGACGCTGTCAGCTGGCTCACTCGATCCCAGCAGTCGCGGCGATCGACTGGCGCTGGCGGATCGGGTCCGCGCGGCGGTTGCACTGCTCGTTTCCCATGCCGAGCACGAGGACGAACACGTGCAGCCCGCTATCGAGACCCACCTTCCGGCGCTCGCCGCGCGCGTCGAGACCGATCACCTCACGCTCGAGAGCCGGATGGCGACCCTCGTGGAGATGGCCGACGCCAATGCCCACGTCAGCGCCGACAACGCCGATTCTCACCGCCTCTATATCGAACTCGGCTCATTCACTGGCTCTTACCTCGAGCATCAGGACTTCGAAGAGCGAGTGATCATGCCTGCGCTCGAGGCCGCAATTGGGCCTGACGCCTGTTTCGGCATCGAGCGGGCAATCGTGGCAAGCATTCCGCCCGACCAGATGGCGTCTTCGTTAGCGCTGATGCTTCCCGCCATGAACATCGACGACCGCGCCGCGATGCTTGGCGGCATGCAGGCGGGCGCGCCGCCCGAAGTGTTCGAAGGCGTTCTCGGTCTCGCGGCGTCGGTTCTGAGCGAATCGGACCACCGGGCGTTGGCCGTTCGTCTCGGTGTCGCCTGAGCGGTTTGAATTGGTTGGCGTGGGCCAAGGACTGCGGTTCGTGCGCACGTGGAAAAACGGCCTGGCATGCTGCGCTTCGCCGGTGGGCTCGACACGCTCGGCTGGCTGTGCCGGTACCACCACAGCCTCAAAACCCGCGGCCTCTACGACCTGTGGCGCGACGAGCAGGGCACCTGGCACTGGGAACCAACGCGGGTACGCGTGAGTGGTACTTAGCCCAGGTAGAGCGAGCGGATCCGGTCGCCGTCGGAGAGGTCTTTGCCGCGCAGCGTCGCGGTGACCGCGCCCTGGTCGACGAAGAAACCGACGTCGGCGACGTCGAGGGCGCCGACGTTCTGCTCGACCAGGATCACCGTGGTGCCGTCGTCGGCCAGCGCGCGGGCGATCTTGAGGATCTCCTTCACGATGACCGGCGCCAGCCCGAGCGACGCCTCGTCGATGACCAGAACCTGCGGGTTGGCCATGAGCCCGCGTCCGATCGCGAGCATCTGCTGTTCGCCGCCCGACAGGTTGCCCGCCAGCTGGCTCCGGCGTTCGTCGAGGCGGGGCAGCACGCGGTACACGTGATCGCGTTGCTCTTTGACCCATTTGCTGTTGCGGCGCTGGGTCCACGATCCGACTTGCAGGTTTCGCTCGACGCTGAGGTCGCCGAAGACGCGGCGGCCCTCGGGCACCATGACGATCCCGGCCTTCACGCAGTTGGAGGTCGACCAGCCTTTGATGTCCTCACCGCGGTAGCGCACGCCGCCGCTCGTAGCGTCGACGGCGCCGCAGAGGACCTTCACGGCCGTCGACTTGCCGGCGCCGTTCAGGCCGAGCAGCACGGCCACTTGGCCGGGCTCGACGGCGATGGAGAAACCGTGCAACACCTCCAAGGCGCCGTATCCCGCGCGGAGGTCGTCGAGTTCGATGACAGGCCCACCGGCAAGCTCAGCCAAGGGAACTCGCCCCCTCGCCCATGTAGGCCTCGGCGACCGCGGAGTTCTCACGCACGACGTCGGGGACACCCTCGGCGAGCAGCGCGCCGAAGTTCAACACGTACACGTAGTCCGACGTGCGCAGCACGAGCGGTACGTGGTGCTCGATGAGGATGATCGACAGACCGAGTTCGTCGCGCATCTGCTCGACGCGGTCGCAGAACGCGCTGCCCTCTTCGTGGCTGGCCCCGGCCAGGGGCTCGTCGAGCATGAGGATCGACGGATCCGTCGCCAGCACGGCGGCCACTTCGACCATCTTGAGCGTGCCGTAGGGCAAACCGGCGATCGAGCGGTCGCGCATGTGGCCGATGCCCATGAACTCGAGGACGTCGTCGGCGCGCTTGCGCAAGAGCTTCTCCTCGCGCCGCGACGCCGCCGTGCCCACGATCGCTGCCAGGCCTGAGGACCGCACGCTCATGTGCTGCGCCACCACGAGGTTTTCGAGCACGGTGAAGCTGCGGACGAGTCCGACTTGCTGGAAGGTGCGGCCCAGACCGCGCTGGGCGCGCGCCTCGGGCTTCATTTCGGTGACGTCCTCGCCGAACAGGCGAATGTGGCCGCGGGTCGGGGAGTAGAAGCCCGACACGCAGTTGAACAGCGTGGTCTTCCCGGCGCCGTTGGGGCCGAGGATGCCGACGATCTCGTTCGGTCCGACTTGGAGCGACACGTCGGACAGCGCTTGGAGACCACCGAAACGGATGCCGACGGAGTCGGTCTCGAGGAGGGGGTCGGTCAATTCACGGGCGGGCACCGATGCCTCCTCCTTGTGTCGACGCGTCCGCGTGCTCGTGTTTGAGGGGCCCGCCGCCGAGCCAGTTGAACAGCGCACCCTGCTGTTGGGCGATCCCGCCCGGGAACATGGTGAGCGTCAGCAAGAGCAGCACGGCGCCGATGGCCGGCTCCCACGTGGCCGTGAGCTCGGTGAAGGGGAAGACGTGGAAGTTGGCGTGCAGGCGGTCGAGGATCGTGGGCAGTACGGCGAACAGGATCCCGCCTTGCACGACGCCCCAGCGGTTGCCGGCGCCGCCGACCACCGTCATCAAGAGGAACGTGATCGACAGGCTGAGCCCGAAGTCCTCCTTGGACACGATCTGTTCGATGGAGGCAAACAGCGCGCCACCGATGCCGGCGATCGCACCGGAGATGACGAAGGCCATCAGTTTGTGACCGGTGACGTCGATGCCCCACGACGCGGCCACTCGCTCGTCGTCGCGCAACGCCTCGATGGCGCGACCGGGCCGGCTGGCGAGAAGGCGCCAATCGAAGATCAACACGAGGAAGAGCACGCCGATGCAGAGGTAGGCGTACGCGACGTCGCCCGAGAAGAGCGACGGCCGCGGCGCTGCCTGGCCGGCGCCGCCACCGGTGAGGAAGCGGATGTTGAACAGAGTCTCCTGGGCGAAGAGCCCGAAGGCGATCGTGACCAACGCCAGGTACAGCCCGCTCACGCGGAGCGCAACACCGCCGAGCACGAGCGCGGCCACCATGCCGACAATGGCGGCGACGACCACGCCGGCGCCGAAGGGCATCCCGAGTTCGGTGAGCGCGTAGCCCGACGCGAACGCGCCTACTCCGAGGAACGCCGCGTGGCCGAGCGAGGCCTGCCCGGCGTAGCCGACGAGCACGTTCATTGACAGGGCGAGGATGCCGTAGACCGCCGCACGGGAAACCACGTTGAGGTACAGACCCGGCACCAGCTGCGGGATCAGAAGCACCAGAGCGAGGATCGCCGCGAACGCGACCAGACGGGAGGGAGCGATGTTTCTCATGCGCGCTTCCCGAGCAGGCCCTGCGGGCGCACCAGCAGCACGGCGAGCAGCACCACCAGCACCGCCAGCTGCGGCGGGCCGGGGACGTCGAGGTCGTAGCTGGTGACGATCTGGATGGCGGCTTGGCTGACAATGCCCAGCGCGAAGCCGCCGAGCACGGCGCCGGGCATCGACGTGATGCCGCCGAGCACGACGCCCGTGAACGCGGGGATCATGAACGTGCTGGTGACCAGACCCGGCGTGAGGCTCTCGAACACGCCGGCGCCGAGCACACCGGCGAGGGCGCCGAGCGCGCCAGCCGCGCCCCAGGCCATCGACCGCATCCGCTCGACGGGCACGCCTTGCAGTTCGGCGGCGAACGCGTCCTCGGCGGTGGCCAGCAGCGCCACGCCCGGCGCGCTGCGGAAGAACGCCGCCAGGGCGACCGCCACGCCCGCGAGCACCGCGAGGATCACCACCGTGTGCCAGTCCACGATGACGTCGGTACCGATCAGGCGGAAGCCGCCGTTGACTGGCCGGGGGAAGCGGCGGGCGCGCGCCTCGAACACGTTGAGCTCCACCGTCGTCAGCAGCAGCGCCACGCCGGCGGTGGCCACCAGCGAGGTCACCGGTGAGACCTTGCCCAGAGGCCGGATCACGGCGGCGTAGAGGATCACGCCGAGCGCGGCTCCGAGCACGACCGCCAGCAGGATCGCCGGCAGCAGCAAGCCGCGGTCGGCGGCCTTGTCACCCGCGGCCTCGAACCCGAGCATGACCATCAGCGCCGCGAACGCGGGCACCGTGCCCAGCTCGCCTTGGGCGAAGTTGAGGATGCGCGTCGCCTTGTAGACCAGCGCCAGCCCCAAGCCGACGAGCCCGAAGATGGCCCCCCGTTGGAGGCCGAACACGAGGACCTCGATCACGGTCTCCATGGAAGGGTGTTCCTAGAACCCGGAGGCGAACGTGGCGAGGGTCTTGTGCTCGCTCGTGGCGCAGTCGGCCTGCACCACGTGCACCTGCTTGGCGCCGAAGTGATCCGAAGGCGTGTACGACAGCTGCGGGAAGACCTTCGAGACCATGCCGGTTTGGGTCTGGAGCATCTTGACGAAGTCCTCACGCGTCAGGTCGGTGCTCTTGAACACCTGCTCGTACCGCTTGAACATCTCGTGCTGCACTGTGGCCAGGCCCCACAGCGCGAGGGCGAGGTCGTCGGTCGGCACACCGAACTTCTGTCCGGAGGAGAAGAACTCGGGCAGGTTCTTGCGGGCCCAGTCGAGCCCGGGGAACGGCGAGAAGAAGATCCCCTTGTCGACGTCAGGGCAACCGGCACCGAGCACGGCGTTGAGTCCCTTGCTGATGCCGACGCCGACGTATTGCGGCCGGTAGTTCTGCGTGCCGGCTTGCTGCGCGAACTGGATGTAGTCGACGGGCGCCGACAGGAAGAACAGCACCTGCACGCCGTTGCTGTTCATCTCGCTGGCGTAGGTGGTGATCCAGCTGTTGTTGCCCTTCGGATGACGCAGGGTCTTGTAGTACGGAAGGCCTTGCGACTTGACCGCCTTGTCCCACGCGTTGGCGGCGTCGTCGAAGTTCGGCGTGTTGGTGATAATCGCCCCGACCTTCTTGCCGGCGAAGTTCTTCTTCACGTACTGCGCTAGCAGTTCGGTCTGCTCGGGATACGACACGCTGGCGGCGAAGTAGTTCTTGAGGCCGGTGAGCCCAACTTCGGTGACGCCAGGCGACAGATAGGGAATGCTGGATTTCTCGGCGAACTGGGCGCAGGCCTGGATCTGGTCGGTACCGCCGGCGCCGACGAGCAGGAACGACGAGGACGACAACTCGCGACACGCCTGGATGGCGGTGTTGGGCGTGTACTTGTCGTCCTTGAACGCCACGTTGACCTTGGAGCGACCGAGGACCTTCTCGCCCTTGTCGATGATGTAGCGCCAGTAGAGATCGTTGGAGCGCTCGAACGACGCCGCGGGCAGCGGCGCCGCGCCCGTGACCGGAGCGTGCACCGCGAGGTTGATCGCGCTGGCCGACACGCCTGTGCGGTCCTTGCCCGACATCGTGAGCGCGGCACCGGCGCCAGCGCCGCCCGTGCCACCGCCGCCGCTAGTAGTGGCCGTACCTCCGGCGGCGCCACCGGTCGTTCCGCCGCCGGTCACCTCGCCGCCGCCGCCGCCGCCGCCGTCGCCGACATCGGTGGCGTCGCCGGGCTCGATCGCGCCGTCGGACACCTCGCTGCCGGACCCGCTGGCGGCGCCAGTGGTGGCGACGTGCACGCCGGGCTTCTGACCACAGGCGGCCGCTACCAGTGCCAGGCAGGCAAGCACCGGCACGACCCGACGTTCAAACTTCTTCACGGTTCAACTCCAACTGTGTGAGGGCCCCGGGCCGGCGGCGCATGGCGGCAGGCACGGCGGTGAGCGAGCGGTCGAACATGTACGCGGCAGCGAGCCCGAGCGGCAACGCCAGCCACACCCACCCGGGCGTCGAGCCGCGACTTCGGGCAATGCGCGTCGTGGTGCCCGGCAACGCCGTGCGCCCGCGACCGCCGCCGGAGCCGAGCGAGGGGGAGACCGAGCCCGAACCGAGATCGACTGGGGATCCGCTGTCGTCGAACGCCGGCAGATCGACCAACCCTCCCGGGTCGATCACCGCACCCGTGTCGTCGGACACCGTCGTGTAGCGGATCCGCGGGCGCAGGCTGACATCGGCGGCGGTGCTGTCGGCCAGCGACACGACCCAGTTGGTCGAGAAGTCCGGGTCGCCGTAGGCGAAGTTGGGTGCGCCGAGGGGGCGCATCAGGATGCCCTGGTTGGCCAGGACCTTCCCGTCGACACCCTCGGTCCAGGCTTGGGCGGCGAAGGTGAGGTCGAAGGTCCAGGTCTCGGCTTCGGCGTTGAAGGCGCCGGTGGTTCCGGTCAAGCAGTCCACGTCGGGCAGCCGCGACCCGTCGAGCGACGCCGACTGGCCCGGCCCGGCGTTCCACGGCTGGATGACCGGGCACGCCTCGATGCCCGTGATCGTCTCGGCCGCGAGCGGAATGTCGCCGGTGAGCGCCTGGGAGATCGCGTCGGCGATCTTGGCTGGGTCCTGCTCGCTTATCTGGCCGACGGCCTGGAGCACGAAGTTGCGCAGCGCGGGCGACTCGATCGAGAAGTTGGTTCCGTCTTGGTGCAGTACTAGCTCGAACTTGCCGTAGCGCTGCCCGGACGGCAGAGCCGGCAGGTTCAGTGCAGCCAAAGACACGTAGCGCGGCTGGCCACCGAACATTCCCACCGGGGTGGTGCCGGGGACCACGATCGGTTGGGCGAGGTCGCTGTCGGGAGTGATCGGGATCGGGAGGCCGTCGCTCAAGCCGAGCAGGGCGCCTGCCTGTTGGACCTCGTTGCCGCACAGCTGCGGCACGCCGACGAGTCCGGCCACGAGGCACGCCGTCGCCGGCGGGAAGCCGTTGCGCAGGACCGGGGGAGTCGTCTGCGTGATCGGGTAGGTGAAGTAGGCCTCGCGGCTCACCACTGCGGGCGCCTCCACCGTCTCCGCGTTGGCGAGTCCGAGTTGGAGAAGGGCCGCTGCGCCGGCCAACGCGGCGAATGCTGCGAGGAGGCGGGCGTGTCTTGTCATCTGCAGGCGCATCCTAGGGGTGCGCAGCCCAATCCCGATGGCTAGTGCGCTACCACCAAACCTTGGGGTATGGTCCCGGCTTCAACTGTTCTCGAAGGAGAAACCAATGCCCAACCCGTTCCTGTCTGACGCCTGGCTCGACGACGTCAAGAAGATCACCGAAGAAGCTGGTGGCGGCGGCATGATGCCCCCCGGCGCTGAGATCAACATGGTGGTCACCGACGGCCCCGAGGGGGACAAGGAACTCCACGTCGCCAACGGCCAGTTCAACACCGGCCTGCTCGAGAGCGCGCCTACCAAGCTCACGCTTCCCTACGACGTTGCCAAGGACATGTTCATCAACGGCAACCAGCAGGCGGCCATGCAGGCGTTCATGAGCGGCAAGATCAAGGTCGAAGGCGACATGACCAAGCTCATGGCCATGCAGGGTGGCGCGCCGGCGGATCCCGCTGCGGCCGAGGCGCTGCAGAAGAAGATCCTCGAAGTCACCTCGGACTGAATCACCACATGTCCGACGACGTAGTCATCGTCGAGGCCGTCCGTTCGCCGCTTGGTCGGCGAGCGGGCGGTCTGTCGACGGTTCATCCCGTTGAACTCCTTGCCGCGGTCCAGACCGAACTGATCCAACGCAGCGGGATCGATCCCGCGGCGGTCGACCAGATCGTCGGCGGCTGCGTCAGCCAAGTGGGCGAGCAGACCTTCAACATCGCCCGCGGCGCCTGGCTTACCGCCGGCATGCCGATCACCACCGCGGCGACCACCGTCGACGCGCAATGCGGGTCGAGCCAGCAGGCGACCAACCTCGCCGCCGGGCTTGTGGCCAGCGGCGCCGCCGATGTCGTGATGTCCTGTGGCGTCGAGTCGATGAGCCGCATCGGCCTCGGTGCGGCGGTGAAGGCCGGTCCCGGCTTTCCGATGACGGCGAAGTATCCCTTCGAAGGCACCTCGCAGTTCGAGGGTGCCGAGCGGATCGCCGACAAGTGGGGCATCTCGCGTCAGGACACCGACGAGTTCGGTTTCCGGTCGATGCAACTCGCCCAGCAGGCGTGGAACGAGGGCCGCTTCGACCGCGAGGTCGTGCCGATCACCGCGCCGATCTTCGACGCCGAGGGCAAGGACACCGGCGAAACCCAGGTGGTGTCCCGTGACGAAGGGCTGCGCGAAACCAGTCTCGAAAAGCTGGCCACGCTGAAGCCGGTCGGTCGTCCCGATGGTGTGCACACCGCGGGCACGTCGAGCCAGATTTCCGACGGCGCCGCAGCGCTGCTGCTCATGACGGAGTCAAAGGCAAAGGCGCTCGGCCTCACGCCGCGCGCGCGCATCGTCGCCCAGTGCCTCGTCGGCGTGGACCCCGTGTTGATGCTGACCGGTCCGATCGACGCCACGTACAAGCTGCTCGCCAAGACCGGAATGACCATCGACGACTTCGACTTGTTCGAGGTCAACGAAGCGTTCGCGTCGGTCGTGCTGGCGTGGGAACGCGAGTGCAAGCCCGACCTGGCCAAGACCAACGTGAACGGTGGCGCCATCGCCATCGGTCATCCCGTCGGGGCCACCGGCGCGCGCTTGCTCACCACCGCGCTGCACGAACTCGAGCGCATCGACGGCACGCGTGCGATGGTCACGATGTGCTGCGGTGGCGGACTCGGGTCCGGCACCGTCATCGAACGTATTTAGCTCTTTTGTGACCGCGTATCCGCGTCCTAGCGATCTCGGTCTCGTGCCGCTCGAGTTCGAGCACACGGACATCGGCGTCACGGGACGTTTCACGCTCGAGATGAAGCTGTGCCGTCCGGACGGGGGACTGTTCGGCGGCACAGCCATCGCGGCGTCGACCACGTGCATGGAGGTCGCGACCAACGCGCCCGCCGTGTGGATCACCACGCAGTACGTGGCCACGGCGCGGGTGGGTTCGGTCGTCACGCTCGACACGTCCGTTGTCGCCGCGCGGCAAGCGCATCAACCAGGTGCAAGTAACCGGCCACGTCGACGGCGATCTCATGTTCACGTCGATCGGGTCGACGGCGCTGCCGCGCGAGGACGGTATCGAGGGCCAGTTCGTCGGCATGCCCGAGGTGCTCGGGCCCGACGACGCCGGCGACTACTTCCCCGGCCCCGCGGCGATGCGCGACAACACGAGCTTCATTCGCGTGGCCGAGTTCCGCGCCGTGGAACTCGCCGAGGACGACAAGCGGACCAAAGGCTCGTTCGTGTTGTGGGCCCGCATTCCCGGCCAGGTCGCCACGCCGGCGATCATCGGTTACCTCGCCGACATGTCGCCGACCGCGGTGGCCCGCGGCGCCGGCAAGATGGGCGGCGGCACCAGCCTCGACAACTCCATGCGCTTCGGTCCCACCACCGAATCGGAGTGGGTGCTCATGGAGATGCATGGACACCTGGCCGTCGGCGGGTACGGGCATTCGTCGTTGCACATCTGGTCGCCCGACGGCGTGTTGCTCGGCTACGGCGGCCAGACCTCGAACATCCGCTTCCTGTTCGACGAAGCCAATGCCGAGAAAGCAATGGCCGAGATGCGGGCTCGGATGGGCCCGCCCGCCGGCGCAGAGGCAGTGATCGAGCAGTGACTGAAACCACCAGCCGACTCTCGGTGACCGACTGGATCACCGCCGGTCTCACGCTGCTGTCGGAAGAAGGCATCGGCGGCGTCAAGATCCAGCGACTGTGCGAACGCCTCGGCGTGACCAAGGGCAGCTTTTACTGGCACTTCACCGACCTCGACGCCTTCCTCGGGGCGATGGCGAAGTACTACGAAGACGGCGCCCGCATCTTCCGCGACCGCTTCAGCGAGATGGCCACCAAAGACGCCGCAGCCACCTTCGCCGACACGTCGAACTTCTTGCTCAACCGGCGGCTGGCGGCCACCGAGCGCGCCATGCGCGACTGGGCCCGCACCGACGACCGCGCCCGCGCCGCCATCGAGGCCTCCGACGAGCTCGGGTTCTCCGCGCTGCGTCGTTCCTTCGAGCTACTGGGCTTCAGCGCAGTCGAAGCCGACGTGCGGGCCAAGACGCTGTTCTACGCCGGCGTGGGCTTCGGCGACGTCGGCCCCATCGGCGACACCGAAACCGACCCTCGCGTCCAGCTCGGCATGATGATGGAGCTCCTCACCCGCCGCTGACGTCACACGTCGGTCCCTCAGGCGTCACCATTCTGAGTAGGTCCTCTCCGGTATAGGCGGCGCGGACCTACTCAGAAGTCGTTCGACGGTCGATCGACCCGACTGAGCGTCGAGGTGTCGTTTAGGACTGAGCGTTGCCGCTGACGCGCTCGACGAACTCGCGGGTGGTGTGGCGCGACTGCGGCTGACCGTCTTTCTGGTACGTGTACAGCAGCGCGCGGCGGTCGCGGTCGGAGGTGTTGGCCGCCGAGCGGTGCACCAGGTACGGGCCGAAGAAGATGGCGTCGCCCGCTTTCACTTCGGCGTAAATCATTCCGTTGTCGTCGAAGGTCGCGGGATCGATCTCGTTCTTTTCGAACTCGGTGCCGCCGACCTTGCCGGGTACGTGACCGAGCTTGTGGCTACCGGGCAGCACCTCTAAGCAGGCGTTGTCGCGGTCGGCGTCGTCGAGCGCGAGCCACACCGTCACCTTGTCCTCGGGGTTGGGTTGGTCGGCCCAGTACGGGTAGTCCTGGTGCAGCGCGTACTTGCCACCCTTGTGCGCCCGCTTGTAGTTGAGCTTCTCGGTGAACATGTTCAGCTCGTCCGGCGCGTGCCCGAGCAACTCCGCGCAGGGAACGGTGAACCGTTCGTCGAGTTCGTACTTCATGAACGTCGGGTGCAGATCGGCGAAGGGTTCGAGGCCTTGGACGACGGGGTCGTCGCCCGGCTCCCACTTGATGAAGATGCCGGTGAGCGCGTCGGGCTGGAAGACGTAGTCGGTCGAAACGACCCACTTCTGTCCCTTGGCGTTGGCGCTCAACGAACTGCACAACTCCTCGGTCGCTGTGCGCATCTCCTCGATGACGTCGGGAGGCAACAGGCTCTTGCGGATGAAGTAGCCGTCCTCGTCCCAGGCCTTGCGTTCTTCGTCAGTGAGGTGCATTGATGAGTCCTTTCACGGCGGCGCTGATGAAGCGTTCTTGCGACCGGTTCGACACGTCGGCCATCTTCGACGGGAAGAGGTTGAACGCGTGAAAGCCGGCCTCGTAAATCTCCAGCGTGGCGTTGCCGTTGGCCGCCTGCCAGCGCTCGTACAGACCCTTCGAGTCGTGCAGCGTCGGGTCGTCGGTGCCGCAGGTGAACAACACCGGCGGCAGCCCGGTGAGATCGGCGTACATGGCGGAGAGGCCGGGGTCGCGCCGCTGGGCTTCGCTCAAGCCCGGCGTGAGGCTCTCGACGCACCACTCGATGATCGGCGTGTTGAGGATCAGGTTGCGCGTGCCCCAACTGCGCACGAAGTCGGTGAGCGCCAGGTCGTACATGCCGTAGACGAGGTTGGCGGCCACGAATTTGTCGATGGCGCCGCGCTCGCGCAGGCGCAGCAGGATTACCGATGACAGGTGCGCCCCCGCCGACTCGCCGCCGATGGTGAGGCGATCAGTGCCGAACTCGTCGAGCGCGTTGTCGACCAACCACATTGCCGCGGTCTCGCAGTCGTCGGCCATACCCGGGAACGGAGTCTCCGGCGCCAGTCCGTACTCGACGCTGACCACGGCGACGTTGCACGCGTGCGCGAAGTGCGACAGCCGCTTGTCTTGCAGGTCGAAGGCGCCGGTGTTCCATCCGCCGCCGTGGATGTGGAAGTACACGCCGTCGGGTGCGTCGACGTTGAAGACGCGCACGGGGATCTCACGGCCGAGAAACGACACGATGCGGTTGACCGCGGTGTCCACCCGCGGTTCGGCTCCGGTAACCGCCGCAGCACGCGCGGCCTCCAAGCCGAGGTCGATCGGCGTCGGCGCGGTTGCCAACACGGTTTCGGCGTTGGTGAGAATGAGGCGCGCCTCGGCTCGCACGTCGTCGTCGAGATCGACGAGCATCCGGCTACGACTCGCGTACGGGTACTGATCCGGAGTTGGTGACGACGCTGTCGACCTGGAATCCGACCGCCGGGAGCGGCGGGATCGGCTCGTCGGCCGGACGCGGGTAGGCGAGCGGCGTGGCGTCGCTGTTGATCGGTTGGCCGACCTCTATGTCGCCGCGGTCGACGGAGAAATGCGGGAAGGGGTAGCCGCGCGTCGATCCGTCGGGAAAGAAGATGACCGTGTGCACGGCGCGGTCCACGTCGGTGTTGTTGGCGCCGGCGAGATGCACGGTCAGGCCGTGGTGGAACGCCACCGAGCCGGGCGGCACTTCGACGAAGACCGGTTCGATCTCGCGGAACTCCGGCTCTTCGAGGATCTTCTCGGGCTCGCCGAAGAAGATGTTCACGAACTTGCGCTTGCCGATCGCGTGCGATCCCGGCAGGTAGCCCATAGCGCCGTTCTCCAGGGTCGACTGCACGAAAGGGATCCACGCGGTGACCGAGTTCGTTTCCTTGATTGGCCAGTACGGGTGGTCTTGATGGGCGTCGGTCTCGCGGCCATGGGCCTGCTTGTAGAGCGCCTGGTCGTGCCACACGCGGCAGGCTTCGACTTCCATCAACTCGGCCGCGGCCTGGCAGATCTTGGGATGGAAGGTGAGCGGGGCGACATCGGGCCGGTCCTCCCACAGGTTCATGCACTGCAGGAACGACTTCTGGTAGTTCGACCGCTCCTCCATCGGGATGTTGTGGTCTTTGGTGCGCCACGCCACCCCATCGGTCACGGCTCTGCCGAAGCGTTCGACCTCGTCGGGTGTCAACAGGTCCGGAACCAGCACGAACCCGTCGCGCCGGAACTGCTCGAGCAGATCGGCCGATACCAGTTGCTCCGTTGACATACCCATGACATTCAGATACTAACGGAATCCTTAGTTGCTGTCACCGACCGCCAGGGCTGCCAGCATCGAATACGCCTGTTCGAACAGCGCCTCGTCGGTGGCGTCGGCGTAGGCACCGTGCATGACGAGCCCGACGTACAGAGACTGCGCGATGAAGCCGAGTGTGCGCGGGTCCATGTTCGGCAGATCGAGCGCGGTACGCAACCGCTCGCCGAGTTGTTCGAAGAACAGGTCGTTGTGGTTGGCCACCCACTTCCGCGTGCGCTCGGACCGCAACGCCGCGGCGTTCATTTCGAAGAACAAGGCGACGTGGCGCCGGCTCGGGATCTGCGATGC
The DNA here is from genome assembly GCA_963722185.1 of uncultured Actinomycetes bacterium. Classification (GTDB taxonomy): domain Bacteria; phylum Actinomycetota; class Acidimicrobiia; order Acidimicrobiales; family JACCXE01; genus JACCXE01. The sequence continues at coordinate 151,909 of CAVRKD010000001.1, read as the reverse complement.
GGCGTACGTGCCGAAATTCCGCGACCGTTCCTCGGTATTGGCGCCGGTGAGCCCGGAGACCTCGTGCGGGCCGGTCCACTCGGGATCCGGTTCCTGGAGCAGCGCCAGGAAGAGATCTTCCTTGCTTTCGAAGTTGGAGTAGACCGCGCCCTTGGTCAGCGCCGCCTCTTCGGCGATGTTGGCCAGCGACGTGGCGACGTAGCCGTTGCGCAGGAACAAGCGGTTGGCGGCGCGGATCAGCTCCTGCCGCGTCTTGGCCTTGCTCTCTTCCCTGGTCAACCGCTTACGGGCCATGGGCGAAGCCTAGAAGCGGACGACCGCGATTGTCGTCCCTAGAGCATCCTGATACCGTCGGTATCTGTATGGGATATCCCGTTGCTGATGAAGAAGCCATCGCCTCGTTCCGCGAACACGGGTTCTTGGTGGTGCACGACGCCGTCCCGCAGGCCGACCTCGACGAGCTCGAAGGCCACATGGACAAGATCGTCGACGACCCTGAGAAGTACCTCGCGTTCGACTGGGCGTGGAGCGAATCCGAGGAGCGCGAGAACCGCTCGTACCGGATCATCCAGGCGGGTCCGCAGCTGGTGTGGCCTGAGATCGACCAAGCGCAGTTCCGCAAGTGGGCTGTCGAGTTCGGCTCGGCCTTGCTCGGCAAGGACGTCGAGTTTTGGTACAGCCAGTTCCTGGCCAAGCCGCCGAGTCGCTCGGTTCCGACCTACTGGCATCAGGACGAGGGGTACTGGGGTCGCAACCTCGACGACAAGGGCATCACCTGCTGGTTTCCGCTCCAGGACGTCGATGAGACCAACGGCTGCATGCACTTCATCGACGGCGGCCACAAGGACGGCGTGCTCGAACACAAGGTCGTCGACGGCGTGAAGAGCGATCTGCTCACCTGCATGCACAAGGTGGACGAGTCGCGCGCCGTCGCTTGTCCGATCCCGCGGGGTTCGGTGACGTTCCACCACAGCGCGACCCCGCACATGACGACCGCCAACACCGGCAACGCTTATCGCAAGGCGCTGACGCAGCACATGCAGACGCCCGATGCCGGCGGCGAAGGCGACCACTACACGTGGAAGATCTGGGTCGATCAGCGCAGCGGAAAGACCTACGTGCCCGAGGACCTCGGCCAAACACGCCGGTAGGCGTGTCCGCCAACTGGGGGACAGCCGGACCCACCGGATGACGGATGGCGCACGGCGAGCTGGTTCAACAAGCTGCCCAGTAGTCCCCAAGCAAGTGAAGAAGGGCCGCCTACCTCTGAGGGCGGCCCTTCTTGCTTTCTACAGGAGCTTCAGATCCTTCGCCCTAGCTACGGCGGCGGCGCGGTCGCTGACGCCCAACTTGGCGTAGGCCCGCTCGAGATGGGTCTTGACCGTGCTGGCGGCGACGAACAGCGCCTTACCGATGTCGGGATTCGACAGCCCGTCGGCCACCAGGCGCAGCACTTCCAGCTCGCGCGCCGATAGCGCGTGATCGGAATGTGCCGGTTCCCGCAATTGCGCGGCCACCGCCGCCGCCGACCGGGCGTCGAGCACCGTGACGCCGGCGGCGATGTCGCGTACGTGGACGGCGAGGAGGTCGGAGTCGGTTTCCTTCGACAGGAACCCCGCGGCGCCGCGATGCAACGCCGTGGACACCGCTTGAGGATCGTCGGTCGCCGATAGCAGCAGCACCCGCGTCGAGGGCGACGCGTCGGTCAGCGCAGCCAGGCAATCGAGCACCGACCCGTCACCCATGGTCACGTCGGCGACGACGACGTCGGGTGTGTGCTCCCCGACCGCCGCGACCAACTCTGCGCAATTCGTCGCCGTCGCCACGACATCGATGTCGTGTTCGACCGACAGGCGCACCGTGACGCCGGTGAGCATGAGCGGGTGATCGTCGGCGACTACGACGCGGAGCATGGGATCCGCACTTCGAAGGTCGCGCCGCCGCGCGGAGTCGGGTAGTGACGGATCGTCCCGCCGTGGGCCACGACGAGTTCGCGCGTGATGAATAGCCCGAGACCGGTGCCACTGGGACGCGGCCCGTTGCTCGCCGTCGATAGGCGGGTGAAGCGTTGGAACAGCCGGTGCTCTTGCGACGCCGGGATGCCGGGGCCGTGGTCGGCGACGGTAACCACCGCGGCGTCGCTGTCGCGTCGCAGGCACACGTCGACGGCGTCGCCGGAGAACTTCAGGGCGTTGGTGACGAGGTTGGTAACGATCTGACCTATCCGGTCGGCGTCGCCATTCATCCCAATGCCCGGTTCGACGCTGATCTGTACGCGCTCGCGTTGCGCACCGGCGGCGGAGCGCGCCGCGGTCTCGATGGTCGGCCCGAGGTCGTCAATGGCATGCATCTCGCATGGGAACGTGCCGTGCCCGCCTTTACTCGCGTCTACGAGGTCGCCGGTCAGCCGGGCCAATCGCCGCGCGCCTGTGGTGATGCCCGCCGCCAATTGGCGGGCGGCGTCGGCGTCCATGGTGGCGCCGTGGTCGCGCAAGACCGAAGCCGCCGTCCCGATGGCGCCAAGGGGCGACCGCACCTCATGGGCGACGAGTGCGAAGAAGCCCTCGCGCAGGTCGTCAAGTTCTTGCAGCCGTTCAGACGTGCGCCGCTCCCGTTCGTACAGGATCATGTTGTTGACCGATTGCGACAGTTCGGGCGCGATGCGTTCGAGGGTGTCGAGATAGCTCGTGGTGGCCGCGCCCGCGCGTGCGAAGCCGAGTCCCAGCATTCCCCGCACGGCGCCGGTCAACGGATCGGTAAGCGGCAGCGAGATCGACTCGACGACGTCGGGGGCGTAGTCCTCGAGGGCGCACTCCGTCAGCGCGCCCTCGTGCAGAAGGTCATCGTCCACCGCCATCACTTCGCGGTCCCACGCGTCACCCGTCGACGAGATCCGCGCCAGTTCGCGGAACGTCTCGCCGTCGACCGTCGCCAGGCTGAGGACGTCGAAGGGGACGAACGCCCGCAGCTCGAAGGCGAACTTGGCCAACGCCGGTCGCGGCTCGAGCTGGGCGAAGGATTCGAGGGCGTGCCGTGTGAGCAGCCGCCGCGTGTCGTCGCGGGCGATGGTGACGAAGCCGAGCACTCGGCGATCGGCGTCGAGCACCGCCGCGGCTTGCAGGGTCACGGCGACGGGAACCCCGCGCAACTCGAGATTGAGCGTGAACTCGCGCACGCCGCCGCCGCCAAGTTCTTGCATCACATCTCGCACGTCCGCCGCGCTTTCGGGACGCACGAGAAAGTCGAGGATGTTCTGGCCGAGCACTTCCTCGCGCGGCACGCCGAACAGCTCTTCGGCGGCGAAGTTCCACTCGAGGACCAGGGCGTCGGGCGTGGTGAACACCACTGCGTCGCCGGTGTGCTCGATGACCATCGCCAATCGCGTCGACGTCCGGTCGAGATCGGATACGAGTGATTCGTTTCGCACGGCTTGCCGCAGCAGCCGCGCCGCGACAAAGGCCAGCAGCACGACGCGCAGCAGCATCCGGACGACCGGTTCGCTCGAGTTCGCGGACGGCGAATTGTTCAGCCCGAAGTCGATCGGCAGCGCCACTAGCGACGCCACCACGACGGCGGTCGAGACCACGGGTCGCGGGCGGCGGCGCGGGACCGACTCGTCGGGGTCGGTGGCGACGTCAAACCACGGGCTGGCGGCGATGAGGAAAGTACCGATCACGAACAGCGGATCCGGCCAACCGCCGGTGGCGTAGCGGCCGGCGTTATCCAGGATCAGGAACGTCAGGTCGGCGATGAAGAGGGCGCCGGCGCCACCGACGAGCAGCAGCGTCGACTGCGATGGCCGTCGGGCGCCGATGAGGATCACGGCGAAGCCGAACAGGACGACGTCGAAGACCGGATAGGCGCCCGCGACCACCGATCCGACGAGGCTGCGACCGGATCCGACGAGCAGCGGTTCCCACACAAGCAGGCCGACGGCCATGGCGAGCGTGCCGACGTCGACGGTGGCGTTGAACCGGTCGGCGTCGGTGCGGGTGCGGACGAGATGGACCACGCCCACGAGCAGCACCGGGAACGCCGCGAGATAGAAGGCGTCGGCGAGTGACGGCAACGGTGCCGGGTGGCCGATGGCGTGCTCGTAGATGTCCCAGATGACGTCGGCCGCAAAGAAGAGCACCAGGGCTGCCGGCACGAACCACCAATCGCGCCGGCGTGCGGGCGGTAGGCGCAGCAACCCGGCGAGGCCGAAGGTGGTGGCGGCGAGCACCGCGGCGTCGTACATCATCGCCGTGCCGAGCTGGTCAGGGGCGACCGTGGGCGCGACGCCGCCTGCGAGCACGGCGATAGCGACGATGGCGAGAGTGACGCGCTCGCTGCGCGACAGTTGCTTCATGGCGCCCCTAACGGGCCAGCGTATTGCGTGACAGATGTCACGTCCGCGTAGCTAGCCCCGAGCTACCAAAACCTGACATCGTTGCTGGTAACTGAGGGGCAGGAGGGGCGGTTGTGAGGGGTCGGCGCGGACGAGGTCGCGGAACGCGGTCAGTGGCAGTTGGGGTGCTGGCTGCCCTTGTGGTGGCGACGTCGTTGATCTTCGTCGCGGTGTCATCAGGCGCGAAGGCGACCCCAACAGGCGCCATCAACCTGTTTGCCGGCGGCGTCGGAGTCGGCCCCGGCACGCAAATCGGTCAGGTCGTCCATGTCGTTGACGCCGGCGACACCGACGTCCTGAGCGGCGGCGCGGTCAAGCGCCTGATTCGCCGGCTCGATCGGACGACGGGAATCCAGACCGCGTTCGCCGGCAACGGTTCGAATGGCCCGTTGATCACGAGCGGCGCCGACCCACTGACAGTTCCGTTCATCGCACAAGACATCGAACGAGTCGGCGGCGACACCTACATCGCAAGCGGTACCGCCCCGCCGGGCATCTACAAGATCGACGCCAGTGGCGCGTTGTCGACGGTTCTCGCACCGGTCGACACCAACGGCATCGCCGTAGACACCGACGGCACCATCTACTTCTCCGACGCGTACCGAATCCGCCGTCGGCTCGCGGACGGCACTGTCGAGGTCGTCGCCGGCTCCACCACCGCCGGCTACCAGGACGCCGCAGCCGGTACGGACGCGCGGTTCAACGATCTGCGCGACGTCGTCTTGTCGGGCACGACGCTGTACGTCGCCGACAACCTCAACCGGCGCGTGCGCGCCGTCGACCTCGCGAGCGCCGGCTTCCCCGTCACCACGATCCTCGGCAACGGCAGCGACGGCCAGGCGCCCAATCCGCCCTTCAACATCAACTACTCCGGCGATCCCCTGAACGCGCCGATCCGCCACGCTCTCGGCCTCGACGTGTTGGCCGATGGTGACCTGCTCGTCGCCGCCGGCGACGACGGGCACGTCCGCATCGTTCACATCGAACCCGATCCCGCCGCCAACACGACGGAGCGCTTCGCCGGGTCAGGCGTCGTGCGTCCCCCGATCCCGCCCGCGACGGGCATCGATCCGTTGACAGCCAGCTTCAGCCGCGCCTATGACGTGTCGGTCGCGCCGGACGGCACGATCGCCGTCGCCACCGACCTCGGGCTGTACCTCATCGAAGGCGGGCTCGTGCGCCGCTACGCGGGCAACTTCACGCACGGCCGCGGTGGCGACGGTGGCCCCGCCACAGCTCCGCTGGCGACGCTGTCCCAGCCACGCGGGCTCACGACCGATTCCGCCGGCAACACCTACATCGCCGACTGGACCAATCACGCCATCCGCAAAGTCGACGCCAACGGCATCATCACGCGCTTCGCCGGTCCGGCCGACAACTTCACTCCCGTGCCCGCCGGTGACGGCGGCCCCGCCACCTCGGCTGACTTGCAGGGAGCGGGTGTTGCTGTCGACAAGCAGGGCAACGTCTACGCCACCGATGCGTTCCACGACACCGTCCGCAAGATCACGCCCGACGGCATCATCACCACGATCGCGGGTAACGGCACCGCGGGGAGCGCCGGTGACGGCGGACCGGCTACTTCCGCGCAGCTCGACCAGCCGTGGGGTATCGCGGTCGCGTCGAACGGCGACGTCTTCGTCAGCGAGTTTTTCCAGACGCGCATCCGCAAGATCAGCGGCGGAACCATCACCACGTTCTACGACGATCCGGGCACTGCGCCCACGTCAAGCGGCTTCTCGAGCACGCGCCAACTTGCCATCGGGCCCGACGACTCGCTCTACGTGGCCGACCAGATGCACCACCAGATCCGGCGGTTCCCGCCTACCGGTGGCGCCTACGAGGTCATCGCCGGTAACGGCCTTTCCAACGGCGGGGGAGTCGTGGTCGGCGAGGGCGGGCTGGCCACGGCCGCGAAGCTCGGCTTCCCTGGCGCGGTCGTCGTGGACCACGCGCACAACGTGTACTTCAACGACTTTTGCTCGATCCGCAAGGTCGATGCGGTGTCGCACCTGCTCACAACACTCTCGGGCAACGGCATCTGTGGGCTCTCTGCTATCGGCGGCCCAGGCGCGAACGCGCGGCACGGCGGTCCAACCGGAATCGGCATCCTCGGCACCGACCTCGTCTTCAGCGACGAAACTAGCCACCGCGTCTTCTCTATAGCCGACGTCGTGCCGCCGCCCGCACCGCCGGAAGCCGACGTACTCAGCGGCAAGATGACGTGGGACACGCAGCAATTTTCGAGCGGCAACAACGAGATCGTCGTCGGTAACCCTGACGGCACCGACGTTGTCCGGCTCACCAACGCCGCCGGCCAGGACACCGACCCCGACTTCTCCTCCGACGGCAGCCACATCACGTGGACCACCGACCGCGCCGGCAACCACGACGTCTGGACAATGCGTTCCGACGGCTCGAACCAGGTCAACCTTTCGGCGACCGGCATGTTCGAGGCCGACCCGTCGTGGTCACCCGCCGGGGATCGCATCGCGTTCGCGCGCAACCCCGGCGGCACGTACGACCTCATCGTGAAGAATGCAGACGGTACGGGTGAAGTCAACCTGACGGCGGCGTTCAACAGCCGTACCGCCGCGTCTCCGGACTGGTTCCCGGACGGCAACGCAATCGTGGTCCAGTCGCAGGATCACACGACCGGCGACTTCGACCTGTACCGAGTGCCGGTCAACGGAGTGAGCCCACCCACGCCGCTTGTGAGCGGCGCGGGATACCAGTCCGAACCGCAGGTCTCACCCGACGGCTCGAAGATCGTCTACATGAACGACGCGAGCGGTAGCAACGACATTTGGCTCGTGAACGCTGACGGCAGCAACCCGACGCGTCTGACCAACGACCCCGGCAACGAATTCCTGCCGAGTTTCTCGCCCGATGGCAAGTACGTAGTCTTCAACGACAACTCCAACGAGCTCGTTCGCATGCGCCTGGACGGGTCGAACCGCTCGACAATCCTGCCGGGCACCGACGCCTTCGCCGCTTCGTGGGTCGACAACTTGATCATCAAAGTGGGTGACGTGAGCGCCGTCGCCCAGCCCGCCACTGTCGCGGGTGCGGACGTGTTGTTACAGCCGAAGGCGCCCGCAATCTCGGCAAGCCCGGAGAAGTTGGGTCTGCTGAACGTCCTGGGTAGCCCGGAGAAGTTGGGTCTGCTGAACATTCTTGGTAGCCCGGAGAAGTTGGGTCTGCTGAACATTCTTGGTAGCCCGGAGAAGTTGGGTCTGCTGAACATCCTGGGTAGCCCGGAGAAGTTGGGTCTGCTGAACATCCTGGGTAGCCCGGAGAAGTTGGGTCTGCTCAACATCCTGGGTAGCCCGGGGCTCCGCGAGTCCCTCGACCAGATCAGCGTCTTGTCGATTCCGATCGACGGCGGCTGGGAAGCGTTCTTTGCCGACGGGCAGCCCGTCCAATCCAAGTCACTCCTCGACGCGCTTGAGACGGGCAAGCCCATCCCGCTGCTCGGCGTAGACATCGCGCAGACGCCTTTTGCGCACGTCAGCCTCTTCAGCTTCTTCCTCGGTCAGATGCCCCTGCGGAACCTCGCAGACGCGGCGACAGAAGCGCGCTGGTGTACCGCGCTGGAGCCGCTTGACGACGCGTTCATCGCGACCGGCGGAACGGACGCGGCTGATTGCGGTGCGGCCAGATTCGCCGCTCCCAGCCGCTCGGGTGGAACTCTTTCGGCTTCGCTAATCGAACTGCAACTCCAGGGGGTCTCGCTCACGCTGCTGCCCGAGCTTGCCGAGCTCTCCGTCAATTCGGTCGTGTGGGATTTCGACGCGACTTCAGGCAACGAAGTCGACACACCGTTTGAGGCGACTTTGCTCAGCAACGTCGATCTGGCGGCGTCTGATCTCGGCTCCCTCACCATGGATCAGGTGGGCGCTGCCGTCGGCGCGATTGTCAACTGCGCGGCCGCTTCTGGCGTGTGCGATGCGAACGAGACACTCGCGTTCGCTCAGGATCAGGGAGCCATTCGTCCCGACGCCGTGCTGCAAAAGTTGCTGCCAGCCATTGGCGACTACAACGTGTTGCTTGCGTTGATGGGTCTCCTACCCCCGCAGGTGCGACCTCTCCAGGCCCTCGATCCGGAATCCGAAGTGTTCGCCGCGGTCGCGGAGCCTGACGTCGACGACGTCGACTACCACGTCGAGTTCAGCCCCGTCGGGGTTGCCAACGCCCGTGAGGCCACCATCTCGGTCGCGCTCCCGGCCGGGTTCGTGCCCCTCTTCAACAGTGCGGGCGTGTCGATCGACGGCGCCCAGCCGCCGGTGTGGGTGCCGATGAAGTCCAACGGCCGCACGATGCGCGCGCGCCTCGAGGGCGTCACGATCCCCGCAGGCAGCACGGCCGTACTCTCGTTCTCAGCGCTCCCTGGACAGCTGCTGTCCGGCGGTCGCCGGGTTTCGGCGAGCGTCACCGCACCTGGCGTCGAGCAGTCGATCGGCAACCAGGCCGGCATCGCCATCACGGAGCGCTTCGAGCCGGAAAACAATGTCGACGCGACATCGCCGGTGCTCGAGCCCGACACGATGTATCTGACGCACGTCGCCGAACCCGGCGACGTCGACTACTTCAAACTGCCCATGAACGCCGGCGACCGCGTGCGAATCCTGCTCGACCAGCCGTCGCCCGACGTCACCGGGGGGAACGCCGATCTCGACCTCGTCGTTTACGCCCCGCAAGGCGCGGCGACCGCTCCGCTGCGCGCAAGCGTCGATGGCAACGAAGCGATCGTGCCCGTGTTCGACAACCCGAACCGCTTGGGTGAGCCGGTGCGACCCGACGTCATCCAAGACGTCGAACTGCTTTCGAAGCCGGTCGTTGCGCTTTCCACCAACCGTGGTGGATTCAACGAAGGCGTGACCGTCCTGGCGCCGGTCACCGGCGAGTACATCGTGCAGGTCGCCGGTTACAACAATGCATCGAGCAGCCATCCTTACTCGTTGCAGGCCGCCAAAGAGATCGGAGATCCGATCCCGTCGTGTCCGGACACACCGCGTTCGTTGTCGCCGGGAGCGCTCGGCACATTGCCGACCAGTGTGGCGACGACGGTCGAGACGTTGGTCCTCGTCAATCAGAGCCGGCTTTCCGCCATGTATCCGGCGGCCACGGTCCAATCGCTTATGACCCAGGTGCAGAACTTCGCCAACAACTCGACGGTGAAGGGTGCAGTCATCGGTATCGACGGTTCTTCGTCGGTGCGCTCGGCCTACGCGGCGTGGGATGCCGACCCGTGCTCGGTTGATCTCGCCAACGACGTGGTGCGCAAGACAAACGCCGAAGTCGACCGACTCGTCGATCTGCGCGCCGGTCGCATCAAGCACATCGTGGTCGTCGGTAACGACGACGTGATCCCGTCGGCGCGTATTCCTGATCTGACGCAGGCCGCCAACGAGCGCACCTACGCCGACGCCGTGGCGATCGCCGGAGGTTCGCTCTCGACGGCGAGTGCCTTCGCCGCCGGCAACGTCCTGAGCGACGACCCCTACGGCGACGGCGCGCCAGCTCCGTATCTCGGACGGCATCTCTACGTGTCCGACGTTGGCGTCGGTCGCCTCGTCGAAACGCCGGCGGAGATCTCCGGCCAGCTCACGAATTACTTGGGCACGTTCAGTGACGCGTCGTCTACCAACGATGGCCGCCTCGACAAGAGCACCGCCCTCACCGCCGGCTACGACTTCATGCAGGACGTCGCGACCGAGATCGACACCAAGCTCGACGCGCTCACCGGTGCGCCTGCGACTACGAACAACCAGCTCATCGGTAACACCTGGACGGATACAGATCTGAAGCCAAAGTTCACGTCCGCGGCCACGCCGCCGGATTTGGTGTCGCTTAACGCGCACTTCGGCCACAACTCGCTCGTGCCACCCCGCCTTCGCGATCAGCTCGATCCGGCCGGCAGCCGTGTCACAACGGCCGACGTTGACGCGGGCACACTCGACGGCGGCCTGGTGTTCTCCATGGGCTGCCACTCGGGCCTCAGCGTTCCCGACATCGTCGTGGGGCCGTCCAACCCCGGCACGCGTGACTGGGCGCAGTCACTCTCGGCGAAGAAGGCGACTTACGTAGGCCAGACCGGGTTCGGTTATGGCTTGCAGGACGCGATCGCTCTCTCCGAAGACATCATGCTCGGCTTCACCAAGAACTTGACCACGACGATGACCGTCGGCCAGGCGTTGACGTTCGCCAAGCACGACTACCTCGGCGGGCTCGGCGTGTACGGCGTCTATGACGAAAAGGCGCTCGCGGAAGCGACGATGTACGGACTGCCGCACTGGAAAGTCGGTACGGGCGCGATCCCGGGCACCGGCCCGTCGTTGCCTCTCACCCCGGATGATCGCACTGGCCTCAGCGTCGCGGCGTTTGACCATGCAGATACGTTCACGCCCCACACCTCCGCCAACGGCACCTACTGGAGCGGCAGCGGCGGGACGCAGGTAACCCACGACCGTCCGATCCAACCGAAGTCCGAGCTCGACGTGACACAGACCGGCCTGGTCGCGCACGGCGCCGAGCTCACGGGACTGACCTCTGACGAGGTCGCGGCGAACGCCGTGTTCGCCACCGTCGTGCTCGACGACTCGAGCCGCGAGACCGAAGTAGAGAACGCAACGTCGGTCTTCCCGGCGGCGCTGCAACGCATCAACGACTTCACCACCGCCGCCGGAGAGCGGCAACGGCTCGTCCTCATGACGGGTCAGTACCGTGCCACCGACTCCGACGCGGACGGCGACGTCAACGGCGCGCAGCGTTTCTATCGGCGCATGGCCGGCAAGGTGCACTACTCGAACAGCAGCGACTTCACGTCGCCCGACATCCTCGCGACCGGCGCGACCGAGGTCGGCAACGGCGTCTCGTTCGCGGCCGACGTCGACGATGTGCTCGGAGCTGAGACGATCAAGGCTGTTTCCGTGCTTTACCACGCCGTCGGCACCGGTGACGTGGGAACCGATGCGTGGACGCGCATCGCACTCGCCCGCGATCCGTCAGCGCCAACACGTTGGCTCGGCACGGGTGGCGCCGCCACCGACGCCGATGGGGCCGACCTCGAGTATCTAATCGTCGCCGTCGACGCCGCTGGCAACACCGCCTACGCCACGCGCAAGGGGGCGTTCTACGCCGCCGCCGCGCCACCACCCGCGCCGCCGAACGTGACGGCAGCGGTCGTTGGTCAGCCTTCTGCCTCGGGCTGGTATCCGTCGGCGTCGGTTGCGCTGACGGGCGACGAAGACACGACCTTCGAGTATTCCGTCGACGACGGTGAATGGCAGGCCTACGACGCGCCTGTTCCCGTAACCGGCGACGGCACGCACACCGTCGCCTATCGCACGAACGACGGCGCGACGGGCGAGGTAATCGTGCCCATCGACACGACTGCGCCGACCGTAGCGATCACCACGCCCGCGCCAGGGGCGAGTTATCAGCAGGATGCGGTCGTGCTCGCGGACTTCGCGTGCGCTGACAGTGGCGCCGGTGTCGCATCCTGCATCGGGACTTCTGCCGATGGAGCGGCAATTGACACTGCTTCGACAGGCACGAAGACCTTTACGGTGACCGCGACGGACGGTGCTGGGCGCACAACATCGCAGCCGGTCAGCTACACCGTGACGGCCGCACCGCCGAGCGTTCGGTTCGAGGGCTGGTACTCGCCGGTCAAGAACCCGACCGCGATCAACAAGGTGACCGCGGCCTCCACGGTGCCGATGAAGTGGAAGCTCTTCACTGCGTCCGGCGTGCAGATCACCGATCCGAACTCGGTCACAGGCATCCGGTCGTTCGCGATCAATTGCAGTAGCCGGGTGCCGACAGGCGCCGCGCCGGAAACACTCGCGCGAACCGTGATCTACGACGCCAAGAACAAGCAGTTCGTCTACAACTGGAAGACCCAGAAGACGTGGGTTACAACGTGCCGTCGCCTGGAGATCACGTTCACGGGCGGCCTGACGAAGTACGCCGACTTCCAGTTCACGCTGTAACAAGAACGTCGGCGACCGGAACGCGCACGACACCCATTCGATCGAGCTCCGCCAGAGCGTCTCCTGCTTCGTCGGCGTGTTCCCGGAATAGCCGCGCCCGAAGCAGCCGCGCAACGGCCGCGGCATACGGAAGGTCGTTATCGGTCGCGCCGCGAATCGCGTTCTCCAACGAGAGCCGGACGGCCTCCGGAGTGGTGTTCCTCGACCGCGCCGCAATGACCGCGTGGGCTCGGGCGCAACGCGAGCGAAGGGACTCGGTCGCCAGCTCTGTGGGGTCTGGCACGCAGAGCCGAGCGTTCTTCAGATCGCCGTGAATGAGGAAGGTCTCCGCGAGGACTAGCTCGATCTCCTTGGCGTCGGCTTCCATTTCATACCCTCGGTATTCCGCGGCCAACTCTCGCAACTGCGCGCACGCGGCCTCTGGGTCGCCCGCGGCTGAGCGGAGTTGCGCGTCGAGACACGCGGCCGCGAGTCGTCCGGCCGGGTACCCAGCAGCGATGAAGACGTCGAGCACACGGCGGACAAGCGGCGCTGCTTCTTCGAAGCGACCTTGCGTCAGCAGCAACTCGGCACGGTTATAACCCGTGACCGCCGCGTGCAATTGCAGTCCGGCCCTCGCCTGTAGTTCCTCGGCGCGGTCGTAAGCCAGAACTGCCCCGGCGAAGTCTCCAGACCGGTCAAGATCGTTGCCGATCAGCGTCAAGACGACCGCTGAGTCCACTTCCTGACCAAGCTCCTCGAAGAGTTCCCGCGCCCGCGCGCCGATCTCGGCTCGACCGGGCAGGCGGAGGCTCGTTTCGGCCTTAAATCTCGCTGCGAGCGCGTGGGCGAGTCCGGGTTTGTCACCCACCTCTTCTGCGAGCGTGCTCGCGGCGATCGCGAGCCGCCGCGTGGCCGCTGGCTGGCCGCGGCTCTCAAGAATCTGGCTCCTCTGTACCAGCAGCCGCACGTGCGTGGCGCGGTCCCCGTTGGACGTCTTCATCAGCCGAAGCCCGGCCTGCACGGCGTTATCAGCTTTGGCGATCTCGCCAAGGGTCAGCTGGCAGGTTGCTTCTTGGAGCCAGAGCCGGGCCTTGTTGTCGGGGTTGTTGCGCACCGACCGACGGCCTCGCCGAATCGCTTCCAGAGCTGCACCCAAGCTGCCAGACGTCTGAAGGCAATACGACTGCGAGTCGACGACGCGGAAGCGCTCGTCGTCGTCGATCTCGGCCTGTGCACCGAGAGCGCCGCCGTAGAACATGGCTGCCTCGGCATACGCGAATCGGCCGCGAGCACGATCGCCCGCGGCGGCGCCGTACCGCCACGCTCTCTCGCCGTCGCCGGCGGCCGCGAAATGGACCGCGAGGCGCTCGACGTTGTCGGCGGCGTCAGCGCGTGCCTCGAGGTGACCGCCCACCCGTTGGTGAAGCTGCCGCCGCGTCCGGAACGGCAGTCCTTCGTAGGCGCTGTCACGAATCAGCGCGTGGCGGAAGCGCAAACGCGAGTCCTGCGCGACGAAACTTGCCAGTCGGTCCCAGACGATGGGCGCGACCGTCTCGCCCAGCGCGGCAGAGACTTCTTTGGCACTGAAGTCGCGGCCGACCACCGATGCTGCCCGTAGAACCTCGCGATCCGCGGCCTCGAGTCGATCGATGCGCGCCTTGATCAATGACTCGACGCGATCGGGCAGTTCGCCCTGCATGCCGCCGGCAATCGAGACCGCCAGTTCTCGTAGGAACATCGGATTCCCTCCGGCGCGACCGAGAAGCGCTGCGCGCTCGTTCGGAAGCAACGGGCGTCCGCAGAGGCGGTCGAGCATTTCGCCCGCGGCGTCGTCGGCGAGTTCGGTCACTTCGACCGTGATGCCGACGGGGACGATCGCGCCTTCGACGGCTCGGCGCGTGGACGTGATCAAGATCGGAACGTTCTCGGTCGCGCTGCCAAGTGCTTGCAGCAACCGCGCCGAGGGAGCGTCCGACCAGTGCAGGTCTTCGACCAACACCACGGTTCGACGTTTCACGGCCGCACGAACCAACGCCACCGTGACTTCGCGGATCTTCGCCGGCACTGCTTGCGGTGCGAGGCGCGCCGTCGTTGTCGTCGCCTTGATGTCGAAGCCAAAAGCGACGCCGAGAACAGGAGCCCATCCGGCAAGTTCGGGGGCGTGATCGCGGACGCGCTGACGAAGCTTCGTTGGGGTGTCGACGCCGAATAGCTCGCGCAGCACGAGCGCGGCAACGCCGTAGGCGCGCCCCGAGTCGAGTTCGTGGGCTTCGGTGCGGATGACGCGAAGGTCGTCCGCGTGGGCGACCAGCTCGTCGACCACGCGGCTCTTGCCCATGCCGGCCTCGCCGACGATGTCGAGCACGGCACCGCGACCAGCTCGCAACGCGTTGAGCGCCTCGTCGATGATCGCGACCTGCGCCTCGCGGCCGACGAGCGGAAGAACCTCGTCGGTCCCGCGACGCTGACCCATCGCCACGCCGACGCGCAGCGGGTTCAGTGGCTCAGCCTTGCCCTTGGCCACGAACGGAGCGAGCTCGTCGATGGCGAACTCTGTGCTGCACTGCTCGAGGACCGGCTCGAGCGTGAGGACCTCGCCCGCTTCTGCACGCGCGATCAGGCGGGCCGCGGTGTTCACGACGTCGCCGATCACCGTGTACGCCATGCGGTACGGCGGGCCGACGGTGCCGGCGAAAACGTGTCCGCGTTGAATCCCGAAGCGGACGGGCAGTGGGAGGTCGGCTTCGACGATGGCTCGGGCGGCGCGCACCATGCGCTCTTCGGCGTCTGGTTGCGCGATCGGGAGACCGGCGGCGGTGATGATCTTCACGCCTCCACCAGCGAGGTCAGTGGCGAGGAAGGTCACGTCGAAGGTGGCGAGGGTCTTCTCGATGCGCTCAAACGTCTCGTGGAGTTGCTCGAGCGAGGCCGACTCGTCGAACTCCACCAACGCGAAGCCGATCGTGGCCGGGCGGTGTTCGGATTGCACCGGTCCGGCGGCGAGTGTGGACCGCAACGCCTTGGGGATGAACTTCGACAGATCGGCCGGAGACCGTTCGACGACGCCCGGCGCGGCGATCCCGCTCGGCATGCGCGCCAGCAGGACGCCGTCGCCCTTGGCTTCGCCGAGACAGGCCGGTGGCAGCAGCGCCGCGGTGTCGGGGGACAGCAGGATCTCACCGGCGTCGGCGGCCGACTCCATCGCCGCCGTGGTCGTCGGTACCTCCCCGGCGACGACGAGCTCGCGATGCGGTCCGACCACGAAGAAGTCGATCGGCCCGCTGTGCACCCCGACTGACATGCGCAGCCGTACGCGCCCGAGGTCGGTGACGATGTTGCCGACGCGCGTGAGGCCGCGCTGCATGTTGCGCGCCGCGTTGACGGCGCGGGCCGCGTGCTCTTCGCCGCGGAACAACAGCAGCACCGCGTCGCCGCCGTATTTGAGCATCTCGCCGCCTTGCACCGCTGCGAGATCGAGCAGCTCACCGAAGACTTCGTTGAGCACCGCCGTCATCTCTTCGGCGCCGGCTTTGCCGCCCAACGCGGCGAGGCGCTCGGACAGCGCAGTGAACCCGCTCAAGTCAGCGAAGACCAGTGTTCCGTCGATGACCCGGTGGATTGGTCCGCGCGTTCGTCCGGCGATCTCCGGCAACAGCCGCGGGACGAAGGGACTCAGGTCGATGAAGAAGACTATTTAGCTGGAGAAGATGGAGCGCTGTTCCCAGGCGGCATGACCTTCGCGCACCCACGGGCGGTCGGGCTCCGAACCGTCGTTCTTGATCGGGTCGATCTGGAACTCATTGGCCCAGGCGCGGCGAACGTGGTCGCTCACGTTCGGTGGCGTGCGGTGCAGCGTCCGGCAGTGGTGGAAGGTGGCGCCGCCGGGCTGGAGTTCGACGGCCACTTCGCCGTCGTTGGTGACCGACGGCGCGATCAAGCCGTGCACTTCGGGGTCGTCGTTCACGTGCTGGTGCGGCAGCACCGGACCGGTGTGCGAGCCCGGTTTGAAGTGCATGCAACCGCTCTGCACGGTGGCCACGTCGAGCGGCACCCATACGCCGAGGGCGCGGTAGCGGAAGTCGGGATCCCAGTACGCCTCGTCCTGATGCCACGGCAGGTCGCCGCCGATACGCGCCGGCTTGAGGATCATGTGGCTCCACTGCTTGATGTCTTCGAGCGGTAGGTCCATCAACTGCTGGGCGATGGCGCGGGCGTTGCGCACCGCCGTCGTCTGGCGCAACTGCGGCCAGCGCACGTCGGGCGCCAGCACCTGCGGGACCAAGTCGACGCCCTCTTCGTCGTACTTGCGGGCGAGGTCGAAGTAGCCGCCTTTGAACGAGCCTTTGTTGCCGAAGAGGTGGTCGTAGATCGGCTTGAGCCACTCGATCTCTTCGTCGGTGGTGATGCGGGGGATCGACGTGAACCCGTCACGATGGAACGACTCGATCTGCTCCCCGTTGAGCCGCACGCTGAAGTCGCTATCGGGAGGCAGCCCCGGGTCAAAGTCGTCGTTCACATACCCACGGTATCCAAGATCTCATGGTCGGTGCCGGCGCATTGGACGTGGCCGAATGGCTGGCTCAGTCACTCGCGCCAGCGTGCGCGCCTTGCCGCCCGCCGCGTAGCTGGCGAGTTGTCCGTACCCGCTGTTGGCGGTCACTGACCGGCCGGCTCGCCGTACGCAGGTCGCTTGCGCGAGAAAGGCGACGAATGTCCGTTTCCCCTTTGATGAACGCGTTCGACGCGACGGACGACGCGACCGACTGCCGGTCCGCTGAGCTTTTCTTCGTCGCGTCGGTGCTCGTGACGACGACGATGTTCAACCCCGCCATCGGGCTCGTCGCCACCGTGAGTTGCGTCGGCCTGGGTGCTGTCGCGAGTCGGCACGGAAAGACGCTGCTCCCCAATCGACCTTGCGCTGTCGCCGATCTGGTGGCGCCGCCGCCCGTGTCGGTGATCGAAGCGCCGGTCGTCGCCCGTGTTGCCCCGCAGGTTGTCGACGACCTCTTCGAACGAGTCCTTGGCGGCGACACGATCGCGGAGAGTCAGCTACGCATCTTGTCGATGCTGTGTCCGAACGACGTCCGTCTTCGCCGCCTCGCTCATCACCTCGACGCCGCAAAACAATTGACGCCCGTCGGCTAATCCGCGCCAGACGCGGCAGGCTGTAGCGGTGACCGACACTCCTTGGCAGGGCGATGCATGTTCATTGGTCGACGCATTCCGCGCGGGTGAGCGCAGTCCGACCGAAGAACTCGAGGCGACGCTGACCGCGATCCGCAACTCCAGCATCAACGCTTTTTCTTACGTCGACGAGGACGGCGCCCGCGCGGCGGCGGAACGCGCCGACGTCTCGTTGCCCTTCGGCGGCGTGCCTACAGGCATCAAGCAGCTCGATCCGGTAGCCGGTTGGCCGTACACCGAGGCGTCGCTCGTGTTCAAAGACCGCATCGGGACTTACACGTCGCACCACGCGCAACGTCTCAAGGAACGCGGTGGCATCGTCCCGGTCGGTCAGACGACGGCGAGCGAATTCGGTGGGCTCAACGTGAGTATCACCAAGATCAACGGCGTCACGCACAACCCATGGCGGCACGGCCGCACCGTCGGCGGTTCGTCGAGCGGATCGGCGGCGGCGGTGGCTGGCGGGCTGGTGTCGTTGGCGAGTGGCGGCGACGGCGGAGGTTCCATCCGCATCCCGGCGGGGTACACCGGGCTGCTCGGCATGAAGGGCACGTTCGGTCGCATTACGCGCGCGCCGCACGCGTACGCGCGACCGAACACCGTGGTGCTCGGCAACCTGTCGCGCTCGGTGCGTGACGCGGCGCGGTACTACGACGTGTGCGCAGGCCTCGACCCCTACGACCCGACGACTCTCCCGTCCGCCGGCGGCTGGGAAGCCGGGCTCGGTACGCACGAGCTGGCGGGCAAGCGCGTCGCCGTGATTCCAAACCTCGGCGGCATCACGCTCGATGCCGGAGTGGAGGACCACTTGCGCGGCGAAGCCAAGGCGTTGATCGACGCCACCGGCATGATCCAGGTCGACCTCGACATCACCACGCCGAACCTGGCGGCGCAGTGGGCCATGGGCAACCTGGCGACGTTGCTCGCCGATATCGGCGACCAGTGGCCCGGCTGTGCGAGCGATCTGACCGACGAGGTAGCCGTCGGCATGTTCATGTCGCAGTCGATGTACAACCTGCACACCGCCGCCGCGGCGGAGGCGCTGCGCGTTCAGGCGAACGAAGCGATGGCGCGCGCCTTCGAGCAGGTCGACTTCGTCATCGCGTCCACCAACCCCGGTCCCGCGTTCGCAGCCACGTCGACGACCAGCAGCGACCAGCACTCGATCGTGGACGCGGCCATGAAGCGGCCGGCGGGCAAGTTCGTGTTCCGCGCGCTGCTCACCGCCGTACGCCTCGCCGCCACCGCATCGCCGGCCATCCCCTCGCGGCTGCTGGGTTTCGCCAGCGAGAAGTTCCCGGACCTCGTGAACATGGGCGCGCTCACGATCATCTCCAACATCTACGGCAACCCGGCGGTGTCGATCCCAGCAGGAACCGTCGACGGGCTACCCGTCGGCATGCAGGTACTCGGGCGCCATCACGAAGACGCGTTGTTGTTCGATGTCGCGTTGGCCGTGGAGCGCGAACGCCCGTGGCCTTTGGTGGCGCCGGCTAGCTGACCGTCAGCGTGCCCTTCATCGTCTCGCCGCCTTCCATGCCGGCGAACACGAGCACGGCCGCGCTTGCAAGGATTCGCTGTATGGACATAGGAGTGGTCTACCCACAAATCGAACTGGGCGGAAGCCCTGCGGCAGCGAAACGCTTTGGCTTGGCGGTCGAGGAGCTGGGATTCGACCATCTACTGGCGTACGACCACGTCCTCGGCGCGGTGCATGAAGGGCGCGAGCCGAAGTTATGGGGTCCGTATACCGAGAGCGATCCGTTCCACGATCCGTTCGTCCTCTTCAGCTACCTGGCGGGCCAGACGACGCGGATCGGTTTCTGCACCGGCATCATCATCCTCCCGCAGCGCCAGACGGCGTTGGTCGCTCGGCAGGCCGCCGACCTCGATCTCTTCTGCGACGGCCGGTTCCGCCTCGGCGTTGGCGTCGGCTGGAACTACGTGGAGTACGAAGCGCTCGGGCAGGACTTCCATACGCGCGGCGCGCGCGAGGAGGAGCAGGTCGGACTACTACGCCGATTGTGGACCGAACCCGTCGTCGACTTCACCGGACGCTTCGACCGCGTCGATCGGGCTGGCACCCTGCCACTGCCAACTCGCTCGATTCCGATCTGGTTCGGTGGCTTCGGCGAGGCGGCGTTCGGGCGCGCGGCGCGCATCGGCGACGGGTTCATCTTCGGTGGGCGGACGCCCAACGCCATCGACGCCTGGAACCAGGTGCGCGATCTCGTCGCGGCAGCGGACCGGTCCGTCGGCGACTTCGGTGGCGAGATGGTGGTGTTCTCGAACAGCGGGATCGAACGCGTCGCCGAACACGTGGCGGCGTGGGACGAAGCCGGAGGCACGCACGCGTCGATCCTGACGATGAACCACGGCTTCACCGATGTCGAACAGCACGTCGACTATCTCGCCTCGGTGCGCGAAGCGATCGCCTAGAACCGCCGGCCGCTAGAGTCGGGCGGACATACATCACCATCAGTTCGGGGAAGCCGGTGCGAATCCGGCGCTGACCCGCAGCCGTGACCACGTCTCGTTCGAGGCCGTGGAAGTCGGATGACCGGGCTGAAGGTTTTGGCTCACTCAACCGTCGAGGCTACGGAAAAGGGCAATACAAATGAACACGAAGCATTCATTGCGCAAGGCCCTCGCGGTCGGCGCCGGCGTCGCATTGAGCTTGGGGTTGCTAATTCCCGCGGGCGCCTCGGTAACGCCGAAAGCCGTCAACGCGCTCGACTGGCTGGAGACGCAGTTGGCCGCCAACGGGCATCACCTCGTCTCCGGCTTCGTCGACGAAAACGAAGAGTTCCAGACCTTTGACGACACCGGGCTCACCATCGACGCCTTGCTGGCGCTCGCAGCCGCTGGACGCGCCAACGGGACCGAGCCCCAGGCGACGGCTGACTGGGTGGTCGACAACGTCGACGCGTACGTCACCGGCTTCGATCCCGAGTCGCTCTATGCCGGCGCGCTGGGCAAGGCCATAGCCTTCGGCGCGACGTACGGCCTCGACCCGAAGGCGCTCGGCGGCCACGACCTCGAAGCCGACCTACGGAGCCTGCTGGCCGCCAACGGCCGGTTCAAGGACAAGGCCACCGACTTCCAGAGCGGCGACCCGGTCGACTACAGCAACGGCATCGGCCAAGCGTTCGACATTCTCGGCCTCGCGGCTTCTGAAGACGGCGCCCCGGAGTCGGCGGTCAACTACCTGTTGTTGCAACAGTGCCCGAACGGTGGCTTCCGCGTTCAACTCGCCGACGCCAAGTGCGCGGACAACGCAACGGTGGACGTCGACGCCACGTCGTTCGCGCTGACGGCGCTCGGCGCGGTCGAACAAGACGAGGCCGTCGACGACGCCGTCATCGACGGCGTCGGTTATCTCGACACGACCCAGAACGAGGACGGCAGTTTCGGAGGCAACGCCAACTCGACGGGCCTCGCCTCGGCGGCGCGGCGCGCTTTCGGTGGCGCGCCGAACGCCAACAACGGCGCCGCCTTCGTCAAGACGCTGCAACTGACCAGCGGCGACGACGCCGGCGCGATCCTGCTCGACCAGGAGGGCCACGACGCCGCCGTTGCGGACGGCCTCGACGAGCAAAGCCGCACTATCGCCGCACGGGCCACCGCGCAGGGCGTACTGGCCCTCGGCCTTCCGTCGTACGCGTTGATCGGCGAGCGCGAACCCGTGGAGCCGTCAACCACCATCACGCTGTCGTCGACCTCGGTGCCCGAAGGCGGCACCATGACAGTCAGCGGCGGGGGATTCGCCACGGGCGAAACCGTGAGGGTGGTGGTGTCGTCGGACCCCGTGACCGTAGGCACCCCGACGGCGAACGACTCCGGCCTGGTCTCGCAGTCATTCACGCTTCCGTCGTCGATGACCGCGGGCCAGCACAGCGTTTCGCTCACCGGCCAGGACTCCGGGGTCACTATCTCGTCGCCATTCACGGTTACAGCGCAGCAAGCCGGCACCACGACCACGACCTCGACGACCATCGCGGCCGGCGCGACCACCACGACGACGCGGCCGCCGGCGGTCATCGCTCGCACCGGCGAACCGACGAGCGTGCGCGCCCAGGCTGGAGTAGCGGTCCTCGCCGCCGGCATCGGGCTGCTGCTCGTTACGCGTCGCCGCCGCATCGTGTATCCGTTCAAGAAGTAAGGCGTCGCCATGTCGGTCCGTCGCTGGCTGGCGCTAAGCGCTGCCCTCGCTAGCGCCGCGGCTGTCGTCACCCTGCCGGTGCGCGCCGACGACGCCAACCGCGAGTGCGACAACAACCAGGACGTCACGATCGCCGTCGACTTCAACGAACTCGGCGGCGGTGTGAACGTTCGCTGCGCGCCGCAACCGATCAAGAGCGGCTTCGACGTGTTCAAGCGGGCGAACATCAGCTACGAGCAGGCAGGCGGCTTCGTCTGTCGGATCGCCGGCGAACCCGAGAATGCGCCGTGCACCGACCAGCCGCCTGCGGGGCCGTACTGGGCGTACTGGTACGCGCCGCGCGGGGGTCAGTGGAAGTACTCGAACTACGGCGCTGGCGGCCGCAAACCCCCGCCCGGCTCGATCGACGGCTGGTCGTTCAGTGACGGCGACGGCCCCGCCGAGCCGCCGCGCTACCCGGTGCCGGCGCCGATCGTCGAGACGACGTCGCCCCAACCAGTTGCGACGACGACCACGACCGAGGCGCCCCCCACAGCGGGGACGGTGGCCACGCGGGCGACCACGTCCTCGACCGCTCTGCCCGGCACTACGGCGGTGACCTCGACGGCACCTACCGCGACGGTGACCACGACGCCCTCGACCGTGGTCGCGTTGGGCGACGTCGACCTGAGTTCCGACGGCGGCGACGGCGGCACGTCGGGCGGATTCATCGCGTCGGTCGCCGTGCTCGCTCTGCTCAGCGCTGGCGCGTTGGTGTTCGCACGGCGGCGGTCGTCGGCATGAGGTTGCCGCGGGAGCTGCACCCCGTGGCTTGGTGGCTGTGGGCGCTCGGCCTCGCCGCCGCCGCCAGCCGCACCACCAACCCGCTATTGCTCGTCGCGGTCATGATCGTGGTGGGCGTGGTCGCCGTCGCGCGGGCGCCGCGACGCGGCGCGGGCCAGCGCGGCTTGCGCGGCTACATCGTGTTCGCCGCCGTCGTGATCGGGATCCGCATCGTGTTCCGCGTTGTGCTCGGAGGAGGGGCGGGCACTCACGTCCTGTTCCGCCTGCCCGAGATACCGCTCCCAGCGTCGTCGGGGATTCGCGCCGGCGGGCCGGTCACCTTGGAGAACGTGCTCGGTGCGTTCTACGACGGGTTGCGGCTCGCGACGCTGCTCGTCTGCTTCGGCGCGGCCAACGTGCTCGCCAACCCGAAGCGGCTGATCAAGTCGGCGCCCGCCGCGCTACACGAGATCGGGGTCGCCGTAACCGTCGCTGTGACGGTCGCGCCACAACTGCTCGAGAGCGCCGCTCGTGTGCGCCGCGCCCGCAAGCTGCGTAGCGGTGGCGGCAAGGGGATACACGTCATTCGTCAGGTCGCGATACCGGTGCTCACTGACGCGCTCGATCGGTCGCTCCTGCTCGCCGCCGCCATGGACGCCCGCGGGCACGGCCGCACGGCCGATGTGCCTGCTCGCACGCGTCGGGCGAGCGCGGCGCTGCTGCTGGTCGGGCTGTGCGGCGTGTGCGTCGGCACGTACGCCCTGCTCGACGGAACCGTCGCCGGCGTACTCGGGTTGCCTGCCATGCTGGCTGGCGTTGTTCTCGCCGTCGTCGGCGTTGTCATCGGGAACCAGCGGATACAGGTGACGGCGTACCGCGCCGCGCCGTGGCGCGCACCCGAGTCGTCGGTCGCGGCCTGCGGCGTGGCCGTCGCCGTTGGGTTGTTCCTGTCGGCCCGACTCGACGCCGGCGACCTCAATCCGTCGGCCCACCTGTTGCAGTGGCCGGTGCTGCCGCTGGTGGCGTTCGCCTTTGTCCTCGTGGGCGCGCTGCCGCTGTGGTTGGCGCCGCGGGTGCCGCAGTGATCCGCTTCGACTCGGTCTCGTTCACTCACGTCGGCGCTGACGCGCCCGCCCTGCGCGACCTCAGCTTCTCCATCACCGAAGGCGAGTTGTGCGTCGTGATCGGACGCACCGGTGTCGGCAAGTCGACGCTGCTCGGCACCATCAACGGGCTGGTGCCCCACTTCACTGGCGGGCACATGGTGGGTGACGTCGTCGTCAACGGGCGGCTCACCCGCGAGTGCAAGCCGCGCGACCTCGCCGACGTCATCGGCTACGTCGGACAAGATCCGTTGGCGGCCTTCGTCACCGACACCGTCGAAGAGGAACTCGCGTACGCCATGGAGCAGCTCGGCGTGGCACCTGCGGTGATGCGCAAACGCGTCGAGGAGACGCTGGACCTGCTCGGGATCGCCGACTTGCGCCACCGCTTGTTGGCGACGTTGTCGGCTGGGCAGCAACAGCGCGTCGCCATCGGTGCCGCGCTCACGGCGCAGCCGCGCGTCTTGCTGCTGGACGAACCGACCTCGGCGCTGGACCCGACGGCGTCGGAGGATGTGCTGGCGGCGATCTCGCGGTTGGTCCACGACCTCGGCATCACCGTCGTCATGGCCGAGCACCGCCTTGAGCGCGTCGTGCACCACGCCGACCTCGTGCTGAGCCTGCCCGGCGACGGTTCGGTCGTGATCGGCCCACCGCGGGAAGTCTTCGCCGCCAGCCCGCTCGCGCCCCCGGTGGTCGCGCTCGGCCAACTGTGCGGCTGGTCTCCGCTGCCGCTGTCGGTTCGTGAAGCCCGCCGCCTCGCCGACCCATTGCGCGAACAACTCGCTTCTTGTGTCACCACGAGGACAAGACCCCTTTCTGGTGACACAAGAAGCCTCGAGGCGCGCAGGGTGGTCGTCGAGTACCCCGGCCTGATCGCCGTGCGCGGGGTCGACGTGCAGCTGCACGCGGGTGAAGTGGTGGCGTTGATGGGACGCAACGGCTCGGGCAAGTCCTCGTTGCTGTGGGCGTTGCAAGGCTCGGGACCACGCGCCGCGGGCAATGTCGACGTGGGCGGGCGCGACCCGAAGACGTTGCCGGCCGGAGAAGCGCGACGGCTGGTGGGCCTCGTTCCCCAGTCGCCCGGTGACCTGTTGTATTTGACCTCGGTAGCCGCCGAATGCCAGCAAGGCGACCGCGACGCTGGCGCGGAGCCCGGCACCACGGCCGCGCTCGTCACGCAACTCGTCGGAGCGCTCCCGCCCGACGTGCACCCGCGTGATCTCTCCGAAGGGCAGCGCCTCGCACTCGCGCTGGCGATCCAGCTGGCGGCGGCGCCCGCGGTGATGCTGCTCGACGAACCGACCCGCGGCCTCGACCCGTCGGCCAAGGACCGTTTCGCCGTCGTCGTGCGTGACCTCGCGGCCGAGGGACGCGCCGTCGTCATCGCCACGCATGACGTTGAGTTCGTAGCCGAAGTCGCCGACCGTGTGATCGTCATGGCCGAAGGCGAGATCGTTGCCGACGGAGCGACCGCCGAGGTCGTCTGTTCCTCGACGGCCTTCGCTCCCCAGGTAGCCAAGATCCTGTTCCCGGCAGAGTGGCTGACGGTGGCCGAAGTCGCCGAAGCGTTGGACGTGTTGCCGTGACCGTCGCGCTCTCGCTCCGGCTGCGCACCTGGATGGTGCTCGGCGTCGTGTCGGCCATCGGCTTGGCGATGTTCGCGTGGCCTCTCGTCGTGCACACCTCGGGCGGGCTCGCCCACGGCACGGATGCGCCGCTGATCTTCGTGGTGTTGCTGCCGTGTTTGATCGCCGTCGTGCTGGCGGAAATGACGTCGGGCAGCATCGACACCAAGACGCTCGCCATGCTCGGCGTCCTGTCCGCTCTCGGCGCGGTGCTGCGGCCGATGGGAGCGGGCACCGCTGGCATCGAGACGATGCTGTTCCTCCTCATCCTCGCCGGCCGCGTGTACGGCCCCGGGTTCGGCTTCGTCCTCGGATCGACGGCGATGTTCGCCTCGGCGTTGTTGACCGCCGGTGTCGGGCCGTGGCTGCCGTTCCAGATGCTGGCGGCCTCGTGGGTGGGGCTGGGCGCCGGACTCTTGCCGCGGGCGACGGGCCGCGCCGAGATTCTGTTGCTCTCGCTCTACGGCGTGGTGTCGGCCTATGCCTACGGCCTACTGCTCAACCTGTGGTTCTGGCCCTTCAGTGCCGGCGCCGACACGAGCCTCAGCTTCATCCCTGGCGACGCCGTGCTGTCGAACCTGCACCGCTTCGTGCTGTTCAGCTTCGCCAGCTCATCGATCGGCTGGGACACCGGCCGCGCCGTCACCAACGTCGTTGCCATCGTCGTGCTCGGCCCCGCCGTTCTCATCACGCTGCGCCGCGCCGCCCGCCGCGCCAACTTCGGAGCGTCAGCGACCTTCGGCGACGCGGGGGTACTCGGCCCACGCATCGAGGAAGGTTTGCTCCCAGCGCTCGCTGTGTCCGGCGACGGCGAGGCGGTAGTAGATCGTGCGGCGGACGTGGTCTGACGTATTGCCGCCCTTGTTGTGCCCGGTCAGGAAATGCGCGAGCACAAGGTCACCGCGCTGGCCCTTGATTTCTACGGGTTGACCACGCATCACGGCGTGACCGCCCGACTCGAGGAGGACGTTGGTGCCTCGCTCGCGGAACAGCTCCTGATGCTGGAGGTGCGAACCCGGCCAGACCCACAGGTTGCCCGACTGCGTTTCGCGCTGGTCGGTCAGCAGGATCCCGGCGAGGAGCGTGAACGAGTCCGGCCGCGCCTGGTCCGGTCGGTGGCCGTCGATATGTGGTCCACCCGGAACGTGGGACCACCCGGGATTGGTTATTGCCACCTGGATGTGATCGAAGGCGTGGGCGAGGACGTTCGGCGCAACGAGTTCTTGTGCGATGTCGAGCGCCGGCGAGAGACGCAGTGCGTCGCCGCAGCGCGGCAGTCGCGCGCACGGCGGGAACCACGCGCATTGTCCGGGCTGCGCCACGTCGCCCTCGATCGGCGGCGTTGAGCTAATTAGCTCGTCGATCTCCTCGTCGGCGCACGCCAGCAGCGGCTCGGGCACCACTCCCGGAATGACGAGGTACCCGTCGATGGCGAAACGGCGAAGATCGTCGTCGTTCGGCCGCGCCATGAATATTCAATAGCGCGTCCGGCCGTCGCGTCCCTACGGTTTTCGGCTGTGACGTTCGGCCCCCACACCAAGGCGTCTCCGCCAACGCTTGGCCTCCGCCGCTTCCACCCCATGTCGGAGGAAGCGGCGGGAGCGACACGACGCGCCTCGTAGCCAGGACTCGCTAGTCCCGCGCGTCGCGCTTCGCCCTCCTGCCCTGAGCGGAAGGAACCGGAGCGATGACGTCGCCTCGCCTATCACGCGTGGGTGTAGATCACCCGCGCGTCAAACAATTCTTCAACACCAAACGCAACCGTCCTGGCACACCGGCGGGCGCACTCACGCTCGAAGGCTTGTGGTCGCTGCGGCACGCCCTCGACGCGAGCGTCGACATCGAGGTGGTGTTCGCGTGCCCGGGCCTGTTCCGCGGCGACGCAACTCAGAGAGCGGTAGCCGACGCCGCGGCACGCGGGGCGCGCCTGTTCGAGGTCAGCGAGAAGGTGCTGCTGCGGATGGTCGACCGCGACGGGCCGGATGGGCTCGCGGCGATCGCCCACCTGTGCCATCGGCAACTGGACGATCTGGGCGTCGATGCGTCCACCCGCGTCGTCGTGCTCGACCGCATGGAGCTGGCGGGCAACCTCGGAGCGGTCATCCGGTGCGCCGACGGCGCCGGCGCGTCTGCGGTGATCGTCACCGAACGCCGAACCCGCGTCACGCACCCGCTGACAGTCAAGGCGAGCATGGGCACGATCTTCTCGATGCCGGTGATCGAAGCGACGGTCGACGAGGTCGTGACGTGGACGCGTGCCCGCGGTGTGCGGATCATCGCCGCCGATCCCGCGGCCACAGCGTCGTACCGCGGCCCGCACTACGACGGCGCGGTCGCGCTCGTGCTCGGCAGCGAGCGTTACGGACTCAGCCAGGTCTGGCGCGGCGCCGCCGACGTCCTCGTCGCAATTCCCATGCGCGGCCGCGCCGACTCGCTCAATGTCGGCCACGCCGCCGCGCTGCTCCTGTACGAGGCGTTAGGGAGTCGGGACGTGGTCGGGGAGTAGGCCTTCTGCCTTCAGCTCGGCCCACACGTCTGCCGGGATCGGATGGCGGAACGCCGCCGCATTGGTTGCCAGCTCGTCGGGCGAGCGCATGCCGACGAGGACGGTTTCGACCGCCGGGTGGCCGAGGGCGAACTGCATGGCCGCCGCCGGCAACGGCACGTCGTGACGGGCGCAGACGGCTTGCATGCGACGCGCCCGGTCGAGGATCTCTGGTGACGCCGGCGAGTAGAAGAACGTGGCGTTGTCCGACGGGTCGGCCAACACGCCG
The DNA here is from genome assembly GCA_963722185.1 of uncultured Actinomycetes bacterium. Classification (GTDB taxonomy): domain Bacteria; phylum Actinomycetota; class Acidimicrobiia; order Acidimicrobiales; family JACCXE01; genus JACCXE01. Next base: position 123,927 of record CAVRKD010000001.1, on the reverse strand, counting down.
GTGTTGAACACCGCGGCGGCGGCGACGCGCGTCCCGGTTTTCGAACAGGCCGGCAGCAGTTCGTCAAGACCGGTCTGGTCGAGCAGCGTGTACTGGCCGGCCAGCAGCACGCAGTCGACGTCGGCTTCGCGCACGATGCGCGTCAGCGGCGCGGAGTAGTTCATGCCGGCACCGATGGCGCCGACGACGCCCTCGTCCCGCCACCGGCGCAGGACCGGAAAGGCCTCGGTGATGGCCTGGTCGAGGTGTTCGTCCGGATCGTGCACGTAGACGATGTCGACGCGATCGAGGCCGAGCCGCTCGAGCGAGGCCTCGAGCGAACGTTGCACGCCGTCAGCGGAGAAGTCGAACCTCGAATGCAGATCGGGGACGTCTTCGAAGATTTGGTTCCGCGGTCCGCCGGGAAACAGCAGCCTCCCGACCTTGGTCGAGATGCGAAACGAATCGCGCGGCACGCCCGCCAACGCGGCGCCGGTGCGCGTTTCCGACAGCCCGGCGCCGTAATGCGGCGCCGTGTCGAAATACGTAATGCCGGCTTCGAGCGCGGCGCGCAACGTGGCTTCGGCGACGGTGGGATCAACGGCGGTGTAGAGATTGGCGAGCGGCGCGCAGCCGAGGCTGAGCCGGCTGACCTCGAGTCCGTCTCCGATCACGTAGCCAGCACCGAGCGGGCGGCGTGCTGGATTTGCTGGCAGGCGTCGCGCGGCGAGAGTTCGCCGCGAATTGCTGCGTTGATCGCCTCCCACCCCGCGTCTTCGACCTCGGGGAACCGGGCGAGGTGGGGATAGGTGATCATCGCCGTGGCGATCGTCTCCTGGGTGACCGCCAGGCGCGCGGCGTCGACGTCGTCGACCGGTTGTACCGCGGCGAATACGTCGACCCGCGCCGGAATGCCGCTCTCGCGTTGATGGGTTTCGTACGAACACAGCTGGTTGACGAACGCCGCGGCCGCCTTCACATCGCCGCATGTCTTCGGGATCGCCCAGCCGTGACAGCCCGAGTACGAGAGCCCACCGGGATACATCGCCGGCGCCAGGTGCTCGTAGATCGCGGACGTCCGGATGGCGTCGTAGCCGCCGGGCCACGCCGCCGCGCAGTCGACTCGTCCGTCGAGCAGCGCGTTGTCGACCTCGTCGTAATGCCAGCCCGACAACCCACTCGGTGCGCGCGCCGCCAGCGTGACCAGCGTCTCGATGGCCGACTCGGCGATGGCGCCGGTCATCGTTGGTTTCAGGTCGTCGTCGAACAGCCGACCGCCGCGCCCGACCACCAACTCAAAGAACAGGCCAAAGAGCCCCGACTCGCGTCCCGTGAACCCGAACACGACGTTGCTCTTTACCAGGGCTTCCCAAGTCGGCGGCGGCGACTCCATCCGATCGGTTCGCCACCACAGGATGCGCACGTCGATGTTGCGCGGCGCGCACAACAGATCGCCCTTGAACGTGCACAGCTCGACGGCTTTGGGAGCCAGCTCCTCCAACGCGCGCGAGTCGAGCAGATTGCCGAGTGGGTGCAACCACTCCGCTTGGCTGGGCGCGTACTTCCCGTGGGTCGACAACACGTCGATGCGCTCGCCCGCCGCCAGCATCTTGGCGGCGCGCCGATTCAGCGTCGGGTGATCGCCGTGGATGACTACTTCCACGTCGTCGATGAATGGTTCGTAGAGCGAGTCGTACATCGGGCCGCCTACGAGAGCCACCCGTAGTCGGTCAGCCACCGCCGCGCGTGGTCCACACGATGCCTTCGGGGAAGGCGAACGCCGCCAGAGATTCCGTCTTCATCTCGAGGCCGAAGCCGGCGTCGGTTGGCGCGATGTACCGCCCGCCGCGCACCTCGAGCGCGGTGACGAAGTGCTCGTGCAGGTGTCCGGCGTACTCGATCATGCGGTCGTCGAAGCGCGCCGAGACGCGCAGGTAGTCGAACATCGAGAAATGCTGCACGTGCTGGCACAGCCCGATGCCGCCGGCGTGCGGGCACACCGGCACGCCGAACTTGGCGGCCAGCAACAACACGGCGATGACTTCGTTGACGCCTCCGAGGCGGCATCCGTCGATCTGGGCGATGTCCATGCCGCCCGCCTGGAAGAACTGCTTGAACATGATGCGGTTATGGCAGTGCTCGCCCGTCGCCACGCGGATGGGGTGCACCGCCTGCGCGATGCGGGCGTGGCCGAGAATGTCGTCGGGCGAAGTCGGTTCCTCGATCCACCACGGCTCAGCGGCTTTGAGCGCCAGTGTCCATTCGATGGCCTCGTCGACGTCCCACACTTGGTTGGCGTCGATCAGCAACCGGCGGTCAGGGCCGAGTTCTTCGCGCAAGATGCGCGTGCGGCGCACGTCGTCGGCGCGGTCGCGACCGACCTTCATCTTGAGCGCGTCCCACCCTTCGGCCAGCGCCTCGCGGGTCTTGGTGCGGATGAGGTCGTCGGGGTAGCCGAGCCAGCCAGCGGACGTGATGTAGGCCGGGTAGCCCTCGGCGCGCAGCGTGGCTTCCCGCTCGGCCACCGTCGCGTCGTTCTCCTTGAGCATGGCCAGCGCCTCGTCGGGCGTAAGGGCGTCGGAGATATGGCGAAAGTCGACCGCCGCCACGATCTGCTCGGCGGACAGATCGGCCAGGTACTTCCACAGCGGCTTTCCGGAGCGACGAGCGAAGAGATCCCACACGGCATTGACCACGGCGGCGGTCGCCAGGTGGATCACGCCTTTCTCGGGGCCGAGCCATCGCAGTTGGCTGTCGCCGGCGATCGAGCGCCAGAAGGCGCCGGGGTCGGCCTCCAGCTCGTCGAGGTCGCGGCCTTTGACGTGCGGCGCCATCGCTTCTATGGCGGCGCAGCAGATTTCGTTGCCGCGGCCAATGGTGAAGGTCATCCCGTGGCCCGTCAGTGCCGGGTCGCTCGTTCGCAACACCACGTAGGCCGCCGAGTAGTCGGGGTCCGGGTTCATGGCGTCGGAGCCGTCGAGCAAGTCGGAAGTGGGGAAGCGCAGGTCGTGCACCGACATGCCGGTAATGCGAACGGATGACATTCCGAGCATCATGCCTGCGATGCCTGACGCGAAGCGACCCAGCGTTGTCGTGATGATGATGGACGACCTCGCGTACGGCGACCTCGCCTGTCACGGCAACCCGTACGTCTCCACTCCCAACCTCGATGCGCTCTACGCGCAGAGCGTGCGATTGACGCGCTACTCGTCGGGCCCGATGTGTACGCCGGCACGCGCCTCGCTCATGACCGGGCGCTATCACCTGCGCACCCGCGCCATCGACACGTTTTGCGGCCGTTCGATGATCGATCCCGGCGAAGTCACGCTCGGCCACGTGCTGCGCGCCGCCGGGTATCGGACCGGTGCCTTTGGCAAATGGCACCTGGGCGACGCCTACCCGATGCGCGCCTGCGACCTCGGCTTCGAGGAAACGTTGATGCACAACGCCGGCGGCATCGGCCAGCCGGGCGATCACCGCGAGAACCACTGGCGCGAGGGCGAGGCGTACTTCGACGCCGTGCTGCACCGCGGTGGCGTGCCGGAACGCAGCGCCGGCTACTGCACCGACGTGTTCGCCGACGAGGCCATCTCCTTCATCAACGCCCACGCCGACGAGTCGTTCTTCGTTTACTGGGCCACCAACGCGCCGCACACGCCCCTGGAGGTGCCCGAGGAGTGGATCGCGCCTTACCGAGAGTTGTCACCACTGGGTGAGACCCACGCGCGGCTCTACGCCATGGTCAGCAACATCGACTGGAACGTGGGCCGCATCCTGGCCGCACTCGACGAGCGCGGCCTCACCGACGACACGCTGGTGGTCTATACGAGCGATCACGGGCCTTGCCCGTCGGCGCGCGACTTCACACTGGGACCCGACAAGCAGGTGCGCTGGAACGCCGGCCTGCGCGGTGAGAAAGGCTCGCTGTACGACGGTGCAGTGAAGGTGCCCAGCTTCTGGCGGTGGCCCGCCGGTGGCTGGGCCGGTGGCATCGACGACGGGCGGATCACGTCTCCGATCGACGTGCTGCCGACGATCGCCGCTGCGACCGGCGCTCCGCTGCCCGAAGCCGTGAGGCTCGACGGCGTCAATCTGTGCGGGGAGCACGACGACCGGCATATCTATATGCAGTGGCATCGCGGCAACACGCCGGAGCGCTATCGCAACTACGCCGTCATCACCCAGCAGCACAAGCTGCACCGACCGGAGCCCGGCAAGCCCGACGAGCTCTACGACCTCGTGGCCGACCCGTCGGAGACCACCGACATCGCCGCCGCCCACGCCGACATCGTCGAGGAGCTGCGCGCCGCATACGACTCGTGGTTCGACGACATGGCGGCGACGCGTTCCGATGCGTACGCCGCGCCGCGCATCGTCATCGGCGCCAGCGATGAGCCCGTTGTGCTCACGCGTCAGGACTGGCGCGTCGACGACGGTCTCGCCGACATGGGCGAGCTCGCCGGATGGATGGCCACCACCGAGGGCTGGTGGGAGGTCGCCGTCATGAAGCCGACGCCGGCGCGCGTCGAGGTGCGGCTCGATCCCTTCGCCTGGTCGCGTCCCGATATCCACGCGTCGGTCAACCTCAGGATCGGCGACGCGTTACATACCCAGCCGTGGGTGTTGCAGTGCACCAAGTACGACTTCGCCGTCGAAGTGCCGGTCGGCGAGATCAGTATCGAAGCCTTCGCCGACGGCGGCCCCACCGGCCGCCGTTCGGCGCTTTACGTCGACGTCCTCACGAAGGAGACCTAATGGCTCGCGCCTCATTCACCGATATCGCACCACCGTCCAAGGTGCTCGCCATCGGGCTCAACTATGCGGATCATGCGGGCGAGCAGGCGGTCGAGCCTCCGAAGTCGCCCCTGATTTTCGTCAAGACCAACAACAGCATCTGTTTCGACGGCGACCCGATCCGCTGGTTCGCCGAGGACTCGTCGCAGGTCGACTACGAAGCCGAACTCGCCGTGGTCATCGGTACGAAGGCGCGCCGGGTCAGCGAGGCCGATGCGCTCAACTACGTGTTCGGTTACACGTGCTGCAACGACGTGTCGGCCCGCGACGCCCAATTCGGTGACAAGCAGTGGGTGCGCGGCAAGTCCTTCGACACGTTCTGCCCGCTCGGCCCCCACATCGTCACCGCCGACGAGATTCCCGACCCGCAAAGCCTGGCGATCGCCTGCCGCGTCAACGGCGAGACGCTGCAGGACGCCAACACCTCGCAGATGATCTTCGGAGTCGCCGAACTGATCGCCTACTGCTCGCGCTTCATGACGTTGGAAGTAGGCGACATCATCGCGACAGGCACGCCGTCGGGCGTCGGGTTCGCCCGCACCCCGCCGATCTTCCTCAAAGACGGTGACGTCTGCGAGATCGACATTCAGCAGATCGGCGTACTCACCAACCCCGTGGTCGTCGACTCCTAAGCGACGGTCATGCCGCCGTCGATGACCAGCGAACTGCCGGTCATGAACGACGCGTCGTCCGAGGCCAGGTAGAGGATCGCCTTGGCGACTTCGGTCGGTTGACCGAGCCGGCCGAGCGGTTGCCGCGCCACCAGGCGTTCACGCGCCAGCGCCGGGTCGTCGGCCTGGTCGAGCAAGCGACCGACCCACGGTGAGTCGACCGTCCCCGGGCACACGCAGTTGCAGCGCACGCCGGTGCCGGCGTACTGCACGGCGACCTGTTGCGTCAGGCTGATGACCGCACCTTTGGTGGCGCAGTACGCCGCCCGGTCGCGCAGCCCCATCATCCCGGCGACCGACGCCGTGTTCACGATCACGCCGTGGCCACGTTCGAGCATCGACGGCAACGCCGCCTTGATGCCGAGGAACACACCGCGCACGTTGACCTCGAACAGGCGATCCCACTCGTCGACCGAGCAGCCGAGCACGTCATGCACCGATCCGATGCCGGCGTTGTTGCACAGGATGTCGATGTGGCCGAACTCTTCGATGGCGGCGGCGATCATCGAGTTCACGTCGGCCGGTTTGGACACGTCGGCGGCGAAGGCAGACGCTCCGGCGGGCACGTTGGTCGGATCGAGGTCGGCGCCCATGACGCGGGCTCCTTCCTCGATGAAGAGCCGGGCTATCTCCGATCCGATGCCCGACGCCGCGCCGGTGACAACGGCGGTCTTGCCTTCAAAGCGCTGATTCACCCACCAACCATTCCACGCGGGGTGCGCGGACGTGCGAAGCGGGCGCCGTGGGGTCGTCGTCGCGCACCCGCTGCAGCGCGCCGCGTTTCTCGGCGCCGGCCACGGTCACGATGACCAGGTCGCCCATGGCGATGCCGGCGAAGGTCAGCGTGCGGCGTGGGTGGAAGTTCGTCCCCGTTGGGTCCTCGTTGTCGACCACGTAGCGGTCGATCGGAGCGTCGAGCGCGTCGGAGTCCGCAAACAGCGACGCCGTGTGGGCATCCGGTCCAAGGCCGAGGTGCACAACGTCGAACGGCGCCGCCTTGCGCACCAACGCGTCGTACTGATCGGCGGTGTCCTCGATCCGCATTGGGAACACGCCGCGAACCGGCGGAACTCGATTGATCAGCGCATCCCGCACCAACAACTCGTTGGAGTCGGGGTGCCGTCGCGGCACCAGCCGCTCGTCACCCCAGTAGATGTCGACCATCGACCAGTCGATGACGTCGTGGGCGACCGCTGCCAGCTGCTCGTAGCACCGCCGCGCCAGGTCGCCGCCCGAAACCACCAAGCCGAAGAAGTGCCGCGGCCGGGCGCGCCACGCGTCGACGACCCGCGCCGCGAACGCGCCCGGAACGTTGTCGACGGGGATTAGCTCGCCGAACATGGAACGTGCCAGGCGTCGCGCTCGTGCCCGATGAGCGCCTCAGCCTCGCTCGGCCCCCACGTGCCCGGTTCGTACTGGGTGAGCGGTGAACGGCCGTCGCGCCACGCGGCGAGGATCGGGTCGCAGATGCGCCAGGCATTGCGGACTTCGTCGGCGCGGATGAACAGCGTCGGGTCGCCGATGAGCGCGTCGAGCAGCAACCGTTCGTAGGCGTCGGGTGAGTCTTCGGTGAACGCCTCCGCATAGGTGAAATCCATGTCGACGGTTCGCACCCGGAACTCTTGGCCGGGCACCTTGGCGCCGAACCGCAGCGTGATGCCGTCATTGGGTTGCACCCGCACGACGAGCACATTCGCGCCGAGCTCCGTCGCGTCGGTGGCCATGAACGGAAGGTGGGGAACGCGCTTGAACTCAAGCGCAACCTCCGTAGCCCGCGCCGTCAACCGCTTGCCGGTTCGGATGTAGAAAGGCACGCCAGCCCAGCGCCAGTTGTCGATCATGAACTTGGCGGCGACGTAGGTCTCGGTGGTGCTGTTCGGGTCCACGCCTTCCTCGTCGCGATAGCCGCGGTACTGCGCGCGCACCGTGAAGTCGTTGACGTCGTCGGGGCTCATCACGTCGATAGCCCGCAAGACCTTCACCTTCTCGTCGCGGATCTCCTCGGGCTGGATGCGTGCCGGTGCCTCCATGGCCACCAGCGTCAACACTTGGAGCACGTGGTTCTGCAGGATGTCGCGCAACGCGCCCGCCGATTCGTAGAAGCCGGCGCGGTGGCCGACGCCGAGCGTCTCGGCGACGGTGATCTGCACGTTGTCGATGTAGCGGCGATTCCAGATCGGCTCGAAGATGGCGTTGGCGAACCGCAACGCCAACACGTTCTGCACCGTCTCCTTCCCCAAGTAGTGGTCGATCCGGTACACGTTGGATTCGTCGAAGGACTTGTGCACCGTGCGGTCCAGCGCCTGCGCGCTCTCGAGATCCCGGCCGTACGGCTTCTCGATGACGATGCGAACGAAGTCGCCGCCGGCGTTCCCTGGGCGGTTAAGACCGGCGCTGCCCAGGTGTTCGGCGATCACCGGGAAGACCGACGGCGTGGTCGCCAGGTAAAAGATGCGGTTACCGCCGGTGGCGCAGGTTTCGTCCACCTCACGCAACACCTCGCCGAGTGCGGTGTACGTCTCGGTGGAGTCGTATTCACCCGTGACGTAGCGCGACCGCGCCACCACCTCGCGCCAACCGTCACCACCAGACGGCGCGGCGTCGAGAACGACGCGCGCGGAACTGCTCGTCGGACATCTCCGTGCGCGCCGAGCCGACGACGGTGAAGCCTTGCGGCAGGAAGCCGCCCGCGTGGAGTTCCGCGATCGCCGGAAAGAGTTTGCGCGCCGTCAGGTCGCCCGACGCGCCCATCACGACCAGCGCGGCCGGCGGCGCTACCCGCGTCACGATCTGGGATTCGGCGCTTGCGCCTGGTCGTCGATCAACACCTCGTGGCCGCCGAACTGGTTGCGCAACGCCGCCAGCAGGCGCGGCGCGAAGGCGTTGATGTCGCGGGTGGCAAACCGGTGGAACAAGGCGGCGGTGATGACCGGTAGCGGCACGGCGCGGTCGATGGCGTCCTGCACCGTCCAGCGACCTTCACCGGAGTCGGCAACCACGCCCTGGATCTCTTCGAGGAGAGCGCGGTCGTCGAGGGCGCGTTCGGTGAGGTCCAACAACCACGATCGCACGACGGAGCCGTGGCGCCACAGATCGGCGACCTGATGCAGGTCGAGGCTGAACTCGCTCGCCGCGCTCATCAGTTCGAAGCCTTCGGCGTAGGCCTGCATCAACCCGTATTCGATGCCGTTGTGCACCATCTTCACGTAGTGCCCAGCACCCGCCGGCCCGACGTGGGCGAAGCCTCCTTCGGGTGCCAGCGCGTCGAACACCGGCTGGGCGACGGCCACGGCTTCTTCCGTACCGCCGACCATCAGGCAGAAGCCGTTCTCGAGTCCCCAGATACCTCCGCTCACGCCGGCGTCGATGAACTGGATGCCGCGCAACTGCAACGCCGCCGCCCGCGCAACGCCGTCGGTGTATTTGGAGTTGCCGCCGTCGATGATGACGTCGCCGGGCTTGAGCACCGCCGATACGTGATCGATCGTGTCTTGGGTCGGCGCGCCCGCGGGGATCATCAACCACACGACGCGTGGCTCGCTCAACTGTCCGATGGCGTCCTCGACCGAACTCGACGGCAGCGCGCCGTCCTTCGCGAGATCGGCGATCGCCGGCGGGTTGAGGTCGAAGCCGACGACCTCGTGCCCAGCGCGCAACAGGCGTCGTGACATGCCCGCGCCCATCCGTCCAAGCCCGAGCATGGCGATGCGCACTCTGGTGTCTCCCTAGTTGATTTCGGCGAAGTCGTCGGCGGCGACGCGCAAGACCCGGCGGCCGTGCTCCACGAGGCTTTGGTGGTCGCCGATGGCTTGCGCGTCGATCAGCGTGGCGAAGTCGTACCCGAACCCGGGGATGTCCAACGCCGCCCGCGCCGAGCGCGGCACGATCTGCACCGCCACCACCGAGTTAGCGCCGCCCTTGTGCAACTGACCGGTCGAGTGCAGGAACCGCGGCCCGTACCCCGCGGTGACCGCCATGCCCCCGAGCGCGTCGCGCACGTGGTGCCGTGTCTGTTCCAGGCCGAAGGCGTCGCCGTACGGGACGTACGCCTGCAGCGATACGTAGTCGCCGTTGCGCACCTGTTGGCTGAGCCACCGGGTCACGCCGTCGGGATCGACCGCCTCGACTTCGGGCAACGGCAGGCTGTCGAGCACCCGCGCGGTGTTGGCTTTGCTCTCGGCCACGTTGGGTTCGTCGAATGGATCGACGCCTACCGCGTGCGCCGCCGCGGCCGTCGCCAGTTCCCACCAGAGGAACGCGCGGCCGACGTCGGCCGGCGCGGCGAGCGTGACGGTCATCTCGTGGCGGTCGGGCCCCTGCTCGCGCTCGGTCGTCGGCACAGGCACCACCCCCTTGCCTTGCTTGCCGAGGCTTTCGGCGACGAGTTGTTCGACCCACAACCCGAACTCGGCGAAGGCCTCCGGCACGCGAATCGTCGCCTTGTCGCGTCCCTCGAGCGCGGCCGCGCCCATGGCGAGTCCGTGGGTCACCGCGTCCTCGGCGTCGACGGTTGCCGCCGCGCCCAGCAGCGCCGCGGCGTCGTAGCCCAACAACGCCGCCGGCACGAGGCCGAAGTACGACAACACCGAATAGCGACCGCCGATGTTCGGGTCGTTGCGGAAGATGCGGCCGAAGCCGCGTTCGGTCGCGAGTTGATCGAGTCCGGTGCCGGGGTCGGTGATGGCGACGTAGCGCGACGGATCGGGCTGCACTTCCCAGCACCGCGCCAGGAGCGCCTGGATCTCGAGCGTGCCACCGGACTTCGACGACACCACGATCAGCGCGTTCGCGAGGTCCTCGGTGGCCTGCGCCACCGTTGTCGGCTCGGTGGTGTCGAGCACGTTGAGGTGCAACGAACCAACCGCGGCGCGCAACACCTCAGGCCCGAGCGACGAGCCGCCCATTCCGAGCAGTACGACGTGCGACCGCTCCACGCTGTCGGCCCACGAACGGAGCGCGCCCGCTTCATTGGCCAGCGTCTCGACGCTAGAGAGCCACCCAAGCCGTGTGGCGGCAACGTTCGGCTGCGGCCAGAGCGACGCGTCGCCGGCAAGCAGTCGCTTCGCGATATTGGCGGCGTCGTCCATGCGGAGTGAAAGTACCCTCCGAAGGTGCACTCCGAATTCGCGGACGCCGCGCGGCAATGGCAGACCGAGGGCTGGGCCGTCGTCGAAGGCTTGATTCCTACCGACGACATCGACGCCGCCGCCGACGACATCGAGCGGCTATACGGCGGCGACACCTTCGACAATTACAACCAGGCCCGGGGATTCGGCGACGGGTCGCCGGAGGGCAAGCGGTTCCGCGCGACGCAGTTCGACGGCATGCGCGGCTTCCCCTTCGACAACTGTCCGGCACTGAACGATCTCTTCGTGCACCCGCGCTTGGTCGAGTTCGCGCAGGCCGCGCTCGACGCCGAGGACGTGCGCATCTACCAGGCGGCGGCGTGGGGCAAGTGGGCGGGCGCCGTCAACTACGAGCAGCCGTTGCACCAAGACGGCAACCACTCGCTGCTCCCGCTGCGGACCGAACCCGGCTTCTGGCACCTGGAGACGTTCTTCTATCTCTCCGATGTCGACGAGGACACGGCGCCGCCGCGGCTCGTGCCGCGCAGCAAGTCCAACGTCGGCTACGACGAGTTGTACGAGCACGAGGTCGTGGCCACGGCCAAGCGCGGCTCGCTGTTGGCGTATCGCTCCGACGTGTGGCATCGCGGCAGCGACTTCGCCCGGCCCGACGCGTCGCGGTTCGTGGGTGTGGTCGCGTTTCGGCCGGCGAGCGCCGACTGGTTCAGTTACGACGCCTTCGGTCGCCTGGGCAACAGCATGACCTTCAACGCGTTCGTCGCCGGCAAGACGCCCGAGGACCTCGCGCTGTTCGGCATTCCGCGGCCGGGCCACCCGTACTGGATCGCCGCGACGGTGGACGCCATGGACGCCAAGTACCCGGGCCTCGACATCACGCCGTGGCGCGAGGCGTTAACGGAGTAGAACGACGCTATGGATCGGACCGTCATCAAGGGTGGGACAGTTGTCGACGGAACGGGCGTCGACGGTTACGCGGCGGACGTTGCCATCGAGGGCGATCGCATCGTCGAGATCGGCATCGGCTTGACCGGCGCCACGATCATCGACGCCGCTGGCTGCGTCGTCGCGCCCGGCTTCGTCGACATCCACACGCACTATGACGCGCAGGTGTTCTGGGATCCCGGCCTGACGCCGTCGAGTTACCACGGCGTCACCACCGTGGTAGCCGGCAACTGCGGATTCTCGATAGCACCCACGCACGCGGCCGACCGTGAACTGGTCGGCGCCACCATGGAGAAGGTCGAGGACATGGATCCGGCCTGCCTGGCCGCCGGCATCCCGTGGGAGGAGTTCGAGACGTTCCCCGAGTACCTCGACGCCGTGCGCAACCGCGGCAGTGCGTTGAACTTCGCGGTGTACATCGGCCACACACCGCTTCGCCTCTTCGTCATGGGTGCCGAGGCCGCCGACCGACCCGCAAAGCCCGAGGAAGTCGCCGAGATGGTCGCCATCGTGGAAGACGCCATGGCCGCGGGCGCCGCTGGCTTCGCCACCAGCCGCGCCATCACTCACCTCGGCGCCGACGGCCGACCGATCCCGAGTCGCGTCGCCGACCGCGAGGAGATCGAGGCATTGGGCGCGGCGGTCGGCCGCAGCGGCCGCGGCGTGGTCGGCGTCAACGGTGGCGAAGGCTTCGGGTTCACCGATTGCTACGCCTCCCAGGCGGCGATTGGCGCGCCCATCACCTACACGGCGCTGCTGACGTTCCCCGGCGGCGGGCACATGAAGGCCGTCGACATCCACCGCGGCTACCGAGACAAAGGTGTGGAGGTGTGGCCCCAGGTGAGCTGCCGCCCGCTGTCGTTCTCGATGAACATGGTCGAGCCGTTCACGCTCAATACGAACCCGGTGTTCGCCAAGCTGGCCGCCGGCTCGCTGGATGAACGGCGCGCCGCCTTCGCCGATCCCGCGTGGCGCGAGGAGGTAAACGCCGCGTGGACCTTGCCGCCGCGCTGGGACAACTTCGAGGTGATGGAGTCCGCCGCCAGCCCCGATCTCGTCGGCCGCACAATCGCCGACGTCGCCGCCGAACGCGGCGCAGAGCCGCTCGACGTTCTGCTCGACCTCGCCGGCGACGAGGCCGATCTGCACACGTTGCGCGTCAAGACTGTCATCGCCAATGACGACGTCGACGGCATCAGTGTGCTGCTCAACGAACCCGGCTGCGCACTCGGGCTGTCCGACGCCGGCGCCCACGTCGGCCAGTTGTGCGACGCGCCGCTGCCGACCGATCTCCTCGGTCCATGGGTGCGCGATCGCGGCGTGATGCCGTTGGAGAAGGCGGTCCACAAGCTCACTCAGGAACCGGCGTCGCTGTTCGGGTTCGAGGGACGCGGCGTGCTGAAGGTCGGCGCCTACGCCGACGTCACCGTGTTCGACCCGGCGACGGTCGGCCCCGGGCCGCTGCGCCGCGTCCGCGACTTCCCCGCCGACACGGAGCGGCTCACCGCCGACGGCCCCACGGGCATGCGCCACATCCTCGTCAACGGCGTGCCCATCCGGCTCGACGAGCAGCAGCGCGACACCCGGCCCGGCCGCGTCGTCAGCCCGTCGCCCAGGTCGTGACCCTCCACACCTGAACTGGTCGTACGCAACGACCATGCATGGTCGCCTCGTACGACCAGTTCGAAGGCGAGACCGTAACGTTGCCGCCGGTGGACTTGTTCCTGATCCTGTCGACGTTCGCTCTCGGTCTGCGCCACGGCGTGGATTGGGATCACCTGTCGGCGATTGCCGACATCACGGGCACCGAACTCGAGCGACGTCGCGCCGCCCGCCTGGCGTTGCTGTACGCGCTCGGCCACGGCGCCGCGGTGATGGCGCTCGGCTCGCTGGCCATCGTCGCCGGTGAGCGGTTGCCCGACTGGATCGACCCGTTCATGCAACGTGTCGTCGGCGTCACGCTGGTGGTTCTCGCCATCCTTCTTGTACGCAGCTTCGTGCGAGGGACAGCGCCGGTTAGCCGCGGCATGCTGCTCTTCCGCGGCCTCAAGCGCGCTCGCGAGCGCCTGCGCCGCACGAACCATGTCGAGATCGAGCACCACCACCGCGACGGCACCGAACACGCAGTTGCCACGACGCACGTCCACGCCGTCGACGTCACCCGCTACACGACGGGAGGCGCAGTGGTCGTCGGGTTGTTGCACGGCATCGGGGCCGAGACCGGCACACAGGCGCTCGTACTCGTCAGCGCCGCCCACATCGCGTCGACCACCGTGGCGGTGTGCGTACTCGGCGCTTTCGTCGCCGGGATCGTCGTGACGACCGGCGCTCTCGCCGTTGGCGCGGCCTACGGGTGGAGGGCGATATCGCGTGACAGTCGGTTGTTCCGCATGCTGACCGTCGCGATCGCCGCGTTCTCGTTCGCCTACGGCGTGATGCTGCTCAGCTCGTAGGGACGCGCTGGGCGCGCAGGTCGCTGCGCCGCACCTTGCCGGCCTCGTCGCGGAGCGGCTCGGTTACGACCTCGAAGCTGCGCGGGATCTTGTAGCGCACCAGCCGCTCGGTCAGGAACGCGCGGACCGCGTCTTCGTCGAACGTAGACACGTCGGCTTGCACGATGGCGTGGATGACGTTGCCGAGATCGTCGTCGGGCAAGCCGATGACGGCGCAACTCTCGATCGCCGGGTGTTCCTGCAGCGCCGCCTCGACTTCCGCGGGGTAGATGTTGGCGCCGCCCGACAGGATCATGTCTGAGACGCGGTCACCCAAGTAGAGGTAGCCCTCGTCGTCGACCCAGCCGTTGTCGCCGAGCGACTCCCAGCCGCCGTCGCGCCTGCGCGCCTCGGCGCCGATGTAGGTGTAGGTCGGGGTATCGCGGGCGGACTGCAACCACACTTCGCCCATCGTCCCGTTGGGCATTTCGTTGCCGGCCTCGTCACAGATCATGATCTTGCCGAGCAGTGGCTTGCCGACTGAGCCGCGGTGCGTCAGCCATTCGACGCCGCTAATGGTCGTCGACAACTGACCTTCGGTCCCGCCGTACAGCTCGATGATCTTCTCCGGACCGAGCCATTCGATCCACGCGTCCTTCACCCACGCCGGGCACGGCTCGGCGAGGTGCCAGACGGTGCGCAGTGCCGAGAGGTCGTACGAGAGGCGCTGCGCTTCGGGGAGGCGCAAGATCCGCTTCATCATCGTGGGCACCAGGTAGACGATGTCGGCGCGGTGATCTTGCAACGCTTGCAGTGTCGCTTCGGCGTCGAACTTCGGCAGCACGACGACGTGGTTGCCGTAACGCAGCGCAATGCTCGACCAGATCAGCGGACCGTTGTGGTACAGCGGCCCGGGCATGACCATGCACCCGTCGGGTTGGATCAGCAGCGGGACCGGCAGGTCCTCGTCGTGGATCGCGGGGTCGCCTGACACGATCAGCTTCGGCCGGCCGGTAGAGCCTCCCGATGTGGGCGCTTTCCAGGAGGGACTCACGGCGTCGGGCAGTGGCTCTCTGTCGGCAGACGGCGGTGTCTTGCCTCCGCCGGCGGGCGGGGGATTCGCGGCCAACCACGCACCGACATCGAGTGACAGGCGCGACGTCGGCGGCGTCGACTCGGTCCCCAACACCACCGGCGGATCGGCCAGCTCGATGATCGCTTCGAGTTCGCGCACGGGTAGCCGCGGCGACACCGGCTGCGGGATAGCGCCGAGCTTCCAGCAGGCGATGGCGGACATGTGCCACGCCTCCGTGTTGGGCAGCGACATCGTCACCATGTCGCCGTGCTTCACCCCGAGGTGGCGCAGATGCCGGGCGAACGTGTCGGATCGCTCTTCCAATTGGGCTCGCGTCCACGATCCGTTGACCGTCGTCGAGCGCGACGCGGTCCGGGTCCTCCGCCACCAGATTCTTGAGCCGCTGCGGTACCGAGATCCTCGCCACGCCTACTTCATAGATGAGATCGCTACAGCGGTGCCGCTTCGATGACGCACCAGCCAAACGTGGCCTCGCGCGTCGACAAGAGCTCGAAACCGGCTTCTGCAAGCACGCGGCGCCAGGCTTCGCACGATCGCGCCGGCGCTTCGCTCGGCTCGGCCAGCACCAGGCGCGCCGGGCGCGGCATCACGTCGTGGCAGACCTTGAGGAGCTGAATCACGCGTTCGTCCGTCCAGCTCCACAGCACGTGCGCCACCACGTAGAGATCGCCCCCCGGAGGAACCTCGCGGAGGATGTCGCCGCCCGCGCAATCGACGCGGTCGGTGACGCCGGCGGCGTACAGCGTCGGGCCGGCTTCCGCGATCACGTCAGGCGAGTCGAACAGCACGCCGGTGGCCTTGGGCAAGCGGCGCAGGATCGCCGAGAGGAGCGCCCCCCGCCCCCCGGCGATCTGCACCACATGCCTCACGTCCGTCCAGTCGATGACGTCGATGACGTCGTCGAAGACGCTTACCGCCCCCACGGCTACCCCTGCGCGCTGCATTTCCAACCGATCCGTCCGCTGTTGGTCCGAAACCATGACTTCCGGCACAGATTTCTCCTCCGTCGTCCGGTACTACGGACGGTACGGATCGGTGGTTGCCACGCATTTGCGAACGGCGGGAGGGCGCGCAAACGCCCGCCAGCAGAATGTCTGTGACAATGAAACAGCCGTAAGAGGGGGTGTTGTGCTGGAAATTCGGCTCTGTGGTGGCGTCGAGGTGGTCGTCGACGGCCGCGTGCTGCCCGAGGCCATGCTCGCTGGGCGCCAGGGCCGGCTCGTTCTCGCTTACCTCGCCTGTGAACGCCAGCGGGCTGTCCCGCGGGAGGAACTCGCCGATCTGCTGTGGCCCGATCGCCTTCCGAGTTCGTGGACCACGTCTCTGAGTGCCGTCATATCCCGCCTGCGCCGCATGTTCGCCGAGGCGGGTCTGGACGCCAGCACCACGTTGGCCTCGCCGTCCGGCGCCTACCGACTCCTGCTGCCCGCCGACGCAACCGTCGACTGGGAGCAGGCGCAGCGGGCGGTAGAAGAAGCCGAAGCCGGGATTGGCGCGGGCGACGGTGACCGCGCCCTGAAGAACGCGAGCGCTGCCGCACTTATCGTCGAGCGCGGCTTCCTGAGTGACGACTGTCGTTGGGTCGACGGCCAACGCGAAGTCGCGCGTGACCTCTTCGTTCGGGCGGGAGTCGCGCGGAGCGAGGCGTACATCCTTCTCGGCTCCCCGGCGCGGGCCATCGACGCCGCCCGTGAGGCGCTAGCAACCGACGACACGCGGGAGGCGGCGTTCCGGGTCCTGATGCGCGGGCACGCGGCTGCGGGCGAGCGCGCCGAAGCGCTCCGAGTCTGGGAGCGATGCCGCGCGATTTTGGTGGACGAACTCGGCGTGGACCCCTCTCCGGAGACCGAGGCGGTGTATCTCGAGATCCTCAACGGTCCCGCAGAACCGTGGGCGCCGGCGGCTACCACGACGACGGCGTTGCCCTCCGGTGTCGTGACGTTCCTTCTCACCGACATCGTCGAGTCTTCGGCGCTGTGGGAGAGCCACCCAGCGGCGATGGCGACGGCGTTGGAACGCCACGACGCGCTGGTTTCCGACGTCGTGACGCGCGGGGGCGGACTGTTGCTGAAGTCCAAGCTGGAGGGTGACGCCACGGTTTCGGCGTTCACCCGCGCGACCGCTGGCGCAGCGGCTGCCCTCGCGCTCCGCGACGCTTTGCAGAGTCAGGCATGGCCTGAGGGTGCGGTGCCCAAGGTTCGCATGGCCCTGCACACCGGCGAGGCCTACGAGCGCAACGGCGATTACTTCGGCCCGGCGCTCAACCGGGCGGCGCGCCTGCGCTCGCTTGCCGACGGCGACCAGATCTTGCTCAGCCAAGCGGTGGCCGAGCTCGTGCGCGACCACCTGCCCGACGATGTGGTGCTGGTCGACCGCGGCCACCGCGATCTGCGTGGCTTGTCCCGCGGTGAAAATGTGTACGAGCTGGTGCCGGGCGACGGGACCGCGGTCGCGGCTGATCCTCGGCCCGCTCTCGTTGTGCCGGACCTCCCACACGCGCTTGCCTCGGCGGGCCCGTTCGTCGGCCGCGTCGACGACCTGGCGGTCCTGATGAAGGAGTGGGAGCACACGCTCGCGGGCTCGGCGCGCGCCCTGCTTGTCGGTGGCGAACCCGGCGTAGGCAAGTCTCGTCTCGCCGCCGAACACGCTCGCCGCGCGCGCGCGGACGGCACGTTGGTTCTCTACGGGCGCTGCGACGAAGAGCTCGGCGTGCCGTACCAACCGTTCATCGATGCGGTGAGGTCGGCCGCGCCCGCGCTCGGTCGTCGCCGACTGCGCGACGTGCGCGGGGTCGACGAGCTCATTCGCGTCGTGCCCGAGATCGGGCAGCTGGTGCCCGACGCCGCTGCGGCCACGCGCGCTGATCCCGAGACGGAGCGGTACGCATTGTTCGGCGCGGTGACGCAGCTGCTGGTGGCTGCCGCCGCCGAAGTCCCGGTGCTACTGGTGCTCGACGACCTGCACTGGGCCGGCAAGACGACCCTGACGTTGCTTCGCCACGTGCTGCGCGACGCGGGGCCCGCCCGCCTGATGGTCGTCGGCACCTACCGCGACACCGAGCTGTCGCGCACCCATCCACTAGCGGCGACGATCGCCGATTTACGCGCCGATGGGGTGGCGCACCGGCTCTCGATCACGGGGCTGCCGGTCGAAGACGTCGTCTCGTACCTCAAGGCCGTCGGAAACGACGACCGTGCGCTCGGGCGCGAACTGGCGAAGGTCACCGCCGGAAATCCGTTCTTCCTCATCGAGGCGCTACGCCATCTCCAAGAGACGGGCGGCACGTGGACGCCGGGATCGCTGCCTGAAGGAGTGCGGGAAGCAACCGGTAGGCGCCTGTCGCGGTTGCCGGAATCGGCGAGCGCGGCGCTCTCGATCGCGGCTGTCGTAGGAACGACGTTCGCCATCGACATCGTCGAAGCCGTGTACGGGGCAGACCTCATCGACGAGTTCGACGAAGCGTGCCGCGCCGGGTTACTTGTCGAAGAACCGGGTTCACCGGGCAGGTTCCGCTTCGCCCACGCGATTGTCCGTCAGGTCTTGCTGACGGAGTTGGCCACCGTCCGGCGCGTGCGCATGCACCACACCATCGCGGAGTTGCTCGAGGCGCGCGCCGGTGACACCGACGCCTACCTCGCCGACCTTGCGCACCACTGGTTCGAATGCGCCTCGTCGGGCTCGGCCGACAAGGCAGTCGCGGCCTGCACCCGCGCGGCCGAGCACGCCATCGAACGCCTGGCGTACGAGGAAGCCGGCGACCTGTTCGGCATGGCTCTCGCTGCGCTGGAGTCCACCGACGTCGCCGACGACGACACCGTGGCGCGATTGCACCTCGCGCGGTGCAATGCGTTGCTCGCCGCCGGTGAAGTCATCGCCGCCCGCAGCGCAGTCGACGCCCTGGGCCGCGTCAAACAAGGTTCGCCGCGGCTCGGGGCGTGGCACACAACTTTCGCGGGTGAACTCGCCGTGCTGTCGGAGCCCGAACGACTCGTCGAAGTCGTCGACGGGGTTGGCGCGGCCGCCGAAACGATGCGCGAGGTGGACGATCTCGTCGGCGCGGCCAAGGCCCGATACGTGCACGCGCTGGCGCTGGAGCGACTCGGCCGCATCGGTGAGGCGGAAAGGGCCCTGGACGCCGCGCTCGCCGCCGCTCGCGCCGCCGAGGATCGCAGCCTCGCCGACGCCGTGCTGGCCGAGGTGCCGCTGGCGGTGCTCTGGGGCCCGAGCCCGGTCACGCGCGCCAGTGGCCGTTGCCTCGACGTGGTGCGCGTCTGCCGCATCACCGCCGGTGCGTCCGCCGTCGAAGCGGTCGCGCTCCGGTGCCAGGCGCAACTCGAGGCGCTGCGCGGGCGAACCGAGGCGGCCCGCCGCATGATCGGTTCCGCGCGCCGCACCGCCGACAAGCTCGGCCTCGCGCACCAACGGCTTGAGACCGATGTGGCCGCCGGGCTCGTCGAGCTGCTGGCGCGTGAACCGGTGAGCGCGGAGAAGGTCTTGCGTCCTGCGTGGGACGAACTGCGGGAGCGCCGGCTCGGCGGCGAAGCGGCGCGGGCGGGCGGCTTGCTCGCCCGCGCACTGCTGACGCAGCACCGCTACGACGAGGCCGAAGCGGTCGCGGCCGAGGCGGAGCTACTCGCCGGCGCTGACCTGCGCGCTGGCATCTTGTGGCGCGGTGTGCGCGGCGAGGCGGCGGCGCGTCGTGGCGAGCACGACCTCGCCCTCGAGTTGGCCCGCGCCGCGGTTGACATGGCCGCCGCCACCGATGCGCTGCTTCCGCTGGTCGACGCCCGGCTGGCGCTGGCGGCGGTGCTTCGCATCGCCGGTCGGCACGATGAGGCGGACGCGGAGTCGCGACGGGCCCTCGAGGTGTGCGAGGCGAAGGGCGCGACCGTGCTGGCCGAACTTGCCCGCGCCACGGCACCGATCGGCGAGACCGACGCGAGCGAGGGGGGACGCCCGGCAGTTGACGACCACGACGACATAAGTTTGCGCGATCCTCGGTACGCCAACGACGCCGTCCGCTGGCTCGCGCAGACGAGCGCGGCACTGAACAGTGGGGATGCGACCGCGCTCGCGGCGTGGATGGTGCCCGGGTTCCAGATCGACGATCGCCGTAAGTTCGTCGGCAACCCGCAAGACGCCGGGGCGACTGCCGGGCTTCTGGCGGCCGGTGGTGGTCACGTGTCCAGCGAGGTCTTGGCTACGCGAGGTGCGCGGTTGGTCCTCGTTCACGTCGACTGGACGCGAGAAGGCGCGCTAGTCGAACTACTGCTTCTCGGCCGGTACAACGCTGACGGACTGGCCGACGCCTCGATCTGGTTCGACGTTGACGACCTCGACGCGGCGCTCGTGGAGTTGGATCGGCTCTTCGTCGACGGCGAAGGCGCGCAGCACGCCCGCATCCTCGAGCAACGCCTGCGGTTCATGGATGCGATGAATCGTGGCGACTGGACGGTCACGCGCTCGTTCCTGTCCGACGGATGGACACTCACTGACCACCGGGCAACGGGATTTCCTGCGATGACACTCGCGGAGCTGGAGCAGAACCGCGACACCATCCGCCTCTCCGGCATCGACCGCCAGCAACAAGTGGAGCATGTGCTCGCCGTCTCGGATCACGCGCTGCTCACCGTCGACGTCGAGGTCGGTCGCGTCGATAGCCACGGCGGCGAGTTCGCGGCGCCGTTCGTTTCGGTCATTCCTCACGATGGCGAGCTGGCCCTCGGTCTCGAGATCTTTGGCGAAGACCAGCTCGACGAGGCGCGGGTCCGGTTCGACGAGTTGTCGAACGTCGCGCCCGACGCGGATGCGCGCTGGGAGAACCAGGCGCTGCGCACAGGGCTACGCATGACCGATGCCTTCAATGCTGGCGACATGCAGACCTTCGCGGCTGGGGCCAGCGCCGATTGTGCGCATGTGGATCACCGTCGCCTCGTCGGCCTGCGAACCGAGGTCGACGCGGCGTCGGCGGTCCCCGCCGTGACGGCGTACGGCGGTCAGATAAGTGGTGGCCTGATCGCGACCCGTGGAGATCGCCTGGCGCTCTCCGGAGTGCAGTGGGGCACTGACGAAGCGGAACTCGTCATGCTCGTTCTGTTCCGCTGCAACGACGAGCCGCTGCTCGATCGGATCGAGTGGTTTGACGACGACGACATCGCGGCCGCGTACGCGCAACTCGATGCGCTGTACGAGGTGTCCGCCGGCGAAGTCCACCACCGCCTGGCGGCGGCGTTCAGCCGTCGTGACTGGGAGGCGCTCGGCGCGGTGTTCGATCCGGACGTGGTTCAGGCGGATTACCGCCCGGCGCGGCTGGGCGAGATCCGCGGCCGCGACAGCCTCGTGGAGGCGCAGCGTGTCGTCATCGACCTGGCGCCCGACTCGCAGTACCGAGTGCATCACGAACGACGGAACGGGCGGTACGGCGTGGCGGTGATGGCGCTCATGGGCAGCCAGGACGGCGGCGCGTTCGAGAACAACGTGATCTCTGTTGTCACCTGCGACGACGACCGCATCGTCCGCCGCGAGGTCTTCGACCAAGAGCAGGCGGCCGAGGCGTACGCGCTCTACGACGAGCTCGTCGCCGCCGCGGGGCCCGCGCCGTTCGCCAACAAGGTGATCCAAGCCGTCGACGAGGTGGCCGCCGCGTGGAACCTCGGCGACTGGGACGGCGTCGTGCGCGGCTTCGGCGGAGAAGCCGCCATCAAGGACGATCGTCGTTTCGCGCAGCTCGGCGAGGTCTCAGCGCTCAAGGAGTTGCGCAAGATCTGGGACTCCACGCAGACGACGATGCATCGCGACCCGCGGTTCTTCACCCGCGGCGACGGCCTCGCGCTGTACCTGCTCACCTACCACGTCCTGTCCGGGCACTCGGGGCCATCGGATATGCCAATCCTCGGCCTCGTCGAATACACCGCCGACGGAGAACTCGTCCCCGGCGCGATGTTCGACGGCGACGACGTCGAACGCGGGTACGCGGAGTTGAACGCCCGCTACCTGGCTTCGCTCGCCGATCAGGAGAAGGCAGTCGTGGAGAAGCTGTTCGAACTGCCTGACCGGCGCATCACCCACCTGATCTCCGCGGCCACGAACGCCGTGCTCGCGGCGTGGGAGACGACCGACATGGATCGCGAAGGCATCACGGTGTTCGAACTGTCGAGCGATGGTGAATTGCAGAGCGCCGCCGAATTTGAGATCGACCAGCTCCACGCGGCAAGTGACCACTTCCGGCGCACGGTGTTAGAAACAACGCATGGGTGAGATGACTTATCGCCGGCTGGGCCGGTCGGGTTTGCAGGTATCGGTGTTGTCGTTCGGGTCGTGGGTGAGCTTCGGTCCGCAGATCGACGTCGGCAAGGCGGTCGACTGCCTGGCCGCCGCCGAAGCCGCCGGTTGCAACTTCTACGACAACGCCGAGGCGTACGCCGGCGGCGAGTCCGAGCGCATCATGGGCCAGGCATTCGACAAGCTGGGATGGGACCGCGACTCGTTCGTGGTGTCCTCGAAGTTCTTCTGGGGACTCAAGGACGGACCGAACCGGCGCAACACGCTGAACCGCAAGTACCTCATGCAAGCCGTCGACGCGTCGCTGGCGCGCATGGGCCTCGACTTCCTCGACCTCATCTTCTGTCACCGCCCCGACCCCAACACGCCGATCGAAGAGACGGTGTGGGCGATGAGCGACCTCATCTCCGCCGGCAAAGCGTTGTACTGGGGCACTTCGGAGTGGTCGGCCGACGAGATCCGCGCGGCGTGGGAAGTCGCCGACCGCCGCCACCTCCACAAGCCAGTGATGGAGCAGCCGCAGTACAACCTGTTCGAGCGCCGCAAGGTCGAGCGCGAGTACACCCGTCTCTACGAAGACATCGGACTCGGCCTCACCACCTGGAGCCCGCTTGCGAGCGGCCTGCTCACCGGCAAGTACATCGACGGCAAGATTCCCGAGGACAGCCGCGGCGCGCTGCCCGGCTACGAGTGGCTCGCCGGGATGCTCAAGGACCCGACGCAGAACGAGAAGGTCAAGCAGATGCGCGACATCGCCGACGAGCTCGGCTGCACGCTCGCCCAGCTCGCCATCGCCTGGTGCGCGTCGAACCCCAACGTCTCTACCGTCATCACCGGTGCCAGCCGCCCCGAGCAGGTGGTCGACAACTTCGGCGCGCTGGACGTGCTGCCCAAGATCACCGAAGACGTGAAGGACCGCCTGAAGGCAATCGCCCGCTAAACCGAAGACATGCACATGCTAATCTCATGTGTATGTTCTCGGTGCGGCTCCAGGTTCTGATCGACGAAGACCGCGCCCGCCGCCTCGATGCCGAGGCGGCCCGCCGCGGGGTGTCGGTCGCGACCCTGGTGCGGGAGGGCATCGATGCGGTACTGCCCGACGGGCCGACGCCGGAACAGCGCCGTGCCGCCATTGCTCGGATCCTCGCGGGTCCGAAGATCGACGTGCCAGAGGATCCGGAGGAGCTCAAGCGTGAACTCGCCGATGCCCACGACCGGATGGCGAAGCTCGAACGCTCGTGATCTTGCTTGACACGAATGTTCTCATCTACGCGGTCGGGGGCGAGCACGACCTTCAAGCGGTAGCGGCCGATCTCGTCAGCCTCGCCCACACGCTCCAGCTCCGGACGACCCGCGACGTGATCGGCGAGTTCGCCCATGCCTTCGCGCGCCGCGGTCGATCGCGCCAGGACACGACGGAGTACGTCGTCAACTGGTGCGAAGCCTTCTCGCCGATCATCGTGCCGAGCGAGGAGGATTTCTCTGTCGCGTTTGATCTCTGGCAGGAACACCGGCGACTCGATGTGTTCGACGCCACCCTTGCCGCGGCGGCGTTGCGCCTCGATGCTCACCTCGTATCCGCGGATCGCGCCTACGCGGATGTGCCAGGGCTCAACTTCGTCGAGCTCGCGGACCCGGACCTACTTGAGAAGCTCGAAACGCGAACTTGACCGGTCGGTCAAGTTTTGCCAAGGTTCCCCCATGGCCGTTACTGAAGTTGAAGACACCCGGGCGGGAAACGAAATCATCGAAGAGCTCCGCTCCTGGCTCGAAGAGAACTGGGATCCCGAACTCACCGTCGGCCAGTGGTGGGAAAAGCTCGGCACCGCCGGTTGGGCCGCCCCCACGCTGCCGAAGAACGCGTACGGCCGTGACCTTTCGCGCGCCGACGCCGTCTCGGTTGGCAACGAGATCGCCGAGTTCGGCGCCCTCGGTGCGCCGGCAGGCCTCGGCTTGCTGCTGGCCGCGCCCACCATCGCCACCCACGGCAGCCAGGAGCAGATCGACACGCTCGTGCGCGACATCGTCACCGGCCAGAAGGCGTGGTGTCAGCTCTTCTCCGAGCCCGGCGCCGGGTCCGACCTCGCCGGCCTGACCACCAAGGCCATCAAGGACGGCGAAGAGTGGATCATCAACGGCCAGAAGGTGTGGACGTCCATGGGGCAGACCGCCGACATGGGCATGCTGCTCGCCCGCACCAACCCTGAGGCCCCCAAGCACCAGGGCATCAGTTGGATGGCCATCGACATGCACCAAGAAGGTGTCGACGTGCGTCCGCTGATCGAGATGACCGGCCACGCCATGTTCAACGAGGTCTTCATCAGCGACGCCCGCGTGCCTGAGAAGTGGGTCATCGGCGACCTCAACAACGGCTGGGCGGCGGCCAACACCACACTGGCCAACGAGCGCGCTGGTCTCGGTTCCGGCGGTGGTGGCGCCGGGGGCTTCGCCGGTGCGTCACCCGGCACGATCGCCAATCAGCTCGACAAGCGCGTCGGCGACTTCGCCAGCGCTCGCAAGGAGGCGCGCTCCAAGCGCACCGCCGGCGCGGACGCGCCCAAGCGCGCTCGGCAGTCGACGGCCCAGATGCTCATCGGCATGGCCAAGGGCAACGGCAAGTCCGAAGACCCCACCATCCGTCAGGGCCTCGCCAAGCTGCACACCCTCGGCGAGATCGGTCGCCTCAACGGCGAGCGCCTCAAGGGCGTGCGCGCCCGCGGCGGCGACATTCCCGGCATGGCCAACATCTCCAAGCTGAGCCAGTCAGAGATCGTGCGCACGCAGCGCGACCTCGGACTCGCCATCGTGGGCGCCGCCGGCATGCTGCACGCGTACAAGGACGAGCAGCGCGCGGTGAACGACAAGGCCACAGGCAACCCGTTCCTCGGCATGATCACCATGAGCGCGCTGTACGCCCAGGCCCCGCCGATCTACGGCGGCACCGACCAGATCCAGCGCAACATCATCGGCGAGCGCGCCCTCGGGCTCCCCAAGGAGCCGGGGCCCGACGCCGCCACGCCGTTCTCGCAGCTACCGAAGAACGCCTAACGCTTCCAGCCACGGGCTGGCGGTTTCGAGATTGAACGGCGCACCGCCGCTCTGCACCCGCGCCAGCACGTCAGCCGCGGCTCGCCGCGCGTCGTCTTGCAACTCCTGCGGGTAGGCGAGCGCCACGCGGTGTTGTTCGAACTCGTCTTCGTCGACGAGCTCCACGCCTCCGCCTTTGAGAGCGGTCCACTTGATGACGTCGAAGTCGAGGTCGATCACCGTCGCGCAGTCCGCCGTCCACACAGTTGGCGTGCAGATGTCGACGTAGATCTCGACCTCGGGATGGCCGTGCCAGAAGTGCAGGAGGAACCAGTCGTCGCGGGGGAGGCAGAACACCGCGTTCTGCTGGCTGAGCCGTTCGTCACCGGTGGGCAGGCGTACCACCGAACCCAGCGGCGAGCCGATCCACACTCCGTGCGGGTCTTCGCCGAGTACTTCACCGGTCATCTCGTAATGAGGCGAGTCCGGGTACTTCCGCCGCGCGATCCGCATCGCGGCGATGTTAAGTCGAGGCGTGCAGGTCGGCGTCGGCGACTTCCCACGGCTCCAACGGGTGCAGCAGCAGGTCGACCGACATCCACGTCGTGCGCGACAGCGGGAAGAAGAGGATCGGGGGAACGATCGCCAGCAACGCCGCGGTCATGAGCCACGGTGCGAGGCGCATGTCAGGCGTGCTGATGGCGCGCAGTGCGAAATAGAACAGGTACAGCGCCAGCAACGCCTCGCCGATCACCACGTTCATGACGTAACCGCCGAGCCAGAAGCCCTCTTCACGGACGATCTTGTAGCCGCAGGTCGGGCAGCGTTCCTTGAGCTTGAAGAACGACAGGAACAACTTGCCCCCGCCGCAGCGTGGGCAGCGAAGCGCCAGACCCCGTAGGACCATGGTGGCCGGGCGGGCGTCGGATCGGATCGTGTTCATCTAGTGCCAGGCGTTCGGGTCCGCCGTCAACTTGGCGACCCCCTTGGGTAGCCGGCCGGAGACGATGTCGGCCAACGTCACGTTGTCGAGTACCCCCCGCAGGCTGGCGCGAGCCGCTACCCACACCTCCTGGAGGTGCTCGGCGGGCCCCTCGTAGGCCGCCGCCTCGGGGCGCAGCCGCGTACTTCGGCGAGCGGCCCGTCGACGAGCCGCAGCACGTCCGCCGCGGTGATCTCGGCCGCGGGCCGCGCCAGCCGGTACCCGCCCTCGGCGCCGCGCTGGCTGCGGACCAGCCCGCCGCGCCGCAGGTCAACCAGGATGTTCTCCAGGAACTTGACCGGCAGCGACTGGGCACCGGCCAGTTTGTCGGCAGTGAGAGGGCCGCCGTCCTGCGATGCCAAGGTCAGCAGGGCCCGCATGGCGTACTCCGCCTTGGCCGTGATGTGCACGCAGGCAGAGTATGGCCGGGATGGGCCGGGAAACGCCTTTATCGGGCCGACATTGGCCCGAAAAGTCTCAACCTCAACGTAAACCTCAATCCGTGCACAACGAATTCCCTGGTCAGAGGCCGAAAATAATGCGGAACGTGCGGCTCGGTTGAGGGTTCGGTGTGCGAAACTGTCAGCCGAAGTCTGGGGTAGGGCGCGACGGTCTTCGTGTCCTCAAATGTCTAGGAGTAACTCAATGAAGGTTCTCACCGCTCTGCGTTCGCCGCGCTGGCGCGCCCTGCTTGCGGTCGCCGGCCTCGTTGCCATTGGCGCCGGCGTCAGCACGCCGTGGTCGGCGCAAGCCGCGGACCCGACGCTGCAGGTGACTCCGGAGTTGGGACGGACATCCCAAGGCGGCAGTGGTCAGGTGCTCACCGCGATCACCACCGACGCTCCCAATGGCACGGAAGTGCACTTCGAGGTGGTGTCGGGAACCGGCGAGCCCGGGGCCAGTGGCGGTGACCCGGGCGACACCCCGTTGGATCCTGACTACCGGTGCACCGTGGCCAACAACGAGTGTGAAATCACGATTGCCAGCGCCGCCACCGGTACGACAGTCGTGCGAGCCTGGGTCAACGCGGATGGCACCGACGCCAGCGCGGATGCCGACTCGGCCGAAGGACGCCTGGCCGACAAGTCGCTCGCCGTGGGGCTCGACGGTACGGACTGCGAGACCGAAGGCCAGGTCGGCTCTTCGAGCCGCACAGCTTGTGAGAATGGTGTCCCCGTGGCCGGGGCCGTGGCCGAGCCCGACCTAACCGACGTCGTGCAGATCACGTTCATTGCCGCACCCACGGCACTGGACTGCGACATTCAGGGCACGAACTCCGACTCTGTCAGCGTCAACGTCGCAAACGGTGCCCCGATCAAGTGCACCGCCCTCAACGGGTCCGCCACGGTACCCGGGGTGCGGGTCGACGGCGAGAACCTCGGAATCCCCGGAAGCGTCAACGACCCCGACAACGGCACAGTCAATCCGGCCGATTACTTCACCGACTTCGACGAGCCGCTTGGCGAGAACATCGTCACCGATTTCTGTGTCACCGACGCGACGGGGAGTTGCTCGAACACCATCCCTCCCTCCGAAGCGCAACAAGGCACCGCCGATATCTGCTTCTGGATCGACGGTGACAACGACTACGGCACCAATGGCGATCAGGTGTCCTTCGCGCCCGCTGGCTCCTCCAGCGATGGCGGAGGGTGCGGCACCGCCAACGACCCGGACGCCACCGAACCGTGGGACGAGGCCGAAGCGACCTCCGAAGCCGGTGACGTCACCGATACGAACCGAGTGACCTGGAACAACACCACTCCGACGACGACGACCACGACGACCACGACGCCCACGTCGACCACCTCGTCTACGACGACATCGTCGACGACGTCGACCACGCTGCCTGGTACGTCGACGACGACCTCCTCGTCGACCACCTCGAGCACCTCGACGACCTCGAGCACGACGAGTACCACCGTCCCCGGTGGCACGACGACGACCACGAGCACGACGGTGCCCCCGGGCTCGACGGCACCGAAGATCACCACCGGGCCTGGGCCCGGCGGCGGTCCGCACATCAAGGTGTATTCCGCTACCGGCGCCGAGCTCGGTGGCTTCTTCGACGGCAACGAAGGCGCCGGCAAGCGCGTTGCGCGCGGCGACCTCGATGGCGACGGTAAGGACGAGATCATCACCGGATCCGGTCCGAATACCGCGGCGATCGTGTCGGCCTATTCGCCCACGGGTTCTTTGGTGGCCTCGTCGTTCGCCTACAGCAACGGCAGCTTCTACGGCGGCGTGCACGTCGGCGCCGGCGACCTCGACGGTGACGGCAAGGACGAGATCATCACCGGCGCCGGTCCTGGCGGCGGTCCCCACGTTCGGGTTTGGAAGCTCGTGATCACGCAGTCGGGCAAGAACCTGGTGATCAGCAACGAGTTCTTCGCGTACAACGCCGCCTTCGCCGGCGGTGTGACGGTTGGCGGCGGCGACGTCAACGGTGACGGCAAGGACGACATCATCACCGGCGCCGGCGCCGGTGGCGGTCCGCACGTGAAGGCGTTCTCGGGGGCCAACCTGGCCACCGAGCTCGTGAGCATCTTCGCCTACGACCCGAACTTCAAGGGTGGCGTCACGGTTGCCGCGGGTGACCTCGACGGACTGGTCGACGGTAAGGACGAGATCATCACCGGCGTCCTGCCTGGCGGCGGCCCGCACATGCGCTTGTTCAACGGCGACGGCACGCTGCGCAACAACGGCATCTTTACCGGCCCGGCCGGGTTTACCGGCGGCGTCACCGTTGCCGCCGGCGACCTCGACGGTGACGGTAAGGCCGAGATCGTGGTCGGCCCCTACACCGGCACCAACCGGGTCAAGGGCTACACCGCCGACCTCGCGCCCATCAGCGGCCTCGACTTCCCGCCATACGGCACCTTCGCCGGCGGCAACTTCGTCGCCGTCGGTAAGGCCTAAACGTTTCTTGTGTCGTCTGCCCGCGAAGACCGCGGGCAGACGACACAAGAACGGTTTTACGTCTAGACGCGGTGTCGACGAGGCGATCCGGGCAGGTAGAAACTAACCCTGCTTAACGACCTTGGCGGGCACACCGGCGAGGACGCAGAAGTCCGGATACTCACCAGCGAGCACCACCGCGCCGGCGGCGACGACCGTGTTCCGGCCGAGGCGGGCGCCCGGGAGGATCACGGCATTGGTACCGAGCCAGCTGCCGGCACCAATGGCCACGGGCTCTTCGCTCATCCATTGCTGCTTGATGGGGATCGTCAAGTCGTCGAAGCGATGATTGTGATCGGTGATGTAGACGTTCGGCGCCATCGTCACGTCGTCGCCTACGTCGATGCCGACCCGCGACACGAAGAACGAGTTGCGCCCGATGCTGCAGCGATCACCGAAGCGCAACGCCCACGGGTGCGCCAACTTCGGCGCCAGATCTTCCCCGTAGAGGCCCGCCGACATCGTCACGTGCGGGCCGATCAGCGTGTCGGCGCCGATGTGGATGAACTCCTCGCCGAAGAGCGCGCCCGGTGGGAATACCAGCGCGCTGCCCTCACCGAAGGCGCCGAAGCGGCGCGCCACCTTGGAACGCGGACCGACGGTGCCGTGGCGCTCGACCCACTGGAACAGGCGGAACAGCGGGTCCGAAAGCTTCACGCAGACGCGGCGAGCGCTTCGTTGGCCAGTGCGACGAACGTGCCGAGCTCCTCGCTCGAGAGTGCGCCGAAGGCCTTGGCCATCGCGGCGTTGGTCTCTTCTTCCGCCTTGTTCCAGTCCGCCACCAATTCGGGCGTGGCCTCCGATGGTTCGCCCCAGCCGAACAGCGCGTACATGTACGGCTGGCGATGCATGACCGCGTCTTGCGGGGCGATGCCCTGAGCGAGCACGGCGCGGGCGTGGAGCGTGAAGCGAAGCTCGCGCAGGGAATTCATGTGGTGGGCCGCCGCGGCCTTCGGGCTCGCAGGCGGTTGCAGGTTGCGCCAGCCTTCGAACACCGGAGCGCCCGTGGCGTCGGCGGCGGCGGCGACGCGCTCGGCGAGCGCCGCGAGGGTTGCGGCGTCGAACTCGTCTGGCAGGTGTTCCTCGGCCCACCGCGAGCAAATGTTCTGGAACTCCAGCGCCGCCTTGTCGCGCGGCATCACCGCCGCCGCGCTTTCCCAGTTGCTGCGCACGTTGTCGGGTTGGAAGAACACGAGTGCGTCGGTGACGGAGTCGGCGTCCACGTCGCCGAGCACGCCGCCACGACCGCCGAAGTAAAAGGCCATGCCTTGGAAGCCGAGGGTGGCGCCGTACTGGTAGGTCGCGGGGTCGAGCATGAATCGAGCAGTGAGCCCGCTGATTGCCGCGGCGCTTTCAACTGCTGCTTCCTGAGGAGTCATACGACGGACCCTAGCGATTAGCTTTCGCTGCATGATCGTCGTCTCAGGTGTGTTGAAAATGGATCCCGCGAACCACGAGACGTTCGCGGAACTGGCGGGCAAAATGTCTGCGGCGTCCAACGCCGAGGAAGGCATCGTCGCCTACGGGTTCTATGCCGACCCGCAAGAGCCGGGCACGTTCCGCGTGTTCGAGGAGTACGTCGACGAAGCCGCACTCACCAGTCACTTCGGAACGCCGCACATGGCCGAGTTCCTGGGTGCGCTCGGTTCGGTGGGCCTGACCGAGAGCGGCTTGCATCGCTACGACGTCTCCGAGAAGTCCAAATTGATGTAGTGGCGTCCGAGGCCGAAACTCAGACCTGCTTCCATCACAAGGACCGCGAGACCGGGCGGTCTTGTACCCGTTGCGGCCGTCCGGCGTGCCCTGACTGCCTGCACCCCGCGGCGGTCGGCTCGCACTGCTTCGAGTGCATCCGCGCGGCGCGCCCACCGGCCAAGGAACGGCTCCGCCGCTGGAACGCAACTGCCGGACCGCTCGTCAGTCAGGTGCTACTGGCGCTGAACGTCGGCGTGTACCTGCTCATGCTGGTGAGCAAGCGGGTGCAGCCCGAACTCGTCCTGTTCGGTCCCGCGGTGGAGGCCGGTGAGTACTACCGGCTCGTCACCAGCGGATTCGTCCACTTCGGCTTGATTCACCTCGGCTTCAACATGGCGCTGCTGTACCGGCTCGGCGACATGCTCGAACCGGTCCTCGGGCGCGTGAAGTTTGCGGTGCTGTACTTCGTCGCGCTGCTCGCCGGCTCGGGCCTCGCCCTCGTCCTGACGCCCGACGCCTTCACCGGTGGCGCCTCGGGCGCAGTGTTCGGGCTCATGGGCGCGGTGGTGGTCGGCAACCGGCTCGGCGGCCTCAACGTGCGCGACGCCGGCATCGGAGCGCTGCTCGCGATCAACCTCGTGCTGACCTTCGGTATCCCTGGCATCTCGATCGGCGGGCACTTGGGCGGCCTCGCCGGTGGCATGGCCGTTGGCGCGCTCCTGCTGCGGCGGCGGTAAGCAATAGGCATGGACGACAGCCGGGACGCGGCGCTCACCTACGTCTCGTACCTGGCGCTCGACGAATTGCTCTCGGCCCAACGGCCACGGTCCGACGAGCACGACGAGATGTTGTTCATCGTCGTGCACCAGGTGTACGAGCTGTGGTTCAAGCAGATCCTCCACGAGCTCGCGCGCGTGCAGCAAACCCTCATCGACGGCGAGTCGGCGCACGCGCTGCATTCTTTACGGCGCGTCCTCACCATCCTCAAGGTGGTCGTCGCCCAAGTCGACGTGCTCGAAACCATGACCCCGCGGCAGTTCCTCGGCTTCCGGGCGCGGCTCGAATCGGCCAGCGGGTTCCAGTCCATGCAGTTTCGCCAGATCGAGGAGCTGCTGCCAACATTGTTCGACGCGCTCCTCGCGTATCTCGCAACCCAGGGCTACGCGGTGGACGGCGACGTGCAGGACCTGCTGGTGCGCGTCTACGCCGACGACGCCGCGCCGGCGCAGGTGTGCGAGCGGCTCGTCGATCTCGACGAGGGCTTCCAGGAGTGGCGCTACCGCCACGTGAAGATGGTGGAACGCACCATCGGCACGGCGTCGGGCACCGGCGGTTCCGGAGGCGCGGCGTACTTGCGCACCACGCTGTCGCGGCCGGTCTTTCCCGAGCTCTGGGCCGTGCGCGACCGGCTGTGAGCAACCTCGCGCCGCACTACTCGCGGTTCCGGGTGGCCGAACGCGTGTTGCTCACCGGACACTCGCACCAGGCGTGGCCGGACGTGGCGCGCGACGCCGTGATTGAAGCATTCGACGACGCCGCCGATGACGTCGACGCCAAATGGACCAAGGCGCTGGCCAAGGCCGACCGCGTACGCGCGGGGTTCCGACTGTTTCTCGACGACCCGAGCGCCGAGATCGCGCTCGGCGCCAGCACCCACGAGCTCGTGCTGCGTTTCCTGTCGTGCCTCGACCTGCAGGCGCGGCCGCGCTTGGTCACCTCCGACGGCGAGTTTCATACGCTGCGGCGCCAACTCGGCCGGCTCGCCGAAGCCGGGCTCGACGTCGTGCGCGTGCCGGCTGATCCGGTCGACACGCTGGCCGAGCGCGTGGCCACCGAAGTCGACGGGCGTACTGCGGCGGTGCTCTTGTCGTCGGTCCTGTTCGGTTCCAGCCGCATCGTCACCGGCCTCGCCGGAGTCATGGAGGCGTGCCAGCGCGTCGACGCCGAACTGTTGATCGACGCCTACCACCAGCTCGGCGTCGTGCCGTTCTCGATCGTCGGGCTCGAGTCGGCTTGGGTTGTCGGCGGCGGGTACAAGTACCTCCAGCTCGGTGAAGGCAACTGCTTCCTCCGGCTGCCGCCGCACGCCGATCAGTTCCGGCCGGTGATCACCGGTTGGTACGCCGAGTTCGACGAACTCTCGCACCAGCACGCATCAAGCCCGACGATCTACGCCGATGGCGCGGCGCGCTTCGCCGGTGCGACCTACGACCCGACCAGTCATTACCGCGCCGCGCGCGTGTTCGACTTTTCCGACGAGATGGGCCTGACACCCGCCGTGCGACGCGCCACGTCGCTGCGCCAGACAACGCTGATCGCGCAGCGCCTCGGCCTGGACGAGGATCGCGCGCAGTTCGGCGGCTTCGTTGCGTTGCCGACGCGGAACGCCGCCGCGATGAGCAACGCCCTCGCCGCGCAGCGGATCTACACCGACGTGCGCGGCGACGTGTTGCGGCTCGGCCCCGCGCCCTACGTCTCCGACGAGCAACTCCGCCACGCGATGGACGCGTTGACGGCAATGATGCCGTAATGGATATCTGGGAAGCGATGTACACGACGCGCGCCATGCGCCGTCTCGATACCAAGCCCGTGCCGGAGGAGGACTTGTGGAAAGTCTGCGAAGCGGCGACCAAGGGACCTTCCGGGTCGAACGCGCAGCCGGTGCGATGGATCGTGGTGACCGACTCCGAGAAGCGGGCCAAGCTCGGCGCGATCTACAAGAAGTGCTGGGCGCCGGTGTCGCAGATGTACTCCGGCAACATCAACCAGGACGACAAGCAGATGGTGCGCGTCTTCGGTTCCGCCGACTACCTCGGCGACCACATGGGCGACGCGCCCGCCATCATCATCCCGGCGTCCAAGGGCGGCGATCCCGGCTCGGTCTACGGCGCGCTGCAGAACCTGTTCCTGGCGGCGCGGGCGTTGGGTCTGGGAACGACGCTGACCACCGTGCACCAGTTCGCCGAGGACGAGGTACGCGCGGTGCTCGACATACCCGCCGACATCAAGACCTGGGCGATGGTGCCGATCGGTTATCCGACCGGCAAGTGGGGCGAGGCCAAGCGTCGCCCCGTCCAAGAAGTCACCTACTGGGACAGTTGGAAGACGACTAGGTCCCGGCCGTGAACTCGGGGCGGTGGCGGTCGCGCAGCTTGCGGGTGATCGCCTCGAGCTGACGGCGTTCCTCCGCTGACAGCACGCCGACGAAGAGATCGTCCAGATCCTCGACGTGCTTTTTGAGTGCCGCCACGATTGTCTTGTTGCCCTTGGCAGTGATCTCGGCGTACGCCACCCGGTGATCCTCCGGGCAGCTCACGCGCTGCACCAGGCCGTCCGCCGCCAGCCGGTCGACGGCGCGCGATACGCCGCTCGGGGATAGGCCGCACTGCGCCGCCAGGTCGCTCATGCGCAGACGTTGGCCGTCGGAGCGGGCGAGGCGCATCAGAAGTTCGTAGGACTGGGGCATGCCGCCCCACTTGGCGCCGGCGCACATGAGCGCGTCGCGCACGGCGGCCGTCGCCTCGAGCAGCAGCCCGAAAGAGGTGATGCGTTCGTCACGCAGGATTGGATCCACGAACAAATTGTAACGGGAATTATTTGCGCACGCAAAGACTTGTGTGTATAGTTGTTTGCACACGCAAATAACTCGCCAAGGAGAGCAGCCATGACCACCACCGCCCCGCAGATCGCCACCCGCAGCTTCGAGGGTCTCGATATCCCCGATGCCGGCACCTTCGCCATCGACGGTTCCCACAGCACCGCCGCCTTCACGGTTCGCCACCTTGTGGTTGCCAAGACGCGCGGCCGCTTCACCGACATCGCCGGGGAGATCACCTTCGCCGACAATCCGCTCGAGAGCTCGGTCGACGTGACCATCCAGACGGCGTCGATCGCGACTGGTGACGAAGCTCGCGACAACCACCTGCGTAGCGCTGACTTCCTCGACGTCGAGAAGTACCCAACGCTGACCTACCGCAGCACCGGCGTGCGTCACGCGAACCGCGAGCAGTTCGTGGTCGACGGCGAAGTCACTATCGCCGGCGTAACAAAGCCCGTCGCCCTCGAAGTCAACTACGACGGTTCAGTCGTGGATCCGTGGGGCGGCGTGCGCGCCGTGTTCACCGCGTCGACAAAGATCAACCGCGAGGACTTCGGCCTCACGTGGAACCAGGCGTTGGAGGCCGGCGGCGTGCTCGTCGGCAAAGACGTCGTCATCGACATCGAAGTCGAAGCCGTAAGAAAGTAAGGACCCCATGCCTGCAGTGACCGTTGACGACGTGCTTACGCTCGACCCGATCGCGCCCGCGCCTCCCGACGTACCGGCTCGCCCGGTGCGTCGGGTGAGCACGGCGCCGACGGGCTACGAGGGCGAAGGCTTCCCCGTGCGCCGCGCCTTCGCCGGCGTGCCCCACGAACTGCTCGATCCGTTCATCCACATGGACCAGATGGGCGAGGTCGAATACGGCGCCGGGGAGGCACGCGGCACGTCGTGGCATCCGCACCGCGGCTTCGAGACCGTCACCTACATGATCGACGGCGTGATGGAGCATCAAGACTCGATCGGCAACGGCGGCGTCATCGCTAACGGCTCGACGCAATGGATGACGGCCGGCGGCGGGATCCTGCATATCGAGAAGCCACCGGAACATCTCGTGCGTACCGGCGGCCTGTTTCACGGCGTGCAGCTGTGGGTCAACCTGCCAGCCGCCGACAAGATGATGCCGGCGGCCTACCAGGGCATCGAGGCCGACGACGTGACGCTGGCGCGCACAGCCGACGGCGGAACATTGCTGCGCGTCATCGCCGGCGAGGCCGGCGGCGTCCGCGGACCGGGCACGACGCACAGCCCGATCAACTACCTCCACGCCACGCTCGCGCCCGGTGCCGAACTCGTGTTGCCGTGGCGCGCCGAGTTCAACGCGCTCGTCTACGTCCTCAACGGCGACGGCAGCGTCGGCCCCGACCGGCAACCGCTGTCGACGGGGCAGCTCGCGGTGCTCGAGCCCAACCACCCCGGGCCCATCGTCGTGCGCGCCGATGCGACGCAGGAGAGTCGGCATCCCAACCTCGACGTACTGATCCTGGGCGGCAGACCGATCGGGGAACCCATCGCCTGGCAAGGACCGTTCGTCATGAACACCAAAGCCGAACTGGCCCAAGCCTTCGAGGACTTCCGCTCCGGCAAGATGGGCGCGATCCCGCGGTTGTTGCATTAGACCTCTTCGAGGAACGCCAGCGCGGCCGCCGCCGCCTCCTCGACCGGCCACGGTTCGGATGCGGACGCTGGTTCGCCCAGCTGCGACAGCAACGCCTCGTAGGCCGCCGCCGCCGACCGGTCGCGGGTGAACTGCAGCCGGTCGCGGAGGGCGTCGGTCGCCGCCAACAGATCCCGCGCCAACTGCGGCTCGCCCGCCGCGGACGCGACGCGTGCAGTCGCCTCCAAACTCTCGACCAGGTCCGGTTCGGCGCGCAGTTCGAGGCCGACCGCGATCGCCTCCCGCAGATATGGCGCCGCCGCTGCGGGTTGCCCGTCGTCGAGCTCAACGCCTGCGAGGCAGAAGAGCAAGTACGGCAGCGCGCCGACCTGCTCGAGTTTGCGCGTCAGCGCCAGCGCATCGGCAAAGACCCGACGGGCCTCGATCAGGTCACCGTTTTGGTGCGCCACCACGCCGAGCAGATTCGTGATGGATAGGTCGAGGTCGTCCCACGCGAGTTCGCGCGCACCCTCGAATGCTTGGTTGCCGACGTCCCACGCCCGCGCCAGGTCGCCGCGCTGACTGGCCACGTGGGCGAGGTGCGCCAGGGACAAGACCACGGCCTGCGGGTTCCCAAGCTTCCGCGCCGCCTCGAGCGAAGAGGCGTACAACTGCTCGGCGGTGTCGAAGTCGCCGGCGCGGGCGGCGAACTCACCGAGGTCACCGAGAATGAGCTGCGCGGCTTCGGCGCCGGCGACCGCGCTGGCGACGTCGACGGCCTGTTCGAAGTAGGCGCGGGCGGCC
The DNA here is from genome assembly GCA_963722185.1 of uncultured Actinomycetes bacterium. Lineage (GTDB taxonomy): Bacteria > Actinomycetota > Acidimicrobiia > Acidimicrobiales > JACCXE01 > JACCXE01. The sequence continues at coordinate 86,987 of CAVRKD010000001.1, read as the reverse complement.
GCGGTATCGCCTTGGGAGAGCGCGAGCTGACCGGTCATGCCGAGCGCGTTCCAGCGAGCTTTGGTCATGACGTCGCGGGTCGAGTGCAGCGTCGCCTCGCTCACCGTCCGGCCCTCTGTCCAACGGCCCTTCCGGAGCCAGAAGCGTTGCAGCTCGAAGAGCGCGCCCAACTCGATTTCGACGTCGTACTCCGCTCCCCACCGGCGGGCTGCGAGCAGATCCTCGTAGATCGTGTCGACCCATTCCGGCCGGACGATCTCGTCGTCGGACTCGACGCTGTTGACGAAGTGGCGCGCGTGCTTCTCGGCGAGTGCATCCGACTCGCCAGACTCGACGAGTCGCTCACGTGCGTAGGCGCGGATCGACTCCAAGCACCGCAGCCGCGTCGATGCCGCCTCCGTGACCAACGACTTGCGCATGAGCACGGGGAGGTCTCGGTCGACCTCGGCGGTGGTGCCGCACAGCGCGGCCACGACGCCGAAGTCGAATTCCGCCGGGAACACCCCGAGCCGGCGGAACAGACGTTGCTCGTCCTCGTTGAGGAGGCCGTAACTCCAGTCGATGGCCCCCCAGAGCGTCTTCTGGCGTTCCGTCGCCGTGCGCTTGCCCCGCGTTAGCAGTTCGAAGCGTTCGTCGAGCTGATCGGCGATCTCTTGCAGCGTCAGCGTGACTGCGCTGGCGGCCGCCAGCTCGAGCGCCAGGGGCAGACCGTCGAGGCGACGGGCAATCGTGATCGCCGGCTCCACGAGATCGGCGGAGAGCTCGAAGTCGGGATGCACGAGCGCGATGCGGTCGGCGAGCAGCGTGACCGCCTCGCTCCCGCCGGGATCGTCATCGTCGATCGTGAGCGGTTCGAGCGGGCTGACCCGCTCGCCCTCGATCTCGATTGGTTCGCGGCTGGTCGCGAGGATGCGCACGCCCAGCCCGCTGGCCAGCAGCTTCTCGAGGACGGCGGCCGCGTCGTCGAGAACGTGTTCGCAGTTGTCGACGACCAGCAGCAGGTTCTTTTCCCGCGTGAAGGACGCGACGGTGTCGATGACCTGCTGGTCGCGTTCCTCGACCACGCCGAGCGCGCCGGCGACGGCGGCGACCACCGCGGCCTCGGACTGGGCGGTCGCCAATTCGACGAACCACACGCCGTCGGCGTGCCGGGGTAGCCGCTCGGCGGCTACCCGCAGCGCGAGGCGCGTCTTGCCGGTGCCGCCTGGACCGGTGATGGTGACGAGACGACCGTCGTCAAGCTGGCGATGGACCCGACGCAGCACCTCGGTGCGGCCGACGAAGCTCGACGGCGGTGTCGGCACGTTGTTGCGCACGACGTCGAGTCCGCGGACCGGTGGGAACTCGCGTGGCGAGCCCTTCGGCGACGATCTGATAGATCCGCACTTCGGACGGCAGGTCCTTGAGCCGGTGGTAGCCGAGATCCAGCACGTCGACGCCGTCGGGGAACGCCCCGCGCGCCGCGTCGAGCGTGGCTTCGGTGATGAGCACCTGCGCGCCGGCTGCCGCCGACTCCACGCGCGACGCGGCGTGCACGGTCAGGCCGGCGTAGTCCTTGTCCTCGGAGCGGAAGCGCGCCGGGCCGGTGTGCAAGCCCATGCGCACCTTGACTTCGGGGTGCGGCGACCAGTCGTGCGCCGCCAGGACGTGTTGCATGGCGACGGTGGACGCGACCGCGGCGGCCGCGTCCTCGAACACGACAAAGAACGAGTCACCGGCGGTCGACACCTCGAGGCCGCCGTGGGCGGTGAATATGGGACGCAGCAGCGCGTGGTGTGTCTCGAGGACCCCGAACCAGTCCTCGCCGAGTTCGTGCGCCTTGCGGGTTGAGCCTTCGATGTCGGTGAACAGGAAGGTGAGCGCGCCCGAGGTCGGAAGCGTCACCTCACTGTCCGTCGTCACCGACCTCCGAGGCTACGTGGAGGACTGGGTCAGTTTGAGCCCGCTCAACGGCGGCAGCTGCAACGGGTCGCAGCTGGTGAAGCCCAGATACACGTCGTTGACGTTGTCGAAATCAGGATCGTTGATGTCGTAGTTCTGGGAATCCAGCGTGGTGCTGAGATGCGCGCCCATCACGAAGATCGTTTCCGCGTAGCGCGGCCAACCATTGGCGTCGCGCTGGTAGCTGCCGTCGGCGTTCAGCTGCGGGACGTAGCCGAGGTACTGCCGGTTGAGGTAGAGCTGCCCGAGGCCGGGGAGCTCAATGATCGTGTTCGGCGCCGGCTCGAACTTGTCGCCGTTGAGGTCGGTGATCGTCGTGGAAGCCACCCATCCAGCGCGGTCCCACCGGCAATACGTTTCGATAGCGCCGAACAGCTTCGTGCCCTTGAGCGTGCCGCCGGTGACGCTGACGTTGACCAGCTTCGTGGAAGCCTCCGCGTACGGCGTGCCGAAGCGGTTGCCCTTGACGGCAACTTGCGCAGCGGTCACTTGCACACCGGCAACGTTCTGCGCCAGCACCTGCTTGCGGAACGAACCACCGTTCTTGCCCATCGTGACCGACGGGGTCACAACGGTGAGCAGCGCGTTGTCCTTCTGGCCAAGGTCGTACAGGTTCCAGGAACTCACCCCGACGGTGGCTACGAGCGCCGCGGCGCCGCCGCCGACGTCGGCTTCGTAGGTGGGATCGTCAACGGCCTGTGCTGTCGATGCGAAAGTCCCAGTCGTGACCGCAGCGAGTGCCGCCGCGCCAGCCAACAGTGTTCGAAGTTTCAACAACCGCCCCTTTAGCTTCCAGCCGCCCCGAGTTTGGCAGTCCATTGCGACTTACTCAATGTGACGTATGACACATGTCCCGGTTTGGGGCTTATCGGTAGCCGGCCGCCTGGATGCCGTAGAGCTCGGCGTACAAACCGCCCTTGGCCATCAGCGTGTCGTGGTCGCCGAACTCGGCGACGCGTGATCCGTCGAGCACCACGATGAGGTCGGCCATGCGCACCGTAGAGAAGCGGTGCGATACCAACACCGTGATGCGCCCGTCGTTAGCGGCCGCCCGCGAGTTCTCGGCGAAGCGCTCGAACAGCTGGTGCTCGGTCTCGGCATCGAGTGCCGCGGTGGGCTCGTCGAGCACGCATAAGAGCGGCCGGTCGCGCATGAATCCGCGGGCGACGGCCACCTTCTGCCATTGGCCGAAGCTGAGGTCGCGCCCGTCGCGCCACGCCGGGCCGAGCTGGGTCTCGATGCCCTCGGAGAGCTTCTCGAACACGTCGGTCGCGCCGCCGCGGTCGACCGCTGTGAGCACCGCCGGGCGCTCGTCGATGCGCGGCAGGTCGCCGAGGCCGACGGAGTTCGCCGCGATGAACTCGAACTTGAAGAAGTCTTGGAACGCCCCGCCCAAACGCTGCCGCCACGACTCGGGATCGATGGTCGCCAGGTCGACACCGTCGACGAGGATGCGGCCTTCGGTGGGGTCATAGAGGCGGCACAGCAACTTGGTGAGCGTGGACTTGCCGGCGCCGTTCTCGCCGACGATGGCGATCACCGATCCGGCCGGCAGCGTGAGATTGACGTCGTCGAGCACGAGCGCGTCGGTGGCGGGGTACTTGAACGACACGTTGTCGAAGGTGATGCCTTGGGCGACGCGCTCGGGGGCCGGCGCCTCGTCGAGGCCCTTGCGCGAGTCGACGTAGCGCTCGAGCCACAGCAGCCGTTGGGCCGCCTCGATGTTCCAGCGCAGGAACTCCGTCTGGCCGACGGTCTGGCCGAGGAACCGCGACAGCGCGGCGCCGGCTCCGAGCGTCAGCACGACGTCGCCCGGATTGGCGCTCGGCTTCTGCGACACCCACGACACCGCGGCGAAGTAGGCACCGCTGAACAGCAACCACGCGCTGGCGCTCTGGGTCGCGCTCACCCAGCGCTGCTTCGACACTTCGGCATAGCCCTCACGAAACGCCGCGCCCCGCCGCTCGACGGTCAACTTCTCGGCGCGGGCGACGCGCAATTCCTTGGCCGAACTCGGTGTCGTGCCCAATTCGAAGAAGTGCCGCGCCCGGCGCACGTTGTGCGCGGCCCGTTCCTCGGCCGCTCGCTCGACGCCCGCTCGCCGGGCCGACACCGTCACCGTCGGCACCGCGAACAGCACGAGCAGTGCCAGCGCCGGATGGATCGACATCAACAGCCCGACGGTGACCAACAGGCGGATGATCGAGCCGACGTACTGCATCAGCGACGGGTAGATGTGGTCGAGCAGGAACGCGTGGTCGTGCAGGATCTGGAGCCGGTCGAGGTAGTCGGGCCGCTCGTGGTGCTCGATGGTCGACACACCCGCTTGCAGCCGCGCCAAGTGGGTGTTGACGGCCAGCGCGATCCGGTCGCCGAAGATGGCGATGAACCGCCCGCCGACGGTTCGCATGAGCCAGCCGGCGCCGCCGGTGAGCGCCAGGCCCATGGACGCCCTGAAGATCTCGCCGCTGTCGTCGGCGAGCACGCCCTGGAGCAGCAGCTTGAGCCACACAATGCCCAGCGCCTCGGGCAAGAGGCCGCCGACGGTGAGCACGAAGGAGACGAGCAGCAGCAGCGGCTGGGCGTTGAAGGCGAACTTCAGCGAGTTGAGCAGGGACGGGAACATCGCCGGGATGTCGTCGTGCTCGTTCGGGCGATCCACACCCATCGTCGGCATCAGACGTTCACGCCTTCGGCCTCTTCTTCGGCCTGTTCGTCTTCGGGGTCGCCGGTGAAGCCCTCTTCTTCGAAGCGCGCCGCTTGCAGGTCGAACATCGTGCGGTAGCGACCGCCGTGGGCCATCAGCTCGTCGTGTGAGCCGAGTTCGATCACCTTGCCGTGTTCGAGCACGCAGATGAGGTCGGCGTGGCGGACCGTGGCGAAGCGGTGCGAGATCAGAATGGTGGTCTTGCCCTTGGTGGCTTGGAGGATGCGGTCGAAGATCTCGGCTTCGCCGCGAACGTCGAGCTGCGCCGTCGGCTCGTCGAGTAACACGACGCTGGCGCCGCTGTGCACGGCGAACAACGCTCGGGCGAGCGCCACGCGCTGCCACTGCCCGCCCGAGAGGTCGGTGCCGCCGGCGTAGCCGCGGTTGAGGATGGTGTCGAGGTCGGCCAGCCCGTCGGCGCCGGCGTCGCGCAGCGCGCGGGCGATCTCCTCGCGCCCGCCGCCGATCGGCGCCACGTTGTCGGCCAGCGACAACTCGTACTTCACGTAGTCCTGGAACACGGCGGCCAGCTGCGTCCGCCAGGTGTCGAGATCGAGATCGGGCAGCGGCGTACCGTCGATCGAGATCGATCCATCGACCGGGTCGTACAGGCGGCACAGCAACTTGGCAAGCGTCGTCTTACCGGCGCCGTTCTGGCCGACGACGGCGATCGACTGGCCGGCCGGGATGCGCAACGACAGGCCGTCGAAGATCTTGGGACCGTCGCGGTAGGCGAAGGTCACGTTGTCGAACACAATGGCGTCGCGGGGTGGCAACGCCCGCACGTCGCCGGTGCGCGGCACGGTGACGGTCTCGCGCATGTCGGCCGCCAGGTCGAGCACGACGGGCACCGGCTGGCTGCCCTGCCGGAACCACCAGTCGACTTCGCCGAACGCCAACGCGCTCGCCCCGAGCGCCGCCTGGGCGAACACGGTGACGGCGCCGATCGCGATCGTGCCGTCGGACGCGTCGTTGGCGATCGACCAGAACAGGATCACGTTGCCGCCGGCGATGGCGGCGATCGCCATCGCGATCGGCGTCTTCTTGAGCGAGCGCGCCTTGATGATCGCGTCGACCATCTTCTTGCGCCGCGAGAAGTAGCGCTCGACGGTCCAGTCGGCCAGACCGAACAGGCGGATCTCTTTGGCTGCCGGCGATCTCACCGCGAGGTCGTGCGCGTAGTTGACGTGGCGCATCTCGTCGACGACCGCCGGGTCTTCCCACGCCTTCCACACCGACGACTTGCGCAGCAGGCGGTGGCTCCACACCCAGCCGAAGCTGGCCAGGAACGGCGCCCACCAGCGGAAGCCGAACAACAGGCACGCCATGGCGATACCGCCGCCGAGTTCGACGAAGCCGTCGGCGATGCGGGGCAGCGACGCGCTGAGAGGCGGGCCGGTCACGCCCTTGTCGAAGTCGCGGGCCTGGGCCAGCAAGTCGTTGATCTCCGGTCGTTCGAGGTGGGCGATGCCGGCGGGCGACAGCGACGCCGCGAGGAGATGGTCGTGCAGGTAGGTGATGGTCTTCTGGGCGAGGTTGGCCGACAGCGCGGCGTTGATGGGCGGAAGCGCCTGCATCAGCGCGAACAAGCCGCCGACGCGCCACAGCGACGTGCCGACGGCTTGGCCGTCCTTCACCGCGGTGATGAGCGATCCCATCGACAGGGCGAACAGCGCCGGCAGCGCCGAACGGACCGCCACGAACACCCACCAGGCGCCGCCGAGCACCGGGTCGACCCTCGCGAGGAGGGCCAGGAACCGGTACTCAGCGGACTTTCGGACGCGTTCGACCCTGCTTGCTCCAGCCACGGCCGTCAACCTACGCCAGGGGTGTGACAGGCGTTATGTGACGGTGACGACGACCTTGTCGCGTACGGAGTTCTTGAACGCGACGTGGGCGCCGTCGCCGAGCACGATCCATATGGTGTGCTCGCCCGCCGCCAGGCCCGGCACCACGATCGGCGAGGTCGCCGAGTGGATGATCTGCGGGTTGCCGCTCGGGATGACGTCGTTCGGCGCGACCGGTGCGATGTCGACGAAGGCGTGCAAGTGGCCGGTCGTCTGGTCGGTAACACCGTCAGCCCGCACGAGCGAGACGCCCTTCACCATGACGTCGATCGAGAGGTCCTGACCCGCGGCCAGCGTCGCCGGGGCAGTGGCATCGAGTTCCGGACCGTCGACGTGCACCTTCACGCTGTCGGTTGCGCTGCCGATGCGCACGTGCGCGCCGTTGCCGTAAACGACGTGCAGCGTGTGGTCGCCCACGGTCAGGCCGGGAATGACGACCGGGTTGTCGGCGGAGTGCACGACCTGCGGTGCCTTGGGGATCGCTTCGCCGGGCTGGACGGGATTGATGTCTATGAACACGTGGAAGTGGCCCGAGCTACCCGACGTGTCGCCGTCGGCCTTGACGATGTCGATGCCGGTGGACTTGATGGCCAAGCTCACGGTGTTGCCGCCGACGTGCGCGCCGGCGGCGGGCGACGTAATCGACAGGCTGGGCCCGGCGGCCGTCGTCGCCGTGGCCGCGTCGTCCGCGTCGTCACCTCCGCAGGCGGCCGTGACCAAAGTGAGTACGGCGAATATGGCGAGGACGGCGTGGCGTTTCAGGCGCATGGGGCGCTCCCTCTTAATAGGTGTACGGAGTATGTCGCGTTTCGGTGTCCAAACGGTTCGTGAACCAAAGACCCCGTGCGGCGCGACAAGAGAGGACGATGGACGTAATGCGCACCGATGCCGAGCTGATTGCGGCTCTCGCCGACGGCGATCGCGGCGCGTTGCGCGAGTTGCACCAACGCCATGTCGGGTGGGTGACCTCACGACTCCGCCGTCGCTGCGCCGACGACGACGTCGTATTCGAAGCGGTACAGGACACGTTCCTCGCCGTGTGGAAGGGCGCAGGGCGTTGGAACGGGCGGGGCGACCCGGGGGCATGGATTTGGGGCATCGCCATTCGGCGGCTGATCGGCGTCATGCGGACGCGCAACCGGTGGTTGCCCGTCGTGCGCAGAGCGGGCGAGGAGCAGTTGGTCGCCGCCGGCGATCAGATGGTGCTCGGCGTCGAGCACGGCGAACTAGCCGGAGCCTTGGCGGGCCTATCGCCTGAACTGATGGCGGTAGTGCAGGCGACGCTGCTCGACGGGTTGACGACGCGCGAAACGGCGCGACTGCTCGACATCCCGGCGGGCACGGTCAAGACCCGAATGATGCGCGCCAAGGCGCAGATGAGAGGAGCGCTCGCGTGACCACAACTGCATGGCACGTCCCTGAGGATCTATTGACGGTGTTCGCCGGTGATCCGCGCCGCCTCGACCAGGTCACCGCCGCGTCGGTTGAGACCCACCTCGCGGCTTGCGCTGACTGCCGCGCCACGGTCACTCGGGCGAGCGATCGCTCCTTCGCCGAGTTGAGTTGGGATGCGATCGCCGACGTCGTCGATCGACCGCGTCGTTCGCGCGTCGAGCGCCTGCTCGCCGCCGTCTTGCCCGATCACACCGCCCGCCTCGTGGCGGCCACGCCGAGCCTGCAGGTGGCGTGGCTCGCCGCGGTCGTCGTGATCACCGCCGGCGCCATCGCCGCCGCCCACAACCTGGATTCGGGCGCGCCGTTCCTGGCGCTGGCACCGCTGTTGCCGCTCGGCGGAGTCGCCGGCGCCTTCGGTTCCATGCCCGACCCCGTCGGGGAAACCGCGCTGGCCACCCCGGCGCACGGCGCGAGTCTGGTTGTCGCCCGAACGCTGGCGGTCCTCGCCGTCACCATCCCCGTCCTGCTGGTGGCATCGGCGTTTCTTCCCGACGTGGACTGGCGCGCCGTCGCCTGGTTGCTGCCCGCGCTGGCGCTCACCGCGCTGACGACCGCGCTGTCCACGTGGTGGACGCCGTATACCGCCGCGGCGAGCGTGGCGCTCGCGTGGGCGTCCGCCGTGGCGATCGTCCCGCGACTCGACGGCACGGCGTCGGCTCTGCAACGCAGCGAACTGTTCGGTCCCTACGGCCAAGTTGTGTTCGCGGCGCTCTTGCTAGGCGCCGCCCTCGTCGCCGCCACGCGGCGCGACAACTTCTCGATTCTGGAGGCACGATGACCCGTCCAACTACCACCGATGACCTGAGCGTCACCGTACGGGGCGTGTCGAAGCGCTTCGGGGCGACCGTTGCCCTCGATGATGTCGACCTCACGCTCGGCGCCGGTGTCACCGGCCTGCTTGGCCCCAACGGCGCGGGCAAGACGACGTTGCTGCGCGTCCTGGCCACCGTGCTCACGCCGGACACGGGTGACGTACGAGTCCTCGGCGGCGACCCGGCGCACGCCGATGCACGCCTGGCCATCCGCCGCCGCCTCGGCTACATGCCGCAGGACCCCGGCTACCACCAGACGTTCTCGGCGTTCGACTTCGTCGACTACGTCGCGGTGTTGAAGCATTGGGGCGACCGCAAGCTGCGCCACGACGAGGTGCGCCGCGTTCTCGAAATCGTCGGGCTCGGCGACGTCATGCACAAGCGCATCCGTCAGCTGTCTGGCGGCATGCGCCGACGCGTCGGGATCGCGCAGTCACTCCTGGGCGCGCCCGATCTGCTCATCCTCGACGAACCCACCGCCGGACTAGACCCCGAACAGCGGTTGCGTTTCCGCGAAGTGCTGAGCATGCACGCCGAGTCGTCGATCGTCTTGCTGTCGACGCATCAGACCGACGACGTGGCGGCGTTGTGTCAGCGCGTCGTCGTGCTGCTCGGCGGCGCGGTCTGCTTCGACGGCGCCCCCAAGGACCTCGCTGAACTGGCCAAGGGCCACGTGTGGACGGCGAAGGATCGGGATCCGTCGGCGAGCCTGGCATGGGTGACGCCGGACGGGGCGACGCGCCACGTGGGAGAGCCACCGACGCGGGCCAAGCTCGTGGCGCCGACAGTCGAAGACGGCTACCTGCTGCTGACCGCCTCGGTGAGAGCTGCCGCCTGATGACGAACCCGGTGGTGCGCGCCGTCGTCATCGCGGCGGCGGTTTTCGTCGCCGCCTTCGTCATGTTCGGTGGGGTCGGCTCGGCGCGCGCGCCGATCTTCCTCGTCCCCCTGTTGCTCTTGCTCGGGGGCCTGGGTGTGAAGGTGCTGCGACCGAAAAAATCCATGACCGATGCCGCGTGGCTCGACGGCGGTCCGACACGCGATTTCCGGAGCCGCGATTTGTCCGGCGCGCCGGGGCCCATGGCCGTGTTCGTCCCGGCGTCGCCAACCCAGGCGGCGCTGGCTCTGGCCCGCATCGAGGCCCAGCTGTGGTTTTCGAGCGTCTGGTTCGTCGTCGGCATCGCCTTCTGCGTCTTACAACTCGTGTTGTTCGGCTGGGTGTGGGCCAGCGACTTCGGCAGCAACTGGGCCGAGTTCGTCGTGACCTACCCGATCATGGCCTTCCCACTCGTCGGCATGGCCGTGGTCGGCGCCCACTTCGCCGTCACCCGCAGCCGGCGCGACCGCTCTGAGGAAATCTTCGAAGCGTGCCCGGCCGACGAAGCCACGCGCACGAGCGCACACGTGCTCTCGGGCTGGGTCCCGAGCGCCGTTGCCGCGGCGATGGTCGTCGGCCTCACACTCCTGGTCCCTCTACGGATGACCGACATCTACGGATTCCGCCCCCTGCTCATCGGCGACATGCTGACGGCCGTCGTCCTTGGATGGTGCGGGGTCGCGCTCGGTGTGGCGCTGGCGCGATGGGCTCGATTCGTGCTGGTACCGGTGGTGTTCCTCGTCGGCTTGCTCTTCGTCATCATCAACCTCGGCAACCTCGGCGAGCCGCACTGGAGCAACTTGCGGCAGCTGTCGCCCTGGCCGCGTTACCCCGGCCACGACCTGCTCTTCACCGACCGGCACGTGTGGTCCCATCTGGCGTGGCTGATCGGACTCGGCGCGCTGATGGCTGTGTTGGCCTTTGTGCACGCCCGGCGCGATCGGCTGGTCGCGGCGGTCGCGGCTGCGGTGGTGTTGTGCCTCGCCGTCGCCGGCCCCGTCACGGCTCGGCCGATCAACGACGACAGCGCCGCTCGCATCGCGTCCCTGGTCGCCCAACCCGAGGCCCACCAGACGTGCCGCACGACCGCCGGGGTGTCGGTGTGCACCTACCGCGGTTACGAGGACTACCGCGACCTCATCATCGACGCGATCACGCCGGTCGCCGCCGCCATCGAGTCGCTCGGACTCGCGACGCCGTCTGTTTCCATGCATCAGCATTTCGACGGCCGCGTTGCCGTGCTCGGCCCTGAGGTCGCGGCGGCGCTCGACGGCCGCGGCGTGGGCCGACCGGGCATCGCGTTGGGGTTTGAAACCAGCCGCGGTGCCTTAGATCGCGCCCGCGTCGTTCTCGGCGCGCGCGCCGTCGGGCTTCCGGTGGCGTCGACGCGGCGAATGCCCTACGTCGCCGCCGGCCAGGCGCGCGGTGTGATCGCGTTGTGGCTCGCCGGTCAGGGGTTGCCACGGAAGGACCAAACGTTCCTGGCCAGTTACCACATCGACGAGTGGGAACATCGGTCCGACGGCTACGAGGAGACGGCGTTCGACCGCGGCAACGCCTGGCCGGAGACCTGCGACGGCGGCGGGCCCGCCGTGGTGTGGTCCGACAGCGATCTGATCGCCACTCGCCGGATATTCGCCCTGCCGGCAACGACCGTGCGCACTGTGCTCGCCGATAACTGGACACGACTTGTCGACGAGCGCACGACGACCAGCGAACTACTGGCCGTCCTCGGCCTAGGACCTGTGCCACCACCCGAGCACGTCGCACCCGTCGCGTCCTCTTGCTGAGCATCGACGTCCTTGCTCCGACGGTCCGCACTATTCCGCGCGCCGTCGTGGCGGTGGCCGCCGCCGTTCTGGTGCCGACCGCCGTCACGGCCGTACGCGGCGGGCACGACCTGAGCGGCGCGTTGCTGGTCGCCTCGCTGGTGGCGGGCGCCGGCGTCGGCTATGCCGTCGACGATCGCGCGGCGCGCACCTTTGCTTCGTCGCCGACGCCGCTCATCGTGCGTCGGGCGATGCGCGCCACGCTCATTGTCGCCGTGTTGGGCGCGGCTTGGCTGACCGCCTTCGCGCTCGCATTGGCGGGCGCTGACACCGACGCGCCGACCTTGATATCGATGTCGCCGTACGCCGCGGCGTCGGCGACGATTGCGTGGGCGTTCGCCACGCGCGTCGAACCCGACGCGCCGCTGTCGCCTGGCCTGATCGGCGCCCTGGCGAGCTTGCTGACGATGCTGCTCATCGACTCCATGTCGATGCGTTTCGAGCACGTCCCGTCGCTGCAGGGCCACGACGGCGCGGCGTGGTGGTGGATCGCCCTCGGGGGCTTGGCCTTGGCCCTGCAGGCGTCGCGGGACCCCGCGGCGCCGGCCTTCACACGTCGCCGAAAATGAGCGCCAGTTCGTCGCGTAATGCATCGGTGTCGACCCGCTCGATGAGTGCGCGGATGTTGCCGCCGTAGGACGGGTGGCGGAAGCGCGCGCCGAGCGGCGTCTCGGCGTGCGGCGACGACGGTACGAGCCAGCGACCGGTTTGGGCGTCGCCCGCTACGGCGAGATCACAGCCGATGAAGCGGCGTCCGTCTACGGCGAGGCCGGCGACCTCGACGCGACCGACTGCGAGCGCGTCGACCAGCGCGTGGGCGTCGAGAGTCGGCGCGCCGTCGGCCACCAACGCCGCGCGGGCTCGGCGGCGGTCACCGGCGAGGGCCAGTTCGGTGGCGCGGCGATAGGCGCTCAGCGTCACGTCGATGTCGCGGCTGAGCGTGACGGTGACGTCGAGCGCCGGTTCGACGAATCCGGTGCGGTCGAGCAGCACGATTGGCGCGTGGTCGGCGTCGTTGGCGTGCAAGTGGTGCGCCTCGCCGTCGATCACGTGCTCGGCCATCCACGGACCACGGGTCGCCATCACGTGGGTGACCGTGCCGCCGGCCTCGTGCCGCGTCACCACGGCGATGGCGTCGGGTGCGGCGAGCACACTCAGCGCCGCGGACTGTTCGTCGCTCAGCAACGACAACCGGTCGTGCGGCGCGTCGGTGAGCCCGACCAGGCGCGTAACGGATTCGTGGAGTTGCAGGATCGTCATCGTTCTTGCCCCCGTTGTGTGTCGAGCCGCGACAACAGCGCGTGCTCATTCCCCGTTAAATCGCCGAGCGCGTCGGCGGCCGCCCCCCGTTGGCCGAAGGTGGCCACGGCGAGGGCGTCGTCGTCGAGCAGGGCGGCGACGTGATGCAGTTGATGGACCGCGCCGTGTACCAACGACTCGATACGGGCGGCATCGGCGCCCGCGCCGTCGGCGTGCAGCAGCTGGGAGAGGTGGTCGGCGCGGTGGCGTGCTTCGGTGGCGATGCCGGCGGCGTCGTAGCTGGCGTTGCGGCACAAAGCGCTCAGCGCCGCGAGTTCCGCCGGATCGATGACGATGCGCGTCACGCGGTACCTCCGACAGTGACGCGCATGGCGTGCGCCGCGTCACGAAGCTTGGCGGCGGCGACCCGCATCTCGGTGCGGCGCTCGACCATGAGGACGCGGAAACGATCCGCCGCCGGCCCGGACCACGTTGCGGTGACGGCGCGGCTGGCGAGGACGTCGCCCGCGGCCTCAAGACGCGTCGCCCGGTCGTCGAACAACGCGGCGACGGCTTGCAACTCGTTGAGCGCGTCGGGCTTCATGCGCCGGCGGCTTCGAGCGCAGCCCGCCGGCGGGTGACTTCGGCCGCGGCGTCGCGCAGCGCGACTTCGAGTCGGCGCAGCGACGGTTCGTGGTCCTCGCTCCAGGCCTCGCGGAAGCGGTCAGCGGCGCGGCCCTGCCATTCGGTAGCGGCGATCTCGGCCGCCAGCGATGCCCGTAGTTGTTCGAGCGCGGTGCCGTGCCGCGCCACCGCTGCTTCCAGTCGCGTCAGCGATGCCAGCTCTGCTCCGACGATCCCCACACTTGGGACGCTCGCGCCGCAGGGTTGTCTGTGTCTATGGCGCGAACGCGCCAGAGCTGATGGTTTCGTAGCGCGCGGGGCCATCACCGAGGTGACTGCGGATGAGCGCGATCTCGCTGACCTCCCACGACGCGGCGATGGGCGTGCCTGCTAGTTGGCGGGATGCGTTCGGCCCGCGCCAGCGTGAGATGGCCGGTGAAGCGTTCGTCGGTGAAAGCGGCGGCGACGTCGTCGAGCCCCGCGGCCGGAACCACGAGGACACGCCGGCTCAACAGGCGCGTCGCCGGACCGAGCGTCACCGCTCGCGGGTGGAACAAGGCCGCGACCTGTTCGACCCTGCGAACCCACGTCGCAACTTCGCCGTCCGCTACGTCGCCGAGGAACTGCAACGTCACGTGCCACTGGTCCGGCCGCGTCCAGCGCACGGCCGCGTCGTCTGCCCGGGGGAGCGCATCGATGACGGCGCGCGCCGCGTCGTCGGGCCACACGCCAATGAACAATCGCGGCACACTCACATTGTGGGGGACCGGATCATCGTCGTACTGCCCGACGACGCCTCCGACGACGATCGCCGCGCCGCCAAGGACCTCGGCGCCGACGTCGTCATCACCACGAGCGAACTGGTTCGCGAAATGGGCGAAATCCGACGTGTACGCGAACCAGATCCGGATGCGAGCGCCTTCTTGGCGTCGCTTACCAAGGCCGAATCGCGGGTACTCACAGAACTTGCGCACCGTCCTGATACCCGTAGCCGGCTGGCGAATCGCCTCGGGGTGACGGCGTCGACCCTCGACAACCACCTCGCGGCGATCAAGCGAAAGCTGCTCGACCACCTCGTGACCAGCGGAAATACGCCGCTGGACGGCTATTTGTCCATCGAGGCAGTCATCGGCTGGGCGAGTAGGCATATGCCGGATCAGAAAACTTAACAACATAGGTATCAAGTTTGCTACACTCGGAACTCGTTAGTTCTGTCTGAAGGAGATCAACCCATGCCTAAGGCCGTCGGAATCGACCTCGGTACCACCAACAGCGTTGTCAGCGTGCTCGAAGCTGGCGAGCCCACCGTCATCCCCAACGCCGAGGGCGCGCGTACGACGCCGTCGGTCGTGGGCTTCTCCAAGTCGGGCGAGGTGCTCGTCGGCGAGGTCGCCAAGCGCCAAGCCATCACCAACCCCGATCGCACGATCCGCTCCGTGAAACGCCACATGGGCACGAGTTGGAACGTCGATATCGACGGCAAGAAGTACAACCCGCAAGAGATCTCCGCTCGCATCCTCCAGAAGCTCAAGCGCGACGCCGAGGCCTATCTGGGCGACACCGTCACCCAGGCCGTCATCACCGTGCCGGCGTACTTCGACGACGCGCAGCGCACGGCCACCAAAGAGGCCGGGCAGATCGCCGGGCTCGAGGTACTGCGCATCATCAACGAGCCGACGGCCGCCGCGCTCGCCTACGGCCTCGACAAGGAGAGCACCGGCGATCACACGGTGCTCGTGTTCGACCTCGGCGGCGGTACCTTCGACGTGTCGGTGCTCGAGATCGGCGAAGGCGTCTTCGAGGTCAAGTCCACCCACGGCGACACGCAGCTCGGTGGTGACGACTGGGACCAGCGCGTCATGGACTGGCTGGTCACCGAGTTCAAGAACACGGAGGGCGTCGACCTGTCGGCCGACAAGATGGCCGTGCAGCGTCTCAAGGAAGCGGCCGAGAAGGCGAAGATCGAGCTGAGTTCCGTCCAGGAGACCACGATCAACCTGCCGTTCATCACGGCCACGTCCGATGGTCCCAAGCACCTCGACCTCAAGCTCACGCGTTCCAAGTTCCAAGAGCTGACCGCTGACTTGGTGGAGAAGTGCCGCTCGCCGTTCGAGCAAGCCATCAAAGACGCCGGCCTCACGCTCGGCCAGATCGACCACGTCGTGCTCGTCGGCGGTTCGACGCGTATGCCGGCGGTGCAGGAACTCGTGCACAGCCTCACGGGCAGCGAGCCGCACAAGGGCGTCAACCCCGACGAAGTCGTGGCCATCGGCGCGGCGGTGCAAGCCGGCGTGTTGAAGGGCGACGTCAAGGACGTGCTGCTGCTCGACGTCACACCGCTGTCGCTTGGTATCGAAACCAAGGGCGGCATCATGACCAAGCTCATCGACCGCAACACCACCATCCCGACGCGTCGCACCGAGACGTTCACGACGGCGGAAGATATGCAGCCCTCCGTGGAGATCCACGTGCTGCAAGGCGAGCGCGAGATGGCGAGCTACAACAAGACGCTCGGCAAGTTCCAGTTGGTCGACCTGCCGCCCGCGCCCCGCGGTGTGCCGCAGATCCAAGTCACCTTCGACATCGACGCCAACGGCATCGTGCACGTGAGTGCGAAGGACACGGCCACCAACAAGGAACAGTCGATGACGATCACCGGTCAGTCCTCGCTCAACAAGGACGACATCGAGCGCATGGTGAAAGACGCCGAAGCGCACGCCGACGAAGACCTGCGCCGCAAGGAAGAAGCCGAAGTTCGTAACAACGCCGACTCGCTCGTGTATCAGACCGAGAAGATGATGGCGGAGAACGGCGACAAGGTTTCCGGCGAAGAGAAAGACACCATCGAGGCCAACTTGGCGTCGTTGAAGGAAGCGCTGGCGGGCACCGATCTCGAGGCCATCAAGACGGCGACGGAGAAGTTGGTCACGTCCAGCCAGTCCTTCGCTCAGAAGCTGTACGAACAGGCATCGGCGTCGCAACCGGGTGCTGCGTCCGACAACGGTGCGGCCAATGAGGCGGCGAACGATGACGACGTGATCGACGCCGAAATCGTCGATGAGTAACGAGGAGCCGCGCGAGGTATCCGAAGCGGTCTCTCCAGATTTCGACGGCGCCGGCGGCCACCCCCCCGCCGCCGACGCCGTCGATATCGAGACGCCGGTGGAAGAAGTCGTCGCCGAGGACTGGGTGCCCGAAGACGAACCGGCCACCGGCGACGACGTCGCCGCTGATCTCGACGCGTTCGTCACCCTGGCTGCTGAGCGCGACGAGTATCTCGACGCGCTCCGTCGCACGCAGGCCGACTTCGAGAACTACCGCAAGCGCGTGCAGCGCGAGATGAGCGAAGCGCGTGGCGCCGGTGCCGCTGCGCTCGCGGAAAGGCTGATCGATGTTCTTGACACTGTTGACCTGGCTCTCGCGCACGATCCTTCGGACGCAGTTGCGCAAATTTCTGCGGCGCTCGTCGAAACCCTTGGCAAGGAAGGCCTTGAACGAATTGACGCGCTGGGCGCGCCCTTCGATCCCGAGATCCACGACGCGGTTCTCCACGAGGAAGGCGACGGGGCCGCTGAGGTAATCGAGGTGCTGCGTAGCGGGTGGCGCTGGAATGGTCGCGTCTTGCGCGCAGCGATGGTCAAAGTGAAGGGTTCGTAGGCCGATAGGTGGCGCCGCGTAACGACTGGCTCGAGAAGGACTTCTACAAAGTCCTCGGTGTTTCCGACACCGCGACCGAGAAAGAGATCACGCGCGCTTATCGCAAGCTGGCCAAGGAGCACCACCCCGACGCCAAGCCTGGCGACACCATCGCCGAGACGAAGTTCAAGGAAATCTCCGAGGCGTACGACGTCATCGGCGACGCCGACAAGCGCAAGGAGTACGACGAGTTCCGCCGGCTCGGTCCTATCGGCGGCATGTTCGGCGGCGGTGGCGGTGGGGGATTCAACGGCAACTTCCGCGTCGACGACTTAGGCGACCTGCTCGGCGGGTTGTTCAACCGGAACCGCGGCCGCGGTCCGGGCCAGGGAACCACCGGTCCGCAGCGCGGTGGTGACCTCGCAGCCGAACTGCATCTCTCCTTCGTCGACGCCGTGCAAGGCATAACCACGCAGGTACACGTGCAGAGCGACGCCACCTGTCACGTGTGTTCCGGCAGCGGGGCCGCGCCCGGCACGTCACCTGTGATCTGCCCGACTTGCGGCGGGCGGGGCGTGATCGCCGAGGAACAGGGCATGTTCAGCTTCAGCCAGACGTGTCGCACCTGCGGCGGTCACGGCATGAAGATCGAAACGCCGTGCGGCAACTGCCGCGGCACTGGCGTGGAGCACCGTCCTCGCCAGGTGAAGGTGCGTATCCCCGCGGGCGTCACCGAGGGCCAGCGGATCCGGCTCAAGGGACGGGGCGCCGCGGGCCGCAACGGCGGCCCAGCAGGGGATTTGTACGTCACCGTGCGCGTCGGCAGCCACCCCCTGTTCGGGCGCGCCGACCGCCACCTCACACTCACCGTCCCGGTTACTTATGCAGAGGCCGCGATGGGTACAACCGTCAAGGTGCCCACGCTCACGGACCCCGTCACCGTGCGAATTCCGGCGGGAACGCAGACCAACGCCGTATTGCGGGTACGCGGACGGGGTGTCCCCGCCGACGGCGGCAGATCCGCGGGCGACCTGCTCGTGACGGTGCAGGTCGCAGTGCCCAAAGAAATGTCCGACGAAACGCGTGCGGCCATCGAAACGTTGGCTGAAACCGAACCCGATGCGGGCGCCAAGTTGCGCGGCCACCTCGGCGTATAGGAGGAGAGAAACCATGGCTCTGGGGAACTCGAATCACGACGAGGATCGGCCCACCCGGGCGGTTTACGTCATCTCTGTCGCCGCCGAGCTCGCCGGCGTCCACCCGCAGACCTTGCGTATCTACGAGCGCCGCGGGCTGGTGGGCCCGGCTCGAACCGGCGGCGGCTCCCGTCGCTACAGCGACCAGGACATCGCCCTGTTACGCCGCATCCAGCAGTTAACGGCCGACGGGCACAACCTCGAAGGCGTCCGCCGCATCCTCGAACTCGAAGCCGAGAACGAGGCGCTGCGCGCCGAAGTGGCGTCGCTGCGCCAGCAGTACCGCCGCGACCTGGTTCCCTTCAAAGACTCACCCACGCAATTCCGCCGCCCCGTCTAACCACGTTCCGCGCCAAGTTGTGGCTGCGGACAGGGTGCGGATGAGCGATTTCACAACGACAACCCGTCATCAAACTGACGGAAGCGGTCGGCGACGCGCCTGTTCGATGACCGCGCTGAGCCGGCGAGATGCCCACTTCCGGTTGTTGTAGACCTCGCGCCACGTCATCCGGCTGCATAACCAACCCGTGGCCGCGACCACGGCGGACTCGCGACTTGAGTCGTACACCGGCTGACCCTTGTGGCCTTGCCCGTCGAGTTCCTTGAAGGCGCCGAGGTCTGGCCAAGACAGGTCGACTCGGGCCACGAACTCGCCGTCGCCAGGTCGACCATCGTCTGCAACGCGCTAGTGCACAGCACGCCGTCGATGACGACCGGCTCGCCGCCGAGGTGGGGCGCCCGGTGCCGGTGCGGTATCGGCGGATCCAGGTCGCTTACGGCGTCGAGCCGATGGAACCGAGCGGCCACCAGTCCCCAGGCCGGCGTCTCGTTGCGGATCATCGTCGCCAGCGCTTTGTCGAACTCGCTGGGTTCCTCGGGGCCGTCCCCGTAGACGCCGCGGATCACCTGGACCACGAGGTCCCGGTCCTCCTGCCATCGCAGTTCGCCCCGCGTTCGGCCCTCGGCGAAGTACTGCTGGACGGTGAACAACCGCCTCGGGGTGAACTCCCACATCGACATCGATTCATCTCCCGCGAGCTTTAAATGGGCGGGGGAAGCGAATCTGGAGTGCCTTGGCGTCGAAGTCTAGGGAAGGGGTGTTCGACGGCCTGCTGATACCGGCGGTATTGCGATAACGTCAGGCTCTTAGTTTTCAAGAGGCCTGGGGGGCCAGCGATGCGGCTGAATTGCGAGCGATCGGCGTATGGCGCGTAAGCGCAGTTCGCGGCGCGGTCGAGAACGTGTTCCCGCTCGGCCTGCTTGGACTCGGGCTGGCGCTGGTGGCCTTCATGCTGCCGTCCGCCTTGAGGCCGCCGGCGCCGCAAACTCCGGCCACGGCCGAACTGTCGCCCGACGCGCCCCCGAACGACAAGACCGAAAGCCTGATCGCCGCGCTGCACCGGTCCTCGAGCGGCATCGCCGGCTCCGGCGACCTGGGTGCGGGCGACGGGCTGGGCCTCGTCCCGCCTCCCCCGCCCGACACCAAGAAGTGCAAGCACGGCTACGGCAACCCGCCGCGCCAAACCGAGTCGCCGTACGCCGCTCCGTGCTCGGTCGACGACCGCGTGGCTCCGCCGGGTTCGCCGTGGCGCAACGTGTCGCAGTCCGAGATACGCGTCGGGTTCTGGCACATCCTCGGCATGCCCGCGGAACGCGGCCTGGTCCCCACGGAGTGCGTGCCCGGCATGAGCGCGCAACTCCGCACGTTCTGTTACCTCCAGAAGTACTGGAACGATCGGTACAACTTCTACGGCCGCGTCGTCCGTCTCGACGCTGCCGCCGACGATCCGCCCGATGACCCCGCGGCGCGCGCCGCCGCGCACACGCAGGCCACCGCCGGCGACTTCGCCGTCGTGCACCTGAGCGACAGCTTCTGCGACGAGTTCGGTCGCGTGTTGCACCTCGTGTGCTTCGACGGCACAGCGACGCACGACACGATCATGGAGAACGCCGCTCCGTACTGGTGGACGTACCAGATGAACCACGAGCAGAACGAGGCGATGTACGGCGAGTACGCCTGCAAGAAACTCGTCGGCGGCAACGCCGACTTCGCCGGCTCCGGCATTAAAGGCAAGCCGCGTCGCATCGGCGTCATCGTGCAATCCGTTGCCGTCACCGGCTTCCGCACCGCCGAGGGCATCGCCAAACAGGTCGAGAAGCAGTGCGGCTACAAGGTCGTGCAAAAGGTGAACATCACCGACTCCGACAACACCAGTCAGGCCACGGCGATCCTCAAGATGCAGCAGGAGAACGTCACCACGATTCTCATGTGGGGCGACACCACGCCGTGGCTGCTGACGATGCAAGCCGCCGACACGAACGCGTACTACCCCGAGTGGGTGCAGCTGAACTCCAACGGCGTCGACTTCAACACGTCGACCAAGACGCTGCCGCCGCTGCAGACCGCCCACATGTTCGGCATGTCCGGATGGGAAATGCCGCGCCCCTTTTCCTCGACGGACTGCTTCAAGGCGTACCGCGCCATGGACCCGGCGAACTCGCCCGACGCCACGTCGTGCGCGCTCATCTACATCTCGCTCGAGCACGTCATGAACGGCATCCAACTGGCGGGCCCGACCCTCACGCCGAAGACGTTCGAGCAGGGCATGTTCAAGTACGGGCACCCGAAGCCGCTTAACAACTGGGAGATCGGCGGCGGGTTCGGTCCAGGCGACCGGTCTTTCGTCGACACCCTCGCCGAAATCTGGTGGGACGCCTCCGCCATCGACCCGTCCAATGGCAACCCCGGCGGCGCCTACCGGTACACGAACGGCGGCAAGCGTTACGGCTTTGGCGAGATGCCCCGCGAGTTGAAGGTGTTCACTCCGGGCGACCCGACGAGCGCGCGATGAACCGCTTCGTTCGCGGCGCCGCCGGCGTGATGGCCGCGGCCCTGGTCGTCGGCGGCACCGGTGCGTGCGACTACGCGACGCGCAAGGAGGAAGCGACGCTGCTCGTCGACGCCGCCAAGCGGGCCGAACAAGCGGGCACCGCCACCGGCACGATGGCGATCAGCCTCGACATCGAAAAGACCTCGCCCGAGTTCCAGGCGTTCGCCCAGGCGGTCCGTCTTCCTCCGATCGCGGTGCAGTTCGACTTTGCCGAACGCGCCGCGTCGACCGCCGGCGTGGCTGTTGTGCCGCAAGGCATCTTTCGCGGACCCGTGGTGTACCTGCGGCGTCCCGCCGCGCCCGGCGCGGCCGACAGCCAGTTCGGATTCCGCGCCTGGTCGAAGCTCGACTTTTCCGAGGTCGGCAAGAAGGACGCCAACGAGCTCACGCAACCCAACCCCGTCAACCCCGTCAACCCGACATACCTGGTGCGCCTCCTCGCCGGCACGTTGAGCGGCAGCGTGCGCCAACTCGGCACCGAGACGATCGACGGAAAGACGACACGCCACTTCCGCATGAACGTCGACCGCGCCAAGGCGTTCTCCCGTCTGAACGACGACGACCGCCAAGCCGTCGACCGGGCGTTCGCGTCCAACAACATCTCCGGCGAGGTCTACAAGTCGGCGGAGACGTGGATCGATGCCGACGGATTGCCGCGCCGTTTCGTGCTGCGGGTTCGCCAGAAGCTCGATCAGGACAACGTGTTCGGCATCACGTACCGCATCGAACTGTCGAAGTTCGGCGGGCCGCTCACCATCCGCGCGCCGCAGGGTGACAACACCGCCGAAGTGAGCAGCTGGAACGCGCTGCTGAACAGCGCGGGCGGACGATGAACGCGAAGGCGTTGCTGCGCGGCGGCGCGATCGTCGGCGGCGTCGCCGTGGTCACGCTGCTCAGCGAGCTGATCGCCAAGCTCGCGTCCTCGGGATCGAGCCGCGGCTTCTGGCCGGTGCCGCTGCCGGTCATCATCCTGGCGTTGGCGCCGGGCTGCATCACCGCCCTGACCGCTATCGGCCTCGTCCTTATCTACCGGGCGACGCGCATCGTGAACTTCGCCCACGCCGGCTTCGCGGCCTGCACGTCGGTGTTGTTCTACGAACTGCTCGAGTTCAAGCACTGGCCGTACGGCCTGGCACTGGCCGCCGCGCTCGGCGCAGGTTTGCTGGCGGGTGCGATAGTCGAGCTGCTGTTCATCCGCCGCTTCGCCAACGCGCCGCGCCTGGTGCTCACCGTCGTGACGCTGGCCATCGCCCAGTTCCTCATCGGCGTGGCGGGCGCGGTGCCGTCGTTGCTGAACGATGAGCGGCCGCGTTCGGGCGTCCCCCGCACACCGCTCAACCAGCACACGTGGAAGCTCAGCGTCGGCGTGCTTAACGGCGACCACATCGCGCTGTTCGTATTCACGCTGGTCGTGCTGGCGGCGTTCGCTTTGTTCTTTCGCTACACGTCGCTCGGTGTTGCCATTCGCGGCGCCGCCGAGAACGACGACCGCGCGTCGTCGCTCGGCATCAACACGCGGCTGCTGTCGTCATTTGTGTGGACCGTCGCCGCCGGGCTCGCCGCCGCCGCGGCGATCATGCAGACGTCGCTCAACGGTCGTCAGTTGACGGGAACCGCCGTCGCCGTCGGCGGCGTCGGCTCCGCGGTGTTGCTGCGCTCACTGGCGGCGGCGGTCATTGGTGGCATGGAGAACCTGCCAGTCACGGTCGCCGCCGCGTTCGGCCTGTCGATATTCGAGAACTCGATCAGCTTCGCGTTCAGCCGCTCCGAGCTGGTCGACCTCGTGCTGCTCGTCGTGATCGTGGCCGTGCTCTTGCTCAAACGCAAGCAGCTCAGCCGGGCGCTCGACTCCGGTACCGGCGCGTGGGCGGCGACGGAGGAGATCCGACCGATACCCGACGTGCTCGCCGCGCTGCCGTCGGTGAAGACCGGCTTGCGCCGGGTGCAGATTCTTGGCGCGGTGATCCTGCTGGCGTATCCGTGGGTGATGTCGCCGAGCCAGACCAGCCTCGGCAGCCTGTTCGCCATCTACGGGATCGTGGTGTTGAGCCTCGTGGTGCTGACGGGGTGGGGCGGCCAGATCAGTCTCGGGCAGTTCGGCTTCGTCGCCGTCGGCGGACTCATCGGGGGCGGGCTGCAAACGAGCGCGCACTGGCCGTTCCTGCTCGCGCTGCTCGTCGGATCGCTCGCCGGTGCGGGAGCGGCCGTGCTCGTCGGGCTGCCGGCATTGCGCATCCGCGGGTTGTTCCTCGCCGTTACGACGCTCGCCTTCGCCGTGGCGGTTTCGTCGGTCGCGCTCAACCCCAACTACGTCGGCTTCATCCCTGGCAGCGTGTCGCGCCCCAAGCTGGCGTGGATCGGCCTGGAAGACGAGCGGGCGTTCTTCTACTTCTGCGTGGTGTGCCTGCTGCTGGCCGTGGCCGCCGCCGTCAGCATGCGCCACAGCCGCACCGGCCGCGTCCTCATCGCTATGCGCGAGAACGAACGCGCCGCCCAGTCCTTCGGCATCAACCTCGTGCGGACCCGTCTCGCCACATTCGCTCTCTCCGGTTTCCTCGCGGCCTTTGCCGGTGTGCTGCTCGTGGCGCACCAGCACCGGTTAGCGCCGACGACGTTCGGGCCCGAAGCCAGCATCCAGATCTTCCTCATGGCGGTTATCGGCGGGCTCGGCTCGGTGCCGGGCGCGCTCACCGGTGCCATCTACCTCGGCCTGCTCAACCTCACCTTCTCGGGCGGCGTCGCCCGTTCGCTCGGCAGTGGCGCGGTGTTGCTGTTGCTGCTGATCATGTTCCCCGGCGGGCTCGGCGCCGCGGTGTTCAAGATCCGCGACGCGGTGCTACGGCGCATCGCCATCCGCCGGCGGCTGTTCGTGCCGAGCCTGCTCGGCGAGTACGGCTTCGCCGGCGGCACCGCAGCCAAAACGCAACTCGCGCCGCGCTTCGACGCCGACGGCCAACAAGAAGAGCAGAGTGAGTTCCGCTACGAGTTGCCGTCCCGCATCGAGCACGCCGGCGCCAGCCAGCAAGCCCGCGAGTGGGAGTACTCATGACCGCTCCTTCGAGATGGTGGAAGGTCACGGGCGACGCGCCGGCCAAGCCCTTCTTCGTGCTGGTCGCCATCTCGGCGATGGCGGACATCGACATCCGCGTCTTCGGTGTGCTCGGCCCGGAGATCAAGGACTACTTCGGCCTCGACCTTGCGTCGGTCGGCACACTGATCAGCGTTGCCGGCGTGGCGTCGCTGCTCGTCGCCCTGCCGGTGGGCTTCATGGTGGACCGCGTCCGCCGCACGTGGCTCGCCGGTATCGGCGCCATCCTCACCGGCGTCTTCACGCTCACCTCGGGCCTTGCGCCCAACCTGTTCTTGCTCGGCGCGTCACGGGTCGGCGCCAACTTCGGCGTCGCCTTCCGCTCGTCGCATTTCGCGCTGCTGTCGGACTACTACCCGCAGGAAACCCGCGCCGGCATCTTCGCCGCCAACGACTTCGTCGTACGCGTCGGCCGCGCCCTCGTGCCGATCGCCATGGGTTTCATCGCCTCGATCTTCTTCTGGCAGGCGGCGTTCTTCATCCTGGCGCCCTTCTCCGTCGGCCTCGGCGTCTACGCCTTCTTCCGTCTGCGCGAACCGGTGCGCGGCGAGCAGGAGCGGCGATCACTCGGCGCCAGCGAGGAAGTGGCGCTGACCGAACAAGCGCCGCCGAGTTTCGCCGAAGGCTGGCGCGCCGCCTGGAGCGTGCGCACGTCGCGCCGCGTGGCCTTCGCGTTGCCGTGGCTGGTCGGCTCGAGCCTCGGCGTCGCCTCGTTGATGGGCTTTCTCTACGACGAGAAGTTCCACGTCGGCCCGGGCGCGCGCGGCATCTTCGGTGGCCTCGCCGAACCTGCCGGCATGGCCGGAGTGTTGATCGGCGGTATCGTCGCCAACCGCCTCATGCGCTACCGGCCGGGACGAGCGCTCACCTACGCCGGCCTCGTCGGCGTCGCCACCGGCGTCATGTACGTGGGCGTCGCGCTGGCGCCGTGGCTGTGGCTCAGCGTGACCTTCGTGCTGCTCGCGGAGTTCTTCGGCGCCATCCTGCTGCCTGGGTTGCTGGCGGTGCTCTCGCTGGTATCGCCGCCACGCGTGCGCGGCATCGGACTGTCGATCGCCTACTTGTGGCTGATCCCGGGCTTCGTGTTGCAGGCCCTGGTGTTCACGCTCGCCGACTCGGTCGGGGTGAGCACGGCCATGCTGGCATTGCTGCCGATCTTCATGATCGGCTCGATCATCGTGGCGTCGGCGGGTTCGAGCGTCGACGCCGATATCCGCGCCGCCACCGCGGCCTCGATGGCGGCAGAGATTTCCGCCGAGGCAAAGCGCGCCGGCCAGGCGAAGCTCATCGTGGCCCGCGACGTCGACGTGCACTACGGCGACGTGCAGATCCTCTTCAACGTCGACTTCGAAGTCGACGAGGGCGAGGTCATAGCGCTGCTCGGCACCAACGGCGCCGGCAAATCGACGCTGTTGCGCGCCATCGGCGGGCTGACCGAACCGTCCAACGGCGCCATCTTCTTCGACGGCGAAGACATCACGCATCTCCCGGCCAGTGAGCACGCGGCGCGCGGGATCATCATGAGCCCCGGCGGCCGCGGCACGTTCCCGAGCCTCACCGTCGCCGAGAACCTCCGGTTGGCGGCGTGGATGCATCGCAACGACGACGCGTATGTCGCCACCGCCACGGAGCAGGTCTTCGAGTACTTCCCGATCCTGCGCACGCGCCTCAACGAGCCGTCGGGCAACCTGTCGGGCGGCGAGCAGCAGATGCTCACGCTCGGTCAGGCGTTTCTGTCCAAGCCGCGGTTGCTGATGATCGACGAGCTGTCGCTCGGCCTGGCGCCGGTCATCGTCGAGCAGTTGCTCGAGATCGTGCAGGCCATCGCCGCGGGCGGCGCCACCATCATCCTGGTCGAGCAGTCGGTCAACGTCGCTCTCACCGTCGCCGAGCGCGCCGTTTTCATGGAGAAGGGCGAGGTCAAGTTCTCCGGCTCGACGGCCGAGTTGATGCAGCGGCCCGACATCCTGCGCTCCGTGTACCTGAAGGGCGCGGCGTCGAGCGGTCGCGCCTTCATGTCCCGCGCCCAGAAGGACCGGGCGGCGGTCGACGCGCAGACTGTGCTCGAACTACGCAACGTGGTGAAGACCTATGGCGGTATCAACGCCATCAACGACGTGAGCTTCGCCGTGCGCGACGGCGAGACGCTCGGGCTCATCGGGCCTAACGGCGCCGGTAAGACCACGCTGTTCGACATCATCTCGGGCTTCGTCGAACCCGACGACGGATCCATTCACCTCTTCGGTGAGGACATCACCTATCTCGGTCCCGATGAGCGAGCCAAGCTCGGGTTGCAGCGTTCGTTCCAGGACGCGGCGCTCTTCCCGGCGTTGACCGTCCGCGAGAACATCGCCGTCGCCCTCGAACGCCACCTCGAAGTGCGCAACATCACCATGACCGCGCTCGGGTTGCCGGCGGTGCGCAAGGCCGAGGCGAAAGTGCGGCGCAAGGTCGACCGGCTCGTCGATCTGCTCGGCGTAGGCGACTTCGAAGACCGCTTCGTGCGCGAGCTGTCCACCGGCACGCGCCGCATCGTCGACCTCGCGTGCTGCATGGCGGCCGAGCCGAAGTTGCTGCTGCTCGACGAGCCCAGCTCGGGAATCGCGCAGAAGGAGTCCGAGGAGCTCGGCCCGCTGCTGCAGCGCATCAAGTACGAGACCGGATGCACGTTGCTCGTGATCGAGCACGACATGCCGCTGCTCATGTCGATCTCCGAGGAGCTGCTGGCCCTCGAACTCGGCGCCGTGGTGACCCGCGGCGCGCCGCTCGACGTGCTCGAGCATCCCCAAGTCGTCGCCTCGTATCTCGGTACGAGCGAAGAAGCGATCAACCGATCAGGAAACATCTAAGGAGCAAGACGTGGACGTCAAGCGGTTCAATCAGATCTTCGAGAAGATCACCAACAACGTGAACACCGTGATTCACGGCAAGGACGACGTGGTGCGGCTCTCGCTCGTCGCCATCTGCGCCGGCGGTCACATTCTCTTCGAGGACGTGCCTGGTGTCGGTAAGTCGATGCTCGCCACCGCGCTTGGCCGCTCGATGCAGTCCGACACCAACCGTGTGCAGTGCACGCCCGACATGCTGCCGGGCGACATCACGGGCTCGTCGATCATCGACACCAAGACGATGGCGTTCAAGTTCCGGCCCGGTCCGGTGTTCGCCAACGTGCTGCTGGTCGACGAAATCAACCGGGCGACGCCGAAGACGCAGTCGGCATTGCTGGAGGCAATGGGCGAGCGCAAGGTGTCGGTCGACGGCACGACCTATGAGCTGCCGCGGCCGTTCATCGTGCTGGCGACGCAGAACCCGGTCGAGCTCGCCGGCACGTTCCCGCTGCCCGAAGCCCAGCTCGACCGCTTCCTGTTCAAGCTGACGATGGGCTATCCCGACTACGAGTCGGAACGCAAGGTGATGCAGGGAAACGCCAAGACGATGGAGGTGTACGAGCTGGAGTCGGTCATCAACTCCAAGCAGGTGCTGGAGATGGCCGAGTTGGCGTCGGAGGTGAACCTCACCACCGCCGTCGAGTCCTACATCCTTGACATCACGCACGCCACGCGAGCCGACGCGTCGCTCAACCTCGGCGCCGGGCCGCGGGCGTCGATCGCGTTGGGGAAGGCGTCACGCGTGATGGCGGCGTCGGACGGGCGCGACAAGGTGTACCCCGAAGACGTCAAGGCGCTGCTGCGGCCGGTGTTGGCACACCGCATGATGATGACGCCCGACGCCGTGTTGCGCGGGGAGTCGATCGACGACGTGATCGAGCGCGTCCTGAGTCGCGTGAAGCCACCGATGGGCATCGGCGGCTCCGGAACGAACGGCACGTCGGCCTCGTCCGACGCGGGCACGCCGGCGAAGCGCACCTCGCGCCGCGCGCGGGCGAAAGCGGGCGCATAGCTCTTGTCCCTGCTGGTGCGCGTGCGCGAGGCCATCACCCGAACCATCGGGTTGACGTCGACCGGGATGATCCTGGTCGGGGCCTTCGTCGCGTGCTGGGCCGTGGCCCGCATCGTCGCCGGCAAGCCGCTGTTCCTGTTCTCGTACCTGCTGCTCATCATGATCGTCCTCGCGTTCCTGGCCGGCCGACGGCCGTTGCTCGTCGAGGGCAAACGGTCCGAAGCGCGACCGCGGTTGCGCGAGGGCGAGACGGTGAACATGGAGGTGTCGCTTACCGCCGAGCGTCGCCTGTCGACCTTCATCCTCGAGGAGCGCCTGCCGCCCTCGCTCGGCGCTTCGGCGCAGGTACCCGTCGCCAGTCTCGACGCGGGAGAGTCGGTCAACCACGCCTACCAAATCACCGCGGCGCGCCGCGGCGTGTACCAACTCGGCCCGCTGGTGGCCAAGTGGGGTGACCCGCTCGGGCTCACCCAGCGCGAGGCGGTGCTGGCCGAACCCGTCGAGATGCTGGTGCACCCCCGCATCGAAGACGTGGTCGATCGCCCGTTGACGCGCCTGTTCGAGGACCCGCCGATCCGTCCACCGGTGTCCAAGCCATGGCCGCAGGGCCTCGAGTTCTACGGAATGCACAAGTACGCGCCCGGCGACGACATCCGGCGCATCGTGTGGCGCGCCTACGCCCGCACCGGGCAGCTGCTCGTACGCGAAGCCGAGCAGGGCATCACCGACAAGATCACGATCGTGCTCGACCTCGACGAGCGCAACCATTCGCGCGGCGAGGTCAGTGAATCGCTGGAGACGGGCATTCGCGCTGCGGCGAGCCTCGGTGTGCGGCATCTGCGCGACGGCTACTCGGTCACGCTCGAAGGCAACTCTCGCCGGCTGTTGCCGCCGGCGCGTGGAGGCACGTCGCAGCTGATGCTGCTCGACGCGCTGGCGCGCGCCGAGCGCGAGCGCGTGTCGATCGTCGACGCCATCATGCGAATGGTCAGCGACCCGGGCCGCGACAGCCACGTCATCATCCTCACGCCCAAGCTCGACAAGGAAGCGGCGGCGCGGCTCAACCTGCTCGTGCAACGCGGGCGCGTCGGTGCTCGTGGCCGCGTTGGTATGGGACGAAGAGTCGGCCGACACGCTCGGCATCGCGGCCTCGCTCGGTTGCCAGGTCATCGAGATCCGCCCGGGCGTCCCGCTGGCCGTCGCCTTCCGCCGTGAAGTCGGAGCTGGCCGCCTGTGACCGCGACCCTCGAACCGACCGTCGTCGACGACGCCGATCCCGTTCTGAGTAGCTCCTTACCGCCAGAGCCGGAGAGGAGCTACTCAGAAGAGCGCGCGCCGGTGGCGTTGCGGCCGCTGATATCGGTGGCGCTGGGCTTGACGGCCGCGGCGTCGATGACCGGCGGCATCTTCGGTTCGTGGGCGGCCCGCGGGTTCGCCGAATTCGGGGTGCTGCTGGGCGTCGGGTGGGCGTGGTTCGTTCTTCGTCGCCCCGGCGGACGCCTCCTCAAGCAGTCGTTGCTCATCCCGATCGCGCTGGCCATCGGCGGCGTGGCCGCCGTCCCCGGCAGCGACGGCCGGAGCCCGGGCGAATTGCTGGGCGCGGCGTTGCGCAGTGGTCGCGTGTTCCGTCCGCCGATCCCGTTCGACGCCGGCTGGCGACCGCTGCTCGTGGTCCTGTTCGCCATTATCGGGTTCTCCGCCGCGTGGATGGCGACGGAGATGAAGCGCGCCAAGTCGGCGTTGCTCATCCCGATCGGCATCGTCGGGCTCACCGCCATCACCCAAGCGCCCGACGGTCAACTCGTCGCCAGCCTCGCCGCTGGTCTCCCGTTCCTTGCCTCAGTCGCGGTGCTGTTCGCCGGCGACAGCGGCGGCCTCGAACTGTCGGGGGCATTCGAACGTAAACGTTTACTTCGGAGTGGGGCGATGGTCGTACCGGGCGTGGCCGCGTTGGTGTTGCTGTCGAACAGTTCGATCCTGTTCCCCAAGCCCGTCTACGACCCGGCGGAGAAGCCGCAGAAGCCGCGGTCGGTGCCGCTGTCGGAGACGCGGGACCGCGTGCTGTTCGAAGTCGACGCGCCGATCACCGGCCCGTGGGTTATCGGCGCCCTCGACGTGTACGACGGCGAGTCGTGGCGCCTTGCGCCGTACGACGCTAAGCGGCTGAAGAAAGTGTCGAGCGGCATCGTCGACGCCAAGGCCAACCCTACGGTGACGGTGCGCTTCACCACCCGCGACCTCGGCGACACGGCGACGTACCCGACCGTGGCCATGCCGGCGCGGGCGTCGTTCCCGCCGGGCAATACGCCGCTCTTCGACACGCGCACGCAGACCTTCCGCGTCAAGAGCGGGCGCGTCCCGTCGAATGTCACGTACGCCATGACGCTGCCGGCGTACCCGAAGGCGGCCGACCTGCAGGCGGCGTCGAGCGCCATCCCGAAGGACATTCGCGAGTTCACCGACATTCCGGCTCCGCCGAAAGCGGTGCGGGCGTTGCTGAAGGCGGCGCCCGACAACCCGTGGCTGCGCCTGGACTACTTGCGCGCCGAGTTGAACAAGGTCGTCATCGCCGACGGCGCGGGCGTGCCCGGCCCGATGCGCGTCGGCAAGGTGTCCGACCTGCTGGTCGGCAACCACGAAGGGACGCCGTTCGAGATCGTGGCCGCCGAAGCGATGCTGGCGCGCTGGGCCGGCGTGCCGTCGCGCATCGGCTTCGGCTTCGACGCCGGCCAGATCGAGAACAGCGTCACCACCATCCGCCCGAAGAACGCCGCGCAGTTCCTCGAGGTGTGGTTCAGCGGCTACGGCTGGGTGCCCATCGTCGGCGCGCCGCCGAAGGCCAAGAACCAGCTGAACAACGACAAGGACGTCAAGGTCGACCCGACGGTGATCGCCAGCGACGACATCGGCGTCGACGTGTACATCCCGATCGAACTGACGAACTACACGCAGCTCTACGAGCGCATCCGCAGCGGCGCGCTGCGGGCGTCGCCCGTGCTGGCGGCGCTGGTGCTGATGTACCTCGGTTTGCCGTGGGTGCAGCGCACTCGCCGCGGCGCTCGCCGAAGGCGCTGGGCCGCAGGTCTCGGACCGCGGGAGATCATCGGCGTGGAGTACGGCGAGTTCCGCGACCTCGCCACCGACCTCGGCGTCGGCGACCCCTACGACACGCCGCTCGAATTTCTCCGCCGCGTTATGGACGACGACGAGCACACGCAGTTCGCCTGGCTGGTCACCCGGGCGCTGTACGGCGACCTCGAATTCACCGCTGGCGACGGCGACGTCGCCGCGGCGCGTGCCATGGGCGAGTCGTTGCGGCGACGGTTGTTCCGCGCCCAGGCGTTCCAGACCCGCGCGTTGGCTGTCATGAGCCGGGCGTCGCTGATCGATCCCCACAGCCGAGAGATGCCGAACGTGGAGGTGCTGCGCGTGCCGCGGTTCCGGCGGCCGCGGCTGCGTCTTCGTCGACTGGTGTTGGTTAGGAGATGATTGTGCGACTTCGTGTGCTCCTGCTGGCGGTCGCGTTGGTGGCCGGTACGGCTTGTGGTGGTGGCGGTGACGACACCGTCGACCTCGGCCTGCGCAAGGTCACGCTCGACCTGTCATTCAAAGCCAAGGGCGGCGCCCCGCCGTCGCTCACGCAGATCATCGGCGCGCAAGAGCCGTACGCGCCGTCGAGCCAGGCGCTCGGCAACGAGCTCGGGCCTATCGGTCCGTTCTCGGGAATCAACCTCGCGACCGCCTGTCCAGTCGCGCCGCTCGGTCTCGTGCCCGAGGTCCCTGTACAAGGCACGGTCACCAAGCCGCCGGAACCAGGTACGTACCTCTCGCACGTCAAAGGGACCTACGACCTGAGCGGGCCGGTCTCGTTGAAAGGCGACTTCTTCCCCGTCGGCGCCATGGAGATCGCCAACGTGACGGACGTCGACAGCACCGACCCGATCACCGGTCCGTTCCGCACGATCTCCTACGACGTGATCGAGCGCAACATCCTCTCGAGCACGACGACGCACTACGAGAGCATCACGCGCGACATCACGCGCACTGAGGTACGCAACGCTCCCCACCAGGTGGCGTCGGAACTCGTGATGATCTCGACCAAGACGACCGCCGCCGGATCGACCACGACCTTCACGCCGAACCCGCCGATCACCGTCATGCAGTACGGCGGCGAAGGTTCGGAGTGGACCTCGGCGGGCATCGATCAGGACACCAACACCGCCATGGTGGTGCAGGGCACCATCACGGCGCGGGAGTCGGTGGACGTGTGCGGGAAGATGATCGACACGTTCCGTATCGAGTCGGTCGAGCGCATCGCCAACCCGGTGACGGGTTACGTGTCGGAGACCAACGCGGCGACGGGCAACGTCTACAGCGTCGCCACGCAGTTCGGCGGGTTGATGGTTCGCAAGGTCGTCGACACGACCTCCACGTTCAACGTCAGCGGCGGCGGCGCGAAGTTGGTCGTGAAGAGCACGTCGACGCTCGACTCCGTGACGCCGTACGCCAAACCGAAGCCGGCGGCGTGATGCGGCGACTGGTTGCGCTCGTGGCGATCGCTTTCCTCGCCGGCGCGTGCGGTGGCGGGGGCGGCGGGCCCGAGCTGCTGGTGCGCGTCCCGGAAAACATGGTGCCCACGCAGCTGCCGGGCTCGCCCGGCGACGCGCCGATGACGCTGGCGGAGTACAAGGCGGGGGAACGCAGCATCGCCCGCGCCGGCGCGAAGTCGATGATCTCCCAGGGCCGCGTGTTCGAGGTGCGCCGCGGCGACACGCTCGTCGGCGCGCTCCAGATCGCCACGCTGCGATCCAAGGTCGACGTCGCCAGCGCCAAGCAACGCGAGAAGCTGGCCACGCTCGTCGTGTCCGGCGCGATCCAGAAGATTCAGGTCTCGGGCGTGGAAGTGGTCGCCGCCCAGTCCGCCGACAAGATCGTCTTCCTCTGGTTCGGTGACCAACTCTTCGAGGTGCTTCAAATCAAAGGGGAGGGCCTCAAGCCGGAGCAAATGCTCAAGGACATCCTCGATTTCCAAAAGCCCACCGGCCACCTCCGCATCCGCAACCCCCGCGACTAACGCGCGCGCGCGCCGCTGGCCGCTCGCCCGCCGCGACTCCTGCCACCAATCCGCCCCGACTTCGCCAAATCGCGGCGATTCCGGGGCGGTTTGGCGGCATCAGTAGAGCGGCCGCCGCTTCTTGGCAGTCGCGATGAACTTCGCCAGCCGTCGCCCGGTCGGAGCGGGGTTCCACCGCACCTCGGTCCAACTGAAGCGGCCGCACAACCATCCCGTAGCGGTGGCGACATTCGTCTGGCGAACGGCGTCGTACACGGGCTGGTTCTTGTGGTGCTGGCCGTCGAGCTCGCCGAATCCTCCTTCGTCGGGCCACGTGAGGTCGACGCGCGCGACGAAGGCTCCGTGCTCGTCGTTCACTACCAGTTGGCGCGTGGGCTCGGGCACGCCGGGTGTCTTCCTCGCCAGTTGGACGGTCAGTGTTTCGAGCAAGCTCTCGGTCGGCGGCGCGCCCGGCGGTCGCAGCGCGAGTACTCGCCTGATGCGCGGGGAACCAGCGGTGCGACTTGCCGTCAGCAGCGGAACGATGTCGGCGAGTTGCTCGAGCTCGAGGAGTTGTTTGTGCAGCGCGCTCTCGAGTGCTTGCTCGAATACAAGGTCGTCGACGAGCGGCGCGATGTCGATCAACGTCTGCAGCCCGTCGGTACACCACACGCCGTTTACGAGCACGGGCTCGGGCGACACGGCTACGCGCCGCCGGCGCGGGATGATCAGCGCGTCAGGAAGCTCGATACCGTCGAGGCCGTAGTGGCGCGCCGCGATCAGGTCCATCGCCAACCCGTTTTTCGAGATCATCTCGGCGAGCGCGATCTCGAATGAACCGGCGGGCTCCTTACCGACGAGCCAGAAGCCGTGCGCGGCCCGCACCCACTTGCCTGCCTTCTCGCCCCAACGGAGTTCCTTCTCCGTCCGGCCCGCCGCGAGGAACGCAGCAGTCGTGAACATCTTGCGTGGCACGGGTGTCTCCCGGGACTCGTGCCGCCAACCCGCCCCGAAATCACGCGATCCACGCGAAATCGGGTCGGTTTGGCGGCAACAATCGTCAGGGGGAAGCGGCCTCGTGCGTTGCTCACCTTACGAAGGGGGTGTGACAGTGGCTGGTGGCACCCGCAACGGCGCCAGCAGTCGAACCCCCCTCGCGTGTTCGGCTGCCGAGCGGGCCCGTCGACTATGCCCCCGCTGTCGACGGACCCCCCGGTCTCCCCAGCTGTGCCGCCCCGTTCTCTCGTGTAGTTCCACGCCGCCGGGCACATTTCCTGCCTGACAAGTGGGTAACACCCCGCAGTGGTCATCGCATCCGACGCGTTTGTCCTTGACGGCCGGTACGAAGTGGGCGACGTGCTGGGTCGAGGAGGCATGGGTGAGGTTCGCCGCGCCCGCGACCTGAAGCTGCATCGCGACGTCGCCATCAAGTTTCTGCGGCCGGACTTGGCCGGCCAACCCGAAGCGCGCCGCCGCTTCGCCGGCGAGGCACGAAACGCGGCGCGGCTGACCCATCCCAACGTGGTGCTCGTGCTCGACACCGGCGAGTATCAAGGACGGCCGTACCTCGTGATGGAGTGTCTCGCCGGACACACGTTGCACGACGAACTGCAGCGAGGCCCGTTGAGCGAGGAGCGCGCCAGAGTTGTCGTGCGCGACGTGCTCGCGGGTCTCGCAGCGGCGCACGACCTCGGCATCATCCACCGCGACGTCTCGCCGTCGAACATCCTCTTGACCGACGACGGACGCGCCAAGCTCGCCGACTTCGGTATCGCCAAGACCGCCGAAGGCATCGACCACACGCTGGTCGGCCAAGTGCTCGGTACGCCGGCGTACCTGTCGCCCGAACGGCTGCGCGGTGAACCGGCCACGCCGGCGTCGGACGTGTACGCGCTCGGCGTCACGTTTTACGAAGCGATCACCGGCGAGCGCCCGTTCAAGGGCGACACGCCCGTCGCCGTCGCACAGTCGGTCCTCGCGACGACACCACCGCCGCTCGCACAGGTGCGTCCGGACATCGATCGCGACCTCACCGACACCGTCGACACCGCCATGAGCGCCGACCCCGAACTGCGCCCGTCGGCCGCGGCGTTGCTGGCGACCGCCGAAGGAACTGAGGAGCCGCCGACCGCTCTGCTCACGACGGTGAGCCTCGCCTCCGAACCTGCCATGGCTACCGTGGCGGCTGAAGCCTTCACCGACATGCCGCCGACTATCGCAGAGCGTGACAAGCGTGAGCGGCGAGTGGTGCTCGTAACGATCGCAACGATCGCCGTCATCGGCGTCCTGCTGCTTGGCCTCGCGAATGCGCGTGGCGGCGACGAGCCAGTGAACGCAACGGTACCGACCACGGTGACCACGGCGCCACCGACCACGGTGTCGCGCGCGGTGGTGGGCGTCTCCGCCAACAACCAGGTCGTGACGCGAGAGAACAGGAACGACGGCGGCGGAGCGAAAAGGAAGGGCAAAGGCGGCAAGCGCTAGCCAAGCCCAACGAACCCAACTTCGGACGAGGGCCTGAATCTCGGCGTCCTTCACTAAAACTTTCTGGAGATCCCTGTCCTCTGGGGCGATGCCGTTCGTAGGCATTGCAGACGCCGGTACGGTGCCGGTGCCGAGAAATCAGGGAGATGCAGAAATGGCCCAATATCTATTGAGCGTGTGGCACGACGATCCGGTCAGCGTGTACGACGGGACCGCCGTTCCCGACATGCAGCCGATCTTCGAGGCGGTCAACGCTTTCAACGAGAAGATCACCGCCAACGGGCAGTGGGTCTTCGGTGGCGGGCTGCAGCGGCCCGACATTGCCAACGTCGTCAAGGTCGACGACAAGGGTGACGTCGTGGTCACCGACGGTCCGTATTCCGAGGTCAAGGAAGGCTTCGGCGGGTTCTGGGTCATCAACGCGGCTGACCTGGACGAAGCGCTGGCGCTGGCCAAGGAAGCCACCGTGGCCTGCGGCGCCCCCGTCGAAGTTCGCCCGTTCCAGGAAGGCGAATAGCCATGACCCAGTACCTCCTTTCCGTCTGGGGCGGAGAAGACATGACCGAAGCAGAGATGGAGGCCTACGCCAAGTCCGGTGCCTTCGAAGCCACCGAGAAGCTCAACGATGAGCTGAAGGAACAGGGCAAGTTCGTCTTCGCCGGCGGGCTCGAGAAAGTCGACACGTCGACCACTATCCGTTACGACGAAGGCAACGTGACCGTGACGGACGGCCCATACGCCGAGGTAAAGGAAAACCTGGGCGGGTTCTGGGTGCTGGAGTGCGCGGACCTCGACGAGGCGCTCGCCATCGCCAAGCGCGCCGCGGTTGCCTGCCAAGGATCGGTCGAAGTGCGACCGTTCCAGTCCGAGCCGCCGGCGTAGGTGCCCGCGCCACGCGACGCCATCGCGGCGACGTTCCGTGACGAGTTCGGAGCGGCCGTCGCCACCCTGGTCCGCCTCTTCGGTGACATCGATGTCGCGGAAGAGGCGGTCCAGGACGCGTTCACGGTGGCGCTGGAGAAGTGGACCAATGACGGGGTGCCGCCGAATCCCGGCGGGTGGATCGTGACCACCGCCAAACGGCGAGCGCTTGACCGAGTACGACGCGAGTCCAAGCGCGACGACAAACAAGCCGCGGCCACGCGAGGGGCCGAGCACGACGAGGAGGCCGACGACACGACCGAGGAGGTGAGCCCAGTGCAAGACGATCGACTACGACTGATCTTCACGTGTTGCCACCCGGCGCTCGCCCCGTCGTCGCAGGTGGCGCTCACGTTGCGGTTGCTCGGCGGCCTCGAGTGTCCCGAGATCGCCCGAGCGTTCCTCGTGCCGGAAGAGACGATGGCCAAGCGCCTCGTGCGCGCCAAAGCCAAGATCCGCGACGCCCACATTCCCTATCGCGTTCCGTCCGACGCGGAACTGCCCGACCGCATGCCGTACGTGCTGGCGGTCGTCTACCTGGTGTTCAACGAGGGCTACAGCGCGTCGTCGGGATCGCTGCAACGCACCGACCTGTGCGACGAAGCGATCCGCCTCGGCCGCGTGCTTGCCGAGCTCATGCCCGACGAGCCCGAGGTGTTCGGGCTCCTCGCGCTGATGCTGCTGATCAGCTCACGCCGCGACGCGCGCACCAATGACGAGGGCGACCTCGTCCTGTTGTCGGAGCAGAACCGGACACGCTGGTCCCGCCCGCTCATCGACGAGGGACTCGCCCTCGTGCGTTCGCTTTTGCGCCGTAACCAGCCGGGCCCCTACCAAATCCAGGCGGCGATCCAAGCCGTGCACGCTGACGCCGAGACCGCCGCCGACACCGACTGGTCCCAGATCGTTGCCCTGTACGACCAGTTGACGGTGTTCACGCCGACGCCCGTCGTGGCGCTCAACCGCGCCGCCGCCATCGCCGAAGTCGACGGCCCGTCGGCAGGCCTCCTCGAGCTCGCGCCGCTGGCTGACCAGTTGGCCGGGTACCACCCGTTCCACGTTGCCCGCGCCGAGTTCCTCCAGCGCCTGGGCCTCAACGATGAAGCCCTCGCCGAGTACGACGCCGCGATCGCGGCCGTCGGAAACGACCAGGAGCGCGCCTTCCTCGAAGCCCGCCGCCGTGATCTCGGTACGCGTTTATGACTCCCCGTGTGAGACGAAGTAGCTACAGACCGAGGCGGGCGATGGTGCGGTCGACGGTATGGACGGTGTCGCCGAGCGTCGGGTTCAGCGTACGCACCGGCGGTTCGACGGTGGTGTGCACGAGCGTGGAGATTGGTCCACCCGCGGCGGCCGGCAAGTTGGTGGTGGCACGGAATGGGCCGCGTACTTCATAGGTGATGCCGGCGCGGATGGTGCCCAGCGGCGTCGACGGCAATGGCGATCCCGTGCCGCGCTGTGAGCTGAAGTACAGCCGGCCGACGCCACCGATGATGGGCCCGAACGCCGGACCGGTGATCTCCGAATCCGCGTGGCCCAGGATCCGCAGGAACGGTTCCACGTTGCGCGCCGCGTCGATGACGCAGATCTCCATGTTGCCGCCATCCTCGGCGACGAAGATCTCGCCGGCGGTGTTGACCACCACGTTGTCGACACCGGTGAGCGGGCCGCCCGACGGAACGGTCAGGTTGTCGTCGTAGACGAGTTCCATCACCGACGTCACCACGTTGAGACACCACACGCGGTTGTCGCCCTTGGTGGTGAAGTAGATGCGGTCGCTGTCGTACCACACACCTTCGCCGCCGTTGAACGGCGTGCTCGTCGGTTGCTGATCACGCGTGAACGTCGTGCCCGGCAAGACGTTGGGGTTAGGGATCGTGAGCCACGTCACGTTCCAGCGCGGATCCAGCGGGTTGAACCCGTCCACCTCGGTGAGCTTGGCCGCCTCGAGCGTCCCGGCGTTCAGGTCGGGCCACGCCGACGAGGTGAAGCGGTAAAACCGCCCGTTGCTTTGATCTTCTGTCAGATACACGTGGCGTCGGACGGGGTCGACCGCCGCGGCCTCGTGCTTGAACGTGCCGAGTCCGCGGCGCAGCGCCGTGGCGTTGGCGTTGATCTGTGCGGGATTGCACTCGTAGACGAAGCCGGCGTCGGTTTCTTCACACGTGAGCCACGTGCCCCACGGCGTCGGGCCGCCGGCGCAGTTCGAACTCGTGCCGGCGATGACGCGGTGCGCGCCGACGATCTCGCCAGCGCTGTCGAAGCGCAGCGCGCCGACACCGCCGACAACCGGGACCTCGCTATTGGACGCGTAGATCCACCCGCCGTCGTCGGTGGTGAACACCGCGCCGCCGTCGGGGTTCGGATGCCACACGTAGCCGGTGTTGCCGACCGGCTGCAGCGACGTCGCCAGCACGCGGGACGTGAAGCCGGCCGGCAGCATGATCCCGTTGGCGTCGGCCGGCTGCAACGGCCCGTAGACCGTGCCCGGCTGCGCCGGAGCGGCGTACGCCCGCCGCCAAAAGTCCGGTCCGAGTGCCGCCGCGCCCGCGAACGAGAACGCGGCGGTACGGATGAAGGAACGTCGATCCATCTTTGGATAACTCCCGGGCTCGTCCAAACTTATGGAGCAACCGCATGGTCGCCGGCTAAACCTCGATGATCTCGAGCAATCCTTCGAGCGCGCGAAAGTTCGCAGCGTTCCGCGTGAATAGCGGCAGACCTTCGGCGAGCGCTGTGGCCGCGATCATGAGATCCACCGAACGAGCGCCGCGCGGCTTGCGTCCGGCGCCCACAACGGCTGCGTAGACCCGGCCGTACGCGCGGGCCGCTTCGATGCCAAACGGGAGTGGGTTGAACTCGGCCTCGAGGCGCTGAATCGCGTCCATCCGCGCAGCGCGATCGGTCACGGTTGTGGCCGCGTGCGGGCCGGCAGCGAGCTCGGCGAACGACAGGGCGCTGACAAACCCAATGGTGGGAGCCGCATCGGTGTCGAGTTCGTTGAGGTCGATAAGTACCGACGTGTCGAGCAGCCCGCGCTCCCGCCGCCTACTCGCCCTTGGCACGAGGCGTTGGATCCTGATCTACGTGCCGATCGATGTCGGCCCGGAATTGCTCGAAGTCAATGCGCGGCGCGCTCTTGAACGCCGCGAGGACGCGGTCCATCGGCGATGCATAGTCGCGGCGCAGAGGGCGCAACTCGCCGACCGGAACGCCGTTGCGCGTGACGACGAATTCATGTCCCTCGTCGAGGGCGCGCATGATCTCACCACTCTGATTCCGCAGCTCGCGTTGGGTTATTTCGCGCCGCACACCCGTATCGTAGCACCGCGTGCTACGCATCGAGTCCGCCGTGAATCAGGCGCAGCGAGGGGCGGCCATCGGGGCGACACGCGAGTGGCGGATCGAAACGCGTCGCTGCTGGAAGTAGCAAGGCGTCGAGGGCCTCGTACGCGCTGGTCGCAACGATGCGACCAGCGCCACGTCGTGGATCCTTCGGCGGGGCGAACCGAAACACGTTTCCGTGGTAGTCGGCGTACAAATACCGGCCGGTCGGCGCATGCGCGTACTGGACAATGTCGACGTCATTGCGGCGCAGCACCAGGGCGCGGGCCGTGAAGTCGCGTCGATGCAGGAAGGCGTACGACGGGTCGTCGCGGACCTCCTCCAAGACCATGCTCAGCGGCTCGTACCAGTGGTCAGGGACCTGACAACCCGACGCCGAAAACACAAGCTCCATCGGAACCTCCTCGAACGGTCAACTACGAGAGGACGGCGCTCGGCCGACGATGAACTCAGTATGCCGAGGGGGTGTAGCGCGGTCTCCTTGGGCGGGTGACGCTGCCGGGCTAGCCGGCGTAGGAGAGCACGGCCACGCCCGCGATTGTGAGCGTGAGCCCGATGGCCTTCAACGGCGTGATGGCTTCGTCGAGGAACAGCCGCCCGAGCACGACGACCAGCACGATGTAACTCGCGGCGATCGCCGAGGCGAGACCAACGGGCAGCTTGTCGATCGCCAGCACGAAGAAGATCGAACCCGCGGCCATCATGAAGCCGACGAGCGCCGCCAGTGGCAGCCGCTCGCGCGGCAGGGCCAACGTCCCGTCCGCGATCAAAAGCGCTGGCACACCCAGCACGACCATGCCGACCGCCATCAGCAGGTTGATCTGGTACGGCGTGAAGTCGTCGGACACGTACTTCAACAGGAACGTGGCCACACCGATGAAGCCGATGTAGCCCACAAGGAAGAGGGCACCCATGCCCGGGTGATACCCGCTGCTTCTAGGAGTTCACGACATCCACTTGGTGACCATCGCCAGGATGGTGACGAGCACGGCGGTCGTGAGAAACACCTCGATCGGCAACATGCGCCGGCGCGTCGCCGCCTCGGCCTCGGCGTCGCCCGCCTCCAACGCCGCGACTTGTTTCTTGGCCAATCCTTTGAGCACGACGCCGCCCAGGACGCCGCCGGCGACGACGGTGCTGATGCCGGACCAGATGAAGCCAGAGCCCCACGACCAGTCGCCGTCGAACACCAACCCGACGCCGGTGAGAGCGATGAGGACGGCGACCACCGCGTAGTAGCGGTCGTGCAACCAGAAGACCATGCGGGCCCACGCCGTCTTGGCCTCGTGGGTCTCGCGTTCCCAGCGTCGGCGTACCGCGTGTTGCAACACGTCAGCACCGAACCAGCTGGCGATCGACGCGACGTGCAACGTCAGCAGAATCGTGCGGGTGCTCACGTCGGTTTCGTTACCCGATGCGGTCGGCTTCGGGCGTCCACCACACCGGCCTCGGGTACTGGCCGCGCAACAACCGGTTGGGCACGAACGGCTTCCACTCGCCTTCGGCCTGTGCCAGG
The DNA here is from genome assembly GCA_963722185.1 of uncultured Actinomycetes bacterium. Classification (GTDB taxonomy): domain Bacteria; phylum Actinomycetota; class Acidimicrobiia; order Acidimicrobiales; family JACCXE01; genus JACCXE01. Next base: position 45,626 of record CAVRKD010000001.1, on the reverse strand, counting down.
CGGTCGCTGATGGCGACGATGGCTGCGGGGTTCACGCCGAGGCCGACGTGGCTGCTGCGCACTTCGATGTTCTCGCGCAGCGGGCCCTCGGCGTCGATGCAATGCGACCAGTGCACGATGCCGTCGGTGCGCGTATAGATCGACGTGACCGGCATGGTCAGCGGCTCCATGTCTTCCTCGGCCGGCATGGCGGCGCGATCGGCCGCGCTGAGCGCGTGGCGATCCTCGTAACGACGGAACAGCGCGCCGATCGGCGTGCTGCGCGCGTCGCGCAACCGGAAAGGGCTGCCGAGCGTGATGACGTCGCGCACGTAGTCGGGGAACATCCGCGCCATCGCCCGGGCGTACATGCCACCGAGGCTCCACCCGATCAAGCTGACCTTGGCGCCGTGACGCTCGGCGAGCAGATGCAGGCGCTCGACCATCCCGGTCACTATCTCGGGCGTCGGGCCGATGTTGCGACCGAGACCCCACGAGTGCACCCAGTAGCCCTGGCTGCGGATGATGCCGCGCAAGGGCACCGTCGACATGTCCGAGGCCGAGAAGCCCGGCAGGACAAGCACGGGGTGGTGGTCGCCGCGCCCGAGCGAGCGCAGCAACGGCGACGCCGCGGCGAACGCGCCGAGCTCGAACGGGATGCGCTGCTCGAGGGCGAGCCGGCGCAATCCGGGACGGCTGGCTTGCTGGGTTGAAGTCACCTGGCCGAACCTAGTTGTGCGAGCACCTCTCACTGTTACCCCAACGTTTCAGGCGACTCACACGCTGCACCCGTCCGCCGCGAGCAGGTGTAACGACAGTTCACAAGCAGGCAACGGTTCCGAAGTGTTCGCCCGCTTGACTCGTCGGCATGTCGCTCACGAAGACGCGTTGGATCGATCATTGGGAACCGGAGAACGAACAGTTCTGGGAGTCCACCGGTAAGCCCATCGCTCGCAAGAACCTGATCCTGTCGATGTTCGCCGAACACGTCGGGTTCAACGTGTGGGTGTTGTGGACCATCGTCGTGCTCAATCTCGGCAACGCCGGGATCAAGATGTCGCTGTCGGAGTTGTTCATGCTGACATTGATTCCGAACCTGGTCGGCTCGGTGCTGCGCATCCCGTACACGCTCGCCGTGCCGAAGTTCGGCGGCCGGGCGTGGACGACGGTATCGGCCGCGCTGCTGTTCATCCCGACGGTGCTGTTGGCGGTGCTCGTCCCGTCGCAATGGTTGCTGCACCAGTCGCACACCGCGCAGTTCTGGATCCTGCTGCTGTGCGCAGCGACGGCGGGACTCGGCGGCGGCAACTTCTCGTCGTCGATGGCCAACATCAGCTTCTTCTATCCGGAGAAGGAGAAGGGCTTCGCCCTCGGGCTCAACGCGGCGGGCGGCAACCTCGGCGTCGCCGTCTCCCAGTTGTTGGTGCCGCTGGCGGTCATCGTCGGCGTACCCGCGGCGGCGGTCAAGGTCAGCCCGCATCCCGTCCACCTCGCCTACGCCGGGTTGATGTGGATGCCGCTCATCGCCGCGGGCGTCATCACGTCGTGGCTCTTCATGGACAGCCTCACGCAAGCCAAGTCCGACACGGGTCCTCTTAAGAAGTCGCTGCGCCACAGCCATACGTGGGTGGTGTCGCTGCTTTACATCGGCACGTTCGGGTCCTTCATCGGCTTCTCGTTCGCACTGCCGCTCGTCATCAAGACGACCTTCCCCGAGTTCCTCGCGTCGCATCCGTTCATCGCCACCTACCTCGCCGGGCTCGGCTTCATCGGCGCGGCGGTCGGGTCGCTGTCACGGCCGTTCGGCGGCTGGCTGTCGGACCGCGTCGGCGGCGCCCGCGTGACCCTGGCGGTGTTCGCCGGCATGGTGGTGTTCACCGGCGTCGCCATCGAAGGCGTGCGCAACCGCAGCTTCGGCGTGTTCATGGCCAGCTACGTGGTGATCTTCTTTCTCGCCGGCATGGGCAACGGATCGACCTACAAGATGATCCCGTCGATCTTCGCCACCATCGGGCGACGTCACGCCGACTCCACCGGCGTCGAGTTGTCCTCCACGTTGCTGGACTTCAAACGGCAGGCGGCCGCGGTGATCGGGGTGACGGGTGCCATCGGGGCGCTCGGCGGCGTGATCATCCAGCTGGTCTTGCGTCAGGCGTCGTTGGGTGTGTCGGCCTTGGTGACAGCCGCGCCCGACGCGGCGGCCAAGGCGGCGATCGCCGCGGAACACGCCGACTGGTCGGTGCCGGCGCTGATCGCTTTCATGGTCAGCTACATCGTGTTCGCCGCCATTACCTGGAACGTCTACCTGCGCTCCCGCTTCGCCAAGGAAATGGCGACGCTGCACACGTTGCAACCAGCGGCCGCCGCGGCGGCGTAGCGCCGGGCAGCGGAGCTGATGGTCTGCGACTCGTGCCGCCAATCTTCCCTGATCTGGTCAACTCCGGCTCGAATCGGGGCGGTTCGGCGGCAGGAGTCGCGCTACGCCGCCACGTCGCTGCGTTGAACAGCACGAGCGCGCCGCACGAACCACAGCGCGCCCCGGCCCTTGTCGCGCACGCCGCCGAGGGAACTACTTCAGCAGGCGGTCGGTGAAGGGGTTGCCGAAGACGTCGTGCGGATCCAGCTCGTCAAGCCGCGCGATCGCCCAGTCCCAATCGGCGTTGTTGGGTCGACCGCGGCGCAGCGAGTCGGGGATGGCATTGTCGATCACGTCGTCGTTGAGGAAGTCGCGTTCGGGCGTGAACGCCCAGCCCTTCGACCACTCGACCCGGCACGTGGCGTACTCACCGGTGTAGTTGTCGATCACCCACTGCTCGAGTTCGGTTTTGTACTCGTACACACCCGGTGTCTCCGGTAGCGACAAGATGTTCAGCCACACCGCGCAATCCCACTCCGGGTGATCGTCGTCGGGCGTCGTGCCCGACAACACCGGCGGCTCCGCGCCGTCGATTTCGAGGGCGGCAACGGTGTCGACACTCGAACACCGCAACTCGATCGGCATGTTCTGCGGCCACAATCCGCGGGCTTCGTACCGGGCGTTGAGTTCCTTCACCTTGGCCATGAACTCGAACAGCACCCGCTGCACGTTGTGGCGCGCCGTGATCACCGTCCAGCCGAACTCGCCGGCCCGGAGCGTCGTCGGCTTGATGTAGTGCTGCGTGTTGCGCGCCGGACCCCAGATGTCGGTGGCCTGGAAGGCGGCGAGGCCGACGGTGGTGGCTTGGAGGCAGGTCTGGCCGAACTGCGGCGTTGCCTCCGGGTGACCGTTCATGATCAGGTTGACGAGGCGGGCGACCTCAACCGGGATGTTGTCGGAGAACGGGTAGTTGTAGGCGTCGGTCACTTCGCGTGACGCCGCCGGCTTGGTCGGCTCGACGCTCCACACCTTCAACCACGGGCTCTCCGTGCCGGGAAACCAGATCACCTCGAGGCGGCCGGCCTGGTCCGTGAAGGACTCGAAGGTGCGGCCCGGCGATCCAGGAGCGGCGAGGATCTCGTCGCCGGGGATATCGGTGTAGCTGATGCAGCGCAGGTTGGTCAGCGGTTCGGTCGTCAGCGTGTAGCCGGTGATGAACACGCGGCCCATCGACGTGAGCACGGCTTTGGTGACGCGGTCGTCGCGCTCGAAGGTGCGAATGACGTAGCGGTGACTTGGGCGGTCCCACACGACAGCGTCAAGGGAGAGCACGCGGTTCGACATCGACCCGAACGAGAACCCGGCCGTGTCTTCACCCAGCGCGGGCAGTGCCGCGCCGTGACCGTTGATGGCGATCGCTCCGGCGATAGTGATGTCGCCGGCCGCGGGCACCGACGTCCAGCCACGTCCGGCGCCTTGCATGGCGACGAGCACGTCGTCCATGAGCGCGCCCGCGCCGACCGTCACGACGTGGTGACCGTCGCGCGTGCCCACCTCGACCGCCGTGAGGTGCTTCGTCGTGTCGACGAGCAGGACCTTGAGGTCGGCGCGCTGCTCCGGTAGCACCGTGAAGGGCGACCACCCGTGTTTGGAGCCGCTCGGCCGGAGCCGCCATCCATTGGCGTGGGCCCAGTTGGCGAGAGTGACGACGTCCTGGGCGTTGCACGGGGTGCACGTCCACACGTCGTCGACCCGGATCTCGAGGGACCAGTTCTCATACGCCTGGCGGTACAACTCGATGCCGGCCGGAAAGTTGGCCGGCGGCGGGACGTCGTGCGCGTCTGCCGGTCCGTCGCCGTTGAGGAAGTCGAGGGCGGTCAGCTTGCGGAGCGGGGTCCACAACAGACCGAGCGCCGCGCCTTGCTGAAGGACCTTTCGACGCGAAACGTCGGGCCGACCATCGCTGCTCCCGCCGTGCCCCATGTCCCGCGCCCCTTCGTTCTTGTGCATCAGAGGGTAACGCTGGCGACTGTTACGCCCCCGTTTCGAAGTCCTCACAGACGCCGGCGGTCGCGTCGGGGCGACGTAACAATGCTTCATACTGCGGCAACAGCGGTGACAAGCCCGCGCGGTTCACTGAACTCCTCATGGCTTCCCCTGACCGCGCGCGGAAACGCATCGTCATTGCCGGCAACGGGATGGTCGGCCACAAGCTGATCGAAACGCTGCTGGATCGTGACGGTGGCGCGGGCGTCGAGATCATCGTGTTCGGCGAAGAAGACCGGGTTGCGTACGACCGCGTCGGGCTGAGCTCGTTCATGTCGGGTACGACCGCCGAGGAACTGTCGCTCGTCGAGCCCGGCGCCTACGACGCGGTGAAAAGCCTGCACCTCGGCGAGTCGATCGTGGCGATTGACCGCGACGCCCGAACGGTCACGTCTTCAACTGGCACGGTGGTCGAGTACGACGCGCTGGTGCTCGCGACGGGCTCGTACCCGTTCGTGCCGCCGATTCCCGGCAACGAGTTGCCGGGTTGTTTCGTGTACCGCACGATCGACGATCTCGTGGCGATTCGGGATGCGGCGACGGGCAAGCGCGTGGGCGCGGTGGTCGGCGGGGGACTGCTCGGGCTCGAAGCGGCCAACGCCCTCCAGCTGCTCGGCCTCGAGACCCACGTGGTCGAGTTCGCGCCCCGGCTGATGCCGTTGCAGGTCGACGACGGCGGCGGCGCGACGTTGCGGGCCCACGTCGAGTCGCTCGGCGTGAGCGTCCACACCGACACCGCGACCTCGTCGATCGAAGCCGGCGACGACGGCCGCGTTGCCCGCATGGTGTTCGCCGACGAGACGGCGCTCGACGTGGATCTAGTGGTGTTCTCGGCAGGTATCCGCCCGCGTGACGAGTTGGCGCGCACCGCGGGACTCGAAGTCGGCGAGCGCGGCGGCGTGATCGTCGACGACGCCTGCCGTACGTCGGATCCGAACATCTTCGCCATCGGCGAATGCGCGCTCGCCCAAGGCCGCATCTGGGGCCTGGTGGCACCGGGCTACGAGATGGCACGCGTCGTGGCCGATCAGATCCTCGCCGATGGGGGTGGCAGCGCGGCCACCTTCGTCGGCGGCGACCTGTCGACCAAGTTGAAGTTGCTCGGCGTCGACGTGGCGAGTTTCGGTGACGCCTTCGCGTCGGCCGACGGCGCCCGCGCCATCACCTTCGACGACCCCGTCAACAAGATCTACAAGCGGTTAGTCGTGAACGACGCCGGCACGCAGGTGCTCGGCGGCGTGTTCGTGGGCGACGCGTCGGCCTATCAACTGCTCGTGCAAATGGCGCGCGGCGACATGCCGACGCCCGAGCATCCTGAGCAACTCATCTTCCCGGCCGTCGCAGGTGCGCCGACTGTCGGCGTGTCCGCGCTGGCGGAGAGCGCCACCGTGTGCTCGTGCAACAACGTCACCAAGGGCGCCATCTGCGGCGCCATCGTCGACGGCTCGCTCACCGAGCTGGCCGCGGTGAAGTCGTGCACGAAGGCGGGCACGACGTGCGGGGGTTGTGTCCCCATGGTCACCGAGTTGTTGAAGGACGAGCTGCGCCGCGCCGGTGTCGCGGTCAACAACCACCTGTGCGAACACTTCGCCTACAGCCGGCAAGAGCTGTTCGACATCGTGCGCGTGCACCGCATCGTTTCCTTCTCCGAACTCATCGCGTCGCACGGCTCGGGCTTCGGCTGCGAGATCTGTAAGCCGGCGGTCGCCTCGATGCTGGCGTCGATGGGTGGCGGTTACATCCTCGACGGCGAGCAGGCGACGCTGCAGGACACCAACGACCACTTCCTCGCCAACATCCAGCGCGACGGCACCTACTCGGTAGTGCCCCGCGTGCCAGGCGGCGAGATCACGCCCGACCAGCTCATCGCCATCGGTCAAGTGGCCAAGGAGTTCGACCTCTACACGAAGATCACCGGCGGCCAACGCATCGACCTGTTCGGCGCCAAGGTCGACGACCTCCCGACGATCTGGTCGCGGCTCATCGACGCCGGCATGGAGTCGGGTCACGCCTACGGCAAGGCCTTGCGCACCGTAAAGAGCTGCGTCGGTTCGGTGTGGTGCCGCTACGGCGTGCAGGACTCCACCGCCATGGCCATCCAGATCGAGCTGCGCTACCGCGGTCTGCGGGCACCGCACAAGATCAAGTCGGCGGTGTCGGGCTGCACCCGAGAATGCGCCGAGGCGCAGAGCAAAGACTTCGGCATCATCGCCACCGAACGCGGCTGGAACTTGTACGTGTGCGGCAACGGCGGCATGCGTCCTCGCCACGCCGACCTGCTGGCCGAAGACCTCGACGACGCCACCCTCATCGCCTACATCGACCGCTTCCTGATGTTCTACATCCGCACCGCCGATCGACTGCAGCGCACCTCGACGTGGCTCGAGCACCTCGACGGCGGATTGGCGTATCTGAAGTCGGTCGTCGTCGACGACGCCCTCGGCATCGCCGCGGAACTCGAAGCCGAGATGCAGCACCACGTCGACACCTACGAGTGCGAGTGGAAGGCGACGGTGGAAGACCCGGCGCGCGTCGCCAAGTTCCGGAGCTTCATCAACGCATGACGCTGCTCGGCGACGGTGTCGCGACCTGGGTCGACGTGTGCGCCCTTGACGACCTGCTTCCGAACCGGGGGGCTTGTGCCCTCGTCGGTTCGGAGCAGGTGGCGTTGTTTCGTGTACCCCCGGACAGCGCCGTGTATGCCGTCTCGAACCTCGACCCGTTCAGTGGCGCGTACGTGATGTCGCGCGGCATCGTCGGGTCGCGCGGCGACGTTGTGAAGGTGGCGTCGCCGATCTACAAGCAGACGTTCGATTTGCGGACGGGTGTGTGCCTCGACGACGCCTCGGTGTCGTTGGAGACCTATCCGGTGCGTGTCGTCGACGGCCGCGTGCAGGTGGGCGCGCCGTGACGCTGCTCTCCTCGGTCGCCGTCGTCGACGAGGCCACGCCGGTCGACCACTGGCTGCGCGTGCAGGCCGACATGTCGGCCGTGGAGCGCTTCTCGCAACGCCACGGCGCCCATGTCGGCCCGGTGCAGGAGCGCTACTACCGCGACCTCATGCCCGTCGCCCAGCCGCGCGAGGGGCAGCAGTACGCCTTCGCCGTCGACCTCGACGCCTGCACGGGGTGCAAGGCTTGCGTGGCGGCGTGTAACTCGCTCAACGGTTTGGACGAGGGTGAGCAGTGGCGCAAGGTCTCCCGTCCGGACGGGATGCAGCACGTCACCGCCGCGTGCCATCACTGTGCCGACCCCGCGTGCATGAACGGCTGCCCGGTCGACGCCTACGAGAAGGATCCCGTCACCGGCATCGTTCGCCATTTGGACGATCAATGCATCGGCTGCTCCTACTGCACGCTGACGTGTCCCTACGAGGTGCCGGCGTTCAACCATCGCCTCGGCATCGTGCGCAAGTGCGACATGTGCTCGGACCGTCTCGCCGAAGGTGAAGCGCCCGCCTGCGTGCAGGGCTGCCCGAACCAGGCGATCGCCATCACCGTCGTCAACGTGGCCGACATCCTCGACCGCAAGTCGACGACGCAGTACTCCGCCACACGTTTGGGTGCGTCAGTTCAACCATCTTCAGCTACACGCACCCAAACGGCGGACGGTCATCCGGCGCTGTCGGTCATGTTGGTGTTGACGCAGTTGGCTGTGGGCGCGTTCGTGACCGACTTTGCGCTGCGCACCTTCACCAGTCGTGACGTGCCGACCTTCGACGCCTTCCTCATCGCCGCCGTCGGCGCCTTGGCGCTCGGCGCCAGCGTGTTCCACCTCGGGCGGCCGCTCTACGCCTACCGCGCCGTGATCGGCTTGCGGCACTCGTGGCTATCACGCGAGATCGTCGCCTTCGGCGCGTTCATGGCCCTCGCCGTGCCCTACGCGGCGGCCGTGTGGCTTGGCTGGTCGGTGGAGTGGTTGGGCGCGGCCACCGCATTCGCCGGCATCGCCGGAGTGATGTGCTCGGTCCTCATCTATGCGGTGACGGGTCGCGCCACGTGGACGCCGTTGAAGGTGTCGGCGCGCTTCTTCGGCGGCGCCGCGGTCGCCGGTGTGACCACCGTGACGTGGGCGGCGTCGTTGGTCGGCGGTTCGTGGCTGCGGGCCATCGGTATGACGTTGGTGCTCGCCGCTGTCGTCGCCGCCCAGCTGTACGAGCGGCATCGGTTCTTCACCCGCGCCTCGCGCCCGGCATGACGGGCAAGCTCACCCAGGAACTCGTCCGCGCGCCCGGTGGGTTCGGGCTCGGCCAGGTGCCGGCGCGGCTCAAGCCCAACGGCACCACGTCGATGGTGTGCGGGTTCTGTTCGACGGGTTGTTCGCTCGACGTGCACCTGCGCGACGGCGTGGCGGTCAACCTGACGCCGACGACCGATTACCCCGTCAACCTCGGCATGGCGTGCCCGAAAGGATGGGAGTCGCTCACGCCGCTGAAGGCCAAAGACCGCGGCATTTCGCCGCGCTGGCGCGACGCCCGCGGCAGGCACCACACCATCGGGTGGGACGCGGCGATCGCCACGTTCGTCGAGCGCTTTCGCACCATCATCGACGAACACGGTCCGGAGTCGGTCGCCTTCCTCTCCACAGGCCAGATCCCCACTGAGGAGATGGCCTTCCTCGGCGCACTCGCCAAGTTCGGCATGGGCATGGTGCACGGCGACGGCAACACCCGCCAGTGCATGGCCACGTCGGTGGTGGCGTACAAGGAATCGTTCGGGTACGACGCGCCGCCGTACACGTATGCCGACTTCGAAGAGTCCGACACGATCGTGTTGCTCGGCTCGAACCTGTGCATCGCCCATCCGATTATGTGGGAACGGGTGTGCCGCAACCCGCACCAGCCCGAGATCATCGTGGTCGACCCGCGCGTCACCGAGACGGCGATGGCGGCGACGCAGCATTACGCCCTCGCGCCGAAGTCCGACCTCGTGCTGCTGTACGGCATCGCCCACGTGCTGTTGCGCGAAGGTTGGATCGACAAGGACTACATCACCGCGCACACGTCGGGCTTCGACGACTTCGCCGCCTTCGTGTCGGGCGACCACTACACGCCGGCGAGCGTGTCGGCAGTGACCGGGTTGTCGGTCGAGCAGATCGAGACGTTCGCCGCCACGATCCATCGCGGTAAGCGCGTGTCGTTCTGGTGGACGATGGGCGTCAACCAGGGGCACGAGTCGACCCGCACGGCGCAGGCGATCATCAACCTCGCCTTGATGACGGGCAACATCGGCCGCCCCGGCACGGGCGCCAACTCGATCACCGGGCAGTGCAACGCCATGGGGTCGCGGCTGTTCTCCAACACCACCAACCTGTTCGGCGGCCGCGCCTTCGACAACCCGGCGCATCGCGACGAGGTGGCCGACGCGCTCGGCATCCCCGTCGCCCGGATTCCTGACCAGCCGTCGCTCGCCTACGACCAGATCATCGACGGCATCAACGCCGGGGGCATCAAAGGCCTGTGGGTCATCGCCACCAACACCGCGCACTCGTGGATCCACCAGGACACGGTGCGCGAGGCCTTCGCGCAGCTCGACTTCCTCGTCGTGCAGGACATGTACCCGACCACCGAGACCGCGCAGCACGCCGACCTGTACCTGCCCGCCGCCGGTTGGGGGGAGAAGGAAGGCACCTTCATTAACTCCGAGCGCCGGGTCGGCATCATCAAGCGCGTCGCCCCAGCGCCCGGCCAGGCGTTGGCCGACTTCTCGATCTTCCGCCTGATCGCCGACGCCTGGGGCGTGGGCGACCTGTTCGCCGAGTGGCAGTCGCCCGAAGACGTGTTCCGCATCATCCAACGCCTGTCGGCCGGCCGCCCGTGCGACATCACCGGCATCGACGGCTATGACGAGATCGACCGCGTCGGCGGCGTCCAGTGGCCCTACCCGCTTCTTGTGTCATCTGCCCGCGAAGACCGCGGGCAGACGACACAAGAACGGCGGTTGTTCGAAGATGGGCGCTACTACCACCCGGATGGGTTGGCGAAGTTCGTGTACGAGCAGCCGCGTCCCGTCGCCGAAGCGGTGACCGACGACTACCCGTTGTTCCTCCTCACCGGCCGCGGCAACTCTGCCGCGTGGCACACCCAGACGCGTACGGGCAAGTCGGCGGTGCTGCGTTCGCTCGGCGACATCGAGGCCTACGTGGAGATCTCGCCGGCCGACGCCGCGGCGCGCGGTCTGTGCGACGGCGACGTCGCCGTGATCGAGTCCCCGCGGGGACGCATGAAGGCCCAGGCGCGCGTCACGCCGATCGTGCGCGACGGCCAGGTCTTCATCCCGATGCATTACGCCACTACCAACCTGTTGACCAACGCGTCGTTCGACGCGTACTCCCGTCAGCCGTCGTACAAGTCCGGCGCCGTGCAAGTGCGCGCCACGCGCGGCCGGCGCCGATGATGCGCTTCCGCACGCGCAAATCCCGCGACTTTCTGCGTCCTGGTGACGGGGGCCGTCGCCCAGACGCAGAAAGTCCGTATGGGGACCGGGTCAAGCGGCGCCTCGCGTCGGCACGGGCGGTGGCGCCCGCGGAGTTGGCGCACCGCATCGAAGCCGCGCCCGCGGGCTACGTGCTCGCTCACACCGGCAGCGACATCGCCCGGCACGCCGAATTGCTCGAGCCGTTGTCGTCGCCCGGCGAAGTGCGCGTTATCTCCACTCCCGACGCCGAGCCCGGCGTGTGGAAGCTCGACCTCGCGTCACGCGACCGTCCCGGGCTGCTCGCCGTGTTCACCGGCGTGCTGGTGCACGAATCCTTCGACGTCGCCCGGGCGGTGTTGGCCACGTGGGACGACGGCGCCGCACTGCAGGCGCTCACCATCCGCGCCACCGAGGCGCCCGACCTGGTCTCGTTGCAGCGGTCGCTCGAATGGTCCCTCGACCAGGGCCTGTCCGCGCCTCCCGTCGACGGTGCCACAGTCACCTTCGACCAGACGGCGTCGTCGCTCTACACGAGCTGCGAAGTTGTCGCCCCCGACCGTCCCGGCCTGTTGCACGCCGTGGCCGTTGCCATCACCAACGCCGGCGCCGACATCCACGCGGCCTCCGTCGCCACGGTCGACGGTGTTGCCCGCGACCGCTTCGACCTCAGCACGGCCGATCACCACAAGCTCGGCCGCAACGTCGAACGCGCCATCGCCGACAACCTCCGCCAGGGCTTCAGTGGGCTAGTACGCCAGTAGAAAACTTGTACATCTTCTTGTCAAGTTATGTACTGGTCATGTATAGTGGTCAGCGACCAAACCACACCTCGAACCGTGAGGAGGAATCCGCATGTTGATGCGTACTGATCCCTTTGGCGACCTCGACCGCATGGCGAACACCCTGATCCGGGGCGCCCGGACCTCTGCGATGCCGCTCGACGCCTACCGCAATGGCGACCAGTTCGTCGTGCACTTCGACCTGCCCGGCGTCGACGCCGAATCCATCGATCTGACGGTGGAGAAGAACGTCCTGACCGTGGCCGCCCAGCGCAAGTGGAAGCGCGAGGAGGCGGTACAGGTGGTGGCGGCCGAGCGTCCGCAAGGCACGTTCACCCGCCAGCTGTTCCTCGGCGACAGCCTCGACGCCGAGCGCATCGAGGCCAGCTACGAGAACGGCGTGCTGACCGTGCGCCTGCCCGTCGCCGACAAGGCCAAGCCGCGCAAGGTCGCAATCACCAACGGCACCGGCGAGGCCAAGTCGATCGAGACCACGTCGTCGTCCGCCGCCTAACCACACCGCACCGCCTGAGGCTCACGTTCATAGGCCGAGCGACGGGTGGATGTCGTCGGGCGAATCGAGGTCCACGGACCAGGTGCCCGACGGCAACGCCACCGTCACCGACGACACCAGCGCGAGGGCACGCTTGGGCGAACGCTCGCCGTTGGCGAACGCCTTCTCCAGCGCCGGCAACGCGGTGGCGCGCCAGGCGGCGTGCAGGTGCTGCGTGCTGAGGGCGACGTCGACGTCGGATGACTCCAACGCGTCGACCAGCGGCGTGATGTGTTGGGCGGCAATCCACGGCATGTCGCACGCCGTCACCATGACCGTGCCGTCGCCGGCAGCGCGCAGCGCGGTGATGATGCCGCCGAGCGGGCCCTCGCCGGGGTAGGCGTCGGGCACGACGGCCAGGCCCAGCGCGGTCAGGGCGTGCGCGTCGCCGCCGATGGCCAGCACTTCGGCGGCGCCGGCGGCGCGCATGGCCAGCGCGACGCGCACCGCCATCGGTATCCCGTCGACGAGGAGCATCGCCTTGTCGGTCCCCATGCGCGTGCTGGCGCCACCGGTCAACACCGCGCCCACGAAGCCGGCCTGCACAACGCAAACGCTAGGCGTATCGTCCGGAGGCGCCGAACGAAGGGGCTCACATGGCCGACTTTCCACACCAGCCGGAAGACATCACCAGCGCGTGGCTCGCCGAGAAGATCGGCGCGCCCGTCACCGCGTTCGAATGCGAACAGATCGGCGTGGGCGTCGGCCTGCTCGGCCGCCTCTACCGCCTCACGCTGACCGGCGACGACACCACGCCGAAGTCGGTCATCGCCAAGTTCCCGGCGGACGACGAAGGGGCGCGCAACAACGTCGCCCATCCCCTCGGCTTCTACCAGAACGAAGTGCTCTTCTACAACGAGGGCGCGCCGATCACGCCCGTGGCGACGGCGAAGGGGTACGCGGCGGCGTTCGAGGACGCGACCCACGACTTCGTCATCCTGATCGAAGACCTCGGCGATCGTCGCAGCGCCGATCAGAACGTCGGCTGCGCGATCAAGGACGCCGAGACGGCCATCGACGCGCTCGCCACCATGCACGCCCATTGGTGGAACAGCGACTTCAAGCAGATCCCGTGGGTCAAGACCTACGTCGACCCGCCGTACCCCCAAGTGATCCAAGCCATGTTCAAGCAGTCGTGGCCCATCGCCGTCGAAGCGCTCGGCGAGAACATGCCCGAGAGCATCCGCGCCTACGGCGAGCGCTTCCCGGATCTCGTCGAGTACTTCCTCGCAACGGCGACGGACCCGCCGCACTCGTTGTGTCACGGCGACTTTCGCCTCGACAACCTCTTCTTCGCCGCCGACAAGAGCCACGCGCCGGTCACGATCCTCGACTGGCAGCTCTGCTTCCGCGGCAACAGCGCGTACGACGTGGCGTACTTCATCAGCCAGAGCCTGTCGACCGACGACCGCCGCTCGGCGGAGAAGTCGCTAATCGAGCGGTACCTCGCGGCGCTCAAGGACAAGGGGATCGACGTCGACCGCGCCGCTTTCGAAGACGCCTACGCGCGCACCGTCGCCTACTGCTTCATCTATCCCGTGGCCGCCGCCGGTCAGATCGAAGTCACCAACGAGCGGCACCTGGCGTTGCTGCACATGTTGTTCGACCGCTCGGTGGCGGCCATCGAAGACTGGGACGCGCTCGCCGCGCTCCCGCAGTAGCGCTAGCTGCCCGCGGCGGGATCGCCGCGCCGGCGGCGGATCAGCAACAAGATGGCCAGGCCGGCGATCACAGCAACGGCCACGCCAGCGCCGATCAACGGGGCCGTTGAGCGATCCGTCGTCGATGCGCGTGGCGTCCCACGCCCAACCGCAACTCTCGACCTTGCCCGTTGGCGGACGAACCACCGGGATCGTGGTGACAGTCGGCCCTTCTGAGTAGGTCTTCTCCGGCATAGGCGGAGCAGACCTACTCAGAACGTTGGTTGTGGGCGGCGGCCAGCGCCGCCAGTCCGCCCGCGGTCAGGGCGGCCGCGACGATCAGGACGGTCCACGCGATTCGGCTCACCCTGCCTACCGGCGCCACGGTGGCTAGCTTGAACCGCATCGACGATCCGCCGCTGGTCACGCTCGAGAAGGTCAACAAGTACTTCGGCAAGCTGCACGCGCTGCGCGACGTCGACCTCACCATTGATCGCGGTGAGGTGATCGTCGTCATCGGTCCGTCAGGTTCGGGCAAGTCGACGTTGTGCCGCACCATCAACCGGCTCGAACCGATCGACTCGGGGACGATCACCATCGACGGCGTGCCGCTACCCGAAGAGGGGCGCGACTTGGCGCGTCTGCGCGCCGACGTCGGCATGGTCTTCCAGTCCTTCAACCTCTTCGCCCACAAGACGATCCTCGACAACGTGGCGCTCGGACCGATCAAAGTCCGCAAGCTGAGCAAGACCGACGCCCGCGAGCGCGCCCACGGCTTGCTCCAGCGCGTCGGTATCGAGGAGAAGGCCGATAGCTACCCCGCCGAGCTCTCCGGCGGCCAGCAGCAGCGTGCGGCCATCGCCCGGGCGCTGGCGATGGAGCCCAAGATCATGCTGTTCGACGAGCCGACGTCGGCGCTTGACCCCGAAATGATCAAAGAAGTGCTCGAAGTGATGCTTGAACTGGCAAAAGAGGGTACGACGATGCTCGTGGTCAGCCACGAGATGGGCTTTGCGCGCTCCGCCGCCCGGCGGGTCGTGTTCATGGACGACGGGGCGATCGTAGAATCCGCGTCGCCCGACGAGTTCTTCACAGCGCCACGCACCGAGCGGGCGAAGGACTTCCTGTCGAAGATTCTCCACCACTAGGAGGCAATTGAAATGACGAAGTTGCACAACCGCGTGCTCGCGCTAGTGCTCGGACTGGTCCTGGTCTTCGCCGGCGCCTGCGGCGACGATGACGACAAAGCCAGCACCGCCACGACGACGGCGGGTGACTCGTTCCCGGCGGGCTCGACGATGGCGCGGCTCAAGGACGCCGGCAAGGCCATCGTCGGCGTGAAGTTCGACCAGCCGGGCTTCGGGCTCAAGAACCCGACCACCGGCGCCATCGAAGGCTTCGACATCGAGATCGCCAAGCTGATCGCGGCCGCCATCGATCCCGAACTCGAGATCACCTTCGTCGAGTCCGTCACCCGGAACCGGCAGCCGTTCATCATTGAGGGCAAGGTCGACTTCGTGGTCGCCACCTACACGATCAACGAAGAACGCAAGCTCGAGGTCGACTTCGCCGGCCCGTACTTCGAGGCCCAGCAGGACATCCTGGTCAAGACCGCGGACACGACGATCAAGTCGGTCGCCGACCTCAAGGGCAAGAAGGTTTGTACGGCCAAGGACTCGACGTCGTACAAGAACCTGATCAACCCCGCGATCGGCGGGATGAAAGCGTCCGACGTCACCGCGTACGACACGTACTCGGAATGCACCGAAGCGTTGACTGACGGGCGAGTCGTGGCCGTCTCGACTGACAACACCATCCTCGACGGGCTGGTGAGGGCCAGCAACGGGGCCTTCAAGAAAGTCGGCAAGCCCTTCTCCACCGAGCCCTACGGCATCGGCGTGAAGCTCGGCGACGACGTGTTCCGCGAGTTCATCAACGACACGCTCGAGGAGACCTACGCCAACGGCAAGTGGAAGACGGCCTTCGAGGCGACGCTCGGCAAGATCCCGATCGACGTCACCGAACCGCCCAAGGTCAACCGCTACAAGTCGGGCACGTCGACGGCCACCACGACGTCGACCATCCCAACGAGCGGTCCGACGACCACCTCGGCGAGTCCTTCGACCTCCGTCTACTAACCGACGATCGTGGAGGTTGTATTCGACAACCTCGACGTCTTCTTGCGGGGCATGCGGGCAACCGCCTGGCTGACGCTGCTGTCGTTCGCGGTGGCGATGATCATCGGGATCATCGTCGCCGCGTGCCGCGTCAGTCCGGTCCCGCCCTTGCGGTTCGCCGGCACCACCTACGTCACCACCGTTCGCAACACGCCGCTGGCCGTGCTGTTCATCCTGTTCTTCTTCGGGCTCACGAAAGTCGGCGTGCTGTACAGCCCCTTCGTGACGGCGGTGATCGTGCTCGGTGGGTACACGGGCGCCTTCGTCGGCGAGGCGGTGCGATCGGGAATCAACGCCGTAGCCGTCGGCCAGGCTGAGGCGGCGCGCTCGATCGGATTGACGTTTCCGCAGACGTTGCTCCTCATCGTCTTGCCGCAGGCACTGCGCACCGTGGTGGCGCCGCTGGGCAGCCTCTTCATCGCCCTGCTCAAGAACAGCTCGGTCGCAAGCTTGATCGCCGTGCCGGAGCTGGTCTCGCGCACCGACACCCTCTCTTTCGACACGGGCCGCAGCATCCCCATCTACGTCGGGGCCGCGGTGGCGTACTTGTTGCTGACGATCCCGTCGGGCTTCGCTTGGGCGACGCTCGAACGACGGGTGGCGATCAAGCGATGACCGTGCCCGTCCTGGCCGACGCGCTCGGCCCGCGCGCCCGACGGCGCGTCCGCATCGCCACGCTCGCCAGCGGTGTGCTCATCGCGTTCGTGGTCATCGTCGCCGTGCGGCGCCTGTCGAATAAGGGACAGCTCGACTGGGCCAAGTGGGAGCCGTTGACGCAATGGTCGGTGCTCAAGTTCCTCTTGCTCGGACTGGTGGCGACCGTGCGCGCGGCGGCGGTCGCCATGGTGCTCGCCATGGTGCTGGGCGCGGCGTTGGCGCTCATGCGACTGGCGCGCTTCGCGCCGCTGCGGTGGTTCGCCACCGCCTGGGTCGAGTTCTTCCGCGGCTTTCCGCTCCTGCTGCTGATCTTCTTCACCTTCCTGGCGCTACCGAGATACGGCGTCGAGATGACGCCATTCCGGGCGCTCGTGCTGGCGCTGGCGCTCTACAACGGCGCCATGCTCGGCGAGATCTTCCGCGCCGGCATCCTGTCGTTAGACCGCGGCCAAAGCGAGGCCGCCTACGCCATCGGCCTCGGCTACTGGCAGGCAATGTTCCTGGTGGTCATCCCGCAGGCGGCGCGGCGCATGATGCCGTCGATCGTCAGCCAACTGGTCACGCTGCTCAAGGACACCTCGCTCGGCTTCGTCATCACCTATGAGGAGCTGCTGCGCCGCGGCCGCATCACCGGCGAGTTCTTCCACAACCCGCTGCAAGCGCTCGTGTTCGTCGCGTTGCTCTACATCGCGGTGAACTACACGCTCGGCCGCGTCGCCCAACGGCTCGAATCGCGCCAACGCCGCCGCCTTGGTGCCGACGCCCTCATCGTCTCCGGGGCCGAGGATCTGACCGCGGTGGCGGTGAAGGCCGACTAAGCGAACGACGAGAAAAACAGCGAGTCGTACGCCAAGCCCCACGGCGGGCGCAGGAAGCCGAGCGCCCGCACGTCTTCGAACCACGCGCTGTAGGGCGAGCGACGGGAGAAGGTGCCGCCGCCGATGACGCGCGCCAGACGCGACAGCGTGTTCTCGGCGATGTCCGCGATGCCTTGCTTGGCCCGCACCGCGGCGTACAACCCCGCCGCCTGATCGCCGGACTCCACGGCGCGCAGCGAACCCTCGAACACCTGCGTGGCCATCCAGTACTCCATCTCCGCGCGCGACCACTCGACCTGCTCGTAGGCGCGCATGCCGGCCGCCTTGTCGCGCAGCTGCGCTTTGGCGGTGGCAATCGCCTCGTCGAGGATGCCGAGCACCACGGCGGTGAACAGATTCCCGACGAGCGGACCGGCGGCCAGCGTGATGTCTTCGATCGGTCCCTTCCACGACGCCCGCACGGCGGGGCAACCGTCGAGCTTCATGGCGTGGCTCTGCGTGGCCGCCATCCCCATGCCGTCCCACTCGGCGAGTAACTCCATGCCGTCGGTGCCATCCCACGATCGACCGGCGACGTCGAGAGCGAACAGAGCCGGGGCGTCTTCGCCTTCGGGTATGGCGGTGGTGATCATGAAGTCGGAGATGCCCGAACCGCTGCCGAAGTGCTTCATGCCACTGACGCGGTAGGTGGCGCCGGGCAACGTCGACGAGATCGAATCGTCGGCCGTGGCGAGCGCGGTGGTGCGGGAGATGTCGCCACCGCTGCCCGGCTCGGAAGTGATCGTGCCCCACTGCTTGCCATCGGCCGCGCTCTGCGACACCGCGTCGCGCTGCTCGCGCCACGCGTCGTCGTCCGACCGCGGTGCCAACCAGAAACCGATCACCGCGGGGTGCATGGCCGACACCAACGCCACCGACGGGTCACTCCGCGCCAGCGTGCGCAACGCCTCGCACGCCGGTCGCGTCGTCTCGGCGACGCTCCGCCACACGCCGCCCTGCGACTCCGGCACCGCCAGGTGCATGAACCCGGCGGCGCGCAGCGAGTCGAAGTCGGCCTGCTCGAGATGACGGCGCGCTTGGCGTTCGGGGCGCTCCGTCTTCCACTGCGCGGCCAGTGCGGTTACATCGGCGAGGACGTCGTCACAAGTGCGGGCCATGCGCGCACCGTATTACTTAGGCGACGGCGGCGGGCGTGTGTCGCTTGGCGTCGAAGCCGCTCGACAGAACGCCGACCCACAGGACGAGGCCGAGAAGCGGCGGCCAGACAGCCCAGAACAAGACGAAGCATCGGTTCGCCGTAGTCGGCGCGGAACGAGCGTGGGTAGGCACACTTTGCAGGTTGCTGTGTCAACCCGTGTTCATCCGGGTAATGGAGTGGGGTCCGCTGCGGAGTTGAGGAGACCCATGCCAAAGGAACAGAGCAAGAAGCCGTCAAGTTTGGTGGAGAAGGTGACCAACATCTTCAAGAAAGACGAAGACGAAGACGTCGAAGACACGCCCGACGTCAACCGCGGTGCCTTTGGAGAAGTCGCCGACGAAACGCTGGGTGATACCGACACCGGTGCCATCGAGGCGCTTCGCAGCGCGCAGTTCGAGGGCGATCCGCTTGCTATCCCGATCGCCCCGTCGCGTGCGGCCGCCAAGCCCGCCGCCCGTAAGAAGACTGTGACCAAGAAGGCTGCGGCGAAGAAGGCGCCGGCGAAGAAGAAGGCTGCGGCGAAGAAGGCCCCGGCGAAGAAGAAGGCTGCGGCGAAGAAGGCCCCGGCGAACAAGAAAGCCGCTGCGAGCAAGGCGCCTGCCAAGAAGAAGACCGCTGCCAAGAAGGCACCGGCGAAGAAGAAGACCACCGCCAAGAAGGCGCCCGCCAACAAGAAGGCCACCGCCAAGAAGGCTCCGGCGAAGAAGGCTGCCCGCTAGAGCGATCCGATGCGACCCGCGGTGTGACCGACGTCACGCCGCGGTGTGCTCGCCGTCACGGAGACCTGCCCGCGGTCTCCGTACGGTGCGACCCATGACGAAATCGCTTGTCCGCCGGGCCGCCGTCGTCGCCGCCACCGCCGCCGCCCTGGGTGCCGGCGCGGCCGCGTGGAGCGCGTCCACCTCGACATCGGCCGCGTTGTCGACGCCGGCCGCCTGCCGGGTCGTCCAGAAGACACTGGCGGCGACCGCGTGGAGCTCGGCCACGCCGCGGGTCGCCAGCAGCTCGCCCACCTGCGGGCACGGCGAATTCTGGCTGGGGCACTAGTCGCCGCTGGTCGTGACAAGGTAGGTCGATGCCGATCACGACCGGGTTCAATCACGTTGCGACGCTGACCACCGACATGGACAAGACCGTGTCGTTCTACGAGCGGGTCTTCGACGCCGAAGTCGTCTTCGAGATGGCCAAGACCGACGATCACCCGTGGATGAAGATCGTCGACGTCGGCGGTGGTGCCGCGCTCAACATCTTCCACACGAGCGCCGAGGAAATCGTCGGCGAACGAGGCCGCCAGGGCGGACGGGGCGCCGTCGACCACTTTGCCTTCGCCGTTGACTCGCGGGACACGCTTGAGATGGTGCGCCAGCGCATGATCGAAGCCGGCGCGCAAGAGGTCGGCGACATCCAACAACTCGGGGCTGAGTGGTCGTTGTTCTTCCGCGACCCCGACGGCATGGAGCTCGAGGTCTGCTGCAAGGCCTGAACTACGGTTCTTGTGTCACCAGGAGGGGGTCTTGTCCTTGTGGTGACACAAGAAAGTCGCAGGGACTGGGGGGTCTAGTGGCAGAGACGGTTGACACGATGGCGGGCAAGATCGCCGAGGCCATTGAGCGCGAGACGCGCGAGCATCCGAAGGTCACGCAGCTTGGCGAGATCCTGCAAAGCGTCGACGCCATCACGCCCGAGTGGATGACGGCGGCCATGCAAGCGACGCATCCGGGCGTGGTGGTCACCGACGTGCGCGTCGAGCCAGTCAGCCGCGGCACGCAGGTGCGCGACCGGCTGCATCTCACCTACGACCCGTCGACAGTAGGGAAGGTCGAACCGCCGGCGACGCTGTTCACCAAGTCGCTGCCGACGATGGAAGTACGGATGATCGCCGGCATCACCGGACACGCCCGCACCGAGGGTCGCTTCTATACCGACCTGCGTCCGAGCCTCGATCTCGAGATCCCGTGGTGCTACCAGTCCACTGTCGACCGCGAAACGTTCGCGGCGGTGCACGTGCTCGAAGATGTCGTGGCCACACGGGGCGCTTCGTTTTGTGACGCGTCCACGCTGGTCACCCTCGAGATGGCCCAGGCCCAGGTCGACCTGATGGCCGGCTACCACGCGCAGTTCCAGAGCGACCCGCGCCTCGACGACGAGTTCAAGTGGCTCTTCGAATTCTCGCGCTGGTTCCGCGGCGGCATCCCCAAGCTGCACATCGACAAGTACCACGAAGAGGCGATGACGCAAGCCGCCGACCGCATCCCCGAGCGGCTGATGGCGCGGCGCGACGAGATCTTCCCGGCGACGATCGCCGCGCTCAAGGTGCACGACACCCAGCCGGCCACGCTGCTGCACTCCGACGTGCACATCGGCAACTGGTACCGCACCGCCGATGGCGCCATGGGCCTGTGCGACTGGCAATGCGCCGCGCAAGGCCACTGGTCGCGCGACCTGGCGTACGCGCTGTCGGCCGCGCTACGCCCCGAAGATCGGCGCGAGTGGGAAGAGGGATTGGTGCGCCGCTACCTCGAACGCCGCGCCGACATCGACGGCACGAAGTTCGACTTTGACGACACCTGGCGTTGGTACAAGACCCAGATGTTCCACGCGCTTCTCATGTGGACGCCCACGCTGTGTCACTCCGAGCACCTGCCGCATATGCAGGAGGACTGGATCTCGCTGGCGATGATCGAGCGCATGTGCGCCGCCATCGACGACCTCGACGCACTCGACGCCGTCGAAGCGGACTGACGATCCGCTTCTGGTTGTGTCTGGCGTTGCCCAGCAACGCCAGACACAACCAGAAGCCAGCTACTCCGCGGCGTCGTGGGCCGTTTGCTGAAACGCCGCGAGGTCCTTCGCTAACTGGGCGGCGCGCAGCGCTAACGCCGGGGCGTCGTGGGCGTCGCGGAGTTGGAGCTTGCCGGACGCGATCCGGTTGACCACGCCGCCGCGTCCGAGCACCTTCTTGCCGACGGCGACCAACTCCTTGAACCCGTCCTCGTCGCCTGAGTTGTCAGCGCGGGCGCCGCTCGCCCGTGGGTCGCCCGGATCGAGCAGGTGAGCCACCGGCGAGAAGTCCAAGTAGCGCGTGCGAAACCACGACAACCACTTGCCCGACGCCGTCTCCTCGAGGCTCTTGACGACCGTCTCGTAGGCGGACCAGCGCAACCATTGGTCGGCGTCGAGCAACTCGCTGCGCACGAGACCGGTCGCCGTGGACGCGTCGGCATCGGCGCGATGCGACAACACGACCACGATTCCCGCGCCGTACTCGCCGGTCGCCACCAACTGCTGGGCCAGCAAGGTCTGCATCCAGATCTGGCGGCATTCGACAATGTCGAGTCGTCGGGCGGCGCCGTCGCGCCACGCGCCGGTGGCGGCGGTGGCGTCGAGGTGCGCTTGGGTGACCTTCGCCTTGCTGGCCGCCGGATCGTCGGCGTACATACAGGCGACGGCCACGAACCGAGCGGACTCGCCAGCGCGATACGTGACGAAGGCGTCGTAGGCGGTGCCGCCGGCGATCACCTTGGACTTCTTCGGGCCCCAGGCGAACCGCACGCCGTCGACCGAGGTGGCGGCGGCGTCGATTGTCTGCACCCACGGCAACAACTCATCGGGCTTCTGCGCGAACGGCCCGAACAGGTTGAAGCGCAGCGCTTCGATCGCGAGCAGGTTGCGGAACAACCGGTCGCGGCTGGCGGTGGTGCCGTAGCCGATCTCGTCGAGCCATTCCTCGACGGCCTGGAACGTCGCCTTGTTGAAGAACGGCGCCTCGTCGTCGCAGCCTTCGGGCAGCATGGTGGCCACGAGCCGCTCGTCTTCGGGCACGCGCGGCCCGGCGGGCCAGCCGCGTTGGTTGCGCCACCACGCCTGCAGCCACCGGCAGCCGGCGATCCACTCGCTGTCGCTTTTCACCGCCCAGCGCGGGTCGTCCCACGCCCGCTCGACCATCGTCACGGGCGCATCACTCTTCCGCCGCGTCGTCGACGGCTTGGCGCAGCGCCGTCAGGTCTTCCGCCAGCTGGGCGGCGCGCTGGGACAGGCCGGACGCGTCGATGGCGTTGCGGAGTTTGCGCTTGCCGCTGGCGACGTCGGCCACCGCGCCGCCGCGACCCAACACGTCCTTGCCGGCGGTCATCAACGCTTTGAACGACGCGCGACTGGCGTCGACGCTGCCGCCGCCGGCGAGACGCGGGTCGCCGTCTTCGAGCAGGTCGGCGACGGGGGAGAAGTCGAGATACCGCGTGCGAAACCACGCCGCCCAGTCCGGCTTCGCCTTCTCGAGCGCGTCGACCACTTCGTCGTACGCCGCCCAGCGCAACCAACTCGGCTCGAGCAGTTCGCCACGAACGCGGCCGGTCGCCGTCGACACCGCGGCATCCGCCGCGTGCGACAACACGACGATGCGCCCGTCCTCAAAGCCGGCCTCGCTGGCGACCAGTTGCTGGGCCAGCAGCGTCTGCAACCAAAAGGCGCGTAGCTCGGGTGTGTCGAGCCGCCGCGCCGCGTCGTCGCGCCAGCATTCGGTCGCCACCGTGGCGTCGATGTGCGCTTGCCCGGCCTTGACCTTGCTCTGCGTGAGGTCGTCGGCGTAGAGGCACACGACCCCGAGGAATCGCTTCGACTTGCCGACGCTGTAGGTGATGAAGGTCTCGAACTCGGTACCGCCGACGAAGAACTTCGACTTCTTCGGCGTCCAGGCGAAGCGGATCTCTTCCACGGCGCTGGCCTTGGGGTCGATCTTCTTCACCCACGGCAGCAGCGTGTTCGGCGTCGACTTGAACGGGCCGAACACGTTGTAACGCAGCGCCTCGGTCGACAGCAGGTCACGGACCAGGCGGTCGCGGCTCGCCGGGCGTGCCGTAGCCGACCTCGTCGAGCGTCTCGATAAGCGTGTCGAAAGTCGCCTCGTTGAAGTACGGGTCCTTGTCGTCGCACCCCTGGTTCAGCATCGAGGCGACGAGCCGCTCGTCGCTCGGCGTGCGCGGCCCCGGCGGCCACCCGTGCTCGTCGCGCCACCACGCCTGCAGCCAGCGGCACCCGGCGATCCAGTCGGTGTCGCCCTTCATCAACCACCGGTGGTGGTTCCAGTCCTGCGTTGCCATGTAGCTACATCATGCGTCACACGGTCCAGGGGACCGGCGTACGGTGACGGCGCCGGCCAACGCCGACGGAGGGGTGCGATGTCACGAGAAGAGATCGACGGCTCGGGCGCCGCCACGGAGCCCAAACACTCGCCCTATCGCCTGGCGATCGTTGGCGCCGTGCTGACCACGGTCGGGAGCATCATCGCCGCCGTCGTGGTTGCCCTCATCAACGGCGACTCGGGTACGACGTCTCCGCCGGGAAATGTCGCCGCCATCACCACCACGACGCCCGGTCAGAGGGCGCGCAACGCGGCGAACGTGACACCGATGCTCGATGGCGCGCACCGAGAGAGCTTCATTGCCCAGATCGGCGGTGATGTAAGGGTCGACAGCGGACTCGATATCAATGGCGAGAGGTTCGTCTACGGCGTGTCGACCCACTGCGAGATTGGGTGCCTTACCGAGTACGACGAGTTCATCGAGTTCAACCTCGGGCGGGATTACAAGACGTTTCGAGCCACACTCGGCGTCGCCGACCGCACCACGCAGGCAGATGCCCGCCGCCTGCGAGTGCTCGGCGACGGGCATCTCCTCTACGAGCGCGAGTTCGTACTCGGGCAGAGCGAGGCAGTGGAGCTTGATGTCACCGGCGTGCTGCGCTTACGGATCGAGATGCTTGCCCCGCATTTCGTGGTCGCCGCTATCGGCGATCCAACCGTCGAAACGTAAGCCTTACGGCGACGAGTGCCCTGGCAACGTGCACACCGTGTCGAGGCCGAGCACATGGTTGAGGCGACCGAAGGCCAGCCACGAGCCGATGCACATCGACAGCTCGACGATCTCGCGTTGCGAATACACCTCGGACATGCGCGACCAAAACGCTTCGTCGAGGTTGTGATGGTCGAGCGCGTACCGCTCGGCGTATTCGGCGGCGAGACGCGTGCGGTCGTCGAACGCGTCGGTGGTCTGCCACTCCTGCACGGACGAAGCGAACGAGTCTTCCACCGTCACCCCGTCGCCCCGATCGGTGCGCCAGTCCAAGCAGAACAGGCACCCGTTGATCTGGGCGATGCGCAGGCGCGCCGCCTCGAACTCGCGCAACCCCAGCGTGGTGTCGGAGTAGACGGCGAGGGAAAACTTCGACGCCGCGATGCCGATGCCCGGCACCATCTCGCCCCACACGTACTCGATGGCGTCCTTGCCGGCGGGAATGTCGATGTTCACGCCGCGAGTCTGCCGCGCTTCGCCGGTAAGGTCGACGCCGTGAGTTCGGCGCTCGAGAAGTGGAACCCGGCGTCGGTCATCACATCGGGTGTCGACCAGGTGGTGATGTCGCGCTGGGACGACGCCCGCCGCCGCGCCGCGGCGACGTCGGGCACGCAGCAGCAGCGCGTCGAACAACTCGTCAACTCGTTCTCCAAAGAGCTCGCCGCGCTCGGCGCGGTAACCGGCGCCTCGGCGGCCGTTCCCGGTGTCGGCACCGTGGCCTCGTTCACGACCGCGGCGGCCGACCTCGGATGGTTCACGCTGCGCGCCGGTGACCTCATCCTGTCGATCGCCGCCGTGCACGGTCACACCGAGCCGTCGGTCGAGGAGCGACGGGCGTGGGTCCTGTCGATCCTCGCGTTCGGCAACTCGGCGTCGAAGATGTTCACCAAGCTCGCCGGCGAGGCGGGCAAGGGGATCGGCGCCCGGGCCACGGCGCGCATTCCCGTCGAAGTGCTGCGGCGCATGAACCGGCGCGTCGGGCGCACCCTCATCACCAAGTACGGCACGCGCCGCGGGGCGATCGCGCTCGGCCGCGCCTTGCCCCTCGGCATCGGCGCCGTGATCGGCGGGGTCGGCAACTACGGGCTGATCCGCGTTATTGGTCGCCAGGCCGACGCCTTCTTCACGCAGCACCCGGGCTTCCCACCGCCGGCGTCGGAAGTCATCGAGATCACCTCGACGGGATAGGTGGCACCGTGATCGTGTCGTGCTGATCGCGCACCGCGTCGTCGATGAGCGCACGCCCGAGGGGCACCACGACGGTGGCGACGATCGCCGCCGTCAATAGCCGGCGCCACCAGCGGCGGAACGGCCGCAGCGCGAACTGGAGTAACTGGTACAGCATCGGCGGCACAGTACGCACACGGTGTTACGCGGCCGGCGATTCGATCAGACGGTGTCGAGGCAGAGGTCCTGGGTGGTACCCGTGAGGCGCGCATCTGACCACAGCGGGCACGCGGTGGCGTGGGCGACCACTTTCACGACGCGGGCGTCGTGCGGTCGGGTGCAGTCGACGATGTCTTCGAACTGACCGCCGGAACGCAGCGTGATGCACTTGCCCTCGAGCGCCGAGAGATCGTCGTCACGTTGGGGATCGGGCGGTGGCGGCGACGCGTCGCTGGTCAGGAGTGCGGCCACGGTCGACGCGACCATTACGGCCACCACGATGAGACCCCAACGCGTCCGGCGACGCGGTGGCGCCGGCGGCGCCGGTCGGGCCGCCGATGTCGGTGCCGCGGGCGAAGAGGCGCTGACGGGACGGCGATCGCGCAGGGCCTGGTAGGCGGCGGTGAGGTCCTGCATGGCGCGGGTGGCGGCGTCACGCTCTGCGTCGGTCGCACCGACGAGGCGATCGGGGTGCAACTGCTTGGACCGCCGCAGGTACGCCTCTCTCACTTCGCTATCGGTGGCCGTCGCGGCGACACCGAGCACGGCGTAGGGATCGGGCGCCACCGCCGCAAAGTAGCCCCGCGAGCGTGGCAGACGTAATAGGCGTAGCAGAGTGCTACGCTTCGAGGATGACTCAGCCCGTCCGAATCGGATCTGACCTATTCGAGTCGGCGCGCCGTGCCGGCGGCGCGCAAGAGCGGAGCGCCGCCCAGCAGATCTCGCACTGGGCACGCATCGGCCGGGAGCTCGAAGCGTCGGCGTCCGTAACCGTCGCCGAACATCGTCGCTTGGCCGACGCCGCCGCGTACGACGACATGTCGCCGACCGAGCAGGCGCTCGTGCGGGCGCAATGGGAGGTCGCGATTGGCGACGCCATCGGGGAGCTTGACCTCCGTCGGCATTTCGCTAGCGAGGGCAAGCGCTTTGTGGTCGTCGCCGACGCGCGTGGGGTCGCGGAAACGGTCGTCCTTCCCAACAAGCGCGTGTCGAAGAAGGCACCAGGCAAGAAGAAGACGTCTGCGAAGAAGAAGGTGGCTACGAAAGTCAAAGCGTGAAGACCGGCGACCCGGTCCTGCACCTGATCGTCGGGCCGAATGGTGCGGGCAAGTCGACCCTGTTCCGCCTCGTGATCGCTCCGAACACGGGACTGCCGTTCGTCAACGCGGACGACATTGCCGCGACGCGCTGGCCTGACGACGCCGAGGCCCGCAGTTACGACGCGGCGCGGATCGCCGACGAGGAACGAGCAACGCTCATCGCCGAGCGTCGATCGTTCGCCGCCGAAACGGTGTTTTCGCACGCGTCGAAACTCGACTTGATTCGCCAAGCGCGGCAGGAGGGTTACGTCGTAGTTCTCCACGTCGTGCTTGTCCCCGAGGACGTGGCCGTCGGTCGCGTCGCGGAGCGGGTTGAACACGGCACGGGTCACACGGTGCCGGAAGAGAAGATCCGTTCGCGTTACGCGCGCCTGTGGGAGTTGGTCGCGAGTGCCATCTCGCTCGTACACGCGGCGTTCGTGTACGACAACAGCGACGTCGACCGTCCCTTCCGCACGGTCGGCGTCTTCCGCGACGGACACCTCGTTGAGACCACCGCGTGGCCGGCGTGGGCGCCGCTGCGACCTCCGTCTGATTGATCAGAACTTCCCGACTGCGGGGCGTAGCGGTACGTCGAGGGCGTCGTAGATCCCGGGCGGCGCGTCCACGAGCCAGTCGATGGCGTTCACCAGTCGCCCCACCGCGGTGGCGTTGCCGCCGGCGGCGACGTTGCCGCCTTCGTCGGTGGCCTCCACCGTCACCTCGATGCGCGGGCTGCCCTCGATGATGACGCGGTGCGCGCCGACACCGTTCGGCGGCATCGGCCAATCCGGCGCGCACGACGGGTGAATGCGCGTGACGTGCTCGACCACGATGCGCGGCCGTCCCCCGACGATGCCTTGCACCTCGAAGCGCAGCGCGCCCTGCGTGCCCGCGTCGAAGTCGCCCATCGTGTCGGTGGTGACCGTCGCCTCGAGCGGGCGGCGCTCGACCACTTCGCGCACTTCGTCGAGCTCGACCTCGAGTGCCCGCGCCATCAACCGGACCTGCCCACCCCACACCATGGTCGGCACCGTCGGCGCGATCATCGGCGGCTCGTACTCCATGGGTTGACCCATGCCGACCAGGTAGCGCACCGAGTCGGGCTGGTCGTAGGCGGAGTAGTCGAAGATCTCTTGGCAACGGATGACGTCGATGGTGCTGCCGAGGCCGCTGACCAGCAGCGGCAACACGTCGTTGCCCCAGCCGGGGTCGACGCCCGACACGAACAGCGACCCGCCGCCTTCCTTGATCGCGTCCTCGACCGGGCCGCGCACGGCGTCGGGCGCGTTGCGCGGGTCGTACAGCGGATACACCGACGGCGTCACGACCACCGCGCCCGCCCGCAGCGCGCGGGTGATGTCGGCCAGCGCGTCGTCGGGACGGATGTCGCCCGACGCCGCGTAGACCACGGCGCCCGGCTTGGTCGCTAAGACACTGCCCGCATCCGCGGTGGCGGCCACTCCCAACGAGCGGTCGAGCCCGCCGAGCACACCGGCGTCGCGACCGACCTTGTCAGGGTTGTTGACGATCACCGCTGCAAGTGACAGCCGCGGATGGGCGTCGACCGCCCGGATGGCCGCCCGCCCGACGTTGCCCGTGCCCCAGACAGCCGTGTCGATCATCAGAGTCAGGCTACGGGTGTGGCACGTGTCACGCCGCTAGCCCTTGCTTTCTTGCTGGCGATGGATCAGCGTCACACCGAATGACCACAACCACGAGCGGCCACGAGTCGGCCGACCACGACTGGCGTGAAGCCGGCGCCGCGTGGGGCCACGCGGCGGCTGACTGGGCGTGCTTGTACGAGCACTACAGCGTCGAAGCGCTGGCGGCGATGTGCGCGGCCACCGGCGTGGCGAAAGGCAAAGACGTGCTCGACGTGGCGTGCGGGTCGGGCTACGGGATGCGTTTCATGCGCGGCATGGGCGCCACCGTGGCTGGCATCGACGCCTCCGAGCCGCTGGTCGCCATCGCCCGTGAACGCAACCCCGACGCCGACATCCGCCTCGGATCCATGTTCGAGCTGCCGTGGGACGACGCGTCGTTCGACGTGGCGATCTCGGTCAACGGCATCTGGGGCGGCTGCGGCGCGGCGCTGCACGAGATGCGCCGGGTGCTCCGACCCGGCGGCAAGTGCGCCATCAGTTTCTGGGGCGATGCGTCCAACGGCGCGCCCAACGACATGCGGCCGGTCTTCCTCGCCTACAAGGCGCACGTGCCGCCGCCCAACGTCGACGGCATGCGCATTACCAACCGCATCGCCACGCCCGGCGTCGCCGAAGAGATGCTGACCGACTCCGGCTTCGAAGTGATCGAGCGCGGCTCGCGGGTGGCAGTGATGGAGTGGGCCGACGACGACACGGCGTGGCGGGCGCTGTCGAGCGGCGGTCCGGTCGTGCCCGCTCTGCGTCACAGCGGCCCGGATGCCGTGCGGCGCGCCGTGCTCGAGGCCATCGCGCCGATGCGTAACGCGAGCGGCATGTACGTGTACAGGAATGATCATCAGTTCGTTATCGCACGCGCTGTCTGAACAAACACCAAACCAATAGGGAGGGAACCACCAATGAGTGTCACCACCAAGCCGGTCGACAACGGCATCAACTTGCCGGCGATCCTCGAAGCCCGTCAGATGCTGACCGACGCGCCGGAAGCCGGGAAGTTCCTGTGGCGCGCCAGCTCCACGTGGAAGAACGGCACGCACTGCTACTCGCAGTGTGAGAAGTTCAACGCCTTCGGCGAAGACCATCCGCACCGCCAGACCTACGGCGTGGACATGGACCACCCGGAGCTGTTCGCGTCCGAAGACAACGGCCCGACCCCGATCGAGATGGTGATGCTCGGACTCGCCGGTTGCCTGACCGCCGGTGTGGCGTCGGTGGCCACCATGCGCGACATCCAGCTGCGCAGCGTCACCGCCACCATCGAAGGCGACATGGACCTGCTCGGTGTGATGGGCATCGATCCCGAGGTGCGCAACGGGTTCAGCGATGTGCGCGTCACGTTCAACATCGACGCCGACGCGTCACCCGACGACATCGCGGCGATCGTGGCGCAGAGCCAGAAGCGCTCCGCGGTCTACGACCTCATGGTCAACCCGACCAACGTCGTGGTCGAGGTCAACAAGTAGTTGACCAGTAGTACCGCGGCCGTCGTCATCGGGGCCGGCCACGCCGGGCTCGCCATGAGCCGCCAACTCACCGACCGAACGATTGACCATGTCGTGCTCGAACGCGGTGAGGTGGCGAACTCGTGGCGGACCGAGCGCTGGCCGAGCCTGCGACTGCTCACGCCCAACTGGCAGACGACGTTGCCCGGCTACGCGTATGAGGGCGACGACGCCGACGGGTACATGACCGCCGCGGATGTGGCGGAGACGATCGGCAAGTACGCGGTGATGGTCGACGCGCCGGTGCAAAGCAACACGACGGTGACGGCGGTGCGCGCGGTGGGCGACGGGTACGAGGTCGTCACCGACCAGGGCACGTGGCGGGCGCGTACGGTCGTGCTCGCCAACGGCGCCTGCAACGTGGCGACGACGCCGGCGTGCGCCGCTGGCGTGCCGTCGTCGATCACGTCGCTCACCCCGCCGCAGTACCGCGGGCCCGACGCGCTCGACGACGGCGGCGTGCTGGTGGTGGGCGCGTCGTCGACCGGTGTGCAGTTGGCCGACGAGATCGCCCGCTCCGGTCGCGCCGTCACCCTCGCCGCCGGCGAACAAGTGCGCATGCCGCGCCGCTACAAGGACCGCGACATCTTCTGGTGGCTGGACGCGGCCGGCGTGCTCGACGAGCACTACACCGAGGTCGACGACATCACGCGGGTCCGCCACGTGCCGTCGCCGCAACTCGTCGGCACGCCCGACCACGTCGACCTCAACCTCAACGTGTTGCAGTCGCACGGCGTGCGCATCGTGGGCCGCATCGGCCGCATCACCGACGGCGTCGCTGCGTTCGCCGGTTCGCTGAACAACATCGTGGCGTTGGCCGACCTGAAGATGAACCGCTTGCTCAACCGCTTCGACGAGTGGGCGGGCGAGGAGCCGGGGGAGCGCCCCGAGCCGATCCGCGTCGACGGGTCGCCGCTGCTCGAACTCGACCTGCTCGCCGACGGCATCCGCACCATCGTGTGGGCGACGGGTTACCGGCCCGACTACTCGTGGCTCGAGGTGCCCGTCGTCGGCCGCAAGGGCTATGTCACCCACGACGGCGGCGTGGTGACCGCCGCGCCGGGGATGTACGTAGTCGGCATGCCGTTCCTGCGCCGCCGCCGGTCGACCTTCATCAGCGGCGCCGCCGGCGACACCGCCGAACTGGCGTCGCACCTGCACGACTTCCTCGCGGGTTAGTCGCGTTCGCGCGTTAGTCGGCACCAGAAGCGTGTGATCGCGCTCGGACGACGCCGATCACACACTTCTGGTGCCAACTAACTGCGTCCGCCGCGCACGGGGCATGCTCTGCGCATGGAGACCGCCACCGTCACGCTGCCCGGGTGCCCGACCGCCATCGCCCCGCTCGGCGTGGGCACGTGGGCGTGGGGCGACCGGTCCACGTGGGGCATGGGCGGCTACGACACCGACCTGACCGAAGCCGCCATCGAGGGCGCGTGGGAAGCGTCGCTCGACGCCGGCCTGACGTTGTTCGACACCGCCGAGGTGTACGGCAAGGGCGAGAGCGAACGGATCATCGGACGGCTCCTGGCCAAGGACCCGGGCCGCCGCGACTCGCTCGTGCTGGCCACCAAGTTCATGCCGGCGCCGCAGAAGCTGAACGTGAAAGCGGCGATGCGCACCGCGCTCGAAAAGTCGATCGAACGAATGGGCGTCCAGCGCGTCGACCTGTACCAAATCCACGGTCCGCTCAGCCTGCGCTCCAAGGCCGCGCTGGCCGAGGCGCTGGCAGACGTGCACGCCGCCGGTCTCACCAGCGCCGTCGGCGTGAGCAACTACTCGGCCAAAGAGATGGAGAAGATCCACGGCGAGCTGGCCACGCGCGGCGTGCCGCTGGCGAGCAATCAGGTGGAGATGTCGCTACTGCGGCGGGCACCCGAAACCAAGGGTCTGCTCGATGCGTGCACAGCGGCTCGGTGTCGTGCTGCTCGCCTACTCGCCGATCGGTCAGGGGCGGCTGACGGGCAAGTACTCCGCCGCCAACCCGCCGCCCGGCAACCGCGGCTTCTCCAACCATCCGATGGAGCAGGTCGACAAAGTCGTGGACGTCTTGCGCCGTATCGGCGAGGCGCACGACCGCACGCCGAGCCAGGTGGCGCTGCGTTGGCTGATCGACAAGGGCACCGTGCCGATTCCCGGCGCCAAGAACGCCGAGCAGGCGCAGCAGAACGCCGGCGCCCTCGGGTGGTCGCTCACCGCCGACGAGATGGCCGACCTCGACGCCGTCTCCCTCGACGGCATCGTCAGCCTGGCCAACCGCTTCTGGCAACACGGCTGACGAACTAGATCCACCACATCCCGTCGGTCTGATCGTGTGCGCGGTGGGGTTGGCCGCGTGTGCCGCGGAGAAGGCGCCCGAGATAGTCGAAAAAGGGCGCGACACCGCGTGCACCGCTGACACCGCCACCATCCGTTCCGCCGAGGAGACCTACCGCGCCACGCAGCCCGACGGGAGCTACGCCACCATGGAACAGCTCGTGCCCGGCTTCCTCAGCGAACCGTCAACGCTGCACCGCGTCACCGACGTTTCGGCGTCGTCGTACACGATCCGCGTGGCCAACCCGCGCTGCGGCATCGTCGCCGACGCCGGCGACGCCAACGTCGTCGACGACGCCCACCCCGACAACCGCTAGTCGCTCGTGGCGATGCCGCTCGGCCCGACCGCGTTAGTCGGCTTCGGAGCGTCGTGAATCGGGGCTTTTGGAGACTGGATCACACCCTGCCGGTGTCGAGTAACTGAGCCGCCGCGCCGACCCGTTCAGTCGATGAGTTCGAGGGCGACCTGCGCGGTGTCGTCGACCGACGAGCGACTCCTTGGTCCGCACCGCCTTCTTGATGGGCAGCACGTAGTTGTCCTCGGTCTGCGGGAAGACCGACGTCTTCCACGTCGTGGTCCCGATCGTCACCTTGACCCGCACCGACCCGAACCCGCGGCGTGGCTGGGTGGCCGACTGGGCAGCGATCAACTCCGTCACGTCCTCAGGCACGGTCAGGAAGACCCACGCCGGGTTGTTCTTCCACTCCCACAACGTCGCCTCGAACTCGAACACGCCGGGGAGGTTACGCGGACGGTGTGTCGGCCTCGCCCGGCGCCTCGCCGCGGTTACTCTGCGCCGCCGCGTCGTGATCGGCACCGAATCGGCCTCCCCAACGACGCGCCCGTGCATTCAAAACCAGCGCGATTACGCAGACGGTGTGGCGGCTTCGCCGGGCGGGCCCGGATCGACGCCGGTGCGCACCCGGGTGGCGATGCGGTCGCGGTTGGCGACGATGTCGACGGTGGCGGGGTGCGACTCACCCAGCAGCGCCGTCAAGTCCGCCGTCGCCTGCTCGAGCAGCGGCAGCGCCTCCTCGTGTCGGTCCGTGGCGTTGAGCAGCATGGCCAGGTTGTTGCGCACCGTCGCCGTCTCCGGATGACCGGGCCCGCGCTCGACTTCCATCATCGCCAACGCGTCGCGGAACAGCGGCTCGGCCTCAGCGGGCCGTCCGGCGAAGCGCAGCACGGCGGCGAGGCCGTTCATGGTCATGGCGGCCTCGTAGTCGTCGCTCTCGTCCTGGTAGATGGCCAGCGCCTCGCGGTAGAGCGGCTCGGCCTCGTCGAAGCGGTCGACGGTCTCGAGGATCGAGGCCAGCGCGGCGGCGTCGGCGGCCACGCCGATCGGGTCGTCGCAGCGCGTGCGGCGCAGCTCGAGCCCTCGTCGGGCGAAGGGTTCGGCGAACGCCGGACGGTGACGGGAATGCGCCAGCCCACCGAGGTTGTGCAGCAGCGTGGCGAGGAGATCGGGCTCCTCGTCGACGAAGGCTTCG
Organism: uncultured Actinomycetes bacterium; assembly: GCA_963722185.1. Classification (GTDB taxonomy): domain Bacteria; phylum Actinomycetota; class Acidimicrobiia; order Acidimicrobiales; family JACCXE01; genus JACCXE01. Next base: position 11,720 of record CAVRKD010000001.1, on the reverse strand, counting down.
GCGACGGGCAGGGCGCGGGCGTAGGCGTCGTCGGCTTCGTCGTACCGCCCGGCGAACTTGCAGGCGACCCCGACGCGGTTCCAGGCGGCCGCCGTCTCCCACGTGTCGGGACCGAATTCGGTGTCGGCGTCCTCCGCCTCGGCGCGCAACGCCGGGATGGCTTCGTCGTAGCGCCCCTGCTCGACGAGCTCCCAGGGATCGTCGGCGCTGGTCAGGTTCAGACGGTGCGCTTGGTCTGGCGCGTCTCGTTGCGGTTGACGGCGATGCGCTTGGTTTGCCGCGTCTCATTGCGGTTCAGCGCGATGCGCTTCGTCTGCCGCGACTCGTTGCGGTTGTCGGTCAGGCCCTTGGTCTGCCGCGATTCGTTGCGGTTGAGGTCGCTGCCCTTGGTCTGGCGCGACTCGTTGCGGTTATAGGGCGACGCCTTGGTCTGGCGAGTCTCGTTGCGCTCGGCCGCCGGCTTCTTCGGCGCGGCCTTGGTCGGCTTCGTGGGTTTGATCGCCATGGTCAGCAGCTCTGGAGGGACTCGTTGCGGTTGCCGGCGAGGCCCTTGGTCTGACGCGACTCGTTGCGGTTGGCGGATAGCCCCTTGGTCTGGCGGGACTCGTTGCGGTTGAGGTCGCTGCCCTTGGTCTGGCGCGACTCATCGCGGTTGCTCCACGCCTTGGTCTGCCGCGACTCGTCGCGGTTGTTCCAGCCCTTCGTCTGGCGAGCCTCGTTGCGGTTGCTGGTCAGCGACTTCGTCTCGCGCGCCTCGGCCTTCGGCGCCTTCGCGGGCTTGGCGGCTTCGCTCTTGGCTGGTTTGGTCGGCTTGATCGCCATGTGAGCCCCTCCTCGTGGGTCGCGCCCCGTACGACCAGTTTCCGCCCGTCGCCCCACGAGGTCAACCAACCCGGCCGTGTCATTCGTCACAACCACCAGCTGACTTAAGTGGGCCTGATCGGCCCCGCCGTCAAAAGATCTGGCGCGACTCGTTGCGGTTACCGGTTAGCGCCTTGGTCTGCCGGGATTCGTTGCGGTTGTTCTGGATGCCCTTGGTCTGGCGGGACTCGTTGCGGTTCTGCCAGCCCTTGGTCTGGCGGGATTCGTTGCGGTTACCGGGCAGCGCCTTGGTCTGCCGCGACTCATTGCGGTTGATGTCCCTACCCTTGGTTTGCCGCGACTCGTTGCGGTTGGGCATGCCCTTGGTCTCGCGGGACTCGGCGGAGCGCGCCTTCGCCGGCTTGACCGCCTCGCTCTTGGTCGGTTTCGTCGGCTTGATCGCCATGTGAGCCCCTCCTCGTCGGTCGTGCCCCGGTCCGACCAGTCTCCGCCGCTTCACCCCCACCGTCAACCAACCCGGCGGTGGCATCGGTCACATCATTACCGTGCACCCCGTGGCCACCGCCCTGTGGGACGCGTTAGACGAGCGCCTCGACCCCGGCAACGAGCGGCCGCGCCTGCGTGCCGACGCCGAACTGGGCGAACACCCCAGCCGCTGGGCCGGCACCGAGGGCATCGTCCACGCGCCGGGCACGCCGTACCTGCGCCTCACCGCGGCGGAAGTCGACCTCGCCCGCCAACTCGACGGCGAGTGCACCGTGGACGACCTCGCCGCCGCCGACTTCGACGACCCCGACGGGCTTTCCATCGACGAGGTCGCCACCCTCATCGCCGACCTCAAGAACGCCGGCCTCCTCGAACAGAAACCCGTCGACGTCTACGCCGCCGTGCGCGACCGCCTCACGCCCGTCGCCACCAAGCGACGTCGCCAGCTCTGGCACGCCCTCAAAGAACAGACCATCGCCTTCCGCCACGCCGATGCCATCGCCGGTGCCGTCTACCGCCACGGCGGACGGTTCGTCTTCACGTGGCCGGCGATCGCCGATCGGCCGCCGCGCTCGCCATCGGCGGCCTCGTCACCCTCGCGTCGGCCGACGGCACGCCCGTCATCACCACCGACCTCTCCGGCGCCAACGCGTTGTTCCTGTTCGTCCTGCTCCACATCTCGCTGCTGCTGCACGAGCTCGGCCACGCGCTGGCCGTCAAGCACGCCGGACGCCACGTCGTGCGCGCCGGCTTCCTGCTCTACCTCGGCCACCCGGCGTTCTTCGTCGACTCCACCGACCTCGCCTTCGCCACCCGTCGCCAACGCGCCGTCAACGCCGCCGCCGGGCCCTTCGTCGAAGCCACCGTCGCCGGCCTCGCCGTGTGCGTCGCCGCGGTCACCGACCTCGGCATCGCCAATGACCTCAACCGCTTCGCCGCGCTGTGTTACTTCAACGTCGGGCTCAACCTCATTCCCTTCATCGAGCTCGACGGGTACTGGCTGCTCACCGACCTGCTGGACACGCCGCGCCTGCGCGCCCGCTCCTTCGCCCTGCTGCGCTACGACCTCGTCGACCGCCTCCGCGGCCGCCGCCCGCCGTTCACGCGCCGCCGAGCGCGCCGTCGCCGCCTTCGGTGTCTTCGGACTGCTGTTCACCGCCGCCGCCCTCGCGTTGGCAACCGCCATCTGGCTGCCGCTGGCGGGACGGTTGTTGAGCGCCGCGTGGGACGCCGGCCTCGCCGGACGCGCCGCCGTCGTGCTCATCGTCGCCCTAGTCGTCGGACCGCTGGCGCAGTTCGGCACTCGGCGTTTTTCGTTCCGGCGTACGCGTCGTCGGACGCGTCGTCGACAACATCCGCTTCCGCGCCGAGACGCGCTGGCGCGTCGAAGCCGCCACCGCCATCGCCGCCCTGCCGCACGCCGGCGAGCTCGACGACGACACCCTGTCCGCCCTCGCCGGCCGCGTCACCCGCCGCCACGTGCCCGAAGGCGCAGCCGTCGTGCGCCAAGGCGAAGCCGCCGACGCCTTCTTCGTCGTGCGCCGCGGCACGTTCGAAGTGGTCGAGCGCGCCGCGGACGACACCGAACGCGTCATCCGCCGCCTCGGTCCCGGCGACAGCTTCGGCGAACTCGCCCTCGTCGGCGGACGGCCGCGCACCGCCACGGTCCGGGCGACGGCGGAGGGCGAAGTGTTCGTGCTCGACGCCGGCGCCTTCCTGCGCCTCCTCGCCCCCGCGCTCGGCGAACCGGCGCTGCTGCCCACCCTCGGCCCCGCCCTCGAGGTGCAGGCGCTGCCGCCGTTCCGCCAGCTCAGCCTCAAAGAAGCCGAGATCGTCGCCCGCCGCGGCGACTGGCTCGAGGTGGCCGCGGGCACCGCCGTGGTCACCCAAGGCGACGCGGGCGACGGGTTCTACGTGCTGGTGTCGGGCCAAGCTGCGGTGGAACGCGACGGGGTTGTGGTCGCGCAGTTGCGCGCCGGGGACCACTTCGGCGAAGTGGCGCTGCTCGAAGGCGCCCGCCGCAACGCCACGGTGCGGGCGGTGACGCGGGCGCGCCTGCTGCGCGTCGACCACGACACCTTCCACGCGCTGGTCGCCGCGGCGGTGGCGCAGCGCGTGGCCGTGTCCGCCACCTCCGATCGCACGTTGGGTAGTGAGTACGCATGAACTGCTGGCACTGCAAGCTGACCGCCGTCGGCGCCTGCCGGTTCTGCGGCCGCGGCCTGTGCGAGAACCACGTCGGCACCGAGTCCTTCGTGCTGACGCTGGACCGGACGACGGACGGGGTCAGCCGCGCGCTGGTCGTGGAGGACGCGCTCTACTGCGGCGTGTGCAAGCCGCGACCCGCGCCAGTGGAGTTGCCGGAGTTGGACGAGTAGCGCGCCCCCGGACGAATCCAGATGTCAACGCTTGCCGGAGCGGTTACTTCCTAATCCAGCGCTGTCCATGGCTGAGGCGTTACGTTCTCCGTGAAGGTTCACGACAGAGTCGGGAGAGCGATGCGGGGGGCTAAATGGGTTGCGTCGCTTCTTGTTGGCGCCGTTTTTGTTGGAGCGTGCGGTGGATCCGGCTCGGACAAGCCTGATGCGGACGCAGCCAGCGCTTCGTCCGATACCCCAGCACAAACCCGAGTCTTCTGTGAGGTGGTGACCCGGTGGGCGCAGGCTGAAAGCGATCTCGAGGACGTTGACTACGGCGCTAACTACGAAACTGTCGATCTGCTGGACAGGTTGATCAAGCTCTTCGACGAAGCGGCGCAGAACGCTCCGCCTTCGCTCGAAAGCGCTCTGGACGCTGTTCGCGAGATTCCGCCCGACGCTGTTCGAATCTCAGAAGGCCAGAAGCGCGACGATGCTGTCGAGAAGCTGGACGCCTATGTGGAGCGACACTGCGATGTTCTGTTCTCTTTCGAGGACGTCGAGTACTCGGAGTAAGCCTGCCTGCCGGAGCCGTGCAAACGGCGGCTCGGGTTCAAGCGAGTCAGTTGGCTCCCCAGGCTGACCGCCGTCGGCACCTGCCGGTTGTGCGGACGCGGGCTGAGCGAGAACGACCGATCGAGGCGTCCGTGTTGACGCTCGACCGGACGGTGGACCGGGTGAGCCGTGCCCTGGCAGTGAAGGACGCGTCTTTAGTGCGGCGTGTGCAAGCCGCGGCCGGCGCCAGTGGAATTGCACGAGTTGGACGAGTAGTCGACTCGAAGCCGACCCGACTGGCGGCATCGGTCTGCTACGAAGCTTCGACCACTACGTGTCGTCTTGTTGAAACGACTCGAGAATTGCCCTCATTAGGTCAAGGCGGTGAGCCGCGCCGTCCAGCTCCACGTAGGCGAGACGCCCAACGGATATCCCGACCACGACTGGGATGCGGACGAGGTCCGTCCCGGTGGCGATCGAGGCGAGCCCAGCGACCGCGCTCATGGCCGTTGCAGAACCAACGCGCCGTCTCGCCCAGCTGATGACGTCAGGTGCCGGTTCGCCCTGCATCAGCCGCCAACCGGCCTGCACGGCGATGATCGCGTATGTGACTTGAGGAATGAGTTCGTCGATTACCTCGAGTGCGGAGGTCGTGGCCTGGTCGACAAGTGCCTCATGCACCACCGCGGCCAAGTCCGAGTCACTGATCTGCGTGTCAAAGACCCCCTCGAGTCCGCGGTTCGCCGCATCGACCGCTGCTTCGTGCGATGTCCAGACCTTCTCGATCGTCGGATAACGATCGAAGTGATCACTGATGATCGCAGCCGTCTGAGATGTCTTGAGCTGGATGACGTCGACGACGTGGCCTTGGTCATCCAGCAGCTGCGCGTCGTAGCCGGGCGTGAAGAAGTCGTCGACGAGCCGAAACGCGGTGACTCCCGATGGGAGCTCAATGTCACCTGCGATCACGCCCTCGGCGACCTGCATCTCGAACAAGGAGCCCTTGACCGCGTTCCCGAGCCCGCGAAGCGCGGCCGGTGGGTAGGACGCAATCGTCGTTATATCGAAGGACGGCGCGATTCGCGCCAGAGCAGCGGCGACTTCTGGTGCCAAGCGGTCGATCGCTGCGTCATGCAGTTCGTCAACGGCCAATCCCGCCGTTTCGATAATGACCGCCACCGTTGAGATTTCCCGCGCGCGCCTCGTCGTCTCAGTCCAGGTGGGACGCACTTCGACTCGACCGGTCGCGGCTGAGTGCAGCCCTGCGAGGTCGTCCCTCCAATTCACGGATCGTTCTGCTCCGCCTCGAGCGCTGCGACTCGCTCCCGCAGACTGGCGAGTTCGGCCTCGTGCGCCGCCAGCACCTCAACAACCTGGGCCATCGCTGCTTCCATTGAGTCGCGGTAGTTCTGCATTGTCATTGTTCCGGCTGCCTTTTTCATCTGACGTCCCGCAACGTCCGAGGCAGACGCGGCCTTTTCGGCGACCGCCCGTCCACTCCGCTTGGCGACTTCAGCGGCGCGCTCCGCGCCTCATCATCCACGAGTCGACCAGCCTTGTCCTTGATCCGATCGCCGACCCCTCGACGTGGCTTCTCGTCCACTGCACTCCTTCCGCATCGTCACCACGCGCGTGGTTCTCCGCGCGCGTGCAGACACGAATACAGCATCGCAAAGCTTGAGCTGACGTGTTCCGCGGAGGACTCTGAGGACGCGGCCCGACGCATGCGCGGCTCCACCGTTCCTAGGCTGACCCGTCATGGCGCGCGAGCGGCAGCCTGCCGACTGGATACACGATCTGCAAGCTGGTCGTGACGCCGAAGACTACGTTCGAGCTTTGCTATTCGAGCACCCTGCAGTCTCCCGCATTGCGGACCTCAGCAACCAGCCAGAGACGCCTGACTTCGAGTTTCGCTTCGAAGGAGAACGTGTCGGCCTCGAGGTGAAGTCGAAGCTTCAGGCGTACAGCTCCGACTATCGCGAGCTGTGGCCCGAGTTGGCTGAGCGCGACCTCTTCATCCTCGACGAATCGTCGCTTCGAGCGCTGTCGTGGGCTGAAGGCATGGGGTACCTGCTAATCGCGGACGTCCCGAGCAACCGCTGGGTTGTGATCGGTCCGTGGGAGCTCCTGCTCGGTCCGAGGCGAAGATTCGAGCGTCTCGGACAGCGCACAACCACGACATTCACCAAGGGCAAGTTGCTTCTCGACCTCCGAATGGGCGAGACCATGGACGACGCCGTCATCGAAGACGTACTGAGAATCGTTCGACGGACTAGAGCCACCCGCCGGGAAGTTCGCCCGATTCGGCTGCATGGGCAGCCGGATCTACCGGTCGTGCCGAAGTCTCCGGCGCCGGTCGGCGTCGAACGAACCAGGCCCTCACCATCGATGGATGGCGAAGCGCACCCGGTCATCGAGCCCGCAGCTCCCGTCGCTTCGCCGGTCGGATTGAAGCCTGAGATTCCGGCTGCCGTTGAACTCTCCGAGATTTGGTGCGGCCTAAGCACGAGTCTCGCTGGCGAGCTCGAAACCGCGTCGGGCTGGATGGAGCCAACGGAAGTACAACGGGCCGCGATACCGAGCGTGTTGGCGGGCCACAACACTCTCGTTCTTGCGCCTACAGCGGGCGGCAAGACCGAGGCCGCGCTGCTCCCACTGCTCGACGTAGCGCGGCGTGAAGGATGGCGGCCAACCTCGATCCTCGCCGTGTCGCCGATGAAGGCGCTCCTCGATGATCAGTTACGGCGATACCAATCGCTGGCGCCGGCCGACCGGCGCGACTGCGTTCGCCTGGCACGGCGACACGAGCAGGACCCTCAGCGGCGCGAGTTCCTCGGAATCCGAGCGACGTCCTGCTCACGACGCCGGAGAGCCTCGAGATCCTGCTTCACCGGCGGACGCCAAGGCACGCTCAGCGGAATACGCGCGGTCATCGTCGACGAGGTGCACGCCTTCGTCGGCACCGCACGCGGAGCACAGCTCGCCGCCCTGCTCGAGCGGTTGGACCAACGCTGCGAGGCCGACCTTCAGCGCGTGGGGCTGTCGGCAACCGTCGGCACACCTGACGAGCGTCGCTCGATCTGGCTGGCGTGGCAGCTCGTACTGGCCGCAGGTCGTTGGCTGAAGTTGCCTGGAGCGGCGACGCGTGCGGAGGAGACGAACATCGTCTCCTACTGAACACGACACCGAGCTGACTGCCAGACGCTCAACGCCGCGCTTGCCGAGCAGCGCACGCTCGTGTTCGTCCAATCGCGGCGACGTGCAGAGCAGATCGGCGGCGCCCTCGAAGTACCAGTGCACCACTCGTCGCTCGCGGCGGAGGGACGCACGGCTGCCATCGGTCGATTTCGGGCGGGCGAGGTGCCTGGCATCGTGGCCACCTCCACCCTGGAGTTCGGGATCGACATCGGTGACGTCGAACTCGTCGTGCAGGACGGCGCACCTTCGGGTCCCGCGAGCTACCTCCAACGGGTGGGCCGCTCGGGACGGCGGACCGGCATGCGACGAATGCTGTTTACCTGCGGCGCGCCGGATGACCTCCTCCAGGTTCTCGCCGTACTCGCCCGCGTACGGCGCGGCGCGTGTCGAACCCCTGCCGCTTCGGCGAGGCGCCCGCCTCATGCTCGGTCAGCAAGCGCTCGCCTTGGCGCTTGATCCGGCGCGCACGGGATTCGAACGACATGCCCTCGCATCTGCGATTTGTTACTCACCCGTCTTTCGCGGCTTGCAGGATGACGCGCTCGCCACCCTCGACCATCTCGTCGAGAACGAATGGCTGCTCGATGTCGCGGGGCTTGCTAGTGGTTGGTCAGCGGGCGAATCTGGAGTTCGGTGGTGGCGGTCGCAACTTCGCCACGCTCGCTGCGTCGTTCGACACTCGGGCATCGATGGCCGTCATCGCTGAGGACGGGACGTTCGTTGGGACGATCGACTGGAGCGCCGCGCAGGACGATAAGTCGGTCGCGCGCGGTGAGCCCTTCCGTCTCGGTGGGAGGGCGTGGAGAGCCGTGGACGTTACGTCCGAGAGTGTTCGCGTGGTGTCCAGCGGCGGCAGGAAGTGCGGCGAAGCCTCCGTCGTGGCGCGGGCCGCTGCTCGATGTGGACCGCGCCACATGGGAAACCGCAAGAGAGATCCTCGAGAGCACCGAAGTGCCCGCGGCCATCGACGAGCGTGGCGAACTCTGGCTGGCGATCCTGCGAGCGCAATGGCGGTCACGGCTCGAACGGCCTCTATCGCACAGCGCGAACGAGACGACAGCGGCCACCTTCACCGGCGCCGGAGTACACAGGTCGGTGTTGGCGATACTCGACGCCGAGGGCGTGAGCGACGGGCCCGAGCTGCGGGTCTCGTCGCCCGACCGCGCCACACTTCGGGCGCGGTCCCAGCAGGCGTTGAACGACTTCGTGGGTGTCCTCGAGGCGGAGGCGATTCGGGTTGCGGAGACAATCGGCGGCCGCCATCGCGAATTGCTTCCCGCGTCGGTTCTCGTGGCGGAGGCAGCGGAGTTCCACGTGGACGCGGAGGGCATTCGTAAGGTGCTCGAGATGCTGGCCGAGGAATAACGCGTGGCGTATCTCATCCCGGACAACCTGAGGTCGCGACGCGACATCCCTCCTGCCGTCGGCAGCCTCGCGCGGTTGCTTGGTGAGGCACTTCACTGACAGCGCGACCGTCTGGTACGAGCCATTGTTCGACCTCGACGGTGATCGGCCAGACCTAATCGTCCTGATCCCTGATACGGGTGTACTCGTCATCGAGGTGCTCCAGCAGAAGGCGGCCGCCGTCGTGAGCGTGGCCGCCGGGCAGCTCACGGTCACGGACGGCGAAGTAAGGACTTCCTTCGGAGACCCATTGAGCCGTGCACGGCGCTTCGCCGAAGGCCTCGCCGTGCGCGTCCGCGGCGCCGGACTCGGTGCAGACGACGAGCTCCCTATCGCCGCTATGGCCGTCTTCGCGTACATCGACGCTGACACGGCTGAGACGAAGGGGATCCTGTCGGTCGTCGACCGCGCGCATTGCCTCTTCCGCGACGATCTTGACCGCATCAACTCGGACTTCGCCGACGCGGCGGCGAGCGATCGTGTCGGCGATGGCAGCGCCGCTACGCCCGGTGATCTCGGAGGACGCTGAACGCGTCTACCGAGCCGTGATCCATCCGGACACCGTGCTCACACCAATCCAGATGTCGTTGCCCGAGGTCGAGGAACAGATCGGTCTCGACGTCTCGGCGCTCGACCGCCAGCAGGAGAGTCTCGCGAAGACGCTCGGTGGCGGGCACCGCGTGATCGCGGCGTCGCCGGGAGCGGCAAGACCCTCATTCTCGTGCATCGTGCGCGGCTACTCGCGCAGCTCGGCGGCCGCAGCAGGATCCTCGTCACTTGCTACAACAAGTCGCTCCAAGGCTGGCTCGCACGGCAGCTAAAGCCATATCCGAACGTGACGGTGAGCACGCTCTGCCGCGCAGATGAGCCGAGTGCTCGGCGTCGGGGGTGCTCCGGCGGCCGACTACGACAACGAGACGGACGAGGACGCAGCGGTTAGAGCGTCGGCAGTTCTGACCGAACTTGGTGCTCGTGTGCGGTCGCAGCTCTTTGACCACGTACTGGTAGACGAGGCGCAGGACTTCGGTGCCGAGAGTCTGCGTTTTGCCACGAACCTGCTGCGCGATGGGTCGGACTCGCTCCTCGTCGTCGCCGACGCCGCGCAGTCGATCTATCGCAAGGGCTTCACGTGGAAGGACGCGGGGATCGATGCGAGCGGACGCACGAAGGTGCTGCGACAGAACTACAGGAACACGACGGAGATCCTCGACTATGCGTGGTCGTTCCTCAGTCGCAGCTCCTTGGTAACCGACGACGGCAACGCCGACGCCGAGTCCGACGTCGCGGTGCATCCGGACGCGGGACTGCGCCACGGACCGCTGCCGCTGTTCCGCCACCACGGATCGCCGGATGCAGAGGTCCTCGACATCGCACACGAGGCGAGTGGCTGGCTTGCCGCCGGCGAGTCACCGGGCGACATCGTGGTGCTGTACGGGTCGCGTGATTCGCCGGAAACTTTCCCTGGGTCGACAAGCTTCGCTCTAGCTTCGATCGTGCGGGTGTCCCCTGGTACTGGCCGACCGATCCTGACGCTCCAAGCAAGAACCTCGCGGGCGCCGGAATGACGCCGTGATGATCTGCACCATCTACAGCGCGAAGGGGCTTGAGTTCAAGAACGTGATCCTTTGCGCTTACCTCGACGACCGCCCGCCGGAAGAACTTGAAGCGAGCAGACGCCTGATCTACGTCGGCATGACTCGCGAAGGAGCGGCTGGTGCTCATGGCAAGCGGAAACCACCCGTACATTGCGGACCTGGAGCTGGGACCCGCGGGCAGCTGAGCGACTCGTCTCCTTGATGTGCCGCGTTCAGAGTGGCTGGCTTCAAACGCGTCGGCGTTCGCGATCGGCGACAAGTTTCCGGTGAGTCCCGGGCACTCACTTGTGATCCCTCGAAGAGAGCTGACGTGGTGGCAACTCTCCGTCGAGGAACGTGTGCACATATGGGAGCTGGTCGACGAGTTGAAGTCCGTCCTATGCTCGCCATCGACCCGACGGCTACAACGTCGGGTTTAACGACGGTGCAGCGGCTGGCCAAACCGTCCGTCACGCGCACATCCACGTAATTCCCCGCTACGAGGGAGATGTTCCCGATCCGTGAGGTGGCATCCGGTCCGTGACGTCTGCGGTCGCCGGTACGTCGAGTCCGAGACTGACGGACGAGCGAACGGGCGAGATCGAGCTCATCGACAGTCTCGATGATCGCGTGGCTCCAAGGTTCAGCTCCTGCGCTGCCTGATCAACCCTTCTTTCGATCGCATTGACATTCTCGTGAGCTTCATCATGCGGTCAGGTCTAGAGCTTGTCGAACGGCATCTGGCGGGCGCGGCGCGGCGCCAGGGTCCGAGTCTTGACAACTGACTACATGAACGTCACGCACCCTGACGCGGTTACCCGGCTCATCGACCTTGGTCGGACCGGTCTGGAGTCCGCTACGCAAGGCGTGATTCAGGTACGCGTGTTTCGAGATCCAACGACGAGCTTTCACCCGAAGGCGTATCTCTTCTCGTCGACTGCTTCGTCCACGGGAAGGGCGTTCGTTGGCAGCAACAATCTCAGCCGCTCGGGCATCGACACAGGAATCGAGTGGTCGCTCGAGACCAACGAACTGTCGTCGCTGCTTGCCGCCTTCGAACGTCTTTGGACAGACGTGCGTAGCGAGACAGTCGACGACGTATGGCTAAACGCCTACAGAGCGCGGGTCGGACCAACCACCCTTTAGTTCTCAGGCAGCGGCAGCGCCCGACTTCACGGCGTTGGCTGCGGCGGAGGTGGCGGGATGAAGCGCTTGTTGTCCCTCCGACACCGCGGCCGATCCAGTTAGAAGCGCTTCAGGCGCTCGAAGCAACGCGAGGTGACGGACACAAAGCCGGCCTCGTCGTCCTAGCGACCGGGTTGGG